>NZ_CP108356.1:5963383-7209267 GCF_036237315.1 Streptomyces sp. NBC_01351 | reverse complement strand
CGCTGCCGGCCGATCAGCGCCGGATCGCCTTCCTCTTCCCCGGTCAGGGCAGTCAGCGGCCGGGCATGATGGAGGACCTGCACGAGCGGTTCCCCGGCTTCCGGGCGACGGTCGGGGTCCTGAGCGCCGTGGCGCGCCGCGACACCGGCTTCGACATCGCCGATCTGCTGTACGGGGAGGCCGCGGCCACCGCGTACACCCGTGGCCGCACCGAGGAGCTCGGACAGCGGCTCACCTCGACCGAGGTGTGCCAGCCGCTGCTCGGTACCGTCCAGATCGCCGCGACCCGGCTCCTCGCCGACTGCGGGATCGCCCCCGACCTCACCCTCGGCCACAGCGTCGGGGAGTTCGCCGCGGCCGCGGCCGCCGGAGCGCTCTCCGACGAGGGCGCCGTCCGGCTGCTCGTCCACCGCGGCGCGGCCCTGCGGCAGGCCGAGAGCGGCCAGCGGGGCGGAATGCTCGCCGTGCAGAGCGACAGGGAGACCTGCCGCCGGCTCATCGACGGCATCGACGACGTGTGGCTCGCCTGCTTCAACCAGCCGCGGCAGGTCGTGGTCAGCGGCACGCCGCACGGACTCGCCGCGATGCGGCAGGCCTGCGCCGAGGCCGGGATCGTGACGGCGATGCTGGAGGTGTCCAATGCCTTCCACTCGCCGCGGCTGGCCTCCGCCGAGGAGAGCATGCGCGCGGACCTCGCCGCCCGTCCCGTCAGCGGCCCCGTGCTGCCGTTCATCTCCTCCGTGAACGCGGAGGTCTGCTCCGACCCCGGGCGACTGCGCGAGCTGTGGGCGCGGCACGCGTCCTCGCCGGTCCACTTCGGCGACGCCGTCCGCACCGCGTACGAGCAGGGCGCGCGCGTCTTCGTCCAGGTGGCCGGCGGCAGCTCGCTGCTCACCTCGGTCTGCCGCAACCTCTCCGGCCACGGCGACCTCCACGTCGTCCCCGTCGTGGGGGCGGAGCCGGACGGCGGGCGCTCCTTCGTCCTGGCCCTCGCCCGGCTCGCGGTCCTGGGCGTCCCGGTCGACCCGCGCGCCCTGGTTCCCGCGGAGGACCGCCGTCTGCTGGACCTGCCGGTGGCGAAGCTCGACACCCAGTCGTACTGGGTGACGGGCGGGCGCGGCGCACGGCAGGCGGCCCCCGCCGCCCCGGTCCGGCCCCGACCGGAGCCGGCGCCCCGACCGGAGCCTGCGCCGGCGCAGCCCGCGCCGGCCGAGGAGGTCTTCGTACCGGCCGCCGTACCGGTCGACGCACCGGCTGCCGCACCGGCCGACGCGGAGCCGTCGCTGATCGGGGGCATCGACGAGGTCACAGGAACCGTGCTCGGGCACGTGGCCCGGATCAGCGCGTTCCCGGTGAGCCACCTGAACGGCGACCAGCTGCTGATCGACGACCTCGGTTTCGACTCGCTGATGCTGACCGACCTGTTCACCTCCCTCAAGCGGGAGTGGCCGCGGTGGAGGTTCGACGAAAGGGTGGCCGACCGGCCGACGGTCGGGAGGATCTCCGCGCTGATCGCGACCGGCACCGCCGAGGCCGAAGCCGAGCCCGAGGGCGGGGCTGGGGTCGAGCCCAAGGCCGAGGCCAGGTTCGAGGCCGAGGCCAAGGTCAAGGCCAAGGCCAAGGCCGAACCTGAGGCCGAAGCCACGCCCGCCGCCGTACCCGGTCAGCGCGCCGAGCACGAACACGGGCAGCACGAGCAGGGGCACCAGGCGCCCTCCGGCCCGCCCGTCCCGCTGCCCGAGGAGCACACGCGGATCGAGTGCTTCCCGGAGGTCACCGAGCACGGCCGCCGCGTGGAGACGCTCGGGGCGCTCGGGCTCCCCAATCCGTACTTCCTCGTCCACGAGGGCGGCATGACCGACACCACCGTGGTGGACGGCCGGGAGCTCCTCTCCTTCTCCAGCTACAACTACCTGGGCATGGCCACGCACCCCCGTGTGAGCGAGGCCGCCAAGGAGGCGATCGAGCGCTACGGCACGTCGGTGTCCGCCAGCCGGCTGCTGTCCGGCAGCCGTCCGCTCCACGTGGAGCTCGACACCGAACTCGCCGACCTGCTCGGATGCGAGGCCGCGATCACCCTGGCCAACGGGCACGCCACCAACGTCACCGTGATCGGGCACCTCGTCGGACCGGGCGACCTCGTCGTCCACGACTCCCTCGCCCACGACAGCATCCTGCAGGGGTGCACGCTCTCCGGCGCGACCCGGCGGCCGTTCCCCCACAACGACGCGGCCGCCCTCGACGCCCTCCTCGCGCGGGTCCGCCACCAGTACCGGCGGGTGCTCGTCGTCATCGAGGGCGTGTACAGCATGGACGGCGACATCGCCGACCTGCCCGCGCTCATCGAGGTCAAGCGGCGGCACGGTGCCCTGCTGATGATCGACGAAGCGCACAGCATCGGCACGATCGGTGCGACGGGGCGCGGTATCGGCGAGTACTTCGGCGTCGACCGCTCGGCCGTGGAACTGTGGTCGGGGACGCTGTCCAAGGCCCTGGCGAGCTGCGGCGGCTACGTCGCCGGGAACCGGGCGGTCGTCGAGTACCTGCGGTACACCGTTCCGGGATTCGTCTTCAGCGCGGGCATGACCCCGGCCGACACCGCCGCCTCCCTGACCGCCCTGCGGGTGCTGCGTGCGGAGCCGGAGCGCGTGGCACGTCTGGCCGAGAACGCCGCGCTGCTCGTCCGCCTCGCGCGCGATGCGGGCGTGGACACCGGGGACAGCCACGACACGGCGATCGTGCCGTGCATTGTCGGGGACTCGCTGAGGACGCTGCGGCTGGCCGAGGCCTTGTTCCAGCAGGGAATCAGCGTCAATCCGATCCTCTACCCGGCGGTACCCGAGGAGATGGCCCGGCTGCGCTTCTTCGTCACCCATGAGCACACGCCCGACCAGATCCGCCGCACGGTGACCGCGCTGGCGCAGGAGCTCCGGAACCTGGAACCGGCCCCGGCTCCCGCTCCCGCTCCGGCTCCGGCCGCCGCCTGAGCCCCGCCGTCATGGACACCACCTTCCGGCGGATCGCGCCGGGCGACGTCCACCGATGGGGCGGAGCGGCCCTCATCGTGGCCCGGCGCACCGACCTCCTCGCAGCGCCACCCCTTTCGGTGGCCGAGCGCCGCGTGGTCGGCGCGCTCCCGGCCTGGCGGCAGGCCGAGTGGCTGGCCGGCCGACTGCTCGCCAAGCGCTTGGTCGGCCAGGTCGTCTCCGCGCCGGCGCCCCAGGTGGAGGTCCTCCCGCGTGCCGACGGCAGCCCGTGCGTGCTCGTCGGCGGCAGCCCGGTGCCCGGGCTGCACCTCTCCATCAGCCACACAACCCGCCACGTCGCCGCGGCCCTCGCCCCGGAACCGGTCGGCGTGGACCTGTGCGAGACCGGCTCCGCCGCCACCGTGCGCCGCGTCGCGGACCACGCCTTCTCGCCCTCGGAGCTCTCCCTCATCGGTACGCGGCGGCCCGAGGCGCTGGCCGGCGCCTGGGCGCTCAAGGAAGCCGCGGTCAAGGCCGACCGCAGCAGCGTCTTCGGCGCAGCGCCGCGCGGCATCGAGATCCTCGCCCTCGGGCCGCCCCTGCTCGCCGGACGGCGCCGCGCGATGGTGTGGCGAGCGGGGGACGCGCTGCTCGCCCTCGTCCTCGCGCGCCCCTGACGGCACTGCGTTGGTGCTCCTTGCCCGGCCGGATCATGCTTGTCAGTGGAGCCCCTGGCCATGCGGGTTGCCGTCGTAACGCGGCAAGGAACTAGCGAGGGCGAGATGAGCGGCGATGGAGCAACTTCCCACCTCCCCCGGTGAGCGGCCGGAGGAGACGAACGCCTCCCACGAGTCGGCACGCACGGCCACGACCACCACGTCCTGGGGCCAAGCCCTCAAGGACTGGGCCTTCGACCAGTCCCCCTGCTTCCTGGCGATCTTCGACGCCGACCTGCGGCTGCTGCGGGCGAACTCCGGCATGGAGCGCACGCTGTCGCTCACGGAGGCCGAGATGCGCGGGCTGCGGCTGCCGGAGATCGCGCCGGATCCCGTGAGCGAGGAGACCGAGCGCAGGATGCGCCTGGCCCTGGAGACCGGTGAGCCGCAACACCTGGACTCCTTCGTCCGCCCGGCGGGTACGAGCTCGGCGGAGCACGGGCGCGGCTGGGCGACCTCGCTGACCCCGTTGCGCGATCCGGACGGCCGGGTGCGCGCGGTGGGCCTGGCCGCGCACGACAGGGCCGCGATCGAGGGCGAGCGGCAGCAGCTGCTCATGCCGGACGTGGCCGGCGCGCTCATCGGCACCACCCTGGACAGCGCCCGTACGGCGCAGGAGCTGGTCGACGTGGCCGTCCCCCGGCTGGCCGACCTCGCGGTCGTCGACCTGCTGGAGCCTCCCCCGCGCGCCGACGGGGCGTCCTCCCGTGCCGTTCCCGGGCCCGTCACCGTGTCCCGCACCGCGGTGCGGTCGATCCTCGGCGGCAGCCCGGAGGCCCGGATCTCGGTGGGAGCGACGAGCGCCTATCCGCCGCTCTCCCCCGCCGTCGAGTGCCTGGCCTCGGGCCGCGGCGCCGTGTACGCGGCCACCGACCCGGCCGTGGCCCGTTGGGTGTCCCAGGATCCCGCGGCCGCCTGGATCGGCGAGTACGGGGCCCGCGCCCTGATGCTGGTGCCGCTGCGCGCCGACGGTGTCACGCTCGGCCTGGCGGTCTTCAGCCGTCACGAGCGCCAGGAGCCGTTCCGGCCGGAGGACCTGCTGCTGGCCGAGGAGCTGACGGCCAAGGCGGCCGTCAGCATCCACAAGGCCCGCCGGTACACCCGTGAGCACACCAGCACCATGACCCTGCAGCGCAGCCTGCTCCCGCACACGCTGCCGGACCATGCGGCGGTGGACATCGCCTCCCGCTACCTGCCGGCCGGCTCCGAGGCCGGGGTGGGCGGCGACTGGTTCGACGTGATCCCGCTGTCCGGTGCCCGGGTGGCCCTGGTCGTGGGCGATGTCGTGGGTCACGGCATCCGTGCATCCGCCACCATGGGCCGGCTGCGCACGGCGGTGCGCACCCTGGCCGACGTCGATCTGCCGCCCGACGAGCTGCTCACCCACCTCGACGACCTGATCATCCACCTGTCCGCCGACGAGGCCGATCAGGAGGACAACGGGGAGGCCGCCGGGGGCATCGGCACCACCTGCCTGTACGTGGTCTACGACCCGGTCACCCGGTGCTGCACCGTCGCCCGGGCCGGTCACCCGCCGCCCGCCGTGGTCACCCCGGAGGGCTCGGCGTACCTCCTCGACGTCCCGGCCGGGCCGCCGCTGGGTCTGGGCGGCCTGCCCTTCGAGACCGTCGAGGTCGAGCTGCCCGAGGGCAGCGTCCTCGCCCTCTACACCGACGGCCTGCTGCAGACCCGCGACCACGACATCGACGAGGCACTGGACACGATGCTCGCGGCCCTGGTCCGCCCCGCCTCCACGCTGGACACGGTCTGCGACCGGGTACTGACCGCGCTGCTGACCCACCGGCCCGAGGACGACGTCGCCCTGCTCGTGGCCCGGACCCGGGCCCTCCATGCCGACCAGGTCGTCGTCTGGGACCTGGCCTCCGACCCCTCGGTCGTCTCCGAGGCCCGCCGGCAGACCACCGAGCAGCTGACCGCCTGGGGGCTGGAGGAGGCCTCCTTCGTCACCGAGCTGCTGGTGAGCGAGCTGGTCACCAACGCCATCCGCTACGGCGCGCCGCCCGTCCAGCTGCGGCTGATCCACGAGAAGAGCACGCTGATCTGCGAGGTCTCCGACGCGAGCAGCACCGCGCCGCACATGCGGCGGGCCCGGATCTTCGACGAGGGAGGGCGGGGCCTGCTGCTCGTCGCCCAGCTCGCGAAGCGGTGGGGCACCCGGCACACGGTGATCGGCAAGACCATCTGGGCCGAGCAGTCCCTCGTCGACTTCGGATCCCTGTGACACCGCTGTGACAGTCGGCGGACACCGCCATGAACTCCGACGAACAAGCTCTTTATCAGGGACATACGACGACATTCGGGATATGTCCCCTGCTTCCGAAGGCGTGAGCAGTGAGACCGAGCCGATTCGTCGGAGGTAATCCCATGAGCCTCACACTCACCATGCCGCAGGTCGAAGCTCCCGCCCCCACGCTCGCCCCGCGCGAGCAGGAGGCACTGCGCTACATCGCCGCCGGATGCACCTACCTGCAGACGGCCCGCCTCATGGGACTCTCCAAGCACACCGTCGACGCCTACCTGCGCCGCATCCGGGCCAAGCTGGGCATCAACACCACGGCGGAGATGACCCGACTGGCCATCTCCCTGGGGCTCTAGCACCCGATCACGGAGGCCGCGGGCGTCTACCGCAGGCCGGGCGGGCCGCCGAAGACCGGCCGGGCCCAGGCCGGAGGCTCCGGCGGCGGCACGGCCCTCCCCGGGACGGTGCGCTTGACGACACCGGCCCCGGCGCCCGCCCCGGCCGCGACCCGCAGGGCCGCCACGAACTCCAGGCAGGATCCGTACCGGTCCTCGGGGATCTTCGCCAGGGCCTTCCCCAGCACTTCGTCCACCGCGGGCGCGATGTCCGGCCGCCTCTCGATCACGGGAGGCGGCTGGTCGTATTGGTGCGCCCAGAGCAGGGCCACGTCCTCGTCGCGCTCGAAGGGGGGCCCGCCCGCGAGGGACTCGTAGACCACGCAGGCCAGGCTGTAGAGATCGCACCGGCCGTCCACGGGACGGCCGGTGATCTGTTCCGGCGCCATGTAGTCGAGCGTGCCGACGAACTCGCCCGCCGTGGTGAACCCGGTGAGCGAGAGCGCCTTCTTCGTGAGCCCGAAGTCCGTGAGGTAGCAGTGCTCGGGGTGGTCGCTGTCGGTGCCCGCGGCGACCAGGATGTTGGCGGGCTTGACGTCCCGGTGGACCAGATCGTGCTCGTGGGCCGCGTCGAGTGCGGAGGCCACCTGGGAGGCGATGCGCAGGGCGGTCGCGACGGGGAGCGGCCCCTCCCGGTCCAGCAGACCGCGCAGGTCGAGGCCGGAGACGTAGCGCATGGCGATGTACAGGACGCCGTCGGTCTCGCCGGCCTCGAAGATGGGCACGATGTGCGGGTGGTCGATCTTCGCAGCCACCCGTGACTCGTGGGTGAAACGGCGCCGGAAGGTCTCGTCGAGGGCGCGCTCCGGGGCGATCAGCTTGAGGGCGACCATCCGGTCCAGGCGCAGGTCCTTCGCGCAGTACACGACGGCCATGCCGCCGCGGCCGATCAGGCGCTCGACCCGGTAACCCGCGATCTGCCGGCCGATCAGGCCGGAGGGCCGGCCCGTGTACGAGCTCAGGTTCGCTGCCGTGCCCATCCGGTGCCGCCCCCTTCACGGGGCCGACCCGACGACG
Source organism: Streptomyces sp. NBC_01351 (assembly GCF_036237315.1). Taxonomy (GTDB): domain Bacteria; phylum Actinomycetota; class Actinomycetes; order Streptomycetales; family Streptomycetaceae; genus Streptomyces. Next base: position 7,201,913 of record NZ_CP108356.1, on the reverse strand, counting down.
GACGCGCCAGGCCGCCCTTCCATACCGTGAATTCTATCCAGTGGTTCATCCGAGTGTCCTCGTGACAGTGCTCCAGGGGGTCCCGGTGTGGAGGAGAACGGGACCCCCTGGAGCAGTTCCTCGCCGGTCGCCGACCGGCCGTACGGGCGCCGGCGGGGGGTCAGCCCTCGCCTCCGTCGCCGCCGCGGCCGCCCTGGCCGCTGGTCTGGCAGCCGACGCCGACGCAGATGCCGCCGCTGCCGCCCCAGCCCCCGTTGCCGCCGTTGCCGCCGGTGGCCGGCGCGGCTCCGCCGTTGCCGCCGGTGCCCCCGTTGACGCTGCCGTTGCACACCCCGACGCAGACCCCGCCCTTGCCCCCGTTGGTGCCATTGCCGCCGGGGCCGCCGTTGGTGCCGTTGCCGCCGTTGCCGCTGCCGTTGCACAGCCCGGCGCAGACTCCGCCGTTGGTGCCGTTGGTGCCGTTGACCGATCCGTTGCAGCTGCCCGCACAGACCTTGTCGCCGACGCGGACGCTGCCGTTGCCCACCTTGACTCCGCCGAGCGCCGCGCCGCTGCCGAACCGGCTCCCGCCCGTCCGGCCGTCACCGCCGCCGGGTGAGGGCCCCTGGTACTCGACCGCGGCCGTGGGAACCGGTGCTGCCGTGGCGGCCGGCACCATCGCACCGGCGCCGATCAGAGTCGCCGAGACGACGAGACCAAGACGGAACTTCCAGGTGCGCACGCTCATGACGTTCTCCCTTTCCGAGGAATTGAATGTCCGTGGCGCGGTTTGCCCGCTCGCTTTCCGCGCCGGTTTCCGATGTCGATGTGCAAGGGCGATTTCCGATGACCGAATGGGGTCGAATCACAGGCAGAAGGGGAGTCCGCCCGCCATCAGGGAGCACCAGTCGCCGGCGAGGTAGTCCTTCTTCCAGTCGTCGAGCTGCTCGTGCGAGATCTTGTACTTCTTGGAGATCTTGTCCTTCGTGGCGTCCGTGTCGTCGGTCATCAGGGCCATCACGATGCGCACCTTGTCGATCGCGTTCAGCTCGGACTTCGACTTGTCGGGCAGGTCCTCGAAGCGGAAGCAACCCACCTGACCGGGCTTGCCGGGCTCACCCGGCTGACCGGGCTGTCCACCCTTGCCGCCCTCTCCGCCCTTGCCGCCTTCGCCGCCTTCGCCGCCCGCGCCGGCCATGACGCAGTGGGAGGGCGAGGAGCTGACGACCGCGGGGGCCTGCGACTGCGAGGCTTGCGCGGCGCACGCCGTGCCGGTGACGAGAGCCAGTGAGGCCGCCGCCAGGACGAGCGGACGCTGCCAGGAACTCGTGAACATGGGGTTCTCCTTCTGCTTCCGCATCACTGCGGGTGGTGCTCTGGGGTGGGGGGTGAGGGGGTGGAGGCCCGGAGGCCTCCACCCCGTCCGATCAGGTGCGACTCAGGTGCGAGGGTCAGAAGATGCTGCCGCCACCGGCGCCACCGTTCCCGCCGAGGCCGCCGAGGATGCCGCCGAAGCCGCCCTTGCCGCCCTTGCCGCCGTTGCCGCCGTCGAAGACGCCGAAGCCGCCCTTGCCGCCGTTGCCGCCGGCGCCGCCCTTGAGGACCCCGTCGCCGCCACCGCCGCCGTTGCCGGCGTTGCCGCCCTTGAGGATGCCGGAGCCACCGTCGCCGCCGTTGCCGCCCTTGCCGCCGATCACGCCTTCGCCGCCGCCACCGCCGCCACCGCCGGCGCCACCGACGAGGACACCGTTGCCGCCCTTGCCGCCGTTGCCTCCGGCGCCGCCGGTACCGAGGACGCTGCCGCCACCGCCACCACCGGAGCCACCACCGCCGCCGATGAGGCCGCCGCCGCCCTCCCCGCCGTCCCCTCCGGCGCCTCCTGCGGCCGGGAAGGCCGCGGCCACGTGGGCCGGCATCGGAGCCGCCGTCGCCATGGACGCCGGAAGGAGGACTCCTCCCGAGATCATCGCGGCCGAGGCGACCAGCGTCGCCATGCGGAATCCCTTGCGGTGGGGACGGACAACATTGTTGGTGCGAATCTTGCGGTTCATGACTTTCTCCTACCGATTCAGATGCGGTGACTCGTATGCTTTCCGGTTCTGTTTCCGGTGAGGCCCGCACCACAAGTAAGCCGCGATCGGCACACCCCGGTCATGTTCCGGAAAGTCGGGACTTGACACACCCCGGGGTACCCACTAAAAGGCCGACCGGGCTGAGTAGTCGTACTCAGGCGCACGCCCTCGACCGTCTCGATACTGACTGCGAGACGTTCAAGGGGGAGCAGTGGAACTTCGCAGGTCGAAGCTTGAGATGTGGGTGCCCGGGGGCTACGTGGCCGCCGTGCTCGGGATGCAGCTGTGGGTGGAGGTGGTCAGCCGGACCGGGGACGCGGGCTTCGCCGGTATGTGGCCGATGCTGGCGACCGCACCCCTCAGCCTCCTGGCGCTGATGGCCGTCCCCGGTCCTGGGGATCCCGTCGCGGCGCCGCACGGGCTCGCGCACACGGGCCCGCCGGTGCCGGTCGAGCCCCTCCCCGCGGAGGCCGCCCCACTTCCGGCCGCGGTGAGCGCGGACTCGTCCCTGGCCGAAGGCTTCGAGGCGCTGGCGGGGATCGGCTTCTACGGCGCGCTGCTGTTCGGCGCTCTGGCGAACGCCACGTGCCTCTGGGCGCTGACACGCGTCGTGGTACGCCGCCGGCAGGCCCGGTAAACCGGGCCTGTGCGGTCGGCCGGTACGGTGCCCGCATGGATCTTTCCGCAGCACGTTCGAACGACGAGAACTCGACGCCGGCGGGGGCGGTCAAGGCCGCCGCGAGGCAGCAGCTGGTGAAGGTGGGGGCCGCGGGGCTGTCCCCGGACGGGGTCGCGCGCGCCGGCGGCCTTGCCGTCGCCGAGGTGGAAGCCCTCTTCCCGCACCGGGACGACCTGCTGACCGCCCTGGTGATCGATGCGTACGACGCGTCCGGCTCGGCGATGGAGCAGGCCGATCGGGCCGCGGTGGACCTCCGCGCCTCGGCGGGTGTGCGGCTGCTCGCGGTCATGCGTGCGTTGCGACAGTGGTCCTTCGACAACCCCGGCGAGTTCGCCCTGATATACGGCTCGCCCGTGCCGGACTACCACGCCCCGCAGGACACGGTCGCGGCCGCCTCGCGCACCCCCGCGGTGCTCGCCGGCATCGTGCGGTCGGCGCTGGTGGCCGGTGAACTCACCCCGCCCCGGCGGGCGGTGCCCGGCCCGCCGCTGCTCCTGCCCGCGGCCGTGGAGCTGTTCGGCGGGGCGCCCGAGGCCCCGTACTCGGACGTCATCGAGCGCGGCATCGTGCTGTGGAGCAGCCTGATCGGGCTGCTGGTCTTCCAGGTGTTCAGCCGTACCCACGACAGCGTCGGGGACGAGGCCGCGTTCTTCGACTACGCCGTGGCCGTGGCGGCCGAGAGCGTCGGCCTCGTGGTGTCCCCGGGCGAGAGTTCCGGCCCGACCGCCTGAGCCGTCTCCCGGGCGCCCGCGGCGCGTGCGCGACTCGCACCTCTTCACGTATCAACTCGCCTGTTTGCCAGGCGAGTTCACATCCCGCTGACCTATGTTCTAGGGCGCCCGTCCGTTCGCCCCAGGAGGTCAGCTTGCAGTTCAGTCGACGCCAGGCCCGTCCCCCTCTGATACGCCGGTCCCACCTCTTGGTGGGCGCAGGCCTCGGGTCGCTCCTGATCGGGCTGACGCCCTGGCTCGGGGTCGCGAGCCAGGCGCCGGCCGCCCGCACTCCGCCGCCAGGACCGGCGGGCACGCCCTTCGACCAGCAGTCGGCGAAGCAGTCGCCGCACCACGGCATCGCTCCGGCGAATGCCATGGAACCCTCCGCTCCGGTCCTCGACCGGACCGGCTGGACGGTCGCGGCGAGCGACGAGGAGACCGTCGGCGAGAACGGCCGCGCGGCGAACGTGCTCGACGGCGACGCCACGACCATCTGGCACAGCAAGTGGACCGGCACCCCCGCCCCGCTCCCGCACACCATCACCGTCGACATGCACCGCACGGCGGTGGTCTCCGCACTCGTCTACCGCCCCCGCTCCGACGGACCCAACGGGCGCCTCGGCGAGTACGCCATCAGCGTCAGTACGGACGGGCAGAACTGGGCGAGCCCGGTCGCCACCGGCACCCTCGCGGACGACGCCACCACCAAGACGCTCGGGTTCGCGCCCCAGGGGGCCCGGTTCGTCCGGCTGACCGCGCTCACCGAGGCCGGCGGCCGCGGGCCCTGGACCTCCGCCGCCGAGCTCGACCTGCTGGGCGACCCCGGCACTCCCGCCGCCACCGTGGACCTGTCCAGGACCGGCTGGACGGCCACGGCGAGCGACGCGGAGACCGTCGGCGAGAACGGCCGCGCGGCGAACGTGCTAGACGGCGACGCCACGACCATCTGGCACAGCAAGTGGACCGGCACCCCCGCCCCGCTGCCGCACACCATCACCGTCGACATGCACCGCACCCAGACCGTCTCGGCCCTCACCTACCAGCCGCGCCGCGACGGGCCCAACGGCCGGGCGGGCGCGTACTCCATATCCACCAGCACCGACGGCAGTTCGTTCCGCGCACCGGTGGCCGCGGGTACCTGGCGGGACGACGACACCGTCAAGACCGCCACCTTCACCCGTGCCGAGAGCGCCCGCTTCATACGTCTGACGGTGACCACCGAGGCCGGCGGCCGCGGTCCGTGGACCTCCGCCGCCGAGATCCGCCTGAGCGGACCGGCCAACGCCGCCGCCCACGGCTCCTGGGACCGGATCACCGGCTTCCCGCTGGTGCCCGTCGCCACCGCCGTCCTGCCGGGTGACAAGCTGCTGGCCTGGTCGGCGTACGCGACCGACCGCTTCGGCGGCAGCAACGGCTACACCCAGACCGCGATCCTGGACCTGAAGACCGGAAAGGTCACCCAGCGCCGGATCGACAACACCGGCCACGACATGTTCTGTCCGGGCATAGCCATGCTCGCCGACGGCCGTGTGCTCGTGACCGGTGGCAGCAACGCGGAACAGGCGAGCATCTACGACCCGGCCACCGACGCCTGGTCCGCCACCACCGACATGAACATCGCGCGCGGCTACCAGGCCATGACGCTGATCTCCACCGGTGAGGCCTTCGTCCTCGGCGGATCCTGGAGCGGAACCGCGGGAACCGACAAGGGCGGCGAGCTCTGGTCGCCGGTCACCGGCACCTGGCGCAGCCTCCCGGGCGTCCCCGCCTCCCCGGCGCTGACCGCCGACCCGGCCGGCCCCTACCGCGCCGACAACCACATGTGGCTGTACGCCACTTCGGGCGGCAAGGTGCTGCAGCTGGGGCCGAGCAAGCAGATGAACTGGATCACGACGACCGGCAACGGCAGCATCACCGCCGCCGGCCCCCGGGCCGACAGCCCGGACGCCATGACCGGCAACGCCGTCTCCTACGACGTCGGCAAACTGCTCACGCTGGGCGGCTCGCCCGCCTACGAGAACGTTCCGGCGACCACGCGCGCCTACACGGTGAACGTCTCGGGCAGCCAGGTCACGTCCGCGCGCACGGGCGACATGCTCCACGCCCGCGGCTTCAGCAACAGCGTCGTCCTGCCTGACGGCAAGGTGGCCGTCTTCGGCGGGCAGAACTTCCCGGTGCCGTTCAGCGACGCGACCTCCGTCCTGGCCCCCGAGCTGTGGGACCCGGCGACCGGCGCCTTCACCCCGCTCGCCACCATGGCCATACCGCGCAACTACCACAGCGTGGCGAACCTGTTGCCGGACGGGCGGATCTTCTCGGGTGGCGGTGGCCTGTGCGGTGATTGCGCGACGAACCACGCCGACGGAGCCGTGTTCACCCCGCCGTACCTGCTCAACGCGGACGGTTCGCCCAAGCCGCGTCCCGTCATCACGGGCGGCGTACCCCACCGGATCCCGCCGGGTACCTCGCTCGCGGTGACCACCCAGGGCCCGGTGTCGTCGTTCGTCCTGATGCGGGCCGCTGCCGCGACCCACTCCACGGACAACGACCAACGAAGGATCCCGCTGCAGTCAACGGCCACGGGAACGCACGCGTACGCGGTGTCCGTCCCCGCCGACACGGGCGTGGTGCTGCCGGGCACCTACATGCTCTTCGCCCTGGACGCCCAGGGGGTGCCGAGCATCGCCACGTTCGTGACGATCGCCCCGTGAGCCACGGGCTCGACGTGAGCCGCGCGAGCCCCGTGCACCCCGTGCACCCCGTGAGCCGCGGTCACCGTCAGTGTCCCGCCCGCTGCGGGCCCCGGCCGGTGATCCGTTCCAGCTCCGCCAGCAGCGCCTCCAGCCAGGCGTCCGCGGCGTAGTAGCCGCCCGGCGCCCCGGCCGGGACGGCCTCCGACGCACCCCCGCTCCCGAGCGGCGCGTCGGGGGCCTTCCCGTTTCCCCCGATCGGGTCCAGCACCGCGGACAGCAGCAGCATCCGCCCCGCCACCCGGTCCCCCAGCCGCGTCAGCGCGGCGGCCGCCTCCGGTTCCAGCGGCGGTACGAGAACGGGCGCCGCCGGCCCCCGCACCGGTGCGGGCGCCAGCAGCACCCGGTCGGCGCCCCACAGGGCGTGGTGCCCGGTGAGCAGCACCGCCTGCCAGTCGACCTCCGGGGACTCCCCCTTCCCGGCCCCCGGCTCGCTCTGCAGCTGCGCGAACGCCGACTCCGCCAGCACGAGCGCATGCCGCAGCGACCCGTGTTCCGGGGGCGCGTCCGGATCCCGTACCCCGCCGGCGGCGACGGCCGCGGTCGTGGTGACCACGGCCTCGGCCGCGGACCTCAGCAGCACCACGCCCGAGCGCCGTACCTCCTGCTGCGCTCCGCGCGGCCAGGCCAGCAGTCCGAAGACCGCGCCGATCGCGCTCCCGACCAACACGTCCAGCAGCCGTACCTCGGCGAGCCGCCAGGTGGCGGGCGCCAGCTGGGCGAAGACCAGGGCCACCGTCGGCGCGAACAGCGCCTGCGCCCAGCCGACGCCCTTCACCGGCCCCACCGTGAAGGTGAACATCAGCAGCGGAAGCAGTACGGCGGCGTACACCGTGGTGTGGGTGCCCACCAGGGCGATCACCCCGGCCGTACACAGGGCCCCGATCAGTGTCCCGGCCACCGCCTGGCGAATGCCGCTGCGGGTGGCGTCGAGGGTGGTGCGGGTGAGCGTGAGCGTCGCCAGCATCGCCCAGAAGCCGTGCGGCAGCGTGGCCAGTCCGGCGACGGCCCGGGCGGCGGCCAGCGCCAAACTGATCCGTACCGCGTTCTGGAAGAAGACCGACCGGCTCCCCGCGTGCCCCACCAGCCGCCGCCACCACAGCTCCGGCGCCCGCATCCCCGCGTACCAGAACCGGCCGATGGGCATGCCGGGCACGGCCTCCCGCCCCCGTACGGCCAGCCCCGCGGCCGTGGACAGCGCCAGCGCGGCGTCGGCCAGCTCCAGCAGGTCCGCCCGGAGGCGCAGCTCCGCCGGCGGGGCCCCCGCGGCCGGAGCGGCGGCGAGCAGCGCACGTTCCCGGCCCGGTCCGGAGTCCGCCGTCCCGGCACCTGAAACACCCCGCAGCAGCGCGGCGCTGTCCGCCGCGGACCGCCCGACGGCGCGCAGCAGGCCGAGGCCCGCTTCCGTGGGGGCGCGACCCGGCGGCGGGGCGGGCAGCCGGCCCAGCCGGTTCAGCAGGGTGCGGGCCGCCAGCCCGGCGTGGGCCAGGCCGCGGGAGCGGACCCCGGGCCCGGCGGGGCGTTCCGCCTCCGGGACCTTCGAGGGCCGCAGCGCCATGGCCGCGGCCGTGGCGGCGGCGCCCGCGGCCGGGGACAGCTCGTACGGGGCCCGGGCCAGTTCCCCGGCGCAGCGTTCGGCGGTGACCGCGGCGCGGGCGGCGAGCTCCCGGTAGGGCACGGTCGGCGGATCGGGCAGGACGAGGGCCTCGGCGATCACCAGCAGCAGGATCCCGGTGGTGGTGCCGACGAGCCGCTCCCCCAGGGTGTCCGGGGCATACGGCGGGAAGGACGGCAGGATGTACAGCAGCTGAAGCCCCGGCGCGGCGCCCGCGGGTCGGGGCCCGCCCGCGGCGACGAAGGCCAGCGCGAAGCCGATGACCAGCATCCCGGCGACCGCGCTCCAGGTCCGTACGGCCAGGAAGGTGCCCACGACCACCAGCAGCCAGGCCGCCGGAAGCAGCCTCAGCAGCACGGCGGCCCGCTGCCGCCCGGTCCCCGGGATGCGCGACAACCCGGCCAGCGCCACCGCGGCGAACAACGCGTAGGTGGCCGCCACGGACTGCCCGAAGCCGTACAGGAAGAGGTAGAACCCGGCCCCCGCGGCCAGCGTGACCCGCAGCGATCGGCGGGCCGCGGCCGCGTAGGCGGCGCCGTTCGTACCCATGCCCCCAGGATCGGCCACCCGCGGCACCCCGGCACCCGCGCCGGCCGACCTCCGCCGCTACGTCCCGGACGCGCCGCCCGCCTGGGCCCGGATGGTCGAGATCGGCTGAATCACCGGGCGCAGCCCGGGCACAGCCCGCGGTAGGTGACCTCGGCCCCGGAGACCTCGAAGCCGAACCGTCCCTCGGGCGGGAGGCCGGCCAGGGGGTCTCCGGTCGGGTGGACGTCGCGGATGAGGCCGCAGCCGGAGCAGATCAGGTGCTGGTGGGGGCGGTGCGCGTTGGGGTCGTACCGCTTGGCGCGGCCGTCGGTGGAGACCTCCACCACCTCGCCGAGGGAGACCAGCTCGCCGAGGGCGTTGTAGACGGTCGCCCGGGAGATCTCGGGCAGCAGCTGCGCCGCGCGGGCGTGCACCTCGTCGGCCGTGAGGTGCACGTGGTCGCCGTTGAGGACCTCCGCAACGACACGGCGCTGGGAGGTCAGCCGCCAGCCACGCTCTCGCAGTCGCTCCAGCAGGTCACTCATATCGGTCCACCTCTTCAGGATCGACGGGGTTCCCGAACCTTCACCGGAAATTATCCGGGATCCGATTTGATATGGCTTTGACACGGTTCTTGACTTGGACTCCGTCCATCGTAGGATCGGTTTCGTCGTTAGCCAAGTGACAAGAAGATGCCGAGTGCGGTCCGAGACGAAGCCGTGACGGATGTGCCCCGCCCGGTCCGCCGCACGCAGTTCCTCTCAGCACCATGACCCCCCGGGTCCGGAAGGATTCCCATGTCTGAGAACCATGACGTACACGCCGCAGACGCGAACGCTGAGGCCGGCGGCTGCCCCGTCGCGCACGGTCGCGCCTCGCACCCGACCCAAGGCGGCGGAAACCGCCAGTGGTGGCCGGATCGCCTCAACCTGAAGATCCTCGCGAAGAACCCCGCCGTGGCGAACCCGCTCGGTGAGGAGTTCGACTACGCCGAGGCGTTCAACAACCTCGACCTCGCGGCCCTGAAGCGGGACATCGCCGAGGTCCTCACCTCTTCCCAGGACTGGTGGCCGGCCGACTTCGGCAACTACGGCCCGCTCATGATCCGTATGGCCTGGCACAGCGCCGGCACGTACCGCATCAGCGACGGCCGCGGCGGCGCGGGCGCCGGCCAGCAGCGTTTCGCCCCCCTGAACTCCTGGCCGGACAACGGCAACCTGGACAAGGCCCGCCGTCTGCTGTGGCCGGTCAAGCAGAAGTACGGCCAGTCCATCTCCTGGGCCGACCTGATGATCCTCACCGGCAACGTCGCCCTGGAGACCATGGGCTTCAAGACCTTCGGCTTCGCCGGCGGCCGCGCCGACGTGTGGGAGGCCGACGAGGACGTCTACTGGGGTCCCGAGACCACCTGGCTCGGCGACGAGCGCTACACCGGCGACCGCGAGCTGGAGAGCCCGCTCGGCGCGGTCCAGATGGGTCTGATCTACGTCAACCCGGAGGGCCCCAACGGCAACCCGGACCCGATCGCCGCGGCCCGCGACATCCGCGAGACCTTCCGCCGCATGGCGATGAACGACGAGGAGACCGTCGCCCTCATCGCCGGTGGCCACACCTTCGGCAAGACCCACGGCGCGGGCCCGGCGGACAACGTCGGCGCCGACCCCGAGGCCGCCCCGCTCGAGGCCCAGGGCTTCGGCTGGTCCAGCACGTACGGCTCCGGCAAGGGCGCCGACGCGATCACCAGTGGTCTCGAGGTCACCTGGACCAGCACCCCGACCGCGTGGGGCAACGAATTCTTCAAGAACCTGTTCGAGTACGAGTACGAGCTCACCCAGAGCCCGGCCGGCGCGAACCAGTGGGTGGCGAAGAACGCCGAGGCGATCATCCCCGACGCCTTCGACGCGTCGAAGAAGCACCTCCCGACCATGCTCACCACGGACCTGTCGCTGCGTTTCGACCCGGTCTACGAGCAGATCTCGCGCCGCTTCTACGAGAACCCGGACCAGTTCGCGGACGCCTTCGCCCGCGCCTGGTACAAGCTCACGCACCGTGACATGGGCCCGATCGTGCGCTACCTCGGCCCGGAGGTCCCCGCCGAGACGCTGCTGTGGCAGGACCCGCTGCCGGCCCGCGAGGGCGAGCTGATCGACGCCGCGGACATCGCCTCCCTCAAGGAGCAGATCCTCGGTTCGGACCTCACGGTCTCCCAGCTGGTCTCCGCGGCCTGGGCCGCGGCCTCCTCCTTCCGCGGCAGCGACAAGCGCGGCGGCGCCAACGGTGCCCGCATCCGCCTGGAGCCGCAGCGCAACTGGGAGGTCAACAACCCGGACGACCTCGCGCAGGTGCTCCGCACGCTCGAGGGCATCCAGGCCGCCTTCAACTCCGGCGCCAAGAAGGTCTCGCTGGCCGACCTCATCGTGCTCGCGGGCTCCGCGGCCGTCGAGAAGGCCGCCAAGGACGGTGGCGTCGAGGTCGAGGTGCCGTTCACCGCGGGCCGTGTCGACGCGACGCAGGAGCAGACGGACGTCGAGTCCTTCGCCGCGCTCGAGCCGTCCTCGGACGGGTTCCGCAACTACGTCGGCAAGGGCACCCGCCTGCCGGCCGAGTACCTGCTGCTCGACAAGGCGAACCTGCTGACCGTCTCCGCTCCCGAGCTGACGGTCCTCGTCGGTGGTCTGCGCGTCCTGGGCGCCAACCACGCCGGCTCGAAGCACGGCGTCTTCACGGACCGCCCGGGCACCCTGTCCAACGACTACTTCGTCAACCTGCTCGACATGGGCACGACGTGGAAGTCGACGTCCGCCGCGCAGGACGAGTACGAGGGCCGTGACGCCTCGGGCGCCGTCAAGTGGACCGGCACCCGCGCCGACCTCGTCTTCGGCTCGCACTCCGAGCTGCGCGCCCTCGCGGAGGTCTACGCGGGCAACGACGCCAAGGAGAAGTTCGTGAAGGACTTCGTCTCGGCGTGGAGCAAGGTCATGGACCTCGACCGGTTCGACCTGGTCTGATCGACTACGTCCGGGCCGGCCCCCACGGGCCGGCCCGGACGTCTTCGTGCCGCGTGAAGACTGCGGGAAATCCGCGGGACGCCCGCGGTCTTGTGCGGGATGACGGGCTTCCGCATACTCCCCGGAGCGCTTGTCAGGAACACGCCATTCCTGACGGGCCTCACAGGGCCCACCACCCCACGGGCCCCGACGCTCCGAGGAGGAGACCAGTGAGGAACACGCGCACCTCGTCCCGCACCACCCCCACCACCCGGCGCACCGCGATCGCGACCGCCGCCATCGGCCTGCTGGCGGCCACCGTCCTCACCGGGCAGGCCGCGGAGGCCGCCGCCCCCAAGACCTTCGGCGCGGCCGAACTCGCCGCGGTCGACCGGGCCGTGCTCGGCGCGGACGTCGGCGGCACCGCGTGGTACACGGACCCGGCGAGCGGGCGGGTCGTCGTCACGGCCGACAGCACCGTGTCCGAGGCCGGCCTCGCGAAGATCAGGAAGGCCGCGGGCGCCCACGCCGGCGCGCTGCGCGTCGAGCGCACTCCCGGGACGTTCACCCGCCTGCTCGGTCCGGGCGACGCCATCTACGGCGGCGGATACCGCTGTTCGGTCGCCTTCAACGCCGTCAGCGGCAGCACCCGGTACTTCCTGACCGCCGGCCACTGCGGCGACGTCGCCGACACCTGGTACACCAACTCCGCGCAGAGCACGCTGATCGGCCCCACCGTGGGCTCCAGCTTCCCCGGCAACGACTACGCCCTCGTCCGCTACGACAACGCGGCGATCAGCGCCCCCGGCGGCTTCACCGCCGCCAACGCCTACGTGGGCGAGCCGGTCAAGCGCAGCGGCTCCACCACGGGCACCAAGAGCGGTACGGTCACCGCCCTCAACGCCACCGTCCACTACAGCGGCGGCGGAACCGTCCGCGGGATGATCCAGACCAACGTGTGCGCGGAGCCCGGCGACTCGGGCGGTGCGCTCTACGACGGCACGAAGGCGCTCGGCATCACCTCCGGCGGCAGCGGCAACTGCTCCGTCGGCGGCACGACCTTCTACCAGCCGGTCCCCGAGGTCCTCGCCAAGTACAAGGTCTCCCTGTACTGACCCGCACCGCCGCGCGGGGCCGTCATCCGATGCCGGCCCCGCCGGTGGATCTTTCATACCTCTGAGTGAGCTCGCGGGCCACGGGGCGGAATCGCGTTCCCCGTTCCCTAGGGTGGGTCCGAGGGCGGCGGGCAGCCGCCCGACGGCACGTCTCATGCTCGGGAGCTTGCGTGGCGCAGCACCTCACGACGTCACTCCGCCTGCGGCTTCGGTACAGGTTCGACAATCTGGTGGCGGGCGGAACGGCCGGGCTCGTCGGCTGGCTCGCCCTGGGCTGCCTCGCCGTCGTGATCCCGGCGAGCGCGGTCCTCGTCTGGTCCGGGCCGACGCCTCCGACGACCCTCGCCGGGCGGCTCACGGCGGTGTGGGTCAGCGTCGGTCAGACCCTCAAGCTCGGGGGCGCGGTCGGTTCCCCGCTCCACGTCCTGGCCTCCGTCACGCTCGCGCTGGTGGCGCTGCTCTTCGTGTCGACCCTGGTCAGTCTGATCACCACGGGCATCAACAAGCGCCTCATGCTGCTCCGCCGGGGCCATTCCACCGTGCTGGAGGCGGGGCACACCGTGGTCCTGGGATGGTCCGACCAGGTCTACCCCGTGGTCGGGGAGCTGGTCGCCGCCAACGCCAACCAGCGGCGTGCGGCCGTCGCCGTCCTCGCGCCGAAGGACAAGGTGGAGATGGAGGACGAGATCTCCGCCCGCGTCACCGACACCGGCACGACGCGGATCATCTGCCGCAACGGCAGCACCACCGACCCCACCGAGCTCCGCCGGGTGAGTCCGGAGACGGCGAAGGCCGTACTGGTGCTGCCTTCCGGCGGGGAGGACGCCGACGCCCACGTGGTGAAGACGCTGCTCGCCCTCGGCGCGGCCGTCCCCGGGGACGGCGGAGCGGTGGTGGTCGCGGCGGTCCGCGACACCCGCAACCACCTGACCGCCGGGCTGGCCGCCGGGCCGGGCGGACACGTCCTGTGCGTGGACGACATCGTCGCCCGGCTCCTCGTCCAGACCGCCCGCCAGCCCGGCCTCTCGCTCGTGTACCAGGAGCTCCTGGACTTCGAGGGCGACGAGTTCTACACCGCCGCCGCACAGGGGCTCGCCGGGCGCACCTTCGGCGAGGCTCTGCTGTCCTTCGCCACCTCTTCGGCGGTCGGCCTGCTGCGCGCGGACGGCGGCGTCGCGCTCAATCCGGATCCGGGGACGCCGATCGGCGCGGGCGACCGGATCATCGTCATCTCGCGGGACGACGACACGGCCGTCCAGCTGGACGTGGCCTCCTGGGTCGACGAGGGGGCCATCGTGGCGGCCGCCCCACGGCCCGCCCTGCCCGAACGCCTGCTCCTGCTCGGCTGGAACCGCCGCGCCCCGCTCGTCGTCGAGCAGCTCGACCAGTACGTGGGCCCCGGGAGCACCCTGGACGTCGTGGCCCTGGGCGCCGGCGACCTCGGCATCCCCCGGCAGCGACTCGAAGTGGCCTTCCACGACGGGGACATCACCGATCCCCTGGTCCTCGCCAAGCTGGACGTGCCCTCGTACGACAGCGTGATCGTCGTGGGCGAGGAGACCTGCCGGGAACCGGCGGCCCCGGCCACGACCACGGCCGACACGGAGTCGCGGACGGACGACCGGACACTGGTCACCCTGCTCCATCTGCGGGCCATCGGGGAGGCCGCGCAGCGCGAGCTCTCGCTCACCACCGAGATGTCGGACGACGGCAACCGGCTCCTCGCGCCCGCCCGGGAGGGCGCGGACTTCATCGTGAGCGGCCGGCTGATCAGCCTCCTGATGACCCAGATCTCGGAGAGCCCTCATCTCGCGCTGGTCTTCGAGGAGTTGTTCAGCGCGGAGGGGAACGAGCTGTACCTGAAGCCCGCCGCGGACTACGTCCGGGCCGGCTCCGAGATCGGCTTCGCCACCGCCGTCGAGGCGGCGCGCCGCCGCGGTGAATGCGCGGTCGGCTTCCGCCTGCGAGCCCGGGCAGGCATCGGTCCCGACTTCGGCGTGCGGATCAACCCGGACAAGCGGGAGCGGATCCGCCTGGGCGAGGGCGACTGGCTGATCGTCCTCGCCGAGGGCTGACGGCGGACCGGAACCTACTGCGCCTGGTGGACCTCCAGGGCGGTCCGTACCGCCGATTCCAGGGCACCTTCGATCCACGCGGGCTTGATGGAGGTGTGGCAGCCGGCGAAGTGCAGGTTGCCTTCCGCCTTGCGGACGTGGGGGAAGAGCTCGGTGTGCTGGCCGGGCAGCAGTACGGAGGCCTCGCCGTAGGCGTACGGGTCGCGCATCCAGGACTGGGTGCGGCCGACTCCGGTGTAGAACACCTCGATCCGCTGCCCGAACACCTCCTGGACCCCGGCGAGCGCGCGCGGGTAGCGCTCCTCGTCGTCGAGGGAGTCCCACTTCAGCGCGTCGTCGGACCAGCTGTAGGAGGCGAGGACCACGCCTCCGGCGCTGCCTTCGACCGGGTAGGAGGGCTGGAACATGAAGCGGTTCGGGTTGTCGGTCGCCGAGCCGCCGCCGATGACACCGGCCGCCTCGGGCTGGTCGCGGGTGACCACGCGGCAGGCGGCGTAGTGGGCGCGCTGGGCGTCCGAGATGCGGCCGTCGGGTACGGAGGAGTGGGCGCCCAGCAGGGACCCGTCCGCCGAGGTCTTCGCGACCTGGTAGTTCCGGTACAGACCGGGCTTGACGGCTTCCAGTTCGCGCTTCCAGTCGGCTTCGTCGAACTCCCACCAGCGACGGCTGAATTCCAGCAGCACCTTGGTGGCGGCGTCGTAGTGCAGTTCGGTGACGGCGCGCCGCTTGCCGTACGAGAGCGCGGGTGCGACCGGGATGTGCCGCAGCCCGGAGAAGGGCACCGTGATGATCGCGGTGTCGCCGGTGAAGGTCTCCCGCCGCACGGTGCCGTCGCGGCCCTCGGAGACGGTGTCGATGCTGACCTTGCCCCCGCCGTGCGTGATCCGGGTGGCGCGCCGGTCGAGCCGTACGAGGTCCTTGACCCGGGCGTAGAGCGCGTCGGCCAATGTGGCGGTGCCGTCGGGGAGTTCGAAGAAGGCGGTGTCGGGGCTGATCAGCGAGGCCCCGATGAAGCTGTGGATGAAGGCGAGGTGGAGGCGGGAGGTGAGGTTCTCGACGGTGCCGATCAGGTCGATGGTCCGCTCGTCGAGCTTCGCCTCCTCGGTGAGGTAGCGGTACATCGACATGTGGCCGTACCGCTGGACGACGCGCGCCCAGCCCTCGACGAGCTCCTTGTCCTTCCTGCCCTCGATCTCCTTGCGCACGGGGGCGAAGGCGTTCCGCACGATCTGGGAGGCGGGCAGGGACTCGTAGGCCTTCGGAACGCCGAAGGAGCGGTTGAGGGCCTGGGGGCTGCGCGCGTAGTCGGCCCGGCGCACCCGGATGCCGTTGACGTAGATCCACGTCCGGTACGCGGGGCGGCCGGCCCCGTCGACGTCGACCAGGTGGAAGCGCCTGCGCTTCAGGCCCAGGCTGTCGATCAGCCCGGTGACCAGCGGGTGGCTGTCGGGGATGCGCATGGCCCCGGCCTCGGCGTACTGCTTCGGGTCCGCGAAGGGAGCCGCGGCCTTCTCGTGGCCGCCGGTGCGGAAGGTCTTGATGCGGCCGCCCACCCGGTTGGCGTTGGCCTCGATGACCGTGACCTTGTGCCCGGCCTCGCGCAGCAGGTGGGCGGCGGTGAGCCCGGCGGGCCCGGCGCCGACGACCAGCACCTGCTTGCCGGGACGGCCCGCGGCGCCGCGGTTCTTGGGCAGGCCGTCCTTGAGGAGGACGTCCGCGTAGCGCGGTACGAGCGGCTGGTCCTTCTCGTCCCGTACGAGGATGGCCCGGGCGACGGTCAGGCAGGTGTCCCAGTCGGGACCGGCGGAACCGGAGGGTGCCTGGGGGGTCTCGGCGTTGGCGGCGGCGACCGTCAGCGTGGCGGCGCCGGCGACGGCGGCCGCGCCGGCGATGACCTTGCGGCGCGAGGGCCGGCGAGCGGGCTCCGGGGCGGGCTCGGCGGAGGGTTCGGGGGCGGGGAGCGGGTCCGTGATCATGAGCCAACTCTTGCGGCCTCCCGGCGGCCCGGACGACCGAAAGCCCCTCGGGCGGTGAACAACCACCCAGACGTGCGGGGCGGTCAACCCGGCGCTGACGCACTGGATTTCGTACGGCCGGCCCCCTCCGCAGGGCCGGCCGTACGAGACCACGCGAACCACGGGGACTACTGGCGCGAGCCGATGACGTCCGCGGGGCGGCCGGCCAGTGCGAGGCGGCCCGGGATCAGCGTGGCCGACGCGGTCAGCGCCGCCGCGAAGCCGAGGACGCCCAGGTACATCCACGGGTCGATCGACGGGGAAGCCGAGCCCGTCATGCCGATGCTGAAGGCGGTGAGCACCGCGAAGGCGATCCCGGTGCCCAGCACCGCGGAGATCAGCACCACCTGCGCGGCCTCGATGCGGAGCATGCGCATCACCTGGCGGCGGGTGGTGCCGACCAGCTGGAGCAGGGCGAACTCCCGGGTGCGGTCCGAGACGGACATGGCCAGGGTGTTGACCACGGCGATCGCGGTGAAGGCGATGATCAGGCCCATCGCGACGTAGTTGACCTCGGCGTTGGACTGCTGGGCCTCGGCCTGGAGGTCCGCCACCTGGTCGCGGTCCAGAACGGCGACACCGGGCAGGCCGATCAGCGCCTGCCGCAGCTCGGCGCGCCCTGCCCCGCCGTCCCCGGCGGTCTTGACGAGCAGGGAGGAGGCGAGGGGGTTGTCGACGTGCCGTGAGACCAGCGCGTGGGACATGGTGAGGTCACCGAAGCCCAGCCCGCGCTCGTAGACCGCGGCCACGTCCAGCTCGGTCTCCGTGCCGTCGCCCAGGGTCAGCTTGAGCTTGTCCCCCGGCTTCTTGCCCAGGCTGTCGGCCGCGACCTCGCTGAGCGCGACGCTCTGCGGGCCGAAGCCGTCGAGGCTGCCGCCGGTGACGCCCGGGTCCCAGGTGCGGGTCAGGCCCTCGGTGGACACGCCCTGCGCCGGGTACTTCTCCAGGCCCACGCGCACGGAGGTCCGTACGACCTCGGTCACCGCCGTCACCCCGGGGACCGTGCGCAGCCGCTGCGCCGCGTCGCCGGGCACCCCGGGACCGGCCGAGCCGACGACCCAGTCGGCCTTGTTGCCGGCCTGCGCCTGGGCGGTGGCGGCCGCGCCCATCGTGGTCTGTACGAAGAACACCGTGCAGGCCATCCCGATCAGCAGGGCCAGCGGCGTCACGGCGGCCGCCACCCGCTTGGTGTTCGCGCGGGCATTGGCCGTGGCCAGGTGCCCGGCGACCCGGGAGGCGCGCAGCGGCACCCCGAGGGCCCCGACGGCGATCCGGGCGATCAGCGGCCCGAGCAGCGAGACCGCCACGGAGAGCACCACCACCGACAAGAAGGTCACCGGGGTGGAGGCGGGCTCGCTGCGCAGCGACCCGAGGACGGCGAGCAGCACGACCCCGCCGACCAGGAACGCGGCGCCGGCGCCGAGCCGGCCCCAGGTCAGGGTCCGCTGTTCCATGGCCGCCTCGGAGAGGGCCTCGGCGGGACGGATGCGGGCGGCGCGCCGGGCGGAGATCCGCGCGGCGGCCCAGGCACCGAGCAGGGCCGCGCCGATGGCGGCGAAGAACGGGAAGACGCTGAAGGTGACTTCGAGGGTCTCGGGGATCGTCTTGAAGCCGACGAACCGGCCGTGCAGCCAGTAGGCGATGGGCAGTCCGGCGAGGGAGCCGAGCACTCCGGCGAAGAAACCGACGATCAGCGCCTCCCGGCCGATGAGCTGCCGGACCTGCCTGGGGGTCGCCGCGATGGCGCGCAGCAGGGCCAGCTCGCGGTAGCGCTGCTGGATGGAGAGGGCGAAGGTGCCGACGACCACGAGGACGGCGACGAGCAGCGAGGTGCCGCCGATGGCGCCGCCCATGGAGACAAGCTTGATCCGGGCCTTGGCCGCGTCGAGGAATTCGACCGGGCCACGTTCACCTCCGGTGACCACTTGGAAGGTGCCACCTCCGGTGACCACCTGGGCGGTGGTGCCGGTGAGGGCCTTCTTCACCTGCGCGGCGAGTTCGGCGGTGGAGACGCCGGGCTTGGGCAGCACGCCGACGACCGCGACCTGGTTCGTACGGCCGGAGAGCCGCTCGGCCTCGCCGTCGGAGAAGAACAGCGAGGTCTGCTGTTCGAGATTGCCCCCGGCGGGGGCGGCGATGCCGGTGACCCGGTAGGCGCGCGGGGTTCCGGTTGCCTGGACGGTCAGCTCGGTGCCGGTCTCGATGCCG
Organism: Streptomyces sp. NBC_01351; assembly: GCF_036237315.1. GTDB lineage: Bacteria > Actinomycetota > Actinomycetes > Streptomycetales > Streptomycetaceae > Streptomyces. The sequence goes on along the minus strand of NZ_CP108356.1, from coordinate 7,183,177 downwards.
GCCCGCCGGGCGAGTTCGCGGTCGACGACGACCTCGTTCGCGGCGGCCGGGGCCGCGCCCTCGGCCAGGGTGAAGGGGGTCAGCGGCGCCGAGGTCCAGGCGTGGCCGTACGAGGGCTTGCCGTCGACGCCCGGGACGATCTGTCCCTTGGTGGTGACCGCGTACGCCGGGAAGGTGATCTCGGGCAGCGCGGCCCGGACGGCGGGCAGGGATCCGAGGGTGTTCGCGGTGTCGGCGGGCAGCCAGACGCGCTCCCCGAGCGGCTTGGCCTTTTCCTTGGACTTGGTCTTCCCGTCCCCCTTGTCCTTGACGGTGACCTGATGGACGTTCTGGTCACCGCCGACGATCACCGGGGCGCCGGCGTACCGCTCGGTGCCGATGGTGCCCCTGAGTCCGGTCTCCAGCAAGATGCCGCAGGCCGTGACCAGTGCGGCGGCGCAGAAGAGCGCGAGGAAGGCCCCGATGAAGCCGCCCTTGCGGGCGCGCAGCGTCTGCAAGGCATACCGCAGCATCAGGCCCACGCTCCCAGGTGGGTCATGCGGTCGGCGACGCGGTCGGCGGTCGGCGCCTGCATGCGGTCGGCGATGCGGCCGTCGGCGAGGAAGAGGACGGTGTCGGCGTAGGAGGCGGCGACCGGGTCGTGGGTGACCATCACGACGGTCTGACGGGTCTCGTCGACGCAGGAGCGCAGCAGGGAGAGGATCTCCTTGGCGGTCACGGTGTCGAGGGCGCCGGTGGGCTCGTCGCCGAAGATGACGTCGGGCCGGGTGATCAGGGCGCGGGCGATCGCCACCCGCTGCTGCTGGCCGCCCGACAGCTCGGCGGGCCGGTGGGTGGCCCGGCCGCCGAGGCCGACGCGGGTGAGGATCTCCTCCAGCCAGGCCGGGTCGAGGCGTTCGCCGGCCAGGCGCAGCGGGAGCTCCACGTTCTGTCGTACCGACAGCGAGGGGATCAGGTTGAAGGCCTGGAAGACGAAACCGATACGGCGGCGGCGCAGTTCGGTCAGCTGGGTCTCGTTCATGCCGCCCAGCTCGGTGTCGCCGATGTAGGCGGACCCGCTGGACGGCTTGTCCAGGCCGGCGGCGCAGTGCAGGAAGGTCGACTTTCCGGAACCGGAGGGCCCCATGACGGCCGTGAACGAGCCTCGCTCGATCCCGACGGAGACCCCGTCCAGGGCGCGTACTCCGCGCCCGGCCTTGCCGTACTCCTTCACGACCCCGTCCAGGCGCAGGGCAAGGTCCGGGGATCCGGCGCGGTCGGCCAACCGCGCCGGTTCGACTGTGCGTGACATCGCAGACTCCACAACTCGGCAGGTTTCTTGTCTGCGTTGACGTTATGGATCGGCCATATCGGCGGCCTATCGAGCGGTTAAGCGCCACGGTTAAGCGCCGCGTTCACCTTCTCCTCCCAGGGCGGGGAGCCGATGCGCCGGAAGATGGCGAGCGCGTCGGTCAGATGCTCCCGCCCCTCCTCCTCGCGTCCCCTCCCCGTGCGGGCTTCGCCGAGCGCGAGCAGGATCTGGCCCTCGACCATGGGGCTCCGGGTGCGGCGGGCGACGTCCAGCCCTTCGAGGAAGGCCCGCTCGGCCGCTTCAGCCGAACCCGCCAGGAGCCGGGTCTCGGCGAGACCCAGCAGCGTGTAGGCGAGGCCGAGCAGATCGGACCGGTCCCTGACGATCTCCATGGCCCGGGTGAACTCGATCTCCGCCGTGTCCAGGTGGCCCAGCGCCAGGTGGGCACAGGCCAGCCGGTGCCTGGCCTGCGCCAGACTGCGCCGGTCCACCCCGATGCCCTCGCACACGCGGATGGCTGCCCGGCACAGGTCCAACGCCTCCTCCGGCCGCCCCTGGTCGAGGGCGCACTGCGCCAAGCTCTGGAGCACGTACGACTCGGACGAACGGTCAGCCACGGCCCGGAACACCGGGAGGACCTCCCGCAGCCGCTCCTGTGCCCGGCCGTACTCACCTCGGAGCCGGTCGATCAGGGAAAGACCGCTCAGGACCAGCGCCCGCCCGTGGGCCTCCCCCGCCTCGGTGTAGAGCACGAGAGCCCGCTCGTACCATTCGGTCGCTTCCGTGAGTCTGCGCAGGCGCAGCTCCACCGCGCCCAGCTCGTGCTCCATGACCGCCTGGCCCCGGAGGTTGCCCGCGATGCGTGCCGCATCAAGGGCGTACTCGCTGCACCGGCGCCAGTCCTCCAGGTAGTTGCGGAATCCGAAGAGCGACTCCATGGATGCGACCAGCTCCCAGGCCAGTTCGTCCATGCCCATCCGAGCCGACTGCTCGACGACGGCGACCAGCGGAAGCCGTTCGGCCTCGAACCACTCCAGCGGAGACGCCAGCAGCTCTTCCAGCAGAACGGGGTCGATGTCACGGCGGGCGGCGTCGCCGCGCACCCTTCCGAAGGCGCCGCCGTACTCGCGCTGGTAGGCCTGGTCCGCGATGGCCAGGAAGGTACGGAACACACGGTCGCAGGCGGCCCACCGGTCCCCCTCGGGCTCCTCCTCCCGGACGCGCTCACCCGCGTACAGCCGCATCAGGTCGTGGAACCGGTAGCGCAGCTGCCCGGTGCAGTCGACCCCGACGACCTGGAGGAACTGAGTGTCCACGAGGTGCTCCATGAGCCGCTCCGCGTCCAGGACCTCGATGTCCATCAGCGCCGCCCCGACCCACGCGGTGAAGTCGGCTACGGAGAGCAGCCCGAGGAAGCGGTAGAGCCGGGCCGCGTCCTTCGGGAGGTAGCGGTAGCTCAGCTCGAAGCTCGCTCGCACCTGGGACTCGCCCTGGCTGAGCTCGTCCAGTCGGCGCCGCTCGTCGCTGAGCCGGGCGACCAGGTGGCGGACCGACCAGTGCGGCTTGGAGGCCAGCCGGGCCGCGGCGATGCGCAGGGCGAGGGGCAGCCGGTCGCAGAGCTCGGCCAGCCTCGTCGCCTCCTCGGGTGCGCCGGCGATCCGGGCCTCGCCGACGATGCGCCCGATGAGTTCGATCGACCGGTCCTCCGGGAGGAGCCCGAGGTGGACCCGGGCCGACTGGGGCCAGGTCACGAACTGCTCCAGCTGGTCCCGGCTGGTGACCAGGACGGTGCAGCAACCGCTGCCCGGCAGCAGGGGCCGGATCTGCGCGAAGGTGCGGACGTTGTCGAGCACCAGCAGCACCCGGCGGTCGGCCAGCACGCTGCGGTAGAGCGCGACACGGTCCTCCAGCCCGTCGGGGACGACATCGCTCTCCACCCCGAGGGAGCGCAGGAAGCGGCTGAGGATGTCGCCCGCCGCTGTCGGCGCCTGCTGTTCGTCGTAGCCCCGGAGGTCGGCGAACAGCCGCCCGTCCGGGAAGTGTTCGCTCACCCGGTGGGCCCAGCGGACGGCGAGGCCGGTCTTGCCGATTCCTGCCACGCCGGTGATCAGGCCCGTGGTGGGGGCGTGCCGGTCGCCGACTCCCTCCACCAGGGCGTCGAGGGCAGCGAGCTCCTCGGACCGTCCGGCGAACCCCGGTACGTCCGGGGGCAGTTCGGAAGGCACGATCAGGCCCCGCACGCTCGGGACCACGGTCTTCGCGGCGGTCGGGAGAGCCTGCGCGGAGCCTGCCGCACCGTCGACGGCCTGCGGCGCGGAGGGCGGGCCGAGCGCCGGGTCGTCCCGGAGGATCGCCTCGTGCAGTTCGACCAGTTCGGGTCCGGGCGCCATGCCGAGCTCGTCGATGAACCGGCGCCGCGCCTCCCGGAAGCTCTCCATCGCCTCGGCCCGCCGCCCGGATCGGTACTGGGCGAGGATGAGGTGGTAGCGGGTGCGCTCGCGCAGCGGGTGCTCGCGCACCATCGCGGCCAGTTCGGGCAACAGCAGCTGGTGCTGCCCCAGTGCGAGCTGGACGCCGGTCATCGCCTCGTAGGCGTTGATGCGTATCTCCTGCCACCGGGCGGCCTCGTCCTCGACGAGCTGCCCGGTGACCCCGGCGAGTGCCGGGCCGCGCCACAGGGCGAGTGCCGCCGCGTAGGCGCGCGCGGCATCGGCCGGTCTGCGCGCGCGGGTGGCGGCTTCCGCCTCGGCGACCAGCTCGCCGAAGGTGACGCTGTCGAGGGCGTGCCCGTCGACGCGCAGCACGTAGCCGGGATGCTCGGTGGCGATGACCTCCTCGTCCACGCCCTCGCTCTTGAGGGACTTGCGCAGGGCCGCGATGACGATGGCGACCTGCGTCCGGGCGGTGGCGGGCGGCCGTCGGTGGCGATGACCTCCTCGTCCACGCCCTCGCTCTTGAGGGACTTGCGCAGGGCCGCGATGACGATGGCGACCTGCGTCCGGGCGGTGGCGGGCGGCCGTTCGTGCCACACCACGTCCACCAGGGTGTCGATCGGTACGATCCGCCCCGCGTTCAGCAGGAGAAGGCCGAGGATCGTCCGTTGCCGGGCGCCCCCCAGGGCTACCGCGCGCCCACTCACGGTGACCGTGAGTGGGCCGAGAATTCTGAAAACGAGCTGCTCGCTCACTGTGTCTCCCCCGTTGCCGACCGCGCCAGCCGACAAGATCACCCTACCGGTCAGGGGTGTCGGCAGCAGGTCCGTACGAGGTCAGAGGGGCTCCGCGTCCAGGAGGTCCCAGAGGGCCGGTTCCGTGCGGCCCGGGGTGCCGGGAAGGGCCTGCTGCGCCCAGATGACCTTGCCTTCGGGGGTGTACCGGGTGCCCCAGTGCTCGCTGAGCTGCGCCACCAGGAACAGGCCGCGGCCGCCCTCGTCGGTGGTGGCGGCGTAGCGCAGGTGCGGGGCGGTGCTGCTGCCGTCCCACACCTCGCAGGTCAGCATGTGGTCGTGCAGCAGCCGCACCCGGACCGGCGCCCGACCGTGCCGCAGGGCGTTGGTGACCAGTTCGCTGAGGATCAGCTCCGTGGCGAAGCCGAGCTCCGGCAGGCCCCACTCGTCGAGCTTCTTCGCCGCCGCGTTGCGCACGGCGCCGACCTCGCTGGGCTGGAACGCCACGTCCCACTGCGCGACCCGGTCCGGGCCCAGGGTCCGGGTCCGCGCGATGAGCAGCGCCACGTCGTCGGTGGGCCGGTCCGGCAGCAGCAGGTCGAGTACGGCCCGGCAGCTCTCGTCCGGGCTGCGGTCGGGCCGGCTGAGGGCCGCGCGGAGCAGTTCCAGGCCCTCGCCGATGTCCCGGTTGCGTTCCTCGACCAGTCCGTCCGTGTACAGGACGAGCTGGCTGCCCTCGGCCAGTTCCAGTTCGGCCGTCTCGAACGGCATCCCGCCCAGGCCCAGCGGGGGCCCGGCCGGGAGCTCCACGATGCTCGTCGTACCGTCGGGGGCGACGAGCATGGGCGGCAGGTGTCCGGCCCGCGCCATGGTGCAGCCGCGGGACACGGGGTCGTAGACGGCGTAGAGGCAGGTCGCGCCCAGAACCCCGGCCATGGTGGCGTCGGCGTCGGCCTCTCCGTCGTGGTCGATGCGCTGTACGAGATCGTCCAGGCGGGCGAGGATCTCGTCGGGCGGCAGGTCGAGGGAAGCGAAGTTGTGTACGGCCGTGCGCAGCCGGCCCATGGTGGCGGCGGCGTGCAGACCGTGCCCGACGACGTCGCCGACGACCAGTGCGACCCGGCTGCCCGGCAGCGGGATCACGTCGAACCAGTCCCCGCCCACCCCGGACTGCGCGGGCAGGTAGAAGTGGGCCACGTCCACGGCGCTCTGCTCGGGCAGGGCGCGGGGCAGGAGGCTGCGCTGGAGCGTTTCGGCGAGGGCGTGTTCCCGGGTGTAGCGGCGGGCGTTGTCCATGCTGACGGCCGCGCGGGCGACGAGTTCCTCGGCCAGGGACAGGTCGTCCTCGTCGAAGGGTTCGGGTTTGCGCGAGCGCCAGAAGTTGACCACGCCGAGGACGACGCCACGGGCCTTGAGCGGGGCCGCGATCAGCGAGTGGATTCCGTAGTCGACGATGGCCCGGGCGCGCGGCGGGTCCTGGGCCTGCCAGCCGGGTGCCTTGCCCAGATCGGGCACCAGCTCGGCCTCGCCGGTTCCGTACCCGATGGCCTGCGGGGTGGAGGGGAGGAAGTCGATCAGCCGGCCGCGGGGGTAGAGGGGGTGGTCGGTGCGGATGCCGTGGACGGCGGTGCGCCGCATGTCGGCGCCCGGCCCGGGCTCGTCCCCGTCGAGCACCGGGGCGGCCAGGTCGACGGTGACGAAGTCCGCGAACCTGGGGACGGCGACGGTGGCGAGTTCCTCGGAGGTTCGCACCACGTCGAGGGTGGTGCCGATGTCGCCGCCGGCGTCGTAGAGCAGCTTCAGCCGCCTGCGGGCGGTGTCCGCGCGGCCGGTCAGGACCCGCATCTCGGTGGAGTCGCGGATGGTGGCCACGGCCCCCGCGGGCTTGCCGCCGGGGTGGGTGCGCCGCTGGTTGACCACGAGGAGCCGCTCGCCGCTCTCCAGTACCTCGTCGGTGGCGACCCGGCCGGACAGCAGCAGGTCCGCCATCCGGCGGTCGAGGCCCGGTACGGCGTCGATCCGGCGCCCCTCGGCGTCGGGTGGAAGGCCGAGGAGGCGTTTGGCCTCGTCGTTCGCCAGCAGTAGCCGCCCGTCGCCGTCCGTGATCAGCACCCCTTCGCGGACGGCGTGGAGCACCGCGTCGTGGTGCTCGTACATCCGGGTCATCTCCTGGGTGCCGAGCCCGTGGGTCTGGCGCCGCAGCCGTCGGCTGATGAGCGCCGTACCGACGGTGGCCAGGGCCAAGCCGCCCGCGATGGCCAGGAGGATCACCGGGAGCTGGCGGTCGACGACACCGGTCACGTTCTTCACGGTCAGGCCGGCCGACACCAGGCCGACGACCCGGCCGTCGGGCGCGGTAACGGGCACCACCGCCTGGATCTCCTTGCCGAGCGGGCCCTGCACGCTCTCGGTGTGGACGCGTCCCGCGAGCGAGGGCTCGATGGTGCCGACGAACCGCTTTCCGATGCGGTCCGGCTGGGGATGGCTGTACCGGATGCCGTTGGTGTCCATCACGACGATGAAGTCGACGTTGGCGGCCTTGCGCGTGGCCTCGGCGGTGGGCTGCAGGACCGCGGACGGGTCGGGGGCGTTCAGCGCTTCCTGCAGGCCCAGGGAGTGGGCGAAGGTCTCCGCGACGGAAACCGACCGGTTGCGTGCCTCGCGGTCGATGTCGTGCCGCGACTGGAGCACGAGGGCCAGCAGGGCTCCGGCAGCGAGCAACACCACGATCGTCACCTGGAGGACGAATACCTGGCCGGCGACGCTCCTGAACCGGTTGCCTAGGGGTGACCGCACCGACGTGCCCGGCACGGGTAGCGAGGAATGGTCACGTTCCCATTTGTAGCACCTCCGGGGCACCAATGACCCCGGCGGGCGCACAACACGTCCGGAAAGTCACCGAGAGTGACTCATTTCTGATGGGGCGATCGGGCGACCGAAAGAAATAGGAAGATACAACCACGGTGTCGGGCAAAGGAGTTACTACCCAGAAGCCATATGAGCACGCCTTCGAATTCAGGTACCTTCCATCACGTCGCCGCCACACCTTGGGCACAGGGCCCCCTGGGACTAGCGGCGCGAAGGACCCGACACCTGTTGACGACAGCGACCGAAGTCTTCACAGTCCGGCCGTACACCCCGCATTGCGAAGTAATCAACAAAGAGGGCGACCACGCGGTCATCGGCATCTCGCCGGGTAACAGCTACTTCTCCGCGCAGCGCATTCTCGACCTTGCCCAATGGGGCATGCGCAACTTCGATCAGGTCGACCTGATCTACACCGACATGTACGTCGCCGAGATGTACGAAGCACTCGGCTACGACGAGATCGAGGCGCGGCGCAAGTCGGTGAAGAACCTGCGCGGAGTCCGCGCCAAGGTCAACAACGCCGCCGCCGAGGCCGACCCCTCGGGCGTCCGACTGCGCGCCCGCCCGATGTCGGCCCTCACCGACATCCCGGCCTACCAGGCCATCCACTCGGACCTGACCCGCCGACTGGACAACGACCCCGACTTCCGAGCGACTTGCAGCGCGCTCGTCGACTCGTTCCTCTCCTCCAAGGTGCTGAACGGGGAGACCGCGACCACGCGGCAGCGCGAAGTCTGCCTCCAGTACGTCTGCGCCGAGGCGCCGCTCTTCCTCGACACGCCCGCGATCATGGGCGTGCCGTCCTCTCTGAACTGCTACCACCAGCTCCTGCCGATGGCGGAATTGCTCTACTCGCGCGGCTCGGGCCTGCGCGCCTCCCGCAACCAGGGCCACGCCGTCATCACCCCCGCCGAAGGATCCTTCGATGAGCACTGACACCATCCTCGACTTCCCCTTCTCCGCCCGCGGCGACCAGATCCCCGCCGAGGTCGAGCTGCTACGCTCCGAGCCGGTCAAGAAGGTCCGGACGATAGCCGGGGACGAAGCCTGGCTCGTTTCCTCCTATCAGCTGTGCAAGCAGGTCCTCGAAGATCCGCGGTTCAGCCTCAAGGACACGTCGGCCCCGGGTGTGCCCCGCCAGTACGCGCTGACGATCCCGCCCGAGGTCGTCAACAACATGGGCAACATCACCGGCGCCGGCCTCCGCAAGGCCGTGCTCAAGGCGATCAACCCCAAGGCGGCCGGTCTCAACGACTGGATGCGCGCCCACGCCACGGAGCTCGTCGACAACATCCTGGCCTACGGGGCGCCGGTCGACCTGCGGAGCCAGTTCACCAACCCGTACGCCGAGAACCTGCACTGCCGCATCCTCGGCATCCCGCAGGCCGACGCGCCGCGACTGGCCGGCAGCCTCGACATCGCGTTCATGAACTCGGCGTGCCCCGTCACCGGCGCCAAGCTCAACTGGGACCGGGACATGGCCTACATGGTCGAGCGTCTCGACGACCCCGCCACGACCGGTCTGATGGCCGAGCTGGCGGCGCTGCGCGAGGACCCCGACTACGCGCACCTGACCGACGAGATGCTGGCCACCGTCGGCGTCACGTTCTTCGGCGCCGGGGTCATCTCCACCATGGGCTTCCTGACCATGGCGATCTTCTCGCTGCTGCAGAACCCCGACGTGTGGGAGCAGCTGCGCAAGGCTCCGGAGAAGATCCCGGGCGCCGTGGACGAGCTGCTGCGCGTCAACCTCTCCATCGCCGACGGCCTGCCCCGGCTGGCCACCGAGGACATCACCCTCGGTGACGTCGAGGTGAAGAAGGGCGAGCTGCTGCTCGTCCTGGTCGAGGGCGCCAACACCGACCCGTCCGTCTTCCCGGACCCGCACGTCGTCGACATCGACCGGGAGAACGCCTCGCAGCACCTCTCCTTCGGCGGCGGCGGCCACTACTGCCCCGCCACGGCCCTGGGCAAGCGGCACACGGAGATCGCCATCGAGGTCCTCCTGGAGAAGATGCCCGAGCTGGCCCTGGCCGTGCCGGTGGAGCAGCTCGTCTGGCGCACCCAGTTCATGAAGCGCATCCCCGAGCGTCTGCCCGTGCTCTGGTAGCAGCCCCCGGCCGTGAAGCGTGAGCGGGAGTCCCACTTCCCGCTCACACGACAGGGCCACGTCGGCCACGCCGACCACACGCAGAAGGCGGCATCGCCGGTCCCACCGGCGATGCCGCCTTCTGGCATGCGCCCGTCTCCGTCTACCGGGGATCGTCGCTGTCCCAGGGGTGACCGAAGAGGTCGGGCCGGACGCCCCATGCGCTGAGCACGGTGATCAGCTGAGCCTCGTCCGGGGCGTCAGCGGAGCCGATGAGGGCTGCCCCGATGTCGTAGTCGAAGCCGTCGATGCGCTCGCGCTCGTACTCCCAGTGCTCGAGCCGGAAGCCGCGTTGGGCGTCGCTGCGAACCCACCCCTCGTCACGTGCCCGGGCATCGGCCTCGCCGAGCTCGGGGCGGATGTCCACGAATGCGCGGCGGTCCGGCTGCGAGGCCGGAACTTCCGCGACCAGCCTCCTGCCGAGGCGCAACGCGGTCAGTTTGTCCGTCGGCCAGTTCGATCCGTCATTCATGGGGACCATCCCTCCCACAACGCAGCAGTGGCCCGGCTGGGAGTTCCCAGCCGGGCCACTTCGGTTCTGCTCGGATCAGACGCCCGGAACCGGGTAGGTCGGGTACTCGACGCCGGAGACGTGCTGGACGACCCGGATGACCTGGCAGGAGTAGCCGAACTCGTTGTCGTACCAGAGGTAGAGGATCGCGTTGTCGCCGTCCACCTTGGTGGCGCCCGCGTCGACGATCGAGGAGTGGCGCGAGCCGACGAAGTCCATGGAGACGGCGTCGGGCGCGGTCGTGAAGTCGATCTGGCGCTTGAGCGGCGAGTGCAGCGAGACGTCGCGGAGGTAGTCGAGGACCTCCTCGCGGGTGGTCTCGCGGCCCAGGCGCAGGCTCAGGATGGCGATCGAGACGTCCGGGACGGGGACGCGGATCGAGCTGCCGGTGATCGGCGCCTTCAGGTCGGGCAGCGCCTTGGCGACGGCGGACGCGGCGCCGGTCTCGGTGATGACCATGTTGAGCGGCGCGGAACGGCCGCGGCGGTCGGCCTTGTGGTAGTTGTCCAGCAGGTTCTGGTCGTTGGTGAACGAGTGGACGGTCTCCACGTGGCCGCGCAGCACGCCGTACTCGTCGTCCATGGCCTTCAGGGGCGGGACGATCGCGTTGGTGGTGCAGGAGGCGCAGGACAGGATCTGCTCGTCCGGCTTGATCGTGTCGTGGTTGACGCCGTGGACGATGTTCGGGACGTCGCCCTTGCCCGGGGCCGTCAGGACGACCTTCTCGATGCCGGGGCGCAGGTGCTTGGAGAGACCCTCGCGGTCGCGCCACTTGCCCGTGTTGTCGATGAGGATGGCGTCCTTGATGCCGTACGCCGTGTAGTCGACCTCGGACGGGTCGTTCGCGTAGATCACCTTGATGGTGTTGCCGTTGGCGACGATCGTGCTGTTCGCCTCGTCAACGGTGATCGTGCCCTGGAACTGGCCGTGGATGGAGTCGCGGCGCAGCAGCGAGGCGCGCTTCACGAGGTCCTGGTCGCCGCCGCCGCGGACGACGATGGCGCGCAGGCGCAGGCCGTTGCCGGAGCCGGCCTTCTCGATGAGCAGGCGGGCGACGAGGCGGCCGATGCGGCCGAAGCCGTACAGGACGACGTCGCGCCCCTCGCGCCGCTCCACCTTGTTGTCACCCGTGGCGCCGGAGACGGCCTCGGCGGTGAACTCCGCCACCGAGAGTCCGCGACCGTCCGTCTTGTACGTCGCGGCGAGCATGCCGATGTCGATCTGCGAAGGGCCGAGATCGAGCGCGGTGAGAGCCTGCAGGAACGGGAGCGTCTCGGTGACCGAGAGCTCCTCGCCGTCGATCTGCCGGGCGAATCGGTGGGTCTTGAGGATGCTCACCACCGACTTGTTCACCAGCGAGCGGCTGTGAAGCAGGATCGTGACGTCCCGCTCCCTGTGCAGCTTCCCGATGATCGGAATCATCGACTCCGCGATCTCTTCGCGGTTTTTCCAGCTGCTGAACGAGTCCTCAATGACAGTCACAGGTTTATCTTTCGAGCTAGACGGTGCTCATATGCTAACCCGCCTATCCGCTGCCCTTTCAAGCGACCCCCCGGGCTACGCTTCGAGGTGATCCTCTAGGAGTCAGGGATGGAGCAGCACATGGAGACGCGCAGCCGAACCGCGCTGGTGGAAGGCCTGATGGAGCGCTTCCCGCACGTGCCCCGGGAGGCCGTGATCAAGGAGGATCTGCTCCGGGGCGGCATGGCCTTCGACGAGTCCGCGCTCAGCGGTACGGCCGACGGCGGCTCCGGTGACGTGAAGCCCAAGTCGTACTTCATCTTCTCCTTCGACCACCGGACCCTGCCGGAGCTCGGCGCCGCCGCGCTGAACCGGCCGCCCGAGGAGATCGTGCTCACCGGCGGCCCCTACGACCTGCGCCGCACGGTGGTCTCCGTACGGGTCAACCCGGACTCGCCCTACGTGGTGCGCGGCGGCGAGGACGGTTCGCTCGGCCTGTACCTCGACGGCGCGCGGATCGCGGACGTCGGCCTGCCGCCGATGCCGGAGTACTACCGGCACAAGCTGTCGAACGGCAAGTCGGTGATGGAGGTCGCGCCGACCATCCAGTGGGGCTACCTGATCTACCTGACGGTCTTCCGGGTGTGCCAGTACTTCGGCGCCAAGGAGGAGTGCCAGTTCTGCGACATCAACCACAACTGGCGCCAGCACAAGGCGGCGGGCCGCCCGTACACCGGGGTGAAGCCGGTCGACGAGGTGCTGGAGGCCCTGGAGATCATCGACCGCTACGACACGGCGGGCACGTCCCGGGCGTACACCCTCACCGGCGGTTCGATCACCTCGCAGGTCGGCGGCCGCGACGAGGCCGATTTCTACGGCCACTACGCGAAGGCCATCGAGGAGCGCTTCCCCGGCCGCTGGACCGGCAAGGTGGTCGCCCAGGCCCTGCCCCGCGACGCCGTGCAGCGCTTCCACGACTACGGCATCAAGATCTACCACCCCAACTTCGAGGTGTGGGACCGCCGGCTGTTCGAGCTGCACTGCCCGGGCAAGGAGCGCTACGTCGGCCGCGACGAATGGCACCGCAGGATCCTGGACTCCGCCGAGATCTTCGGCCCGCGCAACGTGATCCCCAATTTCGTGGCGGGCATCGAGATGGCCGAGCCCTTCGGCTTCACGAAGGTGAGCGAGGCCATCGAGTCGACCACCGAGGGCCTGCGGTTCTTCATGTCGAACGGTGTCGTGCCCCGCTTCACCACCTGGTGCCCCGAGCCGACCACTCCGCTGGGCAAGGCCAACCCGCTGGGCGCCCCGCTGGAGTACCACATCCGGCTCTTGGAGGCCTACCGGGCGACGCTGGAGGAGTTCGGGCTGAGCTCCCCGCCCGGCTACGGTCCGGCCGGTCCCGGGCGCGCGGTGTTCTCCGTGAGCTCGTTCATGGACAGCCTGGAAGGCCTCGAAGCCGCCGACGCCTGACCGCAGGCCCCTGGCCCAGGCCCTGGCCCTGGCCCTCAGCGCTCGCTCCTGAGCCGGTCGCGCTGGATGCGGTGGGCCAGGGTGCGGCGCACCGAGGGCGACGAGTTCGCGGCCGTGGTCTTCGACGGGACGTCGAGGCCACGGCCGATCTCGTCGTACGCGTCCCGGTAGCCGCCGGGCAGCTCCGCCCGGTGCAACCTCAGGTCCTCCTCGACGAGGCGTCGCAGCGCGTCCACGTTCCCCGGGGTGAAGCGCTTGCGCCCCCGGGCGAGAGCCTCGACGTAGCGCGTGCAGCGGGCGGTTTCCCGGCAGCTCTCGGAGATCTCCTCGGCCAGGCCCCACAAGCGCCCTTCGAGCCAGGGCGCGTCGCGCTGGTCGAGGGAGAGGCCCATCGGTGGGAGCGCACCGTCGTCTCCCTTGTGCTTCGCCACCTGCTTCGAGACGGCGGGCTGGCTCATGCCCGTGAGCCGGGCGATCTTGTCCTGGGTCCAGCCCAGACCGGCCAGCACGTTGATCATCTCCGCGCGGAGCCCCCGCATCTCCTCGCCCGCGCGGATGACCTCGTTCATGTCGGCGAACATCCGCCCGGCCTGCTCCTCGGTCAGCGCCCCGAGGCGTAGGGCCGCTTCTTCCACGCCGTCTTCCTTGCCTGTCATGGCTCACTTATACACCCGGCACGCCCACCCTCATAACCAGGTTGTACAACCCGGTTATGAGTGGCAGGATCCCGGCCATGACCACCTTCTCCGCACCTGACGGAACCCTCCTCGCCTACCGCGTGACCGGCGACGGCGATCCCGTCGTCTGCATCCCCGGAGGCCCCGCCGACTCCGCCTACCTCGGCGACCTCGGCGGGCTGTCCGCACACCACCGGCTGATCGTCCCGGACCTGCGCGGCACCGGCGGGTCAGCGCTCCCCGAGGACCCCTCCTCCTACCGCTGCGACCGCCTCGTCGAGGACGTCGAGGCGCTGCGCGCCCACCTGGGACTCCCCCGGATGGACCTGCTGGCCCACTCGGCCGGCACGAACATCGCCGTCCAGTACGCGGCCAGGCACCCGGAGCGCGTCGGCAGGCTCACCCTGGTCGGCCCCAGCGTTCGGGCCGTCGGCCTGGAGATCACCGGGGAGACACGGCGCGCGTGCGCCCTGCTCCGCAAGGGCGAGCCGTGGTTCCCGGCGGCGTTCGCGGCTTTGGTGGAGCTCACCGAGGGCCGGGGCGGCGACGCGGAGGCCATCGCACCCTTCTTCTGGGGCCGTTGGGACGCCGCGGCCCGCGAGCGGCACGCCGCCGCCCAGCCGGACAACCAGGAGGCCGTCGCCGGGTTCGGGGCCGAGGGGGCCTTCGACCCGGAGGTCACGCGCGCGGCGCTCGCCGCCTTCGACCGCTCCGTGCTCGTGCTCACCGGGGAGTTCGACCTCAACAGCCCGCCCCCGATGGCCGACGAGTACGCCGGGCTCTTCCCCGACGCGGATCTCGTGGTGCAGCCGGGGGCGGGGCACTACCCGTGGATCGACGACGCCGACCGGTTCGCGGCCGCCGTCAGGGCCTTCCTGGCGCCGTCGTCTCACCGTACGAGACAGTAGGATCTCGAATCCCCTCCGCGCATAACGATCCCCCGCGAAAAGGGTTTGAACACCGGATGATCTCCTATCCTCCCGGCATGCCGATCTTCGGAAGCCGCCGCCGCAAGCCGCGCCTCGCACCTGAGCTCGACGACAGCCAACTCGGCCGGGTCCTGAAGGCGTTGGACGGCAGCCCCTCCCCGGGGCTCGCGGACCTCCAGATCGCGCAGGTGGAGCAACTGCTCGCGGAGGCCGGCACGGACTGGGACCGGCGTGCGCACCGGATGGGCGTCCTGGCCCAGAGCACGGCCCACTCCAACTTCGTACGGACGTGGCCCGCCCGGCGCCCGGGGAACGGCGACGCCCTGCTCCTGCAGGCCTGGTCGGACCTGGTCCGCGGCTCCCGCAAGGGGGATCTGGACGACGCCCAGGCGACGGTCGACGCCTGCTACAACGCAGCGGACCTCCAGCCCGCCGACCCCACTCCCTGGGTGGTGCTCCTGGGGGTCCTGCGGCTCCTGCGGCGCCCCTCCCAGGAGGTGTTCCAGATATGGCAGGAGGTCCTGGCCCGGGACACCTGGAACCGCGAGGCGCACCTGCAGATGCTCGGCTACCTCTCGCCGGACGAGTGCGGCTCGCACATGCAGGTGCTCGAATTCATCGACGCCTCCCGCTCGCGCATGCCGGCCAACGCGCCCACCGCGGGCATAGAGCTGACGGCGACCGTCCGGCGGCACCACACCGGCGCCGCCGAGGACGACCTGAGCACGCTCATGGCGCGCCGGCACTGGGCGAGCGCTCCCGCCGCGCCCATCCTCGACCGGGCGTACGCGAACTGGAAGAGCCCGGGGTTCCTGCACCACGCGGCGACCAAGGCCGATCTCAACCTGCTGGCCTTCGCCCTCGTGCAGGCCAATCGCAGCCGGGACGCGGGCGAGGTCTTCCAGCTGATCGACGGCACGGTCACCGAGTGGCCGTGGCGGCTCAGCGGCGAGCCGATGCAGCAGTACACGTACTGGCGGGACCGCGCGCAGCGCTGACCCGCCGCCTCCAGCCGGTCAGCGCGGGTAAGCCGGTCAGCCCTTCCTGACCACGCTGGACTTCAGCTGCATGTTGCCGAAGCCCTCGATCCGGCAGTCGATGTCGTGGCCGTCGACCCCGTCGACGAGGCGGATGTTGCGCACCTTCGTGCCGGCCTTGATGCCGGAGGTGCTGCCCTTGACCTTCAGCCCCTTGACGACCGTGACGGTGTCACCGTCCGCCAGCACGTTGCCCACCGAGTCCTTGATCACCCGCTCCTCGGAGGCGGCGTCCGCGGCCTCGGCGGATGCGGGCTGCCACTCGTGCCCGCACTCGGGGCAGACGAGCAGGGCGCCCATCTCGTAGGTGTACTCGCCGGAGCATTCCGGGCAGGGGGGCAAAGGGGTCTCGGTCATCCGGACAGTATATTTCCGGCCGACCCGGCGGCCCGCCCCTGACGATTCATCAGGTCAAGCGTCCCGGACTATTGACTCTGCTGTCAGTAGTCGAGATTCTCGATCGGATCCCCCACCGTGCCATCGGCCGAGCGAAGACGTGATGATGACATGCACATGACCCCCCTCCCGCGTTTCCGGCGCAGACGCCTCGCGGTCCTCTCGATCCTCCTCACCGTGGTGGCCCTGGTGATCGGGCCCGCGACCACCTCCTCGGCCGATCCCGGCTGGTGGAACCCGGTCGCCCGGCCCGCGCCCGACTCCCAGATCAACGTCACCGGCGAGCCCTTCAAGGGCACCGATGCCCAGGGCAAGGTCCGCGGCTTCGTCGACGCCCACGACCACCTGATGTCCAACGAGGGCTTCGGCGGCCGTCTCATCTGCGGCAAGCCGTTCTCCGAGCAGGGCATCGCCGACGCCCTCAAGGACTGCCCCGAGCACTACCCGGACGGCTCCCTCGCGATCTTCGACTTCATCACCAAGGGCGGCGACGGCAAGCACGACCCGGACGGCTGGCCCACCTTCAAGGACTGGCCCGCCCACGACTCGCTCACCCACCAGCAGAACTACTACGCCTGGGTGGAGCGCGCCTGGCGCGGCGGCCAGCGGGTGCTCGTCAACGACCTCGTCACCAATGGCGTGATCTGCTCGGTCTACTTCTTCAAGGACCGCGGCTGCGACGAGATGACCGCCATCCGCCTGGAGGCGCAGAAGACGTACGAGATGCAGGCCTACATCGACAAGATGTACGGCGGCCCCGGCAAGGGCTGGTTCCGCATCGTCACCGACTCCGCGCAGGCCCGCCAGGTGATCGAGCAGGGCAAGCTCGCCGTCGTCCTCGGCGTCGAGACCTCCGAACCGTTCGGCTGCAAGCAGATCCTGGACGTCGCGCAGTGCTCCAAGGCGGACATCGACCGCGGTCTGGACGAGCTGCACCAGCTGGGCGTGCGCAGCATGTTCCTCTGCCACAAGTTCGACAACGCCCTGTGCGGGGTCCGCTTCGACCAGGGCGCGCTCGGCACCGCGATCAACGTGGGCCAGTTCCTGTCGACCGGCACCTTCTGGAAGACCGAGCAGTGCACCGGCCCGCAGCACGACAACCCCATCGGGCTCGCGGCGGCGCCCTCGGCGGAGAAGCAGCTCCCGGCGGGCGTGGCCGTGCCCTCGTACGCGGCGGGCGCGCAGTGCAACACCCGTGGTCTGACCGAGCTCGGTGAGTACGCGGTGCGCGGCATGATGAAACGCAAAATGATGCTGGAGATCGACCACATGGGCGTCAAGGCCGCCGGCCGGGCCTTCGACATCCTGGAGAGCGAGTCGTACCCCGGGGTGATCTCCTCGCACAGCTGGATGGACCTGGACTGGACCGAGCGGGTCTACAAGCTCGGCGGCTTCATCGCCCAGTACATGGGCGGCGCCGAGGGGTTCAGCGCGGAGGCGAAGCGTACGGACGCGCTGCGCGACAAGTACAACGTCGGCTACGGGTACGGCACCGACATGAACGGCGTCGGCGGCTGGCCGGGGCCCCGCGGGGCCGATACCCCCAACCCCGTGCGCTACCCCTTCCGCAGCACCGACGGCGGCTCCGTCATCGACAAGCAGACCACCGGGCAGCGCACCTGGGACCTCAACACCGACGGTGCCTCGCACTACGGCCTGGTCCCGGACTGGATCGAGGACATCCGGATCGTCGGCGGCCAGGACGTGGTGGACGACCTCTTCAAGGGCGCCGAGTCCTACCTCGGCACCTGGGGCGCCTCCGAGCGGCACAGGGCCGGCGTGAACCTCGCGGCGGGTGCCCCCACCTCCGCCAGCTCGGCCGAGTGGAACCCGTTCGTCAGCTACGCGCCGGGCCGGGCCGTGGACGGGGACCGGGGCAGCCGCTGGGCGAGCGACTGGAGCGACGACCAGTGGCTCCGGATCGACCTCGGGACCACGAACCTGGTCAAGCGCGTCACCCTCGACTGGGAGCGCGCGTACGGTAAGGGCTACCGCGTCGAGGTCTCGTCCGACGGCACGAACTGGCAGTCCGCATGGTCCACGACCACCGGCGACGGCGGCCTGGACACGGCACTGTTCTCCGGAGTCTCGGCCCGCTACGTACGCGTCCACGGGGTGCAACGCGGCACCCAGTGGGGCTACTCCCTCCACGAGGTCGGCGTGTACAGCAGCTGACCCCGCAGCAGCTGACCCCGCGCGGGAACGCTCCGGTGCCGGCCGGATCAGGACTCCTGATCCGGCCGGCCCCGTCACCACAACCGGAGGGACCCGATGGCACGGATGCCGTCCGCCGAGCGCCGTCGGCAGCTGACCGAGGCCGCGATCCGCGCCATGACCCGCGACGGGGTCGCCCGGACGACGACGCGGTCCATCGCCGCGGAGGCGGGCGTGTCGCTGAGCGTCTTCCACTACTGCTTCGACTCCAAGCAGGCCCTGCTCGAATCCGTCATCACCGCGATCACCGACGAGTACATCAGCGTGGTGCGGGAGGCGATCCAGCCGAAGGCCACCCTCCACGAGACCGTCCGGGCCGGCTTCCGGGCCTACTGGGACCACGTGGCCGCCCATCCGGGCACGCACCTGCTCACCTACGAGCTCACCCAGTACGCCCTGCGCCAGCCCGGCTTCGGGCATCTGGCACGGCGGCAGTACGAGGTGTACGCCGGGACCTACACCCAGCTCCTCGAAGAGCTGCGGGACAGCGTGGAGTTCGAACTGCGCATCCCGTTGCCCGCGCTGGCCCGCTATCTGGTGGCCATGACCGACGGGCTGACCCTGAACCTCCTCGTGCTCGGCGACGACAAGGCCGCGGCGGAGATCCTCGACACGATGACCGAGCACGTGGCCGCCCTCGTCACCCACGACGGCGGAACGCCCGCGAGCACGGACCGGGCCGAAGGCCTCCTGCGCGCCGGGATCACACAGCGCCGGTAGAGCGGCTCCCGCGGGTTCAGGACCGGTGGAGCAGCGTGGTCAGCACCTCGTGCAGGACGGCTTCCGGGTCCTCCGCGTCCTGCGGCCACCGCCAGGCCACGAATCCGTCGGGCCGTACCAGGACGGCTCCCGCCGGGGTCGTGCCGTGCGCCTGCGCCCAGTCGGTGTCGCCGTCCTGCGGGGACAGGTCTGCCCCGGGCCCGCTGCCGATCGCGTAGGCGGCCAGGTCCACACCCAGCTGCCCGGCGACGGACCGCGCCGCGTCCCTCCACGGCGTGCCCTCGGAGCTGAGCAGCACGAAGGACCGCTCGTAGAGGTCCACGGTCGACACCGCCTCCCCGGAACGGCGGAGCCACATGTGCGGCGCCCGCGTGCCCGGATCGCCGGCCGGCCGCATCCGCTCGGGTACGACGGGCTGGTCCTGGTCGGCGCCCAGGACCGCGCCCCGGTGGTAGCGGTAGCCCATGGCCACGGACAGGACCCCGCCCTGCCGGCCGCCTCCCGGGGGGATGGTCGCCGGGTCGGGCTCGTAGCCCGGGTGGCTGTGCTCCGCCGAGCGGGCCGAGGCGCGCTCGCTCGTCGCCCGGGCCACCGGCAGCCGCTCGGCCTCGTAGCTCTCCAGCAGTCCCGGTCCCGCCCAGCCCTTGAGCACCGCGGCGATCTTCCAGGCCAGGTTGTGGGCGTCCTGGATGCCGGTGTTCGAGCCGAACGCGCCGGTGGGGGACATCTCGTGGGCGGAGTCGCCGGCGAGGAAGACCCGGCCGGCCGCAAACCGCTCGGCGACCCGCTCGGCGGCGTGCCACGGGGCCTTCCCGGTGATCTCCACGTCCAGGTCGGGGGCGCCGACCGCCTCCCGGATGTGCCGGACGCAGCGCTCGTCCGTGAAGTCCTCCAGTGTTTCGCCCCGGTCGGGGTGCCACGGCGCGTGGAAGACCCACCGCTCGGCGTTGTCCACGGGCAGCAGGGCCCCGTCCGCGTCGGGCCTGGTCAGGTAGCAGACGATGAAGCGCCGGTCGCCGACCACCGCCGCGAGGCCGCGGGACCGGAAGGTGATGCTCACGTTGTGGAACAGGTCGCCGGGGCCGCTCTGCCCGATGCGGAGCTCCTCCCGTACGGGGCTGCGCGGGCCGTCGGCGGCGACGAGGTAGTCGGCGCGCACGAGGGTGTGCTCCCCGGTCTCCCGGTTCTTCAGGACGGCGCTCACCCCGGTCGTGTCCTGGTCGAAGGAGAGCAGCTCGGTGGAGAACCGGAGGTCGGCCCCGAGCGAGGGGGTCACGGACTTGAGGACCGGCTCGATGTCGTTCTGGCTGCACAGGCACCACGCCGCCGGGCTGAAGCGGGCCAGCGCGCCTCCGGGGTCGATCTCCTCGAACAGCCATTCCTGGTCGTCACCGGTGAGCGAGCCGCCCTGCAGGATGCCGTGGTTGCCCGCCAGGACGCTCGCCGCCGCCCGGATCCGGTCCTCGACGCCCGCGACCCGGAAGAGCTCCATGGTCCGTACGTTGATGCCGCGTCCGCGCGGATGCGTCGAGGTGCCCGCGTGCTTCTCGACGAGCACGTGACCGATGCCGTGCCGGCCGAGGAACAGCGAGGTGCACAGGCCCACCAGCGAGCCGCCCACGACGAGGACCGGGACGCGGAGGCCGACGTTTTCCTTCATGCCTCACCCATGCCCTGCCGGAGGACCCTTCCCTCGCCCGTTCACCCGCTTGGTTCTCCCCTCTCGCGCCGGTGGGTTTGCGGGACAACGATCGGTTCGGGTGGCGCCGCCCGTGGCGACCGCGACGTCCCGAAGGAGTGTGAACGATGACAACCTTGTCGGAACGGATATCCCAGTCCGCCTTCGACGGCTCGAGACTTCGGGTCGTGCTGCTGCTGGATCTGTACGACGACGCTCAGAACCGGTTCCTGGAGGTGTACGAGCACCTGCGCGAGCAGGTGTCCTCCGTCCCCGGGCACATCAGCGACGAACTGTGCCAGTCGATCGAGAACCCCTCCCAGTGGCTGATCACCAGCGAGTGGGAGAGCGCGCCGCGGTTCCTCGCCTGGGTGAACAGCGAGGCGCACGTCGCGTCGGTACAGCCGCTGCACGGTTGCGTACGGGACACCCGCTCGCTGCGCTTCAGCGTCATGCGCGAGGCCGGCAAGGACTCCGCCGCCCCGGTCACCTCCGCCCCGCGGCGCGGGGACGGCGTGGTGCGCCACGCCCTCACGTTCACCGTCAAACCGGGCAGCGAGCCCGAAGTGGCCGAGCTGCTGGCCTCGTACGCCTCCCCGCAGGCCCGGGTCGACGAGAGCACCCGGCTGCGCCGCACCTCCCTCTTCATGCACGGCAACCGCGTCGTGCGGGCGGTCGAGGTGGAGGGCGACCTGCTCGCGGCGCTGCGCCACGTGTCCCGGCAGCCGGAGGTCAGGGCGCTGGAGGAGGCGATCAACCCGTACCTGGAGATGGACCGGGACCTCGGCGACCCGGCTTCGGCCCGGATGTTCTTCACCCGGGCGGCCCTCCCGGCAGTGCACCACGTGGCGGAGGGCCGGAGCGAGAGCGCCGACCTCGGGCGGCACGCCCTCTTCTACCCCGCGAAGGACGGCTGCGGCATGGCACTCGCCCGGCTGCTCGCGCGCCAGGACGAGGCGGCCGTGGACGATCCGACGAGCCCCCTCAAATCGAGCACCGTCTTCCAGCGGGACGACGTGGTCGTCCGGCTCCTGGACGTGCGCGGCCCGCTGGACGCCCGGCCGGCCCTGGCGCTCGGCGTCGAGGGCGGCCACAAGGCGGCCGTGCTGGCCCGGCTGCTGGACAGTGCCAAGGACGGAGTGCCCACCACCGACCAGGAGATCTCGCGCTTCCTCGCGCGCTCCGAAATGCGCCTGATCACCGACCGGCGTCAGCCGGCCCGAGCCTGAGGAGTTGTCCGTCATGACCGATCGACTGACCATGGAAGAACTGGCCGTCCTGATGAAGAAGGGCGCCGGCGTCACGGTCGACGCCCGTGAGATGGCGAGCCGCCCCGACTCGGGGTTCGACGAGTGGGGCCTGGACTCCCTGGGCCTGCTGGGCATCGTCGGCGAACTGGAGAACCGGCACAGCCGGCCCCTTCCGCCCGACGCGGACCGGTGCAAGTCTCCGCAGGAGTTCCTCGATCTCGTCAACGGCGCCCTGATGACGGGTACGTGACGCACCCGCACCGCCCACACCCGCCCCACACCGACGCCACCGAGACCGGCCCTGTGCCGGTCTCGGGGCGTTCGCTGCGCGTTCGGTGGGCGTTCGCGGCACTCATCCGGGCACGGTGGACTCGAATGCGTGCAGGTACGCGTTGACCGGCCGGACCGAGCCGACCAGCAGACCCGCGTCCGCCATCCGGGTGCGCAGGCTCTGCTCGGTGTGCTTCGCCCCGCCGACGTTGAGCAGCAGGAGCAGGTCCATGGCCGTGGTGAACTTCATCGACGGGGTGTCGTCGACGAGGTTCTCGATGACGACGACGCGGGCTCCGGGGCGGGCGGCCGCGATCACGTTCCGCAGGGTCCTGCGGGTGCTGTCGTCGTCCCACTCCAGGATGTTCTTGATGATGTACAGGTCGGCCTCGACGGGGACGGCCTCCCGGCAGTCCCCCGGGACGATGTCGGCGCGCCCGGCCAGCGTTCCGCCCTTCCGCAACCGGGGATCCGCCTTCGCCACCACGCCCGGCAGGTCGAGCAGGGCCCCGCGTAGGGAGGGGTGCTTCTCCAGCAGGCCGGCCAGTACGTGGCCCTGGCCGCCGCCGATGTCGGCGACCGTCGAGACCCCGGTGAGGTCGAGGAGCTCCGCGACGTCCAGCGCCGACTGCACGCTGGAGGTGGTCATGGCCCGGTTGAACACGTGGGCCGACTCGTGCGCGTCCTGGTGCAGGTAGTCGAAGAACCCCTTGCCGTAGAGGTCCTGGAAGACGCTGCCGCCGGAGCGCACCGCGTCGTCGAGGAGCGGCCAGGCCTGCCAGGTCCAGGGTTCGGTGCACCACAGGGAGATGTAGCGCAGGCTGTGCGGATCGTCCTCGCGCAGCAGCCTCGACATCTCCGTGTGGACGTACGTGCCCTCGTCGGTCTCGGCGAAGATCCCGTAGCAGGACAGCGCCCGCAGCAGTCTGCGCAGCGGCTGGGGCTCCGACCCGACCGCCGTCGCGAGCTCCTCGACGGTGGCCGGCGATGGCCCGAGCACGTCGGCCACGCCGAGGCGGGCCGCCGCCCGGACGGCCGCGGCGCAGGCCGCGCCGAAGACGAGCTCGCGCAGCCGCATGGCGGGCTGGGGGCCGGGGGCCTCGGTGGCGGCCGGGACGGGGATCGGGTTCGGACTCACCGTGGTCATGGGGCCTCGTATCTCCTGATGGCGGGCAACACGGTCAGCACATCCCGGCGGGTACGGAGGTCCGGCAGCGGTTGCCGACGAACTTGTTGCCGGTTCCGGTGCCCTGGTTGGCGAGGTCGGCCGGCATGTTGCCGCGCACCACGTTGTCCTTGATGACGTTGTCGCTGTTCTTCGCGCCCACGAAGCTCTTGAACAGCAGGATCCCGCCCGACAGCGGCGAGGAGCCGACGTTGTCGCGGATGGAGTTCGAACGGATGACCGTCTCCTCGGCGCCGGTGAGGACGATGCCGGCGCCCTGGATGTCGGGAAGCCGGGTGTTGCCCTTGCAGAACTTGTTGTTCGCGTGGATCCGGTTGCCCCGGATGGTCATGTCCCCGGCGCCCGGGATGCCCTCGTCGCCGACGACGAACACGCCGCCGCAGTTTCCGGTGAGGGTGTTGTCGTTGACGCTGAGGTTCCGCACGCGCCTGACCGTCACTCCGATCCGGTTCCCGGTCAGGGTGTTGTCCCGGACAACGGCTCCGAGCGTGTCGGTGGCGCCGCCCTCCCGGTCGACGGTGTTGGCGATGAAGATGCCGGACTCCACGTTGTCCCGGGCGGTGTTGCCCCGGAACAGTCCGTGGGTGGACCTCTCCTGGGCGATGCCCCAGGTGCCGTTCTTCTCGGAGACCACCTGCTCGACGGTGAGCCGGTCGGTGCGGGAGGCCCAGATGCCGTTGCGCTTGAAACCGGAGACCGTCAGCGAACGGATGCTCACCCGGTCGACGGGCTTCTCCGCCGTTCCCATGACGCAGATGCCGGTGTCGGCCTGCGAGCACGCGGCGCCGGCCGCGGCACGGGCGGACGGCGGGGCGGCGGGGCTCGCCGGAGCGGCGGGGGCGGCGGGGCTCGCCGGAGCGGCGGGGGCGGCGGGGCTCGCCGGAGCGGCGGGGGCGGCGGGGGCGGCGGGGGCCGCCGGTGTAGACGGCGCGGCCGGGGCGGCGGCCGCCGGGGGCGCGGCCGGGGCGGCCGGGGCGGCGGCCTGCGGCGGCATGATCACCGTCTGCCTCCCCCAGCCGCGCAGGGTCAGCCGCTTGGTGATCAGCACGTTCTCCCGATAGGTGCCGGGCATGACGGTGATGCTGTCTCCCGGCTTCGCGGCGTCCACGGCCGCCTGGATCGATTGGCCTGGATGCACCGTGTGTCCGGCCGCGGCGGCGGGTGGCGCGGCGACGCCGAGACCTGCGGCCATGACGACTGTGATGCATGTGAGGCACTTGAGTTGTCGGTTCGTCACATTGCCGAAGCTAGGGGCGATCACCGCCGCTCGCCACACCAGGTGAGCGGATGGATACACCCCGTCGGCAAACGGCTTCTTTTTGGGGCCCATCGGAGTGGCGGCCACCCACTGTTGACCGCGGCCTCGAAACCGCGCAGGCCGACGGGGGTTTCCCGGGGGCGGGTCGGGACGGGCGACGGGAAACCCGTCGACCCCGGTGCGGGGCGGGCACACGCTGAAGGGGTCCGCACGAAGCAGACCCGGAGCGAAGACCCGGAGCAAAACCCGAGGGGAAGACATGCGCAAGCTGTTCCGCGGCGCCGCCGCGCTCGCGACCGCCACCGTTGCCGTGATCGCGCTCAGCGGTACGGTTCAGGCCAAGCCCGCCGACGACTGGGCCGGGTGCCCCGACGGGGCCGTCTGCATCTATCCGCAGAACCAGAATCCCGCCGTCAGGCCGACCCACGTGTTCTACAGCTACGGGGCGCACAACCTGAACGGCCAGTACGGGAACCACTGGGTCCTCAACAATCAGCACAGCGGTGCGACCGCAAACCTGTGCACCGGCTACAACGGCGCGGGCTGCGGCAACCCGATCGCCGCCGAGACGGGTGTCTACGCCGACCTGACGCCCATCAACTCGATCCGCCTCAACCGGTAGCACCGCACCCCGCAGGACCGCGTCCGGAGCCCGTACCCGAAACGGCTCCGGACGCTCCTGTTCTGGTCATACCGGCGCGAACAGCCGGTCTTCCGTCATACCCCCGCTGTAGCCTGGGCAGTGCCGTCTCGCTGCCTCGGCGCGCATTGCCATGGGGGGGTGTTGTGGGGGATCCGGACCGCCACCGGAAGACCGATCACCAGCTCGAATCCGACCACTCCGAAGAAGCCGGCCTGCCCTTTCCCGTACGGTTGCGGCGTCTGCGTGTGCAACGCGGGCTGTCGCTGGCCGATCTGGCGCGGCAGACGCATTACAGCAAGGGCTACCTGAGCAAGATCGAGACCGGCTCGAAGCCCGCGACCCCCGACGTGGCGCGCCGTTGTGACGAAGTGCTGCGGGCGGAGGGCGAACTCCTGCGGATGGTGCGGGAGGGCGAACCACCGCCCGAGCAGACCGCCGATCCCGGTGAGTGCCCCTACCGCGGCCTGCCGGCCTTCACCGTGCGGGAAGCGGGGGAGTTCTTCGGCCGGGATCGGGCCACGGCCGCGCTGGTCGAGCGTGTTTTCGAACGGATCGGGAGCGGTCCCCTCCTGCTGGTCGCCCCTTCGGGAGCCGGCAAGTCCTCCCTGCTGAACGCGGGCTTCGTGCCGGCCCTGCGCCGCCCGGGAGGCTTCCCGATGGCGGGCGCGGACACCTGGCCGGTGGTGCGGTTCACCCCCACCGCGCAGCCGCTGGAGGAACTGCTGGACCGCACGGCGAAGGTGCTGGGCGGCGATCTCGGCCTCACGGTGGAGGAGTTGCGGGCCCGCCCGGAGGTCCTGCTCGACGCCGTCCGCCGGGTGTCGGGGGACTCCCCCGCCGGCCCGTGGGACGGGCCCGCCCCACCGCCGCGTCCGGTGCTGATCGTCGATCAGTTCGAGGAGCTGTTCACCCTCTGCTCCGACGAGGACGAGCGGCGCGCCTTCGTACGGGTGCTGCGGGCCCTGGCCGTTGCCCGTCCGGCGTCGAGCGGGCACGATCCGGCCGTCGTGGTGCTCGGCGTGCGGGCCGACTTCTCGGGGAACTGCCTGGACCTTGCGGAGCTGGCTCCGGTCTTCACCGAGGGCCTGTTCGTCCTGCCCCCCATGTCCCTGGCGGAGCTGCGGGAATCGATCACGCGCCCGGCGGAGCGCGCCGGGCTCGCCCTCGAAGCGGGCCTGGTCCCCCTGCTCCTGCGCGACGCGGGCCTGCAGGGCGATCCGCCGGACCGGATCCCCTCCGGCGTGCTCCCCCTGGTCTCCCACGCCCTGATGGCCACCTGGCGGCAGCGGGAGGGGAACACCCTGACCGTCGCCGGCTACGAGCGGACGGGCGGGATCCGGGGGGCGGTCGCGCGCACCGCCGAGGACGTCTTCGCCCGCCTGTACCCGGCGGAGCAGCGGACCGTGCGCCGGGTTCTCGTGCGGCTCGTCCACGTGGTCGACGGCGCCGACGGGACGGGGGTGACGCGGCGCCGCATGAGCCGCGGCGAGCTCGTGGCCGCGCAGCCGGCCGGGCACCGGCCCGCCGACCGCGCGACGGCCGCGCTCGACAGTTTCGTACGGGCCCGCCTGATCACCATGGACAGCGACACCGTGGAGATCACCCACGAGGCCCTGCTGCACGCCTGGCCGCGGCTGCGCGGCTGGATCCGGGCCGACCGGGCCGGGCTGCTGATCCACCAGCAACTGGCCCTCGCCGCCGCCGAATGGGAGCGCGAGGGGCGCGATCCGTCGGCGCTGCACCGCGGCACCCGGCTGGACAACGCCCGCGCCTGGGCCGACGAGCTCGACGGCCGCAGCCGCCTCGGCCCCCTGGAGGAGGCCTTCCTGCGGGCCAGTCAGGCGGCCGAGGAGGCCCGGCAGCGGCAGGCCGGGCGCCAGGTGCGGCTGCGGCAGCGGATGCTGGCCACGCTCGTCGTCCTGCTGGTCCTCGCCGTGGGCGCGGGCGGGCTGGCGTACCAGCAGCGGGCGGGGGCGCTCGGCCAGGAGCGCGTGGCCAGGTCGCGGGCGCTCGCCCTGCAGTCCGCGGCGCTGGCGGCCGGCCAGCCGGAGGCGTCGATGCGGCTCGCCGGGGAGGCGTACCGGGCGGCGCCGACGAGCGAGGCCCGGGGCGCCCTGCTGAGCACCCAGTCCCAGCCGTTCATCGCCCGGTTCGGCGGGCACGGCGGGCCCGTCAACGCGGTGGCGTTCACGCCCGACGGCAAGACCCTGGCCTCGGCCGGGAACGACGGGACGGTGCGGCTGCGGCGGCCGGCCGAGCACCGGACCCTGGCCACCTTCACGATGCCGGGCCGGGTCCGCGCCGTGGCCTTCAGCCCCGACGGACGCACCCTCGCGGCAACCTCCGCGGACGGGCCGGCCCGGCTGTGGGACCTCGCCGGGCGGCGTCCGGCGGCGGTGCTCCCGGCGAGCACGGCCGGCGCCCGGGCCGTCGCCTTCGCGCCGGACGGCCGGACGCTGGCGGTCGCCGGCCCGGAGGGGACGATCCGGCTGTGGGAGACGACGGAAGGCGCGGCGGAAGGCGCGGCGGGCCCCGCGTCCGGTGAGCGCCGTGCCGCGGCCTCCCTGGCCGGGCACTCGGGCAGGGTCAACGCCCTCGCGTACGCCCCGGACGGCAGGACGCTCGTGTCGGCCGGCGCGGACAGGACCGTACGGCTGTGGGATCCGGTGACGGCCCGTCCGCTGGCCGTCCTCGCGGGGCACACCGACGAGGTGTTGGGCACGGCCTTCGCCCCGGACGGCCGGTCGGTCGCCAGCGGGGGCGTCGACCGGACCGTACGGCTGTGGGACGTGGCGGGCCGTCGGACGACCGCCACGCTGACCGGGAACAGCGACGACGTCAACGGGGTCGCGTACACCCCGGACGGGACGACGGTGGTCAGCGCGGGCGGCGACGGCGCGACCCGGCTGTGGGACGTGGACAGCGGCCGGCTGGCGGCGACCCTCGCCGGGCACACCGACTACGTGATCGGGGTGGCCGTGGACGCGGCCGGCGCGGTGCTGGCCACGGCCGGGTTCGACCAGTCGGTGGTGCTGTGGGACCTCCGCGGTGCGGTGCTTGCCCCGCGGCCGTTCACGGAGATCTGGCACGCGGCGTACAGCCCCGACGGGAAACTGCTGGCCACGGCGGAGGCGGACCGGGCGGTACGGCTGTGGGACGTGGCGGCGCACAAGGCCCTGGCCACCTTCGACGGGCACGGCGAGACGGTGTTCTCGGTGGCCTTCTCCCCCGACGGACGGACCCTCGCGTCGGCCGGGTCCGACGGCACGATCCGCCTCTGGGACGTCGCTTCGCGCAGCCTCTCGGCCACCCTGCCGGGCCGGGCCGGGACGGTGTTCTCGGTGGCCTTCTCCCCCGACGGACGGACCCTGGCCTCGGCCGGATCCGACGGCACGGTACGCCTGTGGGACATCGCCGGCCGGCGCGAGTCGGCCGTCCTCACCGGCCACACGGATTTCGCCAACCACGTGGTGTTCAGCCCCGACGGGCGCACCCTGGCGAGTGCCGGCGACGATCTGACGGTGCGGCTGTGGGACGTGTCCGGGCGCCGCGCCCTGGCCACCCTTTCGGGCCATACGGGCGCGGTGCGCGGGGTGGCCTTCAGCCCGGACGGGGGCACCCTCGCGAGCAGCGGCAACGACGGGACCGTACGGCTGTGGGACGCCCGCCGCCACCGATTCGAGGCGGCGCTGACCGGCCACACCGGTTCGGCCCGGGGCATCGCGTTCTCCCCCGACGGGCACACCCTTGCCAGCAGCGGCAACGACCGTACGGTGCGGCTGTGGGACGTGGCGGGGCGCCGGCCGGTGGCCGCGCTGTCGGGGCACACGAACGCGGTCTGGGGTGTGGTGTTCGCCCCGGGCGGCCGGACGGTGGCCTCCAGCAGCACCGACGGCACGGTCCGGCTGTGGGACCTGGACGTCGGTTCCCGTCTGGCGGCCATCGCCCGGACGCTGCGGCCGAACGACTAGGCAGGCTCCTGGGGCCTGGGCTAGGCCTGGGCGTTGGCGTTGGCGTCGGCGTTGGCGATGACCAGCAGGGTGCGGGCCGGTTCTGGGCCCGACAGGCGGCAGCGGTGAGGGACTTCGCCCCGGTGGTGGGCGCTCTGGCCGGCGCGCAGGGTGAGCGGGTCCTCGCCCTCGACCTCCAGGACGATCTCGCCCGCCAGGACGTAGAGGAAGTCCTCGCCGGGGTGCTCGAACCAGCCGCGCTCGCCCCGGCCGGGCTCGAAATGGTGCTCGTACGCCTCCATCAGGCCGCTGCGCCCGCCGGGGATGAGCACCTGGGCGATCTGCCCCGCGGCCTCGTCGACCCGGATCACCTGGGGGTCGGCCTCGTGGCTGACCGTGCCGGGGTGGTCGGGCGGCCGCAGGAAGGTGCCCGGCGTGACGTCCAGGGCCTCGGCGATCCGGTAGATCGAGCTGAGGCTGGGCGTGGCGAGTCCGCGCTCCAACTGACTGAGGAAGGGCTGGGAGAGCCCCGATCGGGCGGCGAGTACGGCCATGGAGACGCCGCGTTGTTTGCGGCAGCCGCGGATCACCCGTCCGACCTCGATGGCTTCGGGCGTGGGTTCGGGACGAGACACGCTGGTGAACGTACCTCATGGCGGATCCCGGGCCGGGTGGCTCCGGGAGGTTTCGCACTGCCGCAACACTCCCTTCATAAGCGTGGTCAATTATTGACCTCACTTATCACCGCTCGTGGAAACGACCGAGGAGCCGCCCCGTGTACGCCACCCCCTCACCGCCCGGCCGGGCCCTCGGCCGAATCGGCCCGGCCCTGGGCGCGGCCGGTGCCGTACTCGCCCTCTGGTACCTGCTGGCCCGGTCCGGGGCGGTGGCTCCGGGACTGCTGCCCACGCCCGCGCAGACCCTGGCCGCGCTCGCGGACAGCGCCGGGAGCGGGGTCCTGGCCTCCGACCTCGGCGCCAGCCTGGCCCGGGCGGGGCAGGGCTTCGCCCTGGGCGCGGTCGTCGGCAGCGCCCTCGGCTTCGCCACCGGCAGCCTCCCGTGGCTGTCCGCCGCCGTGACCCCGGTGGTCTCCTTCCTCCGCCCGATCCCGGCCATCGCGCTGGTGCCGCTGGCCACCGCCTGGTTCGGCATCGGGGAGAGCGCCAAGCGGCTGCTCATCGCGTACGCCGTCCTCCTCGCGGTCTGGCTGTACGTGCACGACGGAGTGTCCCGCGTCCCCGTCTCCCACCTGCGGGCGGCCCGGTCCCTGGGGGCCCCGCTGCACCGGCGGTTCACCGAGGTGCTGCTGCCCGCCGCCGCGCCCGCGCTGCTCGCGGCGCTGCGCTACGGGGCCTCGGTGGCGCTGCTCGCCCTGGTCGCCGCGGAACTGGGCGGTGCGGACAGCGGATTGGCGTACCGGCTGCAGGTCGACGGCCAGTTCCTGCGGGTGGACCGGATGTTCGCGGGCCTGCTCGTCCTCGGGCTGCTCGGAGTGGCCGTCGACCTCGTCCTGGCCTCGGTGGGCCGCCGGTTCGCGCACTGGAGCGAGTCATGAGCCTCGACGTACGACTGGAGGGGCTGGCGGTCGGCTACGGGGCCGCCCCGGTGCTGGAGCGCACCGACCTGGAGTTCCCGGCGGGTTCGTTCACGGCCCTGCTGGGGCCCAGCGGCTGCGGCAAGTCCACGGTGCTGAACACGGTCGCGGGGTTCGTACGGCCCGCCGCCGGGCGGGTGACGGCCGGGGGCTCGCCGGTGCTCGGGCCGGGCCCGGAGCGGGGCGTGGTCTTCCAGCACTACGCGCTCTTCCCCTGGCGCACGGCCCGCGGGAACGTCGAGTTCGCCCTGAAGCGGCTCGGCCTGCCGCGCGCGGAACGCCGCCGGCGGGCGCTCGCGGCGCTGGCCGAGGTGGGGCTCGCGGAGGGCGCGGAGAAGTACCCGGCCGAGCTGTCGGGCGGGATGCGGCAGCGCGTGGCACTCGCTCGCGCGCTGGCCGCCGAACCGGAAGTGCTGCTGATGGACGAGCCGTTCGGTGCACTGGACGCACTGACCCGGACCCGGATGCAGGAGCTGCTGCGGGAGCTGTGGCGGCGCACCGGCACCACCGTCCTGTTCGTCACGCACGACATCGACGAGGCCCTGGCCCTCGCCAAGCGGGTGATCGTCCTCGGCGGCGCTCCCGGCCGGGTGCTGGCCGACCACCCCGTCCCCGCCGGACCGCCCGACCCGGAGCTCCGCTCGTTGATCGCACGCCATCTCGGCTCCGAATGAACCCCGTCGGGGGCCGGTGACCAGGGCCGGGCCCGGTCCGCCCCCGGCCACCGCCGGGAGGTGCCCCCGGGCCGTCCCGCCGCCGCTGCACCCCACACCACCTGCCCCGAGAAAGGACCCGCACCATGCTCAGACCCCGCGCGGTGGCCGCCGTACTGCTGGCGGCCCTGCTCTCCGCATTCAGCACCGCCTGCACCGGCTCCCCGTCCGCCCCGGCGGCGGCCGGCGGCCGCCCCGCGGTCGCCATCGCGGCGAGCGACCACCTCGGCGGCGCTCCCGTCTACGTCGCCCAGGAGCGCGCCCTGTGGTCGGCCGAGGGCGTCACCGCGCCCGTCACCACGCATCCCACCGGCCGGGACGCGCTGAACGCCGTGCTCGGCGGGCAGGCGCAGCTCGGCGTCGTCGGCGACCTGCCCGCGGTGACGGCCGCGCTGGGCGGGCGCGAGCTGCGGATCGTCGCCGACCTGTCCCGGTTCTCCGACTGGCGGCTGCTGACCCGGACCGACCGCCGGATCACCGGCTTCGCCGCGCTGAAGGGCCGCAAGGTCGGCGTCCCGCAGGGCACGAACGTCGAGTACGCGCTGTCCCGGATGCTGGCATCGGCGCAGCTGACGGCCGCCGACGTGACGGTGGTCAACCTGGCCCCGAACCAGGTCCCCTCCGCCCTGGCCCGCGGGGACGTCGACGCCGGGGTCACCTTCCCCGGCTTCTACGACGCCGCGCGCACCGCCCTGGGCGCCGGCTACGCCGAGCTCCCCTTCACCGGGTACACCGCCAGGACCCTCCTCGTCGCCGGCCCCTCGGCGAGCGACGAGGGCACGGCCGCGGTGCTCCGCGCGCTGCTGCGGGCGCAGCGTGAGATCGCGGACGACCCGGCGGGCGCGCGGGGGGCCGTACTCGCGCAGTCCAAGGGCGTGCTCCAGGCCGGCTACGTCGACGCCTTCCAGCCCCGCTACACCTACGGCGTCGGCCTCTCCCCCGAGCTGCTCGCGCAGTTGACGGAGGAGGCGGCCTGGGCCAAGGCCGCCCAGGGCCTGCCGGGCTCCGCCGACCGCGCCGCCCTGGCGGCGTACCTGAACCCCGGCCCCCTGAGGGCCGCCGACCCGGCCGCCGTCACCGTTCACTGAAACCCCACGAGGAGACCCCCGATGAACCCCACGACACCCACCACACCCACGACCCCCAGGACCGTCGACCAGAACACCCTGCGCCGCCGCGGCGTCGGCCTCATCGCCCACGACCCGGCCCGCAGTTACGGCGGCTACACCCTCTACACGCCGATCACCAGCGCCGGCGAGATCCATCTCGTCGACATCGAGGGCCGCACCGCCCACACCTGGAACTCCCCGCACCCGCCCGGCCGTCAGGCCCAGCTCCTCCCCGGCGGCAACCTCTTCTACGCGGCCAAGGACACCAGCGGCCCGACCCTCTTCCCGATCTGGGACGTCTACCACGGGGGCATCTTCCAGGAGCTGGCCCCGGACTCCACGGTCCTGCGCGAGGCCCGGCACCCGTTCCACCACCACGACGCCTCGCTGCTGCGCAACGGCAACCTGATCATCACGGTCGTCGAACCCCTGTCCCCGGCCGACGCGGCCCGGATCCGCGGCGGCATCCCCGGCTCCGAGGCCCCGGGCGGGGTGATCTACGGGGACGTCGTGTACGAGCTGACCTGGGACGGGGAGCCGGTGTGGCGCTGGGCCGCCATCGACCACCTCGACCCGGAGGAGTTCCCGCTCGACCGGCACTTCGCGCGCGAGCACTGGCCGATGGCCAACACCGTCAACGAGCTCGCCGACGGCTCGATCGTGGTGGGCTTCCGCAGCGCGTCGAGCACCGTGGCCGTCGACCGCGCCGACGGCTCGGTGCGCTGGCGCATCGGCCCCGACGTGCTGGCGCAGCAGCACCATCCGCACGAGCTGCCCGGCGGCACCATCCTGGTCTTCGACAACGGCAGCTACCGCGACACCACTTCGGTGCCGTACTCGCGGGTGCTGGAGCTCGACCCGCGCACGGGCGAGCAGGTGTGGTCGTACGAGGACAACCCGCCGCAGAACTTCTACAGCCCGTACATGTCCAGCGCGCAGCGCCTGCCGAACGGCAACACCTTCATCGCCGAGGGCTCCTTCGGCCGGCTCTTCGAGGTGACTCCCGGCGGGGAGGTGGTCTGGGAGTTCGTGGTCCCGCAGTTCCGGTCCTTCGGTGAGGGGGTGGGCCTGGAGTCCTCGGCCGGCGCCCAGAACTCCGTCTTCCGCGCCTACCGGTACGCCCCGGAGGAACTGCCCTGGCTCTGAGCGAAACACCACTGCCAAATCCTCTTCATACCACCGTCATTGAACGGCCCCACGGTGCGGCGTAGCGTTTTCGAAACGACCTCCGACGGCACGGCCCCGCTCTGAATTTCCTTTCGGTACGGGCCGAACAGGAAGGCTCAATTCGACGTGTCCACACTGCATCTGGCCGTCGCCCTCGACGGCACGGGCCGGCATCCGGCTTCCTGGCGGGAGCCGGGTGCCAGGCCCGGCGAGCTGTTCACCGCCCGGTACTGGGCCGACGTCGTCGCCGAGGCGGAGGCCGGGCTGCTGGACTTCGTCACCTTCGAGGACGGCCTCGCCCTCCAGTCCTCCTCCCCGGTCGCGCCCGACGACCGCACGGACCGGGTGCGCGGACGGCTGGACGCGGTGCTCACCGCCGCCCGGGTCGCTCCCCTGACCCGGCACATCGGCCTGGTCCCCACCGTGACGGCCACCCACACCGAGCCGTTCCACGTCTCCAAGGCGATCGCCACCCTCGACCACGTCAGCAAGGGCCGCGCAGGTCTGCTCGTGCGGGTGTCGGGACTGCCGTACGAGGCGCGTCACTTCGGGCGCCGCTCCTTCCCGGTGCCCGTCGGCGAGTTGACCGAGGAGGCCACGGACCACGTCGAGGTGGTCCGGCGGCTGTGGGACAGCTGGGAGGACGACGCTGAGATCCGGGACGTGGCCACGGGCCGGTTCGTCGACCGGGCCAAGCTCCACCACATCGACTTCGAGGGGCCGCACTTCAGCGTCCGGGGCCCGTCGATCACCCCGCGCCCGCCGCAGGGGCAGCCCCTGGTCACCGCGCCGTCCGGTGTCCTGCACGGATCGGCCGACCTCCTGTACGTGACGCCGCGCGACGCCGACGAGGCCCGCAGCGCCGTCGCGCGGGCCGCGGGCGGACCCGCGCACGTCTTCGGCGACCTCACGGTCTTCCTGGACGAGGACGGCCCCGCTGCCGCCGGGCGCCTGGCCCGCCTCGACGAGCTCGCCGGAGGCCCATACGACGATGACGCGGCGACCTTCACCGGTACCCCCGCGCAGCTCGCGGACCTCCTCCAGGACTGGCGGGAGGCGGGCCTGTCCGGCTTCCGGCTGCGGCCCGGCACGATCGCCGACGACCTGCCCGCCATCACCCGGGCCCTGGTGCCCGAGCTCCGGCGCCGGGGCGCCTTCCGCCCCGGTTACGGGGCGGGCACCCTGCGCGGCCTGCTGGGACTCGACCGTCCCGGCAACCGCTACTCCGACCGGCCCGCTGCCTGACCGCCGGGCCCAGGACCACCGGAAGGACGAACCATGAGCAGCAAGCCGCTCAAGCGGATCCATCTCGCGGCCCATTTCCCGGGGGTCAACAACACCACCGTGTGGAGCGACCCGGCGGCCGGCAGCCACATCGACTTCGACTCGTACGTCCACTTCGCGCGGACCGCGGAGCGCGCCAAGTTCGACTTCCTGTTCCTCGCCGAAGGACTGCGGCTGCGCGAACAGGGCGGGCAGCTATACGACTTGGACGTGGTGGGTCGGCCCGACACCTTCACGGTTCTCGCCGCGCTGGCGGCGGTCACCGAGCACCTCGGCCTGACCGGCACCATCAATTCCACCTTCAACGAGCCCTACGAGGTGGCCCGGCAGTTCGCCTCGCTCGACCACCTCTCGGAGGGCCGGGCCGCATGGAACGTCGTCACCTCCTGGGACGCCTTCACCGGTGAGAACTTCCGGCGCGGCGGCTTCCTTCCGCGCGAGGACCGCTACTCCCGCGCCCAGGAGTTCCTGGCCACCGCCACCGAGCTCTTCGACTCCTGGGACGGCACCGAGATCGTCGCCGACCCCGCGGCCGGCACCTTCCTGCGCGACGCCCGGGCCGGCGCCTTCGCCCACCGGGGACGACACTTCGACATCGAGGGCCGGTTCAATGTCCCCCGCAGCCCGCAGGGCCGGCCGGTGTTCTTCCAGGCGGGCGACTCCGACGAGGGGCGCGAGTTCGCCGCCTCCACCGCCGACGCGATCTTCGGCCGGTACGGGACCCTCGACGAGGGCCGGGCGTTCTACGCCGACGTCAAGGGGCGGCTCGCCACGTACGGGCGTACGCACGAGCAGTTGAAGATCCTGCCCGCGGCCACCTTCGTACTCGGCGACACCGATGCCGAGGCGCACGAACTCGCCCACGAGGTGCGGCGCCTCCAGGTCAGCGGGCAGACGGCGATCAAGTACCTGGAGCACGTCTGGAACCGGGACCTGTCGTCCTACGATCCGGACGGCCCGTTGCCCGAGGTCGATCCCGAGGCCGGGGAGAACACCATCGCCCTCGGGCGGGCGAGCGTGCGCCAGTTCTCCGACCCGCTCGCCACGGCCCGCGAGTGGCGCGAGCTGGCCCGGGCCAAGAACCTCTCCATCCGCGAGCTCGTCATCGCGACCACCGCCCGCCAGACCTTCGTCGGCTCCGCCTCCACGGTCGCCGCGTCGATCAACGACCTCGTACAGGCGGACGCGGCCGACGGTTTCGTCCTCGTCCCGCACCTCACCCCGGGCGGCCTGGACGCCTTCGCCGACACCGTCGTCCCGCTGCTCCAGGAGCGGGGCGTCTTCCGCGCCGACTACGAGGGCTCCACCCTGCGCGACCACCTCGGGCTCGCGGTGCCGGGCGGGCAGGCGGGCGCGCGGCCGGCCGGCCGGCGGGCCGCGGCCTCGTGACCCTTCCCCACTCCGACCTGCAAGGAGCCGTCATGTCCGGCATCCCCCTCGGGGTCCTCGACCTCGTCCCGGTAGCGTCGGGCTCCACCGCCGTCGATGCCCTGCGCGGCAGCATCGATCTCGCCCGGCAGGCGGAACGCTTCGGCTACGCCCGCTACTGGTTCGCCGAGCACCACCTCAACCCCGGGGTCGCGGGGACCTCCCCGGCGGTGCTCCTCGCCCTGACCGCCTCCGCGACGAGCACCATCCGCCTCGGGTCCGGAGCCGTGCAGCTGGGCCACCGCACCGCGCTGTCGACGGTCGAGGAGTTCGGCCTGATCGACGCGCTGCACCCGGGCCGCCTGGACCTGGGGCTGGGCCGTTCGGCGGGCCGCCCGCCCGCGGCCGCCGCCGGCGGCGAGCCCGCGCCTCCGCCCTCCACGCCGGTCGTGGACGGGTACACCCGGGGCGGACTGCGCATCCCGGACCGGTTCTCCTTCGCGCACCTGCTGGGCCATCCGCGGGTCCTGCTCCAGCAGAAACTGCTGAACCTGCCCGGCGCCCGGCCCCAGGACTACGCCGAGCAGGTCGACGACGTCCTCGCGCTGCTGCGCGGCGAGTACCGCTCCCCGGAGGGGGTGGAGGCGCATCCCGTCCCCGGCGAGGGGGCCGACGTACAGGTGTGGATCCTGGGGAGCAGCGGCGGCGTCAGCGCGGAGGCGGCGGGCCGGGGCGGGCTGCGGTTCGCGGCCAACTACCACGTCAGCCCCGCTTCGGTGCTGGAGGCCGCCGACGGCTACCGGGCCGCCTTCAAACCGTCCGCGGAGCTGGACCGGCCGTACCTCACGGTGTCCGCCGACGTGGTCGTGGCCGAGGACGACGAGACCGCCCGCGAGCTGGCCACCGGGTACGCGCCCTGGGTGCGCAGCATCCGCAGCGGCCAGGGCGCCATCCCGTACCCCACCCCGGCCGAGGCGCGGTCCCTGCCGTGGACCGACGCCGACCGGGCGCTGGTGGCCGACCGGGTGGAGACGCAGTTCGTGGGCTCCGCGCGGACCGTCGCCGATCACCTGGAGCGGCTCCAGGAGGCCACCGGGGCGGACGAGTTGCTGATCACCACCATCACGCACTCCCACGAGGACCGGGTGCGCTCCTACCGGCTGCTGGCGCAGGAGTGGCAGCGCCGGTGAGGCGGGCACGCGGTTCGACGGATGCCCGAGGGGGCGACGCGCGCCCTGGTACTTCAGAAGTCGTACACCGCGAAGTCGGCGATCGGGTGGTACCCGATCCGCTGGTAGAGAGCGTTGCTGGTGGGGTTGGCCAGGTCCGCGAACAGCAGGACCTCCGCCGCGCCGGCGGCCAGAGCCGCCCGGCTCACCTCGACTGTCGCGGCGCCCGCGTAACCGCGGCCGCGCAGGTGGGCCGGAGTGTAGACGGGGGTCACCCGGATCTGGCCCGCGACCATGGGGGTCCTGCCCGCCATGGAGACGGGGGTTCCGTCCGGGGCTTCCCAGAGCGTAATGCGTTCGTGGGCGATGCGCGTGTCCGCCCATGAGCTGTTGTCCCCAGCGGGAGTTCCTCCGATGTCGGTGACGAACTCGCGGTGCCAGAGCATGAGTTGCTCACGGTCCCGCTCGCCCGCGACTCTCCCCCGGCCCTCGGGGAACGGCTCCGGTGGCGTGAGCGTGCCCAGCCGGTACAGGCGCTCCCGCTCGTGCAGCGTCGGCAGTGCGCCCGTGTGCCGCCGCCAGGCGCCGGCGAAGGAGGCGGCGGTGTCGTGGTCCGCGTTGACGCCCGGGAGGACCTGGCCGAGTCCTGCCAGGCGGGCGGCTAGGTCGTCAGCCTCTTCGGGGGTGAGGGGGGTGAGGGTCAGGCGGCGGGGCGGGGTACGGAAGAAGGCCGCGCGGACCGCGCCCGCCCGCTCCAGCAGGCCGAAGACGGGGGTGTCGGCGCCGTACGCGTCCGCCCCTCGTGTGCGCAGTGCCTCGGTCACCGTCAGCGGAACGGTGTGCAGGGCGGGACGCGATTGCAGGAAGTCTCCGGCACGAGCGAGAAAGTCTTCGAGGTCTTCGGTGAGGTGCCAGTCGTCCGGACTCATGCCACATGATCCCGCGAGCCGTCGGCGTGCGCGCGTGGTTTTCCGCCGACGACCGAGCCGGCCGGCACGGATCGTGTGCCGGCCGGCTGCGCCCTCGGGCTCGGCCTCGGCTTCGGGCTTCGGCGCCGGCACCGGCACCTGCTGTCAGTCGCCGTCGCGGACCGAGAGGATGCCGTTGAAGACGCCGACGTAGGCGGTGCCGTCGGGGCCGAGGGTGATCGGGGCCCAGTTGTTGTCGTACAGCGGGCCGGTTCCGGTCAGCTTCCTCCAGCGCCGCTCACCGGTGCGGAAGTCCACCGCGGTGAGGTACCAGGCGTCGATGCCCCAGAAGTTGGGCTCCTTCTCGTAGAAGTAGAGCAGCCCGTTGGCGGTGGAGAGCTTCGGGACGACGGAGGGAGCGCGGATCGCGCTCTCCCAGACCGTGTCGCAGCCGCTGCCGTCGGCGCGGACGTCGATCCGGGCGACGCCGCCGACGACGGACTTGCCGAGCAGCAGGGTGGTCGGGTTCTCGTAACCGTAGTTGTTCTCGACGACGATGCTGTTGCCCCAGGTGATCAGGGAGTTGTCGGTGGTCGATGCACCCGAGCCGAAGACCGGCACCTTGCAGACCAGCCGCTGGTCCGCGGGGACGTTCACGCCCCGCTTGTAGACCAGGACGTTCATCCGGTCGTCGGCGTTGTCGGTGATGGCGACGTAGCCGTTGCCGAAGAGGTCCGGGGTGGTTCC
Organism: Streptomyces sp. NBC_01351; assembly: GCF_036237315.1. Lineage (GTDB taxonomy): Bacteria > Actinomycetota > Actinomycetes > Streptomycetales > Streptomycetaceae > Streptomyces. The sequence goes on along the minus strand of NZ_CP108356.1, from coordinate 7,143,988 downwards.
CGAACCCTGGTTCACGGAACCGGGCTTGGCGGCGGTCCCGCGGTCGTAGGTCTGGCGCCACTGCACCTCGGGGGTGCCGTCGGCGGCGGTGCGGAAGCTGTAGAGCGCGTGGTCGGTGACGATGGAGACGCCGTCCTCGGCAACCGAGAAGGAGTTCTGGATCTCCTCGCCGGCCAGCCGGACGGAGCGGATCTGCGAGGTCGCCGGGTCCACGGTGCCGACCCGGCCCTGGCGGGTGACCCACCAGATGCGGCCGTTCCAGTCGGGCATCACCGAGGTGACGGGGTCACAGGTGCCGCTGGGCCACAGATTGGTCCAGCTGACGCAGTCGTGCGGGACCTGGCCGGTGAGGTCCCAGTCGTTGTCGACCGTGAACTTCCAGCTGCCGTCCGGATTCTGCGAGTGGGCGAGGCGCAGGATGTGCTGGCGGGAGTCGGCCAGCACCGCCCGGTCCTGGTTGTCCAGGTAGAAGTAGGCGCCGCCCGAGGTGTCCTTGAAGATCTTCGCGAAGTCCAGCGAGGTGATCGCCTCGACCGTCGAAGAGCGCTGCGGGAGCTGGTACTCCGCGAGCGTGGCGAGCGTACGGGGCTCCAGGAGCTTGACCTTGAAGCCCGAGAAGGTGCCGCACACGGTGACGAGCCGGCCGCCCGAGTCGAAGGTGGCCGTGGCGCATTCGCCGCCGAGGGCCGCGATGGCCTCGCTCTTCACCTGGGGGTTCTTGCCGAGCGGTCCCGACCAGGGGGAGGTGGCGCTGCCGGCCGCGTCGGAGTGCATGCCGCTGCGGCCGTTGGGCGCGAGGAAGGGGTGCTGCGGGGGCGCTTCCCCGGGCAGCGGGGCTGCGGTGGCCGGGCCGCCCTCGTAGTTGCCGACCAGGCGGTGGCCGGGGGCCTTGGGTATCTCGTCGGCCCCTGCCGGGGCGATGCCGTAAATCGTCGTGAATACGGCGATCACCGGCACCACAGCGCAGTTCAGCGCTCTTCGGAACATCCGGACTTCCTCCGTCTCTTCAGTCTTGTTGACATTGCGTCTGACATCGCGCCGCCGCCAGACGCTAGATCGCCGTGCCCGAGGAGTCCATGGAAGTGCCGGATGATTCACGAAGGCGCAATAGTCGATCACCAACTCCCGTCTACGGTGTGAGGCTGGCGACCACGTTCGCGGTGGCCGCCAGGCCGTCGTGGATGGTCGCGGCCATGCTGCTGCTCGCCAGGTAGAAGCCGAGCAGCATGCAGACGAGAGCGTGCGAGAACTTGAGGCCGCCGCTGCGCACGAAGATCCACGTGAGGACGAGGAGCAGGACGACCACGGAGAGGGAAATCACCATCAGAACCTCCTTACTCGGCGCCATGGTGGCGCAGCCAGGGGTTCCTTCGGGCGAACGACGTGTCCGCCGAACGGGTGTTGACCGTCCGTGACGCTCGATCGGTCCTTGACGATCAGCCGTTGGCGATCAGTCGTCGACGATCTCGTTCCACCGGGTCGTACGGTCGCACCAGCGCTCCAGCAGCACCGGATCGTGTCCGACCGCGAGGAGCCCGGCCCCGCTCTCGGCCCGGTACTCCTCGACCACCGCGACCAGGGCGGCCGTCGTGGAGGCGTCCAGCATCGCGGTCATCTCGTCGCACACCAGCCAGCGCGGGCGCAGCACCAACGCCCGTGCCAGGCAGGCGCGTTGCAGCTGGCCGTCGCTGACCTCGTGAGGGCGGCGGTCGAGCAGGTCGGCGCCGAGGCCGACCCGCTCCGCCCACCCGGCGACCTCCGCCCCGGCCTCCGTACGCCGGCCCGTCGCCCGGAGCGGTTCGGCGACGAGGTCGCGCAGCCGCAGGCGGGGGTCCGCGGAGAGCCGCGGTTGCTGGAAGACCACGCCGACCGCGGTGCGCAGGGCGCGCGGGGCCCGGTGTCGGTAGCCGGTCACGGCCCGGCCGTCGAGGGTCACGCTCCCCCGGTCCGGGCGGTGGAGCAGGGCGGCGACCCGGGCCAGGGTGGATTTGCCGCAGCCGCTCGGCCCGAGCAGGCCGAGGGACTGCCCGGGGTTCAGGGTGAGGTGCGCGCCGCGGACGACGGGGGCGCGGCGGTCGTAGCCCGCGGTGATGTCCTTGAGCTCAAGCATGGTGGCAGGCCACTCCGTCGGTGAGCTCCGGCCGCTCGGCACGGCAGGCCTGGTCGGCGGCGGAGCAGCGGGCGGCGAAGGCGCAGCCGGGCGGCAGCGAGCCGAGTTCGGGCGGGGCGCCGGGGACGGGGGTGAAGGCCCGTTCGGGGAGGGCGTCGAGGAGCCCGCGGGCGTAGGGGTGGCGGGGGCCGGGTGCCCCGAAGAAGGCCTTTGCCGGGGCCAGTTCGACGATGCGCCCGGCGTACATGACGGCGACGGTGTCGGCGATCCGTTCGGCGGCCGCGAGGTCGTGCGTGATCATCAGCAGGGCCCGGCCGGCGCCCCGGGTGTGGGCGCGCAGTTCGTCGACGGTGCGGTGGACCAGCTCCCGGTCCAGGCCCGTGGTCGGCTCGTCGGCGAGCAGCAGCGGGGCCTCGCCGACGAGGGCGAGGGCGGTGGCGGCCCGCTGGGCGAGCCCGCCGGAGAGTTCGTGCGGGTAGCGGTCGAGGTGGTCGGCGGGGAAGGCGGCGCGCTCGGCGGCGGCCTCGGCGGCAGCGCGGTGGTCCTCGGCTCCGGCCAGTTCGCGGATGGTCTCCTCCAGCTGGGCCCGGATGGTGCGGACCGGGGTGAGGTGCGCGGCCGGGCTCTGCGGGACCAGGCCGAGGCGGCGGCCCCGTACGGTCCGGGCGAGGGTGCGTTCGTCGGCGGCAAGCAGGTCGAGGCCGTCGGAGAGCCGGGCCGATCCCGCGGTCTCGGCGTTGCCGGGGAGCAGCCCGAGGAGGGCGGAGGCGAGCACCGACTTGCCGCAGCCGCTCTCGCCGACGAGGGCGAGGCATTCGCCGGGCGCGAGCGCGAAGCGGGCGTCGGTGACGGCCTGGACGTACCGGCCGGCGCGCATGCGGAACCGTACGGACAGCCCCTCGACGCGGAGTACGGGCGCGGGGGTCACAGGGTCAGCTCCGATCGGCGGCGGGGGTTCATCCGGTCCCGCCAGGCGCCCGCGAGCCCGGCGATCGCCAGGGTGGGGACGATCAGCAGCAGCCCGGGGAAGAGGGTGGGCCACCAGTCGCCGGCGAGCAGTGAACCGCGCGCGTTCTGCACGAGGTTGCCCAGGCTCGCCTGGTGGGAGGGCAGGCCGAGCCCGAGGAAGGACAGGGCGGACTCGTGCCACATGGCGTGCGGGACCATCAGCACCGCGGCGAGTCCGGCCTGCGGGAGCACCCCGGGCACCAGGTGCCTCCCGGCGACCCGCAGTCGCGAGGCGCCGCCCGAGATCGCCGCGTCCACGTAGGGGCGGCCGCGCAGCGAGAGCACCTCCGCGCGGACGATGCGGGCGGTCGACAGCCAGTGGGTCACCGCCACGGAGGCGACCACGGGCCAGACGCCGGGCCGGAACATGGCGACGACGAAGATCCCCAGCAGCAGGTGCGGGATGGCGGACAGCGTGTCCACCACGCGCATCACCACCCGGTCCGTCCAGCCGCCCAGCGCGCCCGCGGCCGCGCCGACCGCGGTGCCGACGACGGTCGCGGCCAGCGCGGCGACGAGGCCGACGAGCAGCGAGACCCGCAGTCCGTACACGCAGCGCAGCAGCAGGTCGCGGCCCACGTCGTCGGTGCCGAACGGATGGGCCCACGAGGGCGGCTGGAGCCTTGCCGACAGGTCGACCGCCTGCTGGTCCAGCTGCGCCAGCGGCGGAACCAGCAGCACCGCCACCACGATCAGCGCCACGACCACCGCCGAGGACCGCACCCGCAGGGCGCGCGTCGAGCGCCGGGCCCGCCCGGCGGGCCTCCACACCGGCTCAGCCATCGAAGCCCACCCTCGGGTCCGCCAGCCCGTACAGCAGGTCGGACAGCAGGTTCCCGGCCAGCACCGCCGCCGTGGCCAGCACGGTCAGCGCCGCGAGCAGCGAGAAGTCCACGGAGGTGGCGGCTTCCACCGTGGCCGCCGCGATGCCCGGCCAGGAGAACACGGTCTCCACCAGCAGCGCTCCGGTGATCAGCTCCGGCACCCGGGAGCCGATCAGCGTCAGCATCGGCAGCATGCCGGAGCGCAGCGCGTGTCCGAGCAGTACCTTCCGCTCGGCCAGCCCGCGGGCCCGGGCCCCGCGCACGGGGTCCTCGTCCAGCGCGTCGGCCACGCCCTGGCGGACGTACAGGTAGAACCAGGGGAGTTGGGAGATGCCCAGCACCAGCGCGGGCAGCACCAGGTGCGTGGCGACCTGCCCGGCAGTGACCACCTCGCTGGCGGCGTCCGTCAGGCCGCCCGAGGGCAGCACGCCGAGCCGGATCGAGAAGAGCCAGATGGCCAGCAGGGCCAGCCAGAAGGCCGGGGCGGCCTCCAGGGTGTAGGCGAGCGAGGTCGCGCACCGGTCCAGCGGGCCGCCCCGGCGGCGCGCGGCGAGCACCCCGAGGGCGGTGCCCGCCAGTACGGCCACGGCGAAGGCGCAGACCGCGAGCAGCACCGACCAGCCCAGCCGCTCCCCGATGACCTCGGCCACGGGCCGCCGCATGACGGAGGAGGTCCCGAGGTCGCCGGTGAGGGCGGAGGTGAGCCAGTCCCACCAGCGCGGGACCAGGGCCCGGTCCACGCCGAGGTTGGCCCGCAGTTGGTCGAGTTCGGCCTGCGAGGCGGTCAGTCCGGCGGTGCCCGCGTAGGCCTTGACGGGGTCGAAGGGGGACAGTGCGGCGATGGCGAAGACGCCGAAGGTCACGGCGAGCAGGACGGGGCCGGCGAAGAGGAGCCGCCGACCCGCCATCCGTGCCATCGGCCCGAGGGGCAAGCTCACTTCTGCTTCGGCTTCCAGCTCTCGACGTTCCACCAGGGGCCGGAGCCGAGCCCGTGGTCGTGCGGCTCGACCTGCGTGGTGAGCCCGTCCCACTTGTCGTTCACGACGTAGAGGTGGTCGATGTGGGTGAGGAAGACGTAGCCGGGGTTCTTGACGAGCTCGCGCTGCACCGTGTCGTACGCGGCCTTGCGCGCGGTCGCGTCGCCGCTCTGCCGGCCCTCGTCGAGGGCCCGGTCGACGGCCTGGTTGTCGTACCACGCCATGTTGTTGAAGCCGTCGCCGCCGAGGGAGGACTTCAGCAGTAGGTACTGGTCGAAGTCCGGGTCGGCCGGGGAGCCGCCGCCGGCGAGGACGGCCTCGGTCTTCATCCGGGGTTCGATCACCTCCCAGGTGCCCGCCTCGGTCCGGACCTCGATGCCGGCCTTCCTCGCGTCGGAGGCGAAGGCGAGGGCGTGGTCCTGGCGGATCTTGTCGCCGGAGGTGTACCAGAGCGGGAAGGCGGCCCGGACTCCGTCCTTGACGCGGATGCCGTCCCCGCCCGGCTTCCAGCCCGCGTCGTCGAGGATCCTCTTGGCCCGTTCGAGGTCGTGCGCGCGCTCCGTGCCCGGTGTGAACCACGGGCTGTCGGTCGGGACCGGACCGTAGGCGGGCTTGCCCGCGCCCTCCAGGAGCCCCTCGACCATGGCGGTGCGGTCCACGGCGATGTCCAGGGCCTGGCGGACCGCCGGGTCGCCGGTGACCTCGTTGTGCGTGGGCAGGGTCACGTTGCGGTAGTCGAAGGTCTTGGCCGCGTAGGTCCGCCGCGCCTTGTCCTTCGCGCTGTGCTGATCGCTGAGGGCCTTCGCGAAGTTGGGCGGCAGGATCGCCGCGTCCAGTTCGCCGGCGCGCAGCCGGGTGGCGCGTACGTCGTCGTCCTTGATGACGGCCATGGTGAACTTCTTCACCGCCGCCTCGCCGCCCCAGTAGCCGGGGTTGGCGCGGAAGTTGAGCTTCTCCCCCTTGGACCATCCGGTCAGCACGTACGGCCCGGTGCCGACCGGCTTGGTGGTGAACTCACCGCTGTTGACGTCCTGCTTCCCCGCTATGTGCTCGGGGGCGATCGGCAGGACGGTCCGCTCGGCGAACGGCGCGTAGGGGTACTTGAGCGTGAAGACGACGGTGTCCTCGCCCTTCGCCTCGACGTTCTCGACGGCGTCCAGCTCGGTCCGGGAGGCGTTGTTCGTCGTCGGGTCGAGGATCGTCCGGTACGTGAAGACGACGTCCTTGGCCGAGAAGGGCGCCCCGTCGCTGAACTTCACGCCCGGGCGCAGCCTGTACGTGTAGGTCCGCCCGTCCGCGGAGACCTCCGGCAGGGCCTGCGCGAGCGCGGGCTTCAGCTTCATGCCGGCGTCGTGCGCGAGCAGCCCGTCGAAGATCTTGGAGTTGCCGTCCTTGCCGTAGCCCAGGAGCGGGCTGAGGGTCTCGGGCTCGGTCGCGATGCCGACCACGGCGGAGTCCGCGGCCCCCGATCCGCCGCTTCCCGCGGGCTGGGAACAGGCCGCCACGCCGGTGATGAGTACGGCGGCCACCGTCGCGGCCGCCGCTCCCCGTGCTGTCCGGGCCGTCACGCAGAGCACATCCTTGTTCAAAATCACTGGCTATTGCAAACAGGTCGCAATAATGCCAGACATCTTGCCCGGCCCGCGATCCGCATGCCATATATGTCTAGACCTTTCCGAGGAAGCGGAGGACGGTACCCGTGCGACGCACCGCCCCCACGCTCGCCCTCTGCCTGGCCGTCGCCGCCCTGACGGCCTGCACCTCTCCCGACACCCGGCCCCCGGCCGCCCCCGCCGGGCTCACCGCCCAGACCGGCAGCGCCACCAGCGTGCACGTCATGTGGGACGCGGCGCCCGAGCCGGAGGGGGTGAGCGGCTACCAGGTCTTGGAGGCCGGCCGCCTGGTGCGCGAACTCCCCGCCGAGAAGACCATGGTGGACGTCACGGGCCTCAGCCCGCAGACCGGCTACGCCTTCACGGTCCGGGCGCTGGACGCCGCCGGGAACCTCTCCGCGCCGGGCCCGGAAGTACGCGTGACCACCCCGGCGGCCAAGGCCGAGGACCGGCAGGCCCCCACCGCCCCGGCCTCGACCACGGCCCGCGCGACGGGACCCCGGGCCGCCTGGGTGGCCTGGTCCGCCTCGACCGACGACACGGGCGTGACCGCGTACGACGTCTACCAGGGCGGCGTACGCATCCACACCGCGGAGCCCGGCGCGAGCGGCACCGCACTGAGCGGCCTCCAGCCCGACACCGTCTACACCTTCACCGTCCGCGCCCGGGACGGGGCCGACAACTCCTCCCCCGACGGCCCCGCCGTGGACGTGACCACCCCGCCGGCCTCGGGCGGCGGGCCGGGCACCGCGCCCGCGGAGCTCACCGCGACCGCCTCCCCGGGCACGGTCACCCTCACCTGGACCGCTCCGGACACCGGCCGCCCGACCAGCGAGTACGAGCTGTACGTCAACGGACGGGCCACCACCGTCATCCAGTTCGGCGCGGGCGCGGTCCCCAGCGGCCGGGCGGAGCACCGGCTCACGGTGACCGAGCCCGCGGGCACGGTCTGGGCGGTGAAACTGCGGGCCCGGCTGCCCGACGGCAACTGGGGCGCTTTCTCCGCGGAGCGGAGCATCACCCTCATGGGGTGAGTTTCGGCGACGATCTGGCCGGAATCGGCACGGTCGGATAAGAAGATCACGCACAATACATCCGTGTTCGGTGAGTACTCGGTCAATGACAATCAGGCTGGATCCGCCGGCGACGGTCCCACGCCTGCCCCGGGCACCGCGGCGGGGAACCTGCCGCCGCAGCCCTCGGCCTTCTTCGGCCGCAAGCGCGAACTGTCGCTTCTGCACGAGCTGTTGGAGGACCGGAGGCTGATCACCCTCACCGGGGTGGGCGGTGTCGGCAAGTCCCGGCTCGCCCTGCGGGCCGTCTCCGAAGCCATCGGGCCGAGACCCGACGGCGTGTGGTGGGTGGAGCTGTCGCCGCTGCGCGATCCCGGCCTGCTCACCACGACCATCGCCCACGCCGTCGGCCTCGCCGACCACTCCGCTCGGCGCCTGGACGAGGAGCTGTGCGCCTGGATGGCCGACAAGCGGATCCTCCTCGTCCTGGACACCTGCGAGCACCTGGTGGCCGACTGCCGCCACCTGGTGGGCGAACTCCTGCAGTCTGCACCCGGGTTGACGGTCGTGGTCACCTCCCGCGAGCCGCTCGGCTCCCCGGGCGAGGAGGTCGTCGAGGTCCGCCCGCTGCCCTGCGAGGGACCCGACAGCGACGCCCTCGCCCTGTTCCGCGCCCGGGCCTTCGCCGCGACCCCCGACGCGGCGGCGGCCTTCGCCGACCCCGCGCGCGCGGCGGTCGCCGCCGAGGTGTGCCGGCGCCTCGACGGCATCCCGCTCGCCCTCGAACTCGCGGGCGCACGGATGCGGTTGTGGTCGCTGGAGCAGATGGCCGAGCGGCTAGGCGAACGCTTCGACCTGCTGTCGGACACCCGCACCGCCGGGCTGCCCCGGCATCAGACGATGCGCACCACGATCGGCTGGAGCCACGAGCTGTGCGAGCCGCTGGAACGGCTGCTGTGGGCCCGACTGTCCGTTTTCTCGGGGGACTTCGACGTCGCCGCGGCCCGCGCGGTGTGCGCGGGCGGCCCCTTGGCCGCCTCCCGCGTGGAGCGCGTGCTGACGGGACTGGTCGCCAAGTCGGTACTGCTGCGCACCGAGGAGCGGGGCGCGGGGGCCCGCTACCGGATGCTGGACACGATCCGCGAGTACGGGCACGACTGGCTGGTCGAACTCGGCGAGGTACAGCTCGTCTCCGACCGGCACGCCCACTGGTACGCGGCGCTCTCCGAGGCCGCCGACCGGGGCTGGCTGGGCCCGGGGCAGGTGGACTGGTACCGCAGGATGACCGCCGAGCACGCACAGCTCCGCACGGCCCTGGAACACCTGCTGGGCACCGACCCGGAGGCCGCCCTGAGGATGGCCGGGGCGCTGTGGTTCTACTGGTTCGCCTGCGGGCACGTGCACGAGGGCCGGGGCTTCCTGGAACGCGCCCTGCAGGCCGCCCCGCGCGCGGGCGGGGCGTACCACCAGGCCCTGTGGGCGCTCGGGCTCACCACGCTGCTCCAGGGCGACCTGGACACGGCCCGCCGCCTGGGCGAGCAGTGCACGCGGGAGGCCGTCCTCCTGTCGGACCCCGAGCGGGAGCTGCGTGCGGCCTACCTGCACGCGGTGTCGGTGCTGATGCCGGGCGATCCCGTACGGGCCCTCGCGCTGGCCGGCCCGCGGGCCCGGGCGGGCCACGGCGGGCGCACGAGCGGCGCGGGCTGGCTGCTGTGCAAGCTGGCCACCGCATACGCCCTGTGCGACCTGGGGCGGTTCGAGGAGGCGGCGACGGAGGCGCGGGCCCTGCGGGAGGCCTGCGCGGAGCTGGGCGAGCGCTGGCTGCGGGCCTACGCGGACTACGTCCTGGCGGTGGCGGCGCTGGGCCTGGGCGAACACGGGGAAGCCGCCCGGCACGTACGGGCGATGCTCTCCGGGAAGCGGCTGCTCGGCGACCGCTTCGGCATCGCGCTGGGCCTCGATCTGCTGGCCGCGGCGGTGGCCGCGCTGGGCGACGGTGAGCTGGCGGCGCGCCTGCTGGGCACCGGGCACGCCTGGTGGCGCACGGTCGGCCGGCCGCAGATGGGCTCGCCCTCGCTGACGGCCCTGCGGGACCAGGGCGAGCGGCAGGCTCGGGCGGCGATCGGCGACGCCGCGTACGAGACGGCCTTCCTGGGCGGCGCGGCCGCACCCACCGGCTGACTGTCGGCCGGTGGGCGGGGTAACTCATCGGCTCCCGTCAGTACGGGAGGGGTCTGCCCGACGGTGTGCGCAGGTCCAGGTCTCGGGGAGCGGGCTTGGGGACGGGCTTGCGGATCAGCTGCTGACGCATGCTGCCTCCTGGCTCAGACCAGGGCCGGGCGGCGGGGTTCCACCGTCTGGCCTTCGGGGAGCAGTTCACCGGTGTCGTCGAAGACGACCACGCCGTTGCAGAGCAGGCTCCATCCCTGTTCGGGGTGGGAGGCCACGGTGTGGGCGGCGTCGTGATCGGCGCTGTCGGCGGACGGGCAGGGGGGCTGGTGGGAGCACATGGCGCACCTCCTCGCAGTGTGGGGCGGGAAGGCCGGTGGTCACCCGGTCGAATCCGCGATCCACGGTGGCGGTGAGTATTGCTGATCGCCACCCCCCGACGGAACCCATATTCGCGGTCCAGTTCAAGCTGTGTATGCCCGATTACCATGCGCTCATGCCCGTTATCCGGATCGTTCACCAAACCCCTCTGCCGGCCTCCGAGGCATGGGAGCGACTGACGGACTGGGCGGGACACGGCACCCACGTCCCCCTCACCCGGATGATCATCGAGACGGCCGGACAAACCCGGGCAGGAACGATCTTCACGGCACGAACGGGCGTGGGCAGGATCACATTCGACGACCGGATGGAAGTCACCGTCTGGCAGCCCCCGGCGGGCACCGCGCCGGGCCTCGTCCGCCTGGAAAAGCGCGGCCGCGTGGTGACGGGCTGGGCGGAGATCGCCTTCCGCCCCTCCCCCGGCGGCGGCACCGAGATCCACTGGACCGAATCCCTCCGCCTGCGCCCCCTCCCCCGCGTCCTCGATCCCCTGGTCGGGAAAGCGGGCCATCACCTCTTCGCCCGGGCGATGACCCGCCTGTTGGCGCCCTAGCGAATGGGGACGCCGGAGATGGTGCGGGCGATGACGAGGCGCTGGATCTCGCTCGTCCCCTCGAAGATCGTGTAGATCGCACTGTCCCGGTGCATCCGCTCCACCGGGTACTCACGGGTGAACCCGTTGCCGCCCAGGATCTGCACCGCCTGCGCGGTGACCTTCTTGGCCACCTCGCTCGCGAAGAGCTTCGACATCGAGCCCTCCGCCGAGGTGAACGGCCGACCCGCGACCGCCATCCACGAGGCCCGCCACACCAGCAGCCGGGCCGCATCGATCTGGGTCCGCATGTCGGCGAGCTGGAAGGCCACGCCCTGGTTGTCGATGATCGGGCGCCCGAACTGCGTCCGCGTCTTCGCGTAGTCCAGGGCCACCTCGTACGCCGCCCGCGCCGTACCCACCGCCATCGCGCCGACCGCCGGCCGGGAGGCCTCGAAGGTGGCCATCGCCGCGTTCTTCACTCGCTCGCCCCCGCCGCTGCGGGCCCGCTCGCGGGCTCGGGCGAGGCGCTCGTCCAGCTTCTCCTTGCCGCCGAGCAGGCAGGACCCGGGGATCCGTACGTCCTCCAGCACCACCTCGGCGGTGTGCGAGGCCCGGATCCCGTGCTTCTTGAACTTCTGCCCCTGCGACAGCCCCGGGGTGTTCGGCGGCACGATGAAGGAGGCGTGGCCCTTGGTCCCGAGCTCCGCGTCGACGACGGCCACCACGATGTGCACGTTGGCGATGCCGCCGTTGGTCGCCCAGGTCTTGGTGCCGTTCAGCACCCACTCGTCCTTGGCCTGGTCGTACACCGCCCGGGTCCGCATGGCCCCGACGTCCGACCCGGCGTCCGGCTCGGAGGAGCAGAAGGCGGCGACCTTCACGTCGTCCGGGGTGCCGTACATCTGCGGGATCCAGGTGCCGATCTGCTCCTCGGTGCCGTTGGCGACGACGCCGATGGCCGCGAGTCCGGTGCCGACGATGGACAGGGCGATGCCCGCGTCGCCCCAGAAGAGCTCCTCCATGGCCATCGGGATGCCGAGGCCCGTCGGGTCGAAGAACTGCTGGGCGTAGAAGTCCAGGGAGTAGATGCCGACCTTGGCGGCCTCCTGGATGACGGGCCAGGGAGTCTCCTCGCGCTCGTCCCATTCAGCGGCGGCGGGCCGGATCACGTCGGCGGCGAAGCCGTGGATCCATTCCTGCACCTGCTTCTGGTCGTCGTTGAGCTCCATGGTGAACTCCGCCATGTCCCCTCCACCTGTCCGTACTCGTCCTAGCGCGGGTTACTAGCGGTAACCGGCACGATCGCCACAGTCTGTTACCGGCGAGTAAGCACTGTCAAGCGCGGCCGAAGGGGGTACGGCCGATGGGATCGGCAGGGTGTGCGGGGTGTTACGTTGCGTGGGCGTCACGCACATCGCAAGGGCGGGGAGAGAAACACGTCATGGAGACCACTCAGCAGGCCGGCGAGCCCGGAGCGGCCGATCGCCGGCGGCGGGAGCTGCTCGAAGCGGCCGACCGGGTCGTACTCAGGGACGGCCCCAAGGCCTCCATGAACGCCATCGCGGCCGAGGCCGGCATCACGAAGCCGATCCTCTACCGCCACTTCGGCGACAAGGCGGGCCTCTACCAGGCCCTCGCCGTCCGGCACACGGACGCCCTGCTCGACTCGCTGCGGGCCGCGCTCGACGCCCCGGCCGAGCGGCGCCGCCGGGTGGAGTCCACCCTGGAGACCTACCTGGCCGCCATCGAGGCCCGCCCGCAGGTCTACCGCTTCCTGATGCACCCCGCCGAGGACTCCCAGACCACGGAGCGCGGCTTCGACGTCGGCCTGCACTCGGCGCCGCTGCTGCGTCGGCTCGGCGAGGAGCTGGCGCAGGTGATCGCCGAACGGGTCGACCTCGGCCCCGGCGGCGACCGCCTGGCCCGGGTCTGGGGCCACGGCATCGTCGGCATGATGCACGCGGCGGGCGACTGGTGGCTGGGCGAACGCCCCTGCGAGCGCGCGGAACTGGTCGCCGCCCTCACGGACCTCCTCTGGGGCCGCCTCGCCACCGCCGGCAACCGCGAAGACGGCCCGGGCTTCTAACCCGGCCCCCTTCCCCCGGCCCCGCCGGGCCCCTCCGGCTCCGCCGGGCAAGTCCGCCCGCACCTGGTCGGCTCCGCCGGGGCATTTCCAGCCCCTCCGGCGTTTGAGGAGCGGGTCCGGGCGGAGCCCGGTGCCCGGCGGAGCCGGGTTTCTCCCCCAGCTACCGCTGGGAGGTGCCCCCCGGGGCTCCGCCCCAGACCCCGCTCCTCAAACGCCGGAGGGGCTGAATGTCGCCCGGCGAAGCCGAAAGGTCGGGGCGGCGCCAAGCCGGCAGCCGCACAGCGGAAGCGTCGCGCAGCGGAAGCAGGCCCGCAGCGCAGGCCGCGCCTCGGCGGAGGCCTCGCACAGCGGGAGGCAGCCGCGCAGCGGAAGGGGTCAGCCCTGGGGCCAGGCGGCCGCCGCGCCCCATGGGGTCTTGCGGATGGCCCGCCGCAGGCGGCGGGCCCGGAGTCCCGTCACGCGGTCCGCGTACACCGCACCGGCCAGGTGATCGCACTCGTGCTGCAGGCACCGCGCGAAGAACCCCGTCCCCTCGATCCGCACGGCCGCGCCGTCCGAGGTGACCCCCTCCACGACCGCCCGGTCGAACCGCGGCGTGCCCGCCTCCAGCCCCGGCAGGGACAGACACCCCTCCGGCCCGAGGAACTCGTCCCCGTCCACGGAGACCAGCCTCGGGTTCACGATGTGCCCGACGTGCCGGACGTCCTCGTCGTCCGGGCAGTCGTACACGAACACCCGCTGCCCCACGCCGATCTGGTTCGCGGCGAGGCCGACGCCCTCGGCGGCGTACATCGTCGCGAACATGTCCTCGATGAGCCGCCCGAGTTCCGGGCCGAATTCGGTGACCTCCGCACAAACGGAATGGAGCACCGGGTCGCCCAGGAGGCTCATGGGGCGGACGTGGCCGGTGGTACCGGGGATGGGGCGCTGTCGCATGGCCGTAAGGGTACGACGGGGCGTGACGGGCGAATATATGAGGAGATCTACCGTGCCGCGGGGGCGCCGCGGTCAAGGCCCCGGCAGGTACTGGATAGGCTGGGGCCGGTCGACGCAAGGAGGACAAGGGACGATGGCAGGCAACACAGAGCCGCTTTCGCCGCGGGCCAAGCTGGCCGTGACGGCGGGCAAGGCCGCGGCGGCGGTGTCGCGGGCCGCGGGACGCGGAAGCGGATCGGTGATCGGGGGCAAGGTCGCGCTCAAACTCGACCCCGATCTCCTCGGAGCGCTCGCGCAGCATCTCGATGTCGTCCTCGTCTCCGCGACGAACGGCAAGACCACGACGACCCGACTGATCGCGGAGGCCCTGCGGGCCAGCGGTCCGGTCGTCTCCAACGCGCTCGGCGCGAACATGCCGGCCGGCATCACCTCGGCCCTCGCCGGCGGCTCGGACGCCAAGTACGGCGTCATCGAGGTCGACGAGAAGTACCTGGCGGGCGTGGCCCGGGACGTCACCCCCAAGGTGATCGCCCTGCTGAACCTCTCCCGCGACCAGCTGGACCGCGCCGCCGAGACCCGCATGCTCGCGGAGAAGTGGCGCGAGGGCCTCTCGGGTTCCAAGGCGGCCATCGTCGCGAACTGCGACGATCCGCTGATCGTGTGGTCCGCCTCCTCCTCGCAGAACGTGGTGTGGGTCGCGGCCGGCCAGGAGTGGAAGGACGACGCCTGGTCGTGCCCCTCCTGCGGTGGCGTCATGCAGCGCCCCGGCGACGACTGGTTCTGCGGCGAGTGCGGTTTCCGGCGCCCCACCCCCAGTTGGGTGCTCTCGGGCGACCACGTGCTGGACCCGCACGGCTCGGCCTGGCCGATCCACCTCCAGCTGCCCGGCCGCGCCAACAAGGCGAACGCCGCCACCTCGGCCGCCGTCGCCGCCGTCTTCGGCGTCCCGCCGCAGGTCGCGCTGGAGCGGATGTACCAGGTGCAGGCCGTCGCCGGCCGCTACGACGTGGTGAACTTCCAGGGCCGTGAGCTGCGACTGCTGCTCGCGAAGAACCCGGCGGGCTGGCTCGAAACGTTTTCCCTGATCGATCCCCCGCCCACGCCGGTGATCCTCTCGGTGAACGCTCGCGGCGCCGACGGCACGGACACCTCCTGGCTGTGGGACGTGGACTACCCGCGCCTCGCCGGCCACCCGATCTTCGTGATCGGCGACCGCAAGCTGGACCTGGCGGTCCGCCTGGAGGTCGCGGGTCTGGACTTCCGGGTGTGCGAGACCCTCGACGAGGCCGTGCAGCTCGCGCCGCCCGGACAGATCGAGCTGATCGCGAACTACACCGCCTTCCAGGACGTCCGCCGCCGCGTCGGCAACTAGCACCCTCAAGGACAGAGAGCATGAGCGACAACAGCCTGCGTCTGGTGTGGGTCTACCCCGACCTGCTGAGCACGTACGGAGACCAGGGCAACGCCCTGGTGGTGGAGCGCCGGGCGCGTCAGCGCGGCCTGGACGTGCAGCGCGTGGACGTGCGCAGCGACCAGCCCATCCCCACCTCGGGTGACATCTACCTGATCGGCGGCGGCGAGGACCGGCCGCAGCGCCTGGCCGCGGAGCGCCTGCTGCGCGACGGCGGTCTGGAGCGGGCCGTCTCGAACGGGGCGATCGTCTTCTCCGTCTGCGCCGGCTACCAGATCCTCGGCCAGGAGTTCGTCAACGACATGGGCCAGCGCCAGGAGGGGCTGGGCCTGCTGGACGTCGTCACCGTGCGCGGCGAGGGCGAGCGGTGCGTCGGCGACGTCCTCGCGGACATCGACCCGAGGCTGGGCCTGCCGCAACTGACGGGCTTCGAGAACCACCAGGGCGTCACCCACCTCGGCCCGACGGCGAAGCCGTTCGCCCGGGTCACGATGGGCCGCGGCAACGGAACCGGCGACGGCACCGAAGGCGCGTACAACGACACGGTGTTCGGCACGTACATGCACGGCCCCGTGATGGCCCGCAACCCGCAGGTCGCGGACCTGCTGCTCAAGCTGGCGCTCGACGTGAACGCGCTGCCGCCCATAGAGGACCGGTGGTACGAGGCGCTGCGCGCGGAGCGCATCGCCGCGGCGACGCAGCTCGCGTAGAGCCGCCCCGCACCAGCTGTTCGGCCCGGTTTCCCCTGGTGGGAACCGGGCCGACGTGCGTTCGTACGACCTGTGGGACCAGCATGTGGAGGATGGTTCAGTCCACCCGGCTTCCGCTTGTAGGGTGACGGTAGTTCCAACCGGACGACGTGGTCCGGTCGCCGGCCCACGTTGCAAAGGTCTTTCCTGCCATGCGCATAGGTGTGCTCACTTCCGGTGGCGACTGCCCCGGCCTCAACGCCGTCATCCGTTCCGTCGTGCACCGCGCCGTAGTGGACCACGGCGACGAGGTGATCGGCTTCCTGGACGGCTGGAAGGGCCTCCTGGAGGCGGACTACCGCAAGCTCGACCTCGACGCCGTGGCCGGCATCCTGGCCCGCGGCGGCACCATCCTCGGCTCCTCCCGGGTCCAGCCCGCGCACCTGCGCGACGGCGTGGAGCGCGCCCGCGGACACGTCGCGGACCTGGGTCTCGACGCGATCATCCCGATCGGCGGCGAGGGCACCCTCAAGGCGGCGAACCTCCTTTCCCAGGCCGGTCTGCCGATCGTGGGCGTCCCGAAGACCATCGACAACGACATCGCGTCCACCGACGTCACCTTCGGCTTCGACACGGCGGTCGGGGTCGCCACCGAGGCGCTGGACCGGCTGAAGACCACCGCCGAGTCCCACCAGCGCGTGATGGTCGTCGAGGTCATGGGCCGCCACACCGGCTGGATCGCGCTGCACTCGGGCGTGGCCGCGGGCGCGCACGCGATCGTCGTGCCGGAGCGTCCCTTCGACATCGACGAGCTGACGGCGATCGTCGGCGAGCGCTTCTCCGCGGGCAAGCGGTTCGCGATCGTCGTGGTCGCCGAGGGCGCCAAGCCGCGGCCCGGCTCGATGGAGTTCGAGCAGGGCGGCACCGACATGTACGGTCACGAGCGGTTCGCCGGCATCGGCAACCGGCTCGCCGTGGAGCTGGAGAACCGCCTGGGCAAGGAGGCCCGGCCGGTGATCCTGGGCCACGTCCAGCGCGGCGGTACGCCCACCGCGTACGACCGGGTGCTGGCCACCCGCTTCGGCTGGCACGCCGTGGAGGCCGCGCACCGGGGCGAGTTCGGCATGCTGACCGCGCTGCGCGGCACGGACATCGTGATGGTGCCGCTCGCGGAGGCGACCTCGACCCTCAAGACGGTTCCGGCGCAGCGCTACGAAGAGGCGCAGACGGTTCTGTGACACCCCTTCGGGCGCCCCTTTTGCCCTAGTGCCGCCCCCGCGCGCAGCAGCGCCCGGGGGCGGCACTACTGTGGTGGGGCACCACGGTCAAGGGAGTGAACAAATGGATCACAGCGGGCACGGCATGGACATGAACATGGACCTGCCGCCCTTCACTCTCGGACGTGGGCTGGAGTTCTCCTTCGACTCCTTCTTCCTGTTCGGCTCGCTGATCGGGCTCGCCCTGTACGGCTGGGGCGTGCTGCGGCTGCACCGGCGCGGGGACTCCTGGCCGGTGGGCCGGACGATCGCCTTCACCATCGGCGTGCTGACCGTGATCCTGGTGATGTGCACCAAGCTGAACGACTACGGCATGGTCATGTTCAGCGTGCACATGGTCCAGCACATGGTGATCAGCATGATCACCCCGATCCTGCTGCTGCTGGGCGCTCCGATGACCCTCGCCCTGCGCGCCCTGCCGCCGGCCGCGCGCGGTCACAAGGGCCCGCGCGAGCTACTGCTGATGCTGCTGCACAGCCGGTACATGCGGATCATCACGCACCCGGCCTTCACGATCCCGATGTTCATCGCGAGCCTCTACGCCCTGTACTTCACGCCGCTCTTCGACTTCCTGATGGGGAGCCGGGCCGGGCACATCACGATGATGGTCCACTTCCTCGCGGTGGGCATCGTCTTCTTCTGGCCGATCATGGGCGTCGACCCCGGACCGAAGCGCCCCGGCTATGTGATGCGGATGCTGGAGCTGTTCGCGGGCATGCCCTTCCACGCCTTCTTCGGCATCGCCCTGATGATGGCGAGCGAGCCGATGATCAAGACGTACGCGAACCCGCCGGCCTCCCTCGGGATCGACCCGCTGCTCGACCAGCAGTGGGGCGGCGGCATCGCCTGGGCCTTCAGCGAGATCCCCTCGGTGCTGGTGCTGATCGCGCTGATGTACCAGTGGTACCACTCGGAGCAGCGGGCGGCGAAGCGCTCGGACCGGGCCGCCGACCGGGACGGCGATCAGGAGCTGGCCGCGTACAACTCGTATCTCGCCTCGCTCCGCGCGCGTGGCCAGTAGCGCGGAACCACCTTCGCGCGCCACCATGGGGCATGACCGGATCCGTGAAGGCGATGGCTGTGCTGACCTTCGCCGCCCTGGTGGCCGTCGCCACGTACTCCGTGGCCCTCGGCAGCAATGGCTGGCTGTGGTTCGGCTGGGTGGTACTGGGGCTGCTGACCGCCGGCATGGCGGCTTCACGCGGCGCCTGACGGGGACCGGTTCGATCAAGACAGTGTGCGATCAAGGTGTCCACCGGCTGCCGCCGCGGCACTGACTGTCCGTACGATGACCGTGACAACGGGACATCGACGGGAGCGGCCTGGTGTTCTACCACTTGCTCAAGCACGTTTTGCTCGGCCCACTGCTGAGACTGCTCTTCAGGCCCCGGATCGAGGGCTTGGAGAACATCCCGACGGAGGGCGCCGCGATCGTCGCGGGCAACCACCTGTCGTTCTCCGACCACTTCCTGATGCCCGCGATCCTCAAGCGGCGGATCACCTTCCTCGCGAAGGCCGAGTACTTCACCGGCCCCGGGGTCAAGGGTCGGCTGACCGCCGCGTTCTTCCGCAGTGCCGGGCAGATCCCGGTGGACCGCTCCGGCAAGGACGCAGGGCAGGCCGCCCTGCGCGAGGGGCTCGGGGTGCTGGCCAAGGACGAGCTGCTGGGCATCTACCCGGAGGGCACCCGCTCGCACGACGGGCGGCTCTACAAGGGCAAGGTGGGCGTGGCCGCGATGGCGCTGCGCGCGGGGGTGCCGGTCGTGCCGTGCGCGATGGTGGGCACGTTCGAGATCCAGCCGCCCGGGCAGAAGATCCCGAACATCCGGCGGGTGACCATCCGCTTCGGCCGGCCGCTGGACTTCTCCCGGTACGCGGGGCTGGAGGGCGAGCGGGCCGTACTGCGGGCCGTCACGGACGAGATCATGTACGCCATCCTCGAACTGTCCGGCCAGGAGTACGTCGACCGGTACGCGGCCGAGGTCAAGGCCGAGGAGGAGGAAGCGCGGAAGAAGGCCCGGCGCCTGGGGCGCTGAGCCTTCTCCCGCTTCACTCTCCGGGGCCCTATCGGACCGCCGGGAGCTCCTCCTGCGCCGGGAACACCGAGTTCTCCTGCGCCACATCGGCCGTCAGCGACCGAGCGGCAGCGGCGGCCGGGGCGACCGGGCCGGCGTGCGGGGCGCACGTCACGTCCTGGACGTCGACCTTGCCGGTCAGCAGGTAGGCGTCGACCCGCGTGTTGATGCAGGGGTTCACCAGGCTGGTGACACCGTGCGAGCCGGCGTTCTGCTCGGTGATCAGACGCGATCCGCCGAGGCGGCGGTGCAGCTCGACCGCGCCCTTGTAGGGGGTGGCCGCGTCACGCTCGGCCTGGACGATCAGCACCGGCGGCAGACCGCGCTTGGCGTTCGCGCCGACCTCGATCGCGTTGTGCTGCTTGGACTTCCAGGTCGCGCAGGGCAGGTTCATCCACGCGTTGGACCAGGTCAGGAACGGGTACTTCTCGTGGAGCTTGGTGTTGTCCCGGTCCCACTTGGTCCAGCTGGTCGGCCACTTGGCATCGGCGCACTCGACGGCGGTGTAGACGGCGTTGCCGTTCTCCGAGGCCGCGTTGCCCGCGATGTCCGTCATGTCCGGGGCGATGGCATCGATGAGCGCCTGCTCGTCACCGGCGGCCCAGGCCGCGAAGGTCTGGGCGACGGGCACCCAGGAGGAGTCGTAGTACGGGGCCCCCTGGAAGAACCCGATGAGCTCGGCCGGGCCTACGATCCCGCCGAGCGGGTTGGCCTTCGCCTTGGCGCGCAGCTCCTGCCACTTGGCCTCGACCTTGGCGCGCGTGTCGCCGAGGTGGAAGACCGCGTCGTTCTTGGCGACCCAGTCCTGCCAGTCGTTCCAGCGCATCTGGAAGGCGACGTCCTGGCCGAGGTTGGCCTCGTACCAGATGTTGTCCGTCGAGGGATCGACCACGCTGTCGACGATCATGCGGCGCACGTGGTTCGGGAACAGGGTCGCGTAGACCCCGCCGAGGTAGGTGCCGTAGGAGACGCCGAGGAAGTTCAGCTTCTTCTCGCCGAGGGCGGCCCGGATGACGTCCAGGTCGCGCGCGGTGTTCGGCGTGGTCATGTGCGGCAGCATCTCGCCGCTGCGCTCCTTGCAGCCGTCCGCGTACTCCGCGGCGAGCTTGCGCTGGGCGCTCTTGTCGGCCGCGGTGTCCGGGACCGGGTCGGCCTTGGGGGCCTTCACGAACTCCTGCGGGTCAATGCAGGAGATCGGCGCCGAGTGTCCGACACCGCGCGGGTCGAAGCCGACGAAGTCGTACGCCTTGGCGGTGTTGACCCACAGCGGGCTCTTGGTCGTGGACCGGCGCGGGAAGCGCATGCCCGAACCGCCGGGACCGCCCGGGTTGTAGATGAGCGCGCCCTGGCGCTCCTCCTTCGTACCGGTGCTCACCGCGCGGTCGACCGCGATGTCGATGGTCTTGCCGAAGGGCTTGGCGTAGTCGAGCGGGACCTTGACCCAGCCGCACTGGATCGGGGCCGCGAAGCCCCAGTCGGCGGGACAGTCCTTCCAGTCGATCCCGGTACGGGCGGCGCGGGCGGCGGCGAGCTGGACGCCCAGCGCCTCCGGGAGCCCGTTGTCGCGGCCGGCCGTGGCCGCCGCGGCCGGCGGGGCGAGCAGCAGGCCCGCCGCCAGCGTGCCGGTGATCAGTGTGGCGGCGCTCCCCAGCGCCGCGTTGCGTATCACGTGGTTGATCCCCCTGCGTCAGATACGGCATGGACGACCGGATTCGGCCGTCGGCGTGCAGGGGGATCCTTGCGCCTTACCGGGAGTTGACGACAGAGCGGGATCAACTTCTTTGCCAACCCGATAACCGGCGAGGCGTGTACCGCTGAGCGGTGCCTGCTTCGCCCGTGTTCGCCTCGCGGTCACCAGGCATAGGCCTCGCGGGCCGCGTCGAGGAGTGCGCGCAGGGCCAGCGCGTCCGGAGCAAGCGCCGTGACGAGAACGGCCGGACCGGCCAGCGGAGTCACCGTCGCGAACTCCCCCAGCATCCCGGCCGCGGCCGGCCGCTCGGTGAACTCTGGGTCGACTACGAGGAGTTGCCCGACGGCCCGGTGCCCGGCGAGGCCCGCCGGGCCGTCCCAGCCACCGGGCGCGCCCGGTCCGCAGGCGAGGTCCTGGTCCAGCAGCGGCTGCCCGCCCCGGGTGACGGTGAGGCGGCTGCGCAGCAGGCCCGGTGCTTCGCCCCAGCGACCGAGCACCTGCTCCTCGCGCAACAGCAGCCGGGCGGTGGGGTCCAGCCGGACCGTGGTGCGCACCCGCAGCTCGCTGCCGCGTACGGAGACCAGCGGCTCCGGCTGCCAGCGCACCGAGGCCCCCTCCTCCAGGGTCAGGCGTACGTCGTACCGCGCGGGTTCGCCGCCCCGGCCGGGCAGCGCCAGGGTGGCCGCCGCCGAGCCCAGCGCGAGGTGCGCCCCGGGCCCGACGGCGGCCTCGACGGTGAGGTGGTCCCCGCCGAGGGGGGCGCTCATCGCGCCGACCAGCATCACGCCGGCCTCGGCGCCGACGCCCCGGGTGCGGCGCAGCGCGAGCGGCCCTTCCCCGGCGAGCAGCGGCAGGGCGGTGCCGCCCCGCCCGTCGGCGGTCGCGCGGATGCGGGCGGTGGCCCGCACCCCCGCCGCGGGCGGGGAGACGGGGAGCGGGGAGACGGGGAGCGGGGAGACGGGGAGCGGGGAGACGGGGAGCGGGGAGACGGGCGGCGCGCTGGTCACCGTACGACCCAGGCGGCGATCCGCTCGCGGACCCAGTCGGCCACCGGCGCCACCCCTTCGGGGCCGCGCAGCGACTGGAAGGCGACGGGCAGGTCACCGCGCTGCTCGGCGGCGTCGCGGGCCATCCGGTCGAGGTCGGAGCCGACGTGGGGGGCGAGGTCGGTCTTGTTGACGACGAGGAGGTCGGCGGTGGTGACACCGGGGCCGCCCTTGCGCGGGATGTCGTCGCCGCCGGCCACGTCGATGACGAAGACCTGGGCGTCGACCAGTCCCCGGGAGAAGGTGGCGGTGAGGTTGTCCCCGCCGGACTCGACGAGGATCAGGTCGAGCCGGCCGCTCTCGCGGAAGGTCTCCTCCAGTTCCTCGACGGCTTCCAGGTTGGCGGAGATGTCGTCGCGGATGGCGGTGTGCGGGCAGGCCCCGGTCTCGACCGCGGTGATCCGCTCGGGCGGCAGGACGGCCTCGCGGAGCAGGAACTCGGCGTCCTCCCGGGTGTAGATGTCGTTGGTGACGACGGCCATGGAGAGCTCACCGCGCAGGGCTCGGCACAGTGCGGCGACGGTGGCGGTCTTCCCGGAGCCGACGGGTCCGCCGAGGCCGATGCGCAGGGCTCGCCGGGTGCCGTCGGGGCCCAGCGGTTCGGCGCTGTGGGTGTGCCGGTGGGGGTAGGTCACGGCGTGGTCGAGGTGCATGGGGGTGTCTCCTTGGGGGTCAGGATGCGAAGAGGCGTACCGGCCAGTCGGCATGGGCCTGTGCCGAGATGTCCAGCAGCGGCGAGGAAGCCGCGGGCAGCGCGTCGAGGCCGTCGGTACGGGCCAGCAGCGCGGCCCCGGCCGCCTCGGCGGAGACGGCGTCGAGCTCGGGAGCGAGCCGGGCCAGCACCCCGCTCGCCTCGAAGGGGTCCAGTCCGAGCAGCCGTACGGTCGCGGTGGCGGGACCGCCGACGCTCTCGTACGCCGCCACGTGCGCGGCGTCCAGCGGCCCGAGCCCGGCCGCCCGGGCGGTGACGCCGAGCACGACGGGCTGGTGGGCGCCGCGCGGGAAGGCGGCGGCCAGCGCGTCCAGTTCGGGCGCGGGCCAGGTGGCACGGGCGGCGCGCAGCAGCTGTCTGCCGAGCCGCCGGGCCGCGGTGCGCAGCGCGGGCGAGGGGGTGCGGGCGTCGGCGGCGTCGTCGAGCTCCGCCGGGTCGAGCCCGAGGGCGGCCGCCGCCGCGAGGGCGGCGGCGGTGAGCCCGGAGGTGTGCAGCCGGCCCCGGCAGAAGTCCTCCAGGGTGGCGGCGTCGTGGATCCGGCCCGCTTTGCAGGCGGCCTCGGCCCCGCCGGAGTGGGCGTGGCCCCCGGCGGGGAAGCGGCCGTCGGCGAGGACGAGCAGGGCGGCGAGGCTCATCGGGGATCGCCCATCGGGAGAGGCCCTTTCAAAACAGGAAGTATCTCTGTGCCATGGGCAGTTCGGCGGCGGGCGCCGGTTCGATGGCCTCGCCGTCGATGGTGACGGTGAAGGTGTCGGCGTCGACCTCGACCCTCGGCATGGCGTCGTTGTTGCGCATGTCCGCCTTGCCGACCTTGCGGGTGCTCTCGATGGCCGTGAACTGCTTGCCGAGGCCGAGCCGTTCGGGCAGCCCGTCGTCGAGGGCTGCCTGGGCGGTGAAGTTGAGCGAGTTCAGGGCGGGGGCGCGTCCGTGGCTGCCGAACATCGGGCGGGGCAGGACGGGCTGCGGGGTGGGGATGGAGGCGTTGGCGTCGCCCATCTGCGCGTAGGCGATCTGGCCGCCCTTGATGACCAGTTCGGGTTTGACCCCGAAGAAGGCAGGGTTCCACAGCACGAGGTCGGCGAGTTTGCCGGTTTCGACCGAGCCGATCTCGCGGGCGAGTCCCTGGGCCACGGCGGGGTTGATCGTGTACTTGGCGACGTAGCGGCGGGCGCGGTGGTTGTCGGCGGGTCCGTCGCCGGGGAGGAAGCCGCGCCGCTTCTTCATCACGTGGGCGGTCTGCCAGGTCCGCAGCACGACCTCGCCGACCCGCCCCATGGCCTGGGAGTCGGAGGAGATGATGGAGATGGCCCCGAGGTCGTGCAGGACGTCCTCGGCGGCGATGGTGGAGGGCCGGATCCGGGATTCGGCGAAGGCGAGGTCCTCGGGGACGGCGGGGTTGAGGTGGTGGCAGACCATCAGCATGTCGAGGTGTTCCTCGACGGTGTTGACCGTGTGCGGCCGGGTCGGGTTGGTGGAGCTGGGCAGCACGTTCGGCTCGGAGACCACGGTGATGATGTCCGGCGCGTGCCCGCCTCCGGCGCCCTCGGTGTGGTACGAGTGGATGGTCCGCCCGGCAATGGCCGCGAGGGTGTCGGCGACGAAGCCGGCCTCGTTGAGGGTGTCGGTGTGGATGGCGACCTGGACGCCGGTCTCCTCGCAGACGCCGAGGCAGGCGTCGATGGCGGCGGGGGTGGACCCCCAGTCCTCGTGGATCTTGAATCCGAGGGCGCCGCCGCGCAGTTGGGAGTGCATGGCCTCGCGGGAGGTGGTGTTGCCCTTGCCGAGCAGGCCGATGTTGACCGGGTAGGCCTCCAGCGCCGCGAACATCCGGGCCAGGTGCCAGGGTCCGGGGGTGACGGTGGTGGCCTTGGTGCCCTCGGCCGGTCCGGTGCCGCCGCCGACCAGCGTGGTGATCCCGGAGGCGAGGGCCTCGTCCACGATCGTCGGGGAGATGAAGTGCACGTGGGCGTCGATGGCTCCGGCGGTGACGATCTTCCCGTTGCCCGCGATGATCTCGGTCTCGGGGCCGATGACCAGTGCGGGGTCCACGCCGTCCATGGTGTCGGGGTTGCCGGCCTTGCCGATGCCGCAGATCCGGCCGTCGCGGATGCCCACGTCGGCCTTGACGATGCCCCAGTGGTCGAGGACGACGACCCCGGTGATCACCGTGTCGGGGGCGCCCTCGGCCCGGGTGGTGCGGGCCTGGCCCATGGACTCGCGGATCACCTTGCCGCCGCCGAAGACCGCCTCGTCGCCGGCCCGCCCGGGGCCGCCGGCCAGGTCCTGCTCGATCTCGACGAACAGGTCGGTGTCGGCCAGCCTGATCCGGTCGCCTTGCGTGGGCCCGAAGAGGTCGGTGTACACCTGCCGGGAGACCTCAGCCATCGAGCGGCCCTCCGGTCTCCCCGCGCAGCCCCGGCACGGTGCGCAGTCCGCCGAGCGGTACGAGGTCCACGGCGACCGGGATGCCCGGCTCGAAGCGGACGGCCGTACCGGCGGCGATGTCGAGGCGCAGCCCGCGGGCGGCGGGCCGGTCGAATTCGAGGCCGGGGTTGGCCTCGGCGAAGTGGTAGTGGGAGCCGACCTGCACGGGCCGGTCGGCGGCGTTGAGGACGGTGAGGCGGGTGACGGGGCGGCCCTCGTTGAGGAGCACCGGTCCGTCCCCGTGGAGGATCTCGCCGGGGATCATGCGGGTAACTCCCCTTCAGACGATCGGGTCGTGGACGGTGACGAGTTTGGTGCCGTCCGGGAAGGTCGCCTCGACCTGGACGTCGTGGATCATCTCGGGGATCCCCTCCATGACCTCCTCGCGACCGAGGACGGTGCGCCCGGAGGCCATCAGCTCGGCCACGGTCCGGCCGTCACGGGCCCCTTCGAGGATGTGTGACGTGATGAGCGCGATCGCCTCGGGATGATTGAGGCGTACTCCACGCGCCCTCCGTTTCGCCGCGACGTCGGCGGCCACGTGGATGAGCAGTCTCTCCTGCTCGTGGGGTGTCAACTGCACAGGTATCACCAAGTTTCCGGGACAAGGTCGACGTCGTGCCGGGCGGCCCTGGCGGCCGTCAACACTCTGCTGACCTGCGCGTATCCGAGCCAAGCATGTCGTGCCCAACGCAGAAGATGGCTTTCCGTCCCGACCACCGCCGCTTTCCGGACCATGGGTGATCATTGGCGGTCGACCGTGGCCCCACGCTAGGGGCTCCGCTTTTCCGCAGAGTTAACCCACGTTTCCGGCAGGCAACCGGTTCAACTCGGTTGCCCGCGGCTCGTCGTTCCGTATACAGATCAACACTCGGAATGCCCACTGAGGAGACACATGTTCGTCAACCCCGTTCGCCACATCACCTTCGACGCGCACGACCCGTACAAGGCCGCCGAGTTCTGGTCCGCGGTGACCGGTTTCCCGATCCACCCGGACGACGCGGTGGGCGACGACGAGGTCCTGCTGGATCCGGGGCAGCCGAACGTGCCCGGTCTGCTCTTCATCCGGGTGCCGGACGCCAAGACCCTCAAGAACCGGGTCCACCTGGACATCCAGCCCGCCACCGGCACCCGGGACGAGGCCGTGGAGCGGCTCGTCGGGCTCGGGGCGACGGTCGTGGACGACCGGCGCGCGGAGGACGGCGTCCTGGGGTGGGTCGTCCTCGCCGACCCGGAGGGCAACGAGCTGTGCATCGAGCGCAGCGCGGGAGAGCGCGCCGCCTCCTCCTCCGCCTGACGCCGGGATCAGCAGCCGGTGGTGGTCCTGGCCGGAGCGCCGGCTCCGACGGTCCACGGCAGGGCGATCCACACCGTCTTGCCGCCGTCCTCGGTGGGGGTGACCGAGAGCCGGCCGCCCGCCTCCGCCGTCAGCCAGCGGATGATGACCATGCCCCGGCCGTTGTCCTGCTGGACCGCGGCCGGGAGGCGCTTGGGCCAGCGCGGGTGGCTGTCGGTCACGCCGATCCGCAGCCACTCCTCGCGTTCCAGCCGGACGTCGACGGTGAAGGTGGGCGACTGGCCGAAAGTGTGCTGTACGGCGTTGGTGGCGAGCTCCGAGACGATCAGCCGGACGCTGTCGGCGGTGTCCGCGTCATCGGGAAGCCCCCATTCGCTCAGCACTTCCGCGACGTAGCGGCGGGCGGTGGAGACCGAAGCGGAATCGCTCGGCAGAGTGACGGATGCTTCCTGGTGATCTGCCATGGCGACGGTCCCTTTCCCACCGGGGCCAAGCCGCCCCGGATCTGTGCTGGACGCCAGAGTGCCACTCCGCGCACCGCCGCATCTGCCGTTCCCCCAAGATATGCATATATCTGTCGCTCGATGCGGTGAACTCTGCTACGGAAGAGCGTATTTGGACGGCAGACTGGTGCGAGCTGTGCCGGTGGAAGGAGGCGGGTGTGCAGCACGGTCCCGCGGTGCGTCGGCGCAAGCTCGGCGAGGAACTGCGTGCCCTGCGCGACCGGTCCGGACTCACCAGTGGTGAGGCGGCCCGGATCGTGGGATGGCACCAGTCGAAAATCAGCCGCATCGAAACAGGCCGCAGCGGCGTGAAACCCGAGGACATCCGCCTGCTCCTCGACGCCTACGGAGAGATCGTCAGCCCCCAGCAGCGCGCACTGCTGGAAGCGCTGTCCGTCTCGGCCGCCGGCCCCGGACCGGGCGGGGACACCGGGCGGGGCCGCCAGTGGTGGCACGACTACCGGGGGCTGCTGCCGCAGGAGTACCGGGACTTCATCAGCCTTGAGGCGGGCGCCCGGTCGGCCCGCACCGTCGAACTGTCCGTGGTCCCCGGGTTGCTGCAGACCCCCGAGTACGCCCGGGCCGTGACCCGGGCCGCGCTGGGCGGGCTCCCGGAGCCGAAGGTGGACGCGCTGGTCGACGTACGGCTGGCCCGGCAGTCGGTGCTGCGGGCCGATCCGCCGCTGGAGCTGAGCGCCGTACTGGACGAGGCGGTGCTGCGCCGGCAGATCGGCGGGCCCGGGGTGATGGCGGAGCAGTTGCGGCATCTGGTGGAGGTGGCGCGATTGCCCCAAGTGCGGCTCCAGGTACTGCCGTTCAGCGTGGGGGGCCATCTCGGCCTCACCGGACCGTTCGTGATTTTCTCATTTCCGAACATCGCCGATCTGGATGTGGTGGTACTCGACCATTTGACGAGTAGCCTCTATCTGGAGCGGAAGGAAGACCTTGAGGCGTACAGCGCCGCGTTCCGCACCATCCAGGCGCACGCCCTCCCGCCCCAGGACTCGTCGGATCTCATCAGCGCCCTCGCTGACGACGCGTAAGGAGGCACCCCCGTGTCCGCAACCCCCTTATCGACCAGCGGACTTCTGAACAGCGCACGGTGGCGGCGGAGCAGCCGCAGCACCGGAATGAACAACTGCGTGGAAACGGCCGTCCTCGGCGGCGGCCTGCTGGCCGTCCGTGATTCCAAGCGGACGGACGGCCCGGCCGTGCTCTTCACCGGGCCGGCCTGGGACGGCTTCCTCGCACAGGTACGGGCGGACGTTCCCTCGTAGCGCCGCCTACCGGTCCGTGGCTCCGGCCGGAGCGGTCCGCAGGATCGTCCCGACGGCCCGGTCGATCTCGTCCCCCGTGAGATCCGCCCGAGCGGTCAGCCGCAGCCGGGAAATGCCGTCCGGCACCGACGGCGGCCGGAAGCACCCCACGGACAGACCTGCCTCGCGGCAGTCGGCGGCCCACTGCAGTGCCGCCGAGGCCGACGGGGCCCGAACCGACACCACGGCCGCGTCCGGCCGGGCCGCGGTCAGGCCGGACGCGGTGAGCCGCCCGTACAGCTGGGCGGCCACCTCGCGGGCGCGGTCCGCGCGCTCCGGTTCCCGCTGGAGCAGGCGCAGGCTCGCCAGTGCCGCGCCCGCGGCGGCCGGGGCCAGCCCGGTGTCGAAGATGAAGGTGCGCGCGGTGTTGACCAGGTGCCGGATGACCTTGGCCGGGCCGAGCACGGCCCCGCCCTGGCTGCCCAGGGACTTGGAGAGGGTCAGGGTGGCGACCACCCCGGGCGCGCCCGCGAGCCCGGCGGCGTGCAGCGCGCCGCGGCCGCCCTCGCCCAGCACCCCGAGCCCGTGCGCGTCGTCCACGACCAGGGCCGCGCCCTCGTCCCGGGCGGCGGCGGCGTAGTCGGCGAGCGGGGCGGCGTCCCCGTCCACGGAGAACACCGAGTCGCTGACCAGCAGCGCCCGGCCCTCGTGCGCGGCGAGCGTCTTGCGCGCGGTGTCGGGATCGGAGTGCGGGATCACCGCGGTCTCGGCGCGCGAGAGGCGGCAGCCGTCGACGATCGAGGCGTGGTTGCCGGCGTCGGAGACGACCAGCGTGCCGCGGCCGCTGAGCGCGGTGACGGCGGCGAGGTTGGCCGCGTACCCGGAGGAGAGGACCAGTGCGGCCTCGAAACCGCAGAAGGCGGCAAGCGATCGCTCCAGTTCCGCGTGGAGTTCCGTCGTGCCCGTGACGAGCCGGGAACCGGTGGCGCCGGCGCCCCAGCGCTCGGCCGCCTCGCGGGCGCCGCGGACGGTCTCGGGGTGCCGGGTCAGGCCGAGGTAGTCGTTGCTCGCGAGGTCCAGCAGCGTCGAGGTCTCCGGCCGGGGGCGCAGCGTCCGGACGAGGCCGGCCTCCGCACGGGCGCTCTCCGCGGCGTCGATCCACGCGAAGACGTCCACGGGATCGGGAGTGTGCTGGGGCATCGGCAGGTCCTCGTGTTTTGTCGGCAGTCCACAGACCTGCCCGACCCTAGCCGCCGTTACTTGCGGGTCAGGTGTGGCGATACACACACTCTCATTCGGTCATGTTGTGCGATCTCTCCTTGGCCGGGAGTGGTCGTGTACGCCAGGATCGGCCTCATGGACCTGCTGAACACCCTGGTGGACAAGGGGCTGCGGCGCGAGCTGCCGACCCGAGAAGAGGCGCTCGCCGTACTGGCGACTTCCGACGACGAACTGCTCGACGTGGTGGCCGCGGCCGGCAAGGTGCGCCGCCAGTGGTTCGGGCGGCGGGTCAAGCTGAACTACCTGGTCAACCTGAAGTCGGGCCTGTGCCCGGAGGACTGCTCGTACTGCTCCCAGCGGCTCGGGTCGAAGGCCGAGATCCTCAAGTACACGTGGCTGAAGCCCGAGGAGGCCTCCCAGGCCGCCGCCGCGGGTGTCGCGGGCGGTGCGAAGCGGGTCTGCCTGGTCGCGAGCGGCCGCGGTCCGACGGACCGGGACGTGGACCGGGTCGGCAAGACCATCGCGGCGATCAAGGAGCAGAACGAGGGCGTCGAGGTCTGCGCGTGCCTCGGCCTGCTCGCGGACGGCCAGGCGGAGAAGCTGCGGGACGCGGGCGCGGACGCGTACAACCACAACCTGAACACCTCCGAGGCCACCTACGGCGCGATCACCAAGACGCACACCTACGCGGACCGCGTGGACACGGTGCAGAAGGCGCACGCGGCGGGCCTGTCCGCCTGCTCCGGCCTGATCGCGGGCATGGGCGAGAGCGACGAGGACCTCGTCGACGTCGTCTACTCGCTGCGCGAGCTGGACTCGGACTCCGTGCCGGTCAACTTCCTGATCCCCTTCGAGGGCACCCCGCTGGCCAAGGAGTGGAACCTCACCCCGCAGCGCTGCCTGCGGATCCTGGCGATGGTCCGGTTCGTCTGCCCCGACGTGGAGGTCCGGATCGCCGGCGGCCGCGAGGTGCACCTGCGCTCGATGCAGCCGCTGGCCCTGCACATCGCCAACTCGATCTTCCTCGGCGACTACCTCACCAGTGAGGGCCAGGCAGGCCAGACAGACCTCGACATGATCGCGGACGCCGGCTTCGAGGTGGAGGGCGCCGGTACGACGACCCTGCCCGCGCACCGCTCCGACGTGGCCGAGGCGGCCACCGGCGGGGGCTGCGGCTCGCACTCCGGCGGCGCCTCCGTCTGCGGTTCGAGCGGCGGCTCCGCCGAGGCCTCTTCCCAGGCCGGCTGCGGCTCGGCGTGCGGCGGCTGCTCCGGGCACTCCGACCACGCGGAGGCGGCTCCGGCTGCGGTTCCCGCTCCGGCGCAGGCCGAGGCCGGCGAGGTGCGTTCGGACCTGGTGGCGGTGCGCCGCCGCGGCGCGGGGACGGACGTCGCCCCCAATGCCTGACCAGCACCACCCGCTGTCGGCCGGCGCGGAACTCCTCGCGCTGGACCGGCAGCACGTCTGGCACCCGTACGGCCCGATGCCCGGGCGGCAGGAGCCGCTGGTCATCGAGTCGGCCGCGGGGGTGCGGCTGCGGCTCGCCGTGCCCTCGCAGGGGCAGGGTCACGACGAACTCGTCGACGGCATGTCCTCCTGGTGGTCGGCGATCCACGGCTACAACCACCCGGTGCTGAACGAGGCCGCGACCGCGCAGCTCGGCCGGATGTCACACGTGATGTTCGGCGGACTCACCCATGAGCCCGCCGTCCGGCTGGCAGCGAAGCTCGTCGAGATCACCCCGGCGGGGCTGGAGCACGTCTTCCTCGCCGATTCGGGGTCGGTGTCCGTCGAGGTCGCGGTCAAGATGTGCCTGCAGTACTGGCGTTCGCTCGGCCGGACGGGCAAGACCCGGCTGCTGACCTGGCGCGGCGGCTACCACGGGGACACCTGGCAGCCGATGGCCGTGTGCGACCCCGACGGCGGCATGCACGACCTGTGGCAGGGCCACCTGCCGCGGCAGGTCTTCGCGGACGCACCGCCCGGAGGCTTCGACACCCCGGTGGACCCTGCGTACGCGGACCACCTGCGCACCCTGATCGCCGCGCACGCCGATGAGCTCGCCGCGGTGATCGTGGAGCCGGTGGTGCAGGGCGCGGGCGGCATGCGCTTCCACAACCCGGGCTACCTGCGGGTCCTGCGCGAGCTGTGCGACGAGTACGGCGTGCTGCTCGTCCTGGACGAGATCGCGACGGGCTTCGGCCGTACCGGCGCGCTCTTCGCCGCCGACCACGCGGGGATCACCCCGGACGTGATGTGCCTGGGCAAGTCGCTGACCGGCGGCTACCTCACCCTCGCCGCGACCCTGTGCACGGAGCGGGTGGCGGACGGGATCTCGCAGGGCGAGGTCCCCGTGCTCGCCCACGGGCCGACCTTCATGGGCAACCCGCTCGCGACGGCCGTGGCCCTCGCCTCCATCGACCTGCTGCTCGGCCAGGACTGGTCGGGGGAGGTCAAGCGGATCGAGGCGGGCCTGCGCGAAGGCCTCGCGGACGTGTCCTCGGTGCCCGGAGTACGGGACGTACGCGTCCTGGGCGCGATCGGCGTCGTCCAGCTGGACCACCCGATCGACATGGCGGCCGCCACCCGGGCGGCGGTGCGCGAGGGCGTGTGGCTGCGCCCCTTCCGGGACCTGATCTACACCATGCCGCCGTTCGTCACAGGCGACGCCGACGTGGCCCGTATCTGCCGTGCGGTGCGCGCGGCGGCCGAGGAAGGCTGAAATGTCCGTACTGGTCGTTTCCGGCACCGGCACCGAGGTCGGCAAGACCGTGGTCACGTCGGCGATCGCGGCCGCCGCTGTGGCGGTCGGCCGCTCGGTGGCGGTGCTCAAGCCCGCCCAGACGGGTGTCGGCCCGGACGAGCCGGGGGACGCCGCCGAGGCCGTCCGGCTGGCCGGCCCCTCCGTCACCGCGGTGGAACTGGCCCGCTACCCGGAGCCCTTGGCTCCGGACACGGCCGCCCGGCGCGCGGGACTGCCCACGCTCTCGCCGACGCGGATCGCGGAGGCCGCCCACCGGCTGTCGCTCTCCCACGACCTGGTCCTCGTCGAGGGCGCGGGCGGTCTGCTGGTCCGCTTCGACGAGGCCGGCCACACCCTGGCCGACGCGGCCCGCCTGCTCGACGCCCCGGTGCTGGTGGTGGCCGCGGCGGGCCTCGGCACCCTCAACTCCACCACCCTCACGGCGGAGGCCCTCCGGGCGCGGGAGCTGACGGGGCTGGGCGTGGTGGTCGGCAGCTGGCCCGCCGCCCCGGACCTGGCGGCCCGCTGCAACCTGGCGGACCTCCCGGCCTCCTCGGGCCTCCCCCTCCTGGGCGCGGTCCCCGAGGGCTCGGGCGGCCTGGCCCCGGAACGCTTCCGCGCGGCAGCCCCCGGCTGGCTCTCCCCCGCCCTGTCGGGCACGTGGTCGGCCGCGTCGTTCCTGACGGCCTGGCCGGCGTAACGACCCACCGGCCGGCCCGGCCCGACCGGCCCGGTCGGCCAGCCGGCCCGGTCGGCACGACGTCCGCTAGGCGAACGGCTTCACCCAGCGGCGCCAGTGGTCCTCGCGGCGGTAGCCGGCCGCGGCCCACACGCGGTGCGCCCGTTCGTTCGCCTCGAGGACCATCGCGTCCCCGCGGCGGCCTCCGGCGGCGAGGAAGCGCCGTTCGGCCGCTTCGAGGAGCGCGCCGGCGATCCCCTGCCGACGGTGGGAGGGCAGCACGGCCAGCCGGTAGAGGGATGCCCGCCATCCATCCCAGCCGGCGATCACGGAGCCGACGAGGAGTCCGTCGCGCTCCGCGAGGATCAGGGCTTCGGGGTCGCGCGTGACGAGGCGCGTCACGCCGTCCACGTCGTCCGTGATGGACGTGCCCTCGGCCGCTTCCCTCCAGAAGGCGAGCACGGTCTCGGCGTCGGCCGCCACTGCGGCCCGGATGTGCAGATCGGTCATGATCGGGAGCCAAGCACGCGCGGACGGTGGCCCGCCACCGACTTCCGCCCTTCGGACCTCGGGGCGGCTCCGCCAACGGAATGATCCGCTCTCTTTGCCCTTCCTTTACGATGTTCGGGCAAGCGGTCCTCACCCGCCACCCGTACGAAAGGTGTGATCGTCCGCCCATGGGCGAGCCTCCCGGTCCACGACCCGCCCGTTCGCGACATCGCGCAGTACCTCTCCTCCTGGCCGATCATGGGACAGAGGTGATCGACCGATGACCGAGGTGCTCCTGCTCGTCGTGGCACTGCTGCTCTGTCTCGCCTGCGGGGTCTTCGTCGCGGCCGAGTTCTCACTGACCACCGTCGAGCGCAGCGAACTCGAACGGGCCGTCGAGCGGGGCGAGCGCGGGGCCGACAGCGCCCTGGCCGCCGTCCGCACCCTGACCTTCCAGCTCTCCGGCGCCCAGCTCGGCATCACCGTGACCGGCCTGGTCATCGGCATGATCTCCAAGCCGTCGATCGCAGCCCTGCTCGAGGGCCCGTTCAAGGCCATGGGCCTGTCGGCCGGGGCCGCGTCCACCACCGCGCTGGTCCTGGGCACCGTGCTGTCGACCGTCGTGCT
Source organism: Streptomyces sp. NBC_01351 (assembly GCF_036237315.1). Lineage (GTDB taxonomy): Bacteria > Actinomycetota > Actinomycetes > Streptomycetales > Streptomycetaceae > Streptomyces. The sequence goes on along the minus strand of NZ_CP108356.1, from coordinate 7,110,197 downwards.
GATGGTCGTCGGCGAGCTGGTGCCGAAGAACTGGGCGATCTCCTCGCCCCTGGCCATCGCCAAGCGCGTGGCGACCGTGCAGCGGGTGTTCAGCCGGGCCTTCAGGCCTCTGATCAGTCATCTGAACACGACCGCGAACCACACGGTCCGCCGCTTCGGCATGGAGCCGGCCGAGGAGCTGGCCTCCGCGCGGACCCCCCAGGAGCTGGTCGCCCTGGCGCGGCACTCCGCGAAGGCGGGCTCGCTGGAGAAGGACACCGCCGAGTTGTTCGTGCGGACCTTGAACCTGGCCGACCTGACCGCGGAGAACGTGATGACCCCGCGCGTCCAGGTCACCGCCCTCGACCTGCAGACCACCGCCGAGGACGTGGCGAACGCGACGCTGGCCACCGGCCTGTCGCGCTTCCCGGTCTACCGGGGCAGCCTCGACACCGTCGTCGGCACCGTGCACATCAAGGACGTGCTGGCGCTGCCCGCCGAGGAACGCCATCGCCACCCGGTGTCGCAGCTGCTGCGCGAGCCCCTTCTCGTACCGGAGTCGCTGACCGTGGACCGGCTGCTGGACCGGCTGTCCGGCAAGCAGACGATGGCCGTGGTCATCGACGAGTACGGCGGCACGGCCGGCGTCGCCACGCTGGAGGACATCGTCGAGGAGGTCGTCGGCGAGGTCCGCGACGAGCACGACCCGCACGAGACCCCGGACCTGGCCCCCGCCGGTACGGACGCCGACGGGCGCACGCTCTACTCCGCCGACGGCGCGGCCCGCATAGACCAGCTCCAGCGGATCGGACTGCGGGTCCCCGACGGGCCGTACGAGACCCTCGCCGGTCTGATGGCGACCGAGCTGGGCCGGATCCCGGTGGTCGGCGACGGGCTGGAGATGGGCGGCTGGCGCCTGGACGTGGTGGACGCCAGCGGGCGACGGGCCGCGCGGGTGCTGCTGCACGCGCCGGCCGAGCCCGACGGGAACGGGCACGGAGAGGGGACCCGATGACCGCGATCCAGCTTCTGATCGGCCTGGCGACGCTCGTCGTCAACGCCTTCTTCGTCGGTGCGGAGTTCGCGCTGATCTCGGTGCGGCGCAGCCAGATCGAGCCGTACGCCGAGCAGGGCGACCGGCGGGCCCGCGCGGTCCTGTGGGGTCTGGAGCACGTGTCGGCCCTGATGGCGGCGGCCCAGCTGGGCATCACGCTGTGCACCCTGGTGCTGGGCGTGGTGGCCGAGCCGGCCATCGCGCACCTGCTGGCCCCGCTGTTCGACCTCGTCGGGGTGCCGGGCGGCGTGACGCACGCGATCTCCTTCGTGGTGGCGCTGGCCCTGGCCACGTACCTGCACATGCTCTTCGGCGAGATGGTGCCGAAGAACGTGGCGCTGGCCGAGCCGGTGCGTACCGCGCTGGCCCTGGGCCCGCCGCTGGTGACCCTCACGCGGGCGCTGCGGCCGGTGATCTTCGCGATCAACGCCTTCGCCAACGCGCTGCTGCGGCTGCTGCGGGTGGAGGTGAAGGACGAGGTCGCGGCGAGCTTCTCGGACGACGAGCTGGCACGGATCGTGAAGGACTCCAGTAACGCGGGGCTCATCGACGACCGGGCGAGCGAGCGGCTGCACGACGCCCTGGAACTGGGCCGCCGGCCGGTCACCGACGTGGTGCTGCCCGCGGACCGGGTGGTTCCGGCCCGGGAGGGCATCACGCCGGCCGGGCTGGAGCGGCTGTCGGCGGAGTCCGGGTACTCCCGTTTCCCGATGATCGACGCGCAGCGCCGGATCCTGGGCTACCTGCACGTCAAGGACGCCCTGGACGCGGAGCCGGACGCGCGCGACGAGCCGTTCCCGGTGTCGGCATTGCGGCCGATCGCGCAGGTCCGGGCGGAGACCCCGCTGGACGACGTGCTGACGGCGATGCGGCGAAGCCGTACGCACCTGGCGGCGGTGCTCGGTCCGGACGGTGCGATGACGGGCCTGGTGACGATGGAGGACGTGCTGCGCGAGCTGTTCGGCCGTCCCGCATCCGGCTGGGGATGACGGTCCCCGGCCCGTGCGGGGCGGGTACCGCGCGGTAACATCACTCCGCCATGGAGATGAATGCGCACTACACCAGTTTCGTCGCGGTCGGCGACTCCTTCACCGAGGGGATGTCCGACCTGCTCCCCGACGGCTCCTACCGGGGCTGGGCCGACCTGCTGGCCGCCCGCCTGGCGGCGCGCGAGCCGGACTTCCGCTACGCGAACCTCGCGGTCCGCGGGAAGCTGATCGGGCAGATCGCCGCGGACCAGGCGCCGGTCGCGGCCGCGATGGGCGCCGACGTGGTGGCCCTGGTGGGCGGGCTGAACGACACCCTGCGCCCCAAGGTGGACATGGGTCACGTCCGGGAGCACCTGGAGGCGGCCGTGGAACTCCTCGCACCCTCCTGCAAGCAGCTGGTCCTGATGCGCTCCCCGGGGCGCAACGGCCCCGTGATGGAACGCTTCCGCCCCCGCATGGAGGAGCTCTTCCTCTTCATCGAGGAGCTCGCGGCACGGCACGGCGCCCTCGTCGTCGACCTGTACGGGTCCCCCGCGCTGGCCGACCCCCGCATGTGGGACGTGGACCGGCTGCACCTCACGCCCGAAGGCCACCGCCGGGTGGCCGAGGCCGTCTGGCAGACGCTGGGCCTGCCCGCCGAGGACGACTGGCGCGCCGAGCTTCCGGCCACCGAGCCCCCGGGCTGGACGGTGCGACGAGCCCAGGACCTGAGCTTCGCCCGTCGGCACCTGCTCCCCTGGATCGGCCGTCGCCTGACGGGCCGTTCCTCCGGGGACGGCCGACCGGCGAAGCGCCCGGAGCTCCTCCCGTACGCCCCGCACGAGGACCAGCGCGTCTCGTAGCAAGCCACAATCAGCGGCAACGGCCCTACCTGCGTAAACGCACAGCCGGGGCCCAAGTAGAATCCCTACACGTGACAGCCAAGCCCCGCATCCCCAATGTCCTGGCCGGCCGCTACGCCTCCGCGGAGCTCGCCGTCCTGTGGTCCCCCGAGTACAAGGTGACGCTGGAGCGGCGGCTGTGGCTCGCCGTGCTGCGCGCCCAGAAGGACCTCGGCATCGAGGTCCCCGACGCGGCCCTCGCCGACTACGAGCGCGTCCTGGAGACCGTCGACCTGGCCTCCATCGCCGAGCGCGAGAAGGTCACCCGGCACGACGTGAAGGCCCGCATCGAGGAGTTCAACGCCCTCGCCGGTCACGAGCACGTCCACAAGGGCATGACCTCGCGCGACCTCACCGAGAACGTCGAGCAGCTCCAGATCCGGCTCTCCCTCGAGCTGGCCCGCGACCGCACCGTCGCCGTCCTCGCCCGCCTCGGCAAGCTGGCCGGCGAGCACGCCGAGCTGGTCATGGCCGGCCGCTCCCACAACGTGGCCGCGCAGGCCACCACCCTGGGCAAGCGCTTCGCCACCGCGGCCGACGAACTCCTGGTCGCCTACGACCGCCTGGAGAACCTCCTCGACCGCTACCCGCTGCGCGGCATCAAGGGCCCCGTCGGCACCGCCCAGGACATGCTCGACCTGCTCGGTGGCGACGCCACCAAGCTCGCCGACCTGGAGCAGCGGATCGCCACCCACCTCGGCTTCGCCCAGGCCTTCACCTCGGTCGGCCAGGTCTACCCGCGCTCGCTCGACTACGACGTGGTCACCGCCCTGGTCCAGCTGGCCGCAGCACCCTCCTCCATCGCCAAGACGATCCGCCTGATGGCCGGCCACGAGCTGGTGACGGAGGGCTTCAAGCCCGGCCAGGTCGGCTCCTCCGCGATGCCGCACAAGATGAACACCCGCTCCTGCGAGCGCGTGAACGGCCTGATGGTCATCCTGCGCGGTTACGCCTCGATGACCGGCGAGCTGGCCGGCGACCAGTGGAACGAGGGCGACGTCTCCTGCTCCGTGGTCCGCCGCATCGCCCTGCCGGACGCGTTCTTCGCCTTCGACGGCCTGTTGGAGACCTTCCTGACGGTCCTCGACGAGTTCGGCGCCTTCCCGGCGGTCGTGGCCCGTGAGCTGGACCGCTACCTGCCGTTCCTCGCGACCACCAAGGTCCTGATGGGCGCGGTGCGGGCCGGGGTGGGCCGCGAGGCCGCCCACGAGGTCATCAAGGAGCACGCGGTGGCCTCGGCCCTCGCGATGCGCGAGCAGGGCGCCGAGCGCAACGAGCTCCTCGACAAGCTGGCCGCCGACGAGCGGATGCCGCTGGACCGGGCGCAGCTCGACGCGCTGATGGCCGACAAGCTGTCCTTCACCGGCGCCGCGGGCGACCAGGTGGCGGCGGTGGTCTCCCGCATCGAGGCGATCGCCAAGCAGCACCCGGAGGCCGCCGCATACGCTCCGGGGTCGATCCTCTGACCCCCGACGAGCTCAACGCCGCCCGTGACCGCGTCCTCCCGGACGTGGTCGCGGGCGGTCTGCGTGTGCTGTTCTGCGGCATCAACCCGGGTCTCCTCTCCGCCGCGACGGGCCACCACTTCGCCCGCCCCGGCAACCGTTTCTGGCCTGTGCTGCACCTGTCGGGTTTCACCCCCCGCCGGCTGGCCCCCTCCGAGCAGGAGGAGCTGCTGACCTACCGCCTCGGCATCACCAACGTCGTGGCCCGCGCCACTGCCCGCGCGGACGAGCTCAGCACCGAGGAGTTCCGCGAGGGTGGCCGCATCCTCACAGCCAAGGTGGAGCTCCTCCGCCCCCAGTGGCTCGCGGTGGTCGGAGTCACCGCCTACCGCACGGCCTTCGGTGAGAAGAAGGCACAGATCGGCCCCCAGGAGCGGACCATCGGCTCCACCCGCGTCTGGGCCCTCCCCAACCCCAGTGGCCTCAACGCCCATTGGACGGCGGAGACCATGGCCCAGGAATACGCCCGCCTCCGCGCAGCCGCCGAATCCGAAGCCTAGGGCGGGTCGATGACCGTGACCCCTGCCATCAGCAGGTAGGGGTCGCCTTCGTCCCACTGCGCCACGTAGGCCACGAGCCAGTGGTCGCCGGCCCTCCACAGGTGCACGTGGTCGGTGCTGTTGCTCAGCTCGTCCCACGGCTCCGGTATCTCCTCGCCGTCGAACCCGCGGTCCCTCAGCGATCCCAGGCTGAATATCTGCGGGTCCCCCCACCGGCTTGTCAGGGCTTGGACCAACGCCCCGTACTCGGCGTTGATCTGGTCGGCCGCCTCGCTCCGTCCGGCTCCGCCGTCCGCCCAGAAGTCCGCGGTCCGCCCCACCGGGACCATGTGGTAACCGGGGCCGCTGCTCTGCCCGCCGTACCAGACCGGCTCGGGTGGGAATTCCGTCACCCTGAGCCGGTCGATCGTGTCGAGATGCTCTGCCGTGGTCATACCGTCAGTATCCCGACCCCCACTGACAACTGGTCCGGCGTCACGCGTCCCGGCGCCGCACCGCCAGCCAGCCGCCGAACACCGCAGCGCCCGCCCACAGTGCCATCACGCCGAGGCCCGTCCAGGGACCGAGACCGTCCTGCGTCTGCGAGTGCATCACCATCTGGCCGGCACGGTCCGGCAGGAACTGGGCCACGCCGCCGGAAGCCTCGCCAACGATGAACGAGACCAGCAGGACGAAGGGTATGAGCAGGCTCAGCACGGCAGTGCCGCTCTTCAGCACGGCGGCCAGCCCGGCGGCGAACAGGGCCATCAGTGCGAGGTAGAGCCCGCAGCCGACGATGGAACGGTAGGTACCCGGGTCGCCGAGCTCAAGGGCGTACGGGCCCATCAACGCCTGGCCCGCGACGAAGGTGACCAGTCCCGAGACCTGACCGACCACCAGGGCCAGTCCGCCCACCATCGCCATCTTCGACAGGTAGAACCGGGTGCGGTTCGGCACGGCGGCCAGAGAGGTGCGCAGAGCGCCGTTCTGGAACTCGCAGGACAGGGCGCCCGCACCGAAGGTCATGGCGGCGATCTGGCCGAAGATGAGTCCGTAGTAGGCCGCGTAGAGCGGGTCCTGTCCCATGCTGCCGGCTTCTGCCTGGCCTATCGCCGCAGCCGTCAGCACCTGGATTCCCGCGGTGGCGGCGAAGACGGCTATCAGCGCCCAGAATGTTCCACGCAGCGACCGAATCTTGATCCATTCCGAGTGCAGGGTGGGTGCGGTGGGCAGAGCGGCGCGCATGGCGATGCCTCCTGGAGGTTGGGAAAGTCAGTGGGTTGCGGTGAACTGCGCGTGATCGGCCGTGAGGTCGAGGTAGGCCTGCTCCAGCGAGGCGCGCTCGTCGGAGAGCTCCAGCATGGGGATGCCTTCGCGGGCCGCCAGGCCGCCGAGGTCTTCGGCCTGCATGCCTTCGACGGTCCATCGCCCGTCGTCGGCAGTCACCATCTCGAAGCCGTCCCGGGCCAGTGCGGCCCGCAGCCGGATCGGGTCGGAGGTGCGCAGGCGCACCCTCTGGGTGCTGCGGGCGTCGATGAATTCCTTCATCGAGGTATCGGCCAGCAGCTTGCCGTTGCCGAGCACGATCAAGTGGTCGGCGAGCGCCGAGGTCTCGGACATCAGGTGGCTGGAGACCAGGACGGTGCGTCCTTCGGCGGCGAAGCCGCGCATCAGCTCACGGATCCAGATGATGCCCTCGGGGTCGAGGCCGTTGGTCGGCTCGTCCAACAGGAGCACCCCGGGGTCGCCCAGTAGCGCGGCGGCTATGCCGAGGCGCTGGCGCATGCCGAGCGAGAATGACTTGATCCGCCGCTTGGCCACGGAGGCCAGCCCGGCCTGCTCCAAGACCTCGCCCACCCGGCGCATCGGCATACTGCCGGCCGCGGCGAGAAAGCGGAGGTGGTCCTGAGCGGTGCGTCCGCCGTGCGCCGACTGCGCGTCCAGGAGGGCTCCGACCCGGTGCAGCGGGTCCGGGAAGTCCAGGTAGCTCCGCCCACCGATGGTGGCCGTGCCCGAGGTCGCCCGGTCCAGGCCCAGCAGCAGCCGCATCGTGGTCGACTTTCCGGCTCCGTTGGGGCCGAGGAAGCCGGTGACCCGCCCGGGCAAAACATCGAAGGTGAGGCCGTCCACCGCACGGTGGGTGCCGTATTCCTTGGTGAGGTCTCGAATCTCGATCGTGTTCATGCCTCAAGATTCGCCGTCGGACCCACCCCCCATCCTCCCCCACGTGGGGGGATCGTCTCCCCCACGTGGGGGAGACGGCCGCCGACGGCCGGCTGTCAGGATGAGGACATGTACCGATTGCTCCGTGCCCCCCTTCGCGGGGTCACCTACACCCGCTGGCTGCATCTGCTCGTACCGATCCTGCTCCTCGCCATCTGGATGTTCATAGAGCCCGCATGGCCGTGGATGCCCGCCCTGATCGTCGCCCCCTTCGGACTGGTCCCCTGGGTGCGGCTGGCAGAAGGGCTGCAGGCCCAGTTCCTGCTCACCCCGCACGAGCGCGGCCGGCCCGACGGCTCCATCAGCACCGCACCGTCCGCGCGTTGGAGTGACCGCTGGCGGACGCTCGCCTGGCTCGAGATACGTCTCGTCTTGGCGGGCGTGGCCATGGCGGCGACGGTGTGGCTGCCGATCATGACGCTGGAACTCGCCATCACCGGCGCGGGGCGCGCTCTCGGGGCGGACGACGTGATCCTGCCCTTCGTCCCGCCTCGCTGGGCGGCCTTGCTCCTCGTGCCGGTGCCGCTGGTCCTGCTGCTGTTCATCGTGGTCCTGCTCGGCGAAGCCGTCACCGCCATAGCCGCCAAACTGCTGGGGCCTTCGGCGGCCGAGCGGCTCACCGCGCTCGAGGCACGGACGGAGCAGCTGTTGGAACGGACGCGGATCGCCCGGGAGTTGCACGACTCCATCGGGCACGCGCTCACCGTGGCCGTCGTCCAGGCGGGAGCCGCCCGGGCGGCGGGCGATCCGGAGTTCACCGAGCGGGCGCTCTGCGCGATCGAGGAGACGGGACGGGCCGCGATGGAGGACCTGGAGCGGGTCCTCATGGTGCTCCGTGAGTCCTCCCGGCCTCCCTCCCAGCGGCCCACCCTGGCCGATGCCGACCGGCTGCTGGAGTCGGCGCGCGCTTCCGGCGCCTCGGTGGACGCCGAACTGTCCGGTCCGCTGGAGAAGTTGCCGGGCCCGGTGGCACGCGAGGGATACCGGATCCTTCAGGAGGCGCTGACCAACGTACTGCGCCACAGCGGTTCGGTTCCGGTCCGGGTGCGGATCGAAATGGCCGTGGGAAGACTGGACTTGGAGGTCACCAATCCCCTGCCGACGGAGCCCGGGCCGATGACGGGCCGCGGCTCCGGACTGCGCGGCATCCGGGAGCGGGCCGCGTTGCTCGGAGGGGAGGCCGAGACCGGGCCGCACGAGGGCAACTGGAGGGTGCGCGCCCGGCTTCCGCTGGAGCGAATAGGCTGACCGGATGCCGGTTACCGTACTGCTCGTCGACGACGAACCCCTGGTGCGCGCGGGTCTGCGTGCCGTCCTGGACGCCCAGCCCGACATCGAGGTGGTGGGTGAGGCGCCCGACGGGGCCTCCGTCGTCCCACTGGTGCGGCAACTGCGGCCGGACGTGGTGGCGATGGACGTACGGATGCCGCTGCTCGACGGGATCGAGGCGACCCGCGCCATCCTGAAGACGGTGGATTCCCCGCCGAAGATCCTCGTGGTCACCACCTTCGAGAACGACGAGTACGTCTACCAGGCGCTGCGGGCCGGCGCGAGCGGGTTCCTGCTGAAGCGCGCCAGGCCTTCGGAGATCGTGCACGCGGTCCGGCTGGTGGCGGAGGGCGAGACGCTGCTCTTCCCAGCGGCTGTGCGTGCCCTGGCCGCGGAGTACGGAAACCGCCAGGCCCGGGCCGTGCTGGAGCGGGCTGCCTTGACCGAGCGCGAGGAGGCGGTCCTGCGGCTCATGGCCCGGGGGCTGACCAACGTGGAGATCGCCTCGAAGCTGATCGTCGGAACGGAGACGGTGAAGTCGCACGTCAGCGCGATTCTGGGGAAGCTGGGGGCGCGGGACCGGACCCAGGCCGTGATCATGGCCTACGAGTCGGGGTTCGTCGCCCCGGCCTGACCGGACCGATGACTTCCGGCCGATGGGGGGCTGGTTCTCGCCGCGGCACCGGGTGCGCAGTACGATCCGGCTGACATGCTCGCTCGCTGGGAGGACACACGTTGGGGCAGCTGACCGGCGGAGATCCCTCTCTGCTCAGGCGGATCAACTCCGCCGTGGTGCTGCGCGCACTGCGCGCGGCCGAAGCACCGACCCTCACCGACCTCACCCGGGTGACCGGTCTCTCCAGGCCGACCGTCGAGGGGGTCGTGGAGGGGCTGATGGGGACCGGGCTGGTCGTCGAGGCCGACGCCGAGGAAGGCGCGCGGCGTCAGGGGCGTCCTGCCAGGCGGTTCCGTTTCCGGGCCGAGGCCGGGCACCTGCTGGGCATCGAGATCGGCTCGCACCGGGTCGCCGTGCTGCTCTCCGGGCTGGACGGTCGGGTCATCGGCGCGGGCACGAAGGACGTCTCGGAGTCGGCGTCCGCCGACGAGCGGCTGGAGAAGGTCCGCGCTGCCGTGGCGGATCTGCTGCGCAGGGCCGGGGTGCCCCGGGACTCACTGCGCGCGGTCGGGGTCGGCAGCCCCGGCATCGTGGAGGCGGACGGCACGGTCCGCCTCGGCACGGCCCTGCCCGGCTGGACGGGTCTGCCGCTGGGGGAACGGCTCCAGCGCTCGTTCCGCTGCCCGGTGCAGGTGGAGAACGACGCCAACGCCGCGGCGGTCGCCGAGCACTGGAAGGGTGCCGCGCGGGACACCGACGACATCGTGTTCGTGATGGCGGGGCTCAGTCCCGGCGCCGGCTCGCTGATCGGCGGCCGGCTCCACCGCGGCTTCGGCGGAGCGGCGGGCGAGATCGGAGCCCTGCACCTGCTGGGTCGCGAGGTCACGCCCGAAAAGCTGCTGTCGACCACCGGTGAACCCCTTCATCCGCTGGACGAGCCTGCGGTGGCCGAGGTCTTCGCCATGGCCAAGCGGGGCGACGAGCGGGCGGTGGCCGCCGTCGAGCGGTTCCTGCAGCGGCTGGTGCACGACGTGGCGGCGCTGGTCCTGGCAATGGATCCGGAGCTGGTGGTGGTCGGCGGCTGGGCGGCCGGGCTGGACGGGGTCCTGGACCCCCTGCGCCGGGAGCTGGAGCGCTACTGCCTGCGGCCGCCGAAGGTTGCCCTGTCCCTGCTCGGCGAGGCGGCGGTGGCCACCGGCGCGCTGCGCCTCGCGCTGGACCACGTGGAAGAAGAACTCTTCGCCGTGGAGAAGACGGTCACGGCCCGCCGCCGCTGACCACACCCACACCACCGGAGCGCGTACGGAATGCGGGTGCGGCCCGGGCCCGGCGACTGCCGGACCCGGGCCGCACCCGTAACCCTGAAGAACTCCGGGCCACCTGCGTCAGGAGGCGACGCGGGGCTCGTGGGTGATCTCGACGTCGCCGGAGTCGCCGAAGGTGAGGCGGCAGGTGTCGGCGCGGTAGGTCGCCACCGAGACGGCGGCGGTGCCCGCCGCGGTGAAGTAGCGCGTGGTGACGAGGAGTACGGGCGCGCCGGGCAGGCGGTCCAGTTCTTTGGCGTCGTCGGCGCGCGCGGAGCCGAGTTCCACCGAGCGGTCCTGGCCTTCGAGGACCAGCCGCTGCAGCTCGCGCAGGACGGCGCGGGCGCGGGCGGGACCGGCCGGAGCCTCGATCGCGGTGAGACCGGGCACCGAGGCGGCCGGGACGTAGAGCAGTTCGGCGGCGACGGCCTGACCCTGGGTGACGCGGGTCCGGCGCACGGTGTGGACCGGCTCGTCGGCGGCGAAGCCCCCGCCGGTACCCAGCAGCTTCAGCACCGCTGCCGACGGCACGGTCTCCGCGGCGTCCACCGGCTCCCAGCCGTCGACGTGCTCGCCGGGCCAGCTGTGCCCGGCGGTGCCGACGGCGACACCGACGCGCGGCGGGGCGACGGTGGTACCGACCCCGCGGCGGCGCTGCAGTCGGCCCTCGAGCTCCAGCTGCTCCAGCGCCTGGCGCAGGGTCGCGCGGGCGACGCCGAAGCGGGCGGCGAGCTCACGCTCGTTCGGCAGGACCTCACCGACGGCGAAGTCCTGGTCGAGCGCTTCGCTGAGGACGGTCTTGAGGTGCCAGTACTTCGGCTCCGGCACCGTTTCGAGCTGCGTGGTCCCCACCCTGACTCCTCCTGCGATCGCCGCACTCGCCGTGTGTTCCAGCGGCAGTTCCGCGCCTTTGTTTATTAAAGGTTCCTGCACTATCCCTGCGACGATAGGACGGCACACCCCCTTGGTCAAGACCAATGCTCACCCCTGTCCGGGGCAGATCGGGCATACGCATCAAGCCGTTCACGGGATGTTCTCGTGTGCACCAGAGGGTTGTAGTCAAGGGCTACCGGGCGGTAATCATGGCAGTGGCACTACTGACAGCCTGTCTCACACATGCCCAGCCGACGAGGAGCAGCATGACCGCCACGGTCTCCTTCACGATCGATTCGCCGCTCGGCCCCCGCACCACCACCGTCGCCTACGAGCGCAAGGGCGCGGGCGAACCCCTCCTCCTGCTGCACGGCATCGGCCACCACCTCCAGGCCTGGCACCCGGTGACCGACATCCTCGCCGCCGAGCACGAGGTGATCGCCGTCGACCTGCCCGGCTTCGGCGCCTCGGAGCCGCTGCCCGAAGGGGTTCCCTACGACCTGGCCACGGTGGTTCCCGCGCTCGGCGCACTGTGCGCGGCCCTCGGTGTCGAGCGCCCGCACGTCGCGGGCAACTCCCTCGGCGGCCTGCTCGCGCTCGAAATGGGCCGGACCGGCCTCGCCCGCTCGGTCACCGCCCTCTCCCCCGCCGGGTTCTGGACGGAGGGCGAACGCCGCTACGCCTTCGCCACCCTCCTCACGATGCGCGCCGGCGCCAAGGCCCTGCCCCGCCCCGCACTGGAGCGGCTCTCGCGCGGTGCCGCCGGACGGGCCGCGCTGACCGGCACCATCTACGCCCGCCCGACCCGCCGTTCGCCCGAGGCCGTGGTCGCCGAGACCCTCGCCCTGCGGGAGGCCACCGGCTTCGAGGCGACCCTGGCCGCGGGTGGGTCCGTACGGTTCACCGAAGACGTGCCCGGCCTGCCGGTCACCGTCGCCTGGGGCACCCGCGACCGGCTGCTGCTGCGCCGCCAGGGCGTACGGGCCAAGCACACCATCCCCGGAGCCCGACTGGTCCGGCTCCCGGGCTGCGGCCACGTTCCGATGAACGACGATCCGGCACTCGTCTCCCGGGTGATCCTGGACACCGCCCGCAGCCGGCGCCTCGTGGCCGCCTGACCCACGGCACGGTGCGGCGCGGGGCGGGGCGCCCGAAGGCCGGGGGCAGCGGCAAGGAGCGGGTGCGGCAGCAAGGGAGCAGCGGCAAGGACTCAGCAGCAAGCGCTCCGGCGACAGCACACCCGCCCCCGCCGCGCAGGCCGAACGGCTGAGCGGCTGGCGGCTGTTCATCCCCGGTTCGCGTGGGCGACGCGGCCGGGCCGGGGTGCGGCGGCACGCTGGTCCGACCCACCCCCGCCCGCCCCTGGAGACGCACCGATGGCACCGATGCCGCACACCCGAAGGTCCCTGATCGGCGGTTCGCTCGCCCTGTCCTCCGCACTCTTCGCCGCTCCGGCGCTCGCGGCCCCCGCCTTCGCCCGCTCCGGCCGGCCGAACGCGCTCTGGGGCGTGCAGTCAGGCGAGATCACCGCCCACTCCGCCACCGTGTGGACCCGCTCCGACCGCCCGGCCCGGATGTACGTGGAGACCTCGCCGAGCGAGGCGTTCCGCTACGCCGTACGCCACCACCGCGGTCCGCTGCTCGGCCCCTCGGGCGACTTCACCGGTACGACCGTCCTGCGCGACCTCCCGCCCGGCCGGCAGATCCACTACCGGGTCGTCCTGGCCGACCCCGACGACCCGCGCCGCACGTCCGAGCCGGTCCGCGGCAGCTTCCGCACCACCCCCGTCTCCCGCCGCCACGACGTGCGCTTCCTCTGGTCGGGGGACCTGGCCGGCCAGGGCTGGGGCATCAACCCCGATCTCGGCGGCTACCGGGTCTTCGAGGAGATGCGGCTGCGCGACCCCGACTTCTTCCTCTTCAGCGGGGACACGATCTACGCCGACGGGCCGATCAAGGCCGCCGTACCCCTCCGTGACGGCAGCACGTGGCGCAACGTCACCACCGAGGAGAAGTCGAAGGTCGCCGAGACCCTGGCCGAGTTCCGCGGGAACTTCCGCTACAACCTGCTCGATCCCAACCTGCGCGACTTCAACGCCCAGGTCCCCGTCCTCGCCCAGTGGGACGACCACGAGGTGCGCAACAACTGGTACCCGGGCCAGCTGATCGACGACCCCCGCTACACGGTGCGCGAAGCCGACACCCTCGCCGCCCGAGCCCGCCAGGTCTTCGGCGAGTACTTCCCCGTCACCGACCTGCGCGGCGGCCGCGCCGAGGGCCGGATGTACCGCGCGATGCGGTACGGCCCGCTCCTCGACGTCTTCGTGCTCGACATGCGCACGTACCGGAACGCCAACTCCCCCGGCACGCAGACCGAGGACCCCATCGGAATCCTCGGCCCCGAGCAGCTGGCCTGGCTGAAGCGCGAGCTCACCCGCTCCCGCGCCACCTGGAAGGTGATCGCCGCCGACATGCCGCTCGGCATCGTCGTCGGCGACGGGGCGACGAACTTCGAGGCCGTGGCGCAGGGCGACCCCGGCGCCCCGCTGGGGCGTGAGCTCCAGATCGCCGAGCTGCTGCGCCACATCAAGCACCAGCGCATCACCGGCACCCTCTGGCTCACCGCCGACGTGCACTACACCGCCGCCAACCACTACGCGCCGGAGCGGGCCGCCTTCGCCGACTTCGCGCCGTTCTGGGAGTTCGTCTCCGGCCCGATCGGCGCGGGCGGCTTCCCGGCCGGGCGGCTCGACGCCACCTTCGGCCCGGAGACGGCCTTCGTCCAGTCGGCGCCGTTCGCCAACATGTCCCCGTCGGAGAACCCCCCGTACTACGGCGAGGTGGACATCGACGGCGGCAGCGGGGAGCTCACCGTCCGGCTGCGGCAGCAGGGAGGCGGTGTCCTGTTCACCAAGACCCTCCAGCCCGGGCGCGTGGGTCAGTAGCCGGAAATAGCCTGGAAAACTGGATGAAATCGGCCAGATGGACACTTAACCAGTCGGTCACAGATCGTTCGTGATCACGCAACACCCTTACGTCACAGTGGTGTGCATGACTGACCGTGATCTTGCCTCCGCCCAGCGTTCCCACCGCCACCACTGGCGCCGTGACGTCGTCGAACTCGCCGCGCTCTTCTGCGCCGTCGCGGTCGCCGACGCCATCGCCAATCTCGTCGTGCACGGCCCCAGGGGCCCGGTCCTGCTCGTGGCCTCGGCCGTCGCGCTCCTCGTCACCGCGGCCTTCCACACCTGGTGGGCAAGGCGTCACAGCCATGCGCCGCCGCCGGGCACCACCCCGGCGGCGGCCCCGGCCGCGGTCGCGACCACGAGCGGGGCCACGAGCGCGACCGCGAGCGGAGACCCCGCCGCGGACGCGCCGTCCGCCGCGCTCTGGCGGATGCGCACGACCGTACGGGACGAGCCCGGCTCCCTGGCCGCCCTGTGCACCGCCCTCGCCCACAACGGCGTCGACATCCTGACCCTCCAGACGCACCCGCTCCCCGAGGGCGGCACCGTCGACGAGTTCCTCCTGCGCGCCCCCCAGCAGCTGCCCTCCGCCGAACTCACGCGCGCCGTCGCCCTGGCCGGCGGCCACAGCACCTGGATCGAACGCGCCGACGCCCACGACCTCGTCGACACCCCGACCCGCGTCCTGGGCCTGGCCACCCGCACCGCGCTGGACGCCGCCGAGCTCCCCCTCGCGCTGCGGCAGCTGCTCGGCCGCTGCACGATCCACTCGATCCCGGCGACCACCCTCTCCGGCCGCCCCAACGCGGGCGCCGACGCCCCCGTGGAAGGGGTTCTGGAGGCCACCGTCATGCGGCTGCGCGACCCTTCCGGCGGCGCGATCACCGTGGAGCGGCCCTACCTGCCCTTCACGCCGACCGAGTTCGCCCGTGCCCGCGCCCTCGTCGAGCTCGACGCCCGCCTCGGCCCCCGCGTCCCGCGCGGCCTGGACGTGCTGACCCTGCCCGAAGGCAACGAGATCACCGTCCGCCGCGCCGACGGCTCCGACCTGCCGGCGGCCCGCGCGATGCACGACCGCTGCTCCGAGCGCACCCTGTCGCTGCGCTACCACGGCCCCGTCTCCGACGCCGACCGCTACCTCGGCCACCTGCTCAGCCCCCGGTTCGGCCGCACCCTGGCCGCCACCACCGCCTCCGGCAAGCTCGTGGCCCTCGGCCACCTCCTGTGGGACGGCGACGAGACCGAGGTCGCACTGCTCATCGAGGACGACTGGCAGCGCCGGGGGATCGGCTCCGAACTGCTGCGCCGCCTCGTCGCGATGGCCGTCGAAGCCGGGTGCGACAGCGTGTACGCCGTCACGCAGGCCGCCAACACCGGCATGGTCGCCGCCATGCGCGGGCTGGGCCTCCCCCTCGACTACCAGATCGAGGAGGGCACCCTGGTGATCACGGCCCGGCTGGACGCGACCCCCGTCAGCTCGCGGCTCCCGTACGACGTCACCCACGAGGGCGCCCGCGAACTCCCCCGGCGCGAACCGCAGTCCCCGCGCAACCACCACTGACCCGGGCCCTGTTGCCGCCGGCACCGGGCGGCCCGTACCAGGCCCTCCACCAGGCCCCCGACCAGGCCCGTACCCCGACCCGCACCGCGCCGAAGGGCCGCGTGCGGGTCGCGGGCGTTGCCGCCGGCGGACCAAGTCAGCAGACTGACGTCATACGGTGATGACGCGGGCCCGTCTCACGTACGAAGATGTCCGCATGTCAGAGATCCTCCACAACGGCAGCGCTTCCCGGCTGCCCCGCGAGGTGGCCGACGCGTACGTCGACGACCTCATCGCCCTCGACCCGATCACGGGCACCTACCTCGGTGTCGCCGAGAGCTCCGCCAAGCTCCCGGACTTCTCCCCGGCCGGCCGCGCGGCCGTCGCCGAACTCGCTCGTACCACCCTCGACCGCCTCGACGCCGCCGAGCGGCTGCCCGGCGCCGACAGCGACGCCGAGCGCCGTTGTGCCCGCCTGCTGCGCGAGCGCCTCACCGCCGAACTCGCGGTCCACGAGGCCGACGAGGACCTGTGCACGGTCAGCAACATCCACAGCCCCGCGCACTCCGTCCGCGAGGTCTTCACCCTCACCCCGGCCGACACCGACGAGGAGTGGGCGGCCATCGCCGAGCGGCTGCGCGCCGTACCCGCCGCCCTCGCCGGGTACCGCGAGAGCCTGGCCCTCGGCCTGGAGCGCGGCCTGTACGGCGGCCCCCGCGCCACCGCCACCATGATCGGCCAGCTCGGCACCTGGGCCGGGCAGGACGGCGACGAGCCCGCCTTCTTCGAGGACTTCGCCGCGGCCGGCCCCGAATCCCTGCGCACCGAACTGGCCGAGGCGGCCGCCGGCGCGACCGCCACCGTCGTCGAGCTCCGCGACTGGATGCGCGACGTGTACGCGCCGGCCGTCGACGGCAAGCCGGACACCGTGGGCCGCGAGCGCTACGCCCGCTGGTCGCGCTACTTCAACGGCACCGATCTGGACCTGGACGAGGCGTACGCGTACGGCTGGTCGGAATACCACCGCCTGCTCGCCGAAATGAAGACCGAGGCGGCCAAGATCCTCCCGGGCGCCGGCCCCTGGGAGGCGCTGAAGCACCTGGACGAGCACGGCACCCACATCGAGGGCGTCGACGAGGTCCAGGCCTGGCTCCAGGGCCTCATGGACGAGGCCATCGAGAACCTCGACGGCACCCACTTCGAACTCGCCGAGCGGGTCAAGCGCGTGGAGTCGATGATCGCCCCGCCGGGCGGCGCCGCAGCCCCGTACTACACGAACCCCTCGGAGGACTTCTCCCGCCCGGGCCGTACCTGGCTGCCCACCATGGGCCAGACCCGCTTCCCCGTCTACGACCTCGTCTCCACCTGGTACCACGAGGGCGTTCCCGGCCACCACCTGCAGCTCGCGCAGTGGACGCACGTCGCGGACCAGCTCTCCCGCTACCAGGCGGGCGTCGGCCTCGTCAGCGCCAACGCCGAGGGCTGGGCGCTGTACGCGGAGCGACTGATGGACGAGCTCGGGTACCTCAAGGACGCGGAGCAGCGCCTGGGCTACCTGGACTGCCAGATGATGCGCGCGGCGCGGGTCATCGTGGACATCGGCATGCACCTGGGCCTGGAGATCCCGGCGGACTCGCCGTTCCACCCCGGCGAGCGGTGGACGGTGGATCTGGCGCAGGAGTTCTTCGGCCTGCACAGCGGCCGGCCGGGGGACTTCGTCGAGAGCGAGCTGACCCGTTACCTGTCGATGCCGGGGCAGGCGATCGGTTACAAGCTGGGCGAGCGCGCCTGGCTGCTGGGCCGCGACAACGCGCGGGCCGCGCGCGGCGAGTCCTTCGACCTGAAGGCCTGGCACATGGCGGCGCTGTCGCAGGGTTCGCTGGGGCTGGACGACCTCGTGGACGAGCTCTCCAAGCTCTGACACCACCGCGAACGACGTCACCACGAACGACGAACGGGCCGCTCGTCTCCCCCTGGAGTGAGCGGCCCGTCCGCGTGGGCCTCGTACGGCTGGTACGGCGCGCACGGCTCGTAAGGCGCACACCTCAGCAGCCGCAGTCGTCCGAGTCGGTGGGCGCGGTCAGCGGGTCGGCCTCCGCGCGCTGCTGGCTGCCCTGCCAGGTCTCGACCTCGAAGCCCTCGCGGATCCAGTACTCGATGCCGCCGAGCATCTCCTTGACCTGGTAGCCGAGTTCGGCCAGGGCCAGGGCGGAGCGGGTGCCGCCGTTGCAGCCGGGGCCCCAGCAGTACGTCACCACGGGGACGTTCTTGTCCAGGAGCCGCTCGGCCTGCTCGGGGATGAGGGCGGTGGGCAGGTGGACGGCTCCGGGCACGTGGGCCTGGTCCCAGGACGGGGTGGAGCGGGAGTCGATCAGCTGGAAGCCGAGCTCGGCGCCCTGCTCCCGGTGGGCCTTGAAGGCGGCGGCGACGTCCGAGACGTCCGCGTGGAAGGCCAGACTGGCGGCGAAGTACGCCGCGGCCGCGGCCGGGGACGCCGGGGGCACCCGGAGCACGGGGTTGGTGGTGGCGGCGGGGGAAGTGGTGTTCTGCGTCGTCGTCATGCCGAGAAATCTACGATTTGTTGATCACCCTCGGAAGTGGTTTTCCCCGGCCTTTTCGTTGTACAGGCGGGGAATCCCCTGCTAGACCTACGTCATGACCGACTATTCCCCTGACCCCACCGACTGGCGGATCCTCGAAGTCCTCCAGCGCGACGGCCGTGCCAGCTTCACCGAGCTCGCGCGCGCCGTATCCATGTCCGCCAGCGCCGTCACCGAGCGGGTCCGCCGGCTGGAGGAGGCCGGCGTCATCACCGGGTACACGGCGGTGGTGGATCCGGAGAAGCTCGGCAAGACGATCCTCGCGCTGGTGCGGCTGCGCTATCCGCACGGCAACTACAAGCCGTTCCACGACTTCCTGGACGCCACGTCGGAGATCTTGGAGGCCCATCACGTCACGGGCGACGACTGCTTCGTGCTCAAGGTCGCCGCCCGCTCGATGGCGCACCTGGAGGAGGTCACGGGCCGCATTTCGGGCCTCGGCTCGGTGACGACGAGCATCGTGTACTCGTCGCCGCTCCCCCGCAGGCCGCTCAGTCCGTGAGCGCCGCCGTGCGGTGGCGCACCACGGAGCCGCCCCGCTGCTTGACGATCTCCAGCTGGGCCTGGACCCGGGTGCGCAGGTCGGCGACGTGGCTGACGATGCCGACGCTGCGGTCCCGCTCGCGCAGCGAGTCCAGTACGTCGAGCACCTCGTCCAGCGCCTGGTCGTCGAGGCTGCCGAAGCCCTCGTCGATGAAGAGGGTGTCCAGGCGCATGCCGCCCGCCTCGTCCGTGACCACGTCGGCGAGGCCCAGCGCGAGGGCGAGCGAGGCGAAGAAGGTCTCGCCGCCCGACAGCGTGGCGGTGTCCCGCTCGCTGCCGGTCCACGCGTCGACGACGTGCAGCCCGAGCCCGGAACGCCCCCGTCCGCTCGCCCGCGCGTCGGAGTGCACCAGGGTGTAGCGGCCGCCGGACATGCGCAGGAGCCGTACGGTCGCGGCGGCGGCGACCTGCTCCAGCCGGGCGGCCAGCACGTAGGCCTCCAGCCGCATCTTGCGTTCGTTGTCGGCGGAGGTGCCCGCGGTGAGTCCGGCCAGCCGGGCCACCCGGTCGTAGGCCTCGCGCAGCGGACCCAGAGCGCGCAGTTCGTGCTCCGCCTGCCGGGAGAGCCGGTCGAGCTCCTCGCACCGGAACCGGGCCGCGTCGAAGGCCGATCCTGCCGTACGAAGCTTCGCCGCGGCCCGCGCCGCGTACGCCTCGGCCTCCTCCGGTGCGGCCGGAGGCAGGGCTGCGGCCGCGGCGGTGTCGCTCTCGCCGAGGCGGTCCGCGAGCATGGCTTCTTCTGCCTGCCAGGCGTCCAGCCGGTGTTGGAGCGCGGTGCGTTCGTATTCGGGGAGGACGGCGTCGGCCGCCTCCCCGATGGTGTCGAAGCCGGCCTTGAAGGCGGCGTCTGCGAGCTGGTCGTCGGCCTCCTTCAGCCGGGCGGCCGTCGTTTCGGCGCGGCGCAGCGCGGCGGCGGACCCGGAGACGATCCGGACCCGGTCCTCCAGGGTCCGGGCGCGCGCGGCGACGGTGGGCGCCCCGTCCCGCACCAGGGCCAGCTCGGCCTCCAGCGCGGCCTGCTCCCGGTCCAGCGCCTCGCGGCGCGAGGCCCGGGCGGCGGCCTGGCGTTCGGCGCCCTGCCAGTCGGCGCTGCGCGAGGCGTGCTCGCGCTCGGCGCGGGCGAGGCGCTCCCGGGCGGTGTGCAGTCCGGCGGCCTCGGCGTGGGCGGCGGCGTGCCCGGCACTCAGCTCCGAGGTCAGTGCGAGGAGTTCCCCGGTGGTGGCGTCCCCGGCGGCGGCCGCGGCCTCGGTCCGCGCCTTCTGGGTGGCGGCGAGCCTGCGTTCGACGGCGGCCCGGGCCTGTTCGGCCCGCTCGAAGTGGGCGTGGGCGGCGTCCTCCGCGGCCCGGTCCACGTGGCCGGGGGCCGGGCGGGCCGGCTCGGGGTGCTCGGCGCTGCCGCACACCGCGCAGGCCTCGCCGGCGACGAGTGCCTCGGCGAGCTCGGCGGCGATGCCGCGCAGCCGGGCCTCCTTGAGTTCCAGCCAGCGCTCCCGCGCGGCCGCGGATTCCTCGCGCAGGGTGAGGAGTTCGCCCTCGGTCCGCTCGGCCTCGGCGGCGAACTCGTCGCGCCGCCGGGCGGCGTTGAGGTGCATGCGGGCGGGCTCCAGCCTGCCCGCGAGCTGCTCGGCCAGGGTCGCGGCCTGCTGGGCCGCGTCGGCCCGCTCCTGCAGCTCGGCCCGGGTGGCGTCCCAGCGCTCCAGCCACTCGGCGGACTCCAGGTGGGCCTCCTCGGCAGCCCGGGACTCCCTTTCCAGGTCGGCCCGTTCGCGGCCGATCTCGGCGCTGCGCTGCTCGTCCCGGCGGGCCGCCCCCAGCGCGCCCAGCGCCTCGCGCAGCCCCTGCTCGACGCCGGCCAGCTGCTCGGTGCCCGCCTCCTTGAGCGCGGGCGGGAGTTCGGCCCGGGCGGCCGACTCCGCGTGGTGGGCGGCGAGGTGCGCGGCCGAGGCCGCTCCGCGCAGCTCCAGCGCGGGGGCGACCAGGGCGCCGCGCCGGGCCCGGTCCAGCAGGGCGCGCACCCGCTCCCGCTCGGGCGCGGCCTCGGCGAGCAGGGCGGCCCGCCAGGTGGTCTCCGCGTGGCGGCGCTGCAAGCGGTCGAGCTCCCTGGCCTCCTCCGCGGCCCGCCGGGCCGCGGCGTGCCGGCCCTCGACGGCGGCCAGGGCGTACTCGGCCACCGCCAGCCGCTCCCTGGCCGAGCACCGGGCGACGGCGGCCCAGGCGCGGACGGCCTCGGCGAGGCCGGGGTCGCCGGGCTGGTGTCCGGGCATGGGCCAGGCGCGCAGGTCCGCGCCGTCCCCGGCGGCCTGGGCGAGCCGCTGGGCGGTGTGCAGCACCTTCTCGTCGCCGGCCCGGACCTTCGCCTCGGCGGCCCGGCGGCGCTCGCCCAGCAAGGTCTCGACGGCGGCGAAGCGGCGGGTGTCGAAGAGACGCCCGAGCAGCCGGCCGCGCGCGGCCTCGTCGGCGCGCAGGAACTTGGCGAACTCCCCCTGCGGCAACAGCACCACCTGGCAGAACTGTTCGCGGCTCATGCCGAGGAGCTGCTCGATCTCCTCGCCGATCTCCTGGTGGGAACGGCTGAGCGCGAGCCAGCGTTCCCCGTCGTACTCGCGCAGCCAGGTCTGCGCCTTGTCCTTGGTCGTCCCCGTGCCGCGCTTCTTCGGCCGGTCCTGTTCCGGGCGCCGGGTGATCTCCAGTCGGCGCCCGCCCGCGGTGAGTTCGAGGGTGACCTCGGTCGGGGTGTCGGCGGAGGCGTGGTCGCTGCGCAGGCTGGTGCCGGGGGCCTGGCGGGGGCCGGGCACGGAGCCGTAGAGCGCGTAGCAGACGGCGTCGAGGACGGAGGTCTTGCCGGCGCCGGTGGGCCCGTGCAGTAGGAAGATCCCGGCGCCGGACAGGGCGTCGAAGTCGATCTCCTGGGGCTCGGCGAAGGGCCCGAAGGCGGTGACCGACAGCCGGTGCAGCCTCATCGGCGGGTCTCCTGGCGGCTGTCGTCGGTCCGTACGTCGTCGAAGGCGCTCCGCAGCACGGCCCGTTCGGAGTCGTCGGCGTGGCCGCCGCCGCGTACGTGGGCGACGAAGTCCTCGGCGATCTCCTGGTCGCTGCGGCCGCGCAGCCGCTGGGCGTAGGAGGTGCCGGTCTCCTCCTCGCGGCCCTCGGGGTCGAAGGCGAGGCTGAGGGTGTGCGGGAAGCGGGCGGCGAGCCTGGCCATGGGGTCGTCGGGCCGGACCGGGTCGGTGAGGGTCGCCTCGACCCAGGCGTCCTCGTGCACCCCGTACGCCGTGTCTTCCAGCAGCGCCTCCAGCCGCCCCCGCAGCCGGACGAGGGCCCGCGGCACGGGAGTGTCGATCCGCTCGGCGCCGACGATCTCCCCCTCCCCTCCCAGCTCGACCAGCCACATGGTCTTCCGTTGGTCGGCCTCGGAGAAGGAATAGGCGAGGGGGGAACCGGAGTAGCGGACCCGTTCGTTGATCGTCTGGCAGCCGTGCAGGTGGCCGAGCGCGGCGTAGTCCACCCCGTCGAAGACGGAAGCGGGCACGGCCTCGACGCCGCCGACGGCGATGTCGCGCTCGCTGTCGCTGGTCTGTCCGCCGGTGACGAAGGCGTGGGCGAGGACGACGGAGCGGGTGCCGGGCAGGCGGGCGGCCAGGTCGGCCCGGATCCGTTCCATGGCCGCGCCCAGCACCGCCTCGTGGCTGACCTTCTCCGCGGCGAACTCGTCCCTGACCAGGGCCGGCTCCAGGTACGGCAGCCCGTAGAGCGCCACGTCACCGTGTACGTCGGCCAGCACCACGGGGTCGGCGCAGCCGGCCGGGTCGGTCCTGAGGTGGATCCCGGCCCGGTCGATCAGCCCGGCCCCGACCCCGAGGCGGCGGGCGGAGTCGTGGTTCCCGGAGATCATCACGGTGGGCACGCCGAGCTCGGCGAGCCGGTGCAGGGCCCGGTCGTACAGATCGACGGCCGGCAGCGGCGGCACGGCCCGGTCGTAGATGTCACCGGCCACGAGGACCGCGTCGACCTCGTGTTCCCGGACGGTCTCGACGAGGTGGTCGATGAAGGCCGCCTGCGCGCCGAGCAGGTTGACGCGGTGGAAGGACCGGCCCAGGTGCCAGTCGGAGGTGTGCAGGAACTTCACTCGCCGGTCCCGCCGCACATGCCGTGTCCCCCTGGTCGTCTCCCGCTCGATGAACCCCTCTACGCTAACCCGTCCCCGGGGCGCTCAGGGCGCGTACGTCTCACCGCCGAGCGTGAGGGTGGCGCTGCCCGCCGTGCTGTCGGCGAGCCAGGCCTCGAAGCCGGGCAGGTCCGCCTCGGGCAGGGCGACCTCGATCTCCACGGCGGCCCCGTAGCGCAGGTCCACGACGGTGCGGCCGGTGGAGCGCAGGTCGTTCTGGGTCTTTCCGGCCCGCTGGTGGTCGACGGTGACGGTGGCCAGCCGGTAGCGCCGCCGGGTGACGGTGCCGATCGCGTCGAGCGCTTCACCGACGACTCCGCCGTACGCCCTGATCAGACCCCCCGCACCGAGCTTGACCCCGCCGTAGTAGCGGGTGACCACGGCGACGGCGTACCGGACGTCCCGCCGCGTGAGCATCTGCAGCATCGGCACCCCGGCGGTGCCGCCGGGCTCGCCGTCGTCACTGGCCTTCTGCACGCCGGCGTCGGCGCCGATCACGTAGGCGAAGCAGTTGTGCGTGGCGGTGGGGTGCTCCTTGCGGATCCGCGCGACGAAGTCCTGTGCCTCCTGCTCGGTCGCGGCGGGCGCGAGCGAACACAGGAACCGCGAGCGGTTGATCTCCGACTCGTGCACGCCCTCGCGGGCCACCGTCACGTACTGGTCTGCCTTCACCTCCCCAGCCTACGGGGAATCCGACATGCGTCTTTTCCGTTGAGAAGTCGGAGCAGGGCAACGTCCAGAGCAGCAGGAGGCGGCACACGTGTACGGCGATCCGGCAACCATCCGCAAGATCCTCACCGAACTCGGCGACACCTGGGCCGTGGTGGGCCTGTCCAACAACCAGGACCGGGCGGCCTACGGGGTGGCGCGGATACTCAAGCAGTTCGGCAAGCGCGTGATCCCCGTGCACCCGAAGGCCGAGACGGTGCACGGGGAGCCCGGGTACGCCTCGCTGGAGGCGATCCCGTTCAAGGTGGACGTGGTGGACGTCTTCGTGAACAGCACCCTGGCCGGGGCGGTCGCCGATGCCGCGGTCGCCGCCGGTGCCGAGGCCGTCTGGTTCCAGCTGAACGTGGTCGACGAGGCGGCCTTCGCCCGCACCCGTGATGCGGGGCTGGACATGGTCATGGACCGCTGCCCGGCGATCGAGATCCCCGCACTCTGACCGGGCGTCGGCCGCCGGATTCATTCAACCCGTTCAACGCGCCCCAGGTATCGAACCCACCCAAAAGGTACGAATACTTGAGACCGCACCTCCCCGTCGGGGTCAGTCGCATCCACCGACCCGCCCCGACGAGGGAGTTCCGTGATGAGTCGTGCCCGCACCCCCGATCCGCTCGCCGAACCGCTCGCCGAACCGCTCGCCGAGCGGATCGCCGTACTGGACCTCGACGGCACGCTCGCGGACGGGTCGATGGCCACTCCCTTCCTGGAAGCCTTGATCAGCCGGGGCGTCTGCGACCCGGCGGCCGGCCGTTCCGCCCTCGCCTCGATATCGGGCTACCACGGCCGCGACGGCACGACGGCCCACGCCCCGGCCGCGGCCGAGACGTACGCGCACCTCGGCCGGGCCCTGGCAGGGGCGTCCCGCGCGGACGTGGAGCGCGCGACCGCCGAGGCCTGGCCCGCCGCCCGGGAGCGGATCTTCCCCTTCGCCGCCGAGCTGGTCGGACTGCTGCACGACGCCGGGCTGCGCACCGTACTGATCTCGGGGAGCCCTTACGAGATCGTCCGGCTCGCGGCGGCCGAACTGGGGATCGGCGCGGCGCACGGCATGCGGGCCGAGCTCCGCCACGGGCGCTACACCGGGGCGCTGGAGACCGCCCCGGCCCTGCCCGGCGGCAAGCGCGCCGCCCTGCGCGAGGCGACCAGGAGGCGGCCGGTCGACCGGCGGGCCTCCTTCGCCATGGGCAACTCGCCTTCCGACGCGGAGGCGTTCGAGCAGGTCGGGGTGGCCGTGGCCTTCGAACCGGACCCCGTACTGCACGGCTGGGCCCTGGACCGGGGCTGGATCACCGCCGACCGGCAGGACGCGCTCGCCCTCTGCCACGACCTGATCGCCACGCACCCGCTGCTGGGCGAGGGGCTCCGGGCGGCCGGTCAGCTATGAGCGCCGCCGTCCGAACCGGCCACGTGGGCGTGCGCCGGGGCGGGCAGCGGCGGCGACACGGGCGGGACCGACACCGCGAGGGTCATCTCCATCGGCACGGCGCCGTCGTTCCGGTAGGCGTGCGGGAGGTTCGCCTCGAAGGTCGCCGCGGCCCCGGCCGGCACACGGAACTCCTCCTCGCCGACGACCAGGGTCAGGTCCCCCGCGGTGACGTGGAGCATCTCGATGGTCCCGGAGGGGTGCGCCGCCGATTCCGTCCCCTCGCCCGGCACCAGGTGCCAGGTCCACAGCTCCATCGGTCCGCGCTCGTCGGTGCCGATGAGCATCGTCGTCGAACTGCCCGCCCCGCTCGACCAGATCCGCACGGTCTGGTCGGGCTGCACGATCCGCACCTGCGGGCCCCGGTCGTAGTCGAGGAGCGTGGAGATGCTGACGCCCAGCGCGTCGGCCAGCTTCACCGTGGTGCCGACGCTCGGGTTCGTACGGGCCTGCTCGATCTGGATGATCATTCCTCGGCTCACTCCCGCACGGGCCGCCAGGGAGTCCAGGGTGAACCCCCGCTCGCCTCGCCAGCGCTTGAGGTTCCGGGCGAGTGCCTGCGTGAGCTGTTCGAGATCCGACACATTCCGTCCAATATTTTGGATGACGCAGTCCAGCAGAATGAACTACCGTACAGAGTGCCCGATGCTGCACCCCACCGTTCATCACACTGTACTGCGAGGCCCTCCATGACCGCCCTCTTCGCCTTGGCCACAGCCGTGCTGTGGGGTCTGGCCGACTTCGGCGGCGGTCTGCTGACCCGCCGGATACCGGCGCTCACGGTGGTCGTGGTCTCGCAGGTCGTCGCCGTCGCCGTGCTCGGCGCCGTGGTCCTCGGTACGGGCGCCTGGCGGGAGGCCGGCCCACAGCTGTGGTTCGCGGTCGGCGCGGGGCTCGTCGGGCCGGTGGCCATGCTCAGCTTCTACAAGGCCCTGGCCCTCGGCCCCATGGGCGTGGTCTCCCCGCTCGGCTCCCTCGGGGTGGTCGTGCCCGTCACCGCGGGGCTGCTGCTGGGCGAGCGGCCCGGCCTCGGCCAGTTCGCGGGGATCGCGGTGGCCGTCGTCGGCATCGTCCTCGCGGGCGGCCCGGAGCTGCGCGGCGCCCCCGTCCAGCGGCAGACCGTTGTCCTGACCCTGGTCGCGGCCTTCGGGTTCGGCGCGGTGATGGCCCTGATCGCGCAGGCCTCCACCACCCTCACCGGGCTGTTCCTCGCGCTGTTCGTGCAGCGGGTCACCAATGTCGCCGTCGGCGGCGCCGCGCTCTGGGTCCAGACCCGGCGCGGCACCCCGGCCCTCCCGGCCGGCACCGGCCCGCGGATCCTGTGGGGCATGCTGCCCGCGCTCGCCTTCGTCGGCCTCGCCGACGTCGCGGCGAACGGCACGTACTCGATCGCCGCCCAGAACGGCCCGGTGACGCTCGCGGCCGTACTGTCCTCGCTCTACCCGGTGATCACCGCGCTCGCCGCCTTCGCGGTGCTCAAGGAACGGCTGCGCACCGTACAGGCGGCGGGCGCCGGCCTCGCCCTCGCCGGAACGGTCCTCCTCGCGGCGGGGTGACCGCCGCTACGACTGCTCCGCCTCCGCCAGCCGGGCGAGCCCGCGCAGCTGTTCCGGGGTCATCCCGTCCGGGATCGGCACCGGCGCCGGCGTGCGCAGCGGCGGCTGCCAGCCGGTTTCGGGCTGCCACCGTCGTACGATGCGCGCCGGCGCCCCCGCCACCACGGCGTGGTCCGGCACCTCGCCCCGTACGACGGCCCCCGCGGCCACGACGACGTTGCGGCCGAGCCGGGCGCCCGGCAGGACCACCGCGCCCGTGCCGAGCCAGCAGCCCGGGCCGATCTCCACCGGGGCGCTGCGCGGCCACTGCTTGCCGACGGGCTCGTGCGGATCGTCGTAGCTGTGGTTCGTGGACGTGATGTAGACCCCGGGACCGCAGAACGTGTTGGACCCGATGGTGATCCGGGCGTCGGCGATGACGTGGCTGGCCCGGCCGATGACGACCCCGTCGCCGAGCACTAGCATCGGCTCCGCGCCCAGGTCGAGGTCCGGCATCATCCCTGCGGTGAGGGTGACCTGCTCGCCGATGATGCAGTGCTCGCCGAGGCGGATCCAGCGCTCGCCGAAGACCGTGCCCTGCGGGAAGGCCAGCCGGGTGCCGTGCCCGATCGCTCCGAACCGCAGGCGCCCCGGGGTCTGCGCGGTGACCGCGCCGGCCTGCTGCATCCAGCGCCAGCCGGCGTGGACCGCGCGGTTCGCCAGCCCGCGGCGCAGGGCCGTCAGCGATGAGAACGTGTTCTGGTTCTTCGGCACTCGGCCACGGTAGTGCGCCCGGCGGCGGTCGTCCGGGCCACCATCCTGTGATCTTCACCCCATCGCGGGCACCGGGACCGGCGTGCCCTACGGTGCTGTGAGCGCGGCAGCGGCATCCGGAGAGACGAAGGAAGAGAACATGACGTACCAGGCGGCCCAGGCACTCGTGGCGGGCGTCGGCGGCAAGAACCCCGACATCGACGCGACGGCCTTCACCGCGCCCACCTCGGTCGTGGTCGGCGACGTCACCCTCGCCGCCGGCGCGAGCATCTGGTACTCGGCGGTGCTGCGCGCCGACTGCGGCCCGATCGTCCTCGGTGCCGACAGCAACGTGCAGGACAACTGCACGCTCCACGTGGACCCGGGCTTCCCGGTCTCGATCGGCGAGCGCGTGTCCATCGGCCACAACGCGGTCGTGCACGGCTGCACGGTAGAGGACGACTGCCTGATCGGCATGGGCGCGACCGTCCTGAACGGCGCGGTGATCGGCGCGGGTTCCCTGGTGGCCGCGCAGGCGCTGGTCCCGCAGGGCATGGTGGTCCCGCCCGGCTCACTGGTCGCGGGCGTGCCCGCCAAGGTGCGCCGCGAGCTCACCGAGGAGGAGCGCGAGCACATCCGGATCAACGCCGCGATGTACGTGGAGCTGGCCAAGCAGCACCGCGCCTCGGTGACCCCGGAGGCGTAGTCCCGCTAGCGGGATTCCCGCGCCGCCAGCAGCAGGGCCCTGACGGCCCTGTAGTCATGGCTGCGCGGCCCAGGGCCCGGCCAGCCACGGGAAGACGTCTCCTCGCGGGCGGTGCGCAGTTGCCCCGCCCGCCCTTCCCTGAAGGTCCGCTCGGTGACGGCGGCGCCGCGCGCGAGCAGCCGCTCCACCGTGAGCGGGAAGCCCCAGTGGGCGGCCCAGTCGAGCGCGGTGCAGTCCTTCATCCGCTCCTCGATGTCGGCGCCCCGGTCCAGCAGCAGGTCCACGAGCTCCGGGTTCCCGCTGTCCAGGGACGTGGCCGCCAGGACCAGCGGTACGTAGCGAAACCCTCCGCCGGCACCGCCCGGCGAGGTGCCGGCGTCGAGCAGGGCCCGGGCGACTTCCGTGTGTCCGTTCATCGCCGCGAGGGCCATCGGCGTCGTCTCGTGGTACGGGCCGGCGTCGAGCCGGGGATCGGCACCCGCCGCGAGGAGCAGCCGGACGGCCTCCGCGTGCCCGGCGCACACGGCGAGGTCCAGTGCCCTGCGGCCCCCGACCACCCAGCCGTCGGCCTCGGCCCCCTCGGCGAGCAGGCGCCGCACCAGCTCGGTGTCACCGGCCGCCGCCGCCCTGCCGAGCCCGTTCGCCAGGGTGAGGTAGCGGTCCTTCCGACCCTCGTCCGACCAGTCCCCCTCGGGTCGGCGCCGCGTCACTCGCCGACCGGAACCCGCTCCGCGACCTGCGCGGGAACCGCGACCTCGGGTGCCGCGGCGGTCGCGGCCTTCTTCATCCGGTTGCGCACCACCAGCGTCATCGCGATCCCGCACACCACGGCGAGCGCGAGCGCCGCCCAGGAGAACCGCTTCAGCCACGGCTCGGCGACGACGCCGACCGAGTAGATGACGGCCGTGGTGCCGCCGGCCCAGAGGATGCCGCCGAAGACGTTGGCGATCAGGAACTTCCAGTACGGCATGTGCAGCACGCCCGCCAGCGGCCCGGCGAAGATCCGCAGCAGGGCCACGAACCGGCCGAAGAAGACGGCCCACATGCCCCACTTCTCGAAGGAGCGTTCCGCCATGGCCACCTGGTCCGGCCCGAAGTGCTTGGGGAAGCGCCGGCCCAGTTTCTCCAGCATCGGCTTGCCCCCGCGGCGTCCGATCGCGTAACCGATCGAGTCGCCGACGATGGCCCCGGTGATCGCGCAGATCGCCAGCACCACGGGGTCGATCTCCCCGTGCTGGGAGGCCAGCAGCGCCGAACTGACCAGGACGATCTCGCCGGGCAGCGGGATGCCGAGGCTCTCGAGTCCGATGACCAGACCCACCAGGAGGTAGATGCTCACCGCCGGAATCGTCTCCAGCCATTCCTGGATGTCCACCGGTACGTCCTCCCGAGTCGTCGCCGGCGCGCCCCCTGTGACACGCCGAAGGCGCAGCCTATCGGCTCCTCACCACCGCCTTCGCCCGCAGTGGCAGTTCACGGGAGGACCGGCCCGCGAACACCTCCCGACGGCCGGAGCCCAGCACCCAGGTCCGCCGCTCCGGATCCCATGACGACAGCGCCCGGGCGTCCACGTCCACGGTGACCCGCTGCGCCGTGCCCGGGGCGAGGGTGAGCCGCCGGTAGCCGGCCAGCGCGCGCACCGGCTGGTCGAGCTTCAGATCCGGGGACGGGCCCACGTACACCTGGGCCACCTCGGTGCCCTTGCGGCGGCCAGTGTTGCGGACGGTGAACTCCACGCGCAGCCCGCCGCCTTCGGGGCGGACCGTCAGCTTCTCGTACTGCCAGGTCGTGTACGAGAGCCCGTGCCCGAAGGGGAAGAGCGGAGCCACCCGCTGCGCGTCGTACCAGCGGTGGCCGACGTGGACGCCCTCGGTGTACTCCTGCCGGCCGCCCAGCCCCGGGTAGCGCACCGGGTCCCCGCCGACCGGGGTGGCGTGCTCGTCTGCCGGGAAGGTCTGGGTGAGGCGGCCGCCCGGGTCCACGTCCCCGAAGAGGACGTCGGCGGTGGCGCCGGCGCCCTCCTGGCCCGGGTAGTACATCTGGAGGACCGCCCCGGTGCGGGCCAGCCACGGCATGGTCGTACCGGACGAGGTGTTGAGCACGACGGCCGTGCGCGGGTTCGCGGCGGCGACGGCTTCGATCAGCCCGGCCTGCCCGCCCGGGAGGGCCAGGGAGGTGCGGTCGCTGCCCTCGGTGGCGTCCTCGTAGGCGAAGAGGACCACGCTGTGCGCCGCCTTCGCGGTCCGCACCGCCTCGGCGACATCGGCGGCCCGGGTCGCCTTCGTGGTGTGCCGGAGGCGGAACCGCTGCCCCTTGGCCCCGCCCCGAGCGGTCACGGAGAGCCGGTGGGTGCCCGCCTTGAGGGTGAGGGTGCGGCGGCGGACGCTCATCCCGTCGGGTGCGGAACCGAGCAGTCCGCCCGCGTAGCGCTCGGCCACCCCCTGCCGTACCGGGAACAGCTCCTCCCCGTCGAGGCGTACGCCCGGCCGTTGCCCGGTGTAGTGGACGAGCAGGGTCCACTCGTCGTCCTCGGCGAGCCGGAACTCGCCCTCGTGGCTCCAGCTCCGGCCGGCCTCCACGCTCCGGTCGTCCAGGTCGGCGGCCGGGGTGAGCAGCTTCGCCGGGAGCGGGCGGCCGTACAGGTCCTCGCCGAGGGCGTAGCGGACGGTGGAGCCGTTGCCCGCGCGCTGCCTGATGGCGGTGAGCGGGGCGGCCGCCCCGTCGGGGACCACGTGCGCGCTGCCGCCACCGCCGACGAAGGGGACCTGGCCGGTGGGTCCGATCACCGCGAGGGAGCGGGCGGCGGCGCCGGTCAGCGGCAGGGTGCCGTGTTCGTTGCGCAGCAGCACCGCGCCGGCGGTCGCCACCTTGCGGGCGAGCCGGGCTCCTGCGGCGGCGTTGCGCGGGGGGCGTGCGGCGGGCCGGGCGGCGAGCAGCCCGAAGCGGTCCATGGTGGTCAGGATCCGGTGCACGGCGAGGTCGACGAAGGCCTCCGGCACGGTGCCGCCCCGCACGGCCTGGCGCAGCGGGCCGCCGAAGTGGGTTCCGCCGGGCATCTCCATGTCGAGCCCGGCGCCGATCGCGGCGACGGTGCTGTGGGTGGCGTCCCGGTCGGACATCACCCAGCCGTCGAACCCCCAGGTGCCGCGCAGCAGTTCGTCGAGCAGCGGCTTGTTCTCGCAGGCGTGGACCCCGTTGACCTTGTTGTAGGCGCCCATCACGGCGCCCGCGCCGGCGGCGACGGCGGCCTCGAAGCCGCGCAGCTCGGTTTCGTGGAGGGTCCGGTCGTCGGCGACCACGTCGACGGTGTGGCGGCCGCGCTCCTGGTTGTTGAGGGCGAAGTGCTTGACGGTGGCGATGAGCCCCTCGTCCTGGATCCCGCGGACCATCTCGCCGACCAGGTCGGCGGTGAGCCGGGGGTCCTCGGCGAAGGTCTCGAAGTTCCGGCCCGCGTACGGGGTGCGGATGAGGTTGGCCATGGGCGACAGCAGTACGTCCTGACCGAGCGCCCGGCCCTCGCGGCCGAGGACCCTGCCGTACTCGCGGGCGAGCACGGGGTCGAAGGCGGAGGCCAGCATGACGGGGGCGGGCAGCGCGGTGGCGGGCCGGTCGACCCGTACGCCGGCGGGTCCGTCGGCGAGGCGCAGTGCGGGGATGCCCAGGCGCGGGACGCCGGGCACGTAGCCGGCCTGGCCGAGGGAGGCGGGGTCTCGGGCGCCGTGCAGCAGGGCGGTCTTCTCGTCGAGGGTGAGCCGCTCCAGCAGGGCGTCGATCCTGGCGGCGCCGGCGGATTCCGCGGCCCCCGCCGCGGCCGGGGCGGGGGCGGACG
The DNA here is from genome assembly GCF_036237315.1 of Streptomyces sp. NBC_01351. Taxonomy (GTDB): domain Bacteria; phylum Actinomycetota; class Actinomycetes; order Streptomycetales; family Streptomycetaceae; genus Streptomyces. The sequence continues at coordinate 7,078,239 of NZ_CP108356.1, read as the reverse complement.
AGGCCTTGCGGGGCACCGCGCCCGGGGGTACGGAAGCCACGCAGCCGCCCGCCCCGAGGACCGCGCCGGCCGCACCCGCCGTGCCGAGCAGCCGCATCGCCGTACGTCTGGACACGGCCTCGCTCATGGGCGCTCCCTGCGGCTGGGGGCACCCCCAGACGGAGTCTGGGGGAGGGTCGGCGGGAGCGGCCCGCGCCGGGCCGCTCCCCCGCCCACTGTGCGCCGGGCACCGGCGGGTCCCGCCGAGACGCGCCACCGCGCCCGCCGAGGTTCAGCCCTGCGGCGGCGGGGGCAGGCTCTCGTGCTTCCGCTCGGGCTCGTCCCGCTGCTGCACCCGGGCCTCGGTGCGGTGCCCGCGCGCGATGTAGTCCCGTACGACGGCCTCCACGGCGTCCTGCGGCGACCCGACCCCGGCGAGGACCATCACCTCCACCACGAGCTCTGCGTCGAGGCTGATGTCGACCTTGGCCACGGGTACTCCCTCCATCGTCGTGCGAGGGACTCTAGCGGCAGCGGGTGTACTGCGCCTTGGCGTTCGGACGCTCGCCCGACACCACGCCTCGCGACACGTTTCGCCGCGCCGGCCTCACCCGCCGAGGGCCCACCACAACGGGGTGCAGGAGGCCGCGGCGCACGGGCGCTACCCGGTTCGGGTCACTTCCCCTGGTCGTTCGGCCGCAGCGTCCAGACGACCGTCATCTCGCCCGTCACGGCCTCGTCCTCGCGCTGGATGGCGATGGTCACCGGGAACTCGGGGCGGCCGCCCGCGTCGAGTTCGGCGATGACCTCCGCGGCCGGGCGGCCCAGGGTGGCGGTGGCGGTCACGACGCCCTTGGCGAGCTTCTTGTAGCCGATCTCGGCCTTCACGGCGAGGGGGACGGCGCGCGAGAGCTGGGCACCGAAGGCTGCCAGGACGATGGCGCCGCTCGCCGACTCGGCCAGGGTGAACATGGCGCCGGCGTGCGGGCCGCCGACGTGGTTGTGGTACTCGGGCTGGTCCGGGAGGCGGACGACCGCGCGCTCGGGGGTGGTCTCCAGGAACTGGAGGTTCAGGGTCCGGGCCATCGGCACCGTCGCGGCGAGCAGTTCGCCCACGTTCATCTGATCTGCGCTCATGAAGAGCGATGTTACCCACGAGTAAGCAGGATTGGCCAGACCCTGGCAGGGGGCGGCCGTGGCCCATGCGGCCCTCTCCCACTATCGTTACCGGCCATGTGGCCAGGACAGCAGCAGCCGCCCGGGGGCGAGCAGAACCCCCAGGGCGCGCAACAGAACCCGTACCAGCAGCAGCCGGGGCAGCCGAACCCGTACCAGCAGCAGCCCGGTTACGGATACCCGCAGCAGCCCGGGTACCAGCAGCCCCCGACCGTTCCCGGCCAGCAGTGGGGCCCGCCCCAGCAGCCCGCACAGCCCCAGGGCGGCGGCGGGAGCCCCTACCAGACCAAGACGGTGGCCATCGTCTCGGCGGCCGCGGTCATCGTGGCGGCCGCGGCGACCGGTGCGTACGTCTTCACCCGGGACGACAACAAGACCAACCAGGCCGACGACAAGCCCGCCGCCTCCGTTTCGGCGCCCGCCACCACCGAGCCCGCCCCGGCTGGCAGCAGCCCGAACCCGCGCGCCGGCGGCGAGGTCAAGCCGGTTGTCCCGGGCTGGAAGGTCGTGGTCAACCCGAAGTACGGCACGGCCTTCGACGTCCCGCCGGAGTGGAACGTGCTGGGCGCCGGCATGTCCATCGGGTTTGAGGACAAGATCAAGAACGACGGCTCCCCGTTCGTGATGATGAGCGCACCCGCCGTTCTCAAGGAGAACTGGTGCAAGGTCGACGCCGACAAGGACGGCGACGAGGAGACCTACGACCTGGCCGGCACCGGCACCAAGGGCGGTCAGGGCGCGAAGGACACGGCCGAGGCCGTGCGCAACGCGGCCGGCTCCTGGGTCCTGGGAGCCTACGCACAGAAGGCGCCCAAGGAGTCCGTCAAGGTCTCCGAGGCGAAGGAGTACACCACCTCCTCCGGGCTGAAGGGCCACATGGCGACCGCCACGGCCTCCAATCTGGCGAAGGACCACAAGTGCTCCTCCGACGGCAAGTCCATCGCCTTCAGCTTCAAGACCACCAACGGTGACTTCTCCTCCTGGATCCTCCACAGCGCCGCGGGCGTCCCGGACGAGGTCAAGCAGGAGACGATGGACAAGGTCCTCAGCACGGTCCGCCTGACCACGAGCTGACCCTCTCCGCCCCCGCACCGGGCAGACAATCCGTTTGGATTCTCGGCCCGGTGCGGTGATAGTCCCGTAGTGAGCTCTCCCCGCACCGCCTCCTCCCGCACGCCCGCAGGCCGCCGCCGACCCGAATGGGCAGGCCGCAACTACACGCTCCTCACGAGCGCGGCGGTGATCACCAACCTCGGGAGCCACGGAGCGCTCATCGCGGCCGCCTTCGCGGTCCAGGACGCCGGCGGGAGCGCCGGCGACCTCGGCCTCGTCGCCGCGGCCCGTACGCTGCCGCTCGTCCTCTTCCTGCTCATCGGCGGCGCGATAGCCGACCGGGTGCCGCGCCACCACGTGATGGTCGCGGCCAACACCCTGAACTGCCTCTCCCAGGGCGCCTTCGCCCTCCTCGTCCTCACCGGGGACCCCCAGCTCTGGCAGATGATGCTGCTGACCGCCCTGTGCGGCACCGGCACGGCCTTCTTCAACCCGGCGGCCGAGGGCATGCTGCTGGCCACCGTCTCAGGCGAGCATTCCAACCGTGCCTTCGCCCTGTTCCGCATGGCGATGAACGGCGCCGGCATCGGTGGCGCGGCCCTCGGCGGGGCGATGATCGCCGTCCTGGGCCCGGGCTGGGTCCTGGCCGTGGACGCGGCCGCCTTCGCGATCGCGGGCGCGCTGCGCGCCTTCCTCGACGTCGCCCCCACCGCCGACCGGTCCCGCAGCGGCGGCCTGCTCACCGATCTGCGCGAGGGCTGGGTGGAGGTCCGTACCCGCCCCTGGCTGTGGAGCATCGTGCTCCAGTTCTCCGTGGTCGTGGCCGTCGTCGGCGCCGCCGACGCGGTCTACGGGCCCCTGGTCGCCCGGGACCAGCTCGGCGGTCCGGCACCCTGGGGCCTGGCGCTGGCCTTCTTCGGGGTGGGGACCATCGCGGGGGCGGTCCTGATGATGGTGTGGAAGCCGCGCAGACTGCTGCTGATCGGCACCCTGTGCGTGTTCCCGTTGGCGCTGCCTTCGGCCGGGCTCGCCGTGCCGCTGCCTGTGTGGGGGCTGTGCGTGATGATGTTCATCAGCGGCGCGGGCATCGAGGTGTTCGGCGTGAACTGGATGACGAGCCTTCACCAGGAGATACCGGAGGAGAAGTTCTCCCGGGTCTCGGCCTACGACTGGTTCGGCTCGGTGTCGCTGCTCCCGCTGGCCACCGCCCTGGCGGGCCCGGCCGAATCGGCCTTCGGCCGCAGCGAGGCCCTGTGGGGCTGCGCGGTCCTGGTGGTCCTGGCCACCGCGCTGGTCCTCCTGATCCCGGACGTCCGGAACCTGACCCGGCGGGAGCACGAGAAGTCGGGCCCGCACCCGGCTTCCGGTACCGCCGCCCCGGACCCGGCGCCTCCGGCGTCGGCCACGTCCACCCCCGCCGGCGTGTGAGCCGCGGGGTCCGGGGCGGAGCCCCGGGACGCGGCGCGGCAGGCGGCCCCCTCAGCCCAGGCTGAACGCACCCTCCGGCGGGGCCGGGGACGGCTGCGCGTCCGCGTCGGCCACCGGCCGGGCCCCCCTCATGAACCGGGCGAGCCCGTCACCGAACACCACCCTGGCGGGAAACGCGTCGCCCGCGCACGACCTGGCGAGCGAAGCCACCGGCAACTCCGCATCCGACGCCAACACCACCGCGTTGCCGAACCTCCGCCCCCGCAGCACCGCCGGCTCCGCGATCAGCGCCAGTTCCGCGAAGGCCTCGCCGAAGTTGGCCAGCTGGGACCGCAGGAAGTCGAACGGCGCCCCGTCGGCCAGGTTCGCCGCGTACAGCCCGCCGGGCCTCAGCACCCGCGCCGCCTCCCGCGCGTACTCCGCGGAGGTCAGCTGGGCCGGTACCCGGGAGCCGCCGAACACATCGGCCACCACCACGTCCGCACTCCCCGCCGGCGCCGCCTCCAGCCAGGCCCGCGCGTCGGCGGCATGCACCGTGATCCCGGCTCCCTCCGGCACTGGCAGGTGCCCGGCGACCAGCTCCACCAGGCCCGCGTCGAATTCGACGACCGTCTGCCGGGAGCCCGCCCGGGTCGCCGCCGCGTACCGCGGCAGGGTCAGCGCGCCGCCACCGAGGTGCAGCAGATCCAGCCCGAGCCCCGGCTCTGCCGCACAGTCCAGGACGTGCGCGAGACGGCGTACGTACTCGAACTCCAGGTGCAGCGGATCGTCGAGGTCCACGTACGACTGCGGCGCCCCGTCGACGGTCAGCAGCCAGGCCCGCTCCCGGTCCACGTCCGGCATCAGTTTGGCGGTGCCCTGGCCCACTTCCCGGATCACCGGGATCTGTTCGTCGCTCACCCCACCATTGTCGGCCCGGGCTCAGCCCGTCCAGACATCCGCGGCCTCGGCGACGTGCTCGGCGGCCTGCGCCAGGCCCGCCCGGGCCGCCGGGTCGCGCCGGGCGGGGTCCAGTACGTTGCGCCCGAACACCTTGCGGGCCGCCGCCGACGGGCTGATCACCAGCACCCGCGCCCCCGCCGCCCGCAGGCGCCCGGCCTGGGCGGCCGGTGAGGGGACGAGCCCGGAGCCGAGCGAGATCGGCGCGATGATCACCACCCGTGCGTAGCCGGCGGCCAGGTCGGCGTTGGTGGCGGAGCGGACTCCGCCGTCGATGAACCGCCGTCCGCCGACCGTCACCGGCGGCCACACGCCCGGCACCGCGCAGCTCGCCGAGACCGCGTCGACGAGCCCGGCGCCGCTCTCCTTGTCGAAATCGGCGGGCTCCCCGGTGAGCGCGTCCACGGCGGTGACCACGAAACGCCGCTCGGGCCATTCGTGGGAGACCAGCCGGGCGGCGAGCACCTCGCGCCGCTCGGCCTCCGCGCCCGTGTCGGCGGCCAGGGCCAGCTCGCCGACCCGCTGCCGGTAGGCGGTCGAGTCGCGCGAGCGCACCATCGCGAAGGCATACCGCGCGATGACGCTCGCGCCCAGTTTCGCGGGGATCTCGCCGGTGGCCGCGCCGAGCTGGCGCTCGTACAGCTCCTTCGGCGTGAGGAGTCCGGAGGTGAGCTGGGCGCCGACCACCGAACCGGCCGAGGTGCCGACGACGAGGTCGGCGGTGGTGAGGTCGACTCCCTCGCGGGCGAGCCCGTACAGGATTCCGCACTCCCAGCCGACGCCGGTCAGTCCGCCGCCGCCGAGCACCAGTGCCGTGTCGCCGCCCATCGCCGCCCACCCCTCCGCGCATGCCTGTGGTGACGGCAGTCTGCCGCAGCAGGTCCGCCGTCACCACAGGGGGTCCGGTCAGCCGGGCCGGGGGGTGATCCGGCCCGTCAACCGCTCGGGCACCGAAACCGCTCCGGCAGGCCCGTCACTCCGCCGGCCCGGGCGCGGCCGTCACTCCAGCACCGCCGTCACCGTGCCCGCGCCGACCGTCCGCCCGCCTTCGCGGATCGCGAAGCCGAGCCCCGACTCCAGCGGGACGTCCCGCCCGAGCTCGACGGTCATCGCGACCGTCTCCCCCGGCCGGGCCAGGCCGGCCCCGCCCAGGTCCACGTCCCCCACCACGTCGGCGGTGCGGATGTAGAACTGCGGCCGGTAGCCGGTGGCGACCGGTGTCGTACGGCCTCCCTCGCGCCCGGAGAGCACGTACACCTGCGCGGTGAAGCGCCGCTTCGGCGTCACGCTGCCGGGGGCGGCCACCACGTGCCCGCGGCGCACCCCGTCGCGCGGCACCCCGCGCAGCAGCAGCGCCACGTTGTCCCCGGCCTCGGCGGACTCCATCGGCTTGCCGAAGGTCTCCAGCCCGGTGACGACCGTCTCCACCGGCTCGCCTTCGCCGCCCAGGACGGCGACGCGGTCGCCGAGGCGTACGGTGCCGCGCTCGACGGCGCCGGTCACGACGGTTCCGCGCCCGGTGATCGTCAGCACGTTCTCCACCGGCAGCAGGAACGGTGCCTCCGTGTACCGCACGGGTGTCGGCACGTACGTGTCCACCGCGTCCAGCAGCGCCTCGATCGCCCCCGTCCACCGCGGGTCGCCCTCCAGCGCCCCGAGCCCGGAGACCCGTACGACCGGTGTGCCGTCGCCGCCGTAGCCGTGCGCGGTGAGCAGTTCGCGGACCTCCAGCTCGACGAGGTCGGTCAGCTCGGGGTCCCCGGCGTCGGCCTTGTTGAGCGCCACCACGATGTGGTCGACGCCGACCTGCCGGGCGAGGAGCACGTGCTCGGCGGTCTGCGGCATGACCCCGTCGAGCGCGGAGACGACGAGGATCGCCCCGTCGAGCTGGGCGGCGCCCGTCACCATGTTCTTGATGTAGTCGGCGTGCCCGGGCATGTCCACGTGGGCGTAGTGGCGGGTGTCGGTCTCGTACTCGACGTGGGTGAGGTTGATGGTGATCCCGCGCCGGGCCTCCTCGGGGGCCCGGTCGATGCGGTCGAACGGCACGTAGGAGGCGCCCCCGCGCTCGGCGAGGACCTTGGTGATGGCGGCGGTGAGGGTGGTCTTGCCGTGGTCGACGTGACCCATGGTGCCGATGTTGAGGTGCGGCTTGGTCCGCACGAAGGCCGTCTTGGCCATGATGATTTCCCGTGTGCTGGAAGCTGGAACGGGACCCCTGAGCCGAGCCGACCCTCCCCCTGCGGGGTCCGCCGGACGATCCGGGAAGGGTCAGCTTCGTGCGCCGTCGAATGCGGCGAAGGCCGCTGCGGCAAAGGCCTGTGCGGCGAACACCGCTGCGGCGAAGGTGAATGCGGCAGCCTTCGGCACGTCCGCGACTGCGGACGGCTCTGCGGGGAAGGCGTGCCTGGACATGTCCCTGATCCTGCCGGTCCCGGGCGGGCCCGTCGAATGAATTTCGCCGCGCTCAGAGGTTCTTGAGTGCTTCGCGCACCGACAGCGGTGACAGGGAGCCCCGTTCGGCCTCGACGAAGGCGCGGACCGCCCCGGGGTCCGTCTTCGCGTACTCGCGCAGGGCCCAGCCGATGGCCTTGCGCAGGAAGAAGTCGGGGTGCCCGGCCTGCCGGCGGCAGTGGGCGAAGAGCCGGTCGGCGTCGGTGGCGCCCTTGTAGCGGAGCTGGTGCAGCAGGGCCGTGCGGGCGAGCCAGAGGTCCTCGTCCTCGATCCACTCGTCCATCACGGCCGCCGGCGCCGGGTCGGCGGCCACCAGCGGGCCGACGGTGTGCGCGGCCAGCAGGTCCACGGTGTCCCACCAGGGGACGGTGACGACCAGGTGCCGCACGACGGGCAGGAAGCCGGAGGAGCAGCGGGAGACGTGGCGGCGCAGGTAGTCGACCGCGAAGTAGTGGTACTCGCGCTCCGGGAGCCGCCAGCAGCGCAGTGCGAGCGCCGCGCAGTCGGATTCGGCGGGCCGGGGCGTGTCCTTGGTCACCACCTTCGACAGTTCGCGGCGCTGCGGGGTGGGGATGCCGAGGAAGGGCGCGACGTCCTTCATGTACGCGGCCATGGCATCGGCCCGCACGGGATCGGCGGCCTGCGCGTACGTGCCTGTCAGCCGCTCCAGGAGGGTGTCCGCGAGGGCGCTGTGGGGAACCCTCGGGGGTCGCGTGTCGTTCGACAGCATGAGGCACAGATTACGGCGCGAATCCGCACAGGTCGGTTAGTCTCCCGGGATGTCCCTCCTCCTCGCGCCGTGGGCCCGGCTGTCGCTGCTCGTCGTGCTGCTCGCGGCGGCCGGCGTCTGCGTGCTCCTGTACGAGCCCCAGCGCCTGCTCTCGGAGGGCTGGCCGCCGGGGCTCCCGATGGGGACGGCGGTGCTGCTGTTCGCGGCCGCTTACGGGGTGTGCACGGCGGCCTTCGTGCCGCGCCCCCTGCTCAATCTCGCCGCCGGAGCCGTCTTCGGCAGCCAGGCGGGCCTGCTCGCGGCGGTCGCGGGCACGGTCCTCGGCGGCGCGATCTCCTTCGGCCTCGGCCGGGCGCTGGGCCAGGAGGCGCTGCGCCCGCTGCTGCGCGGCCGCTGGCTCCACGCGGCGGACGGCCAGCTCAGCCGGCACGGCTTCCGCTCGATGCTCGCCGTCCGCATCTTCCCCGGGCTGCCGTTCGTGGTGGCCAACTACTGCGCGGCGGTGTCCCGCTGCGGCTGGCTGCCCTTCCTGCTCGCCACGGCGATCGGGGTGGTCCCCAACACCGCGGCGTACGTGATCGCGGGCGCCAGCGCCTCCTCCCCCGGATCGCCCGCTTTCCTCGTCTCGTTCGGCTTCATCGTGGTCTCGGTCGTGGGTGCCGGAGTGGTGGCCTGGCGCAAGAGGCACCATCTGGCACCGCCCCGGATCCAGGAAGCGGCGCACGAGTTGACGCCCCAGCACCCCCCAGTGGTCACCGCCGCTCCGCACGGGCCCTAGCATCGGACGCGAACTGCCCGACGATCACAAGGACGAGCGCACCCCGACATGAGCTGGTTCGAATCCCTAATCCTCGGTCTCGTCCAGGGGCTTACGGAGTTTCTCCCGATCTCCTCCAGCGCCCACCTGCGGCTGACCGCGGCGTTCGCCGGCTGGCAGGACCCGGGCGCGGCCTTCACCGCCATCACGCAGATCGGCACCGAGGCGGCTGTGCTGATCTACTTCCGCAAGGACATCGCGCGGATCGTCTCCACCTGGGTCCGGTCGCTGTACACCAAGGAGCTGCGCTCCGAGCAGGACGCCAAGATGGGCTGGCTGGTGATCGTCGGCTCGCTTCCGATCGGCATCCTCGGCCTCGCGTTCAAGGAGCAGATCGAGGGCCCGTTCCGCGATCTTCGGCTGATCGCCACCACCCTCATCGTGATGGGCATCGTGCTCGGCATCGCGGACCGGCTGGCCGCGCGCGACGAGGAGGGTGGTCGGCACCGCGCCATCCGTGAGCGCAAGACGCTCAAGGAGCTGGGCGTCAAGGACGGCCTGATCTTCGGTCTCTGCCAGGCGATGGCCCTGATCCCCGGTGTCTCCCGCTCCGGTGCGACGATCTCCGGTGGTCTGCTGCTGGGCTTCACCCGCGAGGCGGCGGCCCGGTACTCCTTCCTCCTCGCCATCCCGGCGGTGCTGGCCTCCGGCCTGTTCGAGATCAAGGACGTGATCGAGAACCCGGGTCACATCGCCTGGAGTCAGACGATCTTCGCGACGGTCCTGGCCTTCTTCGTCGGGTACGCGGTCATCGCGTGGTTCATGAAGTTCATCTCCACGAAGAGCTTCATGCCGTTCGTGATCTACCGGATCCTGCTGGGCATCGCCCTGTTCATCCTGGTCGGCATGGGCGTGCTGAGCCCGCACGCCGGCGAGTCCGGCAGCTAGGACCAGCTCGTCTCACCGCTATTGGCACCGCTCTTCTCACCGCTTCGCGTGAACCGCAGGCCGCTCGGGAACGTTCCCGGGCGGCCTGCGCGTCGTTGTGCCTGGAGAGGGTCGAAGGCAAGCAGCAGGGGGTGTCCCATGGGTCGAGTGGTGCTGGAGCGGTTTCCGGCCGGAAGTCCGCGGGGAAGCTGGCCCGCCGAGGAGTACGCGGCGCAGCGGTTGCGGGAGGGGGTGCCGGCCGAGGTGGTGATGGACCTCGACAGTGACGCGTTCCTCGTCGTGGTCCGCCAGCGGGAGGCCCATTCCGGTCACTGACCGCCCGTACGGAGATCCGGTCGGCGCACACCCCTTGGACTCGGGGCCCCGCGCCCCCACACTGTCCCGATGACTCAGCGTGTGGACCTGGCGACGGTGATGGACCGGCTGGCGATCGACGAGGTGGTCTCGGGGTACGCGGTGGCCGTCGACGACGGCGACTGGGAGGGGTACCGGGCCCTGTTCGCCCCTGCCGGGCGGGCGGACTACAGCTCGGCGGGCGGGATGGAGGGTCCGGCCGGGGAGGTCGCGGACTGGCTCGCGGAGACCATGAAGCTCTTCCCCGTACGCCAGCACCTCATCGTCAACCGGCTGATCCGGCTGGCGGACGAGGGCGGTTCGCCCGGTGACACGGCCGAGGTCCGCGCGGACTTCCTCAATCCGATGCGGCTCGCCGGGAGCGAGTTCGACGGGACGGTGACCGCACCGAATTTCGTGGCCGCCGGCCGTTACTCCTTCGCGCTCGCCCGCACCTACGAGGGCTGGCGGCTGACCCGGGTGACCGTGCACGAGAAGTGGCGGCACATATCGGCCTGACTGCCACACTGGAAGCGGAGGCGCCCCATGCTCTCGGTACGGAATGGGTGGTTCCCCCGACGGTCCCTCGGGCGGTCCCTCGGGTGGCGCGCACCGGCCGCGGTCGGCGCCGGCGCGCTGCCCGCCCTCGCCTTCCCCGCCCCGGCGCTCTGGTGGTTCGCGTACGTCGCCCTCGTGCCCTGGATGCTGCTGCTGAGGTCGGCCCCCACCGGCCGGCGGGCGGCGCTGGAGGGGTGGCTCGGCGGCGCCGGTTTCATCGTGGCCGTCCACCACTGGCTGCTGCCCAGCCTGCACGTCTTCCTGGTGCTGGTGGCCGCTCTGCTGGGCCTGTTCTGGATCCCCTGGGCGCTGCTCGTGCGGGAGTTGCTGGGCGGGCGCCCGGCGGCGGGCCGGGCGGCCGCCGGGCTGGTCCTCGTGCCGGCGGGGTGGCTGCTGTCGGAGCTGGCCCGGTCCTGGCAGGGGCTGGGCGGGCCGTGGGGGCTGCTGGGGGCGAGCCAGTGGCAGGTGCCGCCCGCGCTGCGGCTGGCCTCGGTGGGCGGGGTGTGGCTGGTGAGCCTGCTGGTGGTGGCGGTGAACTGCGCGCTGGTGCTGCTGCTGGCGGCGCCAGGAGCGCGGATCCCGGCGGTGGCCGGGGTGACGGGGTGTGCGGTGCTGACGGGTGCGGTGTGGCTGTGGGCGGAGCGGCCCGAGGTGTCGGGCCGGCTGCGCGTGGCCGTCGTACAGCCGGGCCCGGTGGCGGACGGCCCCGACAGCGCGGAGCGGCGGTTCGCCGCCGGAGAACGGCTCACGCGGACGCTGGCCGGGCAGCGGCCGGATCTGGTGGTGTGGGGCGAGAGCAGCGTCGGGGCGGACCTGACGGCCCGGCCCGACCTGGCCCGGCGGCTCGCGGCCCTGTCGGCGCAGACCGGGGCCCCGCTGCTGGTCAATGTGGACGCGCGCGGAGCGGACCGGCCGGGCATCTACAAGTCGTCGGTGCTCATGGGCCCCCAGGGGCCCACGGGCGACCGCTACGACAAGATGCGGCTGGTCCCCTTCGGGGAGTACGTGCCGGCCCGCGCCGTGCTCGGCTGGGTCACCTCGGTGGGCCGGGCCGCCGGCGAGGACCGCATGCGCGGCGGGGCCCCCGTGGTCATGGACCTTCCGGGCGGTGTCCGCGTCGGGCCCCTGGTGTGCTTCGAGTCGGCCTTCCCCGACATGAGCCGGCGCCTCACCCGCGACGGGGCGTCCCTGCTCGTCGCCCAGTCGGCGACCTCCACCTTCCAGGACAGTTGGGCCCCGGGCCAGCACGCTTCGCTCGCCGCGCTGCGGGCGGCGGAGGACGGCCGCCCGATGGTGCACGCCACGCTCACGGGCGTCAGCGTGGTGCACGGGCCCTCCGGCGAGCGGATCGGCCCGGCGCTGCCCACCTCCGCGAGCACGGCGGCGGTGTACGAGGTGCCGCTGGCCACCGGCAGCACCCTCTACGTCCGCTTCGGGGACTGGGCGGTGGGCGCGGCCCTCGCCGCCCTCGTCGCGTACTGCGCGGTGCAGGGCGCCCGGTCGCTCAGGAGGCCTGCTCCAGAGCCGAGTTCACCACCCGCTCGCACAGCTCGTGGGTGAGCAGCGCGTCCCGGGCGCTGAGCGTCTTGCCCGCCGCCACGGCCTCCATGAAGTGGTCCACGACCTGCTCGATGCCGCGCTGGCGGGCGACGGACACCCAGTCCCCGCGGCGCCGGACGGTCGGCTGCCCCTTGTGGTCGATGACCTCGGCGAGGTTCACGACCTGCCGCTTGGTGTCCTGTCCGGACACCTCCAGGACCTCCTCGGTGGAACCGGAGAGCCGGTTCATGATCCCGAGCGCGGTGAAACCGGCGCCGGACATCTGGAGCACCACCTGGTGCATCAGCCCCTCGCGCACCACGGCCCGGACGTCGACGTGGTCCGCTTCGCCGGGCAGCAGGAAGCGCAGGGTGTCGACGACGTGGATGAAGTCGTCCAGCACCAGGGTGCGCGGGTCCTCGGGCAGCCCGACCCGGTTCTTCTGCATGACGATCAGCTCGCGCGGGTGCTCGGCGCACTGCGCGTACCCGGGCGCGTGGCGGCGGTTGAAGCCGACGGCGAGCGAGACCCCGCGCTCCTCCGCCAGCTCCACGAGCCTCGTCGAGTCGGCGAGCTCGTAGGCGAGCGGCTTGTCCACGTACGTCGGCACGCCCGCCTCCAGCAGGCGCTCGACGATCTCGGGGTGGGCGGTGGTCGGGGCGTGCACGAAGGCGGCGTCGAGGCCCTCGGCGAGCAGCGCGTCGAGGTCGGTGTGCCGGCGCCCGGCCGGGACGTGGTGGATCTCGCCGACCCGGTCCAGGGTCGCGGGGGTACGGGTCTGCAGGTGCAGCTCGATCCCGGGCCGGGTGGTGAGCACGGGCAGGTACGCCTTCTGCGCGATGTCGCCGAGTCCGATGCAGCCGACCTTCACCGGGCGCCTCCAGGTGTGGTTCCTTGTGGGATGCCAGCAGCTTAATCCCTGGTGACGGGGCCCCCGTTCGACCAGGATAGGAAGATGACCATCGATGGAAGCCACCGCCCCGAACCCGCCACCAACGCCGACGAGCGGGAGATGCTCGACGGCTGGCTCGACTACCACCGCGCCACCCTCGCCTGGAAGTGCGCGGGGCTGACGGACGGGCAACTGCGCCTCACCCCGCTCAAGCCCTCCGAACTGAGCCTGCTGGGCCTCGTGCGGCACATGGCGGAGGTGGAGCGGTACTGGTTCCGGGAGATCATGCTGGGCGAGGACCTCGCCGACCTGTACTCCACGCACGAGAACGTGGACGGCGACTTCCACTACACCGACCGGGACACCTGGGCCGAGGCGGAGCAGGTCTGGCAGACCGAGGTCGAACTCGCCCGGCAGTCCGCGGCGGGCCGCCCGCTCGACCTGATGTCGGATCCCGCGAGCCACCGGCGCGGTGAGGCGTTCAGCCTGCGCTGGGTCTACACCCACATGATCGAGGAGTACGCGCGCCACAACGGCCATGCCGACCTGCTGCGCGAGCACATCGACGGCACGACCGGCGAGTAGGGGCCGGACACCCCACGATCCGTCACCCGTGCGGGGTGAATATGGCCTCCGGGTTTCACAACGCGGTCCTCGCCCCACCAGAGTTGCGTGAGTGCATCCAACCCGAACCACGACAACGCTGCTGCTCGGAGTCGCCTGCGCCGTCTCGGCCGTCTCCGGATGTGTGAACGTGAGCCCCGCGCCCATGACGCCGGCCGCCGGCCCCGCCTCGGGGCCGGCGCCGCACCACGAGCCGCGCGGCGGGCCCGGAGCCTCCCCGGTGGTCGTCCAGGCGCCCGCGCTGGAGGCGCTCAAGGCGGCCCCCGTGCCGTCCGCGCCGCCCTCGGCCCCCGCGCCCGCCGCCGCCCCCGTGTCCCCGCGGCGGAGCGCACAGGCCCCGCCCCCGGTCCCCGACATCCCGGAGCCGCGCAAGCCCGCCGAGGACGCCCCCGGGCAGGCGGGCGGCGGCCGCCCGCACCCCTCGCGGCCCGATGCGAAGGTCGAGCGCGAGCTGATGCGTGACCTGCCGGTGCGGCCGGCCGACGTGTGCGCGCTGGGCCGGCGGCACGGCCGCTGGGATCCGGACAGTCCGGAGGCCCGTATCTGCGCGGGCGTCCAGGGCGGCTGACGGCCCCGCGGCGCCGTCCGCGGCCACGACGACCTCGCGGACCGCGCCGGCGGCCGCGGCCCTACGGGGACTGCTCGGGGAACGACCGGGGCCCAGCCCCCGGCCCCGGTTCCGCGGCCAGGCGCCGCTCCAATCGGGCGATGGCGGCCCGTACGCCGTTTCCGTACCCGTCGTCGGCCAGCGCGGCGGCGGCCGCCCGGGCCCGGGCCAGGTGCACCCTGGCCGCCTCCGGCCGCCGCAGTTTCACGTAGTCGTCCGCGAGGCTCAGGTGCAGGGACGGGTAAAACCCGCGGGGAACCAGCGGCCCGTCCCCCAGCGCCTCGGCCGCGGACAGGGCCCTGAGGTCCCAGGCCAGCTCGTCGGCCGGATCGTCCTGGGCGTCGGCCATGTAGTGCGCGAGGGTGCACCGGTGCAGGGATTCGCCCTCCTCGCCGAGCTCGGACCAGATGTCGCCGAGCCGGTTGCGGGCCTCCTCGCGATCCCCGGCGTGCAGCAGGATGACCGCTTGGCCGATCCTGGTCATGACGGCGTCCTCCGACGCCTCCTGCTGCTCCGTCAAGGCGGCCTCCGGCTTGCTCTGCCAGACCTGCTCCGGTCTGATCATCAAGAAGCTAGCCGGAGGCACCGGCAATGCCGCCGAGGCGCGGTGTGGCGTCAGCCGAGGTCCGGGATCCGCCAGTCGATCGGCTCATGCCCCTGGGCCGCGATGGCCTCGTTGATCTGCGTGAAGGGCCGGGAGCCGAAGAACTTCTTGGCCGAGAGCGGGGAGGGGTGGGCCCCCTTGACGATCACGTGCCGCTCCTCGTCGATGAGCGGGATCTTCTTCTGGGCGTAGGCGCCCCACAGCACGAAGACGGCCGGGTCGGAGCGCTCGGACACCGCGCGGATCACCGCGTCGGTGAACTTCTCCCAGCCCTTGCCCTTGTGCGAGTTCGGCTCGGCCTCGCGGACGGTGAGCACCGCGTTGAGCAGGAGCACGCCCTGCTCGGCCCACGGCATCAGGTACCCGTTGTCGGGGACGGGGAGACCGAGCTCCTCCTTCATCTCCTTGTAGATGTTGCGCAGCGAGGGCGGGGTCTTCACGCCGGGCTGCACGGAGAAGCACAGGCCGTGGCCCTGGCCCGCACCGTGGTACGGGTCCTGGCCGAGGACCAGGACCTTCACCTTGTCGAAGGGAGTGGCCTCTAGGGCCGCGAGGACCTGCTCGCGGGGCGGGTAGACCGGCCCGTTCGCCCGCTCCTTCTCGACGAACTCGGTGAGCTCTTTGAAGTAGGGCTGGTCCAGCTCCCCGCCGAGGACGGGAAGCCAGGACTCGGGCAGCATCTGGGTCACGGCACAACCTCCGGTACAAGTTCTTGCGACTGATCAAGAACTTACCGGTGGCCACTGACAACGCGTCGGCCGCCCGTCCCGGCGGCCGACGCGCACCTCTCGCTACCAGCTGGTCTTGCGGTAGAACTCCCACATCTGCATGACGGTCTGCGGGTCCAGGGCCCGCTCGGCGCCCGCGATGTCCTCGCGCGAGGCGACGTACAGCTTGCCCTGCCAGAGCGGCAGCAGTCGGACGTCCTCGGCGAAGATCTGCTGCGCCCGCTCGAAGTGCGGGGAGCCGGCGGAGCGGTCGCCCTCGCCGCGGGACTTGGGCAGCAGTTCGGTCAGGATCTCGGCGGGCTCGTACGGGGTGCCGACCGCGTTTTCCTTGCCGACGAACGGCGCGATGAAGTTGTCCGGGTCCGGGAAGTCGGGGAACCAGCCACGGCCGAAGACCGGGTACTCCTGGCCCTTATAGCCCTCCTGGAAGGCCTTCCAGGGCGCGCTGCGCAGGTTGACCCTGAAGAGGAGGCTCTCGTCCAGCTGGCGCTTGAGCTCGGTGAACTCGTCGGCGGTGGAGGCGCCGTAGCGGTCGGTGGTGTACCAGAAGGTGAGGTCGACGGGCTGGGTGATCCCGGCGTCCTTGAGGATCTTCTTGGCGTTGGCGACGTTCGCCGGGCCGTACTTGTCGTAGAAGGGCGTCTTGTGGCCCACGACCCCCTTGGGGACCATCGAGTACAGCGGTTCGGCGGTGCCCTGGTAGACCTTGGAGACGAGCGAGCCGCGGTCGATCACCTGGGCGATGGCCTGGCGGACCGCGAGCTTGGCGACGGCCGGGTCCTTGGGGTTGAAGACCAGGTAGCGGATCTCGGCGCCGACGTTCTGGACGACCTGGACGCCCTGGCTGTGCGAGGCGGGGCTCTGGAGGTCCAGGACCTCCGAGGCAGACAGGCCTCGGTAGATCGCGTCGATCTCCTTGCCCTTGAGGGCGGCGATCATCTTCGGGGACTCCGCGAAGTAGCGGATGGTCACCCCGGAGTTGCGGCGGTTCGCGAAGCCGCTGTAGCTCTCGTTGCGGGTGAGGACGGCCTCGCCGGCCTCCTTGTACGAGTCGAGCACGTACGGGCCGGAGCCGACGACCTTGCCGTCCTCCCGCACCTTGTCCGCCGGGTACTCCTTGGGCGCGACCAGCGAGGCGGCGGGCGAGCCGAGGACGAACGGGAAGGTGGCGTCCGGCGTGTTCAGGTGGAAGACGACCGTGAGCGCGTCCGGGGTCTCGATCTTGTCGAGCGTGCCGAAGAGGTCCTTGGGACCGACCTTGGAGCCGATGGTCTTGATCCGGTCCAGGGAGTGCTTGACCGCCTTGGCGTCGAGCGGCTCTCCGTTGGAGAACTGCAGGCCCTTGCGCAGGGTGCAGCGGTACGACTCGTTCTTCGCGTCCGTGAACTCGCAGCTCTGGGCGGCGTCCGGCTGGGGCTTGGTGGAGCCCGTGGGGAAGGCCACCAGGGTCTGGTAGACGTTCCTGTACAGCTCCCAGGAGCCGTCCCACGCCGCGGCCGGATCGAGGGTGCTCGGGGCGCTCGTCGTGCCGACGACGATTCGCTTGGCACCGTCGCCCTTGTCGTCCGAAAGCAGGCCGCATCCGGCGAGCAGGGATATGGACGCAAGGGCCGCAGTGATCTGCAGGCATCTGGTCCGGATGAACACGTGCACGCTCCTCGATCAGCCAGGGGTGCGGCAGACCCTACCGCAGTGCCCCACGAATCCAATGGGTAGGTTTCGTGGGGCACATGACCGGTTCCGTGCACATTCGGTATGCATTTGCCTCCCCTTGAGAGGCAAATGTGTCCGCTTATCGGTCAGTGGACTCCGGCATTCAGGAACATTCCTCCGTCAACGACCAGAGTTTGTCCTGTGATCCATTCCGCTTGTGCAGATGTAAGGAAGGCCGCGGCCCCTCCGATGTCCTCCGGGACCCCGAGCCGGCCCAGCGGATAGGCGGCAGCGGCCTCCTGCTCGCGGCCCTCGTAGAGCGCCTGCGCGAACTTGGTCTTGACCACCGCGGGAGCGATCGCGTTGACCCGGACCCCGGGGGCCATCTCGTGGGCGAGCTGGAGGGTCAGGTTGATCATCGCCGCCTTGCTCATCCCGTACGCCCCGATGAAGGGCGAGGCGGAGACGCCGGCGATGGAGGCGATGTTCACGATCGCCCCGCCGTTGTCCTTCTGCCAGGCGTGCCAGGTCCGCTGGGCGAAGCCGAGCGCCGAGATCACGTTGGTCTCGAAGACCTTGCGCGCCACCCCGAGGTCCAGGTCCGCGATCGGACCGAAGACCGGATTGGTGCCGGCGTTGTTCACCAGGAAGTCGACGCGGCCGAAGGCCTCCATCGTCCGCTCGACGGCGACGGCCTGGTGCTCCTCGTCGTGGGCCTTGCCGGCCACCCCGATCACCCGGTCGGCGCCGAGCCGCTCGACGGCCTCCTTGAGGGCCTCCTCGTTGCGCCCGGTGATGCACAGCCGGTCGCCGCGGGCGACCAGCGCCTCGGCGACGCCGTAGCCGATGCCCCGGCTCGCGCCGGTGATCAGCGCGACCTTGCCACTGTCCGTTCCTTCGTACGTCATGCCGTACGCCCCTGCCTCTCGTGAGCCGGTCAGTTGAGCGGGCCGCCGGCGACGTACAGGACCTGGCCGGAGACGAAGCCGGCGGCCTCGCCCGTGAAGAAGGCGATGGCGTTGGCGATGTCGTCCGGGGTGCCGACGCGCTGGACGGGGATCTGGGTGGCGGCGGCGGCCTTGAAGTCGTCGAAGCCCATGCCGACGCGGGCGGCGGTCTGGGCGGTCATCTCGGTGGCGATGAAGCCGGGGGCGACGGCGTTGGCGGTGACGCCGAACTTTCCGAGTTCGATGGCCAGGGTCTTGGTGAAGCCCTGCAGGCCGGCCTTGGCGGCCGAGTAGTTGGCCTGGCCGCGGTTGCCGAGGGCCGAGCTGCTGGAGAGGTTCACGATGCGGCCGAACTTCGCCTCCACCATGTACTTCTGACAGGCCTTCGCCATCAGGAACGCGCCGCGCAGGTGCACGTTCATGACCGTGTCCCAGTCGGTGTCGCTCATCTTGAAGAGGAGGTTGTCGCGCAGCACGCCCGCGTTGTTGACCAGAACGGTCGGAGCGCCGAGCTCGCTCGCGACGCGCTCGACGGCCGCCTCCACCTGGGCGCTGTCGGAGACGTCACAGCCGACCGCCAGGGCCTTGCCGCCGGCCGCCGTGATGGCCTCGACGGTGTCCTTGCAGGCGGCCTCGTCGAGGTCGAGTACGGCGACGGCCCGGCCCTCGGCGGCCAGGCGTACGGCGGTGGCCGCGCCGATGCCCCGGGCCGCCCCGGTCACGATCGCGACGCGCTGCTCGGTGGTGGACATGCTGGATCTCCTCGCCCTTGAGAGGCGGCCGCCCAAAGGTGAGCAACCGCTTAGTAGCTTCAGCTGAGGAGACGCTAGGAGCCCTGACACTCCGTGTCAACGCCGACCGGCCCCAGCCCCGCGCGGACCAACCCCACCGGGACCGATCCAGCCCCGCCGGGCACAATCCAGCCCCGCCGGCGTTTGAGGCGACCAATCAGCCCCGCCGGCGTTTGAGGCGCGGGGGTCCGGGGGCAGCGCCCCCGGCAACGGCGCCGCACCCGCGCGTCAGCACACCAGCAGGTCCAGCAGCCTCTCCACCTCCGCCGCCGGGTCGGCCGTCAGGCCTGTGTGCACGGGCCCCGGCTGCACGACAGTGCTCCGCGGCGCGATCAGCCAGCGGAAGCGGCGCCCCGCATCATCATCCCGCGCCTGACCGGCGGCTTCGCCGCCCACGCATACGCCCTCGACCCCGCGCAGCGCAGCCCGCACACCGGCCACATCCGCCTCCGGATCCAGCGCGAGCAGCTTCGCCTCGTCGAGGTGGGTGCGCGCGGCGACGTACCCGTACGCCCGGCAGTAGACGATCACGCCGGCGTTGAAACACTCGCCGCGTTCCATCCGGGGCACCACGCGCACCAGCGCGTACTCGAACACGTCCCGCTTGATCACTCGCTGTCGCTCTTCTTCAGGTGGGGCTGGGGGGCGAGGCGTTCGGCGAGCCAGCCGGGCGGTCCGGACCGCGGCTTCACCTCGGCCTCCATCGAGATCCTCTCGTGGATCGTGGCCGCACGCGGCAGCAGCACGTCCACATAGGCGCGGCGCAGCGCGTCGGTGGAGTCAAAGCCCGGCTCGTCGACCAGCCACTCGTCGGGCACGTCGGCCGCGACCTCGGTGAGCAGCTCCTCGGTGACCAGCGGCGCGAGCGCGGCCGCCGCGCTCGCGATGTCCGGGCCCACGGGGGCGAGTACGTGGTCGGAGGCGTTGTACGGCTTGGCGGCGGCAGCCGCGGCGGTGGGCCAGTTGTGGTGCCAGATCATGGTGGCGCCGTGGTCGATGAGCCAGACGTCCCCGTGCCAGACCAGCATGTTCGGGTTCCGCCAGGACCGGTCGACGTTGTTGATCAGGGCGTCGAACCAGACGACGCGCCCCGCCTCGACCGGGTCCACCTGGTACGCGAGCGGGTCGAAGCCGATCGAACCGGGCAGGTAGTCCATGCCGAGGTTGAGCCCGCCGCTGGCCTTGAGCAGCTCCTGGACCTCCTGGTCGGGTTCGCCGAGCCCGATGACGGGGTCGAGCTGCATCTGCACCAGCCGCGGGACCCGCAGGCCCAGCCGCTGGGCGAGGCGCCCGCAGATGACCTCGGCGACCAGGGTCTTGCGGCCCTGGCCGGCGCCGGTGAACTTCATGACGTACGTACCGAGGTCGTCGGCCTCGACGATTCCTGGGAGCGAGCCGCCCTCACGCAGGGGCGTGACGTAACGGGTCGCGATCACTTCGGACAGCATCCGCCCAGGTTACGGGGGTCAGCTCGCGCGGGCCCACTGCTTAAGCAGCGCTTCGGTCGTGGTGATGGTCGCGACCAGCGCCAGGGAGTTGCGGATCACCTCGGCCGTGCAGGAGGCGGGCACACCGGCGATGGCGTCGGACGGGACGACCACCTGGTAGCCGAGGTTCACGGCGTCGAAGACGGTGTTGGGGATGGCGATGTTGGAGGAGACCCCGGTGACGACGAGGGTGCGGACACCGAGGTTCCGCAGCAGCGCGTCGAGGTCGGTTCCGGCCATCGGGGAGAGCCCGTGCAGTCGGCGGAGCACCAGGTCCCGTTCGGCCACGACGATGGGCGCGGCGACCTCCACGGCCGCGCTGCCGGTCAGCTGGCGGACGGGCAGCTTCCCCGCCGCCCGGAACAGCCGCGCGTTCGCGTTCGCCCCGCGCCCGTCCGGCCGCCGCTCGGCGAGCGCGTGCAGCACCTGCACGCCGGCCCCGCGCGCGGCGTCGGCGAGTGCCGCGACCCGCTCCAGCGTTCCGGAGTCCCGGGCCTCCTTGGCGAGTTCGGGCAGGGCGCTCTCCTCGCCGACGACCCCGTTCTGACATTCGACGGTGAGCAGCGCGGTGGTGGCGGGATCGAGTTCCGGCATGGCTCCCCCTGGCGTGACGACCGAACAGCCCGCATGATTCCTGACACACAGTCAGATGTGAAGGGGTGCGGGACGGATGGACGAGGCACGCTCGGCAACGGCACAGCGGCGGGGCCGCCGCATCATGATGAGCGACGCGGAGGTGGACGCCTTCCTGCGCGAACAGCGGACCTGCCGGGTGGCAACGGTCTCCCCGGACGGCCGCCCGCACGTGGGCGCCCTGTGGTTCGCGTGGGACGGCACCTCGCTGTGGCTGTACTCGATCACGCGCAGCCGGCGCTGGTCCGACCTGCGCAAGGACCCGCGGATCTCGGTGGTCGTGGACTCGGGCGAGGCCTACGACGAACTGCGCGGGGTGGAGCTGTCCGGCAGCGCCGTCTTCGTGGGCGAGGCCCCCCGCACCGGCGAGCCCTGCCCCGAACTGGCCGAGGCCGAGCGGATCTTCCCGGCCAAGAACTTCGGCCTCGACGAGATGCCGCACGACGGCCGGCACGCCTGGATCCGCCTCACCCCGGAGTCGGTGGTCTCCTGGGACTTCCGCAAGCTCTAGGCCGCGCGCCTTTCGGATCCGGCCGGCTCACCCGATCCCGGCGGCCGCCTCGCGCAGGGCCTCCACGGCGGCGCGGATGGAGGGCCGCCGGTCGGCGTCCGCGCGCCACACCGCGTACACGTGGCGGCGTACGGTGTCGCAGACCGGCAGCAGCCGGACCCCCGGCGGCACCGGGCCGCGGCCCAGCTTCGGCGCCACGCACACACCGAGCCCCGCCTCCACGAAGGCGAGCTGGGTGTGGTGCTCCTCGGCGATGTGGGTGATGCGCGGCTCGATTCCCGTGCCACGCAGGGTGAAGACCAGCCATTCGTGGCAGAACTGGCCCTCGTTCCAAGAGATCCAGTCGTCCTCGGCGAATTCGGCCAGCGAGATCCGGTCCCGGTCGGCCAGCCGGTGGCCGGCCGGGACGGCGATGTCGACGGAGTCGTCCAGCAGGTGGGTCCGGGTGAGTTCGGCGGGCACCGGCATGCGCTTGTTGTGCCAGTCGATGGCGAGGGCCAGGTCTAGGTCCCCGCGGACGACCGCCGCCATGCTGTCCTCCGGCTCCCGCTCGCGCACCAGCACCCGTAGCTCCGGATGCCCCACGCGCAGGGCGGCCAAGGCCTGGGGCAGCAGCCCGCGCATGGCGGTCGCGAAGGCGCCGATCCGCAGCTCGCCGACGGCGCAGCCCCGTTGGGCCTCGACGTCGGCCTGGGCGAGCTCCACCTGGGAGATGATCCGCGCCGCATGGTCGGCGAGCAGCCGCCCGGCGTCGGTGAGCCGGACCCCGCGACCGTTCTTGGCGAGCAGCGGCTGGCCGATCTCCCGCTCCAACTTGGCCATCTGCTGGGATACGGCGGAGGTGGTGACGTGGAGCCCGTCGGCCGCGCCGCTGACCGAACCGTGGCGGGCGAGGGCGTCCAGGGTGCGCAGGCGCTCCAGGTTCAACATGTAAGCGATGCTACGCCTTCACCCACACGAAGTCTCGCTTGTCCTACGAAGTCGAGACGCGCACAGTAAGCGCATGAGCGCACCCACCACCCCGCGGCCCACCCTCTCCACCCTCTCCACCACCGCCGCCTCCGCGACCACCACCGCCGCAGTCAGCCGGGTCCGCCTCCTCGACTGGCGGGTCCGCTTCGCGATCCTCTCGGTCGTCTGGGGCTTCAGCTTCCTCCTGATCAAGGTCGGTACGGAGGCCTACGCGCCCTTCCAGGTGGCGCTGGGCAGGGTCCTGTTCGGCGCGCTCGCCCTCCTCGCCGTCCTGCTGGTACGCCGGGAGCCGCTCCCCCGGGGTCTGCGCACCTGGGGTCACCTCGGCGTGGCGGCGCTCCTGCTCAACACGGTCCCCTTCTCGCTGTTCGCGTACGCGGAGCTGAGCATCCCGTCCGGCCTGGCCGGCATCTGCAACGCCACGTCCCCGCTGTGGGGGATGGCGCTCTCGCTGGTCGCCCTGTCCGAGGACCGCCCCACCCGCCGCCGCTTCGCGGGCCTGGGCCTGGGCTTCCTGGGCGTCCTCACGGTGCTCGGCGCCTGGCAGGGCTTCTCCGGCATTGACGCCAAGGGCACCGCGTACGCCCTGCTGGCCGCGCTCTGCTACCCGATCGGCTGGATCTACGTCCGCCGCACGCTGGCCGGCACCCCGGGCTCCCCAGTGGCCCTGACCGGCGGCCAGCTCATCTTCTCCACCCTCCAGCTCACCCTGGTCAGCGCCCTGTTCACGACGGCCCCGACCTCGTTCCCGCTCTGGCCGACCCTGTCGGTGATCGCCCTGGGCGCCCTCGGTACGGGCATGGCCCTGCAGATGCAGTACGGCCTGGTGACGGAGGTCGGCCCGACCACCGCGCAGATGGTCACCTACTTCATCCCGGTCGTGGCCACCACGGCGGGCGTCCTGGTCCTGGGCGAACAGCTCCACTGGAACACCCCGGTGGGCGCCGCGATCATCCTGGCGGGCGCCGCCCTCACCCAAACCCGCCCCGGGGCCCGACGGCCCGCCTGACCCCTGGTGGGCCCCCCGGCGGGCCCACCCCCAGCCCCTCCGGCGTCTGAGGCGCACCCCCAGCCCCTCCGGCGTTTGAGGAGCGCGGTCTGGGGCGGAGCCCCAGGAGGCGGCGGGGCGGAGGACCCACGGTCAGACCCGGAGACCGCCCCCCGACGGGCGGACCGCCCCCGCAACGGCGTCCGCCAGCGCCGGAACCTCCGCCACCGACAGCGTCGAGACCGTCAGCCGGACGCCAGGCCCGGACTCCACCCGGTGGCGGGAGCCCGAACCCACGGCCCACCCCGCCCCCAGCAGCCCCGCCACCACCGCGGTCTCGCCGGCCACGGCAACCGGCACCCACACGTTCAGCCCGCTCCGCCCGTGCGCCCGCACCCCCCGCTCCCGCAGCGCCGCGATCAGCGCGTCCCGCCGCTCGTCGTAGGCGCGGGCCACCGCCGCCCGGTCCACCGCGTGCGAGGTCCACAGCTCCACCACCGCGTACTGGAGCAGTCGGCTCACCCACCCCGGCCCCAGCCGCTGCCGCCCGCGCACCCGGTCCAGCGTCACCGCGTCCCCCGTGAGCACCGCCAGCCGCAGGTCCGGCCCGTACGCCTTCGCCGTGGACCGCACCAGCGCCCAGTGCCGGGTCACCCCGCCGAGGCACTGCAACGGCAGGTCGACGATCCCGTGGCCGTGGTCGTCGTCGATCACCAGCACCTCCGGGTACCCGGCCAGCAGCGCCCGCAGCTCCTCCGCCCGATCCGCGCTCACCACCGCGCCCGTCGGGTTCTGCGCACGCGAGGTGACCACCAGCGCCCGCGCCCCGGCCGCCAGCGCCCGGGCCACCGCGTCCGCCTCCGGCCCGTCGTCGTCCACGGAGACCGGCAGCACCCGCAGGCCCAGCGCGGCGACCAGGTCCAGCGCCGCCACCCAGCCCGGATCCTCGACCGCCACGGCGTCCCCCGGCCGCAGGTGCGCCGCCAGCACCCGTTCGATCCCGTCCAGCGCACCCGAGGTCACCGCCACGGGCCCGGCCGGAACCCCGTCGGCGTCGAGGTCCGCCCTGGCCAGGCGCGCGAGCTCCGGCACCACCGGGTCCTCCCCGTAGAGGGTCGGCGCCTGCGCGTACCGCCGGGCTGCGGCGGCCAGGGACCCGTCCAGCGCGGGGAGCAGTGACACGTCCGGGTTGCCCGCGGTCAGGTCCCGTACGCCCGCCGGCACCGCCATCGGCAGCACGTCCCGGGGCGCGCTCGACGGGCGGGCCCGCACCCGGCTGCCGCGCCGCCCGTCGGTCTCGATGACCCCGCGCTCGCGCAGCGTCCGGTACGCGGCCGCGACGGTGTTGGGGTTCACCCCGAGCTCACGCGCCAGCTCCCGCATCGGCGGCAACAGTGACCCCGGCGCGAGCACGCCCGATCCCACGCCCGCCTCGACGCTGGCCGCGATATCCGATGCGCGGCGCCCTTCGATCCGATAATCTCCTAGCATAAACCCCATTATGCACTAGTACAACGGAGCGCGCACGATGACCACGACCCCCGCGACAGAGACAGAGACAGAAACCGCCTACGAGCCCACCGACCGCACCGTCCCCACCCGCTCCCGGGACCGGGCCCGCTACGACCGCGAGACGGTGCACTCGATACTCGACCAGGCCTACATCTGCCACCTCGGCTTCGTCCGCGACGGCGCCCCCGTGGTTCTGCCCACCCTCTTCGCCCGCGTCGGCGAGGCGCTCTACGTCCACGGCTCCACCGGATCCCGCCCCCTGCTCGCGGCCGGCAAGGCCGACCCGGGGCTGGCCGTGTGCGTGACCGTGACCCACGTCGACGGCCTGGTGCTGGCCCGCTCGGCCTTCCACCACTCGCTCAACTACCGCTCGGTGATGGTCCACGGCACGGCCTACCAGGTCACCGACGAGGCCGAGTGCCGACTGGCCCTGAACGCCCTCGTCGACCACGTCGTACCGGGCCGCTCCGCCGACTCCCGCCCGGCCAACGCCAAGGAGCTCGCCGCCACCGCGGTGATCCGCCTGGACCTGACCGAGGTGTCCGCGAAGCTCCGCACCGGCGGCCCGAACGACGACGCC
The DNA here is from genome assembly GCF_036237315.1 of Streptomyces sp. NBC_01351. GTDB lineage: Bacteria > Actinomycetota > Actinomycetes > Streptomycetales > Streptomycetaceae > Streptomyces. The sequence goes on along the minus strand of NZ_CP108356.1, from coordinate 7,052,816 downwards.
GAGGACCTGGGCCTGCCCTACTGGTCGGGCGTGGTCCCCGTCGCGCCGGCGTACGGAGTCCCCGTACCGGCCGCGGACCTGGCCCCCGGCATCGCCGTCCCGGACTACATCACGGCACTCTGAGGACGCTCCCGCACGGCGGCGGGCCCGGCCGTCACCGGCCCGGCACCGCCCGCCGGAAGGCCGGCCGCCGGACGGCGGGTTTCCGCGGCGATCAGCGCCCCCACCGCCGTCAGCAGCAGTGCGGTTCCCAGCACCACCGCGCCGGTCAGCCGCTCCCCCAGCACCAGGACGGCGATGGCCGCCGCGCTCACCGGCTCGATCAGCATGATCACGGACACGGTCGCGGCCCGCACGGCGGCGGCCCCGGTGAAGTAGAGCGCGTACGCGAGAGCCGTCGGCACGGTGGCGACGTACGCCAGCAGCCAGAGCACCCGCCCGAGTTCGGCGGTGTGCGGCAGCAGCCCCTCCGCCCAGGCGAGCGGCAGCAGGGTGACCGCGCCCACCGCGACCGACCAGGCGGTGGTGACGAGGGGGTCCCCGCCCGCCCCGCGCTGCCCGAGCCGGCGGGCCCGCAGGGTCATGGCGGCGTACCCGGCGGCCGACAGCAGCGCCCAGCCGACGCCGAGCGGCCGCACCTCGCCGCCCCCGCTGCCCAGCACCAGCACGGCCAGCCCGGCCAACGCCCCGCAGACCGCGGTCAGACCTCCGCGGCCGAGGCGCTCGCCCATCCAGTACCGGGCCCCTAGCGCGATGAGCACGGGTCCGGCGCCCAGGGTGACGACGGTGCCGACCGCGAGGCCGGTCTCGCGCACGGCGGCGAAGTAGGCGGCCTGGAACAGGGTGAACAGCAGCCCGGTCCCGATCAGCGAGGCCTTGGACGGCCGCATCCGCCCCCGGCCCCCGCCGCGGCGCCCGCGCGCGGCGAGCACTCCCAGCAGCACCACGAGCCCGCCGGCGCACCGCCAGAAGGACAGGGCGAGCGGGCCGAGGTCACTGGCCAGGAAGAGGAGGGAAGCGGCCGCCCCGGCGGTGCCCCAGGCGGCTCCGGCGACGACGAGGTAGAGCAGACTGCGCCCGGCAGCGGGCGAATGATTCGACACGAGAAGTCTCCGCGCATGCGTGAAGGATGAGAGAAGCAGGTCATCGCTTCGCGGGCAGCGCGCATCGGCCCGGGAACTCCCCGGGCACGTGGTTCGTGAGGGTGCCGCCCGCGCCTAGGCGGCGGGAGGCGGAAGCACGGTCGAATGCATGATCGCCACCCTAGGCCTTCGTGGTCTCGCGGTCCAGAACGGGCACATCGGCGACGGTCGGCGGCGCGGGCCGGGAGGACTGCGCGATGAACGCGCCGCCCAGCACCAGCCCGCCGCCGACGATCTGCCAGGTCGAGAGGTGCTCGCCGAGCAGGATCCACGCCAGCACGGTGGCGACGACGGCCTCCAGGAAGGCCACGACGCCGGCGACCTGCGGCGAGAGCCTGCGCACGGAGACCACGCCGGTCAGGTACGCGAAGACGGTCGCGATCAGCACCACCCAGCCGAGCAGCACCGCGGCGGGCAGCATCGTGTCGCCCAGGGCGGCCTGCCCGCCCAGCACCTGCCAGTCCATCTCCCACGGCCGGGAGATCACGGTCATGACGAGGGTTCCGACGATCAAGCCGTACGCCGTCACCCCGAGCGGGTTCGGGGCGTCGTCCTTGTCTGCGCCCTGGTCGGCGAAGACGAAGTAGAAGGCCTGGCACAGGGCGGCGCAGAGGCCGAAGATCACGCCGAGCAGGTCCAGCCGCAGGCCGGCCCAGATCTCGACCACGCAGGCCAGTCCCACGACGGCCACGGCCGCACCGGCGGCGGCGCCGCGCGTCACGGGCTTGCGCTGCACGAAGCGGATGTAGCCGAGCAGCAGCGCCGGGCCCAGGTACTCCAGGAGCAGGGCGACCCCGACGGGGATCCGCGACAGGGAGGCGAAGTAGAAGGCCTGCACGCCCGCGACGGCTACCAGCCCGAAGCCGGCGAGCAGCGCCGGCCGACGCCGGACGAGGTCACGGTGGCGCCAGGCCAGCGGGGACAGTACGAGGGATGCCCCGGCCACCCTGAGCCAGACCATGTGGAGGGGGTCCAAACCCGCCTCGATCAGCGGCTTGGCCGCCACCCCGGAACCACCGAACGCAACCGCCGAGACGAGGGCGAGGCCCAGTCCGGCGTTCTTCCCTGACGCTTGCATCGGGCCATCATGACAGGGCCCGTCAGCACCGTCACGGACAAGACGCCTGTTGAGACGCAGACGACACCCGGGCCCTCCCGCCACAATCCCGCCACGCCCCGGCGCACTCCCGCCGCGCCCCCACCCCGCCAATATCTGACAGGTCGTCAGTATTGAATGTTCCGCCCTCCGGGGCTACGTTCCGCCGCACGTATCCGACGAGAAGGGGTGGTCGCATGGCCGAAGTCACCGCGGAATCACGCATCGAGGCGCCCGCCGCGAAGCTCTGGTCCCAGCTGACGGACTGGGACGCGTACGGCCAGTGGAGCATGACCCACACGAACTTCCCCAAGGGCGGACCCGAGACCCTCGCCGTCGGCTCCACCTTCGCCGAGAACATGAAGATGATGGGCTTCCCGGCGGAGGTCGTCTGGACCGTCTCGGAGCTGGAGGACGAGCGCGTCTTCGCCATCACCGGCAAGGGCCCGATGGGCGTGGCGGTGCTCACCCGGTACACCCTGACCCCGGACGGCGGGGCGACCACCGTCCGCATCGACGGCGAGTTCACGGGCGCCGCGGTCTCCCTGATGGCCGGGAAGCTCAAGGACTCGGCCACCGCCGCGCTTACCGAATCCCTGCGCAAACTGGCCGGCCTCGTCGCCTGACGCACACCCCCGCACCCCCACACGCCCGCACAACCGGACCCCCGCACCCGCACACGACGGCGCGCCCCGCGAGAGGACTCGCGGGGCGCGCTGCGTGCAGCCTGCGGCCGCCCGGATCAGTGCTCGTCGGCCAGGATCAGGTAGAGCTTCTTGCGGGCGTCGTTGATCACGGCGAGGGCCTTCTCCCGCTGCTCGGGCGTGCCGGTCTTGAAGACCTGCCCGAAGGCCTCCCACAGACCGACCCCAGCCGCCCGGATCTCGTGCATCGCCTCGAAGTCGGGGCCGCGCCCGGCATCCGCCCAAGGGGCGTCGGGGCCCGACTCGGCCTCGGCACGGCCCGCGTCGGTGAGCGCGAACAGCTTCTTCCCTCCCCCGCTCTCGCTGACGATCAGACCCTCGTCCTCGAGCAGCTGGAGGGTCGGGTAGACCGACCCCGGGCTGGGCTTCCACGCCCCGCCGCTGCGCTCGCCGATCTCCTGGATCATCTCGTAGCCGTGCATCGACCGGTCGGCGAGCAGCGCCAGGATCGAGGCGCGCACGTCACCGCGCCGAGCCCTGCCGCGCGGTCCGCCGCGACCGCCACGCCCCCCGAAGGGTCCACCGCCGAAGGGAGGCCCGAACGGGCCGAAGGCGGCGCGCAGCCCCCTGAACTCCTCTCGACGATCGGGCCCGCAGTGGCCGTGGCCCCGTCCGTGCTCATGTCCGTGTCCGTGTTCGTGCTGTCCACGTGAACGCATGACTGCGCTCCTTCCGTCACTTCGTAGTGGTGCGTCCCGGTTCATCAGTTGCCCGATGTATCCACTATCGATGACCGATCGCGATGCGTCAACGATATATCGGAACCTTTGAAGCCGACCCCTCGACATGCCCCGGCGGGAGAGGTGTAGGGTCCACATCAATTGAACGTGTTCAAGCGATGTCCAGGGGGCACTCGTCATGTCGAATCACGCGGTGACGACACAGCAGCGGTACACGGCCCCGTGGAGCGGCATCGCGCCGGCCGCGGAGACCGTGGGGGGAGCGCAGATACTCTGCGTCGGGCTGTACACCTGGCTCATCTCGCTTCAGCAAGAGCCGTACAACCGGGGCTGGGGCGGCGGCATCGCCCTGCTCTTCGGGCTGCTCGTCATGGCGTTCGTCGGTCCGCTCCTCGCGGGCCTGCTGGGCTTCCTGCACAGCTTTCTCTTCACCACACCGGTGATGGTGGCCTCGAATTTCGCGGGCCTGCGCACGCGGCTCTCCGCGCCGTACTGGGCCGTGCCGGTGATGGCTCTGATCGCGGCCGGGTACGCCCTACCTATCTGCCTCCTCGCCGACACCTCGTACGTCGGCACGTTCACCTTGATCGCGGGCGCCGGGCTGCTGCCCGTGGGGGTGGCGGTGTTCGCCCGCATGCGGCAGCTGCCGAGTCGCACGATGCGGCTCTGGACTGTGGGGCCCACCGCGGTCGCGTTGGTCGCCGCCTTCTATCTCGCAGCCACCGCGCCGACGTACCAGCCGCCGGTCCTGGAGCGCGCCGACTACGTCGGCGAGTGGGCGGGCGACGGCGTCCGCCTGCAGCTCGGCGCGCAGGGCGAGGCGACGGTGCGGAGACTGCCGGTCCACGACGGCTTCGAGGTCGTGGGCCACTGTTCGGGGCACGGGAAGTGGACGCCCACCGAGGCGGCGTACGGCAGCCGGGCGGGCGTGCACCTGACGATTCCCACCTGTGGGGACGACGCGCAGCTGAGCTGGGAGGTGGCGGGAACGGAGGAACACCCGGAGCTGTTCGTGCTCATGGGCGATCCGGACGACGGCATGACGGCCGTACTGCGGAAGTGGGTCGGGTAGCCCGCCGCGGGTACGCAGGCACCCGCGGGACACCAGGCCAGTCACCCCGGATTGGCCTTTGTCGGCGATCGAGGAACCGCCCTACCGTCGGGGGATGCGCATCAGAATCGTCGACGCCTTCACCGACCGCCCCTTCCACGGGAACCCCGCCGGAGTCCTGATCCTCGACGGCGAGTTCCCGCCGGACTCCTGGCTCCAGCAGGTCGCCTCCGAGATGAACCTCTCCGAGACCGCCTTCGCCCACCCGCTGCCGCCCGGCGGGGACGCCGACTGGGCGCTGCGCTGGTTCACCCCGGCCGCCGAGGTCGACATGTGCGGGCACGCCACCCTCGCCACCGCGCACGTCCTGAACGAGAGCGGTCTGGCCACCGGCGGGCTCACCGAAGGGCTGATCCGCTTCACCGCCCGCTGCGGCATCCTCACGGCGAGGACCTCCGAGGACGGCACGATCACCCTGGACTTCCCGACCTCCTCGCTGACCCCGGTCCCGGCGCCCGCCGCGGTCGACCACGCGCTCGGCGGCGCCCCGATCCTCTCCGTGCACGACACCTCCCCGCACATCGGCGACCTGCTGATCGAGCTCGCCGACGAGAAGACCGTCCGCGAACTGGAACCGGACCACGCCGCCCTGCGGGCCTTCGCCAAGCGCGGGGTGATCGTCACCGCGCCCGCCGAGGATCCCTCCCTCGGGTACGACTTCGTCTCCCGGGGCTTCTTCCCCGCCTTCGGCATCGACGAGGACCCGGTCACGGGCAGCGCCCACACCGCGCTCGCCCCGTTCTGGGCGCAGCGGCTGGGCCGCGACGAGCTGACCGGCCTCCAGGGCGGCGCCCGTCAGGGGCTGGTCAAGGTGACCCTGGCGGGCGAGCGCACCCTGCTGACCGGCCACGCGGTCACCGTCCTCGACGGGGAGCTGCTCACCGCCCCCTGACCGTACGGGTCACGGCGTCGGCAGCCAGCCCACCTTGCCCGCGAGCAGGGCGTACCCGCCGAAGGCCACGATGTCGAGCAGCGCGTGCGCGACGACGAGCGGCCCCACCCGTCCCCAACGGCGGTAGGCGAGCACGAAGACGGCGCCCATCACCACGTTGCCGATGAAGCCGCCGATGCCCTGGTAGAGGTGGTACGAGCCGCGCAGCACCGAGCTGGCGACCAGCGCGGCCATCGGCGACCAGCCCAGCTGGTCGAGCCTGCGCAGCAGGTAGGCCAGCACGATGACCTCCTCCACCACGGAGTTCTGCACCGCGGAGAGGATCAGCACGGGGAACTTCCACCACACGTCGGGCAGCGCCTCCGGCACCACCGTGAGGTTGAATCCGCTCGCCCGCGCCGCCAGGTAGAAGGCCAGCCCGGCGCTCCCGATCCCGGCCGCGACGACGGCGCCCCGGCCCAGGTCGAACCCGGGCCGGGTGCGGTCGAAGCCGAGCGCCTTCAGCCCGGGCACGCCCTCGCGGGTCAGGAAGTGCGCCACGAGCAGTACGGGGACCAGGGCGCTCGTGATGCCGAAGAGCTGCCAGGCCAGGTCCAGCCAGGGCCGGCCCGGGGCGTACGAACCGTTGAGGGTGGCGGCCTGGTCCTTGAGCCCGCCCGGCTTGGTGAGCGAGCCGATGAAGCTGATCAGCGCGGAGACCCCGCTCGCCCCCAGCGACAGGGCGAGGACGAGCAGCGTCTCCGTCCGCAGCAGCCCGCGCCGCTCCTCCTCGCGCAGCTCCACGCCCACCGGCTCCACCCGCACGCCCGACTCCCGTCCTGCCGCCCTGTTCCGATCACCCCATACTGCCTCCTCCGCGGCGGAGCGGGACCTCGGGACCCTGGCGGCCGGTCAGCGCCTGACCGGCACCGGCGCGCTCACCTCCTCCTCGGCCAACCCCACGGGCCAGGTGTGCACGGGATCCCCCTTGTGCATCAGCTCGCTGTAACGCCGGGTGGTCGCGGCCAGCGCCTCGTCCCGCTCCAGCCCGGCGGCGAGGGCCTGGTGGTAGGTGTCCACCTGCCAGGTCGCCCCGTTCACCCTCCGCCGGCAGCGCTCCTCGATGATGCCGAGGTAGTGGTCCCGGTCCGCGGGCTCGATGCCCCAGGCGTCCAGCCCGGCCGCCGCCATCGGCAGCAGCTCGTCCAGCACCAGCCGCACCGCCGGTACGCTCACCAGTCCCCCGGCCCGGCCCCGGCGCGGCCACCGCAGGCGCGCGTCGATCCCGTACCGGCAGGCCGCGTCGAAGTTGGCCTCCGCCTCGGCGAAGGGCAGCCGGGTCCACACCGGGCGCGGTTCGTCCGCGAGGGTGCGCACGAGCCCGTAGTAGAAGGCGGCGTTGGCGACGACATCGGCGACGGTGGGCCCGGCCGGCAGCACCCGATTCTCCACCCGCAGGTGCGGCACCCCGTCCGCGACCCCGTACACGGGCCGGTTCCAGCGGTAGACGGTCCCGTTGTGCAAGACGAGCTCCTGCAGCAGCGGCACCCCGCCCTCGTCCAGCACCCGCAGCGGCTCCTCCTCGTCACATATCGGCAGCAGCGAGGGGAAGTAGCGGACGTTCTCGGCGAAGAGCTCGTACGCCGAGTCCACCCACCGCTCCCCGAACCAGGTCCGCGGCCGCACCCCCTGCGCCTGGAGCTCGGGCGGCCGGGTGTCGGTGGCCTGCGTGAACAACGGCGGCCGCGACTCCCGCCACAGCTCGCGCCCGAACAGGAACGGCGAGTTGGCGCCGACGGCTATCTGCGCGGCCGCCACCGCCTGCGCGGCGTTCCACACGTCCGAGAACCGGGCCGGTGTCACCTGGAGGTGCAGTTGTACGGAGGTGCAGGCCGCCTCCGGCACGATCGACCCTGAGGTCCAGGTCAGCCGCTCGACCCCCTCGATGTCGAGGGTGAAGTCCTCGCCACGCATCATCAGGATCTGCTCGTTCAGCAGCGAGTACCGGTCGACCGCCGACAGGTTGGCCGTGACCAGGTCGTCGCGCGAGATCGTCGGCAGAATTCCGATCATCACCACCCCGGCGTCGATCTCCGCGGCCTGCCGGTGGGCATAGCCCAGCCCGGCGCTGAGTTCCTCGGACAGGCGGTCGAAAACGCGGCCGCCGAGCCGGTGCGGCAGGACGTTCACCTCCAGGTTGAACATTCCCAGTTCGGTCTGGAAATCGGTGCTCGCAATACGCTCCAGCACCTGGGCATTCACCATTCTCGGCAACCCGTCGGCACCCGCAAGATTCAACTCGATCTCAAGTCCCATCATGTTCTTCGGGCGATCGAACCTCTTCTCCGCCAGAAGTCGCTCCAGTCCCTCCAGACACTCGTGGAGCTTCCTTCGATACCTCTGCCGATCGGACAGGTCGAATCCGCCCGCCACGACCTTCTCCCCCATCGAAGCGTCCCTCCTCGACTGGGCCTGGCCCTGGGCACCCAGGCGCGCGTTACGGTCGATGATGCCCCGACAGCGTGATCCATAACGCCCGGGGGGCGTGCACTGCGGGGCGCGCGCGCCGGTTTGGCCGAAGGGCGCTCCGGCACATTCACCTGGCAACTCACTTCGCGCAAATCCCGCCCCGACTTTGCGCGTTCCCGATTACCGATGCTTTTCAGCCGGGCACCCATCCGGTAACCTCCGAGGTCAGCGCGACATGTTCGCGCCCATCCGGCATGAATGCCACGTCAGCGGGACCGGTAAGCGCCTTGTCGGCAATAGGCGGGACGGCTAGCCGAAACACTACGTGAACACATGTCGTATAAACTCCGCAAACGAGGCAGAGAGTTGGCGCGCGGCCATTGCCCCTCAGCCCCCCTCTGGCCCCAGAATGCGACAGCGCCGTCCGCACCTTCCCCCGTTCCACAGGTCTCCCAAGTGAGAGGCGACCCACCATGCCGCTGCACGTCCCTCCGGCTCCCGCGCCCGCCCTGCGCAGCGTCCTCGCGGCCCTCGGCTCCCCCACCGCCGTCAACGAGGCACACACTCCGGCCCTGCGCGCGCTCCAGGGGCCGATGACCGCCGAACTCCCGCTGCCGGTCCACGTCCTCGACCGGCTGGGCATGTCCACCCTGGCCGCCGCAGGCAGGCCGCCCCGCACCCGGCTCACCGGCTGGCGGTTCCTCATCCGCAGCGGGGACCGCTTCGTCGCCGCTGCCGACACCCGGCTCACTCCGGACGGCTGGGCCTTCTCCCACTTCTTCGAGGGCCCCTACGTCGCCGCCACCGAACGCGCCCTGCGCCAGGCGGAGTCGCTCGGCAAGGCCTACCAGCCGCGGCTGCTGTCCGTACCGGAGCTGTACATGCTGACGCTGTGGCTGCACGGGGCGGTGGGCGCCGACGCCTCCGCCGGTCTGCCGGCCGACGAGGACCTGCTGGTGCCCCTGGCCCCGGCCCCGCCCGGCATCGCCCCGTACCGACCCCATCCGGTCTCGGAGCTGCTGCCCGTGCTGACCCGACGGCTCACCCCGGCGACGGCGCCGGCCCCTCCCTCGCTGGCCGCGCCGGCCGCCTGACCCGATTGGCCCATTCGGGTTAGTCCGCCCGGGCCACTCGCGAACCATCCGAAATGACAGGGGAGTTGGCCTGAACCGCCCGCACGAGTGATGCGTCATCAATCTATGAGGACAGCTGGCGGGAAATCCCTGCGAAGCGGCTGTCCTGGGGGAAGACTGAGGCCATGCTCCCCGCACGCGCGGGGATGATCCAGGGGGACGGCCATGAATCACGCATCGAGCCGTAGCACACAGACCACACCGCAGCGAAAGAACGCATCCATGTGCCAGCACCAGCCAGCCTGCCCATCAGCCGAATCCGCCGACAGGGAGGCCGCCCGCCCGGTGGCCAACCACCCGGAGCAGGGCTGGAGCCTGCTGTGCAACGGCGTCCTGCTCTTCGAGGACACCGGGGAGCTGCTGCCCGACGGCCAGATCATCGCCCCGCACCGGCCGCTCGCGGTGGCGTAGGGCAGGGCGTAGGACACGACGAGAACGACGAAGGGGCCGGTCCGGGAGATTCTCCCGGACCGGCCCCTTCGTCATCGATCAGTTGTCGTACTCGTCCAGCGGCGGGCAGGAGCACACCAGGTTGCGGTCACCGAACGCACCGTCGATGCGGCGCACCGGCGGCCAGTACTTCTCGGCGGCCGAGACCCCACCGGGGAAGACGGCCTCGTCACGGGTGTACGGGTGGTTCCACTCGCCGCCCAGCGCCGCAGCGGTGTGCGGGGAGTTGGCCAGCGGGTTGTCCTCGAGCGACCACTCGCCGGAGGCGACCTTCTCGATCTCGCCGCGGATGGCGATCATCGCGTCGCAGAAGCGGTCGATCTCGGCGAGGTCTTCGGACTCCGTCGGCTCGATCATCAGCGTGCCGGCGACCGGGAAGGACATCGTCGGCGCGTGGAAGCCGTAGTCGATCAGGCGCTTGGCGATGTCGTCCACGCTCACACCGGTCGACTTCGACAGCGGACGCAGGTCGATGATGCACTCGTGCGCGACCAGGTTGCCCGGGCCGGTGTAGAGCACCGGGTAGTGCGGCTCCAGGCGCTTGGCGATGTAGTTGGCGCCGAGCACGGCCACCTGGGTGGCGCGCTTGAGGCCCTCGCCGCCCATGAGGCGCACGTACGACCAGGAGATCGGCAGGATGCCGGCCGAGCCCCACGGCGCGGCCGAGATCGGACCGACGCCCGTCTCCGGGCCCGCGGTCGGCTGGAGCGGGTGGTTCGGCAGGTACGGGGCCAGGTGGGCCCGGACACCGACCGGGCCGACGCCCGGGCCGCCGCCGCCGTGCGGGATGCAGAAGGTCTTGTGCAGGTTCAGGTGCGAGACGTCGCCGCCGAAGTGACCCGGCTTGGCCAGGCCCACCAGGGCGTTGAGGTTCGCGCCGTCCACGTAGACCTGGCCGCCGGCCTCGTGCACCTGGGCGCAGATGTCGGCGACGTGCTCCTCGAACACACCGTGCGTGGACGGGTACGTGATCATCAGCACGGCGAGCTCGTCGCGGTGCTGCTCGATCTTGGCGCGCAGGTCGTCCGCGTCCACCTCGCCGTCGTCGGCGGTCTTGACGACGACGACCTTCATGCCGGCCATCACGGCGCTGGCGGCGTTGGTGCCGTGCGCGGAGGACGGGATGAGGCAGACGGTGCGCTGCTCGTCGCCGTTCGCGCGGTGGTAGGCGCGTACGGCCAGCAGTCCGGCGAGCTCACCCTGCGAACCGGCGTTCGGCTGGATGGAGACCTTGTCGTAGCCGGTGACCTCGCAGAGACGTTCCTCCAGCTCGTTGATGAGCGTGAGGTAGCCCCCGGCCTGCTCCACCGGGGCGAAGGGGTGCAGCTGGCCGAACTCGGGCCAGGTCACCGGCTCCATCTCGGTGGTCGCGTTGAGCTTCATGGTGCAGGAGCCCAGCGGGATCATGCCGCGGTCCAGCGCGTAGTCCTTGTCCGAGAGCCTGCGCAGGTAGCGCAGCATCGCGGTCTCGGAGCGGTGCTGGTGGAAGACCGGGTGCGTCAGGTAGGAGTCCGAGCGCAGCAGTCCCTCGGGGAGGGTGTCCGCCGCGGTCTCGTCCAGCGCCTCGATGTCACCGGTGACCCCGAAGGCCGCCCAGACTGCCTCGATGTCGGCGCGCAGGGTGGTCTCGTCGCAGGCGATGGAGACCAGGTCGGCGTCGGCCTGGAACAGGTTGACCCCGCCCTCGCGCGCGGCGGCGACGACCTCGGCCGCGCGGCCCGGGACGCGGGCGGTGACCGTGTCGAAGTAGGCCCCGTGCACGACCTCGACACCGCCGGCCGTCAGGCCCGCGGCGAGCAGGGTCGCGTAGCGGTGCGTACGGCGGGCGATCGTCCGCAGGCCGTCCGGGCCGTGGTAGACGGCGTACATGCCGGCCATGACGGCGAGCAGCACCTGAGCGGTACAGATGTTGCTCGTGGCCTTCTCGCGGCGGATGTGCTGCTCACGGGTCTGCAGCGCCAGGCGGTACGCCTTGTTGCCGTCCGCGTCCACGGAGACGCCGACGAGTCGGCCCGGCAGGGAGCGGGCGTGCTTGGCCTGGACGGCCATGTAGCCGGCGTGCGGTCCGCCGAAGCCCATCGGGACGCCGAAGCGCTGCGTGGTGCCGACGGCGATGTCCGCGCCCAGCTCGCCCGGGGAGGTCAGCAGGGTCAGGGCGAGCAGGTCGGCCGAGACGGCGACGATCGCGCCGAGCGCGTGCGCCTGCTCGATGACCGGCTTGATCTCCCGCACGGCGCCGGAAGCACCCGGGTACTGGAGGAGCACGCCGTAGACGCCGCGCTCGGCGATCTCGGCCGGAATGCCCTCGGACAGGTCGGCGACGACGACCTCGATGCCGATCGGCTCGGCGCGGGTCTCGATCACCGCGATGGTCTGCGGCAGCGCGTCGGCGTCGATGAGGAAGACATTGCCCTTGGACTTGCCCACGCGGCGGGCCAGGGTCATGGCCTCGGCGGCCGCGGTGCCCTCGTCGAGCAGGGAGGCACCGGAGGTCGGCAGACCGGTCAGCTCGGCGACGACGGTCTGAAAGTTCAGCAGCGCTTCGAGGCGGCCCTGCGAGATCTCCGGCTGGTACGGCGTGTAGGCCGTGTACCAGGCCGGGTTCTCCATGACGTTGCGCAGGATCACCGGCGGCGTGAAGGTGCCGTAGTAACCCAGCCCGATCATCGAGGACAGGACCTGGTTGCGGTCGGCCAGCGAACGCAGCTCGGCGAGCACCTCGGCCTCGGTCCGCGCCTCGGGCAGGTTCAGCGCTTCAGCGGTCTTGATCACATCCGGCACCGCGGCGGCGGTCAGTTCGTCCAGCGAGCCGTAGCCCACCTGGGCGAGCATCTTCGCCTGCGCCTCGGCGTCCGGGCCGATGTGGCGCTGCTCGAAGGGGATGCCTCGCTCCAGCTGGGAGAGCGGAATGCGGTTGGCGGTCATGTACGGAGGCCTCCTGGTCGTACGACCTGCGAGGGGCACCACGGCGCGGGCACCCGGACGGCCTCCCCCTCTGTCATCTCAACCTGAGAGTTTCACCGGCCGCTCGAGGGTTGCTCGAACGAGCCGACTTTCACCGTCGGTGAGGAGAGGAACCGGCACTGCGCGCCCGATACCCGCCCCTGCTTTCCAGAGTGGCCTCGTCCGTGCGGTACGTATGCCTGAGAGATTCCGGGGAGGATTTGCTCCTTCGGCGCCTCCGTCGTTCTCACTCGGAGGACTCTCCCGCACAGGGTCGACAGCCATCACCCAGCCTACCAGCGAGGATCCGGGAGCTCCCCGAGTGGCCTCTTCTTGGGATATGCACTTTTGTAGTCATTACGGAGGAGTTGCGACCATTTGGAGGGACCGTGCAGACCGACATCGATCCGCGCAGCCTGATCGGCCGCAAGGCGTTCGACCGCAATGGCACCAAGATCGGCACCGTGGACGAGGTCTACCTCGACGATGCCACGGGCGTCCCGGAATGGGCCGCCGTCCGTACGGGCCTGTTCAGCCGGGACGCGTTCGTCCCGCTGGAGCCGAGCGAGCTGGTGGACGACGCCCTGCGGGTGCCGTTCGACCGCTCCCTGATCAAGGACGCCCCCGACTTCGGCGTCGGCCGCCACCTCTCCCCGGAGCAGGAGCTCCAGCTCTACCACCACTACGGCCTGGACGTGACGCTCCCGTCGGACTTCCAACGCGACTTCGGCCACCTGGCCACCGACGAAGACTAGGGCGGCAGCCCGGCCAGTGCCGAGCACGCACCGGGGCATCCCCACAGGCCCGGACGGGGCCGAGCATGCACCGGGGCATCCCCCCAGGCCCGGACGGGGCCGAGCATGCACCGGGGCATCCCCACAGGCCCGGACGGGGCCGAGCATGCACCGGGGCATCCCCCCAGGCCCGGACGGGGCCGAGCATGCACCGGGGCATCCCCACAGGCCCGGACGGGGCCGAGCATGCACCGGGGCATCCCCCCAGGCCCGGACGGGGCCGAGCATGCACCGGGGCATCCCCCCAGGCCTGGACGGGGCCGGGTGTGTGCCGGGGCGTCCCCGCAGGGCGTCGAACGCACCCCCCTCGGCCCACCGACCCCTCGAACCGTTCGACGCCCGAGGAGACGCCCCGGCGCGCGCCCGGCCACGGCCGGGCCGGCACCAACCACCACCCCGATCCGCAAGATCCCTAGCCCCCCAGGACCTCGGGACGCCCCACCCAGGATCTACGGGCGCCGCGGCCCGCCCTCCACGCCAACCAACCCACCGCGGCCACTCCCCGGGCCGCCCGGAACACGAGCCGCTCTCCGGCGCCACCCGCGGTCCCACCCGCACCAGAGGCCCCGAGCCCGGATCGGCCTTCGGCGGGGTCACCCGCGCCCGCCCCGCAGGCCGGGTGACCCCGCCGAAGCCCCCGGGCCGACCGGCGCCCGCACCGCATCGCCGGTCAGGCGCGCGGCGCGCCGCCCTCGGTATCCGCGGAAGGGTCCGGGCCCGCGTCCCCCACCAGCGGCAGGGGGTCGGACGGCTCCAGTTCGGGGTCGTCCACCCGGAAGGTCCTGACCCGGCCGGGCCCCGACCCGGGCTGCTCGAACCGTACGGTCACCCTCCCGACCCCGCTGCCCTGCACCCACCCCGGCCCGTACACCGAATGGAGTACGTCGCCCCCGGCCGGCCACCGCCGCTCCCCAGCCGACTCGGGCTCCGCGGCTACCTCCCCCGGCGCAGGCGCAGCGGACCACGGGTCCATGACCGGCTCGTCCTCCTTGCGCCCCGTCCCGGCCCCGGCGGCCGGCCCGTCACCGGGAGGCTCGGAGGCCCCTTCCGCCCACTCCGCCCTGCCCTCGGCACCTTCGGCACCCTCGGCGCCCTCGGCGGCGAGCACCGCGGCCTGGGCGAAGAGGTCCTCCTGCGTGTAGTCCGCCAGCCCCGTCACACCCACGCCCAGCAGCCGCACCCCGCCCGTGGTGTCCACGCCCTCCAGGAGCCGCGCCGCGGCCTCCCGCACCACACCCGGGTCGTCCGTGGGGCCCCGCAGCGTCTCGGAGCGGGTCAGCGTCGAGAAGTCGTACCGCCGTACCTTCAGCACGATCGTGCGCCCCGAGTGCCCTGACTCCCGCAGCCTCCGCACGCACCGGTCCACGAGCCGCTGCACCTCGCCCCGGATCCGCACCCGGTCGTGCAGGTCCACGTCGAAGGTGTCCTCGACCGACACCGACTTCGCGTCGCGCTCGGCGACCACCGGCCGGTCGTCCAGCCCCAGCGCCATCCGGTACAGGCCCACGCCGTGCGCGCGCCCGACCATCCGGACCAGCTCGTCCTCCCCGGCCTCCGCCAGCTCCCCCACGGTGGTGATCCCGGCGCGGCGCAGGTGTTCTCCGGTGGCCGGCCCCACCCCCGGCAGGGTCCGCACCGACATCGGCGCGAGGAGCTCCCGCTCCGTCCCCGGCTCGATCAGCAGCAGCCCGTTCGGCTTGGCCTCCTCGGACGCCACCTTGGCCAGCATCTTCGATCCGGCCAGACCCACCGACCCACTGAGCCCCGTCACACCACGGATGTCCGCCCGCAGCCGCTGCCCCGCCGCCAGAGCGCCCTCCGAGTCGAAGGCGACCCCGCCGGCCTCCAGGTCCACGAAGGCCTCGTCCAGGCTGAGCGGCTCCACCAGCGGCGAAAGCTCCCGCAGCAGGGCCATGACCAGGTCGCTGACCTCCCGGTACAGGCTGAAGCGCGGGAAGAGGTACGCACCGTTCGGGCAGAGCCGCCGCGCCTGCGCCATCGGCATCGCGGAGTGCACTCCGAACCGCCTGGCCTCGTACGAGGCGGTCGCGACGACCCCCCGCGGGCCCAGGCCGCCGACGATGACGGCCTTGCCCCGCAGGCTCGGCTTCGACGCCTGCTCCACGGCGGCGTAGAAGGCGTCCATGTCCAGGTGCAGGATGGTCGGCGCGGCTCTCACAGCCCCGATGCTGCCCTACGGGTCTGACAATTCCGGGGCAGTGGCGCCCGGCCGGTCAGACGGCGCGGTTGCGGCGTGCCGCGAGCTCGTCCGCCGGGTTGTGCCCGACCAGCGTCTCGCCGGTGTCCACCCGCTCCCCGTGCAGCTGGGACAGCGCGCTCTCGACGTCGCGCCACACCACTCCCACGGCGATGCCGAAGACGCCCTGCCCGCCCTGGAGCAGGCTCACGACCTGGTCCGGGGAGGTGCACTCGTACACCGTGGCGCCGTCGCTCATCAGCGTCATCCGCTCCAGGTCGGAGAACCCGCGGTCACGCAGGTGCTGCACGGCCGTGCGGATGTTCTGCAGCGCCACCCCGGTGTCCAGGAAACGCTTGACGATCTTGAGGACCACCACGTCCCGGAAGCTGTAAAGCCGCTGCGTGCCCGACCCGTACGCGGGCCGCACGCTCGGCTCCACCAGTCCGGTGCGCGCCCAGTAGTCGAGCTGCCGGTAGGTGATGCCCGCCGCGGCGCACGCCGTCGGCCCCCGGTATCCGATCTGCTCGGGCGCCTGGTCGCCGCCCACCGGTCCGACCGGCGTCGACTCCGGCTGACGGCGCGCGGAACCGACCGCACTGCCGTGCAGCGGGTACGGTCCCCCGTCACTCCGCGCGGGGGTGCCCCCGGTCGTACCGTCGCCCGTGATCCTCACGCCGACCCTCCGTCCTTGACCTGCCACCTTGAAGGTAGGCAGTCACCAGGGGTGCGTCAACGATCGCCACACTCGGCACGCCGAGTGATAATCACCCTGAGAGTGGTTTCCCGTATCCCTTTACGGGGAAAGGCTACTCGAATGGGCTGAAAGTCCCCGTGGGGCGACCCGCGCTACGGGTCGCTCGCCGGGTCACGCCGCGCCTCACTGCGGGCCCGTACCGAAGTCCTCGGGCGAGATCTGGTCGAGGAACTCGCGGAACTTCTCCACCTCGTCCTCCTGTTCGTCCGGAATGGCGATTCCGGCGTCGTCGAGGACGCCGTCACTGCCGTAGATCGGCGTCCCCGTCCGCAGGGCGAGCGCTATGGCGTCGGAAGGCCGCGCGCTCACCTCGACCCCGCTGGCGAAGACGAGCTCCGCGTAGAAGACGCCCTCCCGCAGATCCGTGATCCGGACCTCGGTGAGCTCCTCGCCGATCGCCTCCAGCACGTCCTTGAACAGGTCGTGCGTCAGCGGCCGGGCAGGGGCCATCCCCTGCTGCGCGAAGGCAA
The DNA here is from genome assembly GCF_036237315.1 of Streptomyces sp. NBC_01351. Classification (GTDB taxonomy): domain Bacteria; phylum Actinomycetota; class Actinomycetes; order Streptomycetales; family Streptomycetaceae; genus Streptomyces. The sequence goes on along the minus strand of NZ_CP108356.1, from coordinate 7,035,999 downwards.
TGGCGGTCGCCTCCCCTGGTCCGATCCAGATGGGGAGGTACCGGTCGCCTCCCACTTCACGCAGGAGCACGATCGGTTGGTTGGAGGGCATTTCCACCCGGACACCCACAACGTCGAGCTCGTTCACACAGCAACCCTAGGACCTGCTCGGCAGGTTTGGGTAGTCGGGGCCCCACTCCGACCAGCGAGCTCACCGCAGACGAACCCCGAGAGCGGTCTGTACGAGGGCCTCGTGGAGCCGTACGGACAGCCCCGCGAGCTCCTTCATGGTGGCCTCCGCATGCATCCTGGTCTGCGGGTTGCGGTGGCGGCGCAGTGGTGCCACGACCTGCTCCACCAGCCCCGCCTCCCGGTCCGCTGCCGCCTTCATGGCGCGCAGGTGCCGCGGCTCCAGCCCGAAGCGGCCGAGATCGGCGACGAGCCGGGCCACCGTGACGGCCTCCGCGTCGAATCCGCCGCCCGGAGCCTCCGCGAGCAGCCCATAGGACTCCCACTCGACCAGCTGGACCTCGTCGACGTCAGCGGCCGCGAGGAGCTCCGCACGGTCCACCCGGGCCACCGTGGGCCGCTCCCGGCCCACCTCGCCGTAGACGGCCACGGGGCTGCCCGGCTCGACCGTGCCCTCGGAGTCCGCGTGCGCGGTGGGCGCCGGGATACGGATCTGCTCACCGCGGGCGAGCGCGTCGAGCTGGTCGCGGATGACCTTCAGCGGCAGGTAGTGGTCGCGTTGCAGCCGCAGGATGCGCGCGAGGCGCTCCACGTCGTCGGTGCTGAACTTGCGGTATCCCGAAGGCGTGCGCCGGGGCTCGACGAGCCCTTCCGCCTCCAGGAAACGAATCTTCGAGATCGTGACTTCGGGGAACTCGTCACGCAGCGTGGTGAGCACCGTGCCGATGCTCACCAGCCGCCCGGCGGTGCCGGCGGTGCCGTTCTTCGGGGCACCGCCGGTCGGGGTACGCAGCATGAGACCTTCCCAGATAGGGTCAGATGCCCCGCAGGCTCGCGTAGAAGACCAGCCGGTACTTGCCGATCTGCACCTCGTCACCGTTGTGCAGGGCGACGGAGTCGATCGGTTCACGGTTCACGTACGTGCCGTTGAGGCTGCCGACGTCGGAGACGGTGAAACCGCCGTCCTGACCCCTGCGGAAGTCGACATGGCGCCGGGAGACGGTGACGTCGTCCAGGAAGATGTCGCTCTGCGGGTGCCGGCCCGCCGTGGTCAGCTCGCCGTCCAGCAGGAAACGGCTACCGGAGTTGGGACCGCGCCGCACGATGAGCAGGGCGGAACCGGGCGGCAGCGCTTCCACCGCGGCCTGGGCCTCGGGGGACAGCGAGGACGACACGTGCGTCTGTCCCGACACCTCGGCCTCGTAGGCCTCGAGGCCCGAGATCGAGATGGTGGACGTGGTCTCCGAGGCACGCTCCGGCGTCAGACCCGCCCGCAGCGGCGCCCCGCAGTTGGAGCAGAACCGACTGGCCGCATCGCTGCGGTGTCCGCACCTGCTGCAAATCTGCTCGGCCGACATGGACGGCTCCTCGCGCCGCGGCTGCCCCGCGGAGGCATTGGTGGCATACGGGTCGGGGGCAAACCCTCCACCCGCACTTGAGGTTGATGGTTCACCGAAACCTATGCGTCCGGTACCAGCAGGGTCAACAGTCGACGCGCCGGAAGCGCCCGAATTGTCACCCGCTCCCGCCACCTCGTCACGGAAGAGCGGCCGGTCGCCCTGCCCTTCCGCGTCCCCGTGCCCGGCACGGTGACGTGCCGGGCCGCTTTCCTCGCGGTTCTTCTTGCCGAACAACTTCTCAAACAACTTCACGGGCGATTCCCCTTGACCGAAACAGACCCGCCCGTGGGGCAGGACGAACTCCGAATGCAGACACCTGCCGACCCGGACATTCTCACAACGTCCGTAACCACCAGACAGTTTCCACCACGCACCGCGACTTCGGTGCGCCGACCCCCCGCAGGCATCAGCCCGCGTGAGCCGGTCCACTCTCCGCTCCGCAACATCACGATGACGACCGAGCGTAGTCAGGCTGCTTCGCAGCCCGCAAGGCATCCACGACGATCTTCGGCGACCGGATGACGTTGACGGTGGCCTGCTCCTTCTCCAGCGTCTGGACGACACCGCCGGGGATGTTGAGCGCCGGCTCCAGATCCTGGGCCTTGCCGATCACCCTGAACTCGTAGGGCTGTGTGATCTTCTTACCGTCGATGCCGACCCCGCCGCTCTCGTCGGAGAAGTACGAGCCGGCCACGATGCGCACGCCGTTGATCTGGATCGCCTCGGCCCCGGCCGCCCGCAGCTCCTGGAGGGTGTCCAGCAGCTGGTCGGACCGCACCTTGCCCGTGGGATCGGTGATCTTCAGCGTGATTCCCGGCCCCTGCGCTGCCACCGTACCGGCCAGGATGCCGAGTTGGCGCTCCTTCTCCACGGTCTGCTTGCGGGCCTCCTCGGCCTGGTTGGAGCTGCTCTCCAGCTCCTTGCGCTGGTCCTCCAGCCGCTGCTTCTCGTCCTCCAGGCGCTTGGTCCGCCCGTCGAGCTCGTCGAGGATCCGTACGAGGTCCTCCTGACGTGCCCCGCGCAGCGCGCTGGACTCGCTGTTCGACCGCACCTGGATGGCCAGTCCCAGGCCCAGCACGAACAGCAGCACCGCGACGATCAGTTGGGCCCGGCTCACCCGCGGCGGCCACAGCCCGGCCGCGAGCCGCTGCCGGCCCGTCTGCTCCGCCGGCCCCGGTACGTCCTTCGGCGGCTGCGCCGCGGCCCCCGGCTGCTCGGGGGTGTCGTCCGTACTCATCGGCCTCACGCCCGGAAAACGTGCCGACGGATGGCCGCGGCGTTGGAGAAGATGCGGATGCCGAGGACCACGACCACACCCGTGGACAGCTGCGAGCCCACCCCGAGCTTGTCACCGAGGAAGACGATCAGCGCGGCCACGACCACGTTCGACAGGAACGACACCACGAAGACCTTGTCCACGAAGATGCCGTCCAGCATCGCGCGCAGACCACCGAACACCGCGTCCAGCGCCGCCACCACGGCGATCGGCAGATATGGCTCCACCACGGCCGGCACTTCGGGCCGGACCAGAAGTCCGGCCACCACTCCGGCCAAGAGGCCCAGTACCGCGATCACGATGCACCCTTCTGCTGCTCTGCTGCTGTAGCTGTACGTACGGTCAGGCTCGACGCGGCCGGCAACCGCACCTCGTCCTGCGGGGACAGGGTGTAGCGGATCCCGTAGCTCTCCTGCAGTACGTGCAGGTACTGACCGTCCGCCGAATCCTGGAAGGTCGTGCCGAGCTTCTTCTTGTCCCCCACCGCCAGCACTTCGTACGGCGGCACGAGCGGCTTGTTGTCGACCAGTATCGCGTCACCGGCGGCCCTGATCGCCGACAGCGACGTCAGCCGCTGCCCGTTGATCGACACGGCCTCCGCACCGGACTGCCACAGCCCGTTGACGATCTTCTGCATGTCGCGGTCCCGGAGCCGGCCGGTGTCCGAGAAGCCGGCGCTCTCGCGCGGCCCGCCACCGCCGCCGTCGGAAGCGCCCTTGGCGTCGTCGACCTCGAGCTTGATCCCGGGGCCCCGCACCTCGGTGGCACCGGACAGCAGCGCCACGAGCTCGCCCTGACCCCCGCCGGGCTGCTTGAGCGCCGCACGCTGGCGGTCCGCGACATCGTTCCGCAGCCTCTCGATGTCCCGCTCCACACCGTCCGCGCGCTCGTCCGCGCGGTTCACCCGGTCGATCAGTTCCTGACGCTCCTTGGCCAGCACCGGCGCGGCCACCCGCGCCTCGGCGGCACCGAGCGTGACGACCATGGCCGCGATCACGAGCCCGGCGGCGAGGCCCAGTTTGGCCTTGAGGGTGCGGGGCAGTCCTGCCGTGCCCTCCGCCTCACGACGGGCCGACGCCTCCGCGTAGCCCTCGTCGAGACTGTGATCCATCACGTGCGTCAGCAGCGACATGGAAGCGTCCGGGCGCGGGGGCACCGGGGACGCCGGAGTCCGGTTGAGGGGCGGCTGCGACATGCCGCACATCGTCGCATGTCGGCGCCGCACACACCGAATGCGCCCGTCCGGCGGCCGGGCGGGGGCCTTCCCGCTCCCGGACCGCCGGACTTCGGTCCTACGTGGATCAGTGCCCGGCGCTCAGTGCCCGGCCCCGTCCACCACTACCGCCCACTCTTCGAGCAGTGCCTGCGCCGAGGCGTCGTCGGGGCCTTCGGCCCACAGGTGCGTGACCGCCTCCGCCGGGTCGGGCAGGACCAGCGCCCATCGCCCGTCGGCCTCGACCACCCGCACCCCGTCGGTCGTGTCCACCTGCCGGTCGCCGGCCGCCTCCACGACCCGCCGCATGACGAGCCCCTTCACCGCCCACGGAGTCGGCACGTCCCGCTTGAGCACGTGCGCCCGCGGAATGCGGGCGTCGATCTGGCTGAGCGTGAGCTGCGTCCGCGCCACCAGCCCGAGCAGCTGCACGAAAGCGGCGGACCCGTCGAAAACACTGCTGAACTCGGGAACGATGAACCCGCCGCGACCGTCTCCACCGAAAATGGTGTTCTCCGCGCGGCCCACCCGGGTCAGATCGTCGGGCGAGGTGGTCGTCCACTCCACCTGCGTACCGTGGTAGGCCGCCACCTGCTCGGCGACCCGCGTCGTCGTCACCGGCAGTGCGACCTTCCCGCTGCGCTTCTCCGCGGCGACCAGGTCGAGCATCACCAGTAGCGCCCGGTCGTCCTCGATGATCCGCCCGCGCTCGTCCACCAGGGAGATCCGCTCGCCGACCGGATCGAACCGCACCCCGAAGGCCGCCCGCGCCGAGGCCACGATCTCCCCGAGCCGCACCAGCCCTGCCCGCCGGGACTCCGTCGTCTCCGTCGGCCTGGACTCGTCGAGCCCCGGATTGATCGTCAGTGCGTCCACCCCGAGCCGCCCTAGGAGACTGGGCAGAACGAGACCGGCGCTGCCGTTCGAAGCGTCGACGACCACCTTGAGCCCGGCGTCGCTGATCCCGGTGGTGTCCACCTGCCTCAGCAGCGATCCGGTGTACGAGTCGAAGACGCTCGACGGGAAGTGCAGGTCGCCGATCTCTCCCGGGAACGCCCGCCGGTACTCCTGGCGTGCGTAGACCCGGTCGAGCTTGCGCTGCTGCGCCTGCGACAGGTCCGCACCCCGCTCGTCCAGGAACATGATGTCCACGGAGTCCGGCACGCCCGGCGAGGTCCTCAGCATGATCCCGCCGGCGCTGCCCCGCGCGGTCTGCTGCCGGGCCACCGGAAGGGGAACGTTCTCCAGGTCCCGCACCTCGATGGCGCTGGCCTGGAGCGCCGAGATCACCGCCCGCTTGAGCGCTCTGGCGCCTCGGGAGTGGTCGCGGGCCGTGGTGACGATCGCCCCCTTCTTGAGGGTCGTCGCGTAGGCACCAGCCAGCCTGACCACCAGCTCGGGAGTGATCTCGACGTTCAGGATGCCGGAGACACCGCGCGCACCGAACAGATGTGCCTGGCCACGGGACTCCCAGATGACCGACGTGTTGACGAAGGCACCGGCTTCGATCGTCTTGAAGGGGTAGACGCGCACGTTCCCCTGGATGATCGATTCCTCACCGACGAGGCACTCGTCGCCGATGACAGCGCCGTCCTCGATCCTCGCGGACCGCATGATGTCGGTGTTCTTGCCGATGACGCAGCCGCGGAGGTTGCTGTGGGGTCCGATGTACACGTTGTCGTGGACGACGGCCTTGTGCAGGAAGGCCCCGCTCTTGACGACGACGTTCGACCCGATGACGGTGTGCTCGCGGATCTCGACGCCGGCTTCGACCTTGGCGTAGTCCCCGATGTACAGCGGCCCGCGCAGCACCGCGTCCGGGCTCACCTCGGCCCCTTCGGCGATCCACACTCCCGGCGAGATCTCGAAGCCGTCCATCTCGACCTGGACCTTGCCCTCGAGCACGTCGGCCTGCGCCTTGACGTAGCTCTCGTGCGTGCCGACGTCCTCCCAGTAGCCCTCGGCCACGTAGCCGAAGATCGGCCGGCCTTCCTTCATGAGCTGCGGGAACACATCACCGGACCAGTCGACCGAGACGTCCGGGTCGACGTAGTTGAAGATCTCCGGCTCCATCACGTAGATGCCGGTGTTGATGGTGTCGGAGAAGACCTGTCCCCAGGTCGGCTTCTCCAGGAAGCGCTCGACCTTGCCTTCCTCGTCCACGATCGTGATGCCGAATTCCAGCGGATTCGGCACCCGGGTCAGGCAGACCGTGACGATGCCGCCCTTCTCCTTGTGGAAACGGATCAGGTCGGTCAGGTCGAAGTCGGTGAGCGCGTCGCCGGAGATGACGAGGAAGGTGTCATCCTTCAAGGCCTCCTCGGCATTCTTCACGCTGCCGGCGGTGCCGAGTGGCTTCTCCTCGTTGGCATAGGTGAGCTCCATCCCGAGCTCTTCGCCATCCCCGAAGTAGTTCCTCACGAGCGACGCCAGGAACTGAACGGTGACCACGGTCTCGCTGAGCCCATGCCGCTTGAGCAGCCTGAGCACATGCTCCATGATCGGCCGGTTCACAACCGGCAGGAGCGGCTTGGGCATGCTTGAGGTCATAGGGCGAAGACGCGTACCTTCGCCACCGGCCATCACGACGGCCTTCATGTCGGAAGAATCCTCCTTGAGAGATGACGGTCGTGCCGACCTCACCCGACTCGGACGGTGACTCCCCGACTCCACCGTGTGGTCCGGCGGTGCGGGCTCAATCGGCGGTGGCGTCCGCCTTCACGAGACGGCGGACTTGAACCACGTACAGGATTCCTGCCCACCAGTAGAGCGTTGTACCCCATCCCGCGAACGCCCATCCGAAAACTGACCCCGTCCAGGCCAACCAACCCGTGCCATCGCTGAGCAACAGCAAGGGGAACGCGTACATCAGGTTGAAGGTGGCGGCCTTGCCGAGGAAGTTGACCTGCGGCGGCGGATAGCCGTGGCGGCGCAGGATCCACACCATGACCAGCAACATCAGCTCGCGCGCGAGCAGCGCCCCGGTGAGCCACAGGGGAAGAATCTCGCGATAGGTCAGACCGAAGAGCGTCGACAGGATGTACAGCCGGTCCGCGGCGGGATCCAGCAGCCGGCCGAGGTTGCTGATCTGATTCCAGCGCCGAGCCAGCTTCCCGTCCAGGTAGTCACTGATCCCGCTGAGCATGAGTACGGCCAGGGCCCACCCGTCGTGCTTCGCGAGGATCAGCCACAGGAACAGGGGCACGCCGGCCAGGCGAGCCATGCTCAGGATGTTCGGAATGGTGAAAATTCGGTCAGTCTGAACCCGAGTCTCCTGGACCTCCACCCGGGGGCCTCCACTGTGACTGTAGAAATGTCGAACGATACCCCCTGACCCTACAGGAGTCCGCACAGGTGCCCGGAACGCAGAAAAGCCCCGCACCGAGCCCGTAAAGGGCTGGTGCGGGGCTTCCCGCAATGATTGTTCGGCGGCGTCCTACTCTCCCACAGGGTCCCCCCTGCAGTACCATCGGCGCTGAAAGGCTTAGCTTCCGGGTTCGGAATGTAACCGGGCGTTTCCCTAACGCTATGACCACCGAAACACTATGAAATTTGAACGCTGGCATTGACACAGCTGTTCGTTATTTCAGAACTAACACAGTGGACGCGAGCAACTGAGGACAAGCCCTCGGCCTATTAGTACCAGTCAGCTTCACCCGTTACCGGGCTTCCACATCTGGCCTATCAACCCAGTCGTCTACTGGGAGCCTTACCCTCTCAAGGAGGTGGGAATACTCATCTTGAAGCAGGCTTCCCGCTTAGATGCTTTCAGCGGTTATCCCTCCCGAACGTAGCCAACCAGCCATGCCCTTGGCAGGACAACTGGCACACCAGAGGTTCGTCCGTCCCGGTCCTCTCGTACTAGGGACAGCCCTTCTCAATATTCCTACGCGCACAGCGGATAGGGACCGAACTGTCTCACGACGTTCTAAACCCAGCTCGCGTACCGCTTTAATGGGCGAACAGCCCAACCCTTGGGACCGACTCCAGCCCCAGGATGCGACGAGCCGACATCGAGGTGCCAAACCATCCCGTCGATATGGACTCTTGGGGAAGATCAGCCTGTTATCCCCGGGGTACCTTTTATCCGTTGAGCGACGGCGCTTCCACAAGCCACCGCCGGATCACTAGTCCCGACTTTCGTCCCTGCTCGACCCGTCGGTCTCACAGTCAAGCTCCCTTGTGCACTTACACTCAACACCTGATTGCCAACCAGGCTGAGGGAACCTTTGGGCGCCTCCGTTACTCTTTGGGAGGCAACCGCCCCAGTTAAACTACCCATCAGACACTGTCCCTGATCCGGATCACGGACCGAGGTTAGACATCCAGCACGACCAGAGTGGTATTTCAACGGCGACTCCACAACCACTGGCGTGGCTGCTTCAAAGTCTCCCACCTATCCTACACAAGCCGAACCGAACACCAATATCAAACTATAGTAAAGGTCCCGGGGTCTTTCCGTCCTGCTGCGCGAAACGAGCATCTTTACTCGTAGTGCAATTTCACCGGGCCTATGGTTGAGACAGTCGAGAAGTCGTTACGCCATTCGTGCAGGTCGGAACTTACCCGACAAGGAATTTCGCTACCTTAGGATGGTTATAGTTACCACCGCCGTTTACTGGCGCTTAAGTTCTCAGCTTCGCAACCCCGAAAGGTCACTAACCGGTCCCCTTAACGTTCCAGCACCGGGCAGGCGTCAGTCCGTATACATCGCCTTACGGCTTCGCACGGACCTGTGTTTTTAGTAAACAGTCGCTTCTCGCTGGTCTCTGCGGCCACCCCCAGCTCACGGAGTAAATCCGATCACCAGTGATGGCCCCCCTTCTCCCGAAGTTACGGGGGCATTTTGCCGAGTTCCTTAACCATAGTTCACCCGAACGCCTCGGTATTCTCTACCTGACCACCTGAGTCGGTTTAGGGTACGGGCCGCCATGAAACTCGCTAGAGGCTTTTCTCGACAGCATAGGATCATCCACTTCACCACAATCGGCTCGGCATCAGGTCTCAGCCTTAATGAGGGACGGATTTGCCTACCCCTCGGCCTACACCCTTACCCCGGGACTACCACCGCCCGGGCTGGACTACCTTCCTGCGTCACCCCATCGCTTACCTACTACCACCTTGGATCGGCGGCTCCACCACTTTCCTTTCCCCGAAGGGTCCGGAACGGCTTCACGGCCTTAGCATTAGAGGATTCGATATTGGGCGTTTCAAAGCGGGTACCGGAATATCAACCGGTTGTCCATCGACTACGCCTGTCGGCCTCGCCTTAGGTCCCGACTTACCCTGGGCAGATCAGCTTGACCCAGGAACCCTTAGTCAATCGGCGCACACGTTTCTCACGTGTGTATCGCTACTCATGCCTGCATTCTCACTCGTGAACCGTCCACAACTAGCTTCCGCTGCTGCTTCACCCGGCACACGACGCTCCCCTACCCATCACAGCGGGCGTTGGCCCTATTGCTGCAATGACACGACTTCGGCGGTACGCTTGAGCCCCGCTACATTGTCGGCGCGGAATCACTTGACCAGTGAGCTATTACGCACTCTTTCAAGGGTGGCTGCTTCTAAGCCAACCTCCTGGTTGTCTCTGCGACTCCACATCCTTTCCCACTTAGCGTACGCTTAGGGGCCTTAGTCGATGCTCTGGGCTGTTTCCCTCTCGACCATGGAGCTTATCCCCCACAGTCTCACTGCCACGCTCTCACTTACCGGCATTCGGAGTTTGGCTAAGGTCAGTAACCCGGTAGGGCCCATCGCCTATCCAGTGCTCTACCTCCGGCAAGAAACACGTGACGCTGCACCTAAATGCATTTCGGGGAGAACCAGCTATCACGGAGTTTGATTGGCCTTTCACCCCTAACCACAGGTCATCCCCCAGGTTTTCAACCCTGGTGGGTTCGGTCCTCCACGAAGTCTTACCTCCGCTTCAACCTGCCCATGGCTAGATCACTCCGCTTCGGGTCTAGAGCGTGCAACTCAATCGCCCTATTCGGACTCGCTTTCGCTACGGCTTCCCCACACGGGTTAACCTCGCTACACACCGCTAACTCGCAGGCTCATTCTTCAAAAGGCACGCAGTCACGACGCATTGAGTAAACTCAATGCGCGACGCTCCCACGGCTTGTAGGCACACGGTTTCAGGTACTATTTCACTCCGCTCCCGCGGTACTTTTCACCATTCCCTCACGGTACTATCCGCTATCGGTCACCAGGGAATATTTAGGCTTAGCGGGTGGTCCCGCCAGATTCACACGGGATTTCTCGGGCCCCGTGCTACTTGGGAGATTCTTAAGCAAGCCGCTGATGTTTCGTCTACGGGGGTCTTACCCTCTACGCCGGACCTTTCGCATGTCCTTCGACTACATCAACGGTTTCTGACTCGCCGACCGGCCGGCAGACCGATCAAAAGAATTCCCACAACCCCGCATGCGCAACCCCTGCCGGGTATCACACGCATACGGTTTGGCCTCATCCGGTTTCGCTCGCCACTACTCCCGGAATCACGGTTGTTTTCTCTTCCTGAGGGTACTGAGATGTTTCACTTCCCCTCGTTCCCTCCACACTGCCTATGTGTTCAGCAGTGGGTGACAGCCCATGACGACTGCCGGGTTTCCCCATTCGGACACCCCCGGATCAAAGCTCAGTTGGCAGCTCCCCGGGGCCTATCGCGGCCTCTCACGTCCTTCATCGGTTCCTGGTGCCAAGGCATCCACCGTGCGCCCTTAAAAACTTGGCCACAGATGCTCGCGTCCACTGTGTAGTTCTCAAACAACGACCAGCCACCCATCACCCTGACCTATACAGATCAAGTTCACTGGGGCCGGCACTGAAGATCGCAACCTTACGGCCGTACCTTCAGGACCCAACAACGTGCCAAGCACGATCCCCCATCAGTGAGTCACTTTCCACGCCGAAGCAGTACTCGTGATCCATCCAGGAAACCGTGCCAACTAATCAACGTTCCACCCATGAGCTGACCGTGCAGAACATTTGTCTGCAATCGGTACTGTGCTCCTTAGAAAGGAGGTGATCCAGCCGCACCTTCCGGTACGGCTACCTTGTTACGACTTCGTCCCAATCGCCAGTCCCACCTTCGACAGCTCCCTCCCTTACGGGTTGGGCCACCGGCTTCGGGTGTTACCGACTTTCGTGACGTGACGGGCGGTGTGTACAAGGCCCGGGAACGTATTCACCGCAGCAATGCTGATCTGCGATTACTAGCAACTCCGACTTCATGGGGTCGAGTTGCAGACCCCAATCCGAACTGAGACCGGCTTTTTGAGATTCGCTCCACCTCACGGTATCGCAGCTCATTGTACCGGCCATTGTAGCACGTGTGCAGCCCAAGACATAAGGGGCATGATGACTTGACGTCGTCCCCACCTTCCTCCGAGTTGACCCCGGCGGTCTCCTGTGAGTCCCCATCACCCCGAAGGGCATGCTGGCAACACAGGACAAGGGTTGCGCTCGTTGCGGGACTTAACCCAACATCTCACGACACGAGCTGACGACAGCCATGCACCACCTGTATACCGACCACAAGGGGGGCACTATCTCTAATGCTTTCCGGTATATGTCAAGCCTTGGTAAGGTTCTTCGCGTTGCGTCGAATTAAGCCACATGCTCCGCTGCTTGTGCGGGCCCCCGTCAATTCCTTTGAGTTTTAGCCTTGCGGCCGTACTCCCCAGGCGGGGAACTTAATGCGTTAGCTGCGGCACCGACGACGTGGAATGTCGCCAACACCTAGTTCCCAACGTTTACGGCGTGGACTACCAGGGTATCTAATCCTGTTCGCTCCCCACGCTTTCGCTCCTCAGCGTCAGTAATGGCCCAGAGATCCGCCTTCGCCACCGGTGTTCCTCCTGATATCTGCGCATTTCACCGCTACACCAGGAATTCCGATCTCCCCTACCACACTCTAGCTAGCCCGTATCGAATGCAGACCCGAGGTTAAGCCTCGGGCTTTCACATCCGACGTGACAAGCCGCCTACGAGCTCTTTACGCCCAATAATTCCGGACAACGCTTGCGCCCTACGTATTACCGCGGCTGCTGGCACGTAGTTAGCCGGCGCTTCTTCTGCAGGTACCGTCACTTTCGCTTCTTCCCTGCTGAAAGAGGTTTACAACCCGAAGGCCGTCATCCCTCACGCGGCGTCGCTGCATCAGGCTTTCGCCCATTGTGCAATATTCCCCACTGCTGCCTCCCGTAGGAGTCTGGGCCGTGTCTCAGTCCCAGTGTGGCCGGTCGCCCTCTCAGGCCGGCTACCCGTCGTCGCCTTGGTGGGCCATTACCCCACCAACAAGCTGATAGGCCGCGGGCTCATCCTTCACCGCCGGAGCTTTCAACCCCCGCCCATGCAGGCAGGAGTGGTATCCGGTATTAGACCCCGTTTCCAGGGCTTGTCCCAGAGTGAAGGGCAGATTGCCCACGTGTTACTCACCCGTTCGCCACTAATCCACCCCGAAGGGCTTCATCGTTCGACTTGCATGTGTTAAGCACGCCGCCAGCGTTCGTCCTGAGCCAGGATCAAACTCTCCATGAATGTTTACCGGTAATCCGGTCCACACACACGAAAGAGCGGGCCAGTCTTGGTCGGAATAAGACCGACTGACCACAACGTCCTCGCTGTGTTGTTGCCTGCAAGCACTCCACAAGGAAGCCTTACAGGTCTTTTTCAAAGGAACCTCATCCACCGAAATGGACGGGGTATCAACTTCTGGCGTTGATTTTTGGCACGCTGTTGAGTTCTCAAGGAACGGACGCTTCCTTTGTACTCACCCGCAGCAACATTCGCTGGGGCTTTCCTCCGGGCTTTCGTTCTGCTGTCTTGCTTTTCCGACTCTATCAGACTCTTTCGTGTCCGACTTCCTCGGTGCTTTCCAGGTTTTCGCTTTCGCGTTTCCCTTTCCGGCGAGTCCGACCTTATCAGCGATTTTCCGTCTCCCTGACCAATCCCCGTTTGCCGAAAACGGCATGCGGGAATTCAGTCAAGGATCGAGATCGATACTGAAGAGGAGGGGGTCCCATCCATCAGACGTTCGCGAGAAGTTCACACGAGGCGTCCTGGCGGGAGTCACGACAGTACAGGTCCGGCAGTGGTCAAGCAAATTGATTCAGGCGTATGGTCTAGTCCACCGGTCTAGTCCACTAGTCTCCAGGCCGAAGGGCCAGCCCGGATCAGGACCAACATCGGGCGAACCCGAACATCTTCTGACATATCCTTCTGAAGAGTACGCCGTTCGCAACAGGTAGTGACGGCGACACGAAGAAGCTCCACCCCTGGGAGGCCCCCATGACCAACGTGACGTCCCCACTTGCCGGGCGTGCCATCGGACTCGCGGCAGTGCCGGATCCGGTGTTCTCCGGCGCGATGGTGGGACCGGGCACCGCTATTGATCCCGTGCGTGAGCCCTCGGAGGCGGTGTCCCCTGTTGATGGTGTGGTCGTCTCTCTTCACCCGCACGCGTATGTAGTAGTCGACGGCGATGGCCACGGTGTGCTCACGCACCTCGGGATCGACACCGTCCAGCTCAACGGCGAGGGCTTCGAGCTCCTCGTGAACAAGGGCGACACCGTGACCCGTGGGCAGGCCATGATCCGTTGGAACCCGCAGGCCGTCGAGGCGGCCGGCAAGTCGCCGATCTGCCCCGTTGTGGCGCTGGAGGCCTCCGTCGAGTCCCTCTCCGACGTGAACGAGGACGCGGACGTCAAGGCCGGAGACGCTCTCTTCAGCTGGAAGTGACCTGTCCGCCTGCAGAGGCGAGTCGGACATCCACCGCGGCGGCTCGGCCCGCCGCTCAATCGGAGACGGGTGAAATGGAGACAACGCTGCGAGGCGTCGGCGTGAGCCACGGTGTGGCGATCGGCGAGGTTCGGCACATGGGTACGGCGGTCCTGGAGCCGCCTGCCAAGCAGATCACCGCGGATGAGGCGGAGCGCGAACAGGGGCGCGCCCGTAAGGCCGTGAGTGCCGTGGCGGCCGACCTGATCGCGCGTGGCCAGCTGGCCGGTGGCGAGGCCCAGCACGTGCTCGAGGCCCAGGCGATGATCGCCGAGGATCCCGAGCTGATGGCGGACGTCGACCGGCGGATCGCCGTCGGCAGCACTGCCGAGCGTGGTGTGTACGACGCGTTCGCCGCCTACCGCGACCTGCTCGCGGGGGCCGGCGAGTACATGGCCGGCCGGGTGGCCGACCTGGACGACGTACGCAACCGCATCGTGGCGCGGCTGCTCGGCGTGCCGATGCCCGGTGTTCCGGACAGTGACGAGCCCTACGTACTGATCGCGCGGGATCTTGCCCCCGCCGACACGGCTCTGCTGGACCCGGCGCTGGTGCTCGGTTTCGTCACCGAGGAAGGCGGCCCGACCAGCCACAGCGCGATCCTCGCCCGGGCACTGGGCGTGCCGGCGATCGTGGCGCTGCCCGGTGCCGGTGAGATCGCGGAGGGCACGGTCATCGCCGTGGACGGCAGCACCGGAGACGTGTTCGTCGAGCCGACCGCGGAGAAGCGGGCCGAGCTGGAGGCCGCGGCCGCGGAGCGCAAGGCGGCGCTGGCCGCCTCGTCCGGTCCCGGCGCGACCTCCGACGGTCACAAGGTGCCGCTGCTGGCCAACGTCGGCGGTCCGGCGGACGTGCCGGCAGCCGTTGAGGCCGGGGCCGAGGGTGTGGGCCTGTTCCGGACCGAGTTCCTCTTCCTGGACGACAGCAAGAAGGCGCCGTCCGAGGAGAAGCAGATCGAGTCGTACCGGAAGGTGCTCGAAGCGTTCCCCGAGGGGCGTGTCGTCGTGCGTGTGCTGGACGCCGGCGCCGACAAGCCGCTGGACTTCCTGACCCCGACGGACGAGCCGAACCCGGCGCTGGGCGTACGCGGCCTGCGCTCGCTCCTCGACCACCCGGACGTTCTGCGCACGCAGCTCACCGCGCTGGCCAAGGCCGCCGAGGGGCTGCCGGTCTACCTCGAGGTCATGGCCCCCATGGTCGCCGACCGCATCGATGCCAAGGCCTTCGCGGACGCTTGTCGCGAAGCGGGGCTGAAGGCGAAGTTCGGCGCGATGGTGGAGATCCCCTCCGCCGCACTGCGGGCGCGCTCGATCCTGCAGGAGGTCGAGTTCCTTTCGCTGGGCACGAACGACCTCGCGCAGTACGCCTTCGCCGCCGACCGTCAGGTCGGTGCGGTGTCGCGGCTGCAGGACCCGTGGCAGCCGGCGCTGCTCGACCTGATCGCGATGTCGGCCGAGGCCGCCAGGGCCGAGGGCAAGAGCTGCGGCGTCTGCGGCGAGGCCGCTTCCGACCCGCTGCTGGCCTGTGTGCTGACCGGTCTGGGTGTCACCTCTCTTTCGATGGGTGCCGCTTCGATTCCGTACGTGCGGGCGACGCTCGCCAAGTACACGCTCGCCCAGTGCGAGCGTGCCGCGGCCGCCGCTCGGGCGGCGGACAGCGCCGAAGAGGCACGCGTGGCCGCGCAGGCGGTGCTCTCCGGCGAGTAGTCGGACGAGGAGTCGAGTCGTTGAGGGGCCCTCGCCGGTGGTGAGGGCCCCTCGGCGTTTCCCGTTCCTCGTTCGGGCTAGTGGTGGGGGCCCGGGTCGTCGACCTCGTAGCCCGGGCAGTACTCGACGCCCGGTTCGGGAGCGACGGGCTCGCCGGTGTCGGCGTCCGTGCAGTAGGCGTTGAAGACGGCCGCGGCCGACAGCGCGACGAGGCGGCCGCGGTCCAGACGCCAGCCGTGGACCCGGTCCCGGTGGCCGTCCGCGGAGCTGCGCAGGACCAGTCCGCCGGGGCCGCCGAGGGCGAGGCCGGCCGCCAGGACCGTCACGAAGTCGAGGCCCTCCCGGCCTTCGACGCGGGGCGTGGCCTCCGGGCCGTCGGGGGCCTGCGCGTGGAGTACGGCGACGAGCTGTTCGGCCTCGGTCGGGACGCTGCACACGAAGTGGTGGCTGCCGGGTCCGGCGCCGGCCACGAGGCGTTTGACCGTGTCGGCGGCGCGGTCGAAGGAGGCGTGCCCGATGTCCTCCCCGCAGTCCGCGCAGGCGCCGACTTCGGCGAGGAGCGTGGTGGCGTACTCCCAGGTGGCCTGGCGGACGGCCTCGTCGATGAGGAGCGGGACGAGTTCGTCGATGGGCTGGCCGGTGTAGGGCAGTCCGGTGCCGTGGCCGGCGAGCTCCGCGGTGAAGCGGGTGCGGGTCTCGGCGGTGTCCGGGTCGAGGCCGTTGTCCGCGCAGTACTCGGCGTACTCGTCGGGGTCGAAGAGCGCGACGGTGGTGTGGATGCCCTGCGCCGCGAGGGAGCGGAGCAGGGTCTCGACGTGGCGGAGGTACTCCCCGTAGTCGTCACGGTGGTCGAAGGTGAAGCTGCGGTAGCCGCTCATGGCCGCGAAGTCCCCCGAGTCGGCGAGGAGGCCGACGGTGCTGGGAGCTTCGCGGCGCAGGGCGCGGCGCCTGTGGGTGTCGTTCTTGCGTGGCATGGCCGGTTCCCCCTGAGTGATGCGATCGGTTGCTCACTCAGAGTAATCACCGCCACTGACAGTGGCCGTGCTCGTGACTCAGCCGCGGGTGCGGGCCAGCTCCTCGTAGAAGTGGAGGAGGTCGAGGTTGTCGACGGAGCCCGGGTTGACCGCCTTGGCGAGGGGTGCGCCCTGGAGGAGCCGCTTGACGGGGACCTCGATGCGCTTGCCCGTGAGGGTGTGCGGGATGCCCGGGACCTCGATGACCTCGTCGGGGACGTGGCGCGGGGAGAGCTCCTCGCGGATGGTCTGCTTGATGCGGGCGCGGAGGGCGTCGTCGAGGGTGGCGCCGGGTGCGAGGTGGACGAAGAGCGGCATCCAGTAGCCGCCGTTCGGTTCCTCCAGTCCGATGACCAGGGATTCCTTGATCTCGGGGAGGCGTTCGACGGCCTCGTAGATGTCGGCGGAGCCCATCCGGACGCCCTGGCGGTTGAGGGTGGAGTCGGAGCGGCCGTGGATGACCACCGAGCCGTGGTCGGTGATGGTGATCCAGTCCCCGTGGCGCCAGACGCCCGGGAACATGTCGAAGTAGCTGTCGCGGTAGCGGCTGCCGTCGGGGTCGTTCCAGAAGCGGATCGGCATGGACGGCATGGGGTTGGTGACGATCAGTTCGCCGACCTCGCCGAGGACCGGCTTGCCGGCCGGGTCCCAGGCCTGGAGGTCCGTACCCAGGCAGGCGGCCTGGAGTTCGCCGATGTGGACGGGGAGGGTGGGGACGGCGCCCGCGAAGCAGCTGCAGACGTCGGTGCCGCCGCTGACGGAGGCGATCCACAGGTCCGCGGCCACCTCGTCGTGGAGCCAGCGGAAGCCGTCGGGCGGGAGCGGGGAGCCGGTGGTGGCCACGCACTTGACGGCGGAGAGGTCGAAGTCGCGGGAGGGGTGGACCTCGGCCTTGCGGCAGGCCATCACGTAGGCGGCGGAGGTGCCGTACAGGGTGGCCTTGGTGCGCTCGGCGATCCGCCACTGGGCGCCGGTGTCGGGGTAGCCGGGGCTGCCGTCGTACAGGACGACTGTGGTGCCGGTGAGCAGGCCGGAGACGAGGAAGTTCCACATCATCCAGCCGGTGGAGGTGTACCAGAAGAAGCGGTCCTCGGGGCCGAGGTCGCAGTGCAGGCCGAGCTGCTTGAGGTGTTCGAGGAGGATGCCGCCCTGCGACTGGACGATGGCCTTGGGGAGGCCGGTCGTGCCGGAGGAGTAGAGGACCCAGAGCGGGTGGTCGAAGGGGACCGGCTCGAAGACGGGCTCGGTGGCGGCGGAGGTCAGGTCCGACCAGGTGAGGGCGCCTTCGGGGGCCGGCGTGCCGAGGAGCGGGATGTGGACGACGGCGCGCAGGGAGGGCAGGTCCGCGCGGAGCTCGGCGACGGTGTCGCGGCGGTCGTGCTCCTTGCCCCCGTAGCGGTAGCCGTCCACGGTGAACAGGACGACCGGCTCGACCTGCTGGAAGCGGTCGAGGACGCTGCGGGCGCCGAAGTCGGGGGCGCAGGAGGTCCAGACCCCGCCGACGGCGGCGGTGGCGAGGAGGGCCACGGCGGCCTCGGGGATGTTCGGGAGGTAGCCGCTGATCCGGTCGCCGGGGCGGACGCCGAGGGCGCGCAGTTCGGCGGCGAGGGAGCCGACCTGGCGGCGGAGCTCGGCCCAGGTGACGGGGACGGGCTCGTGGGTCTCGTCGACGTACAGCAGGGCGGCGGCGTCGGCGCGGGCCGGGTCCTCGGCGGCGCGCAGGGCGTGCTCGGCGTAGTTGAGGGTGGCGCCGGTGAACCAGCGGGCGCCGGGCATGGAGCGGTCCGCGAGCACGGACTCGTAGGGGGTGGTGAAGCGGACGTCGAACCACTCGGCGACGGCCTGCCAGAAGGTGTCGAGCTCGTCGACGGACCAGCTGTGCAGGGCGGGGTAGCCGCCGTCGGCGGGGGCACCGTGGTGTTCGGCGGCCCAGGCCTGGAAGGCGGTGATCCGGGCCGCGGCGATCCGGTCGGGACCCGGGGTCCAGAGGGGTTCCGGCTGCGTGGCTGAAGTCATGGGTCGGCTCCCGGTCAAGTCTGCGGCTCGCGCGTGGTGTGCGTTGCGTACGGTGCCTGCGCGCGGGGGTGGGTGCGCGTCGGCCCACAGGGACGATGCCACGTGATCGAGATCCGCACCAGGGCCGTCAGCTGCGACGCGCGGCTCCTCGGCGGGTGAACGGCAGTTGAACGCGGCCCCCTGTGCGGGGGGCCGGTGGCAGGGTGAGCGGCATGAACGGTCGTGATCTGGTGCGTGTGGTGCAGGACATCGGTTCGGAGCGCGGAAGGCGTGCCTGGCTGTCGGCCTGGCGGCGCAGGCGCGCGGATTCGGTGGGCCTCCAGCGCCGGGGGGCGGAGCGGGCGCGGGTGCCCGGGCTGCTGACGGGGACGGAGCCGCTTCCGGGCGGGGGCGTGCTGCGGTTCGCCCGGTCGGAGCTGGTCGTCCGGGTCACGGCGGGCGGCGCGGTGTTCTGGGGCTGGGACGGGGCCGGGCCCACGCCCTCGTACGCGGTGGTCGGCAGCGGGCCGGAGCCCGATCCGAGGGCGGTGCTGGAGCCGGACACCGGGGGTGGCTGGCGGGTGGTGTCGGAGCGGGTGACGGTGGCGGTGTCCCGGCGCGGGGCGGTGGAGGTGCGTACCCCTGGCGGGACGGTGCTGCGGCGGGAGTCGCCGCCGCGGTGGTGGGAGCCGGTGGATCCGCGGATGGGCGGGGCGCGGTGGGTGCAGCGGAGCGAGGTGCAGGCGGACGCGCGGTTCTTCGGGCTGGGCGGGCGGGCGGTGGGGCCGAGGCTGCGGGACGGGACGTACCGGCTGTGGAACACGGATCCGAAGGGCGGCTTCGGGCCCGGGGTCGATCCGCTGTACCTGACGATGCCGGTGCAGATGGTGGTGGCGGACGCGGGCACGCACCTGGTGTTCCACGACAACACCTGGGACGGGCGGGTGGTGCTCCGGGAGGGCGAGGAGGGTGCGGGGTCGGGGGTGGACCGTCCCGGGTCGAGCGAGCTGCGCATGGAGGGCGGTCCGCTGCGGTGCTGGGTGCTGGTGGGGCCGCCGGCGCGGGTGGCGCAGGGCTGGTCGGGGCTGACGGGCGCCGCGGCGGTGCCGCCGGAGTGGGCGCTGGGGTACCAGCACGCGCGGTGGGGGTTCGGGAGCGCCGAGGAAGTGCGGCGGGTGGTGTCGGGGTACGCGTCGCGCGGGCTGTCGCTGTCGGCCGTGCACCTGGACATCGACCACTACGACGGGCACCGGGTGTTCACGGTGGACGAGGAGCGGTTCCCGGATCTGCCCGGGCTGGCCGAGGAGTTGCGGGCGCAGGGGGTGCGGCTGGTCTCGATCGTGGACCCGGCGGTGAAGGCGGGCGATGCGGTGCACGCCGCCGGGCTGGCGGTGGGGGCCGGGGGTGCGTTCGTACGGGACGCGCGGGGCCGGGAGGTGCGCGGGGAGGTGTGGCCGGGCGAGTGCGCCTATCCGGACTTCACGGATCCGGCGGTGCGGGAGTGGTGGGGCGGACTGTACGAGGAGAGGCTCGCGCGGGGTTTCGCCGGTTTCTGGCACGACATGAACGAGCCGGTGTCCTTCGCGTCGTTCGGGGACCCCACCTTGCCGAGGTCTGCGCGGCACGCGATGGACGGTGCGGGCGGCGACCACCGGGAGGGGCACAACGTGTACGCGCTCGCGATGGCGCGGGCGGGCTGGGAGGGGCTGTTGCGGCTGCGGCCGGCCGAGCGGCCGTTCCTGTTCTCCCGGTCGGGGTGGGCGGGGATGCAGAGGTACGGGGGCACGTGGTCCGGTGACGTGGAGAGCAGCTGGGACGGGCTGCGGGCCTCGCTGGCGCTGGTGTTGGGGCTGGGGCTGTGCGGGGTGCCGTACTCGGGGCCGGACGTCGGCGGCTTCGGGGGGTCGCCGTCGGCGGAGTTGTACGTGCGGTGGCTGCAACTGGGGGCGTACCTGCCGCTGTTCCGGACGCATTCGGCGATCTGGGCGGGGCGGCGGGAGCCGTGGGAGTTCGGGGCGGAGGTGGAGGAGCAGGCGCGGGCGCTGCTGGCGGAACGGGACCGGCTGCGGCCGTACTTCGTGACGCTGGCCCACCTGGCGCGGCGGACGGGGGCGCCGTACGTGCGGCCGCTGTGGTGGGGGAACCCGGAGGACCGGCGGCTGCGGGCGTGCGAGGACGCCTTCCTGCTGGGCGACGCGCTGCTGGTGGCCCCGGTGCTGGAGTGCGGGGCGGACCGGAGGGCGGTGCGGTTGCCGCGGGGGCGTTGGTACGACACGGCGACGGGGGCGGTGCACGAGGGTCCGGGGCAGGTGCTGCTGGACGCCCCGCGGGGGCGTATCCCGGTGCTGGCGCGGGCGGGCGCGGTGGTTCCGGTACGGGGGGCGTCGGGCGGGGTGGAGCTGGAGGTGTGGGCGCCGGCGCGGGGGCGTACGGGTGGCGGGGTGGTGATCCGGGACCCGGGGCCGGGGTTCGAGCCGGGGGAGGTCGAGCGGTACACCGTGCGGTGGGTCGGTGACGCGGTGGTGGTGGAGGACGAGGGCGGCGGCTCGGTGGCGGGGGTGACGGTGCGGGGGGTGTAGGGCGGGGCCGCGGCCGGGGCGAGTGGGCGGGTGCGGCTTCGGGAACCGGGGCTCCGCCCCGGACCCCGCGCCTCAAACTCCGGCGGGGCTGGATTTCCCCTGGCCAGGGGCCGAAGGCTGCGGCCGCATCGCCTCGACCCCTGGCCGGCAGGCGGGGTGGCCGGGCCTGGCCGGCAGGCGGGCCCTGGGGTGGAGGGGGTCCGTGCGGCTTCGAGAACGCGGCTCCGCCCCGGGCCCCGGGGCTCGAACTCCGGCGGGGCTGGGTTTTGACTGGCCGGGGGCCGGAGGCTGCGGCCGTGTTGTTGGGGCCGTGGGTTGCCGCGGCCCTCTGGGTGGCCTGTGGGGTCAGGCGTATTTGCCCTCGAACCAGGATGCCGCCGCCCTGGTGTGGAGGGGGAAGGCCAGTTGGGTCGGGGTGTGGAGGAGGTGCCAGCCCGTGGTTTCGTCCGTGGGCCGCGAGGCCGGGAGGTCCGCGGCCGGGCGGGGCGGGAGGAGGCCGAAGAGGAGGAGGTGGCCCGCCGGGGAGCTCAGGGCGTCGGCGAGGGTGACCTCGGAGGCCGGGGCGGTGATGCCGGTCTCCTCGCGCAGCTCGCGGACGACCGCCTCGCGCCAGTCCTCGCCGAAGTCGATGAAGCCGCCGGGCAGGGCGATGCCGCCGAGGGCCGGTTCGATGGTGCGGGTGATGACGACCAGGCCGGTGCCGTCCGCGTCCTCGACGGGGAGCAGGGCGATGGCCACCGGGAGGGGGTTGCGGTAGGCAACCGCAGCGCAGGAGGCGCAGGTGCGGGGCCACGTGAGGGTGGAGTACGGCGCTCCACAGGTGGAGCAGTGCGAGTCCTTCAGCTGTGCCGGCATCCGGCGATGGTATGCCAAGGGGCATGCGGATGACGGTTGTTGTGGGTGTGGTCGCGGTGCTGGCCGGTGGCGGTGCGGCGCCTTCCGGGTTCGTGGCGCTGCGGGAGGTGGATCCGAGCGTCCGCCAGGACATGCGGTACGCCGGTGCGCGGAACTTCACCGGCGGGGTGGTGGACGGGTACGAGGAGCCGGTCTGTCTGCTGGCGCGGCCGGCCGCCGAGGCGTTGCGGCGGGCGCAGGGCAGGCTGCTGGTGCGCGGGTACTCGCTGCGGGTGTACGACTGCTACCGGCCGCAGCGGGCGGTGGACCGGTTCGTGCGGTGGGCCCGGGAGGCGGACGGTCCCGGGGACTGGGAACGGAAGGCGGAGTTCTATCCGAACGTGGAGCGGGACCGGCTGATTCCCGAGGGGTACATCGCGGAGAAGTCCGGGCACAGTCGCGGGAGTACGGTCGACGTGACCCTGGAGGGGATCCCTTGGGGGCGGGAAGTGGACATGGGCACGGCTTTCGACTTCTTCGATCCGCTGTCGCACACCGATGATCCGCGGGTGACCGGCGCCGCCCGCGCGAACCGGCAGCTGTTGAAGCGGGTGCTGGGCGAGGAGGGGTTCGTGAACCTTCCCGAGGAGTGGTGGCACTTCACGTACGAGCCGGAGGCGTATCCGGATTCGTATTTCGATTTCCCCGTCGCTGTCGCCTCCGTCCGGCCGTGAGTACCGTGCCCGCATGACTTTCAGCTCGTACGAGGAATTCTGGCCGTACTACGTGGCCATGCACTCCCGCGCCGCCACCCGCTGGGTCCACCTCACCGGCACCCTCACCGGGCTGGCGCTGACCGCCTACGGTGTGGCGCGCGGGCGCGGGCGGTACCTGGCCGCGCTCCCGCTCGTCGGGTACGGGACGGCCTGGCCCGCTCACTTCCTGATCGAGGGGAACAACCCCGCCACCTTCGGCCATCCCGTGTGGTCCCTGCGCGGGGACGCGCAGATGATCCGGATGATGCTGGCGGGTCGGGACGCGGAACTGGGCGAGATCGCCCGGAAGTGGCTCGCCCAGAACCGGTGACCCGGCCTGCCCTCCCGTGACAGACTTCTGACGATGCGTCAGTTCTTCGGCATGGGAGGGATCTTGGCACTCACACGCACACCCGTCGTGAGCGGGTGGTTCACCGAGGATGCGGAGGGCGGCGGCTTCCGGCTGCTCGGCACCCGCTGCTCGGCCTGCACCGCGGTCTTCTTCCCGCGCGAGGACGCGTACTGCCGCAATCCCCGCTGCCCCGGCGGCGGGGAGCTCGCCGAGGTGCCGCTGTCCGCGCGCGGCAGGGTCTGGTCCTACACGGACGGGCGGTACCGGCCGCCCGCGCCGTACGTGTCCGATCCGGCCGCGCCCTGGGAGCCGTACACGCTCGTCGCGGTGGAGCTGGCGGCCGAGGGGATGGTCGTGCTGGGGCAGGCCGCGCCCGGGGTGGGCGTCGCCGATCTGGCGGTCGGAATGGAGGTCGAGGTGGTGGGCGGCGTGCTGAACGAGGACGCGGACACCGGTACCGCCTGGACCACCTGGCAGTTCAAGCCGGTGGGAGGGGCCGCGTGAGCGCCGATGTCGCCGTCCTCGGGGCCGGCATGCACCCGTGGGGCAAGTGGGGCCGCAGTTTCGTCGAGTACGGGCGGGCCGCGGCGCGGGCGGCGCTCGCCGACGCCGGGCTGGACTGGACGGACGTGGGCTCGATCGTCGGAGCCGACACCGTGCGCTCCGGGTATCCGGGCTATGTGGCCGGTGCGACCTTCGCCCGGGCGCTCGGCTGGCAGGGCGCGCGCGTGACCAGCGTGTACGCGGCCTGCGCCTCCGGGGCGCAGGCGATCGGGGCGGCCCGGTCGCAGATCCTGGCGGGGCTGGCCGACGTGGTCCTCGTGGTGGGGGCGGACGCGGCGCCCAAGGGGTTCTTCGCGCCGGCCGGGGGCGACCGGCCGGATGATCCGGACTGGCTGCGCTTCCGCGTCCTCGGCGCCACCAACCCCGCGTACTTCGCGCTGTACGCCCGCCGCCGGATGGCCGTGTACGGAGACACCGCGGAGGACTTCGCCCAGGTCAAGGTGAAGAACGCGGCGGCCGGGGTGCTCAATCCGAACGCCCGCTACCGCAAGAGCGTCACCGCCGAGGAGGTCGCGGCCTCGGCGATCGTCGCCGACCCGCTGCGGCTGCTCGACATCTGCGCCACCTCCGACGGGGGTGCGGCGCTGGTGCTGAGCAGCATGGACTTCGCCCGCGCGGGGGGGGTGAGCGACCCGGTACGGATCCGGGCCGTGTCCACGGTGACGCCGACCTATCCGCGGACGGTGCTGGACCTGCCGGACATCGCCACCGATTCGGTGGTGGCGGTGGAGCCGGCGGCCGGTTCCTTCCGGTCCTCGATCGCGCGCGCCGCGTACGAGGAGGCGGGGCTCGGGCCCGACGATCTCTCGCTGGCCGAGGTGTACGACCTCTCCACCGCGCTGGAGTTGGAGTGGTACGAGGACATCGGGCTCTGCGGGGAGGGCGAGGGGGCCAAGCTCGTCCGGGAGGGGGCGACCGCGCTCGGCGGGCGGATCCCCGTGAACACGAGCGGCGGTCTGGCCTCCTTCGGGGAAGCGGTTCCGGCACAGGCCATCGCGCAGGTGTGCGAGTTGACGTGGCAGTTGCGCGGGACGGCCGGGGAGCGGCAGGTACCGGGGGCGCGGGCCGGAATCACTGCCAACCAGGGGCTGTTCGGGCACGGGTCGGCCGTCATCGCGGTGCGGTGACGCGTGCCGCTGGGCTCGGGCGGGTGGGGCGTTGAGGCCCGGGGCGGCCGTGCGTCGACGCCCCGGCGGGGTCGGGGGGTGCCGGCCCGGCCGGGGCCGGGTGTGCGGTGGGGTGGGGTGCGGTCCTCCGGGCCCGTGGGTAGTGGTTCGGGCGGTAGGAGACGGCCGGTCCGGTGCGGCTGCGGACGATGCTGTCTGAATGCTTGACGGCTTCTTGTGGCGGGTTCACACTCGCTCCACAGTCCCGCGCGGCGACCGGGACCCGGAACCCCCCATGAGAGCTGCGGCCCGTACCCCAGTCGGCGGGGGTACGGGTCGCCTCCACGTCAGGCCCCGGCTTCCGCCGTGAGGCTCAGGCGACGGGCGCGGGCCAGGGCCATCGCGTGCTCCACGACCCCGACCAGCACGTCCTTGACGGTCTCGCGGTCCCGCGCGTCGCACAGCAGCACCGGTACCTCGGGGTCGAGGTCGAGTGCCTCCCGTACGGTGACCACCGGGTGGCGGTCCGCGCCGTCGAAGCAGTTGACCGCGACCACGAACGGGATCGAGCGCCGCTCGAAGTAGTCGATCGCGGCGAAGCAGTCGGCGAGCCGGCGGGTGTCCGCGAGGACGACCGCGCCGAGCGAGCCCTGGGCCAGTTCGTCCCAGAGGAACCAGAAGCGGTCCTGGCCGGGCGTGCCGAACAGGTACAGCACGAGGTCCTCGCGGAGCGTGATGCGCCCGAAGTCCATCGCCACGGTCGTGGTGTTCTTGCCCTCCACTCCCCCGGTGTCGTCGACGCCGACGCCCGGCTCGGAGAGCCGTTCCTCGGTTCGCAGGGGTCTGATCTCACTTACCGCACTGACCAGGGTGGTCTTGCCCACCCCGAAGCCGCCCGCGACCAGGATCTTCAGGGTCAGCGGCTCGACCGGTGACACGGCATGCATGGCACCGGTGCGGCTAGAGCGCCCGAAGGCCATCGATCACCTCACGCAGAATGGATTCATCGGGCAGTTCGGCCGGTGGCACCGGCCGGTTCACATGGACCAGTTCGTCGGCGACCAGGTCGCCGATCAGGACGCGCACGACCCCGACCGCGAGGTCGACGTCGGCCGCCAGTTCGGCGACCGACTGCGGCCGGTCGCGGCACAGTCCGAGGATGTGCGCGTGTTCCGGGGACAGGGTCATGTCCCAGACCGGATCGTCGGCCGCCGGTTCGGCGACGACGAGCGCGATCAGGTCCAGTCGGTGCTGGCCCGCGTGGCTGGTCCGGCCACGGGTCATCGCGTACGGGCGCACGACCGGGCCGGCGTCGTCGTCGAACCAGTGGTCGTGTTCGGGGGCGAACGGAACGTCGGTCTCGTTGAAGTTGTTGCTGTCGTCGGAGTGGTGCCGGCCGTCCTGGCGTGGGTCGCTCATGCGGTCCGACTCACCCTCCGGCGGGCAGCCCGGTGCGCGGGGCGGTCGCCAGGTGGTCACCGACTCGCTTGACCATGAGCGTCATCTCGTACGCGACCTGACCGACGTCGGAGTCGGCATCGGCGAGTACGGCGAGGCAGCTCCCGTCGCCGGCGGCCATGACGAAGAGGAAGGCCTCGTCGAGCTCGACGACCGTCTGGCGGACCCTGCCCGAATCGAAGTGCCGGCCGACGCCCTTGGCCAGGCTGTGGAAGCCGGAGGCCACGGCAGCCAGGTGCTCGCTGTCCTCGCGCGTCAGGTCGTTGGAGCTGCCGGTGGGCAGGCCGTCGCCGGAGAGGACCACGGCCTTGCGGATGGAACCGACTCGGTCGACGAGCTCGTCGAGCAGCCAGTTGAGCGGGCCGGAGCCGCGGCCCCTGGTGTCGTTGCCGGTCTGCGGTGCGGTCATCGACCGTCCCCTTCGTTCTCGTTCGCGGGACCGGTGGCGGCGGGGGTGCCGGCGTCGGCCTCGGACTGCTGCTCTGCGTGCTTGGTGCGGCCCGCCGTCCAGCCTCGCTGGAGTGCGGACATACGCGTACGTACGTCCTCCGCGTCCCGGTGGTCATCCGGTTCGGCGGTGGTGTCGGCGGGCTTCGGTGCCGGGCTGTTCTTCAGTTGTGGTGCCAGGCTGGCCTGGCGGACGCGGCGGGGCAGACCTCCGGTGCCGGCGGTGTCCTCGCCGGCGGGCGCGGGGGTCTGTGCGGGGGCGGTGGCTCCCGGCACCGGGCGGGGGTCCACGCGGCGGCCGTGCTCGGCCACCAGGGTCGGCGTGGAGCGGCGGCGCGGCAGCGGCACGGCTCCCGGGGAGCGGCGGCCGTCGGGACGCAGGCCCCCGTCGGGTCGCTGGGTGTCCATCCGGACCGGACCGGTCGGGGTGAGCGGCTCGCGGTCGCGGCCGGCGCCCTGGCGGGCCCCGGTCCGCTCGGTGTGCCGGTCGCTGTGCGGCCGGTCGGCCGGGCGCAGCCCCAGCAGGGCGCTGCGCGGGGTGCCGTTGGGCGGGGTCTCGTCGTCGAGGGTGGCCATGGCCGGGCGGCCGCCGACACCGGTGAGGCCGGCGATGCCGGTCGCGACCTGCTCGTCCAGGACGGAGTCCAGCGCGTCGACCCCGTTGATGCCGAGGGGGGCCTCCAGCTCGACCGGACCGCGCAGTTCGGCGGTGGGAAGCGGGCGGCCGGAACTCCCCCGCTCGACGGCGGCGGGCGCGGGCCGCTCGGAGGCGGGCTTGCCCGACTCCTCCAGGCGCAGGCCGGTGGCGTTGGTCTCGGGAGCCTCGGTCAGCAGGGCCGAGGGGAGGAAGACCACCGCGGTGGTGCCTCCGTACGGGCTGGGCTGGAGAACGACCTTGACGCTGTGGCGCTGAGCGAGGCGGCTGACGACGAAGAGGCCGAGCCGGTCGGTGTCGGAGAGCTCGAACTCGGGGGTCTCCGCGAGGCGGAGGTTCGCGTCGAGCAGGGTCTCGGGGGTCATGCCGAGGCCGCGGTCGTGGATCTCCAGGGTGAAGCCGTTGGCCACGCGCTCACCGAGCACCTGGACCGCGGTGTGCGGCGGCGAGAACACGGTGGCGTTCTCCAGGAGTTCGGCGATGAGGTGGGTGACGTCGGCGACGGCCGGGCCCGCGATGCCCAGGCGGCTGAGCCGGCGCACCTCGATGCGCTCGTAGTCCTCGACCTCGGCGACGGCGGCCCGTACGACGTCCATCAGCTGGACGGGCTTGCGCCACTGGCGGGAGGGCGCGGCGCCGGAGAGGATCACCAGGCCTTCGGCGTGGCGGCGCATGCGGGTGGTCATGTGGTCGAGGCGGAAGAGGTCGGCGAGCTCCTCGGTGTCCTCGGTACGGCGTTCCATGGTGTCGAGGAGCGTCAGCTGGCGGTGCAGCAGCACCTGGTTGCGGCGGGCCAGGTTGACGAACACCTCGGAGACGCCGCGACGCAGCTCGGCCTGCTTGACGGCGGCTTCGACCGCGGCGCGCTGGAGGCTGTTGAGGGCCTGGCCGACCTGGCCGACCTCGTCCTTCTCGTACTCCAGGTGGGGCGCCTCGGTCTCCACGTCCACGTGCTCGCCGGCGGCGAGGCGGCGCATGACGCTCGGCAGCCGGACGCCGGAGGCCTCGTGGGCCTCCTTCCGCAGCCGGGACAGGTCGCGGATCAGGTCACGGCCGATGCGGACGGACAGGATGAGCGACACGATCAGGGCGATGAAGCCGAGGACGCCGGCGACGGCGGCCTGGATCATCACGTCCATGGCGACGGGTTCGATGCGCTGCTGGTAGCGGTTGCCGGCCTCGTTGTTCATGGCCGCGAGGTCGTCGAGGGCTCTGGACGCGAGCTCGTCCCACTGGGCGGGGGTCGTGCTGCGCGGGTTCTTGCCGACGCCGGCGGTGATGAAACGTTCCTCGGCGTCGCGCAGGGCCTTGCTCTCCGAGCCCGACCAGAACTGCTCGAAGCGCTCCCGGTCGCCGGCGGGAAGCGTCACGAGGTTGAACTCGTAGAGCAGCTTGCGGTTCGCGGCGAGGTCCGAGACCTGACGGACGTTCACCGCTTCGACGGTGCGGGAGACCAGCGCGGAGGCCATCACGGCGTCCTCGCGGGAGAACAGCTCGCGGGCACGGCTGATGCCGACGAGCGCGCGGCCCTCCTTGTCGACCTCCACGTTGTCGAGGCCGTGGAGGTTCATGAGGAAGTCGTAGCAGGGGTCGATGAGCCGGTTGTAGAGCTCCAGGGCCTGTGTCGGGTCGAGGGAGTTCTGGTCGACGGACCGGCGCATGGATCCGATGCCGTGGAACGCCGCGACGATGGTGTGCAGGTGCCGGGCGCTCTGCGGACTCAGCTCGTCCATGACCTTCGTGTCCCGGGCGCTGGCGCTGATCTGCTCGACCGCCTGGTCGGTGACGGCGCGACTCTTCGTCAGCTCGGCTATCGCCCCTGAGGCGCGAGGGTCGCCGAGCAGTACGAGGGTCTGGCGGCGTTCCTTCTGGATTACTCGGGCGACTTCCTCGACGGGGTACCCGACCTTGTCGATGACGTAGGCCACGTCAAGGAGTTGGACGGCTTCACGGCCGGTGATGACCGTGGAGAAGCCCCAGAGGGCAGTCAGGGAGACGAGCGGTACCAGCAGCAACGCCACGATCTTCCGGCGGATGGATTTCCCGCGAAAGCGCATGGCCTCCCCAGCCTCCCCAGCTCAACCCCGCTGTTCGGGGTCGGTGTTCCGTCATTTAAACGGCGCGAGCCTACTACTGAAGGAGCAGTGCTTCGAAGGCGTGTCCGGACGTTTTCGGCCGGACGCCTGGTCGAAGATCACGAGTTGTCCGATACTTCCGGTCAAGTGCGGCCCCATTTGTGGCAGATGACACCTGGTGGGGCCTCGGTTCCCGCAACAGGATGGATGGCTGGAATTATTCGTTCCGCGATCTTCGGGACGGGTGGATACGTCCGGGATTCGGGAATCTCCCGGCCGCCCCGGACGTCTGTCTGGGTAGGTGGGGTGGGTAGGCATGGCGAGACGGACGGCGCCGGCCGCGGGGTCGGGGAGAGAGCGGACCGTGAACGGATACGAGGGCGGGGGCGCGGGCGGCGGCGCCTCCGGCGGGGGCAGGGGCGGTGCCGGTGGCCGTGCCGCTGGTGCGGCGACGGGCGCGGGCGGTCCGGTGGTCGGTGGCGTGCGGGGCGGGCTGTGGGTGGAGGAGCCGGCCCGGCGGCGCCGGATGCCGGACCCCGTGCGGGTGTCCGCGGTGCGGGCGGTGCTGATCGTGGCCGTGACCCTGACCGTCGCCACGATCGCCTTCTACCTCACCCTGACCGGCTCCTGGCTGGCCTTCCCGATGGCCCTCGGCGCGGTCGCGGGGACGATCGTGGCCACGTGGGGCGTGCTGGACGTGTGGATCACCCGCCAGGCGTGGAACCAACGCCACGGGGTCTTCTCGGAGCCGAGCAGCACCGCGCGGGCCCGCCGCCGCGAAGCCCGCCGGGCCGCCAGGTCCGCGCGCGGGTCCGGCCGGGGGCGAATACCCCGGGAGGACGGCCCCCTGACGGCTCCGGGACACCGGTGACGGGCTCCGGCCGGTGACCGGCTCCGGACCGCCTGTGGGGCGTGCCTGAGGCTCCGACGCCCGTCTTTTGCGCTTGCTGCGGGCGTGCCCGTACTCCGGGCTGCCGGTGGCTACGCCCGAAGCCGGGCCACAGGGGGCGGGCGTGCGGGCGTACAGGCCGCCGGGCCCTGGCTGGGCTGACCGTGGCCGGGCAGGCCTGGGCGGGGCAGCCCTGGCCTGGGCTGGCCTGGGCTGGGCTGGCCTGGGCTGGGCTGGGCTGGCCTGGGCTGGGCTGGGCTGGCCTGGGCTGGGGGCAGCCCTGGGGGGACACACGTCCGGGTAACAGGACCCTGGTTGAGCGCGTGCGGGCCCCGCGGGCCGCCAGCGGCCCGAAGGCTGCTGCCCGCCGGGACCGGACGGATGGTCGGGCCCGGCGGGGTGAGGGGGTCAGGAGGTGGTGGTCCGGCGGAACATGCGGGTTGCCGTGATCTCGCCGTGGATGGGCTCCGAATCCGGGGACTGCTGGGGCAGGCCCGGGCGGAGGTGTTCCTCCACGCTGATGTACTTCAGGCCCGCCCGCAGGTCCGCGTCGTTGCGCAGCCGGATCACCAGCGGGAACTCCGCCAGGGCCGTGGTGTCGAACAGGCCCGTCGTGTAGAGGAGCTGGACGCCGAGGGCGTCCGAGACGGCCCGCTGGAGTTCCAGCAGGTACGTGGCGTTCGCGCGGCCGATCGGGTTGTCGAGGAACAGCGTGCCCGCGTGCCGGTGCTTGTCGCGGCCCCGGTCGTTGCTGCGGAGGGCCGCCATCGTGCAGTAGAGGGCGATCGCGGCGGTCAGCAGCTGGCCGCCGGAGAACACGTCGCCCATCTGGCCGACGGGGACCCGTTCGGCGCGCAGGACCGCGTCCGGCTTGAGGATCTCCACGGAGATGCCCTTGGGTTCGAGGGCTGCCTGGACACCCCTCAGGAGCAGGGACATGCCGTCGCGGCGGCCCTCGCCGAAGGAGGCGGTGCTGTTCTTCTTCACGGCCGAGCGGGTCGCCTCGTCGATGACCTCGCCGAGGCGCTCGGTGAGCGTGGCCTGGTCGGGCTCCTCGAAGCGGATCCGCAGGAACTCCTGGCCCGACCATTCGCCGAGGCCCTCGGGCAGCTGCGAGAGCCGCTGCGCGGAACGGAGCGTGGCCAGGGCCGATTCGACGAGGCCGCGCAGGCGGTCGACGATGCTGTCGCGGTTGCGCTCCAGCTGCGCCAGTTCGTCGGTGAGGACGCGCAGGCGCGGTGCGAAGGCCGCCGCCCAGGCCGCCGCGTGCTCGGGCAGCGCGGAGGCGGGCAGTTCGCGGATCTGCTGGCGCGCGGGGGTGCGTACCTGCTCGTAGCGGGTGGCGTTGGCGTGCCGGACCAGGATGTCGCTCGCCTCGCGCACCGCGGCCTCGGCCGCCGAGAGGTCGGCGGCGCAGCCGCGCAGGGAGCGGCGGGCCTCGGTGGCCGACTGCCGGGCCTCCTCCAGGGTGCCGGGGTGCGCGGCCGGCTCCTGCTCGTCCTCCTGGTGCGCGTGGTCGCGCAGGAGGTCCCGCAGGAGGGCTGCGGTCTCGTCGAAGCCCCCGGCGCCGTCCTCGGCGGTGCGGTGGGAGCGCAGCAGGTCCGCGTGGGCGGCGCGGGCGGATTCCACGGCGGCGCTGTGGGCGGCGTACTGGGCGGTGGCCGTCCGCAGGAGGGCCTGCGCCTGTTCGACGTCCTCGGGGACGAGTTCGTCGGGCAGTTCGGTGTGCGCCTCGCCGTCGGCAGGCGCGTGCCGTTCGGCCTCGCCGCGCAGCCGGCCGAGCTGCTCGCTGGCGGCGGAAGCGCGGGACTCCAGCATCTGTACGAGGGACTCGGCGCGGGCCGCCGCGGCCTGCCGGGAGGGGCCGTCGGCGCCGTCGGTGCCTTCGAGGAGCTGGGCGGCGCGGGTGCGGACCTTGTTGGTGAGCCGGTCGAGTTCGGCGAGGGCGGCGCTCTCGTCGCTCTCGGCGCGGGCCTGTTCGGCGCGCAGGTCGGCGCCGACGCCCACCTTCTCGTAGAGCTGCGAGGCGGCGCGGTAGGCCTCCCGGAGGTCCGGGAGGGGGGCCTTGCGGCTGCCGTCGTCCTCGGGGAGGGGGTCGGGGGCGCCGGCGATCTCGGCGCGCTCGGCCCGCAGGGCGCGGGCGGTGCGGCGGGCGTCGTCGGCGGCGCGCTGGGCGGCGCGGCGGTCCTCGTCGGCGGCGCGGGCCCGGTCCAGGCAGACCTCGGCGCGGGCCTCGGACTCGGCGGCCTCTTCGGCGAGTTCACGGAGCCTGGCCTGCCAGCCGGCACGCTCGCGCAGGCGGAAGGCGAGGCCGGCGAGGGCGTCCGCGGCGCGGCGGGCGCGCTGGGCGGTGTCCTGGCGTTCGTCGCGGACGCGGGCGGCGTCGGCGGCGGCCTCGTCTGCCTCGGCACGTACGGTACGGGCCTCCGCGAGCTCGGCGTCGGCCTCTTCGGCGAACGCCCGGGCGGCCTGGGCCTGCTGCGCGAGCTCGGCGAGCCGGCCGGCCGGGCAGCCGGTGCGCCAGGAGGCGAGGCGGGCGGCGAGCTCGCGGTCCCCGCCGAGGCGGGCGGCCAGGTCCCGGATCTCGGTGTCGCGGGCCGTGGCGCGGGTGCGCAGCGCCTGGCGCTCCTCGTCGGCGGCGTGTTCGTCGTGCATGGCCGGGTTCGGCGGTACGAGGAACACGGCGGTGTCGCTGTCCCCGGCCGGCGGCACGGGGGCCAGCAGGGCCGCGGCGGTGCCGACGGCGACGGTGGAGCGGGGCAGCAGGGCGGCGCCGGCGAGTACCTCTCGGGCGCGGCTGTGGGTGTCGGGGTCGGTGATGACGACGCCGTCGACGAGCTCGGGGCGGGCCGCGAGGACGGCGGCGTGGTCGGCCGGATCCACGGACTGGGCGAGGTAGCGCCAGCCGGGGAGCGCGGGGATGCCGTGCTCGCCGAGGTACTCGACGGTGGCGAGGACGTCGGGGCCGGGCGGCAGCAGGCCGCCGTCGCCGAGGGCGCCGAGGATGCGGGCGTCGTCGGCGGCGGCGGTGCGCAGCTCGAACAGGTGGCGTTCGGCGGAGGCGACTCCGTCGGTGAGGAGGCGGTGGAGGTCGGCGGCGTTCCGGTCGAGGTCGGCGGCGGTGAGTCGTCCGGCGGTGGCGGGGTCGTGCGGGGCCGCGCCGGTGCCCTGCGGGCTACCGGGGGTGCTGCCGGCCTGGGCTGCGCCTGCGGCGGTGCCGGAGTCGCGGCCTCCGCGGAGGCCGGGCAGGCCGGGGGCGGCGCCCGCCCGTGCGGTGACGCCGTCCGGGCCGCCCGGGGCGGCGCCTTCGGCCGAGCCGGTGCCCTGCGGGCCGGCTGGGGCGCCGGGCGCGTGGAAGTTCGTGCCGGACCCGGTCCGGGCGCCCGGGGCCGCGTCGCGGGTGTGCGGGAGGTGCGCGTCCGGGGCCGACGAGAGGCCCAGGAGGGCTGCCAGGCGGGGGGATTCGGCGAGGGAGGCGGCGGCACGGTGTTCGGCGTCGTGGGCGGCCTCGGCCGCGTCGGCGGCGTCCGCCGCGCGGGCGGCGGTGAGTTCGGCGCGGGATTCGGCCGAGGCGGCCTCCCGGGCGGCTTCGGCGGCGGCCCTGGCCGCCTCGCGGGACTCGTCCCAGGCGGCCACCGCGGTCTTCTCGGCGTCGGCGGCGGCGAGGGCCGCGCGCGCGGGGTCGGCGTCGGGGGCGGAGTCGTCGAGCCAGCCGGCGCGGACGGCCTCGGCGGTCTCCTGCTCGACCTCGCCGAGCCGCGAGCGGAGGTGCTCGGCCTCGCTGCGGGCCCGCTGCGCGGCCGTGGCGGCCGCGGTGGCGTCGCGGTGGGCGTCCTCGCCGGTGGCCTGGAGGACGGCGGAGCGCTCCTCCTCCTCGTTGGCGGCCCGTTCGCCCTGCTCGGCGGCGGTGTGCAGGGCGCGTACGAGCTCGGTGGCGGCGGTACGGCGGGCGGCGAGCGCCGGGGCGGCGTCCCGCTCGGCCTCCAGGATCGCGGCGGCGACCCGGGCGGAGCGGTCCGCGGCGGCGCGGTGGCGCAGCACGTTCTCGGCGGCCTGCCACGCGGCGTGCAGCGTACGGGCTTCGAGGAGTTCGCGGCGCTGGGCGGCGGCGGCCTTGTCGGCGACGGTCAGGGCCAGCGAGGCGTGCCGGTAGGCGAGTTCGGCGGAGACGGCGGCGCTGCGGGTGCGGGCGGACTCGGCGGAGGTGACCTCGTGGGCGGCGCCGGTGACCCGCTGGGCGAGTTCGGCGGCGCGGCCCCGTTCCTCGGCGGCGCGGGCGGACAGCCGGCGGGCGAGGGTGCGCGTACGGCGTTCGGCGCCGGCGTGGACGTCACGCAGCCGGGAGCGGGTCTCGGCGGCCTCGACGATGCGGGTGAGCAGGTCCACCGAGCCCGCGGTGAACTCCCGTTCGGCCATCAGCTCGGAGCGGCGGCCCAGCTTGTTGCCGAAGCCGTGGACGAGGTCGGCGAGGCCGTCGGTGTCACGGGTGTCGGTGACGGCCCGCAGCAGGAGGTCGGTGAAGTCGGAGTCCTTCTTGACCGCGAAGAGGCCGGCGGCCTCGCCCTCGTCGGCGTTCATCTCGCGCTGATAGCGGAAGAGTTCGGGGTCGAGGCCGAGTTCGGTGAGGTGCTCGTTCCAGCGGTCGTGGATCTCCTCCCAGGAGACCTCCAGGTGCGGGTAGGCCTTGCCGGCCTCGGTGAGGGCGTCGCGGAAGCCCTTCATGGTGCGGCGGCGGCCCTGGGCGCCGGAGGTGCCTTCGGCGGACGGGCGCACGGCGGTGGCCTCGGCGACGGGGAGGTTGTCGAGGCTCAGGCCCGGGCCGGGGCGGAAGGAGTACCAGGCCTCGGCGAACTTGCGGGGGTCGTTGGAGACTTGGCGGCCGCGCCATTCGCTGACCTTGCCGACGACCACGCACTCGCCGGTCTGGGTGTGCTGCCACTCCAGGGCGACGTGTCCGCAGTCGTCGGCGAGCAGGAACTTGCGCAGGACGCCGGAGCTGGCGCCGCCGAGGGTGTTGCGGTGGCCGGGGAGCATCACCGAGAAGATCAGCTTGAGCAGGACCGATTTGCCGCCGCCGTTCTCCAGGAAGAGCACTCCGGCGGGCGCGGGGCGGCGCGGCGGGCCGGTGGGCTCGTCCTCGAAGAACTCCGCCTGCGTCGGCGCCGGGTGAGGCACCGGCTCGCCGACTCCGCGCAGGTCGAGCACGGTGTCGGCGTAGCGCGCACCGGCGGGCCCGATGGAGTAGAGGCGGATCCGGGACAGCTCGTACATGGCGGCAGACTCTCGTGGTGTCTTGGTACGGAGGTACGGAGGTACTGGGGGTACGTGGGCAGGTGGCTCAGGCGTGGAACGGCAGGCCGGCGTCGGCAGCCAGGTCCAGGTCGTCGCCCTCGGGCGGCGGCAGGAGGGTGGCGGAGCCGTCGCTGACGGGGACCACGCCGAGGTCCAGGAGCTCGGCCATGGCCGCGCTGCCCGCCATGTCGCGGACCTGGAGCTGGTAGCGGGGGGTGGTGCGGTAGGTGCCGCCGGACTCGTCGCCGGTGCGCTGGAGGAAGCCGGAGTCGGTGAGGAAGACGGCGGCCTTGCCCACGATGCCGGTGGTGGAGCCGGCGAGGCGGCGGGCGTCCTTGGTGGCGCCGGTCGCGCTGCGGCGGGCGTAGACCCGCCAGGCGGCCTCCAGGCCGGGGGCGTCGGAGGCCGGGTCGGTGTTCTCGCCGAGCTCTTCGGCGCGCTCCTCCAGGCGGCGGCAGGTCTGGCGGACGAAGGCGTCGACGCCGTTGACGGTGATGCGGCCGATGTAGCCGTCGTCGGCGAGGTCCTCGGGGCGGGGGAAGGCGAGGGCGGCGACGGCGAGGTGGGCGAGGCCGTGCAGGAACCGGTCGGCGGAGTCGGCGGTGGTGCGGCGGGCGTAATCGCCCATGCGGACGGCGAAGACGGAGTCCTCGCCCGCGGCGACCGCCATGCCGGCGCGGGGCGACACCTCCAGGACGACGAGGCCGAGCCCGGTGGCGACGGCGTCGGCGAGACGGCCGAAGGGGGTGTCCTCGCGGTAGCGGCGCAGCAGCTCGGCGTACTCGGCGTCGCGGGCGGGCAGCAGCTTGGGCTGGAGCCCGAACGCGACGAGCCGGGCCGCGTCGGCGGCGTCCGCCGGGGTGACCGGGGCGGCGTGCGGGTGCGCGGGCGCCTGCGCGGGCGTGGCGGGGGCCGACGGCGCGTCGGGCTCGCTCCACGCGGGGGGCCGCTCGCTCCACGCGGGGTACTCGGCGTGGTCGTCGCTCACGGGTGTGTCTCCTCGGCGGTGCGGGTGGTGAGGGCGGTGCGGGTGGTGGTGCGGTTGGTGGTGTGCGCGGTGCGGGTGGTGGTGTGCGTGGCTCGGGTGGCACGCTGTTCTGCGGGCCGCCGCCCTTCGGGCTCCGCCGCGGCGGTCGGCACACCGTCAGCCAACGGCGCCACCGTCAGGGCAGCCGCAGACAGCGGGGGCGGCGCCGGGGCCCGGCCTGCGGTGGGCGGCCGGTTTGGGGCCGTGGCGCGGGCGGGGGTGGTCATGCTGCCTCCGTGCGGGCGGCGGCCATGCCGGCGGCGTCCAGGAGGGCCGTGCCGACGATGAGGTCCGCGCCGCCGAACTCGGGGTCTTCGAGCTGGGCGCCGTCGTCCACGGCGAAGACCAGCCGCTCCTCGCCCTGCCGGTACGCCGTACCGACGGCCGGGCTCGCCGCGTGCACGGCCAGCAGGGCCACCAGGTACGGCAGGTCCGGGTCGCTGAGCCGGGCCTCGGCGAGGAGGCCGGACAGCCGGCGCGGGGCATCGTGCGGGAGGTCCAGGAGCCGGGTCGCGGCGGCGAGCTGCTCCTCGCTGAAGCGGCTGTCGTCCGGGGTGGCGATGAGGTCGGGCTCGGGCATCTCGACGCCGAGGTGCTCCCGCTCGACCGGCGGCGTGAGGAGGATGTCGACCAGGTCCGCGACCCGCACCGAGACGGGGGTGCGCAGGCCCGCGCCGGAGGCGAAGAAGGCGTCGGTGACCCGGCGGGCCCTGGCCACCGGCAGCGGCAGGATCGGGGCGACGAGCTGCCCGTACAGGTCGATGCCGGAGCGCGGCGCGGGCGCGGCGAAGGCCTGGCGGTCCTGCTCGGCGCGGAAGAGCGGGCCGGCGTCCAGCAGCCGGGACTGGAGCTGCGTGTGCCGGCGAATGCAGTCCTTGACGATGTCGACGAGCTCGGCGGCGCGCCGCTTGTTGTCGGGGTCTTCCGCCTCGTCGCGCGCCTTGCGGATGTTGGTGAGGATCGCGTTCTCGTGTCGGTAGCGGTCCGCGACGTGGTCGAGGGCCTCCTCGATCATGTCGGGCACCGCCTCGAGCCAGTCCACCGCCCGGACGTTCCGCCGCGTCGCGTCCAACGTACGGCGCAGGGTCTCCGCGTACTGCACGGTCCGGTACCGGGCCTGCTCGGCGGCGAGTTGGGCGTCGGCCAGCCGGCCCCGGCTGATCAGCACCTCCAGCTTCACCTCGGCCGCGATCTGCGCGCTGGTGACGTCCGTGTCGAGGGCGCCGACCAGGACGTTGACGGCCTCGTCGGTGGTCCGGAGGTAGACCGCGCCGCCGTGGCCGGGGACCTCTTCGATCAGCTTGAAGTCGTAGTCCCGGCGGACGTAGACCCCGTCCGGGCCGAAGGTTCCGTAGATCGCGCGGAAGCCGCGGTCCACGCTGCCGACGTTGATCAGGTTCTCCAGCACCCAGCGGGCCACCCGCTCGTGCTCGGCCGCCGGACGGGCCGGGGCCTGGGCGGCGACGCGCGGCAGCAGCCGGGCCACTATCTGCTCGTGGTCGGCGCCCGTGTCGAAGTCCATGTTCAGCGTGACCAGGTCGATCGCGGACAGCGCGACTTCCGCCATCGCGTAGACCCCGTACTCGCCGGCCAGATTGGCCTTGCGTACGTCGAGGTCGTGCAGCGGGGCGGTGCAGGCGAGGGCGCGCAGCCGCCGGGCCAGGCCCTCGTCGGCGGCCGGGCCCGGCGCCGGGGACGGAAAGGTCTTCGCCGGGGCAGGGAGAGTCACGGACAAAGACTAGGCGCTGACCCTGACAACATCCCAAACGCGTCGGTTCGGCCGGATCGTTCGCATGGGTTCCGATGATTCCGAAGGTTCGGATCGTTCCCGGCCGGCCGGGGACGCCGCCTGTTCTACCCTCAGGCGCATGGCTTCCATGATCGCATCCGCGCCCGTGATCGAC
Source organism: Streptomyces sp. NBC_01351 (assembly GCF_036237315.1). Taxonomy (GTDB): domain Bacteria; phylum Actinomycetota; class Actinomycetes; order Streptomycetales; family Streptomycetaceae; genus Streptomyces. The sequence continues at coordinate 6,997,505 of NZ_CP108356.1, read as the reverse complement.
CTCAACGCCGATCTCGGCGAAGGTTTCGGACGCTGGACCCTCACCGACGACGAGGCCCTGCTGTCCGTCGTCACGAGCGCCAACGTCGCCTGCGGCTTCCACGCCGGGGACCCGTCCATCATGCGCCGGGTCTGCGAGCTGGCCGCCGCCCGGGGCGTACGGATCGGCGCCCAGGTGTCCTACCGCGACCTGGCGGGCTTCGGGCGGCGGTCCATGGACGTGCCGGCCGGCGAGCTCGCCGACGAGGTGGCCTACCAGATCGGGGCGTTGGAGGTGTTCGCGCGGGCGGCCGGATCTCGGGTGTCGTACGTGAAACCGCACGGTGCGCTCTACAACCGCGCCGTGTACGACGCCGACCAGGCGGCCGCCGTGGTCGCCGGCGTCCGGCTCGCGGCCGGGGCCGGGGCCACCGGGGGCCTGCCGGTGCTGGGGCTGCCCGGGTCGCTGCTGCTCGCGGCCGCCGAGGAGGCGGGGCTGGCCCCCGTGCCGGAGGCCTTCGCCGACCGGGCCTACACGCCTGCCGGAACGCTGGTGCCGCGCGGCGAGCCCGGGGCCGTGCTGCACGACCCGGATGCGGTGGTGGTGCGGGCCGTCCGGATGGCGGCCGAGCGGACGGCACTGGCGGCCGACGGCTCCCTGGTCCCCGTGGCCGCGCGCTCGCTGTGCCTGCACGGGGACACCCCGGGGGCCGCGGGCCTGGCCCTGCGGGTCCGGGAGGCCCTGGGCGCGGCCGGGGTGCGGGTGGAGGCCTTCGCGTGAGGAGCCCGAGGAGCCTGGTGGTGGGCGGTGAGGCGCTGCTGATCGAACTGGACTCGGCGGCGGAGGTCGCCGCGCTCCACGCCGAGCTGCTGCGCCGCCGCGACGCGGGCGAGCTGGGCCCCGTACGGGACCTCGTGCCCGCGGCTCGGACCGTACTGCTGGACGGCGTACGGGATCCGGCCGCGCTCGGTGCCCGGATCGCGCGCTGGGAAGTGCCGCCGCTCGCGCCCTCGCAGGGGCCGCTGGTCTCGGTGGAGGTGCGGTACGACGGGCCGGACCTGGCGGACGTGGCCCGGCTGTGGGGGGTGGCTCCCGGGGAGGTGCCCCGCATCGTCGGGGCGACCGAGTTCCGGGTGGCCTTCTGCGGGTTCGCGCCGGGCTTCGGCTACCTGACCGGTCTGCCCGAACGGTTCCACCTGCCCCGGCGGGACACGCCCCGGCCGTCCGTCCCCGCGGGCTCGCTGGCACTGGCCGGGGAGTACGCGGGGGTGTACCCGCGCTCCTCCCCCGGCGGCTGGCAGCTGATCGGCTCCACGAAGGCGGTCCTCTGGGATCCGGAGCGCGAACCGGCGGCCCTGTTCGCGCCGGGGGTACGGGTGCGGTTCACGGAGGTGTCCGGATGAGCGGGCTGCTGGTGGTCCGGCCGGGCGCGCTGACCACGGTGCAGGACCGGGGCCGCCCGGGGTACGCGCACCTGGGGGTCCCCCGTTCCGGCGCCCTGGACACGGCGGCGTACGCCCTGGCCAACCGGCTGCTGGGCAACCCGCCGGACGCGGCGGCGCTGGAGACCACCCTGGACGGCGTCTCCCTGCGGGCCGTTTCCGCGACGACGGTGGCGGTCACGGGTGCGCCGTGTCCCGTACGGGTCTCCGGGCGCCCGGTGGCCTGGGGTGCGCCGGTCCGGCTGTCGCCGGGGGCGGAGCTGGAGGTGGGCCGGGCGGAATCGGGGCTGCGCAGCTACGTCGCGGTGCGGGGCGGGCTGGCCGTCCCGCCGGTCCTGGGCAGCCGCTCGACGGACCTGCTGTCGGGCCTGGGCCCGCCCGTCCTGTCGGCGGGGACCCTGCTGCCGGTGGGCACCGCGGTCTCCGGTCCGACGGCCGGCGCGGACGCCTGCGGGCTGCCGGGGGCCCCTTCGGAGCTGCTGCTCCCGCTCCGGCTCGGGCCGCGGGCGGACTGGTTCACCGGTGCGTCGCTCTCCGGGCTGTGGCGCGCGGTGTTCCGGGTGTCGGCTATGTCCAACCGCATCGGGCTGCGCACGGAGGCCGGTTCCCCGCTGGTCCGCGCCCGGGCCGGGGAGCTGCCGAGCGAGGGGATGGTGCTGGGCGCGGTGCAGGTCCCGCCGGACGGCCTGCCGGTGGTGTTCCTGGCCGACCACCCGGTGACGGGCGGCTACCCGGTGGTGGGCGTCGTCCCGCCGGGCCGCGCCCTGGACGCGGCGGCACAGGCGCGGCCGGGGGTCCCGGTGAGGTTCTGCAGGGCCTGAGGCGGCGTGGGTGCGGCGGTGGCACTGGTGGGCCCGGCCCAGCGGACCGGCCGGGGGCGGGCCCGCTGTCACGGGCGTGTCCCCCGTCCGTGACCGGCCTGCCCGTCGCACGCGTCGTACTCGGCGTACGCGGCGAACGTTTCGTACGTGTCGCGCTACACCGCGGACTCCGGAGCTATCCGGCTCCGTACCGCGGACTGCACGTCCTCTTCCTCCGCCGGGTCCGCCGCCAGGCGGCGCAGCCGGGGCGCCACGCGGGCGTCGGCCGTCTCGGCGTTGCGGGCGGCCACCTCGCGGGTGGTCTCCTCGCAGTCCCACAGGCATTCGACGGCGAAGCCCGCCGCGAACGTGGGGTCGGTGCTGGCCAGGGCCTGGGCGGCGCGACCGCGCAGGTGGGAGGAGGCGGTCTCCCGGTAGATGTGGCGCAGTACGGGCGCCGCGCAGCCGATCGCGAGCCGGCCGGCGCCGTCCACCAGGGCGAAGAGCCGCTGGGTGTCGGGGCCCGAGCCGCGGACCGTGGAGCGGAGCGCGCCGAGCACCAGCTTGGCGTCCTCGGCTCCGCCTCGGGCCGCCAGGATGGCCGCGGCGGCCGCTCCGAGGGCGTCGGGGCGGTGGACCCAGCGCCGGGCCCGTTCGACGGCCTCGGGGCCGCACATGCGCTCGTAGGCGGCCACGGCGGGCTCGTCCGCGGCGGCTTCGATGAGGTCCAGTACGGCCGGGTTGTCCGGTTCGGCGAGGACCAGGTGGTGCAGGGCGGTGGCGCGGGCGGCCTCGCCGTTGGCGCCGGCGGCGGCCGCGAGGACGGCGGGGCGGTCCTCGGGCTGGGCCACGGCGGCCAGGCAGCGGGCGGCGGGCACGTGCAGCGGTGTGCCGCGGCGCAGGCCGTCGGCGGCCCAGTCGAAGACCGCCTGGACCCCCCAGCCCGGGCGGGGCCCGTTCGGGGTCAGCTGGCGCTGCCAGCGGTCGAAGGAGCCCTGCTGACGGGCGGCGCGCAAGCGGTCCCCGTACAGCGGTGACTCTTCCCACAGGCACCACGGCCGGGGCTCGTAGGCGTCGCGGACGGCGGCGGCCAGCCGCGCCCCACCCTCCGCGGTGGCGGGGAAGCGGGCGAGGACGGACGCGCCCAGCGAGCGCAGTCCCTCGTCGTCGTCGCGCAGGGCGAGCTCGTCGAGGGCCCAGGCCCAGTTCGCCCCGGAGGCGGCGTAGCGGCGCAGCAGCATGAGCGCGTCGTCGCGGCCGTACGAGGCCAGGTGGCCCAGGACGGACAGCGCGAGGCCGGTCCGGTTGTCCTCCTCGTCGACGAGGTCGTCGGCGCTGAAGAGGTGGCTCTCGATCTCGCCGAGGGGGCCGTCGAGGTCCAGGTAGAGCCTGGCGTAGTACAGGGAGCGGTTCTCGACCTGCCAGTCCTGGCGCGGATCGCGGAGGACGCAGTGGTTGAGTGCCGCGAGGGCCTCGACCCTGGGCGCCGCGAGTGCGTGCAGCGTGCCGTCGCCGCGGCCGCGCTGGAGGAGCCCGAGCAGGGTGCCGCTCGGCGCTATGACTGGTTCGAACATGGGAATGGCCTCAAATCAAGCTGGGGACGCAACCGGGAATCGGAATTCACAGGGCCGCGTAACAGCATGTGAGGGCGTTCGCCGTCGTGTTCCGCTCGATGTAGACCATTGCCTTCTCACTCTCGTCGGTGCTTCGTGACCATGGCGGCCGGACCCGGCCGGGACACCCTTCGCGTCCTGCCCGTCCTGCCCGTCCCCCGTGCTCGCGAATCGAATCCGACGCCATGATGACCCAGCCGGTTTGTGCGCCGCGACCACATTTACGGCTGCCGTGACCAACCTGTGAGGTCTACACCGGCCACGACCCGGCAAAAAGCGGACTACTTGGCTCCGAAGAGTTCCAGCAGGTCGGCCTTTGCGAACATGCGCGCCGTGTCCACGGCGGAGGGGGTTCCGGCGTTCGGATCGGCCCCGCCGGCGAGCAGGGCGCGGATGACGGACTCCTCACCCTTGAAGACGGCTCCGGCGAGCGGGGTCTGACCGCGGTCGTTGGCCCGGTCGGCCTCGGCGCCGCGGGTCAGCAGGGCCGTGACGGTCTCCGCGTGGCCGTGGTAGGCGGCCAGCATCACGAGGGTGTCGCCGCGGTCGTTGGTGAGGTTCGCCGGGACGCCCGCGTCGAGGTACGCGGCGAGCTGCGCGGTCTCGCCCTGACGGGCGAGGTCGAAGATCTTGGTGGCCAGTTCGACGACCTCCTCGTCGGGTGCGTCGGGGGAGGTGCCCTCGGTGTGCTCGCTCATCGCGCGTACCGCCTTTCACTCGCTGCTGGCATGAAGCTTCCCCGGGCCGTGCGGGCAGGGGGGTGCACGGCACTGCGTCCGTACGGGTGAATCGTCAGAGTAGCGCCCGGACCTGCACATGTACGGCCCCGGCCGCGGCAATGATCACCTTCGACCCCCTTCGCGCCGGACGCGCCAGCCGGGGTGAGCCGGTCAAGTGAAAAACCGCCCGATTCACCCGTATGCACCTTTTGTCGCATTGATACTTCCTGTGAGCCTGGAAGAACTGATGGTGACTGTCCCCACCAACCAGGAGAACTTCTCATGGTCCTGTCCATCTCTGGCGTCGTACTGCTGGGCATCATCTGCTTCCTGTTCTTCAAGAAGGACGGAATGAAGCTGACCCACGCGTTCGTCTGCTCGCTCTTCGGCTTCTTCCTCGCCGGCTCCGCCATCGCCCCGAGCATCACGGCGAGCACGGCGAGCCTCGCGAGCCTGCTCGGCGGGATCAAGCTCTAGCCCGGCCACCGCACCGCATCACCAGCGACACCCGAATCACACGTCACACCACAACTCCAGGAGACGCCCGTGGCCCGGCGCCCACTTCCCCGCATCCTCAGCAGCGGCACCGCGTCGCTGGCCCGGGGCCGCGACTTCGCTCGCACGGCCGCCGACAGTGCCACGGACGTCCTCCATCCGCTCCTCACCATCGGACGCGGCCTGCGCATCCTGGCCTCGGCCGGGCGGCGCAAATGGTCCGAGACCCCCAAGGACAAGCGTGGTCCCGCGCTGTTCCTGGGGGCCGCCTGCGTCCTCGTGGTCGCGCTCGTCCCCTACGGCCCGCTCCTCGCCCTGATCACCCTCATGGCGGCGGCGGCCTGGCAGGGACGCGACCGCAACCCGGTGAAGACCGGGCCCAGCGATGCCGAGACCGAACGGCTCGGCTCCCTCTACGAAGCCCTCGTGCCGTACTTCTCCATCCCGGAGGACCCGAGTCCGCTCTTCGCCCACGGCGGGGAGTGGGACAAGGCCTTCAGCGGCTACGAGTTCGACGAGGCGGGCCGCGTCACCCGGCTCCACATCCGCTACCCGGCCTACTTCACCGATGGCGAGGCCACATCGAGGGCCCGGATCGAGGCACTGCTGCACGCCAAGTCCGGGCGCGGACGGGAGTATCTCTTCGACTGGGACGAGGAGGGCAACCAGCTCGACCTGAGGGTGCTGGCGGCGCTGCCGACGGGCATCGCCGCCCAGCCGTTCGTGACCTCCCCCGGGGAGACCGTGCTCGGCTTCACCGACGCCGGCAGCGTGCAGCGCACCCTGCCCGTCCTGGAGGGGGACGAGCCGCGGGACGTGCCGCCGGTGATCTGGCGGACCGGCCCCCGCTCCACCGAGCCCCACCTGCTGGCCGTCGGCCGGCCCGGCAGCGGCGCCACCAGCCTGCTGCGCTCCGTCGCCCTGCAGGCCCTGCGGCACGGCGGCGACGTACTGATCATCGACGGCGGCGGCAGCGGCGAGTACTCCTGCCTGTCCGGCCGCACGGGCGTCCTCGCCGTGGAGTCCGGGCCCACCGGGGCCCTGGCCACCCTCGAATGGGCCGCCCAGGAGACCGAGCGGCGGCTGGTGGCCACCCACCGGGCCCGGGAGGCCGGGCGCCCCGCCCCCGACGACACCCGGCGGCCCCTGTGGATCCTGCTGGACCAGCCGAGCGTGCCGGGCCACCTGGCGGCCGCCGAGGGCCTCCCCGACCCGCTGGCCCAGCTCCAGGTGCCGCTGCGGCACGGCCGGGCCGCGCACGTCACGGTGGTGGTGGCCGAGCAGTTCGACCACCTGGAACTGCTGAACGACGCCGTCTGGCAGCACACCAGGGCCCGCATCGTGCTCGGGCCCGCCTCCGTCCAGCAGATCGCCGACGTACTGGGCCTGCCGCCGCACACCACGCCCACCGCACAGGTACCGCCGGGGCGCGGGTACGCCCGGCTCGGCACGGGGCCGGTCCACCGGCTCCAGGTACCCGCCACCCCGGACCCGTACGACGACGCCACGCACCCGGCGTACCGGCAGGCCGTCCTGGAGCTCCTGCCTGAGCGCCAGGAGGCCGCGGGCGCGGGCCAGGACCGCATCACGCCGACGAAGCCGCTCCAGGGACAACCGCCGGCGCAGGGGGCGCCGCTTCCGGAAGTACCGGCCGAGGCTCCCTAGGCCCGGTTCCGCGGGGTTACGCCACGAACGTGCGCGGGGGTTCCGCGCCGCTGCCGCCCGCGCCCGTGCCGACCAGGCGGGCCGCTGCGGCCAGGCGGGTGGCGGCCTCGTCCGCCACCGGGCCGCCCACGGTGAAGGGGAGCCGGACGTAGCCCTCGAAGGCCCCGTCCACACCGAAGCGGGGGCCCGAGGGGACCCGTACGCCGACCCGCTCCCCCACCTCGGCCAGCCGGGACCCGGAGAGCCCGCCCGCGCGGGCCCACAGGGTCAGCCCGCCCTGCGGGACCACGAACTCCCAGTCCGGCAGCTGCCGGCGGACCGCCGCGACCAGCGCGTCACGGTTCTCGCGGGCCTGGTCGCGGCGGATCCCGACGGCCTCCTGCCAGCCGCCTGTCCGCATCAGCCAGTTCACCGCGAGCTGTTCCAGCACCGGCGTGCCCAGGTCGGCGTACGCGCGCGCCGCGACGAGGCTGCGGATGACATCGGGGGCCGCGCGGACCCAGCCGATCCGCATGCCCGCCCAGAAGGCCTTGCTGGCCGAGCCCACGGTGATCACTGTGGAGCCGGCCGGGTCGAAGGAGCAGACCGGGCGGGGCATCTCCAGATCGGGGTCCAGCTTGAGTTCGAGCATGGTCTCGTCGGCGACCAGGACGGTGCCGGCCGCCCGGGCCGCCTCCACCATGGCCCGGCGCTGCTCCTCGGAGGCCAGGGCCCCGGTCGGGTTGTGGAAGTCGGCGACGACGTACGCGAGGCGGGGGGCCGAGTCGCGCAGCACCTGGCGCCAGACGTCCATGTCCCAGCCGGCGAGCCCCTCGGCCATGGCCACGGGCACCAGCCGGACCCCGGCGGCGCGCATCAGCTGGAGGATGTTGGCGTAGGACGGGGACTCGACGGCGATCCGCTCCCCGCGTCCGGCGAAGAGGCTGCAGATCGCGTCGATGGCGCCCATCGCGCCGGTGGTGACCATGATCTGCTCGGGCATGGTGGGGATGCCCTGCTCGGTGTAGCGGTCGGCGAGCATCCGGCGCAGCGCGGGCAGGCCCGCCGGGTAGTCCCCGTGGGTGTGCGCGTACGGCGGCAGCTCCTCCAGGGCCCCCTGGACGGCCTTGGTGAGCCAGGGCTCGGGGGCCGGAAGGGCGGCGCAGCCCAGGTCGATCATGGAGCCGAGGGACTCCGGCGGCAGCGGTTCCAGGCCGCGGGCGGGCAGCGGGTTCCCGGCGGGGACGGAGGTCCAGCTGCCGGCGCCCCGGCGGGACTCCAGGAAGCCCTCCCCGCGCAGGGCCTCGTACGCGGCGGCGACGGTGGTGCGGCTGAGGGAGAGGGAGCCGGCCAGCTCCCGCTCGGCGGGCAGCCGGGCGGCGACCGGGACGCGGCCTTCCAGGACGAGCAGCCGGATCCCGTCGGCGAGGGTGCGGTACGCGGGCAGTTTGCGGGCGCCCGGTACGGCGGTCCGCTCCTGCTGCGAGGTGATGAGGCGGGCGAGCTGTGCGGCACCGACCGCTGAGGTCCATTCGGCCATGCGTCCGGTCCACCTTCGTCGGATTGGCCCCCGCCGGGTCCACCGGGGCCGGGATTGGATTGGGAATGCGGGTCAAGACTGTCACGTTGCAGTCCACCGGCACCAGGGGCCCGTGGACTGGAGTGCGATCGTCAGTCGTTTGACGGCTGCCGGTCACCGGAGGGCATCCCGCGCGGGGGATACTGCGCGCGTGACGCACGTACGCCTTCGCCATCCGTATCTGGACCACCCGGCCCCGATCCCCTTCGCGCACCGGGGAGGTGCCGCGGACGGACTGGAGAACACCGCCGCCGCCTTCCACCGGGCCGCCGACGCGGGCTACCGGTACTTCGAGACCGATGTGCACGCCTCGGCCGACGGGAAACTCGTCGCCTTCCACGACTCCACGCTGGACCGGGTCACCGACGCGCAGGGCCGGATCGCCGAGCTGCCCTGGAAGCGGATCGGCGAGGCCCGGGTGGGGGGCACCGAGCCGCTGGCCCTCTTCGAGGAGCTGCTGGAAGAGTTCCCCGAGGCGCGCTGGAACATCGACATCAAGGCGGAGTCCGCCCTGCATCCGCTGGTCAACCTGATCGCGCGGACGGGCGCCTGGGACCGGGTCTGCGTGGGCTCCTTCTCGGAGAGCCGGGTGGCCCGGGCGCAGAAGATCGCCGGCCCCCGGCTGGCGACCTCCTACGGGGTGCGCGGGGTGCTCGGCCTGCGGCTGCGCTCGTTCGCGATCCCGGCCGCACTGCGCGTCGGGGCGGTGGCGGCGCAGGTTCCCGAGACCCAGGGGGGCATCCGCGTGGTCGACCGGAGGTTCGTACGGACCGCGCACGCACGGGGACTCCAGGTGCACGTGTGGACCGTGAACGAACCGGAACGCATGGAGTCTCTCCTCGACCTGGGAGTCGATGGCATCATGACCGACCGGATCGACATCTTGCGCACGGTGCTGGAGCGGCGCGGGGCCTGGGCCTGACACGGTCGCGGGTGCCCCGCCCCGGCTCCGACGGGCCGTGCGGTACGGGGACCAGCGAGGGGGCCGCCATGAGCGCGCAGACGACGGACGACGCGGAACCGGGGTCCGAGGACGGCAGATCCGCCGCCGTGGTGACGGGCGGGAGCAAGTACGAACAGCGCGGCTGGTACTTCTACGACTTCGCGGTGTCCGTGTACTCGGCGAGCGTGGTCACCGTGTTCCTCGGGCCCTACCTGACCTCGATCGCCAAGGCGGCGGCGGACCCCGAGGGCTTCGTGCACCCGCTGGGCATCCCGGTGCGGGCCGGTTCGTTCTTCGCCTACACGGTGTCCGCCTCGGTGATCCTGGCCGTGCTGCTCATGCCGCTGGCCGGCGCGGTCGCGGACCGGACCGGCCGCAAGAAGCCGCTGCTGGCCGTGGCCGCGTACACGGGGGCCGCGGCGACGACCGGCATGTTCTTCCTGGGCGGCGAGCGGTACCTGCTGGGCGGGCTGCTGCTGATCGTGGCGAACGCCTCGCTGTCGGTCTCGATGGTGCTGTACAACGCCTACCTGCCGCAGATCTCCACGCCGGACGAGCGGGACGCGGTCTCCTCGCGCGGCTGGGCGTTCGGGTACACCGCGGGCTCGGTGATGCTCGTGATGAACCTGGTGCTCTACACGGGCCACGAATCCTTCGGCCTCAGCGAGGGCATGGCGATCCGGATCTGCCTGGCCTCCGCCGGCCTGTGGTGGGGCGCCTTCGCGCTGATCCCGCTGAACCGGCTGCGGGACCGTGCCGTGGTCCGGGAGCCGGGCGCGGCCCCGGCCGTCAGCGGGTGGAAGCAGCTCGTCGCCACCTTGAAGGACATGCGGCGCTACCCGCTGACCCTGTCGTTCCTGCTGGCGTACCTGATCTACAACGACGGCGTGCAGACGGTGATCTCCCAGGCCTCCATCTACGGGTCGGAGGAGCTGGAGCTGGAGCAGTCCACCCTCATCGGGGCGATCCTGCTCGTCCAGGTCCTCGCGGTGGCGGGAGCCCTGGGGATGGGGCGGCTGGCCCGGATCTACGGAGCCAAGCGGACGATCCTCGGTTCGCTGGCCGCCTGGGCGCTGACGTTGGGGGCCGGATACTTCCTGCCGGCCCGGACCCCGGTGTGGTTCTTCGCACTCGCGGCGATGATCGGACTGGTCCTGGGCGGCAGCCAGGCTCTGTCGCGTTCGCTGTTCTCGCACCTGGTGCCGGCGGGCAAGGAGGCCGAGTACTTCTCGGCGTACGAGATGAGCGACCGCGGGCTGAGCTGGGTGGGGCCGCTCGTCTTCGGCCTGACGTACCAGGTCACGGGCAGCTACCGGGACGCGATCATCTCGTTGGTGGTCTTCTTCGCACTGGGTTTCGTGCTGCTGGCGCGAGTGCCGGTGCGGCGCGCCGTGGAGGCGGCAGGCAATCCTGTACCCGAACGGATCTGACAGCGGTCCGTCGAGTGCGCCCGGCCCGCATCCACGAACGAATTCCGAACGAATTTAGACGTTGAAGCAAAGGGCCGGTAGTGTACGCCTTTGGCCTGCCAGGCGGACCGTTACTGCGCGCTTAAGAAGTGTAGACGTTGGGTGACATCTGCTGCCAGATGTGACAAAACGGGCATTGGTGGGTACAACAAGGGGCGGCACGACGGGCGACGCATGACCCGGAGCGGGAATCAATACCGCCGACCGGACGTTGACCGGATGACGACGACAGCGACACCTGTCCTGTGGGCGACAAGCCCGGGAGGCACGATTCATGAGTGAGCGAGCTCTCCGCGGTACGCGCCTCGTGGTTACCAGCTACGAGACGGACCGCGGCATCGATCTGGCCCCGCGCCAGGCGGTGGAGTACGCATGCCAGAACGGACATCGATTTGAGATGCCGTTCTCGGTTGAGGCAGAAATTCCGCCGGAGTGGGAGTGCAAGGCGTGCGGCGCCATGGCACTCCTGGTGGACGGGGACGGGCCCGAAGAGAAGAAGGGCAAGCCTGCGCGAACGCACTGGGACATGCTCATGGAGCGGCGCACCCGCGAGGAGCTGGAGGAAGTGCTGGCCGAGAGGCTTGCGGTCCTTCGGTCCGGCGCCATGAACATTGCCGTGCATCCGCGGGACAGCCGCAAGTCCGCGTAGTCTGCGGGCGCTGAAACAAGGAAAACGCCGAGGGGCCCGCCACACACTGTGTGGCGGGCCCCTCGGCGTTTCGCCGTGTACGGGACTGCGGGCTGCGGGCTACGGGGCGATCGGCGGGCGGTAGCCGCCGGTGTCCGGGCCCTGGTCCCGGGCGCCGGGCCGGTCCTCGCGGATGACCTCGCCCTGGACGACCTTGCCGTCGGGGTAGTGGATGCGGGCCTGCTGGAAGGCGTCGCCGAAGCTGCCGGCCGGGGCCGAGGCCATCTTCTTCTCCAGCGAGCGGGCGGCCCGGCGGCCGATCCAGGAGCGGACCGGCGGGAGCAGGAGGAACAGGCCGACCGCGTCGGAGATCAGGCCGGGCATCATCAGGAGCAGCCCGGCCGCCATGGTGAGGCCGTTGCCCCGGCCCGGCTGCTGCGGGGCGGGCTGCTGCCCCTGCTGGGCCTGCTGGAAGGTGTCGGTCAGGTTCTTGAAGGCACGCCGCCCGGCGCGCTTGATCACCACCGCACCGAGGACCATCCCGCCCGCGAGCAGCGCGGCGACGGCCAGCCCGCCGGCGGCTCCGGCGACCAGGCTGAGCAGCCAGATCTCCAGGATCAGCCAGGCGGCTACCGCCAGGGGGAGGAACGTACGGGCGGGCGAGCGCCGCCGGGGGGCCGTCGAAATCGGAACGCCGGTCGTCATACCGTCCAGTGTGCCTGGGGCCGGGTAAAAGTGACCTCAGCCGGAGGTACCGGACATCCCCTAGGGGGCCGTCAGGCCTTCGCTCGGCCCTTGCCGAGGAGCTTGGCCGCCTGGGCCTTCAGGCCCCACTGGGTGACCCGCCACAGGGCCTCCACCACAATGTCCTTGCTCATCTTGCTGTCGCCGAACTCGCGCTCGACGAAGGTGATGGGCACCTCCACCACACGGAACCCCTTCCGCACGGCCCTGCGGGCCAGGTCGACCTGGAAGCAGTAGCCCGCCGAGGCCACCTCGTCCAGGCCCAGGCCCTCCAGGGTCTCCCGACGGAAGGCCCGGTAGCCGCCCGTCACGTCGCGGATCGGGACGTCCAGCATCAGGCGGGAGTACGTGGAACCGCCGCGCGAGAGGAACTCACGGCTCTTGGGCCAGTTCACGACGCGGCCGCCCGGCACCCAGCGGGACCCGAGGACCAGGTCGGCGCCGGCCAGCGCGGTGAGCAGGCGGGGCAGCTCCTCCGGCTGGTGGGAGCCGTCCGCGTCCATCTCGACGATGACGCCGTAGCCGGCCTCCAGGGCCCAGACGAAGCCCGCGAGGTAGGCGGCGCCGAGTCCTTCCTTGCCCTTGCGGTGCAGGACGTGCACGTGGTCGTCGCCGACCGCCAGCTCGTCGGCGAGCTTGCCGGTGCCGTCGGGGCTGTTGTCGTCCGCGACCAGGATGTGGGCCTCGGGCACCGCCGCACGGACGCGGCCGACGATCAGCCCGATGTTCTCCGCCTCGTTGTAGGTCGGAATGATCACCAAGGCCGTACCGAGCGGTCCGTAGGTCCGCTGTCCGCCGTCGCTCACTGAGTCCCCTTTTGTGCTCTTGCACGTCCTGTACGTCTGGTCGCAGTGAATGACTCTAGAACAGTGGTCGGGGCCAGCGGTCCTTCGGGCCGGTCAGACTCCCGCTGGCTGCGGGCCGCCGTGATCGTTGTCTACTGGACCGCCGGGCCCCGAACCGGGGCCACCTCCCCCAAGCTCCTGCGGAGCAGGGGGGACCCCCATCCGGCGAAACCTTCCCTCGCCCCCGAGGCGCGGGCGCGCTGAGCGGACGGATCCGTCCGGCACGGACGTCCTTGTGGTGGACCCGGCCGAACCTATCCGGGTCCGACCGCCCGCACCGAACCGAGGACGGCCGGATCACCCCTGTGGGCGTACGAATACTTCCCGGCCGCCGACCACGGTGGCCAGGCACACGGGCAGTTCCGAACCGGGGGTCAGGTCGGGGAGTCCGGGGGTCCCGGAACGGGGATCGGTGGACCAGCGGGCGACCCTGTCGTCGGGTGCCTGGACGACCAGTTCGGCGGTCTGCCAGACGGCGTAGTCGGCCGGGGCGCCGGGGACCAGCACGCCCGCGTCGTCGCGCCCCAGCGCCCGCCAGCCGCCTCGGGTGTGCGCGGTGAAGGCGGCCCGTACGGAGATCCGGTGGGCCGGCGTCCGGTGGAACGCGGCCGCGCGGACCGTGCCCCAGGGGTCGAGCGGGGTCACCGGCGCGTCCGAGCCGAAGGCCAGCGGAACGCCCGCCTTGAGCATGGCCGCGTACGGGTTCAGGGTGCGGGCGCGCTCGGTCCCGAGGCGGTCGGCGTACATGCCGTCCTCGCCGCCCCACGCCGCGTCGAAAGCGGGCTGCACGGAGGCGGTGAGGCCCAGCTCCGCGAAGGCCGCGATGGTGGCGGGGGTCATCATCTCGGCGTGCTCGACGCGGTGCCGGGCGGCCCGGACGCGGGCCAGGCCGACCTTCTCGGCGGCCGCGCGGACACCCTCGACGACGGCGGTGATCGCGGCGTCGCCGATGGCGTGGAAGCCGGCCTGGAGGCCCGCCTCGGTGCAGGCGGCGACGTGGGCCGCGACCTCGGCGGCGTCGAGGTAGCCGGTGCCCGTGTGCGGGGCGTCGGTGTACGGGGCGTGCAGGCAGGCGGTGTGCGAGCCGAGGGCGCCGTCCACGAAGAGGTCCCCGGCGGCTCCGACCGCCCCCAGGGCCTTCGCCCGGTCGAGGTCCCGGTCGGCCCAGTAGCCGAAGACGCGCGGCCCGGGCCGCTCGGCCGCCAGGGCGAGCAGTGCCGTGAAGTCCTCGGCGGAGGAGATGTCGGGCCCGCCGCACTCGTGCAGGGAGCCGATGCCGAGCGACGCCGCCCTGTCGAGGGCCGCCGCCTGGGCCTCCGCGCGCTGCCCGGGGGTGACGGCGGCGAGGGCGGCCCGCCGTACGGCGTGGTGGTCGTCACGGGTCAGCGGCTGGTCTCCCTCGGGCCGGACGTCCGGGACCAGGTCGAGGAGGGCGGTGGTGACCACGGCCGAGTGCACGTCGATGCGGCTGAGGTAGAGCGGGCGGCCGGCGGCGGCCTCGTCGAGCTCGGCCCGGCGCGGCGCGCGGCGCTCGGGCCAGCGGGCGGCGTCCCAGCCGTGCCCGAGGAGCACCCGGTCGGCGGGGCGGCTCGCGGCGTAGGAGCGTACGAGGTCCAGCGCGGCGGAGAGGGACCGGGCGCCGGTGAGGTCCAGCCCGGTGAGGGCGAGCCCGGCGGAGGTGGCGTGGACGTGGGCATCGGTGAAGGCGGGGGTGACGAGCGCGCCGCCGAGGTCGACGACCTCGTCCACGCCCTGCGCGAAGGCGTCGGCCGCGCCCTCGGAGCCGACCCAGGCGACGCGGCCCCGCTCGACGACCATCGCGGTGGCGAAGGGATCCGCGGGGCTGTGCACCTCGCCCCCGCGCAGGAGGACGGTGCGCTGGGACGCGGGGGCGCTGTCGGTGTCGGTCGCTCCGGCGGCGTCGGCGGAGGTGGCGGTGCGGTCAGTCATGGGGAACAGTCTCGCCCCTCGACCGGCTGCGGCGGGACGCGGGTGCGGGTGCGAACGCGGGTGCGGGTGTAGGTGGGCGCATCCCGCCCCCTCCCCCGGGGTACCGGCTCTGCGGCTGCGCGGGCGCCCCCTGCATCGACCGCCGGCGAGGCTATACGCGGGGCGGGCGGGCCTCGTAGGGGGTGGACAGGACCACCGTCGTGCGCGTCGAGACGTGCGCGAGGGCCCGCAGGCGGCCCAGCAGGTCCTCCAGCTCCAGGGGGGTCGCCACCCGGACCTTGAGGATGTAGTTCTCGTCGCCCGCGACGCTGTGGCAGGCCTCGATCTCGGGCACGCCGGACAGCCGGTCGGCGATGTCGTCCGGGGCGCTCGGGTCGAACGGCTTGACCGAGATGAAGGCCGTCAACGGCAGGCCGACGGCCTCGGGGTCGACCACCGCCGCGTAGCCGCGGATCACCCCGCGCTGTTCCAGCCGGCGTACTCGCTGATGGACCGCCGACGTGGACAGTCCCGTGGCCTTGCCCAGATCCGTGTAACTCATCCGCCCGTCCCGCACGAGCAGATCAACGATCTGGCGGTCCAGCTCCTCCATTGCGCTCATAGCCGCTCAACCTAAGGCCCAATGGCGCTCCGGGCCCAGTGGTGTCCACCCACTGGAGGCATCTGCACCGGGCATGTGACCAAGGCCACAGGGTCATGTAGGCGTACGACGTGCTGTCGTGGTTACTCGTGCCGCGCTGCGGGAAGTGCTTGGTGTGGCCGAGGCCGAAGAACCTGCCCGCCCGGCCCACCCAAGGGGGAGTACATCCATGCTGAACACCAAGCGCGCCGGTCGCACCGAACCGGAGCCCCTCGATCTGGCCGACACCGAGGAGGGCGCGTACCCCGACTACGCCGAATACCTCGAAGACGGCGAGGGGTTCGAGATCCACCACGCGATCTGCCCCGACTGCGGCCAGTCGATCGCCCTCGTCGCCGACGAGGAGTTCCTGCCGCAGCACGCGCTCTGCCTGACCCCGTGGAACCCCTTCGGTCTCACGGTGTGCGCGGGCACCGGGCGGCCCGCCTCGGACGCGCTGTCCACCGTCGGAGCGTTCCCGTCGCCGGAGGCGCAGGAGTTCGAGTCCGTCGTGGTCCTGGACCTGCCCCAGGGGCTGGACTGGCGGACGCAGCCCTTCTCGCACGTCGGCGGTCCGGGCTCGCGGCCGGTCCCGCTGATGCGCCCCGCGGCGCCGCAGACGCAGACGCAGCACGCGCAGGCGGCCTGACCGGCCCCCTGCGCGCTCGCCGCGGACGGTCCTGCGGGACCGTCCGCGGCCTGTTCTGCGGGCCGTTCCGCGGGGCCGTCCGCGGGCCGTTCTGCGGGCCGCCCCGGCGCCCCTGGCCCTACGCCTGCCAGTAGGTTCCCTGCACCATGGCGGCCAGACTGGCGTGGTGCAGGATCAGGCTGTCCGGGTTCTCCGGGATCTCCACCTCGCCGAAGTGCGCCTGCCGGTAGGCGATGCGCAGCATCACGATCCCATGGCGCAGGGCCGCGTAGAGGGTGTGGAACTCCATGTTCCGCGGGGTGTGGCCGGTGAGTTCGGCGTACCGCCGCTCCAGGTCCTCGCGGCGCAGGAAGTCCGGCAGGCCGGGCTGGCCGAAGCTCACCGTGAGGTCCTGGAAGAACCGGTGCAGGTAGACGGTCCACCCGAGGTCCACCTCGCGCGGGGCGTACGCCGCCATCTCCCAGTCCAGGACGGCCGCCGGGGTGAACCCGTCGTAGATGACGTTGCCGATGCGGGCGTCGCCCCAGTTCAGCACCGCCGGGCCCTCGTCCTGCGGCCAGAGCTCCTCCAGCCGGGCGAACGCGCGCTCGATGAGCGGTGACGGGGCCAGGCCGTCCACCACCCAGGAGTAGTAGGCGCGTTGCCCGTCCACGTGCCGGCGCAGCGGACTGCCCGCGCCCTCGGGGAGCAGGAACTCCGCCTCCTTGGCGGGGAACTGGTCGTGCAGCCGGGCCAGCAGCGCGATGCTCGCCTCCTGGAGCACGGCCCGCTCGGCGTCGGTCGCGGCGTGCAGCCAGTTGCCCTCGTAGGTGTAGGGCATGACGTCGGGCGGGACCCGGCCCTCGGCCCGGGCCATCACGAAGAACGGCGCCCCGAGCGGCCCCGGATCCTCCTCCAGCCACTGCACGCGCGGGACGGGCAGGTCGGTGTGCTGGGCGACCAGGCTCATCACACGGTGCTGGCGCGGCATGTCGTACGTCGGGAAGACGGTGTAGGCGGCCGGATCGGCGGCGAGGCGCAGCGCGCAGGCACGGAGCGGGGTGTCGGGGTGCTCTATGTCGAAGAGCAGGGTCTCGCTGGACATGCCGTTGGAGCCGGGGACCGAGACGTTGGTGACCTTCGCGCCGGGGAGCTTGGCGTCCAGCCAGACGGCGAGGCGACGGCCGAGTTCTTCGGGCTCTCGGGTGGAGGTGCGCGGACGTGGAGCGGTTGCCATGGCGGTGGGCCCCTTCCCTGTTCTTGTCTCTGTTCTTGTGTCTCTGTTCTTGTTGCTGATCTCGTCGCTGTTCTTGTCGCTGCTTCTGTTGTGCGCCTGCCCTATTGGGCGACGGACGAGTAGTCGACGAAGCCGCTGGGGTCGTGCCTCCCGAAGCTGCCGTGTTCGAAGATGCCGTGGCCGATCTGCCCGTCGAGGGTGAAGCGCGCCGAGTGGTCGGTGACGCCGAACGCGGCCATCGGGTGGGCGCTCGGATCGGAGAGGTCGTACACCCGCCGGTCGGTCCAGCCCCGCCCTTGCCACGTGCCGTGCTGCCAGTCCCCGGCGGGCGGGTAACCCGCGCCCACGGCGAGCGGGGAGGAGTTCAGGATCTCGACGCCGAGTTCGAGCGGCTTGCGGGCCGGGTCGGTGAGGTGGACGACCGCGCTCTCGGGATGCCGGCTGCCAGGCCGGTAGCGGATCTCGGTGTGGGGCCAGCCGAGTTGGACGTCGTGGCGGCCGGTGGCCTCGGGGAAGACCTGCACGGCCTCGTTCAGGGTCCGGTGCCCGTCGGCGTCCTCCTGGGCGATGACCATCACGAACCGGTCCTCGAAGCGCACGGGGATCCAGAGCCAGTGGAACCCCTCGGGCCGGTACTCCTCGGCGGCGCGGCCACCCTCCTCTCCGGGTATCGGGCGCACACCCCAACTCCGGTCGCGGGTACCGGTCCACTCCCCCGCGGTGACGGTCAACTCCTCGCCCTTGGCGCGGATGGCGCCGGTGACGTTGCCGGCCTGGACGAAGCGGCGGCCTTCGAGCATGAGCCGGTCGCCACGCCGCTGGATGTGGTGGGGCTCCCAGACGGCGGGGAACTCCGCGGTCCAGGTGAGGTCGTACGAGAGCCCGTCCGGGTCGTCCGGATCGGCGGCGCAGCGCAGGGTGAGCTGCTTGAGCGGGACGTCGACGGTGATGGAGAGGGGGCCGACGCTGAGGTTCATGCGGTCGTCGGTGAGGGCGTCGGAGGCCCGGACGGCGAGCAGCTCGTCTCCGATGCGGAGGGTGGCGTAGGCGTCGATGACCCCGGCGTTGGGGTACACCCCGAGGCCGAGGATGAGGACGGCACGGCCGGCGTGATCGAAGACGTGGAAGATGCAGCGGTCGTAGGCGTTGCGGTCACCGCTGACGAGGTGCTTCATCGAGAGCGGGGCCTGGTGGATCGGGTACTCGTCCAGTCCGATGGGCCGGTCGGCGGGCATGGCGAACCTCCTGGGCGGGGTGGGGGATGCGAAAGGGGCACGGTGTCGTGCGGCTGGGGGTGCGGCGGGGTGACGCCTCAAGCGGATATGACGGTACGTCAGAAACCATATCGGGGGCCAGACTTCTGGCACGGTCTGACAGGTCGGCACGTGGCGCCGGGGGGTGGGTGGGGGTGGGACGGGCGGGACGCACAGCCGCCCCTTATCTGCGGGGCGGGGTCGCCGGGTGGCGGGGTCCGAGCTGATCGGAATCAGAGAGGGCTTGGGGGTTTCCCGGCAGTCTTCGTCCTTCCGCGTCGTGACGGCCTGTCAAGGGCGCTCACTGCGTTCGCGTCGCTGCGCGACGGCCTTCGGCCGCCCTTGACAGACCGCCCCGCCACGGAAAAACGAAGACTGCCGGGAAACCCCCAAAAGAACGGGCCGGGGGAGAAAGGAAAGGGGCGGGGCGGTCAGGGACGTCCGACCCTGCTCCGGTAGGGGGCGGGCGCGAGCCCGGGCCCTCCGCCCTGGTCTCCGGGGCCGGGCAGCCGGCCAGCCATCGCCAAACACCGACCACAAGCGCCCCAGCCCCCGACAGGCGCCACGAATCGCTACGCGCTCCTCGACGACGGCGTCTGCAGCAATCTTGGGCTGGACATAAGCCGCCACCGATCGCTACGCGCTCCTCGATGACGGCGTCTGACCGCCGTCTGGGGCGGAAGCGACCCCAAATGACGGCCATGTCGAGCTGTACGGGGGTCAGGCGAAGGAGGCGACGAAATCAGCCGTCCATTTGCCCCAATTACCCCGTTACGTAGACGGCTTTGTGGTGACGCTCCCGCCCTGACATGAATCCAGGTCGGCTGGGCCGACGAACGGCCCCTCCAGGCCTCCCGTCAGCCCGTTTCGCTCCCCATCAGCCCCAGACGGCCGCCGGTCGCCTTCGTCGAGAAGCGCGTAGCGATCCGTGGCGGCCTATGTCCAGCCCAAGACGGGTCGCAGACGCCGTCATTGAGGAGCGCGTAGCGATTTGACGCGCCCACTGCCCCCCGAGGGGCTTGTGGTCGCTGTTTGGCTGCGGCCGGCCGACTGCCCGGCCCCGGTGGCGGCCTTGGAGGGCCCGGGGCAGGGCACGCCCCCTGGGGAGGGGGTCGGACGTCCCTGACTGGCCCGCCCCTGCCCTTCTTCCCCCGGCCCGTTCTTTTGGGGGTTTCCCGGCAGTCTTCGTTTTTCCGGGGCGGGACGGCCTGTCAAGGGTGGCCGAAGGCCATCGCGAAGCGACGCGACGACGAAGGAGGAGCGCCCTTGACAGGCCGGCCCGACACGGAAGGACGAAGAGACTGACGGGAAACCCCCAAGCCCTCCCTGATTCCGCCCAGTGAAGGTCCCGCCAACCCCTAAGCCCCCCAGCCCCACCCACCCCAGCGCCGCCGCGGGGACGCCTCGAACGGATACCCGGGGTGTGGAGGGGATTACCCGTGGCCGCGGTATCGCGTTGCCCCGGCATGACCACGGTTGAGACTTCCATGCCCCGGGCGGGACGCCGTCGGCGGCCGACGCCGCCCGGTTACGAAGAATCGGTTCAGCAGGGCTCGCGCCCGCGGTACCCCGACCCGCCCATCTACAGCGCGCTCGTCGCCCGCTGGGCCGCCGACGGCCGGACCGTGCCCGGGCGGCGCGATCCGGAGTGGTCCCGCATCGCGTCCTCCCCGATCTGGCCGAACGGCCCGCTCTTCGGCAGCTGAGCGAGCCGGTCCGCCGGCCGGCTCAGAGTGCGAGCAACCCGGCCGCCGTCGGGCGGAAGCCGCACTGTTCGTAGAAGGGCTCCAGGTGCGGCTCGTAGTCCACGTGCAGCCACCGCGCCCCGCGCTCCCCGGCCGCCTCGGTCGCCACCCGTACGAGCCGGATCCCGAGTCCGCGCCGCCGCTCCTGCGGGTGCACGGTGGTGTCCAGGACGAAGGCGTGCACGCCGCCGTCCCTGGGGGTACCTCCCAGCGGTAGCTGGGGAGTCACGTTGACGTAGCCCACCAGCCGGCCCTCGCGCCGGGCCGCGACCCAGGCCGGGCTGCGCTCCAGGACCGGCACGAAGGAGGCCTCCCCGCGCCCCGGCCACGCCGCGGCGAACAGGGCGTTCAGTTCGGCGTCGGAGAGGGCGGGGCTCACCGCGAGCTCCGGCTGCTCGGGCTGGACCGGCTACTCGGGCTGGACCGGCCGCTCCACCTGCGCCTACCGCGTCTCCGGGCCCGCGAGGTGACGGGCGATGACCATGCGCTGGATCTGGTTCGTGCCCTCGACGATCTGGAGCACCTTCGCCTCCCGCATCAGCCGCTCGACGGGGAAGTCCGCCGTGTAGCCGTAGCCGCCCAGGACCTGGACCGCGTCCGTGGTGACCGCCATCGCGGCGTCCGTGCAGAACAGCTTGGCCATCGCCGCCTGCCGGGAGAACGGCTTGCCCGCGTCCCTCAGGCGCGCCGCGGCGAGGTAGAGCGCGCGGCCCGCCTCGATCTTGGTGGCCATGTCGGCCAGCATGAAGCGCAGCCCCTGGAAGTCGGAGATCGGGTGCCCGAACTGCTTTCGGTCCAGGGCGTACGCCAGTGCCTCGTCCAGCGCCGCCTGGGCGACGCCGATGGCGCAGGCCGCGATGCCCAGGCGTCCGGCGTCCAGCGCGGCCAGGGCGATGGTGAAGCCCTGACCCTCCTCGCCGATGCGGCGCGCGTCCGGCACTCGTACGCCGTCGAAGTGGAGCTGGGCGGTGGGCGAGCCCTTCATGCCCATCTTCTTCTCCGGCACGGCCGCCGTCAGGCCCTCCGCGTCCCCGGGGACCAGGAAGGCGGTGATGCCCTTGGGGCCGTCGACGCCGGTGCGGGCGAGGACGGTGTAGAAGTCGGCGACTCCGCCGTGGGTGATCCAGGCCTTGGTGCCGGTGATGATCCAGTCGTCGCCGTCGCGCACCGCCTTGGTGGTCAGCGAGGCGGCGTCGGAGCCCGCGGCGGGCTCGGAGAGGCAGTAGGCGCCCAGCAGGCCGCCGCCGAGCATCGCGGGCAGGTGTGCGCCCTGCTGCTCCTTGGTGCCGTAGCCGGCGAGGCCGTGGCAGGCCAGGGAATGCACGCTGACGCCGAGGCCGACGGTCAGGCGGGCCGCGGCCAGCTCCTCCAGGACCTGGAGGTAAACCTCGTACGGCTGCTCGCCGCCGCCGTACTCGCCGGCGTACGGGAGGCCGAGCAGGCCTGCGTCGGACAGGAGGGTGAAGACCTCCCGGGGGAACCGCCCGGAGTCCTCCTCCTCGGCGGCCTTGGGACGGATCTCCCGCTGCGCGATCTCTCGTACGAGCGCGAGGAGGTCCCGGGACTCCTCGGTGGGCAGCTGACGGTCCACCGGCTGCGGGGCGCGGTCTGTCATGGCGGCGCTCTCCTCCCTCGTCGGGCACGGCGGCGACGCGCGAGGTGTGGTGCGCGCCACCGGGTCTCGGTGCTCTTACAGCCGATGCTGCCCGTCCCGGATCACGGAATGGGCTGTTCAGCGGCTGCGGCGGCTTGAGTATGCCCGATCAGGGGCTTCCCGTCACGGGGCAAGATCATCGGGCTGCTCGAACGGCTCTTCGAGGGCGGGAGGTGCCGGACACTCCGGGACGAACTCCTCGATCACCGTCAGCGTCGCGCGGAGCTGGCGCACCAGCAGGGCCCCGAGCTCGATCCGGCCGGGCCGGGTCGCGGCAGCACCGGCAGGACCACCGCCGGCCGGGCCGCCGTCGGCCGCCGCGCCGCCCGCCGCGCCGCCCGCCGCACCGCCCGCCGGGGCTTCCCCGCCGCTCAGGCCGCCGATCCACTCCAGCGTCGTCCCCTCGACCGCGGAGAGCCAGCCGACGAGGGCGAGCCGGGCGATCGGCGGGAGTGCGCGGTGCCCGTACGCGCCTTCGGCGATGGTGGCGACGAGTTCCCTGCGGACGGCGTCGCGGATCGCGAGCACCTCGGCGTCGGAGCCGACGCCGCCCGTGACGATGGTGCGGTAGGCGGCGTGGTGGTGTTCGGCGTAGTGCAGGTAGCCGTCGATGGTGCGGCGGACCCGTTCGGCGTTCGGGAGGTCGGTATCGCCGCCGGCGCGGGCGACGAGCTCGGCGACGGAGTCCTCGACGATGGCCAGGTAGTAGCCCCGCTTGCTCTTGAAGTAGTAGTAGATCAGCCCCTTGGCGACGCCCGCGTGCTTGGCGATGTCGTCCATGGAGAGCGCGTCGTACGAGGTGTCGGCGAACAACTTGCGTCCGGTCGCTATGAGTTCGGCCCTGCGGACCTGCGAACGCTCGGTCGTGCCGCGCTGTTGACTATTATTCAAATTCAGCCCTAGCCTCGAACTGCCACAAGATGCCTGAAGTATGGCAGCACTTCCCCTGCGCACCGGACGACGTACGGGAGGAACCACATGAGCACGGGCACAGGCAAGGGCACGGGCACGAGACCGCTCCGCGAGGGCCGGGTCCACTGGAAGAAGGCGGCGGCCGTCGCGATGCCCGCGGTCGTGGCCGTCGGGGCGATGGCGATGGTCATGGCACAGGGCGCGCTCGCCGCCTCCTTCGCCGTCTCGGGGACCAACTTCCAGGTCTCCTCGTCGAAACTGAGCAGCAAGGGCCTGGCCTCGTACGTGCAGACGGACCGCTCCGTCGACGGCAAGGGGCATCCGGTGGCGCTGCTCGGCATCGGCGAGGCCACGCTCGCCGACATCTGCCAGGCCGCCGAGGTGGACACCCCGGTCGGCAAGGTGATCTTCAAGCTGACCGCTGGCGGGCCGGCCGGGGAAGTCACGGCCAGCAATCTGGTGATCGACGGCGAGGACCTCAAGGGCGACGCCACCTTCGGCACGGCGCAGATAGGCCGGGACGCCTCGACGCTGGACCAGGTGGACGGGGTCCGGGGCGAGGCCGGGAAGTTCGGCCTGCAGGCGGGGAACATCGAGGTGGTGGACGTGAAGTCGCACGCCTGGTCCGCGACCGGCGGGAACTTCAAGCTCAAGGGCCTGAACCTGAGCGTCAGCCTGGACGGCAAGAAGTGCTTCTGAGCGCGCCCGCCGGGTGGTTGGAGTGGCGGCTCCCGCTGCCGGAGCACCGGCGGCGGCTGCGCGCCTGGCGCCGGACCCGGCCGTTCTGGGGCGGGCTGCTCGTGCTCCTGGGCGGGACCGAGCTGCTGCTGGTCCCGCTCTCCCCTCTGACGGTGCTGGTCAGCCTCGGTCTGGGCGGGGTCGCGGCCATCGGGATCGGTGTCGCCCTGATCCTGGCGGGACTGTTCCTGTGGTTCCTGCCGGGGGCCCGGGCGTACGTCTCCCTGCACGCCCTGCTGCTGTCGGTGCTGTCCTTCGTCGCCACCAATCTGGGCGGCTTCCTGGTCGGGATGCTGCTCGGCATCGCCGGAAGCGCGCTGGCCTTCGGCTGGACCCCGCTGCCCGACGAGGAGGCGGGCGAGGAGGGCCCGTACGTCCCGAGCCTGGACGGCAGCGGGCCTCGGACGCTGGCCGCCGCGCTGCCGGTGGTACTGCTCGCGGCGCTGGCGACGGGCACGACGGGCACCCCGCAGGCGATGGCCGCCCCGGCGGCCGCCGGTGCCGGGGCTCCGACCGCCGCCCGTACTCCTCCGACGGTGACGACCTCGCTCTTCGCGCCGCAGGGCTTCACGCTGGCGGGGGTCACCGAGGTGCCCACCGTGGACGGGCCGCTGAAGGTGCTGGTGCTGCGGATGCGCGCGGCCTCGCTGCGGGACTACCGGCTGCGGACCCGGGACGGCTCGGACGAGTACGGGCTGTCCGCCGACTCCCTCGACCTGCGCGGCGACGTGACCCTGTACCTCACGAAGTTCAGCGGCTGCATCGAGGGGCTCCTGTGCGTGACCTTCAGCCCGCAGGGGCTGCCCGCGCCGCCGGTCATCCCGCCGTTCGTCTTCATGACCCAGGTGACGGCGGAGCAGGCCCTCGTCACCTCCGACGTGATCGTCACCGACGGACTGCGGCTGGACGCCTCATGATCCCGGTGCAGGCCGCGCCGCTGTGGGCCTACGCCATCGGCGCGACCTTCGCGGTGGCGGCCGGGCGGCAGTTGCAGTGGTGGGAGCGGTCGGTGCGGGGCGAAGGGGTGCGTACGAGGAGCCGCGCGGCCGATCCGTACCTGGCGCTCACCCTGCTCTACGCGGCCCTGCTGCTCGCGCCGACCGGGATGTACCTGCTCTGGCAGAACCCATCCTGGGCCACCATGCACGTGGCTCGGGACCACGACGGGGTCTGGGCCGGCTTCGCGCTCTTCCACGCCGGGTCGGCGGTGGTGGGGGCGCTGCTCGGGTTCCTGGCGGCGCGGCTGTTCGTGCTGGTGGGGGCCGGGTACTGGGGGTACCTGCAGGCGGTCGCCGGCTACTTCCTGCTGTTCTTCACCCTGGTCCACGGGTGGGACGGCAGCGGGTACCGGCGGGTGCTGAGCGCCGACCCTCGGGCCTTCGCCGGCTGGTCCGCGGACGGCGTGGTCAACAGCTGCCTGGCCTTCGCCACCTCGGGGACCTTCCTGGCCCTGCTGGTCTTCGGCACGGCCGTGGTCGGCACGATGCTGCTGGCCGAGATCGGCTGGCTGGTGGAGGGGTGGCGGCTGCCGGGTGCGGCGGCGGACCTCAAGGTGCCCCGGGTGGTCGCGGTGGCGATCGCGGGGGCGGGGGTGTACGTACTGCCGTTCGCCGGGGCGCTGGGGGCGAGTGCGCTCGTACGGCTGCTGGGGTGGTGGGCGGGGCTCGGCCTGTTCGCGGTGGCGGCCGGGGTGGTGCTGCTGCCCGCGCGGTCGCCCGTACGCGTGCTCTACGGGCTGGTGGGCGTCCCGGACGTGCACTGGCGGGTGGAGCCGGAGGCCGGGGCGGGTGCTACAGCCAGCCGACCTGGGTGACGAACATGGCGATGACGACCACGAGGGTCCAGCCGAGGACGTGCTCCAGCCAGGAGGAGCCGTCCTTGGGGCCTCCGGTACGGACGAGGCCTCGGACGCGGGCGGTGGGGGCGGCGGTTTCAGCGGTCATGTCGTCCAATGTGCCAGCGTTCGCGGCATTCGCGGTAGAGACGATGGTCACTGGAGGCGCAGGTCACACGGGCCGTCCCAGGCGTCACACGGGCCGCGGCATGCCACCGGGTCCCGGCCTCTGCGGTCGGGACCCGGCGCGTTCATCGATCCGGAGTCCGGCGTCTTGATCCGGCGCCCGGGTCAGGTGCGGGCCTCGTTGCGGCCGGCCATCGCGGCCATCGCGAGGCCGAGGCACAGGGCGACGCCTCCGGTGATCACGTTGCTGGTCACCGTGCGGGTCGTGTCCATCTCACCGGCGATGACCCACGGCGCGATGATCGTCCACGCTCCGAGGGCGACCGCCGTCCACGCCATCGCGTGGGTGCGCTCGTACGCGGAGCCGAGACCGCCCATGCACAGGCAGAAGGCCAGGCCGGCGATCAGGTTGTTGATGGCCAGCGGGGTCAGTCCGCTGAACCCTGCGATCCACGGCGAGGCAGCCAGGTACAGGCCCGTGATCAGGGCGAGTGCCTCGACGGCCTGCGCTGCGGGGGTGCTGGTCACCCGCTCGAACCGAGTGCGCATCTCGGCGAGGTCGGGGTGGTGCTCGATGCTCGGATGGGTGGTCATGGCTGGCTGCCTCCTACTGAGAAGCTTTATCTGCCATTTACCCCATTATGTTCCGCTTATACGGGCTGCTCAACGCGAAATCTCACAGGACTCCGACCGCCCGCAGCGCCACGATCTGGGCGACGCTCGGCACCGCCGGGGCGTAGAGGTAGCAGATGCCTCCGGTGCCCGAGGCGACCTTGCCCGCGGCGTTGTGGCGCTTGGTCCGCAGCCAGATGTTCTCGAACTCGCGGCGCTTGTAGACCCGCCGGACGGCGGCGTTGTCGGGCGAGTTGGGGTCGTTGGCGATCACGTCCCCGGCGGCCGTGAAGCCGATGACGGTCATCAGGTGGCCTGCGGTGCCGTAGCCGGCCCCCGTGAGTTCTTGCGGGGTGAAGGACTGGGAGGTGATGGCCGGGATGCCGGCCCGGATCAGGGTCTCCAGGTCGGTCAGGGAGCAGAGGCGGGTGACGACCCCGGCGAGCTGCCGGTAGGTGGCGGCGTAGGCCGCGTTGAAGGGCCAGTTGCCGCAGCCCTTGTAGGCGGCGTCGTAGGTGGAGCGGGCGGCGTGGCAGATCTGCGGGTCGGCGTACTTCGGGTCGACCCAGGTCAGGGCGGTGGCGCTGGCCTTGCGCCCCCAGAACTCGATGATCATCTGGGAGGAGGTGGGGCTGCACCAGGCCTCGCCGCCGTTGTCGTACTCGGGGTACCGGCCGGCGTGGGTCTCCTGCGAGTAGCGCGGAACCTGCAGCTCGTGGGCCTGCCCGGAGGGGGTGGAGGCGGGGACCGTGAAGCGGTCCGGGACGTCGGAGAGCATCGCTCCGGCCAGCCACACGGTGGGGCCCCGGTCGGCGCCGGGCTTGCGGTACAGGGTCAGGCGCAGCCGCCAGCCGGTGATGCGCAGGCCGCTCGCGGGGGCGTCCACGGCCAGGGTGTCGGTCCAGACGGTGGAGCGGCCGTCGGTCTGGCCGTCGACGGAGGTGCGGCGGATGTCGCGGTCGCCGGAGGCCCAGCGGCCCATGACGTACCAGGGGGTGTGGGTGCCGTCGGCGTAGGTGCCGCACAGTTCCACCTGGATCCAGGTGCCGGCGGGGGTGCGGGCGTTCCAGGAGGCGATGGCCTCGGTCGCGGGGACGGTGGAGCGGTGCGGCGGGGAGGTCCAGGTGGCGTACTCCCAGGTGCTCTTCTTCCCGGTGTGCGGGTCGGCGTACTCGGTGCGGCCCAGCGGGGTCCCGATCTCCAGTCCGGGGCGGGCCCCGCCGACGGCGGTGGTGCCCTGGTGGGTGCCGGCCAGCCAGTGCGCGTACGAGTACCAGAAGCGGTTGTCGACCGGGCGGCCCGGACCCCGCGGGGCCGGTGGAGCGGGTGGGCCCGACGGGGCGGCGGCCTCGGCGCTGCCGCCGGAGACGGTCGCCGCGGTGGCCGCGGTGGCGACCGCGAGTGCGGCGACGAGTACGGCCCTGCGCGGTGTGGGTGCGGTCATCGCGGGCTTCCCCCTGGGGTGGGTCGGTGCCGGTGCTTGCCTGCTTCACCCTTCCAGTTCCCGGTGGCCGCGGGCCGAAGCCGGCCGTCGTGTCGGGCCTGTCTACGCTGGTCTGGTGGAGTCACACCAGTCACTTGAATCACTCGCACGGGAGCTCGCCGCGTTGCCGCCCTCCCTCGGTCCGGTCCGGCTGATCGGGATCGACGGCCACGCCGGGTCCGGGAAGAGCACCTTCGCGGGCCGGCTCGCGGAGGCGATGGGCGCGCCGGTGCTGCACCTGGACGACATCGCCACCCACGAGGAGCTCTTCGGCTGGTCGGAGCGGCTGCGGGCCCAGGTGCTGGAGCCGCTCGCCGCCGGCCGGCCCGCGCACTGGGCCCCGTACGACTGGGTGGAGCGCCGCTTCGGGCCGGAGCGGGTGCTGGATCCGGCGCCTGCGCTGCTCGTCGAGGGGGTCGGTGCCGGGCGGCGGGCGCTGCGCCCGCATCTGGCGCGGCTGCTGTGGATGGAGACTCCGCGTGCGAGGTCCTGGGGGCGCGGGCGGGACCGGGACGGGCGTGAACTCTCCGACTTCTGGGACGGATGGGAGCGCGCGGAGCTCGCGCACTTCTCGGACGACCCTTCGCGCCCCTTCGCCGACACCTTGGTGCGCCAGAGCGGTACGGGATACGAGTGGTCTTCCGGGGCGCCTGCGACCTATCGAACGGCCACTTTCGTCACGGAAGGTGACGGACTCCCCCGGGCCTGAGCGGCCCCGGAATTCCGCGCCCGCGGGCCTCCTCCGACCTTCTTGACCTGGGGCCCGCAGCGGCCTTACGTTCTCAATGCGAGGCCGTAACCGGCCGCCGCGGACACGAAGCCCCCGATCGTTCCCCCGTGATCGGGGGCTTCGTTCTGCCCCGGACCACGGACGGATCGACGCCGCTCCCTCACCCTGAGTCACCGGGCGCACCGGGGGCGCACACCCGAACCAGGCCCGTCGCACCCTACGTAAGGTGCGAAACCGCAGGTACGATGCAGCCCTGATTTCATCGGCGGGGTGAGCAACTCGCGTGTTCGATACGGGGGTTGCCGCGCACCACGGGGGCAGGCTTGTGGGGGACGTGATGGATTTCGGCACGCCGGGCAGCGCACACGCCCCGGCCGAACTCGCCTGGCTGCGCGGGGTCGACGCCTGCACCATGGGCGCCTACCCGCAGGCCGAGGAGGAGTTCCGGGCAGCCGTACGCTTCGACCCCACGATGGCCGATGCCTGGCTGGGCCTGCACGCGCTCCGGGTCGACACCACCAACGCCCTCCTGCGCATGTACGCGCACCGGGACCGCTTCGGCGAGCAGCGGGCCCGGCACCGGCGGACGCTGAACTCCTGGTACTGGCTGGGCTGGTGGGTGCAGCCCGTGCTGGAGAGCCGGCGTGACCTGCTGCTGGCGCACGCCTCGCACTGGCTGGACGGCCGTCACGTGCCCGAGCTCGATCAGGCGCTGGCCGCGCTGCCCCCGGTGGACACCGATCCGCAGGTGCGCTTCCTGCACGCCTGCCGGGCGTACCTGGTCAAGGACTGGGAGCTGCTGGTCCGCAACACCGAACCCCTGGTGGACGATCCGCTGCTCGGCATCGAGGCGGGGCTGTTCGGCGGGATGGCGCGGGTCCGGCTGGAGATGTACGGGCAGGCGGAGCCGCTGCTGTCGGCGGCGCTGATGCGGTGCCGCAGCGAGCAGCCCCAGCGCAAGGAGCTGCGGTACTGGCTGGCGCGGGCGCACGAGGGCACCGGGCGCAGTGCGGCGGCGCTGCCGCTGTACCGGGCGGTGCACCGGGTGGACCCCTCCTTCATGGACACCGCGGCCAGGCTGACGGCGATCGAGGACGGCGACGACACCGACGGGATGGCCGACCTGGCGGGCACGGCCGGGTACGCGGGGTACGGCGGCTCCGGCGGGCACGGCCCGGCCCCGGCGGGCGGGGGTTTCACGAAGGTGGCGCTGGGCGGCGGTCCCGTCCAGGACATCGCGGCCGACGGCCAGACCGCGGACCCGGATCCGCTGGCGCCGGCGGGGCCGGGCGGGGGCCGCGGGGAGGGCGGCGTACGCCGCAAGGTGTCGCTCCCCGCGCAGGGCGCGCCCGGGGGGCTGCCGGCCGGGCCCGCCGATCCGACGGCGCTCGCTCAGGCGTTGGCGGAGCTGGAGCGGATGGTGGGCCTGGAGCCGGTCAAGCGGCAGGTGAAGGCGCTGTCCGCGCAGCTGCACATGGCGCGGCTGCGGGCGGGGCAGGGGCTGCCCGTGCAGCCACCGAAGAGGCACTTCGTCTTCTCCGGGCCGTCGGGCACCGGCAAGACGACGGTGGCCCGGATCCTGGGCCGGGTCTTCTACGCGCTGGGCCTGCTGGGCGGCGACCATCTGGTGGAGGCGCAACGAGCGGACCTGGTGGGCGAGTTCCTCGGGCAGACGGCCGTGAAGGCGAACGAGCTGATCGATTCGGCGATCGGCGGGGTGCTGTTCGTGGACGAGGCGTACAGCCTGTCCAACTCGGGCTACAGCAAGGGCGACGCGTACGGGGACGAGGCCCTGCAGGTGCTCCTGAAGCGGGCCGAGGACAACCGGGACCACCTGGTGGTGATCCTGGCGGGCTATCCGGCGGGGATGGACCGGCTGCTGGCCGCCAATCCGGGACTGTCCTCCCGGTTCACCAGCCGAGTGGACTTCCCCAGCTACCGGCCGCTGGAACTGACCGCGATCGGCGGGGTGCTGGCGGACGCGAACGGGGACCGCTGGGACGAGGAGGCCCTGGAGGAGCTCCGCAGCATCAGCGGGCACGTGGTGGAGCAGGGCTGGATCGACGAGCTCGGCAACGGGCGGTTCCTGCGGACCTTGTACGAGAAGAGCTGCGCGTACCGGGATCTGCGGCTGTCCGGGTTCGCGGGCGAGCCGTCGCGGGACGATCTGGCGACGCTGCGGCTGGCGGACCTGATGCAGGCCTACGGGGAGGTCCTCTCGGGCCGCGGCCCCCAGGAACGGCCGGAGCCCCCACCCCTCTAGAGGGGTGGGGGCTCCGGACCCGGGCCTGGGTGTCGGAGGTCAGTTCTTCGGCGGACGGCCGCAGACGACGTCGTGGTCCTCGCCGGTCACGTTGGCGCACCAGAGGTGGTTCTGGTCCGGCACGAAGACGTACTCGGACAGCTTCCTGTTGATCGGCTTGCAGGGCTGCTTGCCCTTGTTCGGCGAGAACTCGGGGCACTGCCCGTTGTCCAGCTGCTGCAGGTGGGCGCGCAGCGCGTCCAGACCCATGTCCTCGACGCCCGGGTTGGTGGACGGCATGTAGCGGTTGGCCGACCACGAGGCGCCCATGGTGGCGAACAGGGCGATCGCGCAGATCAGGCCGGCGGCCAGCTGGGACAGCGCGCGCGGTGAGATCCGGGCGGCCCGGGCCGGGGCGACCTCCTTCAGCGTGCCGCGGATCCAGCCGAAGCCGCGCTCGTACGTGAGCATCATGCCGAGGACGGCAAGGATGATCAGGCAGTAGAAGATGATCCAGGTGGTGCGCGGGTACAGCTGGACGGCCTGGTTCTGCTCCATGTTGGAGGCGAACCAGAAGCGCAGCAGCCAGGCGCCGACGAGGACGAAGCCCGCGGTGCGGACCACGATGTTGCGCAGGCCGAGACCCACGCCGATGCCCACGCCCAGGAGCAGCAGGACGCCGAAGCCGGTCTGGCCGGCCAGCTCGCCCGACGCCGGGAAGTTGTGGTAGGTCAGGCCGCCGGCGCGGTCGGACGCCCAGCCCAGCACGTAGGCCGGGTCGATGTAGGTGTTGAGGTACGCGTAGCGGTCCTTCGTCGAGGCGCCCAGGCGGACCAGCTGGTACACCAGCGGCGCGCCGATCACGATGGCGGTGACCAGGATCGTGCCGAGGAAGAGCACCGCGCGCTTGATCGCGACCCGGCCCCGGCGCCACGGGAACAGCATCAGGGCGAGGATGAACGAGCCCGGCGCGGCCCACAGGTACCAGCCCGAGTACCAGAGGAACATCACGCCGAACGCGGCGCCGAAGCCGAGGCCGCGCAGCACCGCCGAACGCGCCGAGAGCTCGTCGGCCCGGCGGATCTCACGGAAGCAGGCCGCCAGCAGCGGCAGCAGCACGAGCATGGCGCCGTGGCTGTACGGGCGGATCGGGTCGAGGAAGACGATCGAGGCTGGCACGGCGATCGCCATCGCCCAGAACGGGCGCAGCAGCATCCGCCACGCCAGGTAGGCCATCGGCCCGACCAGCGCGCTGAGGATCAGCTGCAGGTCCTGGAGCGCGTGGCCCACGCCGAGGACGCCGTTGTGGAAGACCTTGGCCCAGACCGCGAGCAGCGCGGGGAACAGCGGGGGGTAGACCCCCGGCAGGCCCTTGCCGCGCATCATGTCGTTGGCCATGCCCATGAGGTTGCCGGGGTCGCCCTCCTGACCGCCCAGGCCCCACGGCGTGCCGTGCAGGGCGACCGCTATGCCGCCCGCGACGATGCCGGTGGCCAGGCCCGCGAGGGCGGCGCACACCAGCCGCTGCGCGACCTGGTAGTACCGCAGCGTGCCCCGATAGGCGAGGAACAGCAGCACCGCGAGGACGGGGATGCCGACCAGCGCCGCGTACTGCTGGATCTTGGCGAGGCCGCTGACCTGGCCGATCCGGGTGACGGGGTTGACGCTGATCTGGGTACACAGCAGCATGAACCCGAGCGCCACGGCGACGCTGACCACACCCTCGGCCAGCGGCAGGAACCAGCGCTTCTGCGTCCACCGGTCGAAACGGCCACCCGGCCGGGCCGTCGACGCCCCGGCGGACGAGGCATCTCTGGCTCCGTCCGTCGTACTGGAGGGGGCGCCGACGAAGTCCGGTGCCAAATCCGTCATGTCAATTCGCTTCCGTGAAACGGCACTCTGCCGCAGGTCGGGCCGGCTCGACAGGGCGAGCGAGGTCAGCGGGCGCCGGCTGGGGGGCACCCGGCCGCCACGGAACGTCCCCGGAATACCTACGGGACGTCCACGACACGCTAGCAAACCCCCGCCGTCCCCCCGTCCTCCGGCCTGCTCGTCGAACGCGGGCCCGGCCGGGTGACCGCGAGGCAGCCGGGCCTCCCTAGCGGCGGCCGAGCGCCACGCGGTGGGACGGGTCGTGGACCTCGCCGACCAGCATTTGCAGGACGTCCTCCAGTGCGACCAGGCCCACGACCCGACCGCCTTGGTCCGCGACCTGCGCCAGGTGCGTGGCGTCGCGCCGCATGACGCTGAGGGCGTCGTCCAGCGGGAGCGTCGCGGACAGGGTGGTCATCCGGCGCCAGACCCGTTGCGGCACGGCCCGTTCCCGATCCTCCAGGTCCAGTACGTCCTTGACGTGCAGGTAGCCCATGAAGGCGCCGCCGTCCGCGCGGACGGGGAAGCGGGAGTAGCCGGTGCGCACCGTCAGCTGCTCGATCTGGCGCGGCGTGGCCGAGGGGCCGACCGTGACCAGGCGGCCGGGGGCCAGGAGGACGTCGGTGACCGGGCGGCTGCCCAGTTCGAGGGCGTCCTCCAGGCGTTCCTGCTCACCCGGTTCGAGGAGCCCGGCCTGCCGGGAGTCCTCGACGAGCCGGCCGAGCTGGGCGCTGGTGTAGACGGCCTCGACCTCGTCCTTCGGCTCGACGCCGAAGAGCCGCAGGACCAGCGCGGCGCAGGCGCCCAGCGCGGCCGTGACCGGTCCGCACAGGCGCGCGAAGGCGACCAGGCCGGGGCTGAACCAGAGCGCGGTCTTCTCCGGCGCGGCCATCGCCAGATTCTTCGGCACCATCTCGCCGATCACCAGGTGCAGGAAGATCACTGCGGCGAGCGCGAACGCGTAGCCGAGCGGGTGGATCAGACCCTGCGGGACGTGGACGGCATGGAAGACGGGCTCCAGCAGCCGGGCCACGGTGGGTTCGGCGACCGCACCGAGGGTGAGCGAGCACACGGTGATGCCGAATTGTGCGGCGGCCATCATCCGGGGCAGGTTCTCCAGGCCGTAAAGGACCTGGCGGGCCCGCTTGGAGCCGGCCGCGAGGGGCTCGATCTGGCTGCGCCGTACGGAGACGAGCGCGAACTCGGCGCCGACGAAGAAGCCGTTGGCGAGGACCAGGAGCAGCGCGAAGAGGAGCTGGAGCACGTTCACCGGGCGGCCGCCTCGGCCTCGGCGGGTTGCCCCTGAGCATGCGCGGCGCCGTGCACCGCACCGTTTCCGGACGGGCCGGCCGCGTACGCGAGGGCCAGGTCCGGCCGCCCGGTCGCGAGCCCCGCGGCCCAGTCGGCCCCGACCCCGGCCGGGTAAGGCCTCCCGGCATGTGCGGGCGCCGCCAGGACGCGGACCATCCGTACGCGCTCGGCGCGGTTGCGGCGGACCTGCCGGACGGACAGCTTCCAGCCGGGGAGCTCCGCGCGGTCCCCGGGGGCGGGGATCCGGCCGAGGAGGTCGGCGACGAGGCCGGCGACGGTCTCGTACGGACCTTCGGGCACCTCCAGTCCTATGCGGCGCAGGGTGTGGACCCGGCAGCTGCCGTCGGCCTCCCAGGAGGGGCGGCCGTCCTCGGCGGGTACGACGGCCAGTTCGGGGCTGTGGTCCTCGGCGAGGTCGTGCTCGTCGCGGACCTCGCCGACGAGTTCCTCGACGATGTCCTCCAGGGTGACCACGCCGGCCGTGCCCCCGTACTCGTCGACGACCACGGCCATGGGCTGCTCGCTGCGCAGCCGCTCCAGCAGCGGCTGCACCGGCAGGGAGCCGGGCACCAGGAGCGGGGCGACGCAGATCCGCGCGACGACGGTGCGGGCGCGTTCGGCTTCGGGCACGGCGAGGGCGTCCTTGAGGTGGACCACACCGGTGATCTCGTCGATGCGCTCGCGGTAGACCGGGAAGCGGGACAGACCGGTGGCGCGGGTCAGGTTCAGCACGTCGGCCGCGGTGGCGGTGTGCTGGAGGGCACTGACCTTCACTCGGGGGGTCATGACGTGCTGGGCGGTGAGCTCGCCCAGCGAGAGGGTCCGTACGAAGAGGTCGGCGGTGTCCTGTTCGAGGGCGCCGGCCTGGGCCGAATGGCGGACCAGGGAAACCAGTTCGCCGGGGGTGCGGGCGGAGGCCATCTCCTCGGTGGGCTCCACGCCGAGCGCCCGTACGAGACGGTTCGCGACGGCGTTGAGGCCGGCGATGACCGGCCGGAAGACACGGGAGAAGGCGTGCTGCGGGCCGGCGACGAAGCGGGCCACCTGCAACGGCCGGGAGATCGCCCAGTTCTTCGGGACGAGCTCGCCGACGACCATCTGGACGGCGGAGGCGAGCAGCATGCCGATGACGACGGCGGCGCCGGGGACGGCCCCCTTGGGCAGGCCGGTCGCTTCGAGCGGCCCCGACAGCAGTGCGGCGAGGGCGGGCTCGGCGAGCATGCCGACCACGAGGGAGGTGATGGTGATGCCGAGCTGGGTGCCGGAGAGCTGGAAGGACAGCTCCCGCAGGGCCTTGACCACCGTGCGGGCACGGCGGTCGCCTTCGGCTGCGGCGCGCTCTGCCTCGGGTCGTTCCACGGTGACGAGGCCGAACTCGGCCGCCACGAAGAAGCCGTTGGCGAGGATCAGGGCGAATGCCGCCACGAGCAGGAGTAGCGGGATGGTCATGCCGCCGCCTCCGTGGGGAGGGCGGCGCGGGTATTACCGGACGATCCGTCCATTGCTGGAGGGAGTCACTCCTCGAGTCGCAGGTGACCGGCGGCCCGGGGTCCCGGGGCCGGTGGGAGGGCGCACGGCTGCGCCCCGCCACCAGGGTAGTCATTGAGATCGTGGCCGCAATGGGACGCAGCGACGAGGCTTCGCGCGCTCAGCGGTCGTTTGCGCCGGTTCCGCGTGCCTCGGCGAGGGCGCGCAGGGCGCGGGCGTCGCCGATCGCCTGGGCCTTGGCGACCCCGGGCTGGATCCCGAGGGCGGGCAGGCTGGTGCCGTCGTTGAGGTCGAGGAACACCCACGGGTCGCCGGGGCGGAGGTTGACGCGCAGGATCTGCGCCCACTCCAGGCGGCGCTTGGTCGTCAGGTTGACGACGGTGACGCCACCCTCGTCTGCGACCACCTTGGGGCGGCTG
This sequence comes from Streptomyces sp. NBC_01351, assembly GCF_036237315.1. Lineage (GTDB taxonomy): Bacteria > Actinomycetota > Actinomycetes > Streptomycetales > Streptomycetaceae > Streptomyces. The sequence continues at coordinate 6,961,752 of NZ_CP108356.1, read as the reverse complement.
AGCAGGACGAGTACGGAGGTCAGCAGCGCGGCGATGAAGACGAAGCTGATCCGCTCCCCCGGGTTGAGCCGCTCCAGGAGGACGGCGATCGCCGTGATGGTGGTGAACATGACGAGCCCGACGCTCAGCAGCACCGCCCGGGTGCGGGTCGGCCGGAAGGTGACCGGCAGGGCGGGCGGTACGGGCTGTGCGGCGGGCTCGCTCATGGTGCTTCGGGTGCCTTCTGAAGTGGTGTGGCGGGTCAGAGCCGGCAGGCGTGGATCGAGGTGGTGAGGATCGCGCGCGCGCCGAGCTCGTACAGGTCGTCCATGATCCGCTGGGCTTCCTTGGCGGGAACCATGGCGCGGACGGCGACCCAGCCCTCGTTGTGCAGCGGGGAGACGGTCGGCGACTCCAGGCCCGGGGTGAGGGCGACCGCGCGTTCCAGGTGCTCGGCGCGGCAGTCGTAGTCCATCATCACGTAGCTGCGGGCGACCAGGACGCCCTGGAGGCGGCGCAGGAACTGCTGGGCCTGCGGGTCTTCGGGGTCGGTGCCGTTGCCGCGGATGACGACGGCCTCGGAGGTCATGATCGGCTCGCCGATGATCTCCAGGCCGGCGTTGCGCAGGCTGGTGCCCGTCTCGACGACGTCCGCGATGATCTGGGCGACGCCGAGCTGGATGGCGGTCTCGACCGCGCCGTCGAGGTGGACGACCGAGGCCTCGATGCCCTTGTCGGCGAGGTGCTTGGCCACGATTCCCTCGTACGAGGTGGCGATGGTCATCCCGTGGAAGTCCTCGGGGCCCTTCGCGGTGCCGGGCTTGGTGGCGTAGCGGAAGGTGGACCGGCCGAAGTTCAGCGGCAGGATCTCCTCGGCGCTGGCGCCGGAGTCGAGCAGCAGGTCACGGCCGGTGATGCCGATGTCGAGCTTGCCCGAGGAGACGTAGATCGCGATGTCCTTGGGGCGGAGGTAGAAGAACTCCACCCCGTTCTCGGGGTCGACGACCACGAGTTCCTTGGACTCCTTGCGCATCCGGTAGCCGGCCTCATGGAGCATCGCCGACGCCGGTCCGGAGAGTGAACCCTTGTTGGGGACGGCGATGCGCAGCATGGGGCTTCCTTTGGTGCGTGGGATACGTGATTGCGGGCGGGTGTTCGTGCCGGGGCTCAGAGGTGCGCGTAGACGTCGTCGAGGGAGATCCCGCGCGCCACCATCATCACCTGGACGTGGTAGAGCAGCTGGGAGATCTCCTCGGCGGCCGCTTCCTTGCTCTCGTATTCGGCGGCCATCCAGACCTCGGCGGCCTCCTCGACGACCTTCTTGCCGATGGCATGGACGCCCTTGTGGACGAGCTCGGCGGTGCGGGAGGTGCTGGGGTCGCCGTTGGCGGCCTTGAGCTGGAGCTCGGTGAAGAGCTCTTCGAAGCTCTTGGAGGGATTGTTCGCCATGATGGTCCTCAGAATACGGGGTAGCCCGTCGCCACTCAGCGCCAGGGTTCGCTGACGGTCCGCAGGGTCATGGCCGTGGAGACGGCGGCGGTGACCGCTTCGTGCCCCTTGTCCTCGTTCGACCCCTCGAGCCCGGCGCGGTCCAGCGCCTGCTCGTCGTTGTCGCAGGTCAGTACACCGAAGCCGACGGGGACTCCGGTGTCGATCGACACCTGTACCAGGCCCTGGGTGACGCCCTGGCAGACGTAGTCGAAGTGCGGGGTGCCGCCGCGGATGACCACTCCGAGGGCGACGATGGCATCGTAACCGCGACCGGCGAGTACCTTCGCCACGACGGGGAGCTCGAAGCTGCCCGGGACGCGCAGCAGGGTCGGCTCGTCGATGCCGAGCTCGTGCAGGGCCCGCAGGGCGCCGTCGACCAGTCCGTCCATGACCTTCTCGTGCCACTGGGCCGCGATCACCGCGACTCGGAGGTCTCCGCAGTTCTTCACGCTCAGTTCGGGTGCGCCCTTGCCGCTCACAGCTCTGCTCCTCGGTGGTTCGTGGGTGTAGGTGGGTGTGGTGCGTGTGGTGCGTGGGGTGGATCTACTGGTTGCCGCAGGTGGACGCGGGCACGACGGCCGGGTCCAGCCAGGGCAGGTCGTGGCCCATCCGGTCCCGCTTGGTGCGCAGGTACCGCAGATTGTGCTCGCCCGCCTCGACCGGCATCGACACCCGGCCCTTGACCGTGATGCCGTGCCGTTCGAGGGCGGCGGACTTCTCGGGGTTGTTGGTCAGCAGCCGGACGCTCCGCGCGCCCAGGTCGGCGAGGATCTGCGCGCCGGCCGCGTAGTCGCGGGCGTCGGCGGGCAGGCCCAGCTCCAGGTTGGCGTCGAGAGTGTCGCGGCCGCGCTCCTGGAGTTCGTACGCGCGCAGCTTGGACAGCAGTCCGATGCCGCGGCCCTCGTGGCCGCGCAGGTAGACGACGACCCCGCGGCCCTCGGCCTGGATGCGCTCCATGGAGGCGTGCAGCTGGGGGCCGCAGTCGCAGCGCTGGGAGGAGAAGATGTCGCCGGTCAGGCACTCGGAGTGCATGCGGACCAGGACGTCCTCGCCGTCGCCGATCTCACCGTGGACGAGGGCGACGTGCTCGACACCGTCGACGGTGGAGCGGTAGCCGTACGCGGTGAAGTCCCCGAAGGAGGTCGGCAGGCTGACCTCGGCCTCGCGGCGCACGGTCGGCTCGGCGGAGCTGCGGTAGGCGATCAGGTCCTCGATGGAGATGATCGTCAGGCCGTGCTTGCGGGCGAAGGGGATCAGCTCGGGCAGGCGCAGCATGACGCCGTCCTCGCCGGCGATCTCCACGATGGCGCCGGCCGGGCGCAGGCCCGCGAGGCGGGCGAGGTCGACGGCCGCCTCGGTGTGGCCGTTGCGGATCAGGACGCCGCCGGGCTTGGCGCGCAGCGGGAAGATGTGGCCGGGGCGGACGAACTCGCCGGGACCGGAGACGCCGTCGGCGAGGAGCCGCAGGGTGGTGGCGCGGTCGGCGGCCGAGATGCCGGTGGTGACTCCGTGGGCGGCGCTCGCGTCGACGGAGACGGTGAAGGCGGTCTTCATCGACTCGGTGTTGTTCTGGACCATCTGCGGGAGTTCGAGCCGCTCCAGCTCGTCGCCCTCCATGGGGGCGCAGATCAGGCCACGGCACTCGCTCATCATGAAGGCGATGATCTCGGGGGTGGCCTTCTCGGCGGCGATGACGAGGTCGCCCTCGTTCTCGCGGTCCTCGTCGTCGACGACGACGACGGGCCGGCCGGCCGCGATGTCGCGGATGGCCTGCTCGACGGGGTCGAGGCGGAAGGTCTCTTCGACCTCGATGTCGGGCACGGGCTTGAGGCTGGTCATGCCGTTGCTCCTTCCAGGGCCGGGGCGGGGGTGGTGCGCGAGCGCTGGTACCAGTCGTAGGCGCCCCACAACACGAGGGCGAAGTACACGACGTAGACGAGGCCGGAGAAGGCCAGTCCGTTGTTGAAGGCGAGGGGGACGCCGACCAGGTCGACGAGGAGCCAGGCGAACCAGAACTCGACGAGGCCGCGGGCCTGGGCGACCATCGCGACGATGGTGCCGACGAAGATGTAGGCGTCGGCCCACGGGCTCCACGACAGGTGCGGGAAGAGCGTGAACAGGCCGCCGACGGCGAGCGTGCCGAGGACCGCTCCGGCGAGGAGCAGTCCGCGCTCCTTCCAGGATGCGGTGCGCACGGCGATGGAGCCGTCCTGAGCCTGCTGCCTGCCGAGCTGCCAGGCGCGCCAACCCCAGGCGGCGACGCCGATGACCAGGAGCTGCTTGCCGACGCCGCCGGCCAGGTGGGCGGAGGCGTAGGCGGCGATGAGGATCAGGCCGGAGAGGAGCTGGGCGGGCCAGGTCCATATGGAGCGGCGCCAGCCGAGGGCGAGGGCGCCCAGGCCCATCAGGTTGCCGATCATGTCGGACCAGATGACCTTCTGGCCGAAGACCACGAAGGCCTCCGCGTTCAGCCAGGTCAGCGCGCTCACTTCCCCGCCTCCCGGTCCGCGCCCAGCAGCCGCTCGACGTACTTCGCGAGTACGTCGACCTCGAGGTTGACCGGGTCGCCGGGCTGCTTGATGCCCAGGGTGGTCAGCGCGAGGGTGGTGGGGATGAGGCTGATGGTGAACCAGTCGGCGGCCGCCTCGACCACGGTGAGGCTGACGCCGTCGACGGTGATGGAGCCCTTCTCGACGACGTAGCGCGAGAGGTCCGCCGGGAGGGCGACCTTGACGATCTCCCAGTGCTCCGAGGGCGTCCGCGAGACGATCTCGCCCGTTCCGTCCACGTGCCCCTGGACCAGGTGACCGCCCAGCCGTCCGCCGAGTGCCATCGGGCGCTCCAGGTTGACCCGGGAGCCCTTGGTCAGGGCGCCGAGGCTGGAGCGGTTCAGGGTCTCCTGCATGACGTCGGCGGTGAACTCGCCGTCGCCGGTCTCCACGACCGTCAGGCAGACGCCGTTGACGGCGATGGAGTCGCCGTGCTTGGCGTCCTCGGTGACGACGGGGCCGCGCAGGCGGAAGCGGGAGGCTTCGGCGAGCTCCTCGACGGCGACGACCTCGCCCAGTTCTTCGACGATTCCGGTGAACACTTCAGTGCTCCTTGAGGGCTGTGGGGGCGGAGGGGGCTGCCGTCGGGACGGCGGTGACGCGGATGTCCGTGCCGATGCGGACGGTTTCGGTGATCCGGAGCCGTAGCGCGTCGGTGATGGTGCCGATGCCGGCGTCGGCGAGGGCCGCGGGGCCCGCGCCGAGGAGGACCGGGGCGAGGTAGCCGACGACCTTGTCGACGGCCCCGGCGGCGACGAAGGCGCCGGCCAGGGTGGGGCCGCCTTCGAGGAGGACGGAGCGGATGCCGCGCCCGTACAGCTCGCGGAGCAGGGCGTCCACGGAGATCCCGTACTTGTCGTACGGGAGCCGGGCCAGTTCCACTCCGGCGAGGTGGCGGGTGTCGGCATCCTCGGCCACGACGACGAGCGTCGGCGCGGCCTCGTCCAGGACGCGGGCGGTGGGCCGGATGGTGGCGTGGGTGTCCAGGACGACGCGCAGGGGCTGGTCGGCCCCTTCGATGCCGCGGACCGCGAGGTGCGGGTCGTCGGCGCGCAGGGTGCCGGAGCCGACGACGACGGCGTCGGCCTCGGCGCGCAGCCGGTGGACGTCGGCGCGGGACTCGGCGGAGCTGATCCAGCGGCTGGTGCCGTCGGCGGCGGCGATGCGGCCGTCGAGGGTCGCGGCGTACTTCCACAGGATGTACGGGCGGCCCAGGCGTACGGAGGTCAGCCAGGCGGTGTTGCCCGCCTCGGCCTCCTCCGCGAGCAGCCCGGCCTCGGTGTCGACCCCGGCGGCGCGCAGGGTCGCGCCGCCTCCGCTGGCCTGCGGGTTCGGGTCGGAGACGGCGTAGACCACGCGGGTGATCCCGGCGGCGACGAGTGCCTGCGCGCAGGGTCCCGTACGGCCGGTGTGGTTGCAGGGTTCGAGGGTGACGTAGGCGGTGCCGCCGCGTGCCGCCTCGCCTGCCGCGTGCAGGGCGTGGACCTCGGCGTGCGGGCCGCCGGCCCGCTCGTGCCAGCCCTCGCCCACGATCCTGCCCGCGGCGTCGGTGATGACGCAGCCGACGACCGGGTTGGGGCTGGTGGAGCCGAGTCCACGGGCCGCGAGCTCGATGGCTCGGCGCATGGCACGGGTGCCCGTGTCGGGTGCTTCGTGCGCGGCGTGTGTCGCCACCGGGTCCTCCTGCCACATCGGGCACGGACTCCGGGGCCTGTCGGGATACGACAGATGAAGCGGTACAGCTCACGCGGGGACGCCGAGGCCGGAAAACGGTTCGATGGGGCACATCCGCAGGGATGTGCCGACGAACCGCCGACGGCGGCGTACCGGTGACTGGCCCGCCGCGCACTGCCTCCCATCCGGACTTTAACCGTCGGTCCAGGAATCTCACCTGGTCAACCGGCCGCTGGCTGCGGACGGGTCGCGGACTATAACCGCCGGTTCGGAATTACACCGACCCCGGAGTGCGCTGCTTACTGGTACTGGAGCCAGTCTGCCACGGGTGATCCGGGGCCATGCGAGTGATGGGGTGTGGCCTGGGTCACAGAGGGTGGTGCGAAGGTTACTCCATCAGGTAGGCGCGGGTTGGTCCAGACCTATTGACGGTTTGGTCTAGTCCTCTTAACGTTCCCCTCATCTTCACCCGGGAACAGCCCGTCAGATGTGCGCACGTCACGGGCCAACACGCAGTACCCGCATGCCTGTTGTGTCCTGCCATCCTCCCCTCCCCAGGAGGCACCATGCTGTCCCCCACACGTATGAGAGCGATGCTCCTGGCATCCGGCGCCGCAATCGCCGGACTGCTGGTCGCGGGCCTCTCGACCGGCGTCTCCCACGCCGCCGACAACGAGAGCTGTCGCCCTGACGGGCTGTACAAGACGGCCGGCGTCGACGTCCCCTACTGCTCGGTCTACGACTCCGAAGGCCGCGAGAAGATGGGCGCCGACCACCAGCGCCGCGTCATCGGCTACTTCACCGGCTGGCGCACGGGCAAGAACGGCGAGCCCGCCTACCTGGCCCACAACATCCCGTGGTCCAAGGTCACGCACCTGAACTACGCCTTCGCCCACGTGGGCGCCGACAACAAGCTGTCGGTCGGCGCGGACAACGCGAACAACGCCGCCACCGGCATGACCTGGCCGGGTGTCGCGGGCGCCGAGATGGACCCGGCGCTCCCTTACAAGGGCCACTTCAACCAGCTGACGAAATTCAAGAAGCAGTACCCGGACGTCAAGACGCTGATCTCGGTCGGCGGCTGGGCCGAGACCGGCGGCTACTTCGGCGACGACGGCAACCGCGTCGCGTCGGGCGGCTTCTACTCGATGGCCACCAACGCCGACGGCTCGGTCAACCAGGCCGGCATCGAGACCTTCGCGGACTCCTCCGTCGAGTTCATCCGCAAGTACGGGTTCAACGGCGTCGACATCGACTACGAGTACCCGACCACGATGAAGGACGCCGGCAACCCGCTGGACTGGCAGCTGTCCAACGCCCGCCGCGCGGGCCTGGTCAAGGGCTACGACGTCCTGATGAGGACGCTGCGCGAGAAGCTCGACCGCGCGGGCGCCGCCGACGGCAAGCACTACCTGCTCTCCGTCGCCGCCCCCTCCTCCGGCTACCTGCTGCGGGGCATGGAGACGTTCCAGATGCAGAAGTACCTGGACTACGTCAACATCATGTCCTACGACCTGCACGGCGCCTGGAACGAGTACGTCGGCCCGAACGCCTCGCTCTTCGACGACGGCAAGGACGGCGAACTGGCCGCCGCCGGCGTCTACTCCACCTCCCAGTACGGCGGCATCGGCTACCTCAACACCGACTGGGCGTACCACTACTTCCGCGGCTCCATGCCGGGCGGCCGCATCAACATCGGCCTGCCCTACTACACCCGCGGCTTCAAGAACGTACAGGGCGGCACCGACGGCCTGTGGGGCAAGGCCCCCGCGACCACCTGCCCGGCCGGCGCGGGCCTGACCAAGTGCGGTGACGGCGCGGTCGGCATCGACAACCTGTGGCACGACAAGGACACCAACGGGGTCGAGTCCCCGGCGGGCTCCAACCCGATGTGGCACGCCAAGAACCTGGAGAAGGGCGTCGTCGGCGACTACGTCACCAAGTACGGCTTCCCGGCGAACACCACGCTGACCGGCACCTACGCCCGCAAGTACGACTCCACGCTGGTGGCGCCGTGGCTGTGGAACGCGCAGAAGAAGGTCTTCCTCTCCACGGAGGACGAGCAGTCGGTGGCGGCCAAGGCCGACTACGTGGTGAACAAGGGCATCGGCGGCACGATGGTCTGGGAGCTCGCGGGCGACTACTCGTACAACGCGGCCAAGGGCCAGTACGAGATGGGCGACACGCTCACCGACACCATGTACCAGAAGTTCAAGGCGGCCTCCCCCTACGGGGCGAAGAAGGCGGGCGCCACCCTGCCCACCCAGGCCGTGGACATCAAGACGGAGTTCACCGAGTTCAAACTGGGCGACTCCAACTACCCGCTCACCCCGAAGCTCAAGATCACCAACAACACGAACGCCACACTGCCCGGCGGCACCGAGTTCCAGTTCGACTACGGCACTTCGGCCCCGAACAACGCCTCGGACCAGTCCGGCTTCGGCACGACGGTGATCAGCAGTGGCCACACCGGCAACAACATCGGCGGCCTCAAGGGCGACTTCCAGCGGGTCTCCCTGAAGCTCCCGGCCTGGCAGACGCTGGCCCCGGGCGCCTCGGTCGACCTGGCGTTCAACTACTACCTGCCGGTGTCCACGCCCTCCAACTGGACGGTGAACATCTCGGGCACCACCTACGCCCTCGCCGGGGACCTGGCACGCGGTACGACGCTGGTCCAGCCGGGCGGCACCACGACCCCGCCGACGACCACTCCCCCGACCACGACGCCTCCGACCACGACCCCGCCCACCACGACGCCTCCGACGGGCGGTGCCTGCACCAGCCCGGCGTACGTCGCGGGCACCGTGTACAACAGCGGCAACGTCGTCTCCCACAAGGGCCGCAACTGGAAGGCCCAGTGGTGGACGCAGAACGAAGAGCCCGGCACCACGGGTGAATGGGGCGTCTGGAAGGACCAGGGCGCCTGCTGACACCCCCTGCAGTGCGGTGTGAACATCCGTAGATCGTGAGGACCCGGTGGCCCGGCGGCCACCGGGTCCTCACTCGTTGAGCCGGGAGAAACCGGAATTCCTCCGGCGCCGGCTGTCACATTCCCGAGCGCCGTCCGGTCCAAGCTGTGTAACGACGTTTCCAGCGAAGGGCAGCCCCATGAGCACCATCCTCGTCACCGGAGGCACCGGAACCCTCGGCAGGCCGGTCGTCGCCCGGCTCCAGGAGGCGGACCACGAGGTCCGCGTCCTGAGCCGGCACGCGGACCGGTACCCGGTCGACCTGCGCAACGGCAACGGCCTGGACGCCGCCCTGGCGGGCGTGGAGGTCGTCGTGCACTGCGCCAGCTCGCCGCGCGGGGGCGACGACGTGGCCGCGGGACACCTGATCGAAGCGGCCCGCCGGGCGGGTACCGTCCGCAACCTCGTCTACATCTCGATCGTCGGCGTGGACGTGGTCCCCCTCGGCTACTACAAGGCCAAGCTGAAGGTGGAGCGGATGCTGGAGGCGTCCGGGCTGGGCGTGACGATCCTGCGCACGACCCAGTTCCACGACCTGGTGGCGCAGCTGGTGGAGACGGCGGCGAAGCTGCCGCTCGTCCCGCTGCCCCTGCCGAGCGGAGTACGGGTCCAGCCGATCGCGGTGGAGGAGGTGGCGGCCCGCCTGGCGGACCTGGCCGTCCCGACCCCCTCGGGCCGGGTCCCGGACATGGGCGGCCCGGAGATCCTCCCCCTGACCGACCTGGCCCGCACCTACCTCGCGGCCACGCGGCGTCGGCGGCGCATCATCCCGCTGCGGTTGGCGGGCAAGGCGTACGCGGGGTTCAGGCGGGGCGGCCACCTGGCACCGCCCCACGCGGTGGGACGCGGCACGTTCGCGGAGTTCGCGGCGGGGCGGGGGCGGGAGGGGTAGGGGTAGGGGGTGAGGGTGGGGGTGGGGGGCTTCGGGGTTGGCGGGACCTTCACTGGGCGGAATCGGAGAAGGTTTGGGGGTTTCCCGTCAGTCCCACTACGCGCTCCTCCACGACGGCGACTGCAGCAGTCTTGGGCTGGACATAAGCCGCGTCAGATCGCTACGCGCTTCTCGACAACGGCGACCGTCGGCCGGTCTGGGGCTGGTCTGCGGTTCTGACGCTCATCCGGGCTGATTAGGCTTCCGGCCATGACCAGCCGTGACGTCCCTGACCTCGTCATCCTCGATGCGAGGGAGCTCGCCCATAATGCCGGGTTCTGGGCCCAGTTCGTGGAGTCGGCCCATCGGATCCTGGCGGACTTGGTCCGCCAAGGCGCCGCACTCGGCTGGGTCGAACCGCCCTCACCTGAAGAGGTGTCGAAGCTCCGACCACGTCATCGCCGCAGCGCACGGCGGCGATGCATCCCTCCGTGCCGCATACGTCGACCGTCGACTGGTCGGGCTGGGGTATTGGTCGCGCTATGCGCGACCGACGCATCGCCCCCACGCCGACCTGGAGAAGGTCGCGGTGGACGCAACCGCCCATGGTCGCGGCGTCGGTCGGGCGCTGACAGACGCTTTGATCTCCGACGCCAGGCGGGCAGGAATCGAGGTTCTCACCCTGGATGCCCGTGGTGACAACGCCAACGCCCTGCACCTCTACCGTTCATTGGGCTTCGCCGAATACGGGCGCCTGCCGGACTTCGTCGCCGTCGGTGCCCGGCGTTACGACAAGGTCTTCTACATGTTGGACTTCCGCACAACGTCGCATCAGCCCGAGACGGCCGTCGGACGCCGAGCAAAGAGGAGCGCGTAGCGATTTGTGGCGGCTTATGTCCAGCCCAAGACCGTCGCAGACGCCGTCGTCGAGGAGCGCGTAGCGATTCGTGGCGCCTGTCGGGGGCTGGGGTGCTTGTGGTCGCTGTTTGGCGAGGGCCGGCCGCCTGCCCGGCCCGGAAGCCGGGGCTGACGGGCCCGGGCTGCGGCCCGGCCCCTACCGAAGCAGGGTCGGGCATCCCTGACCGCCCCGCCCCTGTCCTTTGTCCCCCGGCCCGTTCTTTTGGGGGTTTCCCGGCAGTCTTCGTTTTTCCGTGGCGGGACGGTCTGTCAAGGGTTGAGCGCAGCGAAATCGCGAAGCGACGCGACGAAGGAGCGCCCTTGACAGGCCGTCACGACACGGAAAAACGAAGACTGCCGGGAAACCCCCAAGCCCTCCCTGATGCCGCCCAGGAGCAGCCGCCGCCCTTCACCCCCCGAACAGCACCGCCTGGGCCGCCTCGCGGGCCGCCAGTCTGGCCCCCGCCAGGACCGCCGGGTCGCCCAGGGTCGTGGCTCGGACCTCCGTCGGGACCGGGGTCAGTGACGCCAGGCGGGCCGCGACCCGGGCCGCCAGGGCGGGGCCGCCCGCGCGGCCGAGTTCGCCGGCCAGGACCACGCAGCCCGGGTCCAGCAGCGCCGCGGCGGCCGCCGCGCCCAGGGCCAGGCGGTCGGCGAGGGCTTCGAGGAAGGCCTCCCCGGCGGCCCCCGCCGCCGCTTCCTCCGCCGGCCCCTCGAAGCCGTGTTCGCGCGCCAGCGCCACGACCGCGTCCCGGCCCACCAGGGCGTGGAAGCCGCCCGCGCAGTCGGTGGCCGACGGCAGCCCGCCGGTGCCCGGGACCGGGAGGAAGCCGATCTCCCCGGCCCCGCCCGAGGCGCCCCGGCGGAGCCGGCCGTCCAGGACCACTCCCGCGCCCACCCCCGCGCCGAGCCACAGCAGGACGAAGGAGTCCAGATCGCGGGCGGCGCCCAGGCGCTGCTCGGCGAGGGCCGCCAGGTTCGTTTCGTTCTCGACGACCACCACGGCCGGCAGGCTCCGCTGCAGGACCGCCACCAGCTCCCGGTGCCAGGCCGGCAGACCGGTGGTGTCGCGGAGTTCTCCGGTGGCGGGGGCGACCAGCCCGGGGGCGCCGATGACGACGGTGTGCAGTTCGTCGGCCCCTGCCTCGCGGGCGGTGCGCAGCAGGGCGGCCACCGCGTCCTCGGGGGCGCCCACCGGCAGGGCCGCCTCGGCGAGGGGCCTGCCGAGGAGGTCGGTGACGACGGCGGTGACGCTGTCGGTCCGTACGTCCAGGGCGGCCAGGTGCGCGCGGTGGGCCACGATCCCGTAGAGCTTGGCGTTGGGGCCGCGCCGCTGTTCGCCCGACTCCCCGACGACCTCGATCAGCCCGGCCTCGGTGAGCCGGTCGACGAGGTCGGCGACCGAGGGGCGGGAGAGTCCGGTCATGGCCTTGAGCTGGGTGGCCGTCAGCGGTCCGGAGTCCTGCAGGAGTTGCAGGGCCAGGCGGTCGTTGATGGCACGCGCCGTGCTCGGCGAGGCGGGCACCGGGGTGGGAGCAGGAGTCACGGCGCCCATCCTAGGCAGTCGAGGCACTTATCTATCAGGTAGGGTCCCTGATAGTTTATCGGGCATGACCGGGGAACCCGACCTCAGCCCGGCGCGCCTGCGCCATGCCCGCTTCGCCATCGCCGCCGTGTTCTGCGCCCACGGCGCCGTCACCGGCTCCTTCGCCACCCGTATCCCCTGGATCCAGGAGCACGCCCAGCTCAGCGCCGGCACCCTGGGGCTCGCCCTGGCCTTCCCGGCCCTGGGCGCGGCGCTCGCGATGCCGCTGGCCGGGCGGATCAACCACCGGTTCGGTGCCCGCAGCGCGCTGCGGGGGCTGCTGGCTCTGTGGACGCTCTCCCTCGTCCTGCCGAGCCTCGCCCCGAACCTGGTGACGCTGTGCTTCGCGCTCTTCGTCTACGGGGCCACCGCCGGCATGTCGGACGTGGCGATGAACGCGCTGGGCGTGGAGACCGAGAACCGGCTGAAGCGCTCGATCATGTCCTCGCTGCACGGCATGTGGAGCGTGGGCGCCCTGCTCGGCTCGGCCGCCGGTACGGTCGCCGCGCACACCGGCGCCGACGCCCGGCTGCACCACCTGATCGCCGCGCTCGCCCTCACCGTGGCCGGGCTGATCGCCGTACGAGGGGTGCTGGACCTGAAGGACCAGCCGAACGAGGAGGCGCCGCCGCATTTCGCGCTGCCGCCGAAGTCCGCGCTGTTCATCGGCGCCATCGGCTTCTGCGCGGTGTTCGCGGAGGGGGCGAGTCTGGACTGGTCGGCGGTGTACCTGCGGGACGTCCTGCACACGGACGCGGGGCTCGCGGCCGCCTCCACCACGGCGTTCGCGCTGACCATGGCCGTCGCCCGGCTCGCCGGGGACCGGGTGGTCGACCGGTTCGGTCCGGTGCGCACGGTGCGGACGGGTGGCGTGGTGGCCACCGCGGGCGGGCTGCTCGTGGTCGCGGTCCACCACCCCGCGGCGGCCCTGGCCGGCTTCGGGCTGATCGGGCTGGGCATCGCGGTGGTGGTCCCGCTGGCCTTCGCGGCGGCGGCGCGCAGCGGGCCGGCCCCGGCGCAGGCCATCGCCGGTGTCGCGACGATCACGTACACCTCCGGGCTGATCGCGCCGTCGGCGATCGGCGCGGTGGCCGACGCGACCTCGCTGGTGTGGTCCTTCGGGCTGGTCACCCTGCTGGCCTTCGCGTTGATCGCGGGGGCCGCGGTACTGCGCCAGGGGCCGCCGGTGGGGCACCCTGGGGCGACCCCCGCCGAGAAGGCCTCCCAGCCCAATCGGGACGAACCTGCCGGTATCCAGCCGTAGCATGTCGACTGGCCGCAGCGGCACTCCTCGCCCTGCGGCCTCGACGTGTGATCGGTCGGGTGCGACCGGCCGGAGAACGGAGTGGAACATGGGCCTCGGCGTGCGCTGGACCCTGCACGGTGACGGGCGGACCCCCGCCCCCGGCGCGGTGGTGCGGCCGGACGAGCGGCTGTCGTGGCCACGGACGGCCGGGCTGGGTGCCCAGCACGTCGTGGCGATGTTCGGGGCCAGTTTCGTCGCGCCGGTCCTGATGGGGCTGGATCCGAACCTGGCCATCATGATGTCCGGTGTCGCGACGGCGATCTTCCTCCTCGCGACCCGCGGCCGGGTGCCCTCCTACCTCGGCTGCTCGCTCTCCTTCGTCGGCGTGGCGGCGGCGATCCGGGCGGGCGGCGGCGACAGCGCGGTGGTCACCGGCGCCGTCTTCGTCGTCGGCGCGGCGCTGTTCCTGGCCGGTCTCGCCGTCCAGCGCTTCGGCGCCCGCATCATCCACGCGACGATGCCGCCGGTGGTGACGGGCGCCGTCGTGATGCTGATCGGCTTCAACCTGGCGCCGGTGACGGCTTCGACGTACTGGCCCCAGGACCAGTGGACGGCGCTGCTGACCATGCTGTTCACCGGGCTGGCCGTGGTCTGCCTGCGCGGCTTCTGGTCGCGGATCGCGATCTTCCTCGGGCTGCTGTTCGGGTACGGGATCTCCTGGGTCTTCGACCGGATCTTCGGCAAGATCCACTCCACGGTGGGCGGGCCGGAGGCCGTGGACCACTGGCGCCTGGACCTCTCGGGGGTCGGCAAGGCCGACTGGATCGGGCTGCCGTCCTTCCACGCCCCGGCCTTCGAGTGGTCGGCGATCCTGATCGCGCTGCCCGTGGTGATCGCGCTGATCGCCGAGAACGCCGGGCACATCAAGGCCGTCGGCGAGATGACGGGCGACCCGATCGACGACAAGCTCGGTACGGCCATCGCCGCCGACGGCGCCGCGTCCATGCTGTCCACCGCGGTCGGCGGCCCGCCGAACACCACGTACTCCGAGAACATCGGCGTCATGGCGGCCACCCGGGTCTACTCCACGGCGGCGTACTGGGCGGCGGCCGGCTTCGCGCTGCTCTTCGGGCTGTGCCCCAAGTTCGGGGCGATCGTCGCCGCGATCCCGGGCGGGGTCCTCGGCGGCATCACCGTGATCCTGTACGGCATGATCGGCCTGCTCGGCGCCCAGATCTGGATCAACGGCCGGGTGGACCTGCGCAATCCGCTGAACCTGGTGCCGGCCGCGGCGGGCATCATCATCGGCGTCGGCGGGGTCGAACTGCGCATCACCGACAGCTTCGAGCTCGGCGGCATCGCGCTGGGCACGATCGTGGTGATCACCGGCTATCACGCGCTGCGCTACTTCGCCCCCGCGCACCTGAAGGTCGAGGAGCCCCTCCTCGACGCGGGCACCTCCACGTACGACGACCAGGAGCCGCAGGACAAGCAGCGTTGACGCAGCTTCGCCCGAACCGGGGAAGCGTACGGCCAAGTTCCCCGGATCCGGGCCGCCGACTGCGAACCTGCCTCCCATGGAAGCGGTGCTGGCGCGGATGCGCGCCCTGGACGAGCGGCTCCCCGCGCAGGACGGTGTCGCCGTCTTCAACCGGGTGTACCTGACGGTGACGGAGACCCTGTACGAGCGGATCTCCCTCGGGGGTTTCCCCGCCCCGCGGAGGGCGGCCGTGCTGAGCACGCGCTTCGCGGAGCGGTACCTGGCGGCGGTGGAGGCCGAGCGGCCTCCGGCCTGCTGGCGGCCGCTGCTCCAGTACCGCCGCCACCCGGGGGTGCGTCCGCTGCAGCACGCGCTGGCCGGGATCAACGCGCACATCGGCCACGACCTGGCGCTGGCGGTGGTGTCCACCTGCCGCACCCTGGACTGCGAACCACGCGCCCTGGAGGCGGACTTCGACCGGGTCGGCGACACCCTGGTCGCGCTGGAGGAGCACATCCGCGAGGACCTGATGCCGGGTCCGGACCTGCTGGAGATCGCCGACCCGCTGACCCACTTACTCGGCTCGTGGAGCCTGGACCGCGCCCGCTCGGGGGCCTGGGCGGCGGCCCGCCTGCTGTGGACCCTGCGCCGCTCCCCCGAGCTGGCGGAGGAGTTCCGCGAGTCCCTGGACGCGGGCGTGGGCCTGGTCGGCCGCTGCCTGTTGACTCCCGTCGGGGCGGCCTCGGCGGTCCCGTAGGCTCCGAGGATGGGCAGCTTCACCACGCACCGCGCCCGGGCGCACGATCCCGGCCTTTCGCCTGTGCAGCGGTTCAATGCACTGTGCGCTTGCCTCGGGGAGTTCGCCCCGTACGGCTTCCATGCCACCTACCACCACCTGTGCCGCACCGCCGGCATCCCGCCCGAGCCGGATGAGGATCCGGCGGCGGTGCTGCGGGCGGTGGAGGAGCTGCACGCGGCGCGGGAGGTGTGGATGGCCGGCTTCCTGATGTGGAAAGGCGCCCGCCGTGCGCAGAAGGCCGCCGGTGTGCGCGTCCCGGATCCGCCGGAGCCGCGTCGGCGGCTCTGGTGCCCCGACCCCGAGTTCCACCCGGCCGAGCCGCTCCCGGTGGTGATGCGGCAGATCATGCGAGCCCCGGCCGGGGACCTGGCCAGGTGCCCGGTGTGCGTGGCGGGGCGCGGGACGAAGACCTGGCACGACGGGTTCACGGAGCACACGCTCTGCACAGGGTGCGGGGTGAGCCTCGCCGGTCGCGCCACCGAGCCCGCCCCCGGCGTGAAGGCCGCCCGGGCGGAACGGTGGCGCCTCGTCTGGCGGCGCCTGGCATGAGTGCGGGCCGCCCCCGCGTTCTTGCGCGTGGGCGGCCCGTGGTCACGGGGTCCCGGAGGGGTCAGTCCTCCGGCAGCTCGACCGGGGCGATCTCGTCGTAGACGTCGCCCGGGCCCGGGTTGGTGGAGTCGGTCGTGCCACCGAGGTGGTGCATGACGCCCCAGACGGCGTTGAGGGCGGTCTGGACCGCGCCCTCAGCCCAGCCGGCCGTCCAGGAGATGTCGTCGCCCGCGAGGAAGATGCCGCGCTTGTCCTCGGGGAGGCGGTCCTGCATGAAGTGGGTGAACAGGCGCCGCTGGTAGCGGTAGTGGCCCGGCAGGTTGGCCTTGAACGCGCCCATGAAGTAGGGCTCGTTCTCCCAGGACACGGTCACCGGGTTGCCGATGACGTGGCGGCGGATGTCGACCTTCGGGTAGATCTCGCCGAGGGACTTCAGCATGACCTCCATCCGCTCGTTCGCGGACAGCGGCAGCCACTTCAGGCTGTCGTCGCACCACGTGTACGAGAGGCAGATGACGGCGGGCTTGTCCGGGCCGTTGTCCAGCAGGTAGGTGCCGCGGGTCATCCGGTCGGTCAGCGTCATCGACATGACGTCGCGGCCCGTCTCCTCGTCCTTGTCGAGCCAGAACGGCCGGTCGACGGGGATGAAGAGCTTGCTGGACTCCATGTAGTGGGTGCGCTCGATCGCCGTCCAGTGGTCGATCGGGAAGAGCGTGTCGTCGCACGCGATCTTCGACAGGAGCATCCACGACTGCGCGGTGAAGATCGCGGCGCGGTAGGTGCGGATGTCACCCGACGCGTCGGTGACCGTGATGCGGTTGCCGGCCGTGCGGTGCAGGCGGGTGACCGCCGGGCGCGGGGTGCCGTCGTGCAGGGTGGACAGGGAGGTGCCCTTGGCCCAGTGGACGATCTTCTCGGGCTCGCGCTCCCACAGGCGCAGCGGGAGCTGCTGCGAGCCGCCCACGATGCCGCGGTGGTGGTCGTCGGCCTCGGTGTAGACGACGCGCAGGATCTCCAGGATGGAGTTCGGGAAGTCGGTGTCCCAGCCGCCCGTGCCGAAGCCGACCTGGCCGAAGATCTCGCGCTTGCGGAAGGACTTGAAGGCGTCCGACTTGCAGAGGAAGCCGTAGAAGGTCTCGTCGTCGAGCTTCTCGACGAGCTTCGCCCAGATCTCGCGGATGCGCGGGACGTCCCGCTCGCGCATCGCGGTGTTCATGTCGGAGAAGTCGGCGCCCTCGTCGAGGCAGGCGTTCCACGCGTCGGCGACGTCGCGGTAGACCTGCGGGAGGTCGGCGATGGTCTCGGCGTAGTGGGTCTCGCCCTTGAGGTCCACGACCGTCGAGGGGGTGGCCTCGGCGAGCGGGTTCGGGAAGGGCTCGGTGACCAGGCCGACGAGGTCGATGTAGTGCTGCAGGGCGGTGGAGGACGGCGGGAAGCGCATGGCGCCCATCTCAGCGGTCAGCTCCTCGGTGCCCGCGCCCTCGAAGCCGACGGTGCGCAGCCGCCCGCCGATCTGGTCGGCTTCGTAGACGACGGGCTTGAGGCCCATCTTCATCAGCTCGTAGGCGGAGATGATCCCCGACAGTCCGCCGCCGATGACGGCGACCTCGGTGCCGTGCTCGGTCGCCGGTATCTGCCCCAGGCCGGCCGGGTGGGCGAGGAAGTCGTCGTACGCGTACGGGAAGTCCGGGCCGAACATGGTGATCGGCGGCTGTCCGTCGCTGTGCGGGACGGCGGTGGTGGGCACCGTGGACGTCATGGGGTACGACTCCTTGCGGGGGTGTGGCAGGGGGGAGGGCGGCGCGGGCGGGGCTCAGACGAGGGAGGCGTAGAGCCCGGGGCGGCGGTCGCGCAGGTACGGGTTGGTCTCGCGCGAGGCGCTCAGCAGCTCGGGGTCGACCTCGCCGAACACCAGCTCCTCGCCGCGGCCGGCCCGGGTCCGGGTGACCCCGTCGGGGCTCGCCAGGCAGCTGAGGCCGACGAACTCGAACTCGCCTTCCGGGCCGGTGCGGTTGACGTACGCGATGTACATCTGGTTCTCGAAGGCCCGTACGGGAACGAGCTGTTCGGCGACGAACTGGAACGGGTGCATCTGCGCGGTCGGCACCAGGAGGAGGTCGGTGCCGGCGAGCGCGTGCGCCCGGACGTTCTCGGGGAACTCCACGTCGTAGCAGATCATGATGCCGACGCGCAGGCCGCCGAGGTCGGCCTGGACGACGGGGACGTCACCGGGGGTGAAGGCTTCCTGCTCGAAGCAGCCGAAGAGGTGGGTCTTGCGGTAGTTCGCGAGCGGGGCGCCATCGGGGCCGATGAGCTGCGCGGCGTTGTACACGGTCTCGCCGTCCCGCTCCGGGTAGCCGTACAGGACGGCGATCCCGTGGCGGCGGGCGATCCCGCCGATGGCGTGTGCGGATTCGCCGTCGGCCGGTTCGGCGAGGCCGGCGATGTCCTCAGCGTCCAGGGCGTAGCCGGTGAGGAACATCTCCGAGGTCACGAGGAGCCCGGCCCCGCTCTGTGCGGCGCGCGCCGCGGCCTCGTCGAGCGCCTTGAGGTTCTCGGCGGTGTCGCCGAGCCGTCCGGAGCTCTGGAGGAGGGCGGTGCGCAGCGGGGCCATGGCTTACCTCTGTGACAGGAGGGGTGGGGGTCGTAAAACGGTACGTTCGGACGTTCGACCCGGACAAGCCGTGACCGTTGCGCTCCGCGCATCGATTCGTTGCGCGTTCCACCCCTTGAGCGGTGATTCGTTGCGCGGAGGCCGCGGAGACCCTCAGGAAGCCAGCAGGCGGAGATCATCGAGGATGTCGGGGGCGTGGTCGGAGACCACCCGGCCGCTCCAGGTGTCGACGAGGGCGGGGACGGTCAGGTCGCCGTCGAAGTGGTGTCCGGCCGCCTCGTACGCCAGGCGCAGCTCGGTGTACCCGGGTCCGGCGGTGTCCGCGCCGAGGACGGTGGCGGCGACGGAGTCCCCGATGCCCAGCAGGGCGAGGGCCCGCGTCACCTGCTCGGAGCGGGGACAGTCGGTGGAGAGGTGGTAGCGGTGCGGGACGGGGGAGAAGCCGGTCCCGATGCGGCCGCGGAGGGCGGGGGCCGGGCCGGTGCGGGGCAGGACGGTGTGCGACATGACTCTCCTGGGGCGGGCGCGCGGAAGTGGCCTG
This sequence comes from Streptomyces sp. NBC_01351, assembly GCF_036237315.1. Classification (GTDB taxonomy): domain Bacteria; phylum Actinomycetota; class Actinomycetes; order Streptomycetales; family Streptomycetaceae; genus Streptomyces. Next base: position 6,942,508 of record NZ_CP108356.1, on the reverse strand, counting down.
AGCAGGGCGGTGTTCCGGGCGGCGCGGTGCGCACGGTCCCGGTCACCGGTGTCCGTCTGGAGGGCTCAGCCCCGCGGGCCGAATGCGCTGCACACCCGCAGCAGGTCGATGTGCAGGCGCCGGGTCAGCCACCAGCGACGGGGGCTCCGTGTGTCCACCGGTCCCGCCTCCCGTCGCGTCCTCGGCGGCCCGTCCCGCGATCGTTAGGCTTCCCGCGGTGGGCCGCCGGCCGTCGTGGCCGTCCCCCGAAGTTTCGTGGCGGCGTACGGAGCCGTCAAGAAGGCGGGCACGCGAATGAAGGGAGCTCCGCACCGATGTCCCCCGAGGTACTCGACAACCCGGTCTGGTCCGCACTGACCGGACCGCACCGCGCCTTCGCCGAGCACGGGCCCGCGGGTCTGGCCGCCCGCTACGCCCCCGACGCGAGCCCGTTCGCTGCGCTCTGCGACCCGGAGGACCCCCGCGCGTGGGCGGATCTGGCGGCGCTGGCGGGACCGGGCGAGGGGGTCTGGGTGACCGGGCTGCTGACCCCGCCTCCGGGGTGGGAGACCGTGGCGGCCATCCCCGGCGTGCAGCTGGAGGGCCGGGCGGTACGGGCCGAGGCCGCGCCCGAGGCGGTTCTCCTGGGGCCGGCCGACGTGCCGGAGATGCTCGAGCTGGTCGCGCTGACCCGGCCGGGCCCGTTCATGGACCGGACCGTCGAACTGGGCACGTACCTCGGGATCCGTCACGAGGGGCGGCTCGTCGCAATGGCCGGGGAGCGGATGCGGCCGGTGGGCTGGTCGGAGATCAGCGCGGTGTGCACGCACCCGGACCACCGGGGCCGGGGCCTTGCGGCCCGGCTGATCCGGGCGGTCGCCGCGGCGGTGCGCGAACGCGGGGACGGCCCGTTCCTGCACGCGGCGGCGGAGAACACGGGGGCGGTGCGGCTCTACGAGTCCATGGGCTTCACCGTGCGGCACCGCCCGGACTTCCTGGGCCTGCGTACGCCGCCCAAGGAGGCCTGATCCGCGGAGAGTTGGCCGTGGCGGGGTTTCGCGGGGCGCTCAGCGGTCAGACGCGGGACAACCCACGAAAGGAACAGCCATGACCGACGTCGTACGCCTGCCCGGCGCCGCGCACCACTTCTGGCAGTGGCAGTCCCGGGCCGCCTGCCGGGATCTGGGTTCCGGCCGGTTCTTCCATCCCGCCGGAGAGCGGGGCGAGGACCGGGAGGAGCGGGACGCCGCCGCCAAGCGCGTCTGCGCGGGGTGCCCGGTGCGGGCCGCCTGCCTCGACCACGCGCTGCGCACGCATGAGCGGTACGGAATCTGGGGCGGGCTGACCGAGGAGGAACGGCACGCCCGGCACGCCCCGGCCTAGGCCGGGGCGCCCGAGGTGAAGCGGCGGAGGAGGGGCGAGAGGACCAGGACCGACTTCGTGCGTTCGACGAACGGTTCGCCCGCGATGCGTTCCAGTACGCGCTCGAAGTGCCGCATGTCGGAGGCGAAGATCTGGACGAGGGCGTCCGCGTCGCCGGTGACGGTCGACGCGGACACCACCTCGGGGTAGCGCTCCAGGCCCCGCCGGATGTCGTCCGGCGAGGTGTTGTGGCGACAGTAGATCTCGATGAAGCCCTCGGTCTCCCAGCCCATCGCGGCGGGGTCGACGCGGACGGTGAAGCCGGTGATGGCCCCCTCGGCCCGCAGCCGGTCCACGCGCCGCTTCACGGCGGGGGCGGAGAGCCCGACCTCGGAGCCGATGTCCGCGTAGGAGCGGCGGGCGTCCTCGGCGAGGGCGTGCACGATGCGTTCGTCGAGATCGTTCAGTCGCACTGCGGGTGGATCACTTCTCTGCTGTGGCCAGGGTGGAGCGGCGGATGCCGTAGAGGAAGTAGACCACGAGGCCGACGGCCATCCAGACACCGAACGCGACCCACGTGGCGACCGGCAGGCTGTACATCATCCAGCCGCAGGCGATGAAGCCGAGGATCGGCGTGACCGGGAACAGGGCCACCTTGAAGGTGCGCGGCAGGTCCGGCTTCGTGCTGCGCAGGATCACGACGGCCACGTTGACCAGGGCGAAGGCGAAGAGGGTGCCGATGCTGGTGGCGTTGGCGAGCTCGCCCAGCGGGACGAAGGCCGCGAGGGTCCCGCAGAAGAGCGAGACGATGACCACGTTGGCGCGGGGGGCGCCGGTCTTCGCGTCGACCTTGGCGAAGACCTTGGGCACGAGGCCGTCGCGGGACATCGCGAAGAGGATGCGGGTCTGGCCGTAGAGGACGGCGAAGACGACGGAGGCGATCGCGACGACCGCGCCGGCGGCGAGGACGACGCCCCAGAAGCTGTGGCCGGTGACGTCCTTCATGATCTGCGCGAGCGCGGCCTCGGTGCCCTCGAAGTCCTGCCACGGCATGGCGCCGACGGCGACGAACGCGACGAGGACGTACAGGACGGTGACGATGCCCAGCGACAGCATGATCGCGCGCGGCAGGTCCTTCTTCGGGTTCTTGGCTTCCTCACCGGCGGTGGAGGCGGCGTCGAAGCCGATGTACGAGAAGAAGAGCGTGGAGGCGGCGGCGCTGATGCCGGTGATGCCGAGCGGGGCGAGCGGGGCGTAGTTGCCGGCCTTGATGCCCATGACGCCGATGCCGATGAAGAGGAGCAGCGTGACGATCTTCACCACGACCATGATCGTGTTGATCCGGGCGCTCTCCTTGGCGCCGCGCATCAGGAAGACCATGGCGAGCAGCACGACGACCAGGGACGGCAGGTTGATCCAGCCGCCGTCGCCCAGCGGGGCGGCGGAGAACTTCTCGGGGAGGGTGATGCCTATCGTCCCGTCGAGCAGCTCGTTGAGGTACTGGCCCCAGCCGACGGCGACGGCCGAGACGGAGACGGCGTACTCCAGGACCAGGCACCAGCCGCAGATCCAGGCGATCAACTCGCCCATGGTGGCGTAGGAGTACGAGTAGGAGGACCCGGAGACCGGCACGGAGCCGGCCAGCTCAGCGTAGGACAGGGCCGAGAAGAGGGCGGTCAGGCCCGCGATGACGAAGGCGATCGTCACGGCCGGTCCGGCCTTGGGGGCGGCTTCGCCGAGGACGACGAAGATGCCGGTGCCCAGGGTCGCACCGATGCTGATCATGGTCAGCTGCCACATGGTGAGCGAGCGGCGCAGCGAGCCGCCCTCGCCCTGGCCGCCCTCGGCCACCAGCCGCTCGACCGGCTTGCGGCGCAGCAGCGGATTGACGGGCTTGCGCCGCTCTGGGGCGAGCGGGGGCGCCTGGCCGTGATCGAGCACGAGGGGTCTCCTTTGACGCTGCGGATGGGGTGAAGGCGTCGACCGCAGCGGTCCGGAGCAGGAGCAGGCAGAGCCTGGGCATGGGGGGACCGCCGAGCAGGCAGTCGCGCCACTCCACGTACAGCGAGTGAGCCTACGAGCTGAGCGATACCGCCCGTAATGCACCATCCTTGCGCATTGGCGAACGATCGTTGCGCGGATCTGTCCTGAATGGCCCTTCGTTGCACGCAGACGATCGATCGCTGCGCAGCACACCCTCACCCCCCTTTCTTGACACTTCGTCAGATCTGCCGCAGCGTGCCGCCATGGATCTGGACGTGCTCTACGAGATCGACGTACCGAAGCCCTGGCACGGGCCCCATCCGCACGGCCAGCGGGCCGCCGAGCAGCGCGCCTACCGGGAGGCCGTCGAGCAGATCCGGCTCGCCGACCGGATGGGGTTCCGGACCGTGTGGGCCGTCGAGCACCACTTCCGAGAGGGCCGCTCGCACTGCCCGGCCCCGGAGGTGCTCCTCGGGCACCTGGCCGGGCTGACCGAGCGGATCCGGCTCGGCTTCGGCGTTACCCTGACCCCCTTCGGCTTCACCCCGCCGCAGCGCATCGCCGAGAAGGTCGCCACCGTGGACGTGCTCTCCGGCGGCCGGGTGGAGTGGGGCACCGGGCGCTCCACCCCCATGGAGCAGGCCGCCTTCGGGGTGGACCGGGAGAGGTCGCGCGAGGACTGGCGCGAGGCGATCGGGATCGTGACCGGGATGTGGCGGGAGGAGTACTTCGCCTACGAGTCCGAGCGGTTCCGCTTCCCGCGCCGCATGGTCACGCCCAAGCCCATGCAGGATCCGCACCCGCCCGCCTGGATGGCGGCAACCTCCCCCGGCTCGGCCGAGGTGGCGGGGGCGGCCGGACTCGGGCTGCTCTCGTTCTCGATCATGCAGCCGCTGGAGGCGATGGCCCGGCAGGTGGCGGCGTACCGGGCGGCCGCCCGCGACCCCCGCCCCCTCACCGACGTCACCACGGACCGGGTCAGCGCCTACACCCTCGTGCACGCCACCGCGCCCCGCGCGGAGCCGGGCGCCCGGGTGTGGGAGTCGGTGGCCTGGTGGTACTCGAACCTGGCGCGCTTCACCCTGGAGTGGGAACTGCCGCACCTGGCCCCGGAGGAGCGCGAGCAGGCCTTCCCGCTCCTGAACCCGATCCTCGAAGGGGAGGTGCCCGTACGGGAGTTCAGCGACGGGGACATGATCCTGATCGGGGACGCCGAGACGATCGTCGCCAAGGCGAAGCGGTACGCGGACCTCGGCGTGGACCAGCTGATCTGCTACGTGCAGTGGGGCTACCTGGAGCACCGGGAGATCCTGCGGACGATCGAGGTCCTGGGCAAGGAAGTCATCCCCGAGCTGGCCCGCTACCGGCCCCGGACGGCCGCCTCGTGAACGCACCCGCCGAGCCCCTCGACACCTCCCCCGTACCCGACTACGCCGCCCTGCACCGCCTCGACGGCCGGGGCCTGGTGCTGCTCGGCGCGGGCAACGGCATCGGCCGGCAGAGCGCCCACGCCCTGGCCGCCGCCGGCGCCCGGGTGCTGTGCGTGGACGTGGACGAGGAGCGGGCCGCGGCCGTCGCCGCCGAGACCGGGGGAATCCCCTACAGCTGTGACGTGACCCGGCGGGCCTCCGTACGTGCCCTGTTCGCGCAGGCGCCGGAGCTGCTGGGCGGCCCGGTCGGCGGGGTCGTCGACATCGTCGGCATGGCCAGGTACGCGGCGCTGCCCGAGCTGGACGACGCCGGCTGGGACTGGCACTTCGACCTCGTGCTGCGGCACGCCTGGCTCGCCGTCCAGTACGGCGGCGAGGCCGTCGCCGCGGCCGGCGGCGGCCCGCTGGTCTTCGTGGCCTCCGTCTCCGGCCTCACCGCCGCCCCGCTGCACGCCGCGTACGGGGCGGCGAAGGCCGGGCTGATGGCATTGGTGCGCTCGGCGGCGGTGGAACTGGGCCCGCGCGGGGTACGGGTGAACGCGGTGGCGCCGGGCGTGGTGTGGACCCCGCGGGTCGCCGCCCTGCTGGGCGCCGAGGGGAGACGGCGCAACGCGGAGAACGCCCCGCTGGGCCGGGTGGCCGAGACCTCGGACATCGCGGCCGCCCTGTACTTCCTGGCCTCGCCGCTGTCCTCGTACGTGACGGGGCAGACCCTCGTGGTGGACGGCGGGGTCGGCGTCAAGTTCCCGTATCCGACGATCGGAGGCGAAGAGTGAGCGCTCAGGGCACCGATGGCACGAACGGCACCGGTACGCAGTGGCAGGACCCGGAGCCCTTCCTGCGCGGGGTCGCCTGGCTGGACAAGGGGCGCCCTGTGCGGGCCGACCCGGCGGACACCATGCGGCTGCCCTGGGACACCGGCGAGCGGGCCACCCTGCCGATCGGGGTCCGGCTGGAGTTCACCACGGCGACCGCGCGGGCGGTGGAGATCCGCTACCGGGCGACGGTACCCGGCCCCACCGACGCCCTGCGCGACCTCGCGCACCTCTTCTCGCTCTGGGACCGGCACGGGGTGGTGACGGAGGTCGTCACCGAACCCGCCGCGGAGTCCGTCGTACGGATCGAACTGGGCGGCGGCCACGGCCCCTTCACCATCCATCCGCCCGAAGCCCAGTCCCCGCTGATACTCGGCCTGCGCGGGATCGGCGGCACCCTCGCCCCGCCGCCGCCCGCCCCGCGCTGGGTGGTGCACGGCGACTCCATCACCGAGGGCTGGTGGTCGACCCGCCCCGCGCACGGCTGGCCCGCGGTCACCGGCCGGGCGCTCGGCTGGGACACCGTCAACCTCGGCTACGCGGGTGCCGCGCGGGGCGAACTCGCCACCGCCGAACAGCTCGCGGGCCTGCCCGCCGACGTCCTCACCCTCGCCTTCGGCACCAACTGCTGGTCCAGAGTGCCGTTTTCGGTGCCGATGCTGTACGAGACCACGCGCGCGTTCCTCGAACTGGTCCGCCAGGGCCACCCGAGGACTCCGCTCCTGCTGGTCTCCCCCGTCCTGCGGCCCGACGCCGAACGCACCCCGAACCGGCTGGGCGCCACCCTGGGGGCCCTGCGCGACGCGATGGAGCGCGCCGCGCGGGACCGGATCGCCGCCGGGGACGAGCGGTTGGCCGTGCTCCCGGGGCGGGACGTGCTCGGTCCGGAGCACCTGGAGGACGGTCTGCACCCCAACGACGCCGGACACCAGGTCCTCGGCCTCGCTGTGGTCACGGCTCTGAGGCGCGCCGGGTTCGCCGCCGGATAGGTGAAACAGCCCACACCGATCGCTTTGAACGGTTCGGCGCCCGCTGGGCGTGTCCTGCGCACAGTTGCCGCCGCTTCGGAAGAACGCGGGCGGCGGACACGACGGAGACACAGTGGGAGAGATCAAGATGGGCATGAAGCGCGGAACCACCCTTGCCGCAGCCGTGATCGCCGTCGCCCTCGCGGCGACGGCGTGCGGACAGGCGGACGACAAGGTCGCCGACCCGGCCAAGCCGGCCGGCGCCGCTTCCTCCCAGGCTCCCGCGGCGGACGGCGCGGCCGCGGGCGGCGCCAAGGCGGCCGGGCAGCTGGCCATCGGCGACAACGCGGAGATCGGTTCGATCCTGAGCGACAGCGCCGGGCTCACCCTCTACCGCTTCGACAAGGACACGGCCAAGCCGTCGAAGTCGAACTGCGAAGGGGACTGCGCGAAGACCTGGCCGGTGGTCGCGGCGGGCGACGTGACCGCCGTCGCGGGCATGGACCCGGCGCTGCTGGGCGAGGTCGTGCGCGGCGACGGCACGAAGCAGCTGACGGTGGCCGGCTGGCCCGCGTACCGCTTCAACAAGGACGCCAAGGCCGGCGACACCAACGGCCAGGGCGTCGGCGGCACCTGGTTCGCCTTCGCGCCGGACGGGAAGAAGGCCGCCAAGGCGGCGCCGGGCGCGGCCGCTCCGGCCGAGGCGGGCGCGGGCCTGTCGGTGGCGAAGGACCCGAAGCTCGGCGACCACATCGTCGATGGCAAGGGCATGACGGTCTACCGCTTCAAGCCGGACACCGCGTGGCCGATGGTGTCCAAGTGCGTCGGCGACTGCCTGACGAAGTGGCCGGTCGTCCCGCCGGTCGACAAGGCGAACGTCAAGGGCATCACCGAGCGGAACTACCTCGTCCTGGACCGTCCCGACGGCAAGAAGCAGCAGACCGTGGACTGCTGGCCCGTCTACACCTTCGCCGGTGACAAGAAGCCCGGCGACATCAACGGCCAGGGCGTAGGCGGCACCTGGTACGCCGTGGCCCCCGACGGCAAGCTCATCACCGTCCAGTAACCCCGGCCACCCCGCCCGCCCGTCCCACCCATTCCCCCACGCCCTGATCCGCGCGGCCCCTTCGCCCTACCTCCCCCGGGGCGTGGGGCCGCGCCCCGTTCCGCCCCGGCGGGCCGGTATCTACACTCGGCGGCATGCTGCGCGTACTGGCCGTCGACGACGAGAAGCCGCTCCTGGAGGAGCTCCTCTACCTGCTGCGCTCCGATGCCCGGGTGCGCAGCGCGGAGGGCGCCTCGGACGCCACCGAGGCCCTGCGCCGGATCACCCGGGCGCTGGAGACCGGGCCCGACGGGGCCGACGGCATCGACGTCGTCTTCCTCGACATCCACATGGCCGGGCTGACCGGACTGGACATCGCGAAACTGCTGGCCGGGTTCGCGCGGCCGCCGCTGATCGTGTTCGTCACCGCGCACGAGGGGTTCGCCGTACAGGCCTTCGACCTCAAGGCCGTGGACTACGTACTCAAGCCCGTACGCCCGGAGCGGCTCGCGGAGGCCGTGCGGCGGGCCTGCGCGCAGCTGGGGCGGGCCGGGGAGCCGGCGCCGGTGTCTCTCCAGGCGCAGGCACAGGCGCCGGCGCAGGCCGCGGACCAGCTGCCCGCGGTGCCGATGCAGCGGCCCCCGGCCCCCGAGGTCACCGTGACCGAGCGCACCGCGGAGCAGATCGCCGTCGAACTGGGCGGGGTCACCCGCTTCGTGGCCATAGCCGACATCGTGTACGTCGAGGCCCAGGGCGACTACGCCCGCCTGCACACCGACGAGGGCAGCCACCTGGTCCGGATCCCGCTGTCCACGCTGGAGGAACGCTGGGCGGCGCGCGGGTTCGTCCGCATCCACCGCCGCCACCTGGTGGCGCTGGCCCGCATCGACGAACTGCGGCTGGACGCGGGCACCACCAGTGTCCGGGTCGGCTCGGCGGAGCTCCAGGTCAGCCGCAGGCACGCACGGCAGCTGCGGGACCTGCTGATGCGGCAGGCCACCGGCTGACGGGGTCCGCCGTACGCCATTCGCCGTCCGGCCGCCGTCCGACCGCCCGGCGGCGCGCACCCGCCGTTCGTCGCACGGCGAATGGCGTACGGCGATCCGGCGGGGTGAACGGACCGCCGGTGGCGCGGGTGGTGCGTATCGTGGATCTTCCTGCGCGGGAGGAGCCAGATGTCCGAGATCCAGGCGCTGCTCGACGCGCTGACCGGGCTGTCCCGCACCCGGCCCGCCGGGCCTGCCGAGGCCGAGGCGCTGCTGGCCGGACTGCGCAGTGCGGCCGCCCGCTGGGCCGATCTCCTCTACGAGGCCCGAGAGGGCGTGCGCGAGCAGGTGCCGCCGCGTGCGGAGGCCGCGTTGACGCTGGCCTTCCGGCGGGCGGAGGAGTCGTACGTGGAGCTGGAGATCGCCCTCCGCGACTGCGCGGAACACCGCGACCCGGCCGTCTGACCGCGTCGCCGCCGTTGCCGCTGCGCGGGGCTCTTCCCCACCCCGCCCTTTCACCGTTTCCCGGGGCTCCGCCCCGGACCCCGTACGTGCGCTGCGCGCCCACGCCTCAAACGCCGGGCGGGCTGGAGTGCCGCTGCGCGGCGCTCCAGCCTCGCCGGCGTTTGAGGCGTGGGGGTCCCCCCGGACGGAGTCTGGTGGGGGCACCTCCCAGCGGTAGCTGGGGGAGAGGGTCTGGGGCGGAGCCCCAGTTCGGGAAGGGGCGGGGTGGGGGAAGGCCCCGCGCAGCGGCACCACCGGCACCCACCGGTACGGGCCGGATCGTGCCTGTTGCCGCGTCCGCAGCGGTGCATAGACTCCGCTCACCCCACCTCCGGCCGAAGGAACCGCCCGTGAACCAGGCGTACGCCCTGACCGCGGTCACCGTCGTCGTCCTGGTCACCGTCCTCGTCGGGGCGCTCGGCCTGCGGATATCCCGGACCACCTCCGACTTCTACGTGGCCTCCCGCACCGTCGGCCCCCGCCTCAACGCGGCGGCCATCAGCGGGGAGTACCTCTCCGCCGCCTCCTTCCTCGGGGTGGCCGGGCTGGTGCTGCTCCAGGGGCCCGAGATGCTCTGGTACCCGGTCGGCTACACCGCCGGCTACGTGGTGCTGCTCGCACTCGTCGCGGCCCCGCTGCGCCGCTCCGGGGCGTACACGCTGCCCGACTTCGCCGAGGACCGGCTGGAGTCGCAGGCGGTGCGCCGGATCGCGGTGCTCTTCGTGGTGGGGGTCGGCTGGCTGTACCTGCTGCCGCAGTTGCAGGGCGCCGGGCTGACCCTGGAGATCCTGACCGGTGCCCCGCACTGGGTCGGCGGGGTGGTCGTCGCCTTCGTGGTGAGCGCGGCCGTGGCGGCCGGCGGGATGCGCAGCATCACCTTCGTGCAGGCCTTCCAGTACTGGCTCAAGCTGACGGCCCTGCTCGTCCCGGCCTTTTTCCTGATCGCCGCCTGGGCCGGGGACGGCGCCCCGCGGGCCTCCTTCGACGCCCCGGCCGTCTTCCGCGAGCACACCGCCGTCACCCTCGCCGAGGACGTGCGGCTGTCCCTGGACGCGCCGCTGACGGTGTCGGTGACCGGGCAGCTGGACGGGCGTACCTACGCCGGGGAGCCGGTGACCCTCGCCGCCGGACCGCATTCCGTACGGGCCCACGCGCGGCTGGAGTTCGCCCCGGACACCCCCGTGCCCGAGACCCGGGCGGAGGCGGGCATGGGCGTGTCGAGCTGGTCGCAGCCGCTGTCCGGGGACCACGCGGGGTACCGGCTGTACGCGACGTACGGGCTGATCCTGGCCACCTTCCTCGGCACCATGGGGCTGCCGCACGTCGCCGTGCGCTTCTACACGAGCCCCAACGGGCGGGCCGCTCGGCGCACCACGCTGGTGGTGCTCGGGCTGGTCGGCATCTTCTACCTGCTGCCGCCGGTGTACGGGGCCCTGGGCCGGATCTACGCCCCCGAGCTCGCCCTCACCGGTGACGCGGACGCGGCCGTGCTGGTGCTCCCCGAGCGGATGCTGGGCGGTGTCCTGGGGGACCTGCTGGGGGCGCTGCTGGCCGGGGGCGCGTTCGCGGCGTTCCTGTCGACGGCCTCGGGGCTGACCATGGCGGTGGCGGGGGTGCTGCACCAGGACCTGCTGCCCTCGCGCGGGGTGCGCAGCTTCCGCGTCGCGGTGCTCGTGGCGATCCTGGTGCCGCTGGGCGGGAGCGTGGCGGCGCGGGACGTGCCGGTGGCGGACGCGGTGGGGCTGGCCTTCGCGGTGTCGGCCTCCTCCTTCTGCCCGCTGCTGGTGCTCGGCATCTGGTGGCGCGGCCTGACCCCGCCGGGTGCGGTGGCCGGTCTGGTCACGGGCGGCGGGGCGGCGCTGAGCGCGGTGCTCGCGACCCGGGCCGGGCTGGCGCCTGCGGGCTGGGCGCACGCGCTGCTGGCCTGGCCGGCGGTGTGGTCGGTGCCGCTCGGGTTCCTCACGATGGTGGCGGTGTCGCTGGCCACCCGCTCGCGGATCCCGGCCGGGACGGCGGCCACCCTGGCCCGGCTGCACCTGCCGGAGAACGTGGCCGTGGACCGGGCGTGGGGGTCCCCCCAGCGGAGCGAGGGAGAGGGTGCCCGGTGACCCCCGCGGCCCTCGCCCTCCTCGCGGTCGCCGGCGCGGCCCTGCTGCTGGGCGCCGGCTGGGCGGCGGGCCGTCGGCACGCCCTGCGCGGCGAGCGGGCGGCGGGGCTGGACCTGGGCACCCCGGTGGAGCGGGCCACCTTCCACACGCTGCACACGGCTTCGCTGGCCGCTCCCCCTCTGCGGGCCGGGCTGACGGAGGACGCCGCCCGCAAGGCGGCCAAGCGGCTGCGTTCGCTGCTGGGCACGGAGGCGCTGTGCCTGACCGACCGGGACGCGGTGCTGGCCTGGGACGGCCCGGGCGCCGACCACCACCAGCGGCGGGCGATGGCCCGGGTGGCGGTGATGCTGGAGTCGGGGCGCAGTCAGAGCGTGCGGACGGAGTGCCAGCGGCCCGACTGTCCGCTGAAGTGGGCGGTGGTGGCCCCGCTGACCGGTGAGGACGGGATGCTGGGCGCCCTGGTGGCCTACGGGTCGCAGGAGTCGGCGGTGCTGGTGCGGGCGGCCACGGAGGTCGCGCGGTGGGTGTCCGTACAGCTGGAGCTGTCCGAGCTGGACCGGTCACGGACCCGGCTGATGGAGGCGGAGATCAAGGCGCTGCGGGCGCAGATTTCCCCGCACTTCATCTTCAACTCCCTCGCCGCGATCGCCTCGTTCGTACGGACAGATCCGGAGCGGGCCCGTGACCTGCTGCTGGAGTTCGCGGACTTCACCCGCTACTCCTTCCGGCGGCACGGCGACTTCACCACCCTCGCCGACGAGTTGCGTTCCATCGAGCAGTATCTGGCGCTGGCCGGTGCCCGGTTCGGGGACCGACTGAAGGTGACCCTGCAGGTGGCTCCGGAGGTGCTACCGGTGGCGCTGCCGTTCCTGTGCCTGCAGCCGCTGGTGGAGAACGCCGTCAAGCACGGGCTGGAGGACTCCACGCAGGAGTGCCGGATCACGATCACCGCGCGGGACGCGGGCTCGGACGCGGTGATCACCGTCGAGGACAACGGGATCGGGATGGATCCGGCCCTGCTGCGCCGGATCCTGGCCGGGGAGCGCGCCGGGGGCTCCTCGGGGATCGGGCTGCCCAATGTCGACGAGCGGATCCGCCAGGTGTACGGGGACGCGTACGGGCCGGTGATGGAGACGGGGGTCGGCGCGGGCATGAAGATCACCCTGCGGATTCCCAAATTCCGTGCGGGCGTGCACAGTTCACCGCCGGATCGGCAACCACCGCGGCCCTGAGGGGCGTTCTGCGACCGGCCGTTCCGTGCCATCCTGTGACCGGCGCGAATGACCGGAAGGATCGCCGACGTGACGGTCGGGCGAGAGCAGCTCCGTTGCGAGTTGCGTGAATGGGTGCGCGCGGGCGCGGAGGGCGTAGGTGCTCACGGCGCCCTGCTGATCGTGGAGGGCGAGCCCGGCTCCGGCCGGACGGCCTTCGTACGGCAGGCGCTGACCGAGGCTGTGGCCCTCGGCTGCGGCGTGCGGTACGCAGCGGCCGACGCGCTCGCCGTGGAGCTGCCGCTGCGCGCGGCGCTGGACTGCCTGCACCCCGGCGGGCCCGGCCGGGCGGCGGTGGTCGGCCTGCTGCGGGAGGCCGCGGAGGCGGTGCTGCCGGGCGGCGCGCTGCTCGCCGCGATGGATCTGCTGGTGGCGGGGGTCGAGCGGTGGTGCGCGGAGCGGCCGATGCTGCTCGTGCTGGACGACGCGCACTGGGCCGATCCGGCCACCCTGCTGCTGTGGCAGCGCCTGGCCGGCCGGGCCGCGGCCGGGCGGCTGCCCCTGCTGCTGGCCACGACCCGGCGGCCACTGCCCCGGCGGCCCGAGCTGGAGCCGCTGTGCGCGACCCCGGGCGGACGCACCGTCCGGCTGGAGCCGCTGTCGGGGGCGGAGGCCGCCGAGCTGGCGCACGAGATGCTGGGGGCGCCGCCGGGTCCCCGGCTGCGGGAGGCGGCCGCCCAGGCGGGTGGTAACCCCGCCCTGCTGCGGCGCTTGCTGGACCACTGGTCCCGTACGGGAGCGCTCCGCGTCACTCCGGCCGACCACACCGCCGCGATGGCCGAACTCACGCTTCCCGAAGCGGAGTTGCCACCGCCGCCGGGGTCCGTCACACAGGCACTGGATCCGCTCTCCGGGCCCGCCCGGGCCACCACGCGGCACGCGGCGCTGCTGGGCCCGGTGTTCACGGCGCGCGAGCTGGCCCTCGTACGGTCGCGGTCGGTACGGGAGTTGCTCGCGGAGTTGGAGGAGCCTGTGCTGGCCGGGCTGCTGGAGGACACCGGGGAGGGCTTGCGCTTCCGCCATCCGGCGCTGCGCCGCGCCCTGTACGCCGAGACCGCGGGGGCCGTGCGGGCGGCCCTGCACCAGGACGCCGCCCGGGCCTTCGCGGAGGCCGGGCTGGACCCGGCTCGGACCGCCGAACAGCTGCTCGGCGGCGGGCGGCTCGGCCCGTGGGCGGTGCGCTGGCTGGCGGAGTCGGCGCCGGCGCTGATCGCCGGGGCCCCGGGCACCGCGGCGGAACTGCTGGAGCGGGCCATCGCGCAGGGCGACGCGTGGGAGCCGCGGACCCGGGACGCGCTGGAGGAGCTCCTCGCGGACGCGGCGCTGATGCTGCGCCGGCCCGAGTCGGTGGAGCTGCTGGCCGCGCTGCGCGCCCGGACCGGGGACCCGGACCGGCGGGCGTCGGTGGACTTCAAGCTGGTGTCCGCGCTGATGATCCAGGGGGACATGGCCCGCTCCCTGGAGGTCACCGAGCGGGCGCTGGCGGAGGAGTTCCCCTCGGCCGTGCTGCGGCTGCGGCTGGAGGCCTGCCGGGTGCTGGCGCTGGCCGATCTGCGGCCGCCGGCCGAGGCGTACGCGCTGGCCGGTCCGGTGGTGGAGGCGGCGTGGGCGCTGGGGGATCCGCTGTGCGGGGCGGAGGCCCATCACGCCATGTCCTTCGCCCTGTTCCACCTGGGCCGGGGCCGGGAATCGCTGCGCCACGTCGCGGAGGGGATCGCCTGCGCGCGCCGGAGCCCGGAGGCGAACGACATGCGGCTGCTGCTGCTCGCGAACCAGGCGGAGGGCCACCTGCGCTTCGACGAGCCGGGGATCGTGGACGCCGCGCTGCGGGAGGCGCGGGAGCTGGCGGCCCGGACCGGTTCGACGGGGCGGCTGGTGGTGACGCAGGCCCGGTTCGCCGAGTTCCACTACCGGCTCGGCGACTGGGACGAGGCCCTCGCGGGGGTGGTCCGGGCGGGCGCGCTGCCGGTGTCGGACGGCTGGCTGCCGGTGGTGGTGCACGGGCTGCGGGCGCTGGTACTGGGCCACCGCGACGAGCCCGGGGCGGCGGCGGCCGAGCTGGCGGCGCTCCCGGCCGACGCCTTCGACACGCCCGCCGCGCGCCGCTACGCCTCGCACGTGCTGCTGGCCCGGGCGCTGCTCGCGGAGCGGGACGGCCGCCCGGGCGACGCGCTGCGGGCGCTGCTGCCGGCGCTGGAGGAAGGGGCGGAGGAGTCGATGGCGTACGAGAGGCCCTGGGTGCTGTCGGAGATCGTGCGGCTCGCGCTGGAGAGCGGGGAGCCGGGCACGGCGCGTTCCGCGGTGGCGGCGGGCGAGCGGGCGGCCGCGGCGCTGGCCGAGTACCCGGGCCCCGGGCTGGCCCTGCTGCGCTGCCGGGGCCTGTTCGCGCAGGATCCGGAACCCCTCGCCGAGGCGGTGGCCCGGGGAGAGCGCGCCGGGTGGCCGCTGCCGCTGGGCCACACCCTGGAGGACCTGGCGGTGGCGCGGGCCTGGCGCGGCGACCTGGCCGGCGCGCGGTCGGCGCTGACCCGGGCGGTGGAGACGTACGAGGACCTGGGCGCGCGGTGGGACATCGCCCGGGCCGACGCCCGCCTGCGGAGCCTGGGTGTGCGCCGGGGCAGCCGGACCGCGCGGCGGCGGCCGTCGAACGGCTGGGAGGCGCTGACCCCGGCCGAACTGAAGGTGGCCCTGCTGGTGGCGGAGGGCCGTACGAATCCGGAGATCGCGTCCGCGCTGTTCCTCTCTCGGCGCACGGTCCAGACGCACGTGTCGCACATCCTGGCCAAGCTCCAGGTCCGCTCCCGGGCGGCGGTGGCGGCGCGGGCCGCTCAGGCGACTCAGGCGGCGCAGGCGGCTCCGACTGCTCACACGGCGACGCGGTCGCCGGGGCCGTAGCCGGGCATGGCGGCGCGCAGCGCCCTGAGCGCGTAGTGGGTACGGGACTTCACGGTCCCGGCGGGCACCCCGAGCGCCTCGGCGGCCTCGCCGACGGAGGCCCCGCGGAAGTAGATCTGGTGGAGCACGGCGCGGTGCTCCGGGCTGAGTAATCGCAGGGCGTGGCGGACGTCGAGGACGGCGACGGCCTGCTCGGTGCGGTCGTCGGCGGCCGGGGAGTGCTCCAGGGCGTCCGGGCCCACCTCGGCGGGCCGCACCAGACGGGCCCGCCGGGCGTCGATGGCGAGCCGCCGGGCGACGGTGTACAGCCAGGGCCGCATCGAGGCGTGCCCGCTCTCCAGGGCCTCGGGGTGCTTCCAGGCACGGAACAGGGTCTCCTGGAGCAGGTCCTCGGCGCGGTGCCGGTCCCCGAAGGTGAGGCCGAGGAGGAAGCCGTAGAGGGCCTTGCCGTGTTCGCTGTGCAGCCGGGCGAGGGCGTACGCGTCGGTCCTGTCCACGGGGGTGTCCCTTCGGGGTCGGGTCCCCCGAGCGTCCCGCAGTGGCCCGCGCGGAGTTATCCGCCGCCTGGCCTATCCGCCCAGCCGTGCGCCGAACGGTCCCCCGCCACGCCGAACGGTCGCCCGAGCCGGTCCGCACGGCCCGCTGCGCGGAGCCCGTCCCCCACCCGCCCTTCCTCCCCCAGCTACCGCTGGGAGGTGCCCCCGGTTCCCCGGAGCCCGCCCCGGACCCCGTAGGTGCGGCGCCGCTGTCAGGGGCTCCGCCCCGGCAGTGGCACCGCGGGTACGACCGTGGCCCCGGGCCTGCCCGGGAAGGGCGGGGCCGGGGCCACGGAAGGGGAAACTAGCTCCAGCTGGCGTGCAGCGGCTTGCCCTCGGCGTAGCCGGCCGCGGACTGGATGCCCACCACGGCCTTCTCCTCGAACTCCGCCAGGGAGCCCGCACCCGCGTAGGTGCAGGAGGAGCGGACGCCCGCGATGATCGAGTCGATCAGGTCCTCGACGCCCGGACGGGCCGGGTCCAGGAACATGCGCGAGGTGGAGATGCCCTCCTCGAACAGACCCTTCCGGGCCCGGTCGTACGCCGACTCCTCCGACGTGCGGTTCTGCACCGCGCGGGCCGAGGCCATGCCGAAGGACTCCTTGTACAGACGGCCGTCGGCCGACTGCTGCAGGTCGCCCGGGGACTCGTACGTACCGGCGAACCAGGAGCCGATCATCACGTTCGACGCGCCGGCGGCCAGCGCCATCGCGACGTCGCGCGGGTGACGGACGCCGCCGTCGGCCCACACGTGCTTGCCGAACTTCTTGGCCTCCGCCGCGCACTCCAGCACCGCGGAGAACTGCGGGCGGCCCACGCCGGTCATCATGCGGGTGGTGCACATGGCGCCGGGGCCCACACCGACCTTGATGATGTCCGCGCCGGCCTCGATCAGATCGCGCACGCCCTCGGCCGCGACGATGTTGCCCGCCACGATCGGGACGTTCGGGTCCAGCGCGCGGACGGCCTTGATCGCGCTGATCATCGACTCCTGGTGGCCGTGGGCCGTGTCGATGACGAGCGTGTCCACGCCCGCGTCGAGCAGCTGCTTGGCCTTCTGCACGAAGTCGCCGTTGATGCCGACGGCGGCCGCGATGCGCAGCTTGCCGTTGGCGTCGGTCGCCGGGGTGTACAGGGTCGCGCGCAGGGCGCCCTTGCGGGTGAGGATGCCGACGAGCTTGCCGTCCTTGTCGACGGCCGGGGCCAGCTTGCGGTGGCCCGCGTCGAGCTGGTTGAAGGCCTCGCGGGGGTCGATGTCGGCGTCGATGAGCAGCAGCTCCTTCGACATGACCTCGGAGAGCTGCGTGAAGCGGTCGACACCGGTCAGGTCGTGCTCGGTGACGACACCGACCGGGCGGCCCTCGCCGTCGACGACGACGCCGGCGCCGTGGGCGCGCTTGGGCAGCAGGGAGAGGGCATCGGCGACGGTCTGGGTGGGCGCCAGCGTGATCGGGGTGTCGAGCACGTGGTGGCGGGTCTTCACCCAGGAGATCACGTCGGTGACGATCTCGATCGGGATGTCCTGCGGGATGACGACGATGCCGCCGCGGCGGGCGACCGTCTCGGCCATCCGGCGGCCGGCGATGGCGGTCATGTTCGCCACGACCAGCGGAATGGTGGTGCCGGTGCCGTCGGGCGAGGACAGGTCGACGCCCTGGCGGGAACCTACCGCGGAGCGGCTCGGCACCATGAACACATCGTCGTACGTCAGGTCGTACGGCGGCTTCAGGTCATTGAGGAAACGCACGTGCTGAACATCCCAGTCGATCGGAGGTACCCCGACCTGTCAGCCGAGGAAACGCACGTACTTCATTCTCCCACGACCTGGCGTTTACGCCGCCCGGGCCGATCGTCCAGGACATACCGGGCCGTGTGGTCCTTTCCTACGGGACCTTGGTCCTCCGGCGGTCGGGACCGGTGGACGGGGCCGGTGCGCCGGGCCAGGGGACGGACGGATCCGCCGTGCCGGACCGCCGTGAGTTCGGCGGCGATGGCCAGGGCCGTCTCCTCGGGCGTGGCGCCGCCCAGGTCGAGGCCTATGGGTGAGCGCAGCCGGGCCAGGGCGGAGTCGGGTACCCCTTCTTCCCGTAGCCGGCGGGCCCGCTCGGTGTGGGTGCGGCGCGATCCCATGGCCCCGACGTAGGAGAGGGGCAGCCGCAGGGCGAGTTCCAGCAGCGGTACGTCGAACTTGGCGTCGTGGGTCAGGACGCAGACGGCGGTACGCGAGTCCAGCCGGCCCGCGTCCCACTCCGCGGCGAGGTGGCGGTGCGGCCAGTCGACGATCACCTCGTCGGCCTCGGGGAAGCGGGCCGGGGTCGCGAAGACGGGCCGGGCGTCGCACACGGTGACCCGGTGGCCGAGGAAGGCGCCGATGCGGGCCAGGGCGGCGGCGAAGTCGATGGCCCCGTAGACGAGGAGCCGGGGCGGTTCGGCGGCCGACTCGACGAGCAGGGTCAGCGGCTCGCCGCACAGTCCGCCGGCCGTGCCGAGCTCGGTGGTGCCGGTGCGCCCGGCCGCGAGGAGTCGCCGTACCCGCAGGGCGGCGGCCCGGTCCAGTGCGGGGCCCGCGCCGAGCCCGCCCTGGTAGCTCCCGTCGGGATGGACGGCCAGGGCCCGCCCGAGCTGCCGGGGCGGGCCGGAGACGACCCGGGCGAGGGCTGCTCTGGCGCCGCCCGCGGTGGCGTCGAGCACGCGGTGGATGACGGGCCGGACGGGGTCGGCCCCGCGGACCGGGGTGATCAGGACGTCGAGGACTCCCCCGCAGGTCAGGCCGACGGCGAAGGCGTCGTCGTCGCTGTAGCCGAAACGGTGCAGGCCTCCTTCGCCGGAGGCGATCGCATCGAGGCAGAGCTCGTGCACGGCGGACTCCACGCAGCCCCCGGAGAGCGATCCGAGCGCGGTGCCCCGGTCGTCGACGGCGAGCGAGGCACCCGGGCCGCGCGGGGCGCTCCCGGTGACGGACACGACGGTGGCCAGGGCGAACTCCCGCTGCGCGGCGTACCACGCGCGTAGCTCTTCGGCGATGTCGAGCATCAGCGGATGTACTCGCGGCGCGGGGTCTGACCGGGGGTGTAGGCGCGTGCGGGCAGGACGGCCGGGGGCCCGGGGCGGGTGACGGGCGGCCGGGCCGCGGCCGGTGCGGGCGCGCGGCCCGCGGTGGCGCGGGCGGCTGCGGGGTGGGGGTCGTGCGGGCGGCCGCGGGCGCCGAGGAGCTTCGCGGCGTGGGCGACGCTGGCGAGGGTGGCGTGGTGGTGCCAGCCCCGGAAGGAGCGGCCTTCGAAGTCGCGGATGCCGACGGGTTCACAGGTTTCCGTGAAGTCGAGGGAGACGCGGTCGGTGAGCTTGGCGAGGAGGAAGAGCTGGGCGAGGGGCCGGTCTCCGATGTTGGTGATCCAGAACTCGGTGGGCAGCAGGGCCGCTTCGCTCCAGGCTCCGACGAGCAGCAGCGGGGTGGCCGGGGCGGGCAGGGGCCGGTCCTCGCCGGGGGTGGCGAGGATGGAGGCGGAGGTGAGCAGGGTGACGGCTCCCTCGGCGCGGCCGTGCCGGGTCCATTCGACGACGCGCCGCTGGGAGCGCAGGGAGTCGATGAGTTCACGGGCGGGCGCGGTGTGCGGTCCGGGTTTGTGCCGGCCGGCGCCGCCGAAGGAGACGGGCAGGGAGCCGTCGACCTTGAAGACGAAGGGGATGTCCTGGAGGGCGAAGGACTCGACGCTCTGCGGGAGGTCGGAGTTGGCGACCTCCATCACCACGGGCCGGCGCTGGAGTTGCCAGGTGGCGGCCATCCGCTGGACGGCGTGTACGGCGTCCTGGGCGGGGGTGAGGGAGCGGGCGGTGTCGGGTATGCCGGCGCGGCGGCGGCGCAGGAGCTCGGTGGTCCAGGGCCCGGGGAGGGTGAGGGTCCATTCCACCGGGAAGCTCGCCTCGCTGGAGGCGAGCCAGATCCCGCTGGCCTGCTGACAGTTGGCGGTGCGGCCGAGCTGGGGGACGAACTGCCGGCCGACGCCGACCGAGCGGTCGCCGGCCTTCTCTATGACCATGGGCTGGAGCACCCAGGCGAGGGGGCGTTGGGCGGTGCGTTCGAGGTGCTGGGCGAGGGAGCGGCGGACCGGGGTCCAGTCCCAGGGGGACTTGCTGATGAACTGCTGGAGGCTCTGCTCGACGGAACTGGCCCCTGTTCCGGCGATGTTACGGATTGTTTTCTTCCCACTGGTCCGCACGAGGCCGTTCAGATATACGCGGGCCCAGTTTCGCTGGTCCCGCCGGGGTAAGGACTCGAAGAGCAGAGAGATCAGTACGTCGATCAATTCGGAGATTTCCTTCGTGGAATCCTCCGGCAGGACTACGCGAGCCATCTGGGCCTCCCCCGCGACCAGCTAGATCCAATACCCTACTTGACCGCGAAGAACGGCCGTAGGCCCCGGCGGCTACTTCCTGAGGTCGCTGGCAGTTTCGAGCCGCTCTTCCTCTACCACGAGAGGGATGGGGATCTGGTTCGCCGCATAGTAGATCGCGATCAGGAAGTGCGCGACAAGCGTGAGCGGCGCGGAGAAGAAGGCCAGCACTACGGTCAGCGGGTAGGCGACGGCTCCGAGCCCGAATCGCATCCTGGTGGCGCGGGCGCCTTCCTTGTCCACGTGCTCGTGGAAGAGGTGGCCGACGCGGGTGACGTACCACCAGAAGAGCAGGAAGGCCAAGGCGTAGGCCACGGTCACGGCGCTGTAGAGGACCGCTGCGGCGTTGGCGGACCCGCCTTCGTCCATGAGGTGCTCGGCGAGGACATTGGTGGTGTACGGGATCACCGATACCACCATCAGCACCAGGAGATTCAGGAACAGCAGTGGCCGGTCGACACGCTTGAGGTGACTGAAGATGGTGTGATGGTTGACCCACATCACACCGATGATGAGGAAACTCACGACGTAGGCGGCGTAATGCGGCCACTGTTCCTGAACACCGTGCCAGAAGCCGGACCAACCCTTTTCCTCCGGAGCCTCTAACTCCAGGACGAGGATGGTGATGATGATGGCGAATACGCCGTCACTGAATGCCTCGACCCGCCCGGTTTCTCGTTCCATGACCTCCCCTTTTCGACTCCGTGCATATATCTACGCTGTCACACATACGGGGAGGGCGCACATCCCCCGCCCTCCCCGCACACGCTACCCAGATTTCGCGGTTCAGCCGCCGAACCCGGCAGTCTGCCGCCAGATTCGGCCATCGCGGACGACAAGTGTCCCGAACGCGTGCTCCGGTTCACCGTTCAGATTCATGATCGCGCGGTAGAAGATGGTGTCTTCGGTCTCGATGTACTCCTGGAGTTCAACGAGCGTCGGCTTCACCGTCAGGTAGCCGGTGAAGGTCTCGCGCACCGCTTCGATGCCGACCGAGACCCCTTCGAACCGGAGCAGCACGGCGTCGTCCGTGTAGTTCTTCATCACCGCCTCGATGTCCAGGGCGGCGAGCGCGTCCATCTGACGGACGAACACCGGGTGCAGCTTGGAGATGTCGTACTTGGCCATGTCGACTCCATTCCTTCAACTGGTGGTGGAACTGCCGGAACTGGTGGGGCCAGGTGTCTCGGCAGGTGCGTCGGCAAGTGGGGCGCACCCCTGGGTGCTGCCGGCGAAGGGCAGCCGGACGACCATCCGGGTCTCGCCGGGGCGCGAGCGGGCCGTGATGGAGCCGTGGTGGCGCTGGGTCACGATGCGGTAGCTGAGGTGCAGCCCCAGGCCCGTGCCCTTGCCCACGTCCTTGGTGGTGTAGAAGGGTTCGAAGATCCGCGGCAGGGATTCCTCGGGGATGCCGCTGCCGGTGTCGGCGATCTCCACGACCATGCAGACGCCCTCGGCCCGGGCACGCAGGGTGAGCACCCCGGCGCCCTCCATGGCCTCGGCCGCGTTGGCGACCAGGTTGGTCCATACCTGGTTCAACTCGCTCGGATAGCCCGTCAGTTCGGGCAGGTCGGGTTCGTACGCGCGCACGATGCCGATCCCGGCGAGCTTGGCACGCAGGACGACCAGCGTGTTCTCCAGTCCGTCGGTCACCTTGAACCGCTGCTCGGGC
Source organism: Streptomyces sp. NBC_01351 (assembly GCF_036237315.1). Lineage (GTDB taxonomy): Bacteria > Actinomycetota > Actinomycetes > Streptomycetales > Streptomycetaceae > Streptomyces. The sequence goes on along the minus strand of NZ_CP108356.1, from coordinate 6,920,563 downwards.
GCCCGGTCGAGATTGGCGTAATCCCGGGTGGCGGAGACGAGTTGGGAGATCCGCGGACCGGCGGCCCGCAGCTCCGCGGCGAGGGAGCGGATCTCCAGCAGCGCCGCCAGGTGGTCCAGGGCCGGGGCGAGGGCCGGCTCGCCGATCCCCTCCAGCCGCTCCAGCAGCCAGCCCAGTTCGAGCCCCAGGTCGGAGATCCCCGAGCCGAGCAGACCGGGCCGTTCGGTGCCGGCCTCCTCCGCCCAGTCGGCTATCTCCTCCTCGGCGTCGGCCTGGGCCAGCGCGTCGGTCGTCACCGGCGGCGGCAGCTTGTCCAGCTCCTCGGCGAGCCGGTCCAGTACGGAGCGCTCCGCGCCCGTGGCGGCCGCGCCCCAGTCCTGGGCGGTCCGGGTGAGCCGGTCCAGGGCCGGGGCCAGCTCCTGGGCCGCGCGGGCCACGGCGGCCGCCGGGTTGTTCAGCTCGTGCGCGAGCCCGGCGGCGAGGGTGCCCAGGGCCTCGACGGTGGCCCGTTTGCGGGCCTGGACCTCGGAGGACTTGATCCGCCAGGCCAGGACGGGGATCAGGACGGCGGCCACCCCGTGGCAGCGGGTCAGCATCTCGAAGAAGACCGGCTTCGCGTACGCCACGACCGTGGTCGCCGGCCCGCTCGCGGCCGCGGTGGCCACGTACGCGCCCTCGGTGAGCAGGGGCAGCTCGCCCGTGAACCGGTGCGCGGCCGAGGGTTTGCCGTCGTGGTCCTCGGCGGCGGCGCTCTCCTCCTCGGTGGAATGCCGGGTCAGCACCTCCTCCCGGCCGTCGACGACCTTGGTGACCACGAGCCCGCCCGAGAGGAGGACGTGGAAGCGGTCCGCCTCCTCGCCGTCCCGGAACAGCACCTCCCCGTCGGCGAGGACCTGCGGCTCGGACACCGAGACCAGCCAGTCCAGTTGCTCGGCGGTCAGTCCGGCGAACACCTCCAGCCCGGCCAGGGCGGACCGCAGCGCAACCGTGTTCATGCCGTCCTCCCCTCTGTCCTGGTGCGGGCGGCCAGCCGCAGGGTGGCGAGCAGGGCCAGTGCGCACATCCCGGCGACGGCGGCCATGAAGCCGACGGAGGTGCGGTGCAGTCCGTGGATGTTGGTGAGCATCCCGGCGAGCACCGCCGGCACGCTCATCGCCAGGTACGCGAAGACGTATACGGCCGCGGTCAGTTCGCCGCGGTGCGCCGGGTCGGCGAGCGCGGACAGGGCCCGGAAGGAGCCGAGGAAGGCGGCCCCCCACCCGCTGCCCAGCACCGCGGTGGCCACCAGGAACACGGGGGCCGAGCCGATGCCCAGGGCGAGCAGGACGAGGGCCAGTCCGGAGAGCAGGCCGAGCAGGCCGAGGACGGCGGTGCGCAGTGCCTCGGTGCGGCCGAGCATCAGTTGGGCGACGGTGGCGGCGCCCGCGAGCAGGGCGACCGTGGCCCCGCCGACGAGGTAGTTGGTGGAGCGGAGCAGGGAGAGGACCAGGTGCGGGCCGAGCGAGAGGTAGAAGCCGCCCACGGACCACACCGCGACGATGGTCAGGACGAGGACGCCGAAGCGGTGGCGGGCGCCGGCCGGCACGTGGATGCGGTGCGGGACCACCCGGAGGCGGCCGCCCGCCCCGGGAGCGCTCTCTCGCATCCGGGCCACCCCCACCAGGGTGACGGCGAAGGCCGCGATCAGCAGCAGGTAGACGAGGACGGTGGGCGCGGGTGCGAACTGGACGAGCAGTCCGGCCCCGATCCCGCCGAGTCCGATGCCCACGGTCGGCCCGGCGCTGTTGACCTGGGCGCCGAGCGCGGGCCGGTCGCGCGGGCTGAGTTCCAGCAGGGCCGCGCCCATGGCCCCGGTGGCGAGGCCGACGGCGAGCCCCTGCACGGCGCGGGCCGCGAGCAGCAGTCCGAGGCCCTGGGCCCCGGCGAACAGTCCCATCGAGACGATCGCCAGGACCAGGCCGGCGGCCAGCACGGGACGCCGGCCGAGGGTGTCGGACAGGGACCCGAACAGCAGGAGTCCGGCGAGCACGGTGACGGCGTACAGGGCGAAGACCACCGTGATCACGCCGGAGGACAGCCCCCATTTCTCCTGGTAGAGCACGTAGAGGGCGGAGGGCACGGAGGAGGAGAGCATCAGCAGGACGAGGACCGATCCCACCACCCGGAAGCCGGAGCCTCTGGACGCGCCGGCCGCGTGCGCGGTCGGGTGCTCGGTGTGCACGGCTACCCCCGTGGTCGTCTCGGACGGTTCCACTGCGTCAACTCCCCCGTCGCGGGCGGTCAGGCGAGGGCCTGTTCCGCCCTCTGCAAGGCGCGGGCCGTCAGGACCCCCGCGAGGTGGCCGAGGTACTCGGCCGAAGTGCCGCGCCCGGGGACGAAGAGCTCCCGGGGCTCGGCGCGGAAGGCCGCGAGCACCGCCTCCGTGGTGTACGGGCCCCCGCGCAGCCGGTCTTCGACCCGCCGCAGCCGCAGTGCGCGCGAGGTGGCCCCGGTGACCGCGATGCGCGGCCCGTCGGGGGTGATCCGTACGGCGGTGGCGGCGAGCGGGTAGCGGGTGGCCCGGTCGGCGGTCTTCTCGAAGGCGGCGGCCCGGCCGGCGGCGGGCACCAGGAGTGCGGTGACGACCGTGGCGGCGGGCGCCCCGGTGGCCGCGAACTCCTCGGCGGTGACCGTCCGGCGGCCGCCGCGGCCGGCGAGTTCGACCGCCGCGTCGGCGGCGATGGCGGCGACGGGCAGGTCGGTGGCCCGCCCGCCGGCGGCGAGGTTGCCGCCGACGGTGCCGAGGTTGCGGACCTGCGGGTCGCCGTTGGCGCGGGCCGCGGCGGCCAGTTCGGGCGCCCCGGCGAGTACCAGCGGGTGCGCGGAGAGCTCGGCGAGCGTGGTGAGCGCGCCGATCCGCAGCCGCCGGCCGTCGGAGCCGCTCTCGATGCCGCGCAGCTCCTCCAGGTGCCGTACGTCGACCAGCAGCCGGGCCCGCTCGGCGCCGGTGCGCAGCTCGGGCAAGAGGCTCTGGCCCCCGGCGAGTACCCGGGCGCCACGGGTCCCGGTCAGCAGGGTCAGGGCCTCTTCGAGGCCGACGGGCCTGACGTAGTCGAACGCGGTGAGGATCACCGGGCTTCTCCTCTCAGGCGGCGCCAGACCTTCTCGGGGGTGAGCGGCATGTCGATGTGCCGGACGCCCAGGTCGGAGAGGGCGTCGACGACCGCGTTGACGACGGCCGCGGCGGGCGGGACGGTGGCGATCTCGCCGGCGCCCTTGGCCCCGAGCGGGTTGTGCGGGCTGGGCGTGACGGTCTTGTCGAGCACGAAGAACGGCACGTCGGCGGCGCGCGGCAGGGCGTAGTGGTTCAGGTCGGAGCTGATCAGCTGCCCGTCCTCGGCGTACTCGGCGATCTCCATGAGGGCCTGGCCGAGGCCGTGGACGATGCTGCCCTCGATCTGGCCGTGCACGATCTTCGGGTTGCCGATGTTCCCGGCGTCGTCGACGGCGGTGTAGGCCACCACTTCGGTCTCGCCGGTGAGTTCGTCGACCTCGACGACGGCGACGTGCGTGCCGAAGGGGTAGTTGAAGTCCGGCGGGTCGAAGTGGGTGGTCTCGTCGAGGGCCGGCTCGATCTCGGGGGGCAGGCCCCAGCCGTACCACATGGCCATGGCCAGTTCGGCGAAGGTCTTGGAGTTCTCCTCGTTGCCCTCTTCGTGGACCTTGCCGCCCTCGTAGACGACCTTGTCCTCGGGGACGCCGAGGAAGACGGCGCCGGCCCGGACCAGTTTGGCCTTGATCTTGCGGGCGGTGAGGGCGACGGCGGGCGCGGCCATGCTGTACGAGCGGGAGCCGTAGGTGCCCTGCCCGTACGGGGCCTTCTGCGTGTCCCCCTCGAAGACCTGGACGGTGTCCGGGTCTATGCCGAGTTCGTCGGCGGCGACCTGTGCGAAGACGGTGCCGTGGCTCTGGCCGGTGGAGGCGGAGCCGACGGTGACGGAGACCTCGCCGGTCGGGTGGACGCGGATGTTCGCGCTCTCCCAGGTGCCGCCGAGCATGCCCTCCTGGGACATCCGGGTGGAGGGGCCGACCCCGCAGATGGCGACGTAGGTGGCGAGGCCGACGCCGAGCCGCTTGCCGCGGGTGCGGGCCTCCGCCTTGCGGGCGGCCATGTCGGCGTATCCCGACAGGGCGATGGCTTTGTCGAAGTTGAGCTGGTAGTTCCCGGAGTCGTAGGTCCAGCCGAGGCCGTTGTCGTACGGGAACTTCTCCTTCGGCACCAGGTTCTTGCGGCGGACGGCTGCCGGGTCCATGCCGATCTCGGAGGCGTACCGGTCGACGAGCCGTTCCATCAGGAAGGCGGCCTCGGCCCGTCCGCTGCCGCGCTGGGCGCCGAGCGAGACGGTGTTGGTGAAGGCGGCGTAGACCTCGCAGAAGGCGGCGGGGATGTCGTACATGCCGCTGATGGAGCGTCCCATCAGGGCGGTGGCGACACCGGGGCCGATGGTGGAGGGGTAGGCGCCGAGGTTGGCGTAGCTGGTGGCGCGGACGGCGGTGATGCGGCCGTCGCGGGTGCCGGCGAGGGTCACGTGCTGGCGGTGGTCGCGGCCCTGGACGGTGGAGTTCATCAGCCCGGTGCGGGTGTCGACCCATTTCACGGGCCTGCCCAGCGCCTTGGAGAGCAGCAGGACCAGCGGCATGTCGGGGTAGAGGTAGCCCTTGGTGCCGAAGCTGCCGCCGACGGTCGGGGCGATCACCCTGAGTTTGTTGAAGGGGATGCCGAGGACCAGCGCGGAGAGCAGGAAGCGGTGGTTGTGCGGGCCCTGGGTGGAGGCGTACAGCGTGTACTCGCCGGTGACGGCGTTGTAGTCGCCGACCGCGCCACGGGGCTCGATGGGGCTGTTGATGGTCCGCTGGTTCACCAAGTCGAGCTCGACGGTGACCTCGGCCTCGGCGATGGCCGCGTCGGTGCGGTCCTTGTCGCCGCAGGTCCAGTACGCGTTCAGGTTCCCCGGGACGGCCTCGTGCAGCTGGGGCGCGCCTTCGGCGAGGGCCTCGTCGGCACGGGTGACCACGGACAGCGGCTCGTACTCGACCGAGATCGCGGCGAGCGCGGCGTGCGCCTGGCGCGGGGTCTCGGCGACGACCACGGCGATCGGGTCGCCGACGTGGCGCACGGCGTCGCCGGTGAGGACCGGGCGGGCGCCGGGAAGTCCGTAGGGGTGGGGCGGGAAGTGACTCTCCACGCCGCCGGGTATCCAGATGCACGGCAGCGGCATCACGTCGGTGAAGTCGGCGGCGGTGGCCACCTTGAGGACGCCGGGCAGCTGCTCGGCGGCCTTGGTCTCGATCGAGAGGATCTTCGCGTGGGCGACCGGGCTGCCCAGGATCGCCATGTGGGCGGTACCCGGCAGGTCGATGTCGCCCACGTACGTCGCCTCGCCGCGCAGCAGCTGCGGATCCTCGCGGATGTCCAGAGGCTGTCCGAGCAGGCCGCTTCCCGTTGTCGGCGTCTCCCCCGTCACGGCGGTCATGGCCTCACACCTCCTGTCTTGCGGCTTCGCAGGCGCGCTGCACGCCGCGGACGACGCTGTGGTAGCCGGTGCAGCGGCAGAGGTTCCCGGTGAGCCACTCGCGGATCTCGGGCTCGGTCGGGGCCTCGCCGCCGGCGGTGGAGTCGACGAGCTCGCCGAGTGCCATGACCATGCCGGGGGTGCAGAAGCCGCACTGGGTGCCGTGTTCCTCGCGCAGCGCCTCCTGGAGGCCGGTGAGTTCGCCGCCGGGGGTGGTGACGCCCTCGATGGTGGTGACCTCGGAGCCGGCGGCCGAGACGGTGAGGATCAGGCAGCTCTTGACGGACTTGCCGTCGAGCCGGACCACGCAGGAGCCGCACTGGCCGGTGTCACAGCCCACCTTGGTTCCGGTGAGGCCGAGGCCGTCGCGGAGCCGTTCCACGAGCAGTTCGTTCGGCTGCGCCGGGAACTGCTCGGATCTGCCGTTCACATTCAGTGTGATATCCATGCCAGCGCCTGCGCTTCCGTGAGCGGCCGGTTGAATAGGGGCCCGCCGGGCTCCTGGAGAATTCCTCCGGAGTGCAGCGGGCCGGTGTCGACGGGTACGAATCCCAGGTCCGAGATGATTCCCGCGACGATTTCCTTTGCTTTCACGTCATCGCCCGCTGTGAAATGCGCCAGGCGCTCTCCGGGTGCGGTGCCGGCGACAGCGAGTGTTTCGAAATGCATGGTGTTGAGGGATTTCACGATCTGGGCACCGGGATACCACTCGGCGACGAGATCGCTGGAGCCGCTGCCGCCTCGCGCGGCCGGGGTGCCGGCGCCGCCGAACGCGTTGGTGGCATCCACGATCACCTTGTCCTGCACGACGTGCGGCGGCAGCAGTCCGCGCACGCCGTCGAAGGGCACCATCAGCACCAGGAGATCGGCCCGGGCGGCGGCCTCGGCGGGGTGCGCCGCCGAGGCCGCCGGTCCCAGTTCCGCCAGGAGCGGGCCGAGGCTCTGCGGGCCGCGGGCGTTGGCGACCACGACCTCGTGGCCCGCGGCCACGAGGATCCTGGCGAGGGTCGAGCCGATCCGGCCGGTGCCGATGATGCCTGTCCGCATGACGCTCCTCGGGAAAGGGGACCGGGTCCCTGCCTGTCTCAGTCCATGCCGATCCAGACCGACTTGGTCTGGGTGTAGCTCTCCAGGGATTCCGGTCCGCACTCGCGGCCGTATCCGGAGGCCTTGTAGCCGCCGTAGGGCACGGCGGGGTCGTACTGGTTGTAGCAATTCACCCAGACCGTGCCGGCCTTGATCTGCGAGGCGACCCGGTGGGCCCGCCGCAGGTCCTTGGTGTGGACGCCGGCGGCGAGGCCGTACGCGCTGTCGTTCGCGATGCGCACGGCGTCCTCCTCGGTGTCGAAGGGGATGATCGACAGGACCGGGCCGAAGATCTCCTCCTGGGCGATCCGCATGCCGTTGTCGACGCCGGTGAAGACGGTCGGCAGGAAGTACAGGCCCTGGCTGGAGGCGCCCTCCGGGGTCCAGCCGGTGCCGCCGGTGCGCAGGATCGCACCCTCCTTCTCGCCCACCTCGATGTAGGAGCTGACCTTCTCGAACTGGCCGCGGTGGGCCAGCGGTCCGAAGAGCGTGGCCGGGTCGCGCGGGTCGCCGGGCTTGAGGGCGGCGGCGCGGCGCACCAGGCGTTCGACCAGCTCGTCGTGGATGGGGCGCTGGAGCAGCAGGCGGGATCCGGCAGTGCAGATCTCGCCCTTGTTGTAGTAGATGCCGAAGAAGGCGAGTTCCTCGGCGGCGTCGAGGTCGGCGTCGGCGAAGACGATGTTGGCGGACTTGCCGCCGAGTTCCATCGTCACCTTCTTCAGGGTGCCGGCCGCCTTGCGGATGATGGACTGGCCCACCGCGGTGGATCCGGTGAACGCGATCTTGTCGATGTCCGGGTGGTCGGTGAGGGTCTCCCCCAGTTCCACGCCCGGACCGGTGATGACGTTCAACACGCCGTCCGGAATTTCCGCCTCCTGGAAGAGCTCGGCGATCTTCAGGGCGGTGAGCGGGGTGGCCGGGGAGGGCTTGTGGACGACGGTGTTGCCGGCCGCGAGGGCCGGCGCGATCTTCGTCATCGACAGCAGCAGCGGGAAGTTGAACGGGGTGATGGCGCAGACCACGCCGAGCGGTTCGCGCAGGGTGTAGGCGAGCTGTCCGCCGGCCGGGGCCCTCGAGGAGCCGTCGACGCGGGTCACGGCGCCGGCGTAGTAGTGCATGAGCTGGGCGGCCATGGGGGCGTCGACCGTGCTGGAGAACGCGAACGGCTTGCCCATGTCCACGGTCTCCAGGAGGGCGATCTCCTCCAGGTCGCGCTCGATGAGCTCACCGACCCGGTTCAGCCGCAGCGCGCGCTCCTGGGCCGACAGTCTGCTCCACGGACCTTCCTCGTACGCCTTGCGGGCGGCGGCCACCGCCGCGTCCGCGTCGGCGGCGGTGGCCTGAGCCACCGGCACGATCTCCTGTCCGTCCACGGGGCTGATGTCCGGCTCGGTACGGCCGTCCTGGGCCGGGACCCATGTGCCGCCGATGAACAACTTCCCGGGGTTGGCCAGGGGCTGGTCGCTGAGCGCGCGCTGTGTCATGGCTGCCTTCCGGATTCGTGTGCGGGGGGCTGCGTTCAGCCCTGCGCGAGCTGGCTTAGGAACGTCTCGGCGAGGGCCTTGGAGGAGTACGGGTTCTGGCCGGTCGTGAGCTTGCGGTCGACGACCACGTGCGAGTCCCAGATCGCTTCGGCCTTCTCGTAGCGGGCGCCGAGCCGGGTGAGCTCGACCTCCAGGATCAGCGGGAGCCGGCCGGCCATGTTCGTGACCAGCTCCTCGCTGTGCGAGAAGGCCGTCATGCGGTAGCCCTCGAAGGGCCAGCGGCCTTCACCGTCGCGCAGGGCGAGCAGCGAGGTGTGGCCGTGGCACACGGTGGCGAGCGGCTTGTCCTGCCCGATGACCCAGCGCAGGATCTGGGCGAGTTCGTCGGACTTCGGCAGGTCGCCGATGGCTCCGTGGCCGCCGCTGACGTAGACGCCGTCGTAGTCGGCGATGTCCTTCTCGGTGAGGGTCTCCAGCGCGATCGGGGCCTTCAGCTGGGGGGCCTCTTCGATGGCCCGGACGTACGCGGCGGCGTTCGCCGCGTCCTCGTCGGGCGAACCCTGGGGGCGGACCCACTGGAGGAACTGGGGGTCGATGCTCGTCTGGTCGACCGTGGGCGCCTGACCTCCGATCGTCGCGACGTCCACGACGTGCCCGGCGGCCTTGAACAGCTGATAAGGGACGACGAATTCCTCGGCCCAGAATCCCGAGGGGTGCTGTTCGCCGTCCAGCAGGTGGAGGGTGGCCTTGGCCGTCATGACGACGAGAATCTTCATGATTCTCTCCTTGTTCTGGATTCGCTGCCGATTCAACACGCCCCTAGCAGGGGGCGTAAGGGGGCGACGTCAGGCCCGCGATACTTCGTCACGTGCGTCCAACGCCGAGATGATGGTGCGGAATTCACCGACCAGTGGGTGGTCGGGATGGGCTTCTGCAAATATGCGCTCTCCGTACAGCGCCGCCATTTCCGGCGAGTACGGAAGGATTCCGGCCAGGGGTGCTCCGTAGACCTCCTGGGCACGTCGCCGGGCGGCTTCCCGGTCGATTCCGGCGGGGGCCATGCTCAGCACCAGGGTCCGCCGGCAGGGCAGGCGCCCGGCGAGGGCGATGGTCTCCTCGACGCCGGAGAGGTCGATCCGGTCGGCCCGCGCCATGATCATCAGTACGTCGGCGCTGGCCATGGCCGTCACCGACTCGTTGTTGAGTCCGGCGTGGGTGTCGAGCAGCAGCATGTCGAGGGCGAAGTGGACGGCCAGCCGGTCGAAGCCCTCCGGGAGCAGCCCCACGTCGTATCCGCTGGTCATGATCTCCTGCAGGGCGGCCGTCCCGGTCCGGGCCGGTACGACGTACAGCCCGGGGAGGGCCACCTGCTGGGCCGCGGCCTCGATCTCGCAGCGGCCGAGCAGGTAGTCCGCCAGGGACAGGCCGGGCCCGAGCCGGAAGAGCAGGTCGAGGGTGGGTGACTGGATGTCGGTGTCCACCACCCCGACCCGGCGCCCCTCGGCCGCCAGGAGCAGCGCGAGGTTCGCCAGTACCGAGGACTTGCCCGTGCCACCGCGGTGCGAGTGCACCACGATGGTGCGGGTCATCAGGCCACCACCTGGTAGCCGGTACCGTCCGCGTGCGGCCCCCGCGCCGCACGTGGCCGGTGCAGGGCCAGCATGGTGACGTCGTCGTGCTGTTCGGCGGTGCCGGTGTGTTCGCGCACCGCCCAGTCGATGCGGTCGACGACCTCCCTGCCGCTGACAGGGGGGCCGGCGAGCAGTTCCAGCATGCGTTCGTCGCCGAGGAAGCGGCCTTGTGGGCAGCGGGCCTCGGGCACTCCGTCGGTGAAGGCGAAGAGGGTGTCGCCCGGGTTCAGCTGGGCGTACCCGAGGGTGTAGACGCAGTCGGGGTGGACCCCGACGGCCGGCCCGGTGGTCTCCAGCGCGCGCGGCGGGCTCCCGTCGGCGTGCAGCATCAGGGGCGGGTTGTGGCCGCCGTTGATGTAGACGAGGCTGCCGGTGAGCGGGTCGAGCACCCCGAAGAAGAGGGTGGCGAAGTAGCCCTGCCGCAGGTGGTTGCGGGTGAGGTAGCCGTTGGTGGCGGTGACCGCGTTGAGCAGCGGGGTGGCGCCGACCACCGGGATGCGGCGGCTGCCTCCGGTGCGTCCGGCGACCAGGTGCTGGAGTCCGCTGTTCTCCGCGGTGTGCCGCAACAGGGAGCGGATGAGCGCCATGAAGAGTGCGGCGCCGACTCCCTTGTCGCAGACGTCGGCGACGACGAAGGCGAGCCGGCGGCCGCGGGATATCTCGAAGACGTCGTAGAAGTCCCCGGCGACCTGGCGGGCCGGCCGGAACCGGACGTCGATCTCCCAGCCGTCCGGGACGGGCAGCCGTTCGGGCAGGAAGCCCGCCTGGATCTCCCGGCCGATCTCCAGCTCCTTCTCGTAGCCCATGAGTTCGGCGCGGGCATCGGCTTCGCGCAGGGTGCGGCCGAGTCCGGCGCGCTCCGAGCAGCTGTGCAGGCGGGCCCCGACCAGGGCGGGCAGGAAGGGCGGGACGAGGTAGTCGTGCCCGATCCGTACGTGTTCCTCCAGTGCGGCGAACTCCGTCACGGTCCAGACGACCACGATGGGTGCCCCGGCCGAGCGGCGCAGTCGGCGTACGACCGTCCGCACGGCCTCCCCGTCGGCCTCGGCAGGGGCGAGCAGCACGTCCGCGACGGGCAGCTGTTCCAGCGGGCCTTCGCGGAGCTCCGTGAGGGAGCGGGTGACGAGTTCCGCGTCCATGGTCCGCAGCGCGCCCAGCAGTTCGGGCGGCGGTGGCGGGTACTCGTCGAGGATGATCACGGTCGTGGAGGGCATGGGTCCGTCCCCTCAGCTTTCACGGTCAGCGTGCTGATGTTGCGGCCGTCCGTGCGTCGGTAGCTGAACTCGTCCACGCTGGTCAGTGCCAGGTGGATGCCGAGGCCGCCGATCCGCCGTTCCTCGGGGCGGACCCCGGGGGCGGGCGGGAGGCGGCCTTCGACGGGGTCGAAGGCGGGTGCGCCGTCCTCGATGACGATGCGCACCTCGCCCGGGCCGGAGCGGCCGCGGACGGTGATCCGCCCGTCGCCTCCCCGGTACCCGTGCATCACGATGTTCGTGGCCAGTTCGTCCACGGCCAGCCGAATCCGGTAGGCGGCGCCCTTGTCCAGGCCCGCCCGTCCGGCCAGCCGCAGGACGAACGAGGCGATCTCGCCCAGTGCCCCCACCGTCGCGGGCACCTCCAGTACGGCGGGCTTCCTCGCCAGTTCGACCATGTCGGTCACGGTGGTCACTCGTCGGAGAGGACGATGCTCCGGTCGAGGCCGGCCGTCCGGATGGTCCGGGACACGGGTTCGATGGCGCCCACCACCTTGATGGTGACGTCGTCGGCGACCTTCTGCTGGGCGAAGACCAGCGAGCGCAGTCCGGCGCTGGCCATGTAGCCGACGCCGGCCATCCGGATCTCCACGGTGGTCGTGCCGTGCCCGGCGGCCTTCTCGATGGTCTGGTGGAAGTCCGGCGCGGTCTTGGCGTCCAGCTCGCCCGTCAGCTCGATCACGGTGGTGTCGCCCTCGATGCTCAGGGACACGGAAAGGGGCATCTCAGGTCTCCTTCTGTCAGTGCGGTCAGGGCTGTCAGGGCAGTCGGGGCGGTCAGGGCGTGTCGAGCTCTTCGGGATCGTTGGTGCGGCCGACGAGGATCACGACCGATCGGGGGCCGATCAGGTACTTCCCGGCGTTGTCGAGTTCCTGCTCGGTGCCCGGGGTGCGGATGTCGTGCGGCGCCCCGGCCCCGGTGTCGGCGAACAGGTGCCAGCTGCGTCCGCCGGGCAGGGCCGGTAGTTCCAGGTCGTGCGATTCCCAGTGCGAGTTCATGGCCACGTACACCACGTCGTCGTCACCGGTGCCGCAGCGGGCCACCGCCAGCAGCCGGCTCTCGGCCGACCAGTCGGGCTGCCAGGCCCGCTCCCCGTGCCAGCTGATGTCGGGCAGACCCAGGTTCTCGCGGATCCGGCCGGTGGGGTGCGCGGTCGAGCGCAGTTCCCGGTGGTGCTTGCGGAAGGCGATCATCTCCCGCGTGAACCGGAGCAGTTCGGCATTGTCGTCGACCTGGTCCCAGTCGAACCAGGACAGTTCGTTGTCCTGGCAGTACGTGTTGTTGTTGCCGCCCTGGGTCCGCGCGACCTCGTCCCCGGCCAGCAGCATCGGGATGCCCTGGCTGGTGAAGAGGATGGCGAGGGCGTTCTTCATCTGCCGGGTGCGCAGCGCGTTGATCTCGGGGTCGTCGGTGGGCCCCTCCGCGCCGCAGTTCCAGCTGGCGTTGTCGTTGGCGCCGTCGTTGTTGCCCTCGCCGTTGGCCTCGTTGTGCTTGTCGTTGTACGAGACGAGGTCGGCGAGGGTGAAACCGTCATGCGCGGTCAGGAAGTTGACCGAGGCGGCGGTTCCGCGGCTGGAGTAGAGGTCGGGCGAGCCGGCGATCCGGGTGGCGAGCTCGCCGGTGACGCCCGGGTCGCCCTTCAGGAAGCTGCGCACGGTGTCGCGGTACTTCCCGTTCCACTCGGCCCAGCGGCCGTACGCCGGGAAGTTGCCGACCTCGTAGAGGCCGCCGGCGTCCCAGGCCTCGGCGATGAGCTTGGTGTGCCGCAGGACCGGGTCGTAGGCGAGCAGTTCCAGCAGCGGCGGGTTGGGCAGCGGGGTGCCGTCCAGGGCCCGGCCGAGGATGGCCGCGAGGTCGAAGCGGAAGCCGTCGATGTGGTAGTCGGCGACCCAGTGGCGCAGGCAGTCGAGCACGTAGTTGCGCACGACGGGGTGGTTGCAGTTGACGGTGTTGCCGGTGCCGCTGAAGTTGAAGTAGTACCCCTCGGGCGTGAGCATGTAGTACGTGGCGTTGTCGAGCCCCTTGAAGGAGATCGTCGGGCCCTGCTCGTTGCCCTCGGCGGTGTGGTTGAAGACGACGTCGAGGATGACCTCGATGCCGGCCGCGTGCAGCTCCTTGATCAGGGTGCGGAACTCGTCGCCCTGCATCCCGTAGCGTCCGGTGGCGGCGTAGCCGGCCTTGGGCGCGAAGAACGAGACGGTGTTGTAGCCCCAGTAGTCGAAGAGCCGCTCGCCCGTCTCCGGGTTGGTCCGCGGGTTGTCGCTCTCGTCGAACTCGAACACGGGGAGCAGCTCGATGCAGTTCACCCCGAGTTCCTTGAGGTACGGGATCTTCTCGCGCAGCCCCGCGAAGGTGCCGGGAGCGGTGACCTGCGAGTTGGGGTGCCGGGTGAAGCCGCGCACGTGGGTCTCGTAGACGACGAGGTCCTCGGCGGGGATGCCCAGCGGGGTGTCGTCGCCCCAGTCGAAGTCCTGGAGGCAGACGCGGGAGCGGTACTGGTAGCCACGGGTGCGGTCGGGCTCGTCGCCCCATACGTCGCGGCCGGCGATCAGCCGGGCGTAGGGGTCGGAGAGGACCTGCCGGGCGTCGAAGCGGTGGCCGCTGACCGGGTCGTAGGGGCCGTCGGCCCGGTACCCGTACTCGATGTTCTCGTGGTCGAGGCCGAAGACGGTCATGGCGAAGACGCTGCCGGTGCGGAATTCCTCGGGGAACTCCAGTTCGGCCATCGGCTCGGGTTCTCCGCGCTTGAAGATGACCAGGGTCATGGAGGTGGCCTGGTCGGAGAAGACGGAGAAGCTGACCCCGCCGGGGACCACGTTGGCCCCGAAGGGGAACGGTTTGCCGGCGCGGACGCGGTACCCGCCCACTTCGTGGGTCGGGTACGCGTCGACGCGCAGGACCTGCTCGGACTGGGCCTCGCTCATCGCGCTGCCCTGGCCTTGGCCTTGGCTTCCGCGGCCGCGGCCTCGCCGGTCTGGAAGAAGTCGAGGAAGCCGGTGGCCGACATGACGAACCGGACTTCCTCGCTCACCCCGTAGAGGGTGACCGCGACGCCGGCGTGCTGGGCCTCGCGGTAGACGACGAGCAGCGTGCGCAGGCCGGCGCTGGACACGTAGGTGACGGCCGTGAGGTCGATCTTCAGCGGCTTGCCCTCGCGGACCAGCGGCAGCAGGGTCTGGAGCAGCGAGCCCGAGGTCTCGCTGTTGATCTCACCGGTGGCGACGAGCACGGTGCCCGTCTTGTTGCGGCGTTCCTTGACGTTGAGACTCATAGCTTGCTTTCCCCTCTGGTTGGGGCGCCCCCCGTTGAGCGCGCGTGGCCCTGGAGAACGCGCGGTCCCCTGAACTACTTGGTCACGGGCCGGAGCCGGACCTTGACCTTGACCCGCCCCTGGACGTCGGGGAGGTGGACCGTCAGCGCGTCCGCGTCGAAGTCCTCGTACGGCTTCTCGTCGATCTCCACGGAGGCGATCCGCACGGAGCCCGCCGGGAGCAGGTCGGGCGAGACGCGCAGGATCCGGTCGGGCAGGTTCGTCGGGTCGGGCTGGAAGTGGAAGTCCATCTCCCGGCCGTTGACGAGGAGGTTGTTGTAGACGGCGGAGAGGTAGCAGAGCTCCGCCGAGTGGTACATGGACATCGAGTGGCTGCCCTTGAGCCGCTCGGTCCCGAGCAGGTACGGCGTACCGCTGGCGAGCACGTTGAAGTAGACGGCTCCCTCGTCGTGGTCGAGGAAGAAGGTGTTGTAGAAGGCCTGCGCCTGCCGGGCCTCGCGCAGGTTCGCGTCGCCGCCGACGGTGCCGTTCAGGATGAGGTAGGCGAGGATCGCCTGCTCCTGCTGCCACCAGGCCTTGCGGTCGTGCCAGGCGAAACGATACGTCTCCTGGTCCCCGGACTTGACCCGCTCGACGACGTCGTACCAGCCGCCGCGCTGCACGTCGCTGCCGACGGCCGGCATGATCTCGCCGATCTTCTTGGCGAGCTCCTCGTAGGCCGGCTTGGCCTTCAGCGAGTTCATCCGCATCAGGTTCCAGGCGATCTTCAGGTTGTGGCCGACGACGGCACGGTCCTGCTGCCAGCTGTGCGCCTTGTCGTGCGACCAGTCGCGCATGAAGCGCTCCTGGACGAAGGGGCTGTTCTTGTAGTCCGGGAACCGGTCCGCGATGGTGTCGAAGGTGTACTCCAGGAAGTCGGCGTACTTCTGGTCGCCGGTCGCCAGGTACAGGTTGATCAGGTACGCGGGCGCGTGGTCGCCGACCGAGTTCCAGTTCTTGCGCTCGGCGTTCTCCCCGAGGGACTCGTGGTCGGCGCTGAAGAGGATCGGGTCGATGTGCGAGTAGTAGCCACCCTGCTCCGGGTCGAAGAAGAACTTGTCGAACAGCCGGATGGTGGCGTCCGCGTCGTTCTTGATCCGGACGTCGCCGGTGACCCGGTACGTCTGGATGGGGCCGGCCAGCGCGTAGATCTGCTCGTACATCGGGATCGCGTCGTAGTCGTCGGAGAACTCCGAGGTGAACAGCTTGCGCTCGGTGTCCCCGTCGACGCTGATGCCGTGGTACCAGAAGACCACGTCCTCCTCGCCGTCCACGACCCGCATGTGCTTGCGCAGGTACTCGGTGCCGCGCTCGGCGACCTCCAGGTACTCGTCCTTGCCGGTCAGCAGGTAGGCCGAGGCCATGCCGTAGACCAGCCGGGAGATCGTGTCGGTCTCCTGGACGTGGCTGGCGGTCTTGTCGCCGCCGAGCCGGATCTCGGTGCGGTACTCGGTGAAGTCCACCGGTCCGTCGCCGAACTGGGCCCGCTTGTAGAAGTCGGCCAGCGACTCGATCTGCTTGATCCACCAGCTGGGTTCCTCGAAGCGGAAGTCCTCGGCGCCGCGGCCCAGGAACACCAGGCGCTTGGCTTCGAACCGCCCGCCGTGCTCCGGGTAGTGGACGCCGTACGCGAAGAGGAAGCGGCCGGGCGAGAGCATCTCGTCGATGTGCCCGGAGGCGTCGATGTAGGGCTCGTCGAGGTTGCGGACCAGCTCGGCGCTCGGGTCGCCGGCCAGCGAGACGTCGAACTCGCGGCCGTCGGAGGTCTTCAGCCGCAGGACGCGCGATCCGGAGTCGAAGCGGACGACGTAGCCCGCGATGGTGTCGGAGAAGGAGAAGCTCACGGCGTCCGCCATGTCATGCACCGTCCTTGTCGTGAGAGCCCTCGTGAGAGCGGTCGTCCTCGTATCCCTGGCTGACCTCGACGATCACTCCGTCGGGGTCGCGGAGCCATACGGTGCGCCAGCCGCAGATGAAGTCGTCGAAGTCCAGCGGGCCGAGGGTCACTTCGGCCGCTTCCCCGAGCTCGGCGAGGAAGGCGTCGACGCTGTCGGTCTGGAAGGCCAGGTGACGCATCCGGCCCGGGGCCTGCGGCCCGTCTCCCCCAGCTACCGCTGGGGGGACCCCCAGCGCCGGGCGGGCCGGGTCGTTCGCGCCAGCCGCGAAGAGCTCCAGGTACGCGTCCCCGTTGCGCAGGAACACGATCTCGGAGTCGCCGAGGTTCACCACGCGGGCCCGCGAGAACCCGAAGTACCGGGTGTAGAACTCCTCGGTGGTCTTCTGGTCCGTGCAGTTCAGGCCCACGTGCGACCACCTCAGCCCCGCCATCAGGCGGCGCCCCGGCCCCGCCCGGCCGCTATCAGCTCGATGATGCGGCGGGCGAAGAGGTGGTGGTGGGCGCCGGTGCGGCCGGTGACCAGGTCGCCGTCGACGACCACGTCCTCGTCCACGTACTGGGCACCCATGTTCCGTACGTCGCCGATGAGGTTGTTGTGGCAGACCACCTTGCGGCCGCGCACCTTGCCCGGGATCGAGGAAGCCAGCCACATGCCGTGGCAGATGATCCCCTTGAGGACCGTGGGCTCCTCGAAGGCCCGGCGCAGCAGCTCCGTGGCCGGCGCGAGCATGTCCACGTCCTCGGTGTAGCGCAGCCGGTCGGCCACCATGCCCGAGGGCACGATGATCGCCGCGTACCGGCGCAGCTCCTCGTCGCTCAGCCCCTCCAGGGACCGGTCGGCGGTGAAGGGCGCCCGGTACTCGTGCCCGGAGAAGGTGATGGAGTCGTTGCCCCACAGCCGGGTCAGGAAGTCGACCTCGGCGCCCTCCTCCGCGAAGCGGTGCTGGTAGTAGAAGATCTCCGGCTCGTAGAAGTCGCTCTCGACCAGGACCGCGATCCGGGTCCCGGTCAGCGCGCCCTCGCGCAGGACGACGTCAGGCACGGAACACCCCCTTCAGGAAGTCCGCCGCGCGCTCGGCGATCATCGCGATGGCGGTGTGGCAGTTGCCCGACGGGACGGCGGGCATCACGCTGGCGTCGACGACGCGCAGGTTCCGTACGCCGTGCACCCGCAGCTCGGGGTCGACCACGGAGAGGTCGTCGATGCCCATGCGGCAGGAGCCGGCCTGGTGGTGGTAGCTCTCCGACTTCTGCTTCACGAAGGTGCGCAGCTCGGCGTCGCTCAGGTAGCCGGGACCGGGCTGCAGCTCCTGCTTGTACCAGGGCGAGAAGGCCGAGGTCGCGAAGATCTCCCGGGCGGTCTTGACGCCCTGCACCATCCGCTCCAGGTCCCACCGGTCGCCCAGGTAGTTCGGGTTGATGAGCGGGTGGGCCAGCGGGTCGGCGCTCGCCAGCCTGATCCAGCCGCGCGAGACCGGGCGTACGACACCCGGCAGGATGGACACCGTGTTCGGGTGGTCCTGGCCGACGATCACGTCGAACGGCACGTGGACGAAGGCGATCTGCAGGTCGGGCGCGGGCAGCCCGGGCCGCGAGGACAGGAACAGAGCGCTCTCCGACAGGTTCTGCGCCGGCGGCGGGAGTTCCTGGGTGACCTCGGCCATCAGCCCGGTCAGCACGTGGTTGTGGAAGTTCTCCCCGACCCCGGGCAGCGCCGCGGTGACCGCGATGCCGTGCTCGGCCAGCTGCCCGGGATGCCCGATGCCGGAGAGCAGCAGCAGCTTCGGGGACTCGATCGCCCCCGCCGCCACGATCACCTCGCGCCGGGCCCGTACGGTGTGCAGCCCGGGCTCGGCAGCGCGGCTGTGGCCGTCGCGCACGGTCCGGCCGGGGACGTCGCTGTCCGAAAGCGTGGCGGGGGCCCGGAGCTGGGCGTACTCGACGCCCGTGCAGGTGTCCCCGTCGAACAGCAGCCGGGTGGACTGCGCACTGGTGCGCAGGGTCAGGTTGGTCCGGCCGAGCGCGGGCTCCAGGTAGGCGGCGAGGGTGCCCTGGCGGCGGCCGTCGGCCACGTCGATGTGGTGCCAGCCGGTGCCGAAGAGGCCGCGCCGGGGACCGTCGGTGTTGAAGTCGGCGATCTCCTCGTGGCCGAGCTCGACGGCCGCGTCGATGAAGGCGCGGGAGACCGGATTGGGGCCGTGCCGACCGGCGTTGGTGATGCGCTGCGGGCCGCGGGTGCCGGTGGTGGCGGCGGTGGCGTCCTCCTGGCCCTCCAGCAGGGCGAAGTAGGGGAGCACGTCCTCGTACGCCCAGCCGGCCGCGCCCTGGTAGGCCCAGTTGTCGAAGTCCGAGGCATGGCCCCGGATGTGCATCATGATGTAGAGGTTGCTGCTGCCGCCGGGGGCCTTGCCGCGGGGTTCGTACGTACGGCGGCCGTCG
This sequence comes from Streptomyces sp. NBC_01351, assembly GCF_036237315.1. GTDB lineage: Bacteria > Actinomycetota > Actinomycetes > Streptomycetales > Streptomycetaceae > Streptomyces. The sequence goes on along the minus strand of NZ_CP108356.1, from coordinate 6,901,911 downwards.
AGGCCGGGCTGCGGGGTGCTGGTGTAGCCCCAGTCGACGGGCCCGCCGAGCAGTTTGTACCAGGACGACGGGTCGTCCACCTCGGGCGGTATCCGGGAGCCGCCCGCCTCCAGGACGAGGACGGAGACGTCCGGGTCCTCGGAGAGCCGGTTGGCCAGCACACTGCCGGCGGTGCCGGACCCCACGACGACGTAGTCGTACTCTTCAGCGCTCACGGGTCCGCCCTCAGCCCTGGCTCAGGACCTGGAAGGGGACCGTGTCGTGATAGTTCGCCATGTAGGCGATCTTTCCGTCGACGATCCGGAAGAAGTTCATGACCTCGGCCTCGATGGCCTCGCCGGAGGCGCTGACCGCCGTCAGGTGCGAGACGGCCGCGGCCTTCTCCCCGGCGCCGTCGACGATGAAGTGCACGGGCTCGTTCCGGAAGACCCGGTACATCGTGCCCATGCCCTTCATCATCGAGCGCAGCACGTCCAGGCCCTCGATGTGCCCGGCGAGCTGCTCGTCCATGACCTGGTCGTCGGCGAACAGGTCGCACCAGCGGTCCCAGTCCCCGGCGTTGGCGTACTGGTAGTACTTCGTGAGAATCTCTCGCGGTTCCATCGCCTCGCTCATCCCCTATGCGTCCCGTCGGGTTCCGTCCGGCGCGAAGGGCGCCCAGAACTGGCTGAAGGCGGAGGCGGTGTCGCCGAAGAGCCCGTCGCGGCCCTCGACGATCCGGCCGTCCCGCCACCGCATGAAGTGGAAGACCGGGTAGTCCATCCGCTCGTACGGCGAGGTGCTCGCGCCGTCCGCGCCGCCGCGCAGGGCGACGTTGCGGCACACGTCCGCGCTGCAGTCCTCGCCGACGAGGATCGCGTCGAGGTCCATCCGGAAGCTGCCGCCCGTGAGCTTGTGCGTCTGCCCCATCAGCTCCAGGAAGGCGTCGAGGCTCTCGTACCAGCCGGCCAGCGGGTGGTTGCCCGGCACCAGCCAGCGCAGGTCCTCGGAGTAGTACTCCAGGATGCGCGCCCGGTCGCCGGAGCCGAGGGCGGCGTAGGCCTCCTGGACCCGCTCCCGCGTCACTTCGGTCATCGTCGCTTCTCCTTCGCCGGCGGTCAGAGGGAGCCGGAACCGGGCATCGGCGCCAGGTCGTTGACGGTGTACTGCTTGATCAGCGGCCCGTACGGGCCGGCCACGACCGTCCAGGTCTGGTCGGCGTCGAAGCCGAGCCACTCGCTGCGGGCGGCCGGCGGGTCCCAGATCTTGGCCTGCCAGTTGACGAGGACCCGGACGACGGCCCGGTCGCCCTCGATGACCGGCTCCACCTTGGTGACCGTGTGCACCTCGTCGAAGAACCGGTTGGTGACGGCCTCGTACCAGCGGCCGAAGCCCTGGTGGCCGAGGAAGGTGTCCTCGGGGACCTTGAACTCCAGGTCGTCGGTGATCAGCGCGAGCACCTGGTCCAGCGCCACGTGCCGGTCCAGTGCCACGTACCAGTCCTCGGCGAACCTGCGGATCGCGTCCTCGGTCAACTGCCGCTCGGCGGGCATGCGGTCTCCTCCTGTCCGGATTCGTTGTGTCAGCTCAGATCTGGATGTCGACGAGGAACGGTCCCGGGTGGGCCAGCATCCGGTTCACCGCGGCCACCGCCTCGTCCGGCTTCTCCACCCGCATCCCGCCGGCGCCGAGGGACCGGGCCAGCCCGGCGAAGTCGATCTCGGGGTGGGAGAGGTCGAAGGAGCCGGGGAAGCCGTGCTCCGGGATGTCCCGCTCCCGCCAGTACTGGGCGATGTTGTCGTCCAGCAGCCGGTACTTGCGGTTGTTGCAGACCACGAACTTGGCGTCGATGCCGTGCCGGACCGCCGTCCACAGCGCCTGGTACGTGTACATCGACCCGCCGTCCCCGGCGAAGCCGACGACGAGCCGCTCCGGCCGGGCCAGCTTCGCGCCGACCGCGCCCGGGAAGCCCACGCCGAGCGAGCCGCCCCGGGTGAGGTGGTAGTCGCCCGGGCGCTCCGCAGGGAGGTACCGGGTGACCAGCGGCGAGGTCGTCAGCGCCTCGTCGAAGACGATCAGGTCCCCGCCTGTGCGTTCGGCCAGGGTGCGCAGGAAGACGGCCATCGGCGTGCCGTCGTCCGCCGCCGCCCGCGCCCGCTCCTCGCGCGCCCGTTCCCGGGTCCGTACGTCGAGCCGGGCGGCTGCGGCGGCCCGCTCCTGCGGGGTCAGTCGCCGCTCCAGTACGCCGGCCAGCGCGCGCAGCGCCTGCCGGGGGTCGGCGGCCAGGCCCAGGTCCACGGGGTGGTTCTTGGCGATCTCGTAGGCGTTGAGGTCGATGTGGACGATCCTCGCGCCCTCCCGGAAGGGGCTCTCCAGCTCGGGGAACACCTCCGGGAAGACGTAGGTGCCGACGATGAGGACCCCGTCGGCGTCCCCGATCAGCTCCTTGCTGTGCGGGCCGAACATGTGGCCCGTCTGGCCGCGCCGCAGCGGGTGCGAGGCCGCGATGTTGACCTCGGAGGAGTCGACCTCGTACACGTCGGCGCCCAGCAGCTCGGCGACGGCGGCGAGTTCGCGCTGCGCCCCGGAGAGCGAGACCCCGTCCCCGACCAGGAGGACCGGGCGCTCGGCGGAGGCGAGCAGCTCGGCCGCCCGCCCCACCGAGGCCGGCGAGGGTGCCACGTCCGTGAGCGGCACCGTGGCGGGCAGCACGGGCTCGGAGTTGAGCTCGTCCAGCACGTCCATCGGCAGCGCCACGAACACGGGCCCGCGGGGCGGGGTGAGCGCGATCTTCACGGCCCGCCGGATGGTCCGCAGTACGGACCGCGGGTCGGTGACCCGGGTCGCGTACTTGGTCACCGGCTTCGCCATGGCCACCAGGTCGGAGGCCATCTGCGCGTCCATGGCGTCGTAGCGCACCCCGGCGTCGCCGGCGACCACGACGAGCGGGGTGTGGCCGCGCAGCGACTGGTAGAGCATGCCGATGCCGTTGCCCAGCCCGACCCCGGAATGCAGTTGGAGCAGGGCCGCGCCGCCGGTCGCCCGGGCGTACCCGTCGGCGATGCCGGCGGCCACGGTCTCCTGGAGGGCGAGGATGTAGGTGAAGTCCTCGGCCGCGTCCACCGCGTCGAGGAATCCTTGTTCCACCGTCCCCGGATTTCCGAACATCACATTCAGGCCGTCGGCCTTGAACTGCTCGATCAGCCTTTCCCGGCCCGGACTTGCCGGAGTGGCTTCGGCATTCATCGAACTCCCCCTGAAATTACCAGCCGTACCGGATGAGACCGTCCTCCAGGACTTCCACGATCTTCTGCCCCGTGAGGTACGAATCGGGGGTCGAGCGGCCGGTGACGAACGGGAAGTCGACGATCACCGATACCGGCTTTCCGAAATTGCCGTGGTACGCGCCGCGCGGGCCTGTCGCATCGCGCAGGATGTACTCCAGCGGATACGGGGGCGGTCCCATGTTGAAGTCGGTACCGAGGAATCCGGTGCCGTCCTTGTAGTCGTACTCCTTGCAGTGGCCGGTCACGTGCTTGCCCCGGATGATGCTCTTGCGGTCGCTCCAGTCCCGGGCGAAGGCCAGGCAGGCGACCCCGTAGCACTCGGCGGCGACGACCTTGCCGGCCTTCTCGAAGGCCAGGATCAGGGCGTGCACGCGCTCGTTGTTGGCGAGGTCGGCGATGGGGCCGCTGCCGCCGACGATGAGGATCGCGTCGTAGCCGGCGATGTCGGCGTCGAGCTTGTCCAGATCGCGGTGGTACTGCTCCAGCTTCCGCAGGTAGCCCTCGTCGCTCGTGTACGGGCGCTCGGGGACCCACGCCTCGATGTCGAGCGGGGAGTCCAGCCGGCTGGACTGCTCGAACTCCCGGCCCAGCCGGGCGTTCTGCTCGGTGGTGACCGAGCGTCCCAGCGGGGGGTCGATGTAGTTCGCGTCGAGGCTCGGCGGAAGAGCGTGCGCACGCTTTCCGGTCGGCGTGGCGAATATGACCTCGTAGCCCCGCTCGTCGAACTTCGATACGGGGCCTATCAGTTCTTCGGCCCAGTAACCGTGTTCGGAGACAATGACCAGAATCTTTCTGCTCACGTATTCCTCCAGGCGCCGCCTGTTGTCGTTGGCGTCCCCCACACTGGCCGCGCCATGGGCATGCGTCAAAGCGTCGGCGTGCGACTTGGTGAGGTAGCGGCCCAGGTCATGGCGGCACTTCAGGAAGTCGCTCGCGGACGTCATGAAGTAGCTTCAGGACTACCTGACTTCGGCCGAATCGCTGAACCATTACGAGGGCCGCGCCCTATGGTCTGGACGCGCCGCCAATGACGGATGCACGGGATGCGCGGGACACGCGGGACACGGGCGCGAGGACGCGACGAGAGGGACGGGGACGATGACGATGGACCTGTTGTGCACACACATCGATCGGATACGTCCGGTGAAACCGGGTACGGAGGGCTGCGAGGAGTGCCTCGTGTCCGGTGACGGCTGGGTGCACTTGCGGATGTGCCTGAGCTGCGGGCACGTCGGGTGCTGCGACTCCTCGAAGAACCGTCACGCCACCCGCCACTACCGGACCACCGAGCACCCCATCGCCGCCTCGCACGAGCCCGGCGAGGAATGGGCCTGGTGCTACGCCGACAAGCTGATGCTGGACCCGGCGTGAGCGCGGCCCCGGAGAGCGCCGCCGCCGTCACCGCCGACGCCGCCGCGGCCGAGCGCGTGGAGAACAAGAAGCCGGTCATCCTGGCCGTGGACGACGACCCGCAGGTGCTGCGCGCCGTCCGCCGCGACCTGCGCAGCGCCTACGGAGACCGCTACCGGGTGCTCGGCGCCTCCTCGGCCGCCGACGCCCTGAAGATCCTGGACTCGCTGGACGAGCGCGGCCACGACCCGGCCCTGTTCCTCGTCGACCAGCGGATGCCCGACGTCACCGGGGTGGAGTTCCTCCTGGAAGCCGTCAGCCGCTTCCCCGACGCCCGCCGCGTGCTGCTGACCGCCTACGCGGAGACCGACGCGGCGATCACCGCCATCAACCGGGTCCGGCTGGACTACTACCTGCTCAAGCCGTGGGACCCGCCGCACGAGCGGCTCTTCCCCGTCCTGGACGACCTGCTGTCGGACTGGCTCGCCACCTACCGCCCGGCGTACGACGGGATCATCGTCGCCGGCCACCTCGTCGCCCCCGGCACCCACGCCGTGCGGGACTTCTTCACCCGCAACGGCCAGCCGTTCCGCTTCCTCAACGTCGAACGGGACCCCGAGGCGCTCACCCTGATCGCCGCCCAGCCCGGCGGGGCGCTCCCCCTCGTCCGCTTCCCGGACGGGTCGGTGCTCTCCGCCCCCACCGACACCGAGCTCGCCCAGCGCCTGGGCCTGGCCACCACCGCCTCCCGGCCGCACTACGAGTGCGTCATCGTCGGCGCGGGGCCCGCGGGCCTGGCCGCCGGGGTCTACTCGGCCTCGGAAGGCCTCTCGACCCTCATGCTGGACTCCCGCGCCCCGGGCGGCCAGGCCGGCACCTCCAGCCTGATCGAGAACTACCTCGGCTTCCCCTCGGGCCTCTCCGGCAGCGACCTGACCCGCCGGGCCACGATCCAGGCCTCCCGGTTCGGCGCCGAGATCCTGCACCCGGTGGAGGTGGTCTCGCTGACCCGCGACGACCCGGCGAAGATCCTCACCCTGGCCGACGGTACGGAGATCAGCGCGGAGACGGTGCTGCTCGCGACCGGGGTCTCGTACAACCGCCTGCAGGCGCCGGGCGCGGACCGCTTCGAGGGCGCCGGGCTCTACTACGGCGCGGCCACCACCGAGAGCTCGGCGTGCATCTCGCAGCACGTGTTCATCGTGGGCGGGGCCAACTCGGCCGGCCAGGCGGCGGTGCACTTCGCCAAGTACGCGGCCCGCGTGACCATCCTCGTCCGCGCGTCCTCACTCGACGCGAGCATGTCCCGCTACCTCATCGACGAGATCGAGCGCACACCGAACATCGAGGTGAGGGTCCACACCACGGTGGTCCGGCTCGACGGCGAGGAGCACCTGGAACGCATCACCCTCCACGACTCCGGGACGGGCGCCGACAAGGAGATCCCGGCCCGCTTCATGTTCACCTTCATCGGCGCCCGCCCGCACACCGAGTGGCTGTCGGGCGTCGTCGAGCGGGACGAGTACGGCTTCGTCCTCACGGGCTCCGACCTGATCGCGAACGGCGGCGAACTCCCGGCCGAATGGAGTCTGGAACGCGCCCCCTACCCCCTCGAAACGAGCGTCCCCGGCGTCTTCGCGGCGGGCGACGTCCGCGCCCACTCGGTGAAACGCGTCGCCTCGGGCGTGGGCGAGGGCGCGATGGCGGTCTCCCTCATCCACCGCTACCGCTCGATGGGCTGAGAGCGAACGGCAAAAGCCTTGCGATCAAGCAGGCAGCCGACGCAACGTTGATTACATGATTACAGCCGAACAGAGCGAACAGCTCCGCGCGTGGTTCGCCGAGCGCCTGCCGGTGGACGTGTACGAGTCCCTCGTGTCGGTCACGGTCGACCGCGAGGAGATCACGGTCGTCGGCACCGTCCCGGCGACCGAGTCGGTCAAGGAGTTCCGCGAGCGCACCCGCGAGCAGCGCATCGAGGTGGCGCGCGAGGCCGAGGAGCTCTACCGCCGCAAGGTGGCCTGGGGCGTGCGGTCGGGCGAGGAGACGGCCCTCTTCACGCACCTGGCCGTCCCCGTCATGACCCGGCTGCGCCAGTCCGAGCGCCAGGTCCTGGACACCCTGGTCGCGGGCGGCGTGGCCCGCAGCCGGGCCGACGCGCTGGCCTGGTGCGTCCGCCTGGTGGGGCGCAACACCGACGAGTGGCTCTCCGACCTGCGCGAATCCCTGGACAAGGTCCAGCGGGTCCGCGCCCAGGGCCCGGACGTCACCGAGGCCGGCGGCACGGACTCCAGGAAGTCCGACTCCGAATGACGAAATCACCCCACAACCGCCCATGATCGCGTAAGGCTGGCCGGGACCAACATCGAGGGAGAGGCACGGACCATGACCACGACCGTCGAATACATCCGCTACCGGATCGCATTGGACGACCAGCAAGCCTTCGAGACCTCGTACGCACGGGCGGCCGAAGCCCTGTCCGCCTCGCCCGAGTGCATCGACTACGAACTGGCCCGCTGCGAGGAGGAGAAGGAGCGCTACATCCTCCGCATCCGCTGGACCTCGGTCGACGCCCACCTCAACGGCTTCCGCAAGGGCGAGCACTTCCCGGCCTTCTTCAGCGCGATCCGGCCGTACGTGACGGCGATCGAGGAAATGCAGCACTACACGGTGACCGAGGTCGCGGGCACCGGAAAGGCCGCCTGAGCCGATGAGCAGCAGCACACCCTCTACACCCACCATCTACGAGTGGATGGGCGGAGCGGAGGCGATGAACCGCCTCACGGACGCCTTCTACGCCCACGCCCTGCGGGACGAGATCCTGGCCCCGGTCTTCGCGGGCATGGACTCGGAGCACCCGCAGCACGTCGCGGTCTGGCTGTCGGAGGTCTTCGGTGGCCCGTCGGAGTACACCGACCACCACGGCGGCCACCAGCACATGGCCACCAAGCACCTGGGCCGCGCGATCACCGAGAAGCAGCGCCGCCGCTGGGTGGACCTGCTGATGGACACGGCCGACGAGGTCGGCCTCCCGACGGACCCGGAGTTCCGCGGGGTGTTCGCGTACTACATCGAGTGGGGCACCCGCATGGCCCTGATCTACTCGGGCCCCAACCCGCCCCCGGTGGACGCGGCCAAGATCCCGGTCTGGTCCTGGGGCCAGACCCCACCGTGGATCCCGAAGACGACAACGGACTGACCATCGCGCTCCGCCCCCGCTCCACCGGGGGCGGAGCCGCTTCGGCTTCGCAACCCTCCAAACCGGGCCGGCACCACCCCGCCGCCGCAGCCGCACAATCCACCCCGCCCGGCAAATTCCAGCCTCGCCGGGCAAATTCCAGCCCCGCCGGCGTTTGAGGCGACCCTTCAGCCCCGCCGGCGCTTGAGGCGCGGGGTCCGGGGCGGAGCCCCGGCAACCGGGCCCGGCCCGGACTCGGCGAGCAGCACCACGAACGCCGCCGCATCCTCCTCGGCCCGCCAGAAGTCGACGGCCTCCTCGAGGATCTCCTGGAACGTCTCCCAGTCCGCCGGCCGCGCAGCGGCAAACTCACGCCACGAGGTCACGCAGACCAACCGTCCCGCGACCACCGGCAACCACGACAGGTCCCGCAGGCAATCCGCCAGCGCGTCCCAGTTCCCCCCGAACCACTCCGGCAACCGCAGCGCGTCGGCCACCCGCCGCATCAGCTCCGCCTTGGTCCGTACACCGTCCAAGTCCATCCGCACGGCCGTCCAGCCGGAGGCCTCGGCGGCCGCGAGGGCGGGGGCGAGCGGCTGCGGGTCCAGACTCATCGGAGAACCGCCTTGAAGGTGTCGTAGTGGTCGTCCGTGTAGTAGAACTCCCCACCCTCACCGGTCACGATCCGCCGCGCACCCCGGTCCCGCTCCCCCGGCGTCTTCACCGTGAATTCGTGGTAATAACCACGCTTCTGCTTCGGCAGGACCTTCTCGAAGTTCCCGAAGACCGTGCCGTCCTGCCGGTACGGGTACGGCCCGCCCTTGTCGATCAGCGCGAGCACGTCCCGGGCCTGCCGCGGAAGCGCGTCGGCCCGTACGGTGGCCATCCCCTCGGCCCAGGCGGGCGCGGGAGCGGCACCGGTACTGCTCCTACCACTGGCGGCGGTGGGCGCGGGTTCCTGCCCGCCACAGCCCACCGCACCGCCGATCACCGCGGCGCAGAGGAACAAGGCCCCCAGCACGCGCAGCAACGATCGGGGCACGCTCCTGAAGATCATGCACCGATCGTGCCAAATATCCGATTCGCTCGCGAATCGCCTGATGCCCTCAGAGGGCGGACATCTTGGTGTAGGGACTCAGAACGCGCTTCTGGACCGAACCGAAGTCAACGAGAACAGCGATCCCCTCCTCGATTCCGACGACACGGCCGAGGCCGTGCTCATCGTGAGAGACCCGGTCGCCGACGGAGAACTGCCGGATCGGCTGCTCCACGGGGGCCTTGAACGGGCTGGACGGCAAATGGCGGCGAGGTACTGCTGACTTAGTCATCGGAACCAGTATGCGCCCAGTAAGCGGCCCTGCGGTCCGCCGTTCGGATCTCAATTACGGCACCATCCGCACCACGGCCCGCACCGACCGCCCTCAGCGGCCCCCTACGGGCCCCTACAGGCCCTGGTCGGCCGCGGCCGGCCCCGATTCAGTCGTCCGGGTCGGCCCGCTCCAGCGCCGGCCGCAGCCCGGGCGCCGACTCGGTCAGCAGGTAATCGGCGACGGCCGTGTCCGTGACGAGGCTGGTCACCAGCCCCGAGCGCAGTACCGCCCCGATCGCGGAGGCCTTGCGCAGCCCGCCCGCGATCGCCACGACCTCGGGGATCCGGCGCAGCCGGTCCGCCTCGACGGTGATGCACCGCTCACCGAGGTCCCGGCCGACCCGCCGCCCCTCGGAGTCGAAGAGGTGCGCCGACATCTCGGCCGCGACGCCGAGCGAGGCGTAGTGGGCCCGCTCCTCGTCCGTGAGCATGTCGTGGACGGTCGAGATGCCGGGCTCCCAGGAGCCGATGGAGACGGCCGCGACGGTCACCTTGTCGAAGTACTCGAAGGCGCGCGCGATCCCCGTCTGGCTCCGCAGCGCCGCCGCGGTCGCCGGATCGGGCAGCAGCATCGGCGCGTAGATCGGGTGCGCGTCCCCGCCGGAGACCTGCGCGGCCCGCCGTACGGCCTCCACGGAGCCCCGCTCGGCGGTCCCCGCGTCGTACACGCCGGTCAGCTGCACCACGGTGCACGGGGGCAGCCGGTGCAGGGAGGCGGCCATGTGGATGGTCGAGCGTCCCCAGGCCAGGCCGAGGACGTCGCCCTCGTTGACGAGCTCGCCGAGCAGGTCGGCGGCGACCGCACCGAGGTTCTCCGGGTCGGGCGCGTCCTCGGTGGCGTCGGCCGGGGACTCCACCACCACCGCGTGCCGCAGCCCGTACCGGGCCCGGAGCGCGTCGGAGCGCTCCGCGTCCAGTTCGGCGGGCACCCGGATCTCGATGCGTACGAGATCGCGTTCGAGGGCGGTCTCCAGGACCCGGGCCACCTTGAAGCGGCTCACGCCGAACTCCTCGGCGATCTGGATCTTGGACTTCCCCTCCAGGTAGAAGCGGCGCGCCATGGCCGCAGCCTGCACCAGCTCCGCGGGTCCCATCCGCAGGGCTGACCGTCCCGCCGACATTGCAGACACCGCGTTCTCCTCACTGCTGTTCACACTCTCGACTCGCCGTTCATCCTGTCAGATCCGACGGCCGTTGATCAGCCTGGACAGCTCCCGTTCACCGAGCCGTCCACCAACCCTTCTCATCAGTGGTCGCAAGCCCACGGCGCCGCCGCGATGGCCGCGCCCGCCTGCTCACGAAGCGTACGCACGGCGGCGGCCGGGTCGACGGCTCCGTAGACGGCGCTGCCCGCGACGAAGACGTCCGCGCCCGCCTCGGCGCAGCGCTCGATGGTGGAGGCCGAGACCCCGCCGTCGACCTGGAGCCACAGCTCCAGGCCGTGCTTGGAGATCAGCTCGCGGGTGCGGCGGATCTTGGGGAGCATGATGTCCAGAAAGGGCTGGCCGCCAAAGCCCGGCTCGACCGTCATGATCAGCAGCATGTCGAGCTCGGGGAGGATGTCCTCGTACTGCTCGATCGGCGTCGCCGGCTTCAGCGCCATGGACGCGCGCGCCCCCTTGGCCCGGATCTCCCGCGCGAGCCGTACGGGCGCGGCCGCGGCCTCGGCGTGGAAGGTCACCGAACCCGCGCCGGCCTCCACGTACTGCGGGGCCCAGCGGTCCGGGTTCTCGATCATCAGGTGCAGGTCGAGCGGGGTGTCAGTGGCCCGGCTCAGGGATTCCACGACCGGTACGCCGAGGGTGAGGTTCGGGACGAAGTGGTTGTCCATGACGTCGACGTGCAGCCAGTCGGCCCCCTCGACGGCCTTCGCCTCCTCGGCGAGGCGGGCGAAGTCGGCGGACAGGATGCTGGGAAAAATCTGAGCGGCCATGCCCCAAGCGTGCCATGCCACTACGCGGTTCCGGCCACGACCCCGGAAGTCCGCCGTCTCGCAGCGCTGCTTAAATGATCATGGAGAACATTTCACTTGTCCTTCGCCTTCGGCATGGGCACCGTGACGCCCATGACACCCCTGTCAGCGCAGCGGGCCCGTTCACGGCCGCGGAGGAAGCCGGACGGTGACGAGGAGACCTCCGGCGGGCCGGGGGACGAGGTCGAGGGTCCCCTCATGGGCGCGGACGATGCTCTGCACGATGGCGAGGCCGAGGCCGACACCGGCGTGCTCGTCGGTGCGTACGCGTTCCGTTCCGCGCCGGAAGGGTTCGGTGAGGGTCGGTACCAGTTCCGGTGGGAGCCGACGGCCCGTGTTCTCGACCCGCAGCACGCTCGTCCCGTCGCCGTGCGCCTCGGTGTGGACCGTCACGGTGCCGCCTGCGGGGAGGTTGTGGACGATGGCGTTCTGGACGAGGTTCGTCACCATCCGCTGCAAGAGCTCCGCCGAGCCGCCGGTCCGGGCCGCGTCGCCGGTGACGTCGAGCGTGATCCGGCGCTGTTCGGCGAGGGGCAGCAGCGTTTCGGCGGCCTCTTCGACGACGAGGGAGAGGTCGACGTTCTCGCGCGTGAAGTTCCCGCGGTCGCCGCGGCTGAGCAGCAGGAGGGCCTCGGTGAGGTCGATCGCCCGCGTATTGACCGCGTGCAGGCGTTCGATGACCTCGCCCCGGTCCCGTGTGGGGTCCTTTCGGGCGACGTCGAGGAGCGTCCGCGAGATCGCCAGCGGGGTGCGCAGTTCGTGGGAGGCGTTCGCGGCGAACCTCTGCTGCTCGGCGACGTGCGACTCCAGTTCTTCGAGCATGGTGTCGAACACGTCGGCGAGTTCACGGAATTCGTCCCGGCGGCCTTCCATGCGGACCCGGTGGGACAGCGACCCGTTCCCGGCCATCCGTGCCGCGGCCGTGATCCGTGTGAGCGGTGCGAGCATCCGGCCGGCGAGGATCCATCCCCCGACGAGGCCGAACACGAGCAGGAAGGCCATCGCCACGGCCGCGGCGGGGGCGAAGGTGCGCACGAGGAGGTAGCGGTTGGGCGAGATCCCGAGAAGGCCCTGGGGGTTGTCGGGTACGTAGCGCAGCAGGAACACCCACACCACGGCCAGCAGGAGGGCGCCGGCGACGGCGAGGAACCCGGCGTAGCTGAGGGTGAGTCTCAGTCGGGCGCTGAGCCCCGGGCGTCTAGACATCCGTACGGCCGGGGCCGGTGGTGTCGATCCGGTAGCCGACGCCGGGCACCGTGGCGATGATCCACGGTTCGCCGAGCCGTTTGCGCAGGGCGGAGACGGTGATGCGCACGGCGTTGGTGAAGGGGTCGGTGTTCTCGTCCCAGGCCCGTTCCAGCAGCTCTTCGGCCCTGACGACCCCGCCTTCGGCGGCGACGAGGACTTCGAGCACGGCGAATTGCTTGCGGGTGAGGGCGACGTAACGTCCGTCGCGGAAGACCTCCCGGCGGAAGGGGTCGAGCCGCAGGCCCGCGATCTCGCGGACCGGGGGCCGGGCGTACGCGCGTCTGCGGTCGAGCGCCCTCAGCCGCAGGACGAGCTCCCGCAGCTCGAACGGTTTGGTGAGGTAGTCGTCGGCGCCGAGTCCGAAGCCGGAAGCCTTGTCGTCGATCCGGTCGGCAGCGGTGAGCATGAGGATCGGGATGCCGCTGCCGGAGGCGACGATGCGCCGGGCGACCTCGTCGCCGGAGGGGCCGGGGATGTCGCGGTCGAGGACCGCGAGGTCGTAGGAGTGGACGCCGAGCAGTTCCAGGGCGGTGTCGCCGTCCCCGGCGATGTCGGCGGCGATCGCCTCCAGCCGCAGACCGTCACGGACGGCTTCGGCCAGGTAGGGCTCGTCCTCCACGATCAGTACGCGCATGTCCGAACCCTAAGCCGGTGCCGTCACGGGGCGAGGCCGGTCCGACGGCTCTTCCGGCGCTTCCGGCGCTTCCACCGAAGTGCGCCACCAGCGGCGCGACGCCAGCGCCGCCAGGGCGGCGCCGGCGGCGTTGACCAGTACGTCGTCCACGGAGGACACCCGGTCCAGCCGCAGGACGTACTGAGCGGTCTCGACCAGGACCGAGCAGCCCGCCCCGAACGCCAGGATCCGCGGTACGGACGCCAGCGCCGCGAACCGCATCGGGGCGAAGAACCCCAGCGCCGCGAAGACCAGCAGGTTGCCGACGATCCCGACCGGCCCCATCGTGAGCAGGTCCCGGACCGGTACCAGGCTCACCCGGCCGGGGACGATCCCGGCCGCAGCGCCGGGCATCATGGTCATCCAGAGGAACGGCACCGTCCCGTGGACCATGCCCACCTCGGCCAGCGACATCCGCCACGCCGATGTGCCGCTGGCGCCGGCGGCACGCCGACGGCGTGCCAGGGCCCACACCACCAGCACGGCCAACGGCAGCGCGACCAAGGTCATGAACACGACACCGTTGAACGTACCGAAGCAGCCGTGCCACCGCCCGGCCAGGCACATCGGAGCGGACATCATGAGCGGCCGCCGCACGACGAACAAGGCGCTCCCCAAGCCGAGGAGCGCCAGGCCGAGGAGCACGATCCTGCGCGTGCGGCGGGACGGTGCCGACAGGGATGCACTGTGGTTCATGCCCCCATTGGAGACGGTGGGCGGTTGCGGTGGCGTATGCGATTTTCGATACGCCCGCGATACACGGAGTCCCCGGCATCTACGCGGAGTCTCCGTAGCGGGCGGCGATCGCGGCGGCGCGGTTGTGCAGGGAGGTGCGCAGCGACTGCGGGGCCAGGGCTTCCGCGTCCATGCCGAGCTGCCACAGCGCCCATTCGGCGTGTCGTGAATCCTGGAAGGTCACCTCCAGCCGCAGCCGGCCGTCCGCCTCGGGTTCTTCCGCGCGGACGGCCAGCGTGGTGTCCAGCAGCTCCTCCCGCCGCGCCGGGTTGACCCGTACCAGCACGGTGATGTGGTCGCCGCCGGAGAGGAACCGCGCGGATCGTTCCCGCCAGATCCGGTCCAGATCGACCCGGTTCGGTCGCTGCGCCGCTTCGGGGAGTTCCTCGGCGGCCAGCACCCGCGACAGCCGGTAGGTGCGGTCCTCGCCGGATCTCGTCGCCAGCAAGTACCCCCGGTCGCGCACGGTGACCAGGCCGATGGGGTCCACCGTGCGCCACTCCGGCTCCTGGCCCGTGGCCGCGTAGTGGATGCGCAGCTTGTGTCCGGCGAGCACCGCCCGCCGGACCTCGATCATCGCGCTGGTGTCGGGTACCTCCTCGGTGACCAGCCGGCGTGAGAGCAGGTCGGTCTCCGGGTCGACGAGAAATCTCTGGGCCGCGTCGCTCGCGGTGGCCCGGTGGCCTTCGGGCAGCGCGTCGACCACCTTGCGCATGGCCGAGGCGAGCGCCGAGCCGAGGCCGAAGACCAGTTCGCCGCGCCCCGATCCGGCGGTCAGCAGGGCAAGGGCCTCGTCGTGGTTCAGACCGGTGAGCTCGGTCCGGAAGCCGGGCGCCAGCGCGAAACCGCCGTGCCGGCCGCGTTCGGCGTAGACGGGCACGCCGGCCGCGGACAGCGCCTCGATGTCGCGCAGCACGGTGCGGGTGGACACCTCCAGCTCGCGAGCCAGCGTGTCCGCGGTCAGCCGGCCCCTCTGACGCAGCAGCAGTACCAGCGAAACCAACCGGTCGGCGCGCATGCGGAAACTTTATCGGAATACATGACTGAGGATGTCGTGATTCGCTGCGAGGCTCTTCAACACGACGCCGAAGCCAGCGGCTACCGAGCCGACGAGCGAGCGGCGTACGTACTCCCGACGAAGCAAATGGAGCTGACGTGGCAATGGAACGAACGGCTGTCAACCCGGTGACCTGGTCCGCGGAGTTGGGGTTCAACCAGGGTGAGGTCGTCTCCGGGCACACCCGGACCCTGTACATCTCCGGCCAGACGGCGATGAGCGCCGAGGGCAAGCCCGAACACGACGGCGACATGGCCGCGCAGTTGGCGCTGAGCATCGACAACCTGGAGGCCGTGCTCGCCGAGGCCGGCATGTCCCTCGCGAACCTCGTCCGGCTGGGCGTCTACGCGACCGACGTCGATCTGCTCTTCCAGCACTACGGCGTGCTGGCCGGGCGGCTGGGCGCCGCCGGCGTGGCGCCGACCACCACGATGCTCGGGGTGACGCGGCTGGCGATCCCCGGCCAGCTGGTCGAACTCGACGGGATCGCCGTCGCCTGATGCGACCCCGCCGCCTCCGCTGCCCGTGCCGGTTCAACCGGCACGGGCAGCGGCTACGCGGCCGGGCGCCCGTGCGGTGGCCGACCCGCACGGCAGGGCCGGACCGGCCCTTGGGCCGTCTCTTTCGAATGAGACGACCTAGGCGGTGCGCCTCAGCAGCGCCAGGTACATCGCGTCCGTCCCGTGCAGGTGCGGCCACAGCTGGACGTCCGGGCCGTCGCCCAGGCCCGGGACGTCCGCCATGTACGGGCGCGCGTCGATGAACTCGGCGGCTACCGGCATCGCGCCCGCGCCGCGGCCCTTCAGTACGTCCTCCACGACCACCCGGGTCTCCGCGAGGTGCGGGGAGCACGTCGCGTAGCCCACGACCCCGCCGACCCGCACGGCCGACAGCGCCTCGCGCAGCAGCGACCGCTGCAGCGGACCGAAGCCCTCCAGGTCCTCCGGACGCCGGCGCCAGCGTGCCTCCGGGCGACGGCGGAGCGCGCCCAGGCCGGTGCACGGGACGTCCATCAGGACACGGTCGAAGGAGCCCGGCAGCCACGGCGGCCGGGTGCCGTCGGCGGCGATCACCTGGTAGGGGCCGGGGTTGCCCGCCAGCGCGCGCTCCACGAGCCGCGCCCGGTGCGGCTGCTTCTCGGAGGCCAGCAGGAACGCCCCGCGCTGCGCAGCCAGCGCCGCGAGCAGCGCCGCCTTGCCGCCGGGGCCCGCGCAGCCGTCCAGCCAGCGTTCGTCGCGGCCCTCGACCGGCGCCGCCGCGAGGGCCATCGCCACGAGCTGGCTGCCCTCGTCCTGCACGCCCGCACGACCCTCGCGCACGGCCTCCAGCGCGCCCGGCTCGCCGCCCTCGGCCATCCGGACGGCGTACGGGGACCAGCGGCCCGGCAGCGCCGAGTCCTCGCCGACTGCCTCCAGCAGCTCCTCCGGCGTGGACCGCCCGGGCCGTGCGACCAGCGTCACCTCGGGCCGCTCGTTGTCGGCTTCGAGGAGGTCCTCGATGCCCGCGCGCCCGCCGCCCAGGGAGTCCCACAGCGCGCTGACGACCCACCGCGGGTGCGAGTGATACACCGCGAGGTGCTCCTCGGCGTCGTCCTCGTACGGCGGCGCGACCAGCTCCAGCCAGCCGTCCAGGTCGTGCGCGGCGATCTTCCGCAGCACCGCGTTGACGAACTTCGCCCGCCCGTCGCCGAGCACCACCCGGGCCAGCTCGACGCTCGCCGAAACGGCCGCGTGCGTGGGGATGCGGGTGCCGAGCAGTTGGTGCGCGCCGAGCGAGAGCACGTCCAGCACCGGCGGGTCCACCTCGCGCAGCGGTCGGTCGATGCACGCCTTGATGACGGCGTCGTACGTGCCCTGCCGGCGCAGCGTCCCGTAGACCAGTTCCGTGGCCAGAGCGGCGTCGCGCGCCTGGAAGCTCTCGTTCTGGCGGGCCTTCTTGAGCAGCGGCGGCAGCACGAGGTTCGCGTACGCGTCGCGCTCGTCGACCGCCCGCAGCACCTCGAAGGCCAGCATCCGCACGGGGTCCTTCTGGGGCCGTCGGTGGGGCTTGGCCGACTTGTTCTGCTTGCCGCCCGCGCCTGCGGCGGGACGACGACGAGGCTGTTCGCTCACGTGAAAGGTGCTCCGGATTTACGAGGTGCTTGAGGTGCTTGAGGTGCTCGAGGTACTGGGTGATTGAGGAGGGGTTCGGCTCGATTCAGCCTACGTCGGTGCCGTCGAGGCGCTCGCCGGGAGCGATCCGCACCCCCCGGGCCCAGTCGGCGCCGCGCATCGGCTTCTTGCCCTGGGGCTGCACCCACAGCAGCTCCACGGCGTGCGAGCCGGTGCCGACGTGGACGTTGTTCTTGGCCGGGGCCAGCACGCCGGGCTCCAGGTCCGTGCGGTCGGGCACCAGGCCCACGGAGATCAGCTTGAGCCGCTCCCCGCGGAAGACGGTCCACGCGCCCGGCGCCGGGGTGCAGCCGCGCACCACGCGGTCGGCACGCATCGCGGGGGCCGTCCAGTCGATCCTGGCGTCCTCCACGGTGATCTTCGGCGCGAGCGAGATCCCGTCGGCGGGCTGCGTGACGGCGCGCAGGGTGCCGTCCTCGATGCCGTCCATGGTGGCGGCGAGCAGTCCGGAGCCGGCGAAGGCGAGGCGGGTCAGCAGGTCGCCGCTGGTGTCGGTCTGGCGGATCTCCTCGGTGAGGATCCCGTAGACCGGGCCGGAGTCGAGGCCCTCCTCGATGAGGAAGGTGGAGGCGCCGGTGACCTGGTCCCCCGCCATGATCGAGTGCTGCACGGGCGCCGCCCCGCGCCAGGCGGGCAGCAGCGAGAAGTGCAGGTTGACCCACCCGTGCTTGGGGATGTCCAGGGCGCTCTTGGGGAGCAGCGCTCCGTAGGCGACGACCGGGCAGCAGTCCGGGGCGATCTCGCGCAGCCGGGCCTGGAAGTCGGGGTCGCGCGGCCGGACGGGCTTGAGGACCTCGATGCCGGCCTCCTCCGCGCGCTCGGCGACCGGGCTGGCGACGAGCCGCCGCCCGCGCCCCGCGGGGGCGTCGGGCCGGGTGACGACGGCCGCGACCTCGTGTCGCCCGGAGGCGATCAGGGCGTCCAGGGCGGGCACGGCGACCTCGGGGGTGCCTGCGAAGACGAGCTTCACTGGGTCCTACCTCGCTATCTCGGCTGTCAGCAGCGCACCAGTCTATGGGGGCTGGAGTCCTGCGGCCCACCTGTGGTGTTGAGGGGGCGTACACACACACGCGCGCCTCTCGCATATGCCGACACGCCCCCACAGCGTGACCTGCGCGCCAGGTGGCGCGTTGGTCAAAAGAGATTGACCACCACGGGCCGCTTCGTGAACGGTGTCAGCGGCCCGATCCGCCCTTCAGCACCGGTTCGAGAGGCTTCTTCATGGCCGACCACGCCACCCACGACGCCCAAGCCCGGGCCAGCCTGCACCTGCTGGTGCGGGACATCGAACGGGTTCGCCGGCAAGTGGATGCCCTGCGTACGCTCACCGCCCAGCTCGGCAACGTGTACCGCCCGCGCCGCTCCGGCCCCTCCACGGGATTCGTCGTCTACGGCCGGGCGCCCGCGCCCACCGTCCGCCTCGCGCAGGAGCTGCGGGACAGCGTCGAAACGCTGGTCACCGCCGCGGTGGACTTCGACCGCTCGCTCGGCTTCTCGTGGGACGCGGTCGGCTCGGCGCTCGGCGTCACCAAGCAGGCCGTACACCGTCGCTACGGTGCCAGGCGCGCGCAGAGCGCGGAGTCCGTGGAGCCGCCGGCCGAGGGAACGACCACCCGGACGCTGGGCCCGCTCCCCACGATCCCGGCCGCCCGCTCGGTCCCCCCGCAGCCCCTGCGCGAGGAGTCCCAGGCCTCCCGTTCCCCGGCCTTCCCGGGCCCCCGCAACAGCTGACGGCCCCGAGCACCGCCGGGACGCCGACCCCCGACGGCCGCCAACCGGGCCCTGCGGGCAGCTCCCTCCTCCTCCCCCCGCCCCGAACTCCGTACGTGCGCTCCGCGCACATCCAGCCCCGCCGGCGTTTGAGGCGCGGGGTCCGGGGCGGAGCCCCGGTTCGGGAAGGGGCGGGGTGGGGGAAGGCCCCGCGCAGCGGCCCCGCCCACCCCGGCCGCCCCGCCCACCCCCTGCGGCCCCGCCCGGCCTCAGCCGATGTCCGGCGGATCGATCCGCACCCGCACCGCGTCAGCCACCGGCACCCCCCGGGCCATCCGCGCCGCCTGCGCCGACTTCAACGCGGCGGCAAGCGCGGCCCCACTGCCCGGCGGCACCCGCACCAGTGCCCGTTCCCCGGGCGACCCCTCCCCCCGCCGCCCCGGCAACGGCACAGGCCCCAGGATCTCCGCGTCCGCCGGGAGCCCGGCCCCGGCCAGGAAGGCCTCCACGGCCTCCCCCCGCCCGGCGACCGCAGCCATCCGGGACACCGGCGGGAACCCGAGCTGCGCGCGCTCCGCGAGCTCCCGCACCGCGTGCCCCACGGGATCCCACCGCACCAGTGCCTGCACCGGCCGCAGCGTCGGTTCGGCGACCACGACGACCTGCCCCTCCCCCCGTACCAGAGAGGCGGCGCCGATCCAGCGCCGCAGCGCGTCCTCCCCGGCCCGCAGGTCGGGGCGGCCCAGCATCGCCCAGCCGTCCAGCAGCAGCGCCGCCGCGTACCCGGCGCCCGCCGCGACCGGCTCGGCCCCGGGGGTGCACACCACGAGCGCGGGCCGGTCCGGCACCTCGTCCAGCACGTGGTCGCGCCCGGAAGTCCGTACGGGAACGGCCGGGAAGGCCCGCCCCAGTTCCTCGGCCGTGCGCCGCGCACCCACCACCTGGGCCCGCAGCCGGAAGGAGCCGCATTCCTCGCAGTGCCAGGACGGCTCGCCCCGACCGCACCACCCGCACAGCAGGTCCCGCTCGTCGGGGGCCTCCAGCGGCCCGGCGCAGACCGTGCAGCGGGCCGGTGTCCGGCAGCGCTCGCAGGCCAGCCGCGGCACGTAGCCCCGCCGCGGCACCTGGACGAGTACGGGCCCGGTCTTGAGCGCCTCCCGTACGGTCTCCCACGCCAGGCTCGGCAGCCGCGCCGCCCGGGCGGCCCCGTCGCGGGCCAGCAGTTCGTCGCCCACGGTCCGGATCCGGGGCGCGCGGGCCCGTACGGTCTCGCGGTCGGCGACCAGCGGCCGCGCCCAGCCGGTCTCGACCAGCTGGGCCGCCTCCACGGTGCAACTCGTACCGCCCACCAGGAATCCGCAGCCGTCGGTGACCGCGCGCAGCTCCAGCACCTCGCGGACGTGCGGGAAGGGGGCGCGGTCGTCGCTGTGGCTGGAATCCCCGTCGTCCCAGATCGCGACCAGCCCGAGGTCCCGTACGGGGGCGAACATCGCGGCCCGGGTGCCGATGACGGCCCGCACCGAACCCCGGCTCACGGCGAGCCACTCCCGGTAGCGCTTCTCCGGCCCGGACTCGGCGGTGAGCAGGGCGTGCCGGCCCTCGCCGAGCAGGGCGGTCAGGGCCGAGTCGGCCCGGGCGGCGGTCCGCCCGTCGGGCAGCACGGCGAGGGCGCCCCGGCCGGAGGCGAGGGTGGCGGCGATGGCCCGGGCGAGCTCGTCGGCCCAGCCGGGGCCGGGCAGCGCGGTCCAGACGGCGCGCGGGGCGGCGCCGGTGGCGAGGGCGCGCAGGAAGGCGGGACCCGATCCGTAGCTCTGCCAGCCGCCGGGCTCGGGCGCGGCGGGCGGGGGCAGCGGCTCCGGGGAGGGCTTGGCCTCGGCGCGGGCGCTCCGCGCGGGCAGGGCGAGCTGGAGTACGTCGGCCAGGCTGCCCGCGTACCGGTCGGCGACGGCCCGGGCGAGCGCGAGCATCCGCGGGCTGAGCACCACCTCGGGCGAGACGACGTGGGCGAGCGCGGCCAGGGCCCCGTCGTAGTCGGACTCGGCACGGCGCTCGACGATGAAGCCGTCGATGAGGCCGCCGCCCTCGCGGCGGCCGCCGTGCACCTGGTGCGAGCCGGCCCCGAAGCGGACCCGGACGCGGACGCCGGGCTGCGCGGCCTCGGAGAGCTCCTCGGGGACGGCGTAGTCCCAGAGCTGGTCAAGGTGGAGCACGCCCTTGTTGACGAGGATCCGGGCGACCGGAAGCTCCTGGGCGAGGGCGGCGCCCCGCCAGGTACGCGGTTTCGCCTTGGGTGCCTTGGCCTTCGCCTCGGCGACCATCTCCCGGATCAGCGCGAGCTGCTCCGGCGGGGAATCGTTCGAGCTGCTCACACCAGCATTCTTACCAAACCCCACTGACAGCGAACGGCCCCGGACCACGAGGTCCGGGGCCGTTCGTCGTGAGCGGTGGTGCTTACAGGCCGGCGGCCGCGCGCAGCGCGTCCACGCGGTCGGTGCGCTCCCAGGTGAAGTCCGGCAGCTCGCGGCCGAAGTGGCCGTAGGCGGCGGTCTGGGCGTAGATCGGGCGGAGCAGGTCCAGGTCACGGATGATCGCGGCCGGACGCAGGTCGAAGACCTCGCCGATCGCGTCCTCGATCTTCTGGACGTCGACCTTGGCGGTGCCGAAGGTCTCGACGAAGAGGCCGACGGGCTCGGCCTTGCCGATGGCGTACGCGACCTGGACCTCGCAGCGCGAGGCGAGGCCGGCGGCGACCACGTTCTTCGCGACCCAGCGCATCGCGTACGCGGCGCTGCGGTCGACCTTCGACGGGTCCTTGCCGGAGAAGGCGCCGCCACCGTGGCGGGCCATGCCGCCGTAGGTGTCGATGATGATCTTGCGGCCGGTGAGGCCGGCGTCGCCCATCGGGCCGCCGATCTCGAAGCGGCCGGTCGGGTTCACCAGGAGGCGGTAGCCCTCGGTGTCGAGCTTGATGCCGTCCTCGATGAGCTGGGCCAGGACGTGCTCGACGACGAACTCGCGGATGTCGGGAGCGAGCAGCGAGTCCAGGTCGATGTCCGAGGCGTGCTGCGAGGAGACGACCACGGTGTCGAGGCGGACGGCCTTGTCACCGTCGTACTCGATGGTGACCTGGGTCTTGCCGTCGGGACGCAGGTACGGGATGGTCCCGTTCTTGCGGACCTCGGACAGGCGGCGGGCGAGCCGGTGCGCGAGGTGGATCGGGAGCGGCATGAGCTCCGGGGTCTCGTCGCAGGCGTAGCCGAACATCAGGCCCTGGTCGCCGGCGCCCTGCTTGTCGAGCTCGTCCTCGTCGCCCTCGACGCGCGTTTCGTACGCGGTGTCGACACCCTGCGCGATGTCCGGGGACTGCGCGCCGATGGACACCGACACGCCGCAGGAGGCGCCGTCGAAGCCCTTCTTCGAGGAGTCGTAGCCGATCTCCAGGATCTTCTCGCGAACGAGCTGCGCGATCGGCGCGTAGGCCTTCGTGGTCACCTCGCCCGCGATGTGCACGAGGCCGGTGGTGATGAGGGTTTCCACGGCGACACGCGAGGTGGGGTCCTCGGTGAGGAGCGCGTCGAGGATCGTGTCGCTGATCTGGTCAGCGATCTTGTCGGGGTGGCCCTCGGTCACGGACTCCGAGGTGAAGAGACGACGGGACACAACGCTCCCTGGGGTTGCAGCGGCTGCTGGCTGATCATTTGGCGGAACCACACCAGGGGCTGCGCCCGATCACGTTCCGAATGCAGTTTATCGGTTGCCACCGTCCGGCCGACCACCCGTCTCGCCTTATGGGAGCCGTGTGACCTGCGGCACTCCATTCTGGCCTACCGACGGGGGCAGGGAAAGAGATCGACTCACGCGCGTCGGGCCGGGAGTCGGTGCGCGACCTGGTCCCAAATCACATCCGCCAGCGCTTCCTTCGGCCCGTAGGGAACGGGGAGCTCCGAACCATCGGACGCCAGAACAACGGCCTCGTTCTCCTCCGAACCAAAGGTCTTGGCCTCGCCGACCTCGTTGACGACGAGAAGGTCACATCCCTTGCGCCGGAGCTTGGCACGCCCGTTGGCGAGGACGTCGTCGGTCTCCGCGGCGAAACCCACCACGACCTGTCCGTCCCGGGGCCTGTCGGCCGAGATTTCCGCGAGCACGTCGGGATTGCGGACGAGGGCGACCGGCGCGGGATCCTGCCCGTCCTTCTTCTTGATCTTTCCGCCGGCGTACTCGGCGGGCCTGAAGTCGGCCACTGCCGCGGCCATCACCACCGCGTCGGCGTCGGCGGCCGCCTTGAGCACCGCCTCCCGCAGCTGGACGGCCGTGCCCACGCCTACGACGTCCACCCCGGCCGGGTCGGCGAGCGCGGTGTTCGCGGCGACGAGGGTGACCCGGGCCCCGCGGGCGACGGCGGTGCGGGCGAGTGCGTAGCCCTGCTTGCCGGAGGAGCGGTTGCCCAGGAAGCGCACCGGGTCGAGGGGCTCGCGCGTGCCGCCCGCGCTGATCACCACGTGGCGCCCGACGAGGTCCGGCTCGGTGACCCCGCGCGCCAGGACCCCTCGGCACACTTCGAAGATCTCCTCGGGGTCGGGCAGCCGCCCCTTGCCGGTGTCCTTGCCCGTCAGCCGGCCGACGGCGGGCTCGATGACGAGGGCTCCGCGCCGCCGCAGCGTGGCCACGTTCTCCTGGGTGGCGGGGTGCTCCCACATCTCGGTGTGCATGGCGGGGGCGAAGACCACCGGACAGCGGGCGGTGAGCAGCGTGTTCGTGAGCAGGTCGTCGGCGAGGCCGTGGGCGGCCTTGGCGAGCATGTCGGCGGTGGCCGGGGCGACGATCACGAGGTCGGCGGACTGCCCGATGCGCACGTGGGGCACCTCGTGGACGGTCTCCCACACCTCGGTGGAGGCCGGGTTCCCGGACAGGGCGGCCCAGGTGGCCTCGCCGACGAAGTTCAGGGACGCCGCCGTGGGCACCACGCGCACGTCGTGCCCGGACTCGGTCAGCCGACGGAGCAGTTCGCACGCCTTGTAGGCGGCGATCCCGCCGCTGACTCCCAGTACGACCTTCGGCTTACCCACCACGCACTCCCCTTCGAGCCTCGTCGACGTCCGTCGTCCGCGTCCGCCGTCCCTACCCATGACACACCACAGGCCCGGCAGATGTTCTGCCGGGCCTGTGGTGAAAGGATTCTCGTGCCTTACTGGGGCGGGGCCTCGATGGCCTCGGAGGTCAGCAGACCCGCGTTGATCTCGCGCAGCGCGATCGAAAGCGGCTTCTCGTGGACGTGGGTGTCCACCAGCGGGCCTACGTACTCCAGCAGGCCCTCACCGAGCTGCGAGTAGTACGCGTTGATCTGACGCGCACGCTTGGCCGCGTAGATCACGAGGCTGTACTTCGAGTCCGTGGCCTCGAGCAGCTCGTCGATCGGCGGGTTGATGATGCCCTCGGGCGCAGTGATGGAAGAGGACACGCTCTACCTTCCGAAGAATGGGTGAAAGATCAAGCATTGATCGATCATTAAAAATCGACCAACGATCAGACAACTTCCATCAAGGCTAGCAGCTCACGCGCCACGTCCTCGACGGAGGTATTGACGAGGGTGGTGTCGAACTCGGATTCGGCAGCGAGTTCGATCTTGGCGGTGTCGAGCCGGCGCTCGATGACCTCCGGGGATTCGGTGCCCCGCCCGGTCAGGCGGCGGACCAGCTCGTCCCAGCTCGGAGGTGCCAGGAAGACCAGTTGGGCTTCGGGCATCGACTCGCGGACGAGCCGAGCGCCCTGGAGATCGATCTCCAGCAGTACCGGCTCGCCGTTGTCGAGGCGTTCCAGCACCGCGCCGCGCGGTGTGCCGTAGCGGTTGCCCGCGAACTCGGCCCACTCCAGCAGCTCGCCGTTGGCGATCAGCTTGTCGAACTCGTCGTCGTTGACGAAGAAGTACTGGATTCCGTGTCGCTCACCGGGCCGCGGCTTGCGGGTGGTGGCCGACACCGAGAGCCAGACCTCGGGGTGGACCTTGCGCATATGCGCGACGACCGTGCTCTTGCCGACCCCCGAGGGGCCGGAGAGCACGGTCAGCCGCGGACGAACCTCTGCTGCCATAGAGCGATTATCCAGGTTCCAGGGACTGCCTGAGAACGCGGGAAGGACTCCGGGCGACGCGTCAGCCGGCAGGAGTGCCGAACTCACGCTCCAGAGAAGCGATCTGGTTGGAACCGAGACCTCGGACACGCCGGGACTCGGAGATGCCGAGGCGCTCCATGATCTGCTTGGCGCGGACCTTGCCCACGCCAGGCAGGGACTCCAGCAGGGCGGAGACCTTCATCTTGCCGATGACGTCGTTCTCCTGACCTGTCTTGATGACCTCTTGGAGCGAGGCGCCGGAGTGCTTGAGTCGATTCTTGACCTCGGCCCGCTCCCGGCGAGCCGCGGCGGCCTTTTCGAGCGCGGCTGCGCGCTGTTCAGGGGTAAGGGGCGGAAGAGCCACGCCTACGTCACCTCGGATGTCGAACTGTCGGATACGGACCAGTGGGTAACCCGAAGGCACCACACAAGGCGAGCTCCCGAACAGCGGTATTACTCGTTCGCTGCACGTTCACTCTGCTCGGAGACTAGCGGCCAAGGCCGCTCCAGTCAGCGAGAACGGACGAAAAGTCCTGGTCAGCCTCCACTGAACCGTACATCACGGACATACCACCCCGGTTTTGTCCGAGGAAAGCCGTTCGATTTTCGTCAAGCAGTGCGACGAACCCGCCCGACGGCATCGTGGAGGCACCGAATTCGCGTTCTGCGGAGGCGGACGGCATCAGCCGAGATCCGGCCCCTCCGGCGATTGAGGAGCGGCACCTTCAGCCTCGCCGGCGTTTGAGGCGCGGGGGTCCGGGGGCAGCGCCCCCGGCAACGGCGCCGCACCCGGACCGCCGGGCATCCCCGCAGGGGCTACGCGGCGACGGCCTCGCGGATCTCGTCCGCGAACGCGTCCGCGCTCGCGCGCAGCGCCGCGACGTCCGGCCCGTGCTTCAGCACGCCCCGCGACACGTTCGGGACGACGTTGCGCACGGCCGCGCCGAAGACCTTCGGGAGGTCGGCGGCGGTGGCGCCCTGCGCACCGAGCCCCGGCGCCAGGAGCGGCCCGTTGATGTCCAGGTCGAAGGAGGACAGGTCGCCGAGCGTGGCGCCGACCACGGCCCCGAAGGAGCCCATGGGCTCCGCGCCCTCGTTCTCCGCCGCAAGGTGCGCCAGCATCGTCGCACCCACCGACAGACCGTCCTCCCGCACCGCCCGCTGAACCTCCGCCCCCTCCGGGTTCGAGGTCAGGGCCAGGACGAACAGACCCGCTCCGGACTCCCGGGCGAGGTCGACGGCCGGGCGCAGCGACCCGTAGCCCAGGTACGGGGAGACCGTCAGCGCGTCGGAGAAGAGCGGCGACGCCGGGTCCAGGAAGGCCGAGGCGTACGCCGCCATGGTCGAGCCGATGTCGCCCCGCTTGGCGTCCATCACCACGAGGGTGCCCGCCGCGCGGGCGTCGGCCACGGTCTGCTCCAGCACCGCGACGCCCCGCGAGCCGAACCGCTCGAAGAAGGCCGCCTGGGGCTTGAAGACCGCCACGGAGTCCGCCAGCGCCTCGACGACCGTACGGGAGAAGCGCTCCAGGCCCGCGATGTCGTCGTTCAGGCCCCACTGCGCCAGCAGCGCGGCGTGCGGGTCGATGCCCACGCACAGCGGGCCCCGGGTGTCCATCGCCTCGCGGAGGCGGGTGCCGAACGGAGTCACGGTCACAGGGCTCACTTCGCTGCCTTTCGGGCCTTGGTCTCGGCGCCGACCGCTTCCGCGAGCGTCGCGTACGGGCTGGTGGCCAGGCGGGCGGCCAGGCCCTTGTGGATGGCGCGGGCGTAGAACGGGCCCTCGTAGATGAAGGCGCTGTAGCCCTGGACGAGCGTGGCACCGGCCAGGATCCGCTGCCAGGCGTCCTCGGCGTTCTCGATGCCCCCGACGCCCACCAGTACGATCCGGTCGCCCACGCGGGCGTACAGGCGGCGCAGGACCTCCAGGGAGCGCACCTTGACGGGGGCTCCGGACAGGCCTCCGGTCTCCTTGATCAGGGAGGGGTCGGAGCGCAGGCCGAGGCCCTCACGCGCGATCGTCGTGTTCGTGGCGATGATGCCGTCCAGGCCCAGCTCCAGGGCGAGGTCGGCGACGGCGTCGACGTCCTCGTCGGCCAGGTCCGGGGCGATCTTGACCAGCAGCGGGACCCGGCGGTCGGTGACCACCCGGTCGGCGGCTTCCCGTACGGCGGTCAGCAGCGGGCGCAGCGACTCCGTCGCCTGGAGGTTGCGCAGGCCCGGCGTGTTGGGCGAGGAGACGTTCACGACGAGGTAGTCGGCGTGCCGGGCCAGGCGCTCGGTGGAGGTCACGTAGTCGCCGACGGCCTCCTCCTCGGGCACGACCTTGGTCTTGCCGATGTTGACGCCGACGACGGTGTTGAAGACTGCCCTACGGGCCGCCAGGCGCTCCGCGACGGCCGCCGAGCCCTCGTTGTTGAAGCCCATCCGGTTGATCAGCGCGCGGTCCGGCACGAGCCGGAAGAGGCGCTTCTTCGGGTTGCCGGGCTGGGCCTGGGCGGTGACGGTGCCGATCTCGATGTGGTCGAAGCCGAGCATCGACATGCCGTCGATGGCGACGGCGTTCTTGTCGAAGCCAGCCGCGAGCCCGAAGGGGCCGTGCATCCGCAGGCCGAGGGCCTCGGTGCGCAGTTCCTTGTAGCGGGGCGCGAGGGCCGCCGCGACGAAGGTGCGGAGCACGGGGGTGCGGGCGGCGAGGCGGATCCAGCGGAAGGCCATGTAGTGGGCCTGCTCGGGGTCCATGTGCTTGAAGACGAGGTTGAAGAACAGTTTGTACATCGTCCGAAATATCCCTTTGGCGCTCAAGAAAGGGGGGACACCGGTGGCTGTCGCCGGTGCCCCCCTTTCGTACGGGGCTGCTAGTCGCGGGCCGCGGTCAGGCGCTCCGCGTGCTCCTGGAGGGAGCGGACGCCCACGTCGCCGCGGTTGAGCGCGTCGATGCCCTGGACGGCTGCGGCGAGTGCCTGGACCGTGGTCAGGCACGGGACGCTGCGCGCCACGGCCGCCGTGCGGATCTCGTAGCCGTCGAGGCGGCCGCCGGTTCCGTACGGGGTGTTGACGATCAGGTCGACCTGGCCGTCGTGGATCAGCTGGACGATGGTCTTCTCGCCGTTCGGGCCCTCGCCCTCGCTGAGCTTGCGCACCACGGTGGCGTTGATGCCGTTGCGGCGCAGTACCTCGGCGGTGCCGGAGGTGGCCATCAGCTCGAAGCCGTGGGCGACGAGCTCGCGGGCCGGGAAGATCATCGAGCGCTTGTCGCGGTTGGCGACGGAGATGAACGCGCGGCCCTTGGTGGGCAGCGGGCCGTAGGCGCCGGCCTGCGACTTGGCGTACGCCGTGCCGAAGACGGAGTCGATGCCCATGACCTCGCCGGTGGAGCGCATCTCCGGGCCGAGGACCGTGTCGACGCCGCGGCCCTGGATGTCGCGGAAGCGCGACCACGGCATGACGGCCTCCTTGACGGAGATCGGCGCGTCGAGCGGCAGGGTGCCCCCGTCGCCGGTCTTCGGGAGCATGCCCTCTTCGCGGAGCTCGGCGATGGTGGTGCCGAGCGAGATGCGGGCGGCGGCCTTCGCGAGCGGGACGGCGGTCGCCTTCGAGGTGAAGGGGACGGTCCGGGAGGCGCGCGGGTTGGCCTCCAGGACGTAGAGGATGTCACCGGCCATCGCGAACTGGATGTTGATCAGACCGCGCACGCCGACGCCCTTGGCGATGGCCTCGGTGGAGGCGCGCAGGCGCTTGATGTCGTAGCCGCCGAGGGTGATCGGGGGCAGGGCGCAGGCCGAGTCGCCGGAGTGGATGCCGGCTTCCTCGATGTGCTCCATGACGCCGCCGAGGTAGAGCTCGTGGCCGTCGTAGAGGGCGTCGACGTCGATCTCGATGGCGTCGTCGAGGAAGCGGTCGACCAGGACCGGCCGGGTGGGGCTGATCTCGGTGGACTCGGCGATGTACGACTCCAGGCGGGCCTCGTCGTAGACGATCTCCATGCCGCGGCCGCCGAGCACGTAGGACGGGCGGACGAGGACCGGGTAGCCGATCTCGTCGGCGATCGCCTTGGCACCGGGGAAGGTGGTGGCGGTGCCGTGCTTGGGGGCGGGCAGGCCGGCGTCGGCGAGGACCTGGCCGAAGGCCCCGCGGTCCTCGGCTGCGTGGATGGCCTCCGGCGGGGTGCCGACGACGGGGACGCCGTTGTCCTTCAGCGCCTGGGCGAGACCGAGGGGGGTCTGGCCGCCGAGCTGGACGACGACACCGGCGATCGGGCCCGCGAGG
The DNA here is from genome assembly GCF_036237315.1 of Streptomyces sp. NBC_01351. Classification (GTDB taxonomy): domain Bacteria; phylum Actinomycetota; class Actinomycetes; order Streptomycetales; family Streptomycetaceae; genus Streptomyces. The sequence continues at coordinate 6,872,803 of NZ_CP108356.1, read as the reverse complement.
GACTCGGCGTGGACGATCTCCAGCACGTCCTCGAGCGTCAGCGGCTCGAAGTACAGGCGGTCGGAGGTGTCGTAGTCGGTGGAGACGGTCTCCGGGTTGCAGTTGACCATCACGGTCTCGTAGCCGGCGTCGCTGAGCGCGAAGGAGGCGTGGACGCAGGAGTAGTCGAACTCGATGCCCTGGCCGATGCGGTTCGGGCCGGAGCCCAGGATGATGACCGCGGGCTTGGTGCGCGGCGCGACCTCGGACTCCTCGTCGTACGACGAGTAGAAGTACGGGGTCTTCGCGGCGAACTCGGCGGCGCAGGTGTCGACGGTCTTGTAGACCGGGCGGACACCGAGGGCGTGCCGGACCTCGCGGACGACGTCCTCGCGCAGGCCGCGGATCTCCGCGATCTGGAAGTCGGAGAAGCCGTGGCGCTTGGCCTCGGCGAGCAGCTCGGGGTCGAGCTTCTCGGCGGCGGCCAGCTCGTCGGCGATCTCCTTGATCAGGAAGAGCTGGTCGACGAACCAGGGGTCGATCTTCGTGTACTCGAAGACCTCTTCCTGGGTGGCGCCGGCGCGGATGGCCTGCATGACGGTGTTGATGCGGCCGTCGGTCGGGCGGACCGCGGTGGCCAGCAGCTCCGCCTTGTCGCCGACGGGGCCGACGAAGGTGAACTGCGAGCCCTTCTTCTCCAGGGAGCGCAGGGCCTTCTGCAGCGCCTCGGTGAAGTTGCGGCCGATGGCCATGGCCTCGCCCACCGACTTCATGGTGGTGGTGAGGGTGGAGTCGGCGAGCGGGAACTTCTCGAAGGCGAAGCGCGGGGCCTTGACGACGACGTAGTCGAGGGTCGGCTCGAAGGAGGCCGGCGTCTTCTCGGTGATGTCGTTGGGGACCTCGTCGAGCGTGTAGCCGATGGCCAGCTTGGCGGCGATCTTGGCGATCGGGAAGCCGGTGGCCTTCGACGCGAGCGCCGAGGAGCGCGAGACGCGCGGGTTCATCTCGATGACGATGACGCGGCCGTCGACCGGGTCGATCGCGAACTGGATGTTGCAGCCGCCGGTGTCGACGCCGACCTCGCGGATGATCGCGATGCCGATGTCGCGCAGCCGCTGGTACTCGCGGTCGGTGAGCGTCATCGCCGGCGCGACGGTGATCGAGTCACCGGTGTGCACGCCCATCGGGTCGAAGTTCTCGATGGAGCAGACGACGACCACGTTGTCCTTGGTGTCGCGCATCAGCTCCAGCTCGTACTCCTTCCAGCCGAGGATGGACTCCTCCAGGAGCACCTCGGTGGTCGGGGAGAGCGTCAGGCCCTGGCCGGCGATGCGGCGCAGCTCTTCCTCGTTGTGGGCGAAGCCGGAGCCGGCGCCGCCCATGGTGAAGGAGGGGCGCACGACGACGGGGTAGCCGCCGAGGGTGTCTACGCCCTGCATGATGTCGTCCATCGTGTGGCAGATGACCGAGCGGGCGGATTCGCCGTAGCCGATCTTGGCCTTGACGGCCTCGACGACGCCCTTGAAGAGGTCGCGGTCCTCGCCCTTGTTGATGGCCTCGACGTTGGCGCCGATGAGCTCGACGCCGTACTTCTCCAGCACACCCTGCTCGTGCATGGAGATGGCGGTGTTCAGCGCGGTCTGGCCGCCGAGGGTCGGAAGCAGCGCGTCGGGGCGCTCTTTCGCGATGATCTTCTCGACGAACTCGGGGGTGATCGGCTCGACGTACGTGGCGTCGGCGATCTCCGGGTCGGTCATGATCGTCGCCGGGTTGGAGTTCACCAGGATGACGCGCAGGCCCTCGGCCTTGAGGACGCGGCAGGCCTGGGTGCCGGAGTAGTCGAACTCGGCGGCCTGGCCGATGACGATCGGGCCGGAGCCGATGACCAGGACGGACTGGATATCGGAGCGCTTAGGCACGATCGGCCTCCATCTGGGCGGTGCTCATCAAAGACGTGAAGCGGTCGAAGAGGTACGCGGCATCGTGCGGGCCGGCAGCCGCCTCGGGGTGGTACTGGACGGAGAAGGCCGGCTGGTCGAGCAGCTGGAGGCCTTCCACGACGTTGTCGTTCAGGCAGACGTGGGAGACCTCGGCGCGGCCGTAGGGGGTCTCGGACACCTTGTCGAGGGGGGCGTCCACGGCGAAGCCGTGGTTGTGCGCCGTGATCTCGACCTTGCCGGTGGTGCGGTCCTGCACCGGCTGGTTGATGCCGCGGTGGCCGTACTTCAGCTTGTACGTGCCGAAGCCGAGCGCGCGGCCCAGGATCTGGTTGCCGAAGCAGATGCCGAAGAGCGGGGTCTTGCGGGCGAGGACGCTCTGCATGACCGAGACCGCGTGGTCGGCGGTGGCCGGGTCGCCCGGGCCGTTGGAGAAGAACACGCCGTCCGGGTTGACCGCGTACACGTCCTCGGCGGTGGCGGTGGCGGGCAGCACGTGCACCTCGATGCCGCGCTCGGCCATCCGGTGCGGGGTCATGCCCTTGATGCCCAGGTCGACGGCGGCCACGGTGAACTTCTTCTCACCGATGGCGGGGACCACGTAGGTCTCCTTGGTGGCGACCTCGGCGGAGAGGTTCGCGCCCGTCATCTCGGGGGCCTGGCGGACCTTCGCGAGGAGCATGCCGTCGTCGGAGACGGCGTTGCCGGAGAAGATGCCGACGCGCATGGCGCCGCGCTCGCGCAGGTGGCGGGTGAGGGCGCGGGTGTCGATGCCGCTGATGCCGACGACGCCCTGCTTGACCAGCTCCTCGTCCAGCGAGCGCTGAGAGCGCCAGTTGGAGGGGACGCGGGCGGGGTCGCGCACGACGTAGCCGGACACCCAGATGCGGGAGGACTCGGGGTCCTCGTCGTTGACGCCGGTGTTGCCCACGTGCGGGGCGGTCATCACGACGACCTGGCGGTGGTACGACGGGTCGGTGAGGGTCTCCTGGTAGCCGGTCATTCCGGTGGAGAACACGGCCTCACCGAAGGTCTCCCCGTGGGCGCCGTAGGCGCGGCCGCGGAAGATCCGACCGTCCTCCAGGACGAGTACGGCGGGAGTTTTGGCTGCTCCCCTGGTGGAGGTCGTCATCGTTCGGCGCCTTCCGTCGTGATGGATTGGTTCATGAGGTTGATCGCTTCGACCCAGGCGGCGTGTTCGGCCGCGCGGTCGGAGCGGAATCCGGAGTCGATCAGCTTGTCGCCATGCGCCCATGTGACGACGAGCAGTCCGCCCTCGGTGAGTACCTTGCCCGCGATTCCCTTGTCGAGGCGGGCGCCGCGCAGCTGCGCGGTCGGTACGAAGAAGTCGGTGGCACCCGGTCGGACCACGTCGAGGCCCGCATCGGTGAGCGTGAGCTCCACCCGGCTGCGGACGCCCAGGCCGTGGGCGACGATCCGGTCGAGCCACTGTCCGGCGGTGGTGGACCCGTGGTAGCGGCCGGTCAGGGCCAGCCGGTGCGCGGGGAGACCTTCGGGGGTGGCGGGCAGCTCCGGCAGGTCGTTCTGCAGGGCGCCGCGCCATTTCCAGCCTTGCCGCATCAGCCAGTACACGAACGCGACGAAGACGGTAAGGCCGATCACCCACGCGATGCGGGCGCCGACACTGGTCACCTCCGCCGACTGTCGTTCGGCGGCCTCGGCGGCCAGTTGGATTACTGCAGGTGTCACGCCAGCGTCCCGTCCACGACCGTTGCCCGGCCCCGCAGGAAGGTGTGAGTGACGCGACCCGGCAGCTCACGGCCCTCGTAAGGCGTGTTGCGGCTGCGGGAGGCGAAGTGTGCGGGGTCCACGACACCACGGTACGAGGTATCGACCAAGGTCAGGTTCGCGGGTTCACCTGCCGAGACGGGACGGCCGTGGTTGTCGAGGCTGCCGATGCGCGCCGGCGCGAAGGACATCCGCTCGGCGACGCCCGCCCAGTCGAGCAGTCCGGTCTCCACCATCGTCTGCTGGACGACGGACAGCGCGGTCTCCAGGCCGACCATGCCCATGGCGGCGGCGGCCCACTCGCAGTCCTTGTCCTCGTGCGGGTGCGGGGCGTGGTCGGTGGCGACGATGTCGATCGTGCCGTCGGCGAGCGCCTCGCGCAGGGCCAGCACGTCGCGCTCGGTGCGCAGCGGCGGGTTGACCTTGTAGACCGCGTTGTACGAGCGCACGAGCTCGTCGGTGAGGAGCAGGTGGTGCGGGGTGACCTCGGCGGTGACGTCGATGCCGCGGGCCTTGGCCCAGCGGACGATCTCGACGGAGCCGGCGGTGGAGAGGTGGCAGATGTGGACGCGGGAGCCGACGTGCTCGGCGAGGAGCACGTCGCGGGCGATGATCGACTCCTCGGCGACGGCCGGCCAGCCGCCCAGGCCCAGCTCGGCGGAGACGACGCCCTCGTTCATCTGGGCGCCCTCGGTGAGACGGGGCTCCTGGGCGTGCTGGGCGACGACGCCGCCGAACGCCTTCACGTACTCCAGGGCGCGGCGCATGATCACGGCGTCGTCGACGCACTTGCCGTCGTCGGAGAAGACGGTGACGCGGGCGGCGGAGTCGTGCATGGCGCCCAGCTCGGAGAGCTGCTTGCCCTCCAGGCCGACGGTGACGGCGCCGATGGGCTGCACGTCGCAGTAGCCGGACTCCTTGCCCAGGCGCCAGACCTGCTCGACGACGCCCGCGGTGTCGGCGACCGGGAAGGTGTTCGCCATGGCGAAGACGGCGGTGTAGCCGCCGGAGGCGGCGGCGCGGGTGCCGGTGAGGACCGTCTCGGAGTCCTCGCGGCCGGGCTCGCGCAGGTGGGTGTGCAGGTCGACGAGGCCGGGGAGGAGGATCTGGCCCTCGGCCTCGATGACGGTCGCGCCCTCGGCGGACAGCCCGGTTCCGACCTCGGCGATGGTCTCGCCGTCGATCAGGACGTCCTGCGCCTCGCCACCGAGTACCTTCGCGCCACGGATCAGGATCTTGCTCATCTTTACTTGCTCTCCTCGATGCGGGGCGTGCTGGTGGTGGTGACGGCGGGCTCGGAGCCTCCGAGCAGCAGGTACAGGACGGCCATCCGGGTGGAGACGCCGTTCGCGACCTGTTCCACGGCGGTGCAGCGGTCGGAGTCGGCGACCTGGGCGGTGATCTCCATGCCGCGGTTCATCGGGCCGGGGTGCATCACGATGGCGTGCTCGGGCATCTTCGCCATGCGGTCGCCGTCGAGCCCGTACCGGCGGGAGTACTCGCGCTCGGTCGGGAAGAAGGCGGCGTTCATGCGTTCGCGCTGCACACGCAGCATCATCACAGCGTCGGACTTCGGCAGCACGTCGTCGAGGCTGTACGAGACCTCGCACGGCCAGCTCTCTACGCCGATGGGGACCAGGGTCGGCGGGGCCACGACGGTGACCTCGGCGCCGAGGGTGTGCAGCAGCTGGACGTTGGAGCGGGCCACGCGGCTGTGCAGGACGTCGCCGACGATGGTGATGCGGCGGCCGTTCAGGTCCTTGCCGAGGCCCGCGTCGCGGCCGACGAGGCGGCGGCGCATGGTGAAGGCGTCCAGCAGGGCCTGGGTGGGGTGCTCGTGGGTGCCGTCGCCGGCGTTGACCACGGCGGAGTCGATCCAGCCGGAGGTCGCGAGCCGGTAGGGGGCTCCGGAGGCGTGGTGGCGGATGACGACCGCGTCGGCGCCCATGGCCTCCAGGGTCAACGCGGTGTCCTTCAGGGATTCGCCCTTGGAAACGGAGGAACCCTTGGCGGAGAAGTTGATGACGTCGGCGGAGAGCCGCTTGGCGGCCGCCTCGAAGGAGATCCGGGTGCGGGTCGAGTCCTCGAAGAAGAGGTTGACGACGGTGAGGCCGCGCAGGGTGGGCAGCTTCTTGATCGGCCGGTCCGCGACGCGGGCCATCTCCTCGGCGGTGTCGAGGATCAGGACGGCGTCGTCGCGCGTGAGATCGGCGGCCGAGATGAGGTGGCGCTTCATCTTGGATGGCTCCGTAGGTCAGGAGGGCAGGCTGGGGTCGGGCAGGGCAGACTGCGGCGCGGACCCCGGAAGGGACCCGGCCGTTCGTACGGGCTACTGCCCGGCTGCCTGGGCGGTCCGCTGGCCGAGCAGCACGGCGTCACGGCCGTCCTCCTCCTGGAGCTGGACCTTGACGATCTCCCGCAGCGACGTGGGGAGGTTCTTGCCGACGTAGTCGGCGCGGATCGGCAGTTCGCGGTGGCCGCGGTCGACGAGGACGGCGAGCTGCACGGCGCGGGGGCGGCCGAGATCGCCGAGGGCGTCGAGGGCGGCGCGGATGGTGCGGCCGGAGAAGAGCACGTCGTCGACGAGGACGACGAGGCGTCCGTCGAGGTCGTCACCGGGGATCTCGGTGCGGCCGATCGCACGGGCGGGCTTCATCCGCAGGTCGTCGCGGTACATGGTGATGTCGAGGGAGCCGACCGGGATCTTCGTACCGGTGATCTCTTCGAGCTTGGCGGCCAGCCGGCGGGCGAGGAAGACACCGCGGGTGGGAATGCCGAGGAGCACCACGTCGTCGGCGCCCTTGGCGCGTTCGACGATCTCGTGGGCGATGCGGGTCAGGACCCGGGCGATGTCCTGCGCCTCCAGCACGGGGCGCACTGCATCGTTCTGATCGGGCTGAGCCTGTGCGTTCTGAGCGTCCATGAAAAGGACCTCCTTCTCCGCCTCACGGGACGGACCTTAAAGGACGTCTGATGTACTTCTCACACGGTACCAGGGCCCGGGTGCCCAACCCGCACGGGGCTGGGGCGCGGGGGCGCGCACGGGGCTCCTGGGACGCCTCTTGAGGGGGCGATGGAGACCATTCGGCTTGACGCACCCAAGTAACGCTGCGTAACCTCACAGTGAGTTACCAGCCGCGCGGCGGAGCCGCACGTGGTCATGTTGTATGTCGTCACAGCGTCCATGTCGTCACAGCGTCACAGCGTCCGGGAGCGTTATGTCCAGCGAATACGCCAAACAGCTCGGGGCCAAGCTCCGCGCCATCCGCACCCAGCAGGGCCTCTCCCTTCACGGTGTCGAGGAGAAGTCCCAGGGCCGATGGAAGGCCGTGGTGGTCGGTTCTTACGAGCGCGGGGACCGCGCCGTGACCGTCCAGCGCCTTGCCGAGCTGGCGGACTTCTACGGGGTTCCGGTGCAGGAACTGCTGCCCGGCACGACTCCCGGCGGGGCTGCCGAGCCGCCGCCGAAGCTGCGCCTCGACCTGGAGCGCCTGGCGGGCGTGCCCGCCGAGAAGGCCGGCCCGCTCCAGCGTTACGCGGCCACGATCCAGAGCCAGCGCGGCGACTACAACGGCAAGGTGCTGTCCATCCGCCAGGACGACCTGCGCACGCTGGCCGTCATCTACGACCAGTCCCCCTCGGTCCTGACCGAGCAGCTCATCAGCTGGGGCGTCCTGGACGCGGACGCCCGTCGTGCGGTGGCCCACGAGGACATCTAGTCCGGCCAGTCCCAGCAGAAACGTTTACCGGCGGGTGCCGGGAGTCCGAGAGGCTCCCGGCACCCGCCGTTTTGCGTCTGCCCCACCGGAGCAGCCATGGCCAAAGCAGCAAAGCGGAGGGGCCGCAGCGAAACGCTGCGGCCCCTCCGCTCGACCGAAACCCGCCGGAGGCTACTCGCCTCGGCGCAGGCTCGGCTTCAGGTCCTTGAAACGGGCCAGCAGCCCGTTCACGAACGAGGGGGACTCGTCCGTGGAGAACTCCTTGGCCAGCTGGACGGCCTCGTCGATGGCCACGGCGTCCGGGGTGTCGTCCACCCAGATCAGCTCGTAGGCACCGAGCCGCAGGATGTTCCGGTCCACGACCGGCATGCGGTCGAGGTCCCAGTCCACGGCGTAGGTGACGATCAGGTCGTCGATGCGGTTCACCTTGTTGGCGTAACCCTCGACGAGATCCATCGTGAAGGCGCTGACCGGCGGCTGCCGGTCGTCCGACCGCGCGTGGCGGATCCAGTCCGCGAGGACCTCGCGCACGGGCACCCCGCGCTGGTCGGCCTCGAACAGGATCTGGAAAGCGCGCTTGCGCGCGTTGCTCCGGGCAGCCACGGTTAGCTGTTCACCCGGCCGAGGTAGTCGCTGGTGCGGGTGTCGACCTTGACCTTCTCGCCCGTGTTGATGAAGAGCGGGACCTGGATCTCGTGGCCGGTCTCCAGCGTCGCGGGCTTGGTGCCACCGGTGGAGCGGTCGCCCTGGACGCCCGGGTCGGTGTGCTGGATGACGAGCTCGACGGCGGCCGGGAGCTCGACGTAGAGCACCTCGCCCTCGTGCTGCGCGACGGAGGCCGTGCGGCCCTCGATCAGGAAGTTGGCGGCGTCGCCGACGGCCTTGCGGTCGACCATCAGCTGGTCGAAGGTCTCCTCGTCCATGAAGACGAAGTAGTCGCCGTCCATGTACGAGAACTGCATGTCACGCCGGTCGATCGTGGCGGTCTCGACCTTCGTGCCGGCGTTGAAGGTCTTGTCGACGACCTTGCCGGAGAGCACGTGCTTGAGCTTGGTGCGCACGAAGGCCGGGCCCTTGCCGGGCTTGACGTGCTGGAACTCGACGACGGACCAGAGCTGGCCCCCGTCGAGCTTCAGCACCATGCCGTTCTTGAGGTCGTTCGTGGAAGCCACGGTTGCGGAATCTCCTGCACTGGAAGACCACGGATGCGCGCACGGCCCGACGGTGCGGGCTAGAGCGCGAGCAGCTCCTTGGTCGTAATGGTGAGTAGCTCGGGACCGCCGTCCGCCTCGGGGCGTACGACGAGCGTGTCATCGATCCGGACACCTCCCCGGCCCGGGAGGTGAACCCCCGGTTCGACGGTGACCGGCACGCAAGCGTCCAGTTTACCCATTGCCGTAGGTGCAAGCTGCGGGTCCTCGTCGATTTCGAGGCCGACGCCGTGTCCGGTCCACGGAGCGAGAGCTTCCCCGTGGCCCGCGGAGTCCAGTACGGAGCGCGCCGCGTGGTCCACGTCCCGGTACGCGGCACCCGGCACCAGGGCCTCGCGGCCGGCCCGCTGGGCGCTGAAGACGAGGTCGTACAGCTCGATCTGCCAGTCGGCGGGAGTGGTGCCGATCACGAAGGTCCGGCCGATCTCGCAGCGGTAGCCCCGGTAGTTGGCGCCGAGGCAGACGGAGAGGAAGTCGCCCTCCTCGACCCTGCGGTCGGAGGGGCGGTGCCGGGAGCGGCCGGAGTGCGGGCCGGTGCCCACGGAGGTCGGGAACGCGGGTCCGTCGGCCCCGTGGTCGACGAGGCGCCGCTCCAGCTCCAGGGCGAGGTGCCGTTCGGTCCGTCCGACCAGGATGGACTCCAGCAGCTCGCCCAGGGCCTGGTCGGCGATCTCGGCGGCGATCCGCAGGCAGGCGATCTCCTCCTCGTCCTTGACGAGGCGCTGCTGCTCCACGGCGGCCCCGAGGTCCGCGAGCCGCAGTTTGGGCGCCACGGAGCGCAGGGCGCGATGGCGGCCGACGGTGAGGTGGTGCTCCTCCACGGCGAGGGAGTCCGCGTGGACGGCCGCCGCCATGTCCGCGGCCGCGACGGCGGGGTCGCCGCCGGTGCCCGTCAGCACGGAGAGTCTGAGCCGCTCGTCGAGCCGGCCCTCGTCCGACTCGCCGGTGGGTGGAGAGGCGCAGAACAGGACGTCCTCGGAGGGCCCGACGAACAGGACGGCGCCCCGCGGGGAGGCCCCGGAGAGGTAGCGGACGTTCGCCGGACGCGTGATCAGCGCGGCGGCGTTCCCCGCGGCGGCGCAGCGGTCGCGAAGCGTGCCGCGGCGGGCGGCGTACACGTCTGACATGTATCCGAGCCTAAGAGCGCCCCGCCCATCCGGCCCGGCGAGCGCGTCCGTCCGCGCGGGCGCCGCCACCCCCCGGGGGGCTGCCCCGACCCCGCGCCTCAATCGCCGCCGGGCTCAAAGACCGGGGCTCCGCCCCGCACCCCGCTCCTCAAACGCCGGAGAGGCTGGAATTGCCCTGCGGGCAATTCCAGCCGCGCCAAGCGGACGGCAGCAGCCAAATCCAGCCTCGCCGGCGTTTGAGGCGTGGGGGTCCCCCCGGACGGAGTCTGGGGGAGGGTCTGGGGCGGAGCCCCAGGAGCGGCGCCGCACCGGCATGACCCCGTCAGGCCAGCGCCCGCGCCAAGGCCTCGTCGAGGGCTCGGGCCGTGCCCTCCACGTCCAGGTGCGAGTTGTCGATGATCGGCAGGCCGGAGCCGTACCAGCCCGCCATCCGCCCGTGGATCCGGGCGACCTCCTCGTCGGAGAGCCGCCGGTTGCCGGAGCGCGCCGCGTTGCGTTCCAGGACGATCTCCAGCCCGGGCAGCAGCACCACCGGCAGCAGCGCCGGGCCGACGTGCCGTTTCCAGCCGCCGAGGCCGACCACGGGCCGGTCGGGGAAGACGGCGTCGTCGAGGATGCAGGAGATCCCGTTGGCCAGGTAGTTGCGGGCGGCGAAGCCGCAGGTGCGGCGGGCGAGGCGGTACTGGGCCTCGGAGTGCTCGTTCCAGCCCGCCTGCGGGTCGGCGAAGCCCGAGCAGACCCACTCGCGGACGTCGTCCAGGCTGATGTGGGCGGTCGGCACGGGCCGGGTGCTCGCCCAGTGCCGGGCGACGGTGGTCTTGCCCGCCCCGGCGGGCCCGATGAGCAGCACGGCGAGGACGGCCCCGCCGGTGCCCGCCACCGCGGGCGGGAGCGGGATGTGCCCGGTCGCCTCCGGCACCGGATGCACCGGATGCACAGGTTGTGCCTGATGGGCCGGATGCCCGGGCGGGCCCGGCTGCGGCAAGTGCGGGTGCGGGTGCGGACCCGGCTGGGCCGGGGGCGGCGGCTGGGCCGGGGGCGACCCCGGCCAGCCGTGCCCCGGAGGAACGGGCGGCTGCGGGGGCGCAGCCGGATGGTGCGCCGGAGATATCGGCGGCTGCGGGGGCGTCACCGGATGGTGCCCCGGCCGGCCGCCCCAGCCCGCGCCGCCCCCCATTGCCTGGTGCATCCGCTGCCACTCCGTCTCGTCCATCGACTGATGCGAGAACGTTATATGACCCGCAAGGCCGCGCCGCCCACCAGCACCGTCAGAGCGAGACTTCGTCCGCCAGCGCGCGCAGCGCCAGCCGGTACGACCCGATGCCGAAGCCCGCCACCGTACCCGTCGCCACGGCCGCGATGACCGAGGTGTGCCGGAACTCCTCGCGGGCGTACGGGTTCGAGATGTGCACCTCGATCAGCGGCGCGGTGCGCTGCGCGGCCGCGTCCCGCATGGCGTACGAGTAGTGCGTGAAGGCGCCCGGATTGATCACGACCGGGATCTTGCCGTCCGCGGCCTCGTGGAGCCAGCGCACGATCTGGCCCTCGTCGTTGGTCTCGCGGACCTCGACGTCGAAGCCGAGCTCCTCGCCCAGCGAGCGGCAGCTCTCCACCAGTCCGGTGTACGAGGTGGCCCCGTACACATCGGGCTCGCGCGAGCCGAGCCGGCCCAGGTTCGGCCCGTTCAGGACGAACACGCGGCGGCTCACGCTGACACCTCGCCGTACGCGGCGACCAGGTGCGCCGGGTCGGGGCCCTCCAGGACGGTCGGCTTGCCCAGCCCGTCCAGGACGATGAAGCGCAGCAGGTTGCCGCGGGACTTCTTGTCGAGCTGCATGGTCTGGAGCAGCTTGGGCCACTGGTCGCCGCGGTAGGTCAGCGGCAGGCCGACCGAGGCGAGCACGGCCCGGTGCCGGTCGGCCGTCGCGTCGTCGAGGCGGCCCGCGAGCCGGCCCAGTTCGGCCGCGAAGACCATGCCGACGGACACGGCCGCGCCGTGCCGCCACTTGTAGCGCTCGTTCTTCTCGATGGCGTGCGCGAGGGTGTGGCCGTAGTTGAGGATCTCGCGCAGCCCCGACTCCTTGAGGTCGCTGGAGACCACGTCGGCCTTGACCTGGATCGAGCGCACGATCAGCTCGGCGGTGTGCGGGCCGGCGGGCGTACGGGCCGCCTGCGGGTCCTCCTCGATCAGGTCGAGGATCTTCGGGTCGGAGATGAATCCGGCCTTGATGATCTCGGCGAGCCCGCTGACGTAGTCGTTGACGGGCAGCGAGTCCAGCGCCGCGAGGTCGCACAGCACACCGGCCGGCGGGTGGAAGGAGCCCACCAGGTTCTTGCCCTCGGCGGTGTTGATGCCGGTCTTGCCGCCGACGGCCGCGTCCACCATGGCGAGGACCGTGGTCGGCACGGCGATCCAGCGCACCCCGCGCAGCCAGGTGGCCGCGACGAAGCCCGCGAGGTCGGTGGTGGCTCCCCCGCCGACGCCGACGATGACGTCGGTGCGGGTGAAGCCGGACTGGCCGAGCGCCTTCCAGCAGTACGCGGCGACCTCGACGGTCTTGGCCTCCTCGGCGTTCGGCACCTGGATGGCGACGGCCTCGTAGCCCTGCCCGGCGAGGTCGTCGCGCAGTGCCTCACCGGTCGAGGCCAGCGCCTCGGGGTGGATCACGGCGACCCGCTGGGCCTTCGTACCGATCAGGGTGCCGAGCTCGCCGAGCAGCTGGTGTCCGACCAGCACCTCGTACGCGTCGTGGCCGGCACTCTCGCCGACCTGGATCCGCGTCACCTGGTCCGTCATACGTCCTTCAACTCCAGAGCGTCGAGGACCGCCTGGGCGACCTCTTCGGGGGTGCGGTCGTCGGTGGCCACCACGACGCGCGCGACTTCGGTGTACAGGGGTCGCCGGGCGTCCATCAGCTCGCGCCACTGGCGGCGCGGGTTGACGGCGAGCAGCGGGCGCGCGGCGCCGAGGCCCACGCGTCGTACGGCTTCCTCGACGTCCATCGACAGGTAGGCGACGGGCAGGCCGGCCAGCAGCCCGCGGGTGCCCTCGTCGAGGACGGCGCCGCCGCCGAGGGCGAGGACTCCGGTGTGCTCGGCGACGGCGGCGGCGACCGCCTGCCGCTCCAGCTCACGGAAGTACGGCTCGCCCTCGTCGACGAAGATGTCGGAGATCTCGCGGCCCTGGGCGGCGACGATGTCCGCGTCGGTGTCCCGGTAGGGGACGCCGAGCCGCTCGGCGAGCAGGCCGCCGACCGTGGACTTGCCGGAGCCCATGGGGCCGACGAGGACGACGACCGGTCCGGCGGATCCGTTCGGTCCGCCCGTCACCGGATCTGCAGGTTGTCGAGGTACGACTGCACGTTGCGGCGGGTCTCGGGGACGGAGTCGCCACCGAACTTCTCGACGACCGCGTCGGCCAGCACCAGGGCGACCATCGCCTCGGCGACGATGCCGGCGGCCGGGACGGCGCACACGTCGGAGCGCTGGTGGTGGGCCACCGTCGCCTCACCGGTGGCCACGTCCACGGTGGCGAGAGCGCGCGGGACGGTCGCGATGGGCTTCATCGCGGCGCGTACGCGCAGCAGCTCGCCGGTGGTCAGACCGCCCTCGGTGCCGCCGGAGCGGCCGGAGGTGCGCTTGAGGCCCTCGGGGGTGGAGACGATCTCGTCGTGCGCCTGGGAGCCGGGCACGCGGGCGAGCTCGAAGCCGTCGCCGACCTCGACCCCCTTGATGGCCTGGATGCCCATGAGGGCGGCGGCGAGGCGGGCGTCGAGGCGGCGGTCCCAGTGGACGTGCGAGCCCAGGCCGACCGGGACTCCGTACGCCAGCACCTCGACGACGCCACCGAGGGTGTCGCCGTCCTTGTGGGCCTGATCGATCTCGGCGACCATCGCCTTGCTCGCGTCGGCGTCGAGGCAGCGCACCGGGTCGGCGTCGAGCTTCTCCACGTCCGCGGGGGTCGGGTAGACGCCGTACGGGGCCTTGGCCGCGGCCAGTTCGACCACGTGCGAGACGATCTCGATGCCGGCGACCTCCTTGATGAAGGAGCGGGCGATCGCGCCGAGGGCGACACGGGCGGCGGTCTCACGGGCGCTGGCGCGCTCCAGGATCGGCCGGGCCTCGTCGAAGCCGTACTTCTGCATGCCCGCGAGGTCGGCGTGGCCGGGCCGCGGGCGGGTCAGCGGCGCGTTGCGGCCGGTGTCCTTGAGCAGCGCGGGGTCGACGGGGTCGGCCGACATGACCGTCTCCCACTTGGGCCACTCACTGTTGCCCACCATGACCGCGACGGGCGAACCGAGCGACAGCCCGTGCCGGACGCCGCCGATGAAGGTGATCTCGTCCTGCTCGAACTTCATGCGGGCGCCACGCCCGTAACCGAGCCGGCGCCGGGCCAGGTGGTCGGCCACCAGCTCAGTGGTGACCGGAACGCCGGCGGGAAGCCCCTCCAGCGTCGCTACCAGCGCCGGTCCGTGCGACTCCCCGGCGGTCAGCCAACGCAACCTGCTCAACGATGCTCCTCATGCTCGCGCCTGCTATGGCCACGGCGCGATCTGGGGGCCCCTCCCAGCAGTAGCTGGGGGAGTGCGCGGCCCGGACCGGCCGTACCCGATCCTCCCATGTCCGAGGGGGTATCAGGGGCCTCGGTCCAGCTATCGGACGCCTCGTCCGTCAGGTGAGCGGTGCGGAACGGCCGCGCAGCCAGCTGATCGCCGTCCACACGGCGACGGAAGCGATGATTCCGAAGATGATCACCTTGACCCAGTCGGGCAGGTTGGCGAACGCCATTCTGATCATGCCGCCGAGCACGAAGGGGAAGTCCCACCTCGACGCGAGCATCTCGGTGCCCGTCTGTTCCATGCCGCCCCCGTGATCGAATACGCAGGCGGGAAGCCTAACGGGCGGCCAGGGCCCGCTCTCCGGCGTCCCGCATGGCGGCGAGCGGGGCCGGGGTGCGACCCGTCATCTGCTCGACCTGGAGCACGGCCTGGTGGACCAGCAGGTCCAGCCCGCCGACGATCTTGCCGCCCCTGCGGTCCCAGGCCGCCGCGAGGGCGGTCGGCCACGGGTCGTACAGGACGTCGAAGAGGGTGCCCGCCCCCTCCGGCACGGAGGCGGCGAGGGCGTCCGTGGTGCCGGCCGGGGTCGTCGCGATCACCAGCGGCGCCGACAGTGCCTCGGCGGCCTCGGACCAGTCTGCCGTGCGGACGGTGACGCCGAGCCGCTCGCCCCACCCGCGCATCTCGTCGGCCCGGGCGCGCGAACGTACGTACGTCGTGACCTCGCCGGTGCAGATCCGCGAGAGGGCGGCGAGCGCCGAGGAGGCGGTGGCGCCGGCGCCGAGGACGGCGGCGGACGGCACCTTCTCGATGCCGCGCTCGTGGAGCGCGGCGACCATGCCCGGGATGTCGGTGTTGTCGCCGAGCCGGCGGCCGTCCTCGGTGAAGACGACCGTGTTGACCGTCTCGACGGACGCGGCCGTATCGCTGATCCCGTCGAGCAGCGGGATGATCGCCCGCTTGAGCGGCATGGTCAGCGACAGCCCGGCCCACTCGGGGCCGAGTCCGGTGACGAACCCCGGGAGCGCGGCCTCGTCGATCTCGAACCGGTCGTACGACCAGTCGTCGAGGCCGAGCTCCCGGTACGCGGCGCGGTGCAGCACCGGTGAGAGGGAGTGCTCGATGGGCGAACCCAGCACCGCGGCCCGTATCCGTGACATGTCCTGCTACCCGCCGTTCTTCTGCTTCTGCCGTGCCTGGAACTCGTCCACGAGCTTCAGGTGTTCGTCGTAGGTCTGGGTGAAGGTGGTCTTCTCACCGTCGACCGACACGAAGAACATCCAGCCTCCGTGATCGGGGTTGAGCGTAGCGGTCAGCGCGTCCGCTCCGGGGTTCCCGATCGGGCCGGGGGGCAGGCCTTCGACGTTGTGCGTGTTGTACGCGTGGACGAACTTCCTCGCCTCGCTGATGTTGAAGTTGAGGTCGCTCGTGCCCTTGATGTAGTTGTACGTCGAGTCGAATTCGATCTTCCGGTTGGTGACGTCGTTGGTCTTCTTGAGGCGGTTGTAGACCACCTCGGACATCTTCCGGAAGTCGTCGTGGTTCTTGCCCTCGGCGTTGACGAGGCTGGCGACCGTGACCACCTGGAGCGGATTCTCCAGCCCCAGGTCCTTGGCCTTGGACTCGATGCCCAGCTCCGAGTACTTGGCGGTCGCGTTCGCGACCATCTGCTTGAGCAGCGACTCGGGGGTGCTGTCCTTGCTGAGGTCGTAGCGCGCCGGGTACAGGAAGCCTTCGAGCGGGTCCATGATCTTCGGATGGTTGCCGGCCCAGGCCGGCAGTCCGAGGCTCTTGGCGTCGCGCAGGGCGATGTCCTTGGTGGTGCCCTCGGGCTTGCCCAGCTTCTTGTCGATCGCCGCGTACACCCTGGCGTTGCGCATGCCCTCGGTGACGGTGATGACGTTCAGCTTGGTGGGGTCGATCATCAGCGCGACGGCGGCCGCGGCCGACATCTTCTTCGGCATCGGGTAGATGCCCGGCTGGATGGACTTGCCCTTGGGGTTGGCGGTCGCGGCGTCCACGAAGGCCTGGGCGCTGGCGACGACACCGGCCTCCTTGAGGATCCGGCCCATCTGGCCCAGGCCGGCGTCCTTGGGGATCTCCACGTCGACGAGCTCGGTCGTGCCCTCGCCCGCGAAGTCCTCGGCGGCACCGAACTTGGCCTTGAGGTACGTGTAGCCGTAGTACCCGCCGCCGCCGACCACGCCGAGGATGACCACGGCGGCGATCAGGCAGGCCATACCACTGCGCTTCTTGGGCTGGCCGCCCTTGGACCGGCCGCCTCGGCGGCCGCCGGCGCCCCCGTCGTCGCCGTCCTCGTCGTCACCGTCCCCGCCGCCCGCGAAGAAGGAGTCGTCGGGCTCCTCGTCCTGCTGCTCGGGGAGCTGCCGCTCGAGGTGGCGGCGGCCCGGGGGCTGCGGCGGCGGGTAGGCCTCGTCCGTGGTGTAGAGGTCGGGGCCCTCGCCCGGGTAGCCGCCCGCGGGCTGCTGGGCGTACGGGTCCACGCCTGCGTACGGGTCGGCGGGCGCGGTGGCCATGTACTGGTGCTGCCCGGTGTCCCAGCCCTGGGAGTCGTACACGGGCTGCTGGGGGTGCTGGACCTGCTGCGGGTGCGGGGCCTGCTGCGCGTACTGCGGGGCGTAGCCCTGCTGGTGCCCTGGGTACTGCGGGTCCTGCACGTACTGCTGCTGCGGGTACTGGGCCTGCTGCTGCGCTTGCTGCTGGTACTGGGCCTGCTGCTGGTTCTGCTGATACTGGGCCTGCTGCGGGTACGGCTGCTGGTACTGCGGGTCCTGCGCGTACTGCTGCTGCTGCGGATCGTCGCCGTAGGGCACCTGTCCCTGCTGGGTCTGGTGCCCCGCCCATCCCTGGTCCCCGTACAGGGGATCCTCGGGATGCCACGGTTCGGAGCCGTGGCCCCGGCCATACTCAGTCATCGGTCCCCTAGAGCCGCGAGACGAAAACAACGGCTGTTCGAACGCCGTCTCATCGCGCGGAACGTTACCGTACCGCGATCAGACAACCACTTCGACGCACTCACCAGGCGGATTACCTGATACCCGTTCGGTCTCAAGAGCGTTCTGAAGGATCACCACAGCGGCCGCCTGGTCGATGACCGACCGGCCCTTCTTCGCGTTCTTCCCCGAGGCCCGCAGCCCCTGCGCAGCGGTGACCGTGGTCATCCGCTCGTCCACCAGACGGACCGTCACCGGCTTGATGCCCTTGGCGAGTTCGTTCGCGAAGACCCGCACCTTGGCCGCGGCCGGCCCCTCCCGCCCGCTGAGCGAGCGGGGAAGGCCGACCACCACTTCGAGGGGCTCGTACTCCTCCACGAGCTGCCGCAGCCGCCGGTGGGCGAAGGGGATGTCCCGGCCCGGGACGGTTTCCACCGGTGTGGCGAGGACCCCGTCGGGGTCGCACGAGGCGACCCCGATCCTGGCGTCCCCGACGTCGATGGCGAGCCGGCGGCCGCGGCGCAGAGTCATCGTCAGGCCGTCTCTACGACGAGACGCTCGACCGCGGCGATGGCCTCGGGCACGGCGGCCGGGTTCTGGCCGCCGCCCTGGGCGACGTCCGGCTTGCCGCCGCCACCGCCACCGAGGGTCTTGGCGGCCGTACGGACCAGGTCGCCGGCCTTGAGGCCGCGCTCGCGGGCCGCCTCGTTGGTGGCGATGACCGTCAGCGGACGGTCGTTGGCCACGGCGAAGAGCGCGACCACGGCCGGGCGGTCGCCAGGGATGCGGCCACGCACGTCGAGGACGAGCTTGCGCAGGTCGTCGGCGCCCGTACCGTCCGGCACCTGGCCGACGACGAGGGCGACGCCGTGGATGTCCTGGGCGTTGGCGGCGAGACCGGCGGCGGCCTGGAGGACCTTCTCCGCGCGGAACTTCTCGATCTCCTTCTCGGCGTCCTTCAGCTTGCCGAGCATGGAGGCGATCTTCTCCGGCAGCTCCTCCGGACGGCCCTTGACCAGCTCCTGGAGCTGGGCGACGACCGTGTGCTCCTTGGCGAGGAAGTTGTACGCGTCCACGCCGACGAGGGCCTCGACGCGGCGCACGCCGGAGCCGATGGAGGACTCTCCGAGCAGCTTCACCAGGCCGAGCTGGCTGGTGTTGCCGACGTGGGTGCCGCCGCACAGCTCCTTGGAGAAGTCGCCGATGGTGACGACGCGCACGCGCTCGCCGTACTTCTCGCCGAACTCGGCGATGGCGCCCTGCTTCTTCGCCTCGTCGATGCTCATGACCTCGGCGGTCACGTCGAGCTCGCGCGAGAGCACTTCGTTGATCTTCTGCTCGACGTCGGTGAGCACACCGCCGGGGACGGCGTTCGGCGAACCGAAGTCGAAGCGGAAGCGGCCGGGCGAGTTCTCGGAACCGGCCTGGGCGGCCGTCGGACCGAGGGCGTCGCGCAGCGCCTGGTGGGTCAGGTGGGTGGCCGAGTGGGCGCGGGCGATGGCCCGGCGGCGGTTGCCGTCGATGGCGGCGTACGCGGAGGCGCCCACCGTCACCTCGCCGACCTGGACGGTTCCCTTGTGCACGGAGACGCCGGGGACCGGCTGCTGGACGTCGCGGACCTCGATGACGGCGCCCGAGTCGAGCTTGATGCGGCCCTGGTCGGCGAGCTGGCCGCCACCCTCGGCGTAGAAGGGGGTCCGGTCGAGAACGACCTCGACGTCGTCGCCCTCGGAGGCGGCGGGCGCGGAGACACCGTTGACCAGCAGGCCCACGATGGTGGACTCGCCCTGGTTGGTGGCGTAGCCGATGAACTCGGTGACGCCGGAGCCGTCCGCGATCTCCCGGTAGGCGGACATGTCCGCGTGACCGGTCTTCTTGGCCTTGGCGTCGGCCTTGGCGCGGTCGCGCTGCTCCTGCATGAGGCGGCGGAAGCCGGTCTCGTCCACGGAGAGGCCCTGCTCGGCGGCCATCTCCAGGGTGAGGTCGATCGGGAAGCCCCAGGTGTCGTGGAGCAGGAACGCCTTGTCGCCGGCGAGGACCGTGCCACCGGCGGCCTTGGTCTCGGTCACGGCGGTGTCGAGGATGTTCGTGCCGCCCTTGACGGCCTTGAGGAAGGCCGCCTCTTCGGCGAGCGCGACGGTCTCGATGCGCTTGCGGTCGGTGACGAGCTCCGGGTACTGCTGCCCCATCGTGTTGATCACGACGTCGACGAGTTCCTGAACGACGGGACCCGTGGCGCCCATGAGGCGCATGTTGCGGATGGCGCGGCGCATGATGCGGCGCAGCACGTAGCCGCGGCCCTCGTTGCCGGGGGTGACGCCGTCACCGATGAGCATGACGGAGGTGCGGATGTGGTCGGCGACCACGCGCATGGACACGTCGGTGCCCTGGGCGGAGCCGTACTGCACCCCGGTCAGCTCGGTGGCCTTGTCCATGACCACGCGCAGGGTGTCGGTCTCGTACATGTTCTGCACGCCCTGCAGGATCATCGCGAGGCGTTCGAGGCCGAGCCCGGTGTCGATGTTCTTCGACGGCAGGTCACCGAGGATCGGGAAGTCTTCCTTCCCGTCGCCGGCGCCGCGCTCGTACTGCATGAAGACCAGGTTCCAGATCTCCACGTAGCGCTCGTCGTTGACGGCCGGGCCGCCCTCGACGCCGAACTCCGGGCCACGGTCGTAGTTGATCTCGGAGCACGGGCCGCAGGGACCCGGGACGCCCATAGACCAGAAGTTGTCCTTCTTGCCCAGGCGCTGGATGCGCTCGGCGGGGACGCCGATCTTCTCGCGCCAGATCTGCTCGGCCTCGTCGTCGTCGAGGTAGACGGTGATCCAGAGCTTCTCCGGCTCCAGGCCGTAGCCGCCGTCCGCCACGGAGCTGGTGAGCAGCTCCCAGGCGTACTTGATGGCGCCTTCCTTGAAGTAGTCGCCGAAGGAGAAGTTGCCGCACATCTGGAAGAACGTGCCGTGGCGGGTGGTCTTGCCGACCTCTTCGATGTCCGGCGTACGGACGCACTTCTGCACGCTGGTGGCGCGGGGGGCCGGGGGCTTGGTCTCGCCGAGGAAGTACGGCTTGAAGGGGACCATGCCCGCGTTGACCAGCAGCAGAGTCGGGTCGTCCGCGATGAGCGACGCCGAAGGGACGACGGTGTGACCGCGCTCCTCGAAGAAGCTCAGCCAGCGGCGGCGGATTTCAGCCGACTCCATCAGTGGTCCTCATTCCGGTTGTACGTAACCGCCGAGCGGTTCGATCGGTGGTTGGTCTTGTCGTTCTCGAGGGCCCGCAGTCGCCGGGGCCCGGGCAGGGCGGTGACGTTGTCGGGCCGGTCGGGGTCGCTGTGCAGCCCTAGTGCGTCGTTCAGCTCGTCCTCGCGCTGCGTCATTCCGGCCTTGACGTCGAGGGCGAAGTCCTTGAGGCGGTGCCCCGCCTCCACGGCCTTGTCGGCCGCCTGGGCGGCGAGGCTCTCCGGCGTCAGCTTCTTCAGCTTGCGGTTGACCTTGGTGGTGGCCCACACGCCGGCGGCCGCGCCGGCGGTGAACCAGAAGGCTCGGCGGAACATCGGAGGTCTCAGCCCTTCTGCTTCCGGCGGCGTGCCGCCGGCACCGTACGGCCAACGATCACGTTACGTCGGGACGTCTTCTGCGGCGCGTCCTGCGGGGTCTTGCCCAGCGCCTTGCGGACGCCGTAACCGAAGGCCGCGACCTTGACCAGCGGCCCGCCGAAGGCGGTGGCCACGGTGGAGGACAGCGCGGAGGCGTTGGAAGTGACCTCCTGGACGTCGCTCGCGATGGCGTCCACCCGGTCGAGCTGGGTGCGCGCGGAGCGGACGGTGGTGGAGGCGTCTGCCAGCAGCGGGACGGCCTGGTCGGTCACCTCGGTCACCAGTTTGGTGGTCGCCTTGAGCACCTGGGCCAGCCTCACCAGCACAACGGCGAGGAAGGAGACCAGGATGGCCCAGAAGACGGCCACGAGGATCCCGGCCACCTCTCCACCGGACACGTCACACCGCACTCTCGTCTGTACTTGAACTACTCGAACTGCAAAAAGATTCGCCCTCCGACCCTATCGCGCCAGGGATCCCCGGCAGTACCCGAATTCCGGGACCCACCTGAACGCTTTGTACGCAGCGCATCCGGACCAGTACGCTCCGTGTCCCATGCGACAGAAGAGGCGGGGCAATCTTCCCGCGGAGGTGGGCGAGTTCATCGGCCGAGGTTCCGAACTCGCCGAGCTGGGGCGGCTTCTGGAGTCCTCGCGGCTCGTGACCGTGACCGGGGTGGGCGGGGTGGGCAAGTCCCGGCTGGCTCTGGCAGCCGCCCGGGCTTCGGACGAGGAAGCCGGTGAGGACCTGCAGGAACGCTACTGCGACGGGGTCTGGCTGGCCGAGCTGGCGGCCGTACGGGATCCCGCGCTGCTGGAGCTCACCCTCGCCGAGGCGCTCGGGCTCACCGACCACACCACCCGGCCGCCCCGGACCGTGCTGGCCGAGCACCTGGCGGGGCGGCGGCTGCTGCTGGTCCTGGACGGCTTCGAGCAGCTGGTCGACGCGACCGCCGAGCTGGTGCGGGAGCTGCTGCGCCGCTCCCCCGGCCTGCGGGTGCTCGCCGCCGGCCGGCGCCCGCTGGCCCTGGACGGCGAGCAGGCCTTCCCACTGGCCCCGCTGGACGCGGCCGAGTCGCTGGCCCTGCTGACCGCCCGCGCGACGGCGGCGGACCCGGCCTTCCACGTGACCGGGGCGAACCGGGCCGCGCTGGTCGAGCTCTGCGCCCGCCTGGACGGGATCCCGCTGGCCCTGGAGCTGGCGGCGGCCCGGCTGCGCGTGCTGTCGGCGGCCCAGGTGCTGGCCCGGCTGGATGACCGGTTCGCGCTGCTGACGGGCGGCGCGCGGGGGGTGCTGCCCCGGCACCGGGCGCTGCGCACGGCCATCGGCTGGAGCCACGAGCTGTGCACGGCGGCGGAGCGGCTGCTGTGGGCCCGGCTGTCGGTCTTCGCCGGGCAGTTCGACCTCGACGCCGCGGAGTACGTGTGCGCGGGCCCCGACCTGCCGGTGGAGAGCGTGCTGGACCTGGTCGGGGAGCTCCTCGCCCAGTCCCTGCTGGCCCGCGAGGAGACGCCGACCGGGGTGCGCTACCGGATGCTGGAGACCGTACGGGCGTACGGGGCGGGCTGGCTGGAGTCGCTGGGTGACGCCGCGCGGCTGCGGCGGCGGCACCGGGACTGGTACGTCGGCCTGGCGACCTGGTGCGAGACGGACTGGTTCAGCCCCCGCCAGGAGGAGATCGCCGCACTGGTGGACGGGGAGCTGCCGAATCTGCGGCTCGCCCTGGAGTGCTGCCTGGAGGAGCCGGACGAGGCGCACCTCGGCCAGTACCTGGCGGGCACCCTGTGGTTCTACTGGGCGGGCTGCGGGCGGCTGACCGAGGGCCGGCACTGGCTGGACCGGGCCTTGGAGCCGACCGGCCGGGCGGCGGCGCCGGTGGGGATGACCGAGTACGAGCCCTCGCGGCTGAAGGCCCTGTGGGTGCTGGGCTACGTATCGGCCCTCCAAGGGGACGCGGTGGCCGCGATGAGCGCCCTGTACGAGTGCCGGGACGCGGCGGCGCGCAGCGGCAACGCCCTGGCCGCGGCGTACGCGGTGCACCGGCTGGGCTGCCTGGCACTGGTCTCGGACGACATGGCGCGGGCCGGGGAGCTGCTGGGCTCGGCGCTGGAGCGCTACCGGGACGCCGGGGAGCTGAACAGCAACGTGCTGATGTGCCAGGTGGAACTGGGCATGGTGCTGGCCTTCCAGGGGGAGCCGGCGGGCGCGCTGTCGCTGTGCGAGGAGGTCCGGGAGATCTGCGAGGAGCGCGGGGAGCGCTGGACGAAGGCGTACGCCCTGTACGTGCTCGCTTACGCAGCCCTGGACGCGGGGGCCGAGGGGGAGGCCCGGCGGCTGCTGACCGAGTGCGTGGAGATCAACCACGCCTTCCACGATCTGGTCGGGCTGGTGCTCGCACTGGAGCTGCTGGCCCTGGTCACTGTCGCGGAGGGCGATCCGGCCGAGGCCGCGGTGCTCCAGGGCGCGGCGGAGCCGCTGTGGGACGGGGTGGGGCTCCGGCTCTTCGGCTCGGGCTACTTCAACGCCCCGCGGCTGATGTGCCAGGAGCGGGCGGGCGAGCTGCTCGGCGCCGATCGCTACGCGGCGTACGCGGCCGAGGGGCGGGAGCTGGGCCGCGAGGAGCTGGTGGCGCGCGCACTGCGCGGGGAAACGGAAAACCCGCCGCCCCCCGAAGGGGACGGCGGGTTTCCACCAGCCTGTGAGGGCTACGCCAACATCAGCGGGCGTAGTACTCGACGACGAGCTGCTCGTCGCAGATGACCGGGATTTCCTTGCGGTTCGGGTCGCGGTCCAGGCGGAAGGCCAGGGCCTTCAGGTTGACCTGCAGGTAACGGGGGGTCTCGCCCTCGCCTGCGTAGCCACCCTCACGGGCAACCTGGAACGGAACCTTCTCGCGGCTGCGCTCGCGCACGGTCACGACGTCGTCCGGGCGGACACGGAACGACGGCTTGTCGACCTTGCCACCGTTGACCTCGATGTGGCCGTGAACGACCATCTGGCGGGCCTGGTAGATGGTGCGGGCGATGCCCGAACGCAGAACCAGGGCGTCGAGGCGACGCTCGAGCTCGACGACCAGCGCCTCGCCCGTCTTGCCTTCGGCCTTCTTGGCGCGGTCGTACGCGCGGGCCATCTGACGCTCAGAGATGTCGTACTGAGCGCGCAGACGCTGCTTCTCCAGCAGACGAACCTTGTAGTCCGAGTTCTGCTTGCGGCCACGGCCGTGCTCGCCCGGCGGGTAGGGGCGGGCCTCGAAGTACTTGACGGCCTTCGGGGTCAGCGCAATGCCGAGGGCACGCGACTTCTTGACCTTGGGTCGCTTCTGGTTCACGTGGAACCTACCTCCATGTAAGTTAGGTGAGGCTTACCTTAGCGAGGAGGACGTAATGTCTCGACCACATGGGATCCCCCTGCCCAGTGCGCAGCGCAGTCCGGATTCAGACGAAACAGAATCCGCTTGCGCCGACGATAAGCAAGGTCAGCCGCGTCCCAGGGAAGGCGTTCGGCAGCTCACCGGAGCCGAACGCGTACGAACCCTCGTAGAGTCCAACGCCTCAGTATCCCTCACTCTGATCGGTGCTCGTGACACGCACGGTTCCGAGGAGTTCGGGGCAGGGATGCCGGCCGCACGGACCGTCACCCCGGACGGGGACGTGATTCTCCTTGTATCCGGGGAATCCGCGGCTGCCAGGGCAGCCGCTCACGCCCAGGACGACGACCTCACCGCCGTGATCGAGATCACGGATGTGGCGCCGGTGTCCGTGCCACATCGTATCCGAGGCCGCGCCTGGCTGGCGGGCTGGCTGACCCCGGTGCGCGGGGACGACCGCACGGTCTGCGCGGCGCTACTGGCCGAGCGGCATCCGGTGGGCGAACTGCTCGGCATGTCCGAGTCCCTCGACGCCCCCTACAGCGGCCGCCCCGCGTGGATGATGCTGCGGCTGGAGATCGGCGAGATCTCGGTGGACGACCTGTGGGGCGCCGAGCACGTGGACCCGGACGACCTGGCCGCCGCCGATCCCGACCCCCTCGTCTCCCACGAGACGGAGCTGCTCCAGCACCTGCACGCCGCCCACTCCGACCGCCTCGGCGGACTGGCCGGGCTGCTGGGCGCGCGGGAGGCGGAGGGCATGAGGGCGGTCCCGCTCGCCCTGGACCGGCTGGGTCTGCGCGTCCGCTTCACGGGCGGCCCCGCCGGATCCTTCGACGCCCGCTTCGACTTCCCGGAGCCGGTGGCGGACGTCTGCGACCTGCGCCGGGCGATGCGCACGCTGTTCTCGGCCGCCGCTCACTGAGGGCAGGTGGCCAGCAGTTCCTGCAGCGCCACCTTCTCGGGCGGGGTCACGGACAGCTGGTACTTCGCCTTGATCCCGGTGTAGCGGCGCCCGTACTCGCACCAGTATTCCCGCCGCGGCGGCTTCCACTTGTCGGCGGTCTTGCTGCTCTTCTCGTAGTTGGTCTGCTTGTCCACGGCGAGCAGCACGTCGAGGTCGTTCGCGTACTCCAGCCTGCGCTGCGGCGTCCATCCGTACGCGCCGCCCCGCCAGGCCGCGCCGAGCGCGACGACGTGGTCGGACTGGATCTGCGACGCGCGCCGGTAGGTATAGGGGAGCTCCTTGCCGGTGTACGGATCGTGCAGTGCCCCGGAGAGCACCACGCAGGGGTTGCGGTCCCCCTCGCGCAGCTCGCTCAGGTCCCGCCGCAGCACGTCGTCCCGGGTGTCACAGCCGTTGCGCCCGCCGACTGCGTCGGTCTCGTCCGACCAGTACTTGCCGAAGTTCTCCCGCTTGTACGTCTCCCAGTTCTTCCCCCACTCGACCTTCAGCTTCGCCAGCTGGGCCGTTGCGGTGGCGGCGGCGGGCGGGAACCCGGGGCTCGCGAGCGGCACCTGCCCGACGAGCGGTGCCGTGCCCCTCACGGGGGCGTCGTGGTGACACCCGCTGAGCAGCAGCGCTACCGCCGCGGCGATGAGTGGAGCACGGCGTCCCATGCGGGGAGCCTAGGGCCGACCCCTGCCCCCCGCGCGCCGACGCGGCGGGGCGGCCGCTGCGCGGGGCCTCCCCCACCCCGCCCCTTCCCGAAACTGGGCTCTGCCCAGACCCGCGCCTCAAACGCCGGCGGGCTGCACCTTCGGGCGCAGCTCAGCCGAAATCCAGCCCCGCCGGCGTTTGAGGCGCGGGGTCCGGGGCGGAGCCCCGGCAGTGGCGCCGCGCTCACTCTCCGCGCAGCCGCTCCCGGACCTTCTCCACCACGTCCGCGTAGCGCGCCTCGGCCCCATACCGCGTCGGCTCGTAATACCGCTTCCCCGCCACCTCGTCCGGCGCGTACTGCTGGGCCGCGATACCGCCCGGCACATCGTGCGGGTACACGTACCCCTGCGCGTGCCCCAGCTTCGCCGCGCCCTTGTAGTGCCCGTCCCTCAGGTGCGCCGGCACGGACCCGGCCAGCCCGGCCCGTACGTCGGCCAGCGCCGCCCCGATCGCGGTCGTGGCGGTGTTCGACTTCGGGGCCAGCGCCAGCGCGATCGTGGCGTGCGACAGGGTCAGCGCGGCCTCCGGGAAACCGATCATCGCCACGGCCTGGGCCGCGGCCACCGCGATCGGCAGGGCCGTCGGGTCCGCGAGCCCGATGTCCTCGCTCGCCGAGATCATCAGGCGCCGCGCGATGAACCGCGGGTCCTCCCCGGCCTCGATCATCCGCGCCAGGTAGTGCAGCGCCGCGTCCACGTCCGAGCCGCGGATCGACTTGATCAGCGCGCTCGCCACGTCGTAGTGCTGGTCCCCGTCACGGTCGTACCTGACCGCGGCCCGGTCGACGGCCTCTTCCACCGTCTGCAGGGTGATCTCGGGCTCGCCCTTGGCGATGGCTGACCCGGCTCCCGCCTCCAGCGCGGTCAGCGCCCGCCGCGCGTCGCCCCCGGCGATGCGCAGCAGGTGCGCCTCGGCGTCCGCCGGCAGGGTCACCGACCCGCCGAGCCCCCGGTCCTCCTCAAGCGCCCGCCGCATCAGCGCGCTCAGGTCCGCGTCCGTCAGCGGCTCCAGGGTCAGCAGGAGCGAGCGCGACAGCAGCGGGGAGATGATCGAGAAGTACGGGTTCTCCGTGGTCGCGGCGATGAGCGTCACCCAGCGGTTCTCCACCGCCGGGAGCAGCGAGTCCTGCTGGGCCTTGCTGAAGCGGTGGATCTCGTCGAGGAAGAGGACGGTCTCCTTGCCGTAGCCGCCGGCCGCCCGCCTCGCGCCCTCGATGACGGCGCGGACCTCCTTCACGCCCGCCGTGATGGCGGACAGCTCCACGAAGCGCTTCTGCGTCGCCTGGCTGACCACGTACGCGAGGGTGGTCTTCCCGATGCCGGGCGGCCCCCAGAGGATCACCGAAGAAGCACCGGCCGGTCCCCCGGCGCCCTCGCCCACCAGTCGGCGCAGCGGGGAGCCGGGCTTCAGCAGGTGCTGCTGGCCGACGACCTCGTCCAGGGTGCGCGGGCGCATGCGGACGGCGAGCGGAGAGCTCGACGGGTCCTTCTCCTGGCGTTCTTCGGCTGCTGCGGTGAAGAGATCTGGTTCCACACAGGAAGCCTATGCGAGCCCACCGACACTCTTTACGAGGTCCAGAAGTCCCACCAGCGGGTCAGGACCAGCATCCCGATGATCCCGACGTGCAGGACGGGCGGCACCCAGGCGAACTCGTCGAGGAAGGCCTTCAGCCAGCCGGGGGCCGGCAGCATCCCCTCGCGCACGTTGTGGGCGGTGACGTACCAGAACATGAAGATCGTGGCGACCCAGGCCAGGCAGCACCACAGGCAGAGCGAGTTGATGTTGTACAGCGACTGGTACGTGAGCCAGGCGCAGAAGACGACGCCGAAGAGGGTGCCGGCGTTCAGCGTCAGCCAGTACCAGCGGCTGAACCGGGCCCCGGCCAGCAGACTCATGCCGACACAGATCACGATCCCGTAGGCGACGAGCCCGAGCATGGGGTTCGGGAAGCCGAAGACGGCCGCCTGGTCGCTCTTCATGATGTTGCCGCAGGAGACGATCGGGTTCAGGCTGCAGCCCGGGGTGAAGTTCGGGTCCTCCAGCAGCTTGAACTTGTCGATCGTGATCACCCAGGCGGCGAGCAGACCCATGGCCCCCGTGATCACGAGCAGCAGGGCGAACGCCCGGCTGCCGCCGACGGTCGTCCTCGGGGCGGTGTCCGCGTCCGTACCTCGTGTCGTCATACCGCCCGCTCCACATCTGCAAGGTCAACAAGCACGGGCCATTCTGCCGTACCCGACCGTGCGGCCACCGTTCGCTGGGGATAAGGACGCCGGCGGGGCTGGAGCGGCCGCACAGCGGTCACGTCCAGCCCCGCCGGCATGGGAGACGCGGGGACGGGGGCCGTCAGGCCAGGCGGGCCTTGACCGTCTCGACCAGCTCGGCGACCGGCACGGCCGCCTGCTCGCCGGACTCCATGTCCTTGAGCTGGACGACGCCCTCGGCGAGGTCCCGGTCGCCCACGACGACCGCGAAGCGCGCACCACTGCGGTTCGCGTCCTTCATGGCGCCCTTGAGGCCCTTGCCTCCGTACGACATGTCCGCCGCGACGCCCGCCTTGCGCAGCTCGGTGATCAACCCGAACACGGCCGGCTTGGCCTCGCCCAGGGCCACCGCGAACACCGATGTCGACGCCGGGATGTCCAGCGTGACGCCCTCGGCCTGAAGGGCGAGCACCGTACGGTCCACTCCCAGTGCCCAGCCCACGGACGGCAGGGCCGGTCCGCCGATCATCTCGGACAGGCCGTCGTAGCGGCCGCCGCCGCCCACCGCGGACTGCGAGCCCAGACCGTCGTGGACGAACTCGAACGTGGTCCGCGTGTAGTAGTCGAGCCCGCGCACGAGCTTCTCGTCGTCCTCGAAGGCGACCCCCGCCGCCGTCACCAGGGCCCGGACCTCCTCGTGGTACGCCTTGCACGCGTCACACAGGTAGTCCCGCAGCATCGGCGCGCCGACCAGTTGCTTCTGTACGTCCCTCCGCTTGTCGTCGAGGACGCGCAGCGGGTTGATCTCGGCCCGGCGGACGGTTTCCTCGTCCAGGTCCAGCCCGCGCAGGAAGTCCTGCAGTGCCTCCCGGTACACCGGGCGGCACTCCTTGTCGCCCAGCGAGTTCAGCAGGATCCGGAAGTTGCGCAGGCCGAGCGAGCGGTACGCCTGGTCGGCCAGGATGATCAGCTCGGCGTCGAGCGCCGGGTCCTCGGCACCGATGGCCTCGGCACCGACCTGCGAGAAGTGGCGGTAGCGGCCCGCCTGCGGCTGCTCGTAGCGGTAGTACGAGCCCGAGTACCAGAGCTTGACCGGGAGGTTGCCCTTCTTGTGCAGGCTCGCCTCCAGCGCCGCGCGCAGCACCGAGGCCGTGCCCTCGGGGCGCAGGGCCAGCTGGGCGCCGCCCTTGGTCTCGAAGGCGTACATCTCCTTGGAGACGATGTCGGTGGACTCGCCCACGCCCCGGGCGAAGAGACCCACGTCTTCGAAGCCGGGCGTCTCGATGTAGCCGTAGCCGGAATTCCGGAGCGGGGCCGAAAGGGCCTCGCGTACCGCCAGGTGCTTCACCGAGACCGGCGGGATCAGGTCGTACGTGCCCTTGGGGGCCTTGAAAGTAGCCACGAAACTCTCGTCACATTCCTCGTCGTGGAGCGGGCGCGCCCTCACTGGGGGTCGCTGTCAGGCCGGCGGCGACCTCCCGCAGGTACGGGTTGGTCACGCGCTCGCGGCCGATGGTGGTCTGGGGACCGTGGCCGGACAGCACCACGGTCGAGTCGTCGAGCGGCAGGCACACGCGGGCCAGCGACTCGAGCATCTCGGCGTGGGAGCCGCCGGGCAGGTCGGTGCGTCCGATGGAGCCGGCGAAGAGCAGGTCACCCGAGAAGAAGACCGGCGGTACGTCGGCCAACTCGGGCATCCGGAAGGTCACCGACCCCTTGGTATGCCCGGGCGCGTGCGCCACGGAGAAGTCCATGCCGGCCAGCTTCAGACCGGCGCCGTCCGTCAGCTCGCGGACGTCGTCCGGCTCCCCCACGGTCAGCTCGCCCATGAGCGGCATCCCGATGGAGCGGCCGAGGGCCTTCTCCGGGTCGCTCATCATGTAGCGGTCCTCGGGGTGGATCCACGCCGGTACGTCGTGTGCTCCGCACACCGGGACGACCGAGGCCACATGATCGATGTGGCCATGGGTCAGGACGACCGCGACGGGCTTGAGCCGATGCTTCTTCAGCGTCTCCTCGACACCCTGGGTGGCCTGGTGGCCCGGGTCGATGATGACGCACTCCTCACCGGCGGCGGGGGCGACCACGTAACAGTTGGTCCCCCAGGCCCCGGCGGGGAATCCGGCAATCAGCACGTTCGTCCTCAATCGTCGTCCGGCGGGAGCTCGCAGATCTGAATGCTGCTGCTCAGAGCCTACCGGCGCCCCTCATTACACAGGTAACCCATATACGGTACGGGCTAGCCCAGCCCGGACAGCGGTACCAGAGACGCACAAGGAGACGACCCGGTGGTCACGAGCGATCAGCGGCGGCGACAGCTCGCCAGGGAGAAGTACGAGCGCCAGCAGCAGCGGCGGGCCGAGGCCCGGCAGAAGGCGCGCCGGCGCATGGCGGTGATCGGCGCGGCGGTGGCCGTGGTCGTCGCGACGCTGGTCGGCCTCATCGTGGGCGGCGTCTTCGACAAGGACACGAAGGACCAAGCGGCGGACCCGGCCGCGACCCCGTCGGCCGCGCCGACGCCCAAGCAGTCCCCGTCTCCCGAGATGGCCATCGACCAGAAGGCGAAGTACACGTTCGCCCTCAAGACCAGCGCGGGCGACATCAACTTCGCGATGGACGCGGCGAAGACCCCGCAGACCGTGAACTCCTTCAAGTCGCTCGCCGACAAGGGATTCTTCGACAACACGAAGTGCCACCGGCTGACGTCGGGCGGGATCTTCGTGCTCCAGTGCGGTGACCCCGAGGGCACCGGCATGGGCGGACCGGGCTACAACATCCCGGACGAGAACCTGGACTCGCTCGGCAAGCCGAACGATCAGGGCAAGGTCGTCTACCCGGCGGGCACGGTGGCCATGGCCAACACCGGCCAGCCCGGCTCGGGCGGCAGCCAGTTCTTCCTCGTCTACAAGGACAGCCCACTGCCGCCCTCGTACACCCCCTTCGGCACGATCAACGCGGCCGGTGTGAAGGTCCTGGAGGACATCGCCAAGGCCGGTACGGCCGACGGCGGCCAGGACGGGGCCCCGAAGAACGACGTGAAGATCGAGAAGGGCACCGTCACCCAGAACTGACGGAACGCGGCACCGGCCCGGCCGGCTTCCCCCCGTACGCCGAGATTCCGTCGTGCGGGATGCGGACAGCCGGCCCGGCGGTCGCCTATGTTGGCGTTGTGCAGGGCGGGCGCTGCCCGCCCCAGGAAACTGTGGACGATGCCCGGGGGTGAACCCCTCTGAGGGCATCAGGTGGAGGAGGCGCTGTGAGCAGCGACCCGTGGGGCCGAGTCGACGAGACGGGCACCGTGTACGTGCGTACTTCCGACGGCGAGAAGGTCGTCGGCTCGTGGCAGGCGGGCACCCCTGAGGAGGCCCTGGCCTATTTCGAGCGCAAGTACGAGGGCCTGGTGGTCGAGATCGGCCTCCTCGAGAAGCGGGTGCGGACGACCGACCTGTCCGCCAAGGACGCGCAGACGGCGATCGACCACCTGCGGACGCAGGTCGACGAGCACCACGCCGTGGGCGACCTCGACGCGCTGCGCGTACGGCTGGACAAGCTGGTCGCGACCGTCGAGTCCCGGCGCGAGGAGCGCAAGGTCCAGAAGGCCAAGCAGACGGACGAGGCCCGTGCGGCCAAGGACGCGCTGGTCGTCGAGGCCGAGCAGCTGGCGCAGAGCGACCAGTGGCGCAGCGCCGGTGAGCGGCTGCGCGCACTGGTGGACATCTGGAAGGGCCTGCCGCGCCTGGACCGCAAGTCGGACGACGAGCTGTGGCACCGCTTCTCGCACGCCCGCTCCGCGTTCTCCAAGCGGCGCAAGGCGCACTTCGCCTCCCTGGACGCGCAGCGCGAGGACGCGCGCAAGCTGAAGGAGAAGCTGGTCGCGGAGGCCGAGTCGCTGTCGAAGTCGACCGACTGGGGTCCGACGGCCGCCCGCTACCGCGAGCTGATGGCGGACTGGAAGGCGGCGGGCCGCGCCCAGCGCGAGTCCGAGGACGACCTGTGGAACCGTTTCCGCGGTGCGCAGGACGTGTTCTTCGCGGCCCGCGGCGAGGTGTTCGCGGAGCGCGACGCCGAGCAGGTCGAGAACCTGAAGCTGAAGGAAGAGCTGGCCGACGAGGCCGAGAAGCTCGTCCCGATCACCGACCTGAAGGCGGCCCGTGCCGCGTTCCGCTCGCTCAACGAGCGCTGGGAGGCCATCGGCCACGTACCGCGGGACGCCCGGCCGAAGGTCGAGGGCCGGATGCACGCGGTGGAGCGGGCGATCCAGGAGGCCGAGGAAGGCGAGTGGCGTCGTACGAACCCGGAGGCGCGGGCGCGTGCGGCCGGTCTGACGGGTCAGCTCCAGGCGGCGGTCGACAAGCTGCGCACGCAGATCGACGCGGCCCGCGCGGCCGGCAACAACGCGAAGGCCGACAAGCTGGCGCGTGAGCTGGAAGGCCGTCAGGCCCTGCTGGACCAGGCGCTGAAGGGCCTGGAGGAGTTCGGCGGCTGAGCACCTCTTTGCGGCTAAACCGCCGCCGCTCTCGCGGAGGTGGTTGCTCGCCGTGGGGGTTGCTCAATTGATGGCTTGCGTGGCCTGCACGAAAAGGGCGGCCCCGGTACGCGGGATGCGTACCGGGGCCGCCTTTCGTGCAGGCGTGCCTACGGGCGGCGGGCCGAGGTGACGCGGTAGACGTCGTAGACGCCCTCCACGCCCCGGACGGCCTTCAGGACGTGTCCGAGGTGCTTGGGGTCGCCCATCTCGAAGGTGAACCGGGAGGTGGCCACCCGGTCGCGGGAGGTCTGGACGGCCGCCGAGAGGATGTTGACGTGCTGGTCCGACAGGACGCGGGTGACGTCCGACAGCAGCCGGGAGCGGTCCAGCGCCTCGACCTGGATGGCGACGAGGAACACGGAGGACTGGGTGGGGGCCCACTCGACCTCCAGCATCCGCTCGGGCTGCTGGGAGAGCGAGTCGACGTTGACGCAGTCCGCGCGGTGAACCGATACGCCGCTGCCCCGCGTCACGAACCCGATGATCGGGTCGCCCGGTACCGGGGTGCAGCAGCGGGCCAGCTTGACCCACACGTCGTCGACGCCCTTGACGACCACACCCGGGTCGGCGTTGGCGCGCCGCTTGCTGCGGGCGCGCGCCGGCGGAATGCTCTCCTCGATGTCCTCGTTGGCCGCTTCCTCGCCGCCGAGGGCCGCCACCAGTTTCTGGACGACGCCCTGCGCGGCCACGTGGCCCTCGCCGATGGCCGCGTACAGCGAGGAGATGTCGGGGTAGCGCATCTCGTGCGCGAGGGTGACGAGCGAGTCGCCGGTGAGGATGCGCTGGATCGGCAGGTTCTGCTTGCGCATGGCCCGCGCGATGGCGTCCTTGCCGTGCTCGATCGCCTCGTCGCGGCGCTCCTTGGAGAACCAGGCACGGATCTTGTTGCGGGCCCGCGGGGACTTGACGAAGCCCAGCCAGTCACGGGACGGTCCGGCGCCCTCTGCCTTGGAGGTGAAGACCTCGACGAGGTCGCCGTTGTCGAGGGTGGACTCCAGCGGGACGAGGCGGCCGTTGACCCGGGCCCCTATGGTCCGGTGGCCGACCTCGGTGTGGACGGCGTACGCGAAGTCCACGGGGGTGGCGCCGGCGGGCAGCGCTATGACGTCGCCCTTCGGCGTGAAGACGAAGACCTCGTTGCGGGAGAGGTCGAAGCGCAGCGAGTCGAGGAACTCGCCCGGGTCCTCGGTCTCCTTCTGCCAGTCGAGCAGCTGGCGCAGCCAGGCCATGTCGTTGACCGTGTCCTGGCCGGCGCTGCCCTTGGCGGCCTGCGGGACGTCGGTCCGTACCTTCGAGGTGCCGGCGACCGTCTGCTGCTTGTACTTCCAGTGCGCGGCGATGCCGTACTCGGCGCGGCGGTGCATGTCGAAGGTGCGGATCTGGAGCTCGACGGGCTTGCCGCTGGGTCCGATGACCGTCGTGTGCAGCGACTGGTACATGTTGAACTTGGGCATCGCGATGTAGTCCTTGAACCGGCCGGGGACCGGGTTCCATCGCGCGTGCACGGTGCCGAGGGCGGCGTAGCAGTCCCGGACGGTGTCCACCAGGACCCGGATGCCGACCAGGTCGTAGATCTCCGCGAAGTCGCGGCCGCGGACGATCATCTTCTGGTAGACGCTGTAGTAGTGCTTCGGCCGGCCCGTGACGGTGGCCTTGATCCGGGCGGCCCTGAGGTCGACCATCACCTCGTCCGTGACGACGGCGAGGTACTCGTCCCGCTTGGGCGCGCGCTCGGCGACGAGCCGCACGATCTCGTCGTACATCTTCGGGTAGAGGATCGCGAAGGCGAGGTCCTCGAGCTCCCACTTGATCGTGTTCATGCCCAGGCGGTGCGCCAGCGGGGCATAGATCTCAAGGGTCTCGCGGGCCTTCTTCTCCTGCTTCTCCCGCTTGAGGTAGCGCATGGTGCGCATGTTGTGGAGCCGGTCGGCG
This sequence comes from Streptomyces sp. NBC_01351, assembly GCF_036237315.1. Lineage (GTDB taxonomy): Bacteria > Actinomycetota > Actinomycetes > Streptomycetales > Streptomycetaceae > Streptomyces. Next base: position 6,838,279 of record NZ_CP108356.1, on the reverse strand, counting down.
AGTTTGATGACCAGGACGCGCGGGTCCTTGGCCATGGCCACGACCATCTTGCGGACGGTCTCCGCCTGGGCGGCCTCGCCGAACTTCACCCGGTCGAGCTTGGTGACGCCGTCGACGAGCAGCGCGACCGCGTCGCCGAAGTCGCGCCGCAGGTCCTCCAGCCCGTACTCGGTGTCCTCGACGGTGTCGTGCAGCAGACCGGCCATCAGGGTGGCGGGGTCCATGCCGAGCTCGGCGAGGATGGTGGTCACCGCGAGCGGGTGGGTGATGTACGGGTCGCCGCTCTTGCGCTTCTGACCGCGGTGCCAGCGCTCGGCGACCTGGTAGGCCTGTTCGAGCTGGCGCAGCGTCGACGTCTCGATCTTCGGGTCGTTGCTGCGGACTATACGGAGCAGGGGCTCCAGTACCGGGTTGTACGGGTTCGTGCGCTGGACGCCCAGCCGGGCGAGGCGGGCGCGCACCCGGTTGGAGGACCCGGCCGACTTCGCCGGCACGGGCTTGACCGGCGGGGCCGGCGGGGGCGTGGCGGCGGCCGCCGTGGCCTGCTCGGCCTGCGGGTCGGGCTGCGCGGCGGAGAGTGGCTGGACCTCGTCTGGCAAGAGCGCTCCTCAGCGGATCCGGTGCCCGTGTCCGGTCCGGATAACCCATCGTAGCGAGGGTTCCGCTCCCCCGTTCCCCGAGCCCACGCCTCGAACGTCTCGGTCCGTTGCCGGGGCTCCGCCCCGGACCCCGCGCCTCAAACGCCGGCGAGGCTGGATTTTGGCCGACCTCAGCCTCCGGCTGCGGGGGATTGCCCGCAGGGCAATTTCAGCCCCGCCGGCGTATGAGGAGCTGGGGGTCCCCCCGGACGGAGTCTGGGGGAGGGTCCGGGGGCCCGGCCCCCGGCAGCGGCGCCGCACATGCGAAACGGCGGGCACCCGGGACGTCCCGGATACCCGCCGCTCGGCAAACAGAGTGGTCAGACCACGATCAACGCGTCCAGCGGAGCCCCCGCCAGGGCGCCGGCCAGCTTGGCCCGGCCCGGCAGGAACGACAGCTCCATCAGGACCGCCACGCCGGCGACCTCCGCCCCGGCTCGCCGGATCAGGGACAGCGAGGCTTCGGCGGTGCCACCCGTGGCCAGGACGTCGTCGATGACCATGACCCGGTCACCCGCCGACAGATCCTCCGCGTGGACCTCGATCTCCGCCGTCCCGTACTCCAGCTCGTACGACTGCGCCAGCGTCGCCCCCGGCAGCTTCCCGGCCTTGCGCACCGGCACGAAGCCGATCCCGGCCTGGACCGCCACCGGAGCCGCCAGGATGAACCCCCGCGCCTCCAGGCCGACGATCTTCGTCGCCCCGTACCGCGCGGCCAGTTCCACCAGCGCGTCCGTCAGCGCGGCGAACGCCTCCGGGTCCGCCAGCAGCGGGGTGATGTCCTTGAACATCACGCCCGGCTTCGGGTAGTCCGGTACGTCCTTGATCCGGCTGAGCAGCAGCTCCCGCGCGCCCTCGGACAGCATCGCCGTCACCGGCGCCGCCCCGACCGGCCCTGCGCCACGACCTGCGGCTCGTCCTCGGAGTCGTAGCCCTCGTCCGCGGACTCGCCCTTGGCCGCCGCGGACGCCCGCTTCGCGAGCACCCGCTTCTTCAGCGCCTTCATCGCCGGCTCGCGCTCCTTCAGGTCCACGACCAGCGGGGTCGCGATGAAGATCGACGAGTAGGCGCCGGCCGCGAGGCCCACGAACAGCGACAGCGAGATGTCGTTCAGCATGCCGGCGCCCAGGAAGCCGCCGCCGATGAACAGCAGCGCACCGACGGGGAGCAGCGCGACGACCGTGGTGTTGATCGAGCGGACCAGGGTGCCGTTGATGCTGCGGTTGGCGATCTCGCTGTACGTGTAGCGGGTCTGCTTGGTGATGTCCTTCGACCCCTCCTTGAGACCGTCGAAGACGACGACGGTGTCGTAGAGGGAGTAACCGAGGATCGTGAGCAGACCGATGACCGTGCCCGGCGTGACCTCGAAGCCGACGAGGGCGTAGATGCCGACGGTGATCGTGAGGTCGTGGATCAGCGCGATCAGCGCCGCGACCGCCATCCGCCACTCGAACGCAATGGCCAGGTAGATCACCACGAGGACCATGAAGATCCCGAGGCCCGTCCAGGCCTTGTTGGCGATCTGCTCACCCCAGCTGGGGCCGACCAGGTCCGCGTTGATGTCCGCCTCGTTGACCTTGAGGTCGGTGGCGAGCTTCTTCTTCACGTCGGTCGCGGCGTCGGTGTCCAGACCGGAGATCTGGATGCGCAGGCCGCCGGTGCCGAGTTCCTGGACGATCGCGTCGTGGCCCGAGGCCCTCTCCGCGTCCTCGGTCGCCGTGGCGACGGAGACGGCCGTCTTCGGGGTGGTGAAGACGGCACCGCCCTTGAACTCGATGCCCATGTTGAGGCCCTGAACGGCCAGGGCCACGATCGCCGTGATGGTGATCAGGATGGAAACGCCGTACCAGAGAAAGCGCTTGCCGACGAAGTCGTAGCCGACCTCACCGCGGTACAGCTTGGCGCCGAGATCTCCCAGCTTCGACATCTCTCACGCCTCCTTTGCGTCGACGGGGACGGGTGCGGAGTCGGTGCGGCGGGACCGGCGCAGCGGAGGCTTGGCGCCGAGCCGCTTCGGGTCGAGGCCGGACCACGGGTGACCGCTGGCGAAGAACTTCGTACGCGCCAGCAGCGTCATGATCGGCTTGGTGAAGAGGAACACCACCACCACGTCGAGCAGGGTGGTCAGACCCAGGGTGAAGGCGAAGCCCTGCACCTTGCCGACGGTGACGATGAACAGCACCGCGGCCGCCAGGAACGACACGAAGTCGGAGACCAGGATGGTGCGCCGGGCACGCGGCCAGGCACGCTCGACGGCCGGACGCAGGGTGCGGCCCTCGCGGATCTCGTCCCGGATGCGCTCGAAGTACACGATGAACGAGTCCGCCGTGATGCCGATCGCGACGATCGCGCCGCAGACCGCGGGCAGGTTCAGCGCGAAGCCGATGCCCTTGCCGAGCAGCGCCATGATCGTGTAGGTGAGGATCGCGGAGACCAGGAGGCTGACGATCGCGACGAACGCCAGGCCGCGGTAGTACACCAGCAGGTAGATCACCACGAGGAGCAGGCCGATCGCACCGGCGATCAGGCCGGCGCGCAGCTGCTCGCCGCCGAGGGCGGCGGTGACGGTGGTGACGCTGTCCTCGCTGAAGGAGAGCGGCAGGGCGCCGTACGAGAGCATGTTGCCCAGGTCCTGGGCGGACTCCTGGGTGAAGCCACCGGAGATCTCGGCGTTGCCGCCGGTCAGCGCCTGGCTCACGGACGGGTCGGAGATGACCTGACCGTCGAGCACGATGGCGAACTGGTTCTGCGGCGACTGCTTGGCCGCGAGCTCACCGGTGATCTTGGCGAACTTGTCGGCGCCCTTGTCGGTGAACTGCATGGTGACGATCCACATGCCGCGCTGGGGGTCGACGACACCCTTCGCGTCCTTCACGTCCTGGCCGTCGACCTGGGCCGGGCCCAGGACCCACTTGCCCCAGGTGTCACCTCGCAGGCCGCAGGCCAGCGCGGGGTCCTCGGGCTTGACGCCCTGGCTGACCTCGGTGCGCTGCTTCTCGTCGGTGCAGTCGAGCGCGGCGAACTTGGCCTGGAGGGCGGCCGCGGCTGCCTCGTCACCCGAAGGGGGCGCGGACGGCGTCGCGGCGGGGGTAGCGCCCGGCGTGGCCTTGCTGTCGTCTGCCTTCTTCGACTCGCTCGCCGAGGGCGAGGGAGTGGGGGCGGCGGGGGCCTTGAGGGCCTCGCTGAGCGCACGGCCCTGGGAAGTGGCGCTGGACGACGGGGTGGCCGACGGGGACTTGCTGCCCTCGGCCTTGGGGGCGCCGGAACCGCTCGCGGAGGGGCTCGGGCTCTGCGTGCCCTCGGGGGCGACGGGGGCGCCGTCCGCGAAGGCGAGGACCGGGCGGAAGTACAGCTGGGCGGTGGTGCCGACCTGCTCGCGGGCCTGCTTCTCGTTCATCCCCTTGGGGATGTTCACGATGATGTGGTCGCGGCCCTGCGTCTGGACCTCGGCCTCCGAGACGCCGAGACCGTTGACGCGGCGCTCGATGATGCCGACCGCCGTGTTCATGTTGGTCTCGTTGATCGCGTCCGGCTTGCCGGGCTCGCTCTTGGCCTTGAGCGTGATGCTCGTGCCGCCCGCGAGGTCGATGCCGAGCCGGGGAGTCGTCTGCTTGGAGACGAACATCCCCGCGGTGAGCGCCACCATCGCGATCAGGATGATCGCCAGGGCGCGCCCCGGCCTCCCCTGAGCCCCCGTGGGCCGCCGGCCCTTCTTCGGTGCTGCCACCTTGTCGTTTCTCCCTGTCCAACCGTCCCGCGCCGGGTCAGCGCGCGGACGGCCACGAAATGTGTGGTGGGGACCCCTGCCCCCCGCAGAAGTGGGTCACTGACCGGGACCGCGACGGCCGCCGGTCAGGCGCCCTCGCGGTCCCCGTCCGCGCGCTACTTCGCGTCGGCCTCGCCGTCGGTCTTGCCGTCCTTCGGCTCGTCCTTCTTGGGCTCGTCCTTCTTGCCCAGGTCGAGCTTCGGGGCCTCGTCCTCGGTGCCGGCCGCGGCCGGCTCCTCGGTGAGGGAGGAAGCGTCGTCCGGGACGACCGGGGAGTCCGTCGAGAGGTCGTCGCTGATGCCGTGGACGATGCGGTTGTACTCCGCGTCCTCCAGAACGGCGCCAATGGCGTTCTTCGCGTAGATCGCGTGGACACCGGGGGCCACCTCAAGGGTGACGGTGTCGTCGCCGATCTCCTTCACCGTGGCGTACATGCCGCCGATGGTGCGGACCCCGGTACCGGGCGTCATGTGGTCGCGCATCTGCGCGGCCGCCTGCTGCTTCTTCTTGGCGGAGCGGGTCATCAGGAACATCGCCCCGATGAGCACGATGAACGGGAGGAGTGTCACGAGATTCACGGGACGGAGATCCTTCGCACGACCGCACGCGGACGGCGGCCTTTTCTACGGGGGTGGGCACGCCGACCCGAAGGGTCGGCATCGGCGGAGTCTAGGCGAGTCCGCACCGATGGAACAACGCCCAGCATGGCACCGCAGTTCCTGAGGGGTCGAACCTCCGCGCCGATCAGGTCCCGAACAGGCCCTGTTGTCCGCTTGATCCACTCCCGCCGTGCTGAGGCGGGACAAGGCCCAGGTGGGCCCAGGCGGCGGGCGTCGCGACCCGCCCGCGGGGGGTGCGGGCGAGCAGGCCCTCCCGTACGAGGAAGGGCTCGGCCACCTCCTCCACGGTCTCCCGCTCCTCGCCGACGGCCACGGCGAGGGTGGACAGACCGACGGGTCCGCCGCCGAACAGTTTGAGCAGCGCCTCCAGGACGGCCCGGTCCAGCCGGTCCAGCCCTCGCCCGTCGACCTCGTACACCTGGAGGGCGGTGCGGGACACCTCGCGCGTGATCACCCCGTCGGCCCTGACCTGGGCGTAGTCGCGGACCCGGCGCAGGAGCCGGTTGGCGATGCGGGGCGTGCCCCGGGAGCGCCCGGCGATCTCGGCGGCCCCGGCCGTGTCGATCTCCACATCGAGGAGGCGGGCGGAGCGGTGGATGACGCGCTCCAGTTCCTCGGGGGCGTAGAACTCCATGTGCCCGGTGAACCCGAAGCGGTCACGCAGCGGGGGCGGCAGCAGGCCGGCCCGGGTCGTCGCACCGACGAGGGTGAAGGGCGGCAGTTCCAGCGGAATCGCGGTGGCCCCCGGCCCCTTCCCCACGATCACATCGACCCGGAAGTCCTCCATGGCCATGTACAGCATCTCCTCGGCGGGCCGGGACATGCGGTGGATCTCGTCGAGGAAGAGGACCTCGCCCTCCTGGAGGGAGGAGAGGATGGCGGCGAGGTCGCCGGCGTGCTGGATGGCGGGGCCGGAGGTGATCCGGATGGGCGCGCCCATCTCGGCCGCGATGATCATCGACAGCGTGGTCTTGCCGAGGCCGGGCGCGCCGGAGAGCAGGACGTGATCTGCGGTGGCTCCGCGCTGGCGGGCCGCCTTGAGGACGAGGTCCAGCTGCTGGCGGACCTTCTCCTGCCCCACGAACTCCCCGAGGTCCTTGGGGCGCAGCGCCGCCTCGACGGCGGTGTCCTCCCCGTCGGCGGCCGCGGCGACGAGTCGCTCGCCCTCGTCTGCGGTGCTCTCGTCGTCCCAGTTCACGGTGTTCAGTCTGCCTTCTGCTTCGTACGGTGGTGTGCAGTGCGCGGCGCCGCTGCCGGGGCTCCGCCCCGGAACCCGCGCCTCAAACGCCGGCGAGGCTGGTTCATGTCCGTAAGGGCTGCGATTGCCCTGTCAGGAATCCGGCCGCACCAGGCAAAGGGCATCGGCCGAATCCAGCCCCGCCGGCGTTTGAGGCGCTGGGGGTCCCCCCAGCGGTAGCTGGGGGAGGGTCCGGGGGCGGAGCCCCCGGCAGCGGCGGCGCACGCTAGCGGGCTCGGTTCAGGGACTGGAGGGCAGCTCGCAGGAGCTGCGGGACGGGGGCCGAGCCACCGGCGGCAATGGCGGCTTCGGCCTGCGGAGTCACCGCCGAGACGGCCTCATCGGCCTCGCGCGACGCATAGCCGAGACCGATCAGGGCCGCCGCCAGCTGCTCCGTCCACGGGGCTGGACCGGCCGCGACGGCCCGCTGCGCTCCGACCAGGCCACTGGCACCCAGCGGAGCCCCCAGCTTGTCCTTGAGCTCCAGCAGTAGCTTCTGCGCGCCCTTCTTGCCGATCCCCGGCACCGCCATCAGCGACTTCTCGTCCCCCGTCGAGACGGCGAGCCGCAGCGCGTCCGGACTGTGCACTCCGAGCATCGCCTGCGCGAGCCTCGGCCCGACCCCGCTCGCGGTCTGGAGGAGTTCGAAGACCTGCCGCTCGTCGTCGTCGGCGAAGCCGTACAACGTGAGCGAGTCCTCCCGTACGACCAGGGAGGTGGCCAGCTTCGCCTGCTCCCCCATCCGCAGGCCGGCGATGGTGTTCGGCGTGCACTGCACGGCCATGCCGACTCCCCCGACCTCGATCACGGCCAGGGTGGGGGCGAGCGCGGCGACGGGGCCGCTGACGAAGGCGATCATCGGGTACGGCCTTTCGAGCCTGAGGCGTGCTGGGCGACCGCCTGCTGGAGGCGGTTCTGGGCGGGGGCCCGCCAGATGTGGCAGATGGCGAGGGCGAGGGCGTCCGCGGCGTCGGCCGGTTTGGGCGGCGCGGACAGTCGCAACAGCCGGGTGACCATCGCGCCGACCTGCGCCTTGTCCGCGCGGCCACTGCCGGTGACGGCGGCCTTGACCTCGCTGGGGGTGTGCAGGGCGACCGGTATCCCGCGGCGCGCCGCGCAGAGCATGGCAACGGCGCTGGCCTGTGCGGTGCCCATCACGGTCGAGACGTTGTGCTGGCTGAACACCCGCTCCACGGCGACGACTTCGGGGCGGTGCGCATCGAGCCATTCCTCGATGCCCTGCTCGATGGCGACGAGCCGGTGGCCCAACTCCGCGTCGGCGGGCGTCCGTACGACCCCCACGCCGAGCATGGTCAGGGGACGGCCGGCGACACCCTCGACGACGCCGACTCCACACCGCGTCAGCCCCGGGTCCACACCGAGAACGCGCACCTGACCCCCACTTTCGATCGCCTGTCCGTGTCCGTGCAGGCTATCGGGCACCACTGACAAAGCGGCGGGCCGACAGGGTGTGTCCTGTCGGCCCGCCGCGAAGACGCGTGACGATCGAGTCGATCTAGGCGTCGACCTTCTCCATGACCTCGTCCGAGACGTCGAAGTTGGCGAAGACGTTCTGGACGTCGTCGCTGTCCTCCAGCGCGTCGATCAGCTTGAAGATCTTGCGCGCACCCTCTTCGTCCAGCTCGACCTGCATGGTCGGGAGGAAGTTGGAGTCGGCCGAGTCGTAGTCGATGCCCGCCTCCTGGAGCGCGGTGCGGACCGCGACCATGTCGGTGGCTTCGCTGATGATCTCGAACTGCTCGCCGAGGTCGTTGACCTCTTCGGCGCCGGCTTCGAGCACCGTCTCCAGCACGTCGTCCTCGGAGAGTTCACCCTTGGGCAGGAGAACGACGCCCTTGCGGTTGAACAGGTACGAGACCGAGCCCGGGTCGGCCATGGAACCGCCGTTGCGGGTCATGGCGACGCGGACGTCGGAGGCGGCACGGTTGCGGTTGTCGGTGAGGCACTCGATGAGCACCGCGACACCGTTCGGACCGTAGCCCTCGTACATGATCGTCTCGTAGTCGGCACCGCCGGCTTCGAGACCGCCGCCGCGCTTGACCGCGGAGTCGATGTTCTTGTTCGGGACCGAGCTCTTCTTGGCCTTCTGCACGGCGTCGAAGAGGGTCGGGTTGCCGTCGATGTCGGCACCGCCCATACGGGCCGCGACCTCGATGTTCTTGATCAGCTTCGCGAAGAGCTTGCCGCGCTTGGCATCGATCACGGCCTTCTTGTGCTTCGTCGTAGCCCATTTAGAGTGGCCGGACATCCGCCTGTCTCCTTCGCGTAACCAACAGTGTTCGTCTCCGATCCTACCGGGAGCTCGTCACAGCCCCGCGCGCACCATGTCGACGAAGTACGCGTGAACACGGTCGTCCCCGGTCAGCTCGGGGTGGAACGAGGTCGCCAGGACGTTGCCCTGGCGCACGGCGACCGTGTGGCCGTCGTAGGTGGCGAGCACCTCGACGTCGCCGCCGACGGACTCGACCCAGGGGGCACGGATGAAGACGCCCTCGACGGGGCCGCCCTCGATGCCCGCGAAATCGATCTTCGCCTCGAAGGACTCGTTCTGCCGCCCGAAGGCGTTGCGGCGGACGATCATGTCGATGCCGCCCAGGGTCTCCTGGTCCTCGCGGCCGTCCAGGAGCTTGTCCGCGAGCATGATCATGCCGGCGCAGGTGCCGTACACGGGCATGCCGGCGGCCACGCGCTCGCGCAGCGGCTCCAGCATGCCGAACAGCACGGCGAGCTTGGACATGGTGGTGGACTCGCCACCGGGGATCACCAGGGCGTCGACCTCGGCGAGCTCCTCGGGACGCCGGACCGGCCTGGCCACGGCGTCCGCCGAGGCCAGGCCGATCAGGTGCTCCCGTACGTCGCCCTGGAGTGCCAGGACACCGATCACGGGGGTGTTCGTCATCTCGGTACTACCAGCCGCGGTTGGCGTAGCGCTCGGCCTCGGGCAGCGTGTCGCAGTTGATGCCGACCATGGCCTCGCCCAGGTTGCGGGAGGCGTCCGCGATGATCTTCGGGTCGTCGTAGAAGGTGGTGGCCTTCACGATGGCGGCGGCGCGCTTGGCCGGGTCGCCCGACTTGAAGATGCCGGAGCCGACGAAGACGCCCTCGGCACCGAGCTGGCGCATCAGGGCGGCGTCGGCCGGGGTGGCGACGCCACCGGCGGAGAACAGCACGACCGGGAGCTTGCCGAGCTCGGCAACTTCCTTGACGAGCTCGTACGGGGCGCGCAGCTCCTTGGCGGCGGCGAACAGCTCGTTGTTGTCGTAGCCGCGCAGGCGGGCGATCTCGTTCTTGATCTGGCGCAGGTGGCGGACGGCCTCGACGACGTTGCCGGTGCCGGCCTCACCCTTCGAGCGGATCATGGCCGCGCCCTCGGCGATGCGGCGCAGGGCCTCGCCCAGGTTGGTGGCACCACAGACGAAGGGGGTGGTGAACGCCCACTTGTCGGAGTGGTTGACCTCGTCGGCCGGGGTCAGGACCTCGGACTCGTCGATGTAGTCGACGCCGAGGGACTGCAGGACCTGGGCCTCGACGAAGTGGCCGATGCGGGACTTGGCCATGACGGGGATCGAGACGGCCTCGATGATCTCTTCGATCATGTTCGGGTCCGACATGCGCGCGACGCCGCCGTCCTTGCGGATGTCGGCGGGGACCCGCTCCAGGGCCATGACGGCCACGGCGCCCGCGTCCTCGGCGATCTTCGCCTGCTCGGCGTTGACCACGTCCATGATCACGCCGCCCTTGAGCTGCTCGGCCATGCCGCGCTTGACGCGCGAGGTGCCGATGGCCGACTCAGCGGACTGGGGGGTGGTGGGAAGCGTGCTCACGGATTGACCTCACTCGAAGGGAACTCGAAAAGGGACGGGTACTACTGGCAGAGGAAACCCCGCCGGACCAGTCCACTGCAAGGGCCAATATGGAGCAGGTGGCTCCTCGACTGGTCCATCGCGGTCCATTGCGGCCTGTCGCGCCGCTGAGTCACCCCTACGCCGGCCGCTCGGCAAGATCCACCGGCGGCTCGTCGTCCATCTCGAACGCGAGCGGGAAGGGCGCGTGCCCGGCCAGCCGGAACCAGCGCACCTTGCGGTGCCGGCGCAGGGCGCGTGCGGCCCGTACGGCGTCGTTGTGGAACCGGCGCGCCATGGGCACCCGCCGCACGGCCGCCGCCAGTTCCTCGGTGGCCTCCACCCCTCCCGGGGCCGCCTTCAGCACGTCGACCTGCGCGGCGTCCGCGAACACTGCCCGCAGGGCCTGGCTGAGCTCGCTCTCGGCGACCTCCCGCTGCTCCTCCTCGGCCTGCCGCGCCGCGTGCGCGGCCTCGTACAGCACGAGGGAGGAAGCGGGGTCCAGGACCCCGGAGGTGGCCACCTCCACCACCACGGAAGCCCGCCGCACGAGCTGCGCGTCGAGCGCGGCCCGCGCGGCGTCCATCCGCGAGTGCAGCCGGTCGAGCCGTCCTGCGGTCCAACTGAGGTAGACCCCGACCACTCCGAGAGCGAGGGCAATCCAGACAAGGGTTTCGATCACGCTGCGCGACCCTACCCTCCCGGGCGGGAGGCCCGCTCCGGCCGGCCCTGTACCGAGCGCAGCGCTCCGCGTAGGCTCGCCAACCGACCGTTCCGGGGGGAAAGTTGACGTTGACACGCTTACGCGGGCCTGCGGCCGTGCTGCTGGTCCTGGCGGCTGGTGTCTTCCTGGCGGCAGCGCTGGTGCCGCTGAGCGCGGAACCGGACGGCTACCGGCTCCTGTGGGTCCGGGCGCGCCAGTACACCGTCACGTGCACCCAGCTCGCCCTGGTCGCTCTGAGCGGCGCCGCCCTACTCGGCTTGCGCACGCTCCTCCTGCGGGTTTCGGCGTTCGTCACGCTGGCCGTCCTGGGACTCCCGCTCCTGCTCTCGCTCGCACAACCGTACGACGCCCCGGAGACCCATCGTGCCCACGCGCCCGGCCGCGACGACCGCCGGATGGTCGTGGTACGGGGCTCGGCCGGAATCGACCCGCTCTGGATCGTGTACGTCCAACAGGGCGAGGGGCTCGCGGAGCGCCGCTGGTTCGTCACGTCCTTCAATGGCGACTCCCAGACCAACGAGCTGGTCGACGCCCGGTGGACGGCCCCGGACCGAATCCGGATGACCACCCGGGAAGGCCGGGTCGTGGAGGCGACCATCGCCTCCGACGGCAGTAGGGAACAGGTGTTCAACGACAGGCGCTGACCGGCCGGCGCCGGGCCTCAGGAGGACGCGTCCCGCGAGAAGCCCAGGCCCAGCCGGGTGCGGAGCGGCACCCGCTCGTCGGTGGCCACCGCCGCCGCGCCGTCCGTGACCGTTTCGTAGACCGCCAGGATGTCCGCCGCGACCGTGGACCAGTCGAAGCGGCGCACGTGGGCCGAGCCGCGGGTGCCGAGTTCCGCACGGCGGGCCGGGTCGCGGAGGAGGGCGATGGCGCCGGCCGCGAGGGCGTCGGCGTTCTCGTTGGCGAAGAGGTCGCCCGCGCCGCCCTGGTCCAGGACCTGGGCGAAGGCGTCCAGGTCGGAGGCCAGGACCGCGGCGCCCGCCGACAGCGCCTCGACGAGGATGATGCCGAAGCTCTCGCCGCCCGTGTTCGGGGCGACGTACACGTCGACGCTGCGCAGCAGCCGCGCCTTGTCCTCGTCCGAGACCATGCCGAGGAATTCCACGCGGGAGCGGAGGTCGGCGGGGAGGGCCGCCACCGCTTCCTCCTCGTCGCCGCGGCCCGCCACGAGGAGGCGGACGTCCGGGCAGGCTTCCACGATCTTCGGGAAGGCCGCCATCAGGACGGGCAGGCCCTTGCGCGGTTCGTCGATGCGGCCGATGAAGCCGAGGGTCTGGCCGGACCAGTCGGGGTTCGGCTCGGCCTTGGCGAAGAAGTCGACGTCGACGCCGTTCGGGATGACGACGGCGTCCCCGCCCAGGTGCTCGACCAGGGTGCGGCGCGCGTACTCGCTCACCGCGATCCGCGCGCTGATCTTCTCCAGCGCCGGCTGGAGGATCGGGTACGCCGCGATCATCGCCCGCGAGCGCGGGTTCGAGGTGTGGAAGGTGGCCACGATCGGACCCTGCGCCGCCCAGCAGGACAGCAGCCCCAGCGAGGGCGAGGCCGGCTCGTGGATGTGGATCACGTCGAAGGTGCCGTCGTGCAGCCAGCGGCGGACCCGGGCCGCGGAGAGGAAGCCGAAGTTGAGGCGGGCGACGGAGCCGTTGTAGGGGACGGGGACGGCCCGGCCTGCGGAGATCACGTACGGCGGCAGGGGCGTCTCGTCGTCGGCCGGGGCCAGGACCGACACCTCGTGGCCGAGGTGGATCAGGTGCTCCGCCAGGTCCCGGATGTGGAACTGGACGCCGCCCGGCACGTCCCACGAGTACGGGCACACGATGCCGATCTTCACTACGGGCGCTCCTCCAAATCGTCCAGCCACAGCCGTTGCAGCATGTGCCAGTCCTCCGGGTGCTCGGCGATGCCCCACGCGAAGGCGTCCGCGAGCGCCTGGGTCATGGAAGCCGTCTTCTCGACCCGGGTCCCGGTCTTCGGGACCTCCACCTCGGGGTGGATCCGGCCGTACATCTTCGGGGTGTCTCCGTAGTGCAGGGTGGCCGCGAGCAGCACCGCGCCCGTCTGCTGGGCCAGCAGCGCCGGCCCGGCCGGCATCCGCGTCGTGGAGCCGAAGAAGTCCACCTCGACCCCCGAGGCCGAGAGGTCCCGGTCCGCGACCAGGCAGACGAGGCCGCCGGAGCGGAGCCGGCGGGCGAGAGTGCCGAAGGCGGCGCCGCCGCTGTGCGGCAGCACCTCCATGCCGAGGCTCTCGCGGTAGGCCACGAAGCGGTCGTAGAGCGTCTCGGGCTTGAGCCGCTCGGCGACCGTGGTGAACCGGACGCCGATGTGGCCGATGGCCCAGGCGCCGGCGAGGTCCCAGTTGGCCAGGTGCGGCAGGGCGATGACGACACCGCGCCCGGTGGCGAGGGCCTCGCGCAGCAGGTGCTCGTCCTTGAACTCGACGTCCGTGCTGAACCGTTTCGGGTCCATGGTCGGCAGCCGGAAGGATTCCATCCAGTACCGCATGTACGAGCGCATGCCGGCCTTGGACAGCTCGCGCAGCCGCTCGGGGCCGGCGTCCGGCACCACCCGGGCCAGGTTCGACTCCAGCCGCAGCACGCTCTTGCCGCGCCGCTTCCAGGCGTAGTCGGCGATGCGGCGGCCGAGGGCCACGGCGGCCGGTTCGGGCAGCTTCTTCACGCCGGCCCAGCCGAGCCCGTACAGCCCGTCGACCAGCTTGTCCTGCGCCTTGCCCATCAGGCGGTCCCCCCTTCGGCGGTCGCGGCGGCCGCGTCGGCCTCCGCCGACTCACGGCGTACGGTCACCACGCGCTGGATCAGCGTGACGAGCGAGCCCGCCGCCACGATCCACAGCGCGGCCGGCAGCAGCACTCCGATCCAGGAGGGCAGGCCGAAGGTCTGCAGCCCGGACAGGCCGGCCGCGACCAGTGAGATGACGAGGCGCTCGGCCCGTTCGATGAGCCCGTTGACGGCCACCGGCAGTCCGATCGACTCGCCGCGGGCCTTGGTGTACGAGACCACCTGCCCGCTGGCCAGGCAGAAGATCGAGACCGCGCACAGCGCGTTGTCGTTCCCGCTGCCCGCGTACCAGAGCGCGAGCCCGCCGAAGATCGCCGCGTCCGCCACCCGGTCGAGGGTGGAGTCGAGGAAGGCGCCCCAGCGGCTGGAGACACCGGCCTGGCGGGCCATGTTCCCGTCGACCAGGTCGGAGAAGACGAAGAGGGTGATGGTGATGGTGCCCCAGAAGAACTCTCCCCGGGGGAAGAAGACCAGCGCTCCGGCCACCACTCCGGCCGTGCCGATCAGGGTCACCGCATCCGGGCTCACCCCCCGCCGGAGCAGAAAAGCGGCGAATGGCGTGAGAACACGCGTAAAGAATGCACGCGCGTACTTGTTCAGCATGGCCTTCCCGGAGGGTCGCTGGGCCGCACGGCCACCACGGCCACCGGCTGGCCCATCGTAGCCAGCACGCCGCCCCCCGGACGCCGCGCACCCACCGGTTCGGCCCGTCGAGCCTTCCTTCACGCCTCGGCCCCCTGCCGGACCCGCCTCCGGTACGACGTATGGACGCGGTGTGACAGCGGTGCAAAGCTCGAAGGACACCCACCTCCTCACCGTCACCATCGGGAGGCACGAGAATCATGGGAGCCACATCACACCACGCCGGAGCCGCCGGCAGGGCACTGACGGCCGACCGGCCGTCGTCCATACGGAACGTCGTGCTGGTCGGCCACAGCGGATCCGGCAAGACCACGCTGGTCGAAGCCCTCGCCCTGACCTCCGGGGCGGTCAACCGGGCGGGCCGGGTCGAGGACGGCGGGACCGTCTCCGACTACGACGAGATCGAGCAGCGCCGACAACGCTCCGTCCAGCTCTCCCTCGTCCCCGTCGAATGGGACGGAATCAAGATCAACATCCTGGATACCCCCGGGTACGCCGACTTCGTCGGTGAGCTCAGGGCAGGTCTGCGCGCCGCGGACGCGGCCCTCTTCGTCGTCTCCGCCTCCGACGGCGTCGACGGGGCCACCCGCATGGTCTGGGACGAGTGCGAGGCCGTCGGCATGCCGCGCGCCATCGTCGTCACCCACCTGGAGGCCGCCCGCTCCGACTACACCCAGATGACGGCCGTCTGCGGCGAGATCTTCGGCGCCGACGACCCCGATGCCGTCATCCCCCTCTACCTCCCCCTGCACGGCCCCGCCGGAGCCAACGGCCACGCCCCCGTCACCGGCCTGCTCGGCCTGCTCTCCCAGCGCGTGTACGAGTACTCCTCCGGCGCGCGCGTGGAGCGCGACCCGGACCCGGCCGAGCGCGCCCTCATCGACGGCGCCCGCTCCCGCCTGATCGAGGGGATCATCGCCGAGAGCGAGGACGAGAGCCTCATGGACCGCTACCTGGGCGGCGAGGACATCGACCTCAAGACCCTCGTGGACGACCTGGAGCGGGCCGTCGCCCGCGGTACCTTCCACCCCGTCCTGATGGCGGCCCCCGCCGCCGACGGGGCCAAGCAGGGCCTGGGCACCGTCGAGCTCCTCGAACTGATCACCGGCGGCTTCCCCACTCCCCCGGAACGGCCCGCCGTGAACGTCACCACCCCCGACGGCACCCCGCGCCCCGCCGTCACCTGCGACCCGGACGGCCCGCTGGTCGCCGAGGTCGTCAAGACCTCCTCCGACCCGTACGTCGGGCGCGTCTCCCTCGTCCGCGTCTTCTCCGGCACCCTGCGCCCCGAGGTGACCGTCCACGTCAGCGGGCACGGGCTCGCCGACCGGGGGCACGAGGACCACGACGTCGACGAGAAGATCGGCGCCCTCAGCTCCCCCTTCGGCAAGCAGCAGCGCACCCTGAACCACTGCATCGCCGGCGACCTGGCCTGCGTGGCCAAACTGAACCGCGCGGAGACCGGTGACACCCTCTCCGCCAAGGACGATCCGCTCCTCATGGAGCCCTGGACCATGCCCGACCCGCTGCTCCCCCTCGCCATCGAGGCGCACAGCAAGGCCGACGAGGACAAACTCTCCCAGGGCCTGGCCCGGCTCGTCGCCGAGGACCCGACGATGCGGCTGGAACTGAACGCGCACACCCACCAGGTCGTCCTGTGGTGCCTGGGCGAGGCGCACCAGGACCTCGCCCTGGAGCGGCTGCGCACCCGCTACGGCGTCCAGGTCGACCCGGTCCCCCACAAGGTGAGCCTGCGCGAGACCTTCGGCGGCAAGTCCGCCGGCCGCGGCCGGCACGTCAAGCAGTCCGGCGGCCACGGCCAGTTCGCGATCTGCGAGATCGAGGTCGAGCCGCTCCCGCCCGGCAGCGGCATCGAGTTCGTGGACAAGGTCGTCGGCGGCGCCGTGCCGCGCCAGTTCATCCCGTCCGTGGAGAAGGGCGTACGCGCACAGGCCGCGCGCGGGGTCGCCGCCGGCTATCCGCTGGTCGACGTGCGCGTCACCCTGCTCGACGGCAAGGCGCACTCGGTGGACTCCTCCGACGCGGCCTTCCAGACGGCCGGCGCGCTGGCCCTGCGCGAGGCCGCCGCCGAGGCGCGCATCGAGCTGCTCGAACCGGTCGCCGAGCTCGCCGTCCTGGTCCCCGACGAGTACGTGGGCCCGGTGATGAGCGACCTCGCGGGCCGCCGCGGCCGCGTCGTCGGCAGCGATCAGGCAGGTCACGGGCGCACCCGGGTCCGCGCCGAGATCCCCGAGATCGAGATCGGCCGGTACGCCGTCGAGCTGCGCTCCGTCTCGCACGGCACGGGCCGCTTCGCCCGGGCCTACGCCCGGCACGAGCCGATGCCGCCGCAGATCGCGGACAAGATGCGCGAACAGGCTGAGAAGGGGAGCCAACTGACATAGCGTCGGGAGCCGCCGCCCGCCAACCCGCTTGCGGTGGGCGGCATTTCCCTGTCCCATGACCATGGGGCGGGATCCGCCGATAGGCTCATCGGCGCACCAAAGAGCACGAACGCACAGCGATGGGGGCAGCGGTGGCGGACGACGGATTCGACTTCAGGCCCGGAGCGCAGATTCCTCTCCAGGGCGGTGGCGGGCAGACGGCGGCGACCAACGCGCTGGCCTCGGCCGCCTACCGCGACGGCGGCAAGGACACCGAACTCAAGGTGATACTCACCGCCAACAGCGAGAACCACCCCGCCACGGTCAAACCCGGCAAGATATCCCTCTTCGAGCCCAATTTCGGCGAGGCCTTCTGCCGCGCCGTCGAGGCCCGCACTCTCGGATCCACCCGCAAACCACTCATCCAGTCCTTCGGCGCCGACCCCCAGACGGTCGTAGAGCACTGCCTGGCCGCCACGCGCATCCGCAAGGAACGGGACCGCAAGCTCCGGCTGATCATGCTGGTCTGCGGTGTGGTGTTCCTGCCCGGCCTGCTCCTGTGGCTGGGCCTGTTCCAGCTCCGCAAGACCCTGGCCGCCGGCGAGGGCAAGCGCTCCTCCTGGATGGGCACGGCGGTACTGGTCGGCATCGCCATCGTGGTGGCGGTACTGATGTTCCGGCTGCCCCTGACCGGCTTCCTCGGCCTCTACCTGCGGGGCATGGTGATCGCCCCGGCCCTGGGCTGGCTGCTCGCCCGTCGGCTGTGCGAGTCCACCGCCGCCGACCTGCGCGCCCGCTGGGACGGGCTGCTCGCAGGTGACGGGGTCGGAGCGAAGATCCCGGAGGCAGTGCCGGGCAACCCCGACGAGAAGGCCCGCGAAGACCTGCGTCACCAGCTCGCGAAGCTGACCGCGGAGGACCGCAGCAACCAGGTCTTCTACGCGGGCCCCAAGGGCATACTCGGCATGGGCACCCGATGGGGCAGCTGGCAGATGGCCGAGGAACTCGAGCCCACGACGGAGGGCGCCGAGATCCACCCCTTCCGCAGCTGGGACGTCGTACGCGCGATCGACGCCCAGCTCCGCAAGCTGGAGCGCGGCCCCCTGCACACCGGCGGTTTCCCGACGGCCGCCATCCAGCACTGGATCGTCACGCCGATCGGCGAGGGTGCCGCCGAAGTGGCCCGCCCCTCTGGCGAGAACATCGACAACTTCCTGATCAAGCCGCACGAGATCACGCGGATCTGCAACGAGCAGCAGTTCAGCGCAGGAAACCGGCACTATCTCGGCATCCAGTACCCGCTCTGGGACGGCCAGCTCGTCATCAACATGCTGGTCACCGTCACCGTGCTCTACAAGACACTGCGCGTGGACGTCACCGCGCACGCCCTGGGACCCGTACACGGCCTGTTCACTACGAAGTCCAAGGCCCCAGTGGTGGAGGTACCCAAGAGCATCCGCTTCTGGGAGACCGTCGAGCGCCCGCAGCCGCTGGTGGACACCGATGAGGTCGTGCGCCTCGCCGTACGTGCCCCGCTGACCTGGTTCCCGC
The DNA here is from genome assembly GCF_036237315.1 of Streptomyces sp. NBC_01351. Taxonomy (GTDB): domain Bacteria; phylum Actinomycetota; class Actinomycetes; order Streptomycetales; family Streptomycetaceae; genus Streptomyces. Next base: position 6,820,053 of record NZ_CP108356.1, on the reverse strand, counting down.
CGCTCCTGGACTTCCTCGGCGGCAAGCTGGTCCTGCCCGAGCCCTTCGGCATCCGCCACGTGTGGGCCGGCTCGATGTGGCGCCACCGCTTCATGGCGGACGACGCCCTGCGCACGGTGGCCCCGGTGCTGCGCTCGGTCCACGCCGCCACCTTCAAGGTCCTGGAGGAGAACGGCGTCGACACCGACCGCTTCACCAACCGCTCCTCGATCATGAGCGGCCTCATCCAGGAGCCGGCCCCGCGCAAGGCGGACGTGTACGACGCGTAGGCGGGGCGGGGCCGGGCGGCGGGCGCGCGGGTCAGGGCCGGCCGGCGAGACTCACTTCCGCGATGCGGCCGAGTGCGTCGAACGCGATCCGTACCGGGACCCCCTCGGGAAGCTCGGCCGTGATCCGGTCTCCGGCCTCGTGCACCGGTACACCGTGGTGGTCGAAGTACCCGGTGACGACGTGGCGCGGGGCATGGCCGAGGAGCGAGGCCCCGGTGATGAGGGTCCGCGGCAGGGTGATCGGGTCGAGGGGCGCCCGGGGGACCTGCGGGTCGTCCGGCAGGAAGTAGACCCGCGTGCCGGGTCCCGCCTCGACACCGATGTAACCGGGGGTCTCGGCGACGCCCATCCCGGCGAACGCCAGGGTCTCCGCCGCGAACCGCGGGTCGGGGAAGCCCGACAGGTCCAGGGTCTCCGCGGTGAACTCGGCTATGCCGCGGGCCCGTCCGTAGCGCTCGACCGCGCTCGCGAGGGCGACCGCTTCGGTGCCCCGCAGGCCGGGGTTGGCCCAGCCCCACATCCAGGACTGCTCGTCCGTGTCGTAGGTGCCCAGGACCGAGACCCGCAGTGTGAGGTCGCCCTGGCGGTACAGACAGGCCTCCAGGTCCGCCGTCCACGGACCCTCGGGCAGGAAGGAGGTCAGGGTTTCGAGCTGCGCGGCGCCCCAGGCCGCGTGATGCTCCGTCTCCGACAGGAACTCTTCGCTGAATCGCATGATCATGGTCACGGACCCTACGCGGACCTCTGGCCGGGCGGGCCGGTCTGGGTAGGCTGAAGGCCCCGAGGCCGTCGCATCCCCCGAGGAGGCACCGTGACCGAGCGCAAACCCCCTGGCGTCGACATCGAGTCCTGGGTGGACCGGCAGATCAGAGAGGCCGCCGACCGCGGCGAGTTCGAGAACCTGCCGGGCTACGGAAAGCCGCTGGCCTCCCTCGACGCGCCCTACGACGAGCTGTGGTGGATCAAGGGGAAGTTGCACCGCGAGGGCTTCTCGGCCCTGCCCCCGGCGCTCGCGCTGCGCAAGGAGGCGGAGGACGCGCTGGAGGCGGCCCGCGCGGCCCGCTCGGAACGGCAGGTGCGGGCGATCCTCACGGAGATCAACGAGAAGATCGCCGCGGCCCTGCGCATGCCCCCGTCGGGGCCGCCGCTGAACCTCACCGAGTTCGACGTCGAAGGCTTACTGGAGGAATGGCGCGCGGCACGCGCCGCCTGATCAGCCCGCCTCAGCCCGTGGGCCAGGCATCGGCGAGCATCTGCCGGGTGTCCGCGAGGAGCTGCGGCAGGACGCGGGTGTGGCCGACGATCGGCATGAAGTTCGCGTCCCCGCCCCAGCGGGGCACGATGTGCTGGTGCAGGTGCGCGGCGATGCCGGCGCCGGCGGCGGCGCCCTGGTTCATGCCGATGTTGAAACCGTGCGCCCCGGAGGCCTTGCGCAGCGCGACCATGGCCCGCTTGGTCAGGTCCGCCAGCTCGCCGGTCTCCAGCGCGTCCAGGTCGGTGTAGTCGGCGACGTGCCGGTACGGGACGACCATGAGGTGCCCGCCGTTGTACGGGTACAGGTTGAGCACCGCGAAGACGTGCTTGCCGCGGGCGACGACCAGCCCGTCCTCGTCGCTCATCTCCGGAATCCCGCAGAACGGACACCCGTCGCCGGCCTCGGGGCCGGTGGGCTTGTTCTCGCCCTGGATGTAGGCCATCCGATGCGGGGTCCACAGGCGCTGGAACCCGTCATGCGTGCCAACGCCGTTCTGCTGCTCCGGCTCACTCGTCATGGCGGCAAGCATATGACCTTGCCGGTACGGACGGAGAAGGCCCCCGGAAAGTGATCACTCTCCGGGGGCCGGGTCCTCTCGGACCTGCCGGATCCGTCAGACCTGGACGCGGTCCGCGACGACCTTGGCCAGCTTGGCCAGCGCCTCGTCCTTGGCGATGCCGTTCTCCTGCGAACCGTCGCGGTAGCGGAAGGAGACGGTGCCCGCGGCCATGTCCTCGTCACCGACGATGATCATGAACGGGACCTTGAGCTTCTGGTGGTTGCGGATCTTCTTCTGCATGCGGTCGGAGGAGGCGTCCACCTCGACCCGCAGGCCCTGCTTCTTCGCCGCGGCGGCGAACTCCTGCAGGTACTCCACGTGCCCGTCACCGATCGGGATGCCGACCGCCTGGACCGGGGCCAGCCACGGCGGCATGGCGCCCGCGTAGTGCTCCAGCAGCACGGCGAAGAACCGCTCGATCGAGCCGAACAGCGCGCGGTGGATCATGACCGGCCGCTGGCGGGAGCCGTCGGGCGCGGTGTACTCCAGGTTGAAGCGCTCCGGCAGGTTGAAGTCGAGCTGCACGGTCGACATCTGCCAGGTACGCCCGATGGCGTCGCGCGCCTGCACGGAGATCTTCGGGCCGTAGAAGGCCGCGCCGCCCGGGTCGGGGGTCAGCGGGAGACCCTGCTTCTCGGCGACCTGCTGGAGGACGGCGGTCGCCTCCTCCCACACCTCGTCCGAGCCGACGAACTTCTCCGGGTCCTTGGTGGACAGCTCCAGGTAGAAGTCGGTCAGACCGTAGTCGCGCAGGAGGTTCAGCACGAAGGTGAGCGTGCGGTCGAGCTCCTCCGCCATCTGCTCACGGGTGCAGTAGATGTGCGCGTCGTCCTGGGTGAAGCCCCGGGCGCGGGTCAGGCCGTGCACGACGCCCGACTTCTCGTACCGGTACACCGTGCCGAACTCGAACAGGCGCAGCGGCAGTTCGCGGTAGGAGCGGCCGCGCGCGTCGAAGATCAGGTTGTGCATCGGGCAGTTCATGGGCTTGAGGTAGTAGTCGGTACCACCGTCGAGCTGCATGGGGGGGTACATGCCCTCCGCGTACCAGTCCAGGTGGCCGCTCTTCTCGAACAGCGCGCCCTTGGTGGCGTGCGGGGAGTAGACGAACTCGTAGCCCTCCTCCTCGTGACGCTTCCTGCTGTAGTCCTCCATGGTCCGGCGGATGACGCCGCCGCGCGGGTGGAAGACGGCCAGGCCGGAACCGATCTCGTCCGGGATGGAGAAGAGGTCCAGCTCGTTGCCGAGCTTGCGGTGATCGCGCTTCTCGGCCTCGGCGAGGAAGTCGAGGTGGGCCTTCAGCTCCTCCTTCGACGGCCACGCGGTGCCGTAGATGCGCTGGAGCATCGGGTTCTTCTCGCTGCCGCGCCAGTAGGCGGCCGCGTTGCGCATGAGCTTGAAGGCCGGGATGTTGCGGGTGGTGGGCAGGTGCGGACCACGACACAGGTCCTTCCAGCACAGCTCGCCGGTCTTGCCGTCCAGGTTGTCGTAGATGGTCAGCTCGCCGCCGCCCACCTCGACGTTCGCGCCGTCATCGGTCGAGGCCGCACCCTTGATGCCGATGAGCTCCAGCTTGTACGGCTCGTCGGCGAGCTCCTCGCGGGCGGCCTCGTCGGTGACCACGCGGCGGGAGAACTTCTGCCCGCGCTTCTGGATCTCCTGCATCTTCTTCTCGATGGCCTTCAGGTCCTCCGGAGTGAAGGGCCGGGCGACATCGAAGTCGTAGTAGAAACCGTTCTGGACCGGCGGGCCGATGCCGAGCTTGGCCTCGGGGAACAGCTCCTGCACGGCCTGCGCCATGACGTGCGCGGTCGAGTGGCGCAGGATGTTCAGGCCGTCCTCGGAGGAGATCTCCACCGGCTCGACGGTCTCGCCGTCCTGCACCTCGTACGCGAGGTCCTTCAGTTCCCCGGCAACGCGCGCGGCGACGATGGTGCGCTCGCCGGCGAAGAGCTCCGCCGCCGTAGTGCCCGTGGCCACCACGCGCTCGTCCCGCTCGGAATCGCGTTGGATGATCACACGGACGTCTGACACCGGTCTCTCCTGACTCAGGGGGTGCGCGAGCGAACACTGCGCGCCTGAATCGTACCGAGCGGAGTGGCTGCGCCGCGAAACGGTTACCGGGAGGCGCCCGGACCCCGCCCCGGGCCCCGCCGGGCGCCCTCGGGCGGGGACGGTCGGGATGTCCCGAGGAGGCGTACGGGCCGCGGCCCGTACGAGCGGGCGGCCTGTGGGGCGGGGCCCCTCCGGGGCGTCTCCTCGGCTCGCGAACCCGGGCCGGACCGGCCTGTCGGGCGGCGTTGGGTTCGCTCGACCTGTGGGGACGCCCCGGAGCGTCCCCGCTCCATCCGAAGCGCGGCCCCGATCCCGAGGGGCGAAACCGCAGGTAGCGTGGTCCGGACTGCCGACCGAGGGACGCCCATGCAGATACGACCGCTGGACCTGGCCGACGATGCCGTCGCGGCTGCCGTGCACCGGATCGGGCGGGCCGCGTACGCGGTGGAGGCGGAGCTCATCGGCTTCGACGGCATCCCGGCGCTGCGGGAGAGCCTCGCCGAGATGCGGGCGCAGGCACTCACGTGGGTCGGCGCGGTGTCCGAGGACGGGGAGATCGCCGGTTTCCTCGCCTGGGAGGACGGGGCTGAGGGCGGTGTGTGCATCGACCGGGTGTGTGTGGACCCGGCCTGGTTCCGCCGGGGGGTCGCCTCCCTGCTGCTGGGCCACGTACCGGCCGACCGGGACGTCACGGTGACGACGGGCGCGGACAACGCCCCGGCGGTCGCACTGTACGAACGCTTCGGCTTCGCTCGCGGCGCGGACTTCTCCCCCGCCCCCGGTCTGCGCATGGCCTCCTTCTCCCGCGCGGGGTCATCCGTACGACGGAAGTGAGCGGGCAGACAGCGTAGGTGGGGCCGCGGCCTGCCGCGCAAGGGGCAGTAGGGCGTGTGACCGCTCTTCCCGAACCGGAGGCCCCGGCATGGCTCGACTCCTCACGATCGGCGTGATCACCGCCGCGATGCTCGCCTTCGGCCCGCCGGCCGGCGCCGCGCAGACCACCTGCTTCGGCGCGAAGGCCACGATCATCGGCTCGGGCCTGTTCGGCGGTGGCCCCGGCAACGACGTGATCGTCGGCTCGGCCGGTGTCGATGTCATCTCCGGCAACGGCGGCAACGACCTCATCTGCGGGCTCGGCGGCAACGACGTCATCGTCGGCGGGGACGGGAACGACCGGCTCGACGGCGGAGCGGGCAACGACGTGCTGCGCGGTGACGCCCACTCGACCGGCGGTGACGTCGAGGGCGGCGGGAACGACACCCTGCTGGGCGGGGCCGGTGACGACGACATGGTCGGCGACTCCTTCACCGCGAGCGGCAACGCCACCGGCGGCGGCAACGACCGGCTGGAGGGCGGGCCCGGCGAGGACTTCCTCGTCGGCGACTCCGAGAGCGACGACGCCGGCTTCGCCAAGGGCGGCGGGCACGACCGGCTCTACGGCGGTGACGGCGACGACGTCCACATGACGGGCGACAGCGTCACCTTCGGCGGGAACGTCGAAGGCGGCGGGAACGACTTCATGGACGGCGGAGACGGCAACGACGGCCTGCTCGGCGACTCGGCGGCGCCCTTCGTCGGCACGGCGACCGGCGGGGGCAACGACACCCTCCTGGGCGGGCCCGGCACGGGCGACAACCTCATCGGCGACAGCGAGAGCAACGTCGCCGTTTACGGCAGCGGCAACGATGTGCTGGACCTCGGGGCCGACGGCGGGTCGTTCGCCGTCGGCGACCACAACATCGGCGACCCGGACGGCGGCGGGGCCTTCGGAGCGGGCCACGACCGGATCCTGGGCGGCAGCGCCGACGAGATCCTCATCGGCGACAGCTCGGTCGCGGACGCCACTTCGACCGTCGCGGGCAACGACGTGATCGACGGCCGCGGCGGCGCCGACTCCCTCTTCGGCGACAACGTCACCTTCCTCGCGGACGCGACGGCCGGGACGGCGGGCGGCTCCGACACCCTGCGCTCGGGCGCCGGGGCCGACAAGCTCTTCGGCGGCCCGGACAACGACGTCCTGGACGGCGGCCCGGACACCGACGGCTGCGACGGCGAAGCGGGCACCGCGGATGTCGCCGTGCGCTGCGAGTCGATCGTCGGCATCCCGTAGCCAGGCTGGTCCCCGCCGGCTCGGACGGGGCCGGGTGTGCGGTGGGGCGTCCCCGCAGGGCGTCGAACCGGGCCCCCTCGGCCCACCGACCCCTGGAACCGTTCGACGCCCGAGGAGACGCCCCGGCGCGCGCCCGGCACCGGCCGGGCCGGCACCACACCGACCCCGCCCCGGCTGAGCCCGCCCACCCCACCGGCCGCCCACCCCACCGGCCGGCCCCCGCGCAACCGGCCCGACCCGAAGGCGGCCGCCTAGTCCTCCGTCGGGTCGAACGCCGTGTCCAGGGACTTCATCAGCCGGTCCCGCTCGACCTCGTCCAGCGGGACCGGTGTCACCTCCGCCGCGTGCGTCAAGCGCCGGAAGCCGCCCCTCCGGTGCAGCCGCCCGGTCAGTTTGATCGGCAGGCCCACCAGGTGCGCGTGGCCCGCCACCCGGTACGCCTCCTCGTCCAGCTCCGCCCGGATCGAGGAGATCTCCGCCCCGGCGAGGACCCGCAGCCGTACCGTGCCGCCCCCGCCCGGGGCCGAGCGCCGCATCCGTACGACCGTCCCCACCACCCGGACCGTGACCGCCGGCTCGTCCCGGGTGTAGCGGGCGGCGGCCTCCCTCAGGACCAGGAGGTCGCCCGGCGAGAACTCCACCGGCTCCGGCCGCGCCGCGCACCCCGCCGGGACCCCCGCCGCCGGCGCCCACGCGAGGGTGATCCGTGCCCCCTCCGAGCCCCGGACGAGCGCGATGAGCGCGTCCGCGAGCTCGCGGCTGACCCCCGCTTCCACCGCCGCGTCGAAGGCCTCCATGCCGCCAGTGGCCCGCTGGTAGTCCACGGCCTCGCGGGCCGCGTGCAGGGCGTGGTGCAACCGCTTCACCGTGCCCCGGCCCCCGTCCACCGGGACGTACGCACTCAGCCGCCGACCACCCGGCGAGGGCCCCACCAGCACGCCGTCCAGCGCCCGTTCGGCCTGGCCGCGGTGGCGGGCCCCGTAATAGCCCGCCCGCGCCCGGTCCGCCAAGGCGCCCGCCAGCAGCAAGCGCCGGGCCGCCGCCCGCAGTTGCTCCTGCGCCGTCCAGTCGGCCTCACCCTGGAGGCCCTGCGGCCCCTCCGGGATCTCCCGCTCCCAGCGGATCTCGTCGCTGGGCACGCTCAGCCCGTACAGCACCTCCCGCGCCGAGGGCAGCCCGCTGAGCGAGAGGGCCGTGAGCGCCTCCTCCAGCAGGTCCGCGCAGTCGGGGAAGGCGCTGCTCTCGGGGACGAGCAGGCTCGTACCGGAGCTGCCCGCACGGTGGGCGGCCGGCGGCGTCCAGCGGCCGTACCGTCCGGCGGCCCCGCCGCGCCGCAGCCAGCCGTGCCGGTGCAGCAGCGCGCCCAGCACGGCGGGGTCGACGTGCTCGGGGTCGGGCACGGCCGGGTCCGCGAACTCCGGGGGCGGCAGCGGTTCGAGGTGCGGCGGGTTCCAGTGCATCAGGGTGTCCCTCCCGACCCGACCCGGGTCATGATCTCGCACAGCGCGCGGTCGTCGAAGATCCGCGTGGTCGGGATCCGTACGGTGGTCCGGCGCCGGCCGGTCACGGGGTGTCCCGCGAGGTTGGTCCAGTAGCAGCAGTGCCGCAGGTCGAGCCGGTCGTGCCCGGCGGCGAGCCACTGGTCGCGCTCGCGCGGGACGAGCATCACGACGAGGATCTTGTGGACGGCGACCGGGGTGCGGGCCAGTTTCACCAGGTGCTCGTTGTCGAGGGTGAAGGCGAAGGTGGGCCCGGCCGGCCGCGGCGGTATCTGGTAGGTCGCCTTCAACTGCACCTTGATGGTGACCTCGTCGTCGACGACGTGTTCGGGGGCACCGTGGCTGACGTGCCAGTCGATGCCGTTGTCGGGAAAGGGCTGCGAGAGCGAGCAGCCGGCCGCTGCCGCGACGGCGTGCAGGTATCCCACCTGAAGGGTCTCCATGCAGGCGGTGGTGGCGAGTGTGCCGCGCAGCGGTCCGCTCCGCGCTGCGTCCGGCTCGCCGGTGCGCGGATCGATCTGCAGCGCCGGCACCCCGCTCGGTTCGGGCTGCGCGAGCGCCATGGCCGACTCCCCATGCCTCCGGGCTCTGCCGTGTCTGGTGGACGGGGTGACGACCGGTCATGTGTACGGCCCCCCACTGGAGTTGTCTCCGCACCCGAACCCCCGCAAACGGCGTACGCGGCAAACAGCACGGGTATCACCGATTCGGGCAAGGGTGGCGTGATCCGGGCCATCTGCCGACCGTGGACGAGGAGTTCGCCATGACACGCTGGTACGAGGGCCCGCTGGCCGCATTTGACACGGAGACCACCGGGGTGGACGTCGAGCAGGACCGGATCGTGTCCGCCGCGCTCGTCGTCCAGGAGTGTGCGGGCGGCCGGGTCCGCACCACGCGCTGGCTGGTCAATCCCGGGGTTCCGGTGCCTCCCGGCGCCACGGAGGTGCACGGCCTGACCGACGAGCACCTGCAGCGCCACGGCCGCTGGCCGGCGCCGGTGGTGGAGGAGATAGCGCGCGCGCTCGCTGAGCAGCAGGTGGCGGGCCGCCCGGTGGTGGTGATGAACGCGCCGTTCGATCTGACGCTGCTGGACCGGGAGTTGCGCCGGCACCGGGCGTCGTCGCTGACCCGCTATTTGGACAACCGGCCGCTGACGGTGCTGGATCCGCGCGTGCTGGACAAGCACCTGGACCGGTACCGCAAGGGCCGCAGGACGCTGACGGACCTGTGCGCGCACTACGGGATAGAGCTGGAGGGCGCCCACGACGCGGCGGCGGACGCGCAGGCCTCGCTGGAGCTGGTACGGGCGGTGGGCCGCCGGTTCGCGGCGCGGCTGGAGCGGCTGAGCCCGGCCGAACTGCACACGCTCCAGGCGGTGTGGCACGCGGCACAGGCGCGCGGGCTGCAGGCGTGGTTCGCGCGCCAGGGGACGCCGGAGGCGGTGGATCCGCACTGGCCGCTGCGGCCGGGGGACCTGTCGACGGCCGCGTAGCCCCGTACCCGGCGCCCTACCCGGCCCCGTACATGCGGAAGGCCGGTCCGTCATAAGACGGACCGGCCTGTCCCGGTGGGCGATACTGGGATCGAACCAGTGACCCCTTCGGTGTGAACGAAGTGCTCTCCCGCTGAGCTAATCGCCCGGGAACGGACTGAACAATACAGAAGGCTCGGGGCTGGTTCAAACCGCTTCCCGGAAGCCGGCCAGCCGGGCCTCCAGACCGCGTCGCCCCGCCCGCATCATCAGCGCGTGGTTCAGCCGGAACACCGGCCGCCCGGGCAGCGCGAGCCTTCGCATCAGCGGCCGCCGCACCTCGACCTCCTGCTCGTACAGCGCCCGGGTGCGCGGGCCGCCGCCGGCCGCGGCGCGCGCCCGTACGGTCCACCGCGCCCAGCCGTCGAGATCGCCGCGCAGGGCCACTTCCAGCACCCCTCGCCGCGTGTCGCGCAGCAGCTGGGTGGCGGTGACGTGGAGGGAGTACGGGAGGGCCGAGCGGATGGTGGCGGCGCCGCTGCGCTCGTCGAGCTCTTCGACCCGGCGGATCTGGGGCCACCACTGCGGGTACTCACCGGGGAGTTCCAGGACGGCGAAGACCTGTGCGGGCGGGGCGTCGAGGTCCCACGCGCTGCGGAAGCGGTAGCGGTTCCAGCGGTCCCAGCGGCTGCGGTCCATGGATCCAGTGTGGCGCGCGCGGGGTGCGCGTGTGCCCTGTTCGTACGTACTCAGTGTGCATCTGAGTACGTACGCCCATGTCCTGACCGCGTGACCGCCGCCACACTCCGGATATGAACATGCCCCTGCCGCCCGCCGAAGAGCTGGCGCTCATCGACCGCGAGCTGGCTCAACTGGACAGCCGCCGCCAGTACTTGCTGGCCCGCAGGGACTGGCTGCTGCGGCTGCTGCACGCAGCGGTGCCGTTGGCGGCACCGCCCGCCCCGACGGCCGGGCCCGCGAAGGACGCCTCGGCTCCGAGTGCGCAGAACGTGCTGCTCACCCTGGGCGCCGTGCTGCTGGCCGTGGCCGCGCTGGCGTTCACCCTGGTGAGCTGGGGCTCGCTCGGGATCGCCGGGCGCTCGGTGGTGCTCGGCGCGGTGACGGCGGCGGCACTGGCCGCGCCCGTGCCGCTGCTGCGCCGCGGGCTGCGCTCGACGGCGGAGTCGGTCGCGGCGGTGGGGCTGCTGCTGACGGCGCTGGACGCGTACGCGCTCCACCGGGTCGGCATGCCGGGCACGGACCCCCGGGCGTACGCGGCGGGTGCGGCCGCGGTGCTGGCGGCAGTCTGGGCCGGGTACGGGTTCGCCCTGCGCGAGCTGCGGATCCCGCGGCCGGCCGCGGTGCTGGCGGCGCAGTTCCCGCTGCCGCTCGCGGCGCTGGCCGCGCAGGCGGGCCCGCTGGAGCTCGCCTGGGCGCTGCTGGCGACGGCCGCGCTGGACGCGGCGCTCGCGGTGCGGCTTCGGTGGGCGGCGCTCCCCGCGGTCGCACTCGGCACGGCCGCGGTGCTGACCGGGGTGTCGGAGTCCTGGGCGGCGGTCTCGGCCGCGGAGGCGTGGCCCCCGTCGGCGCTGCTGCTGGCGGGCGCGGCCCTCGGGGTGGCCGCGGCCTGGCGGGAGCCGCGCGCCTGGGTCGCCGCGCTGGTGGGCGGCGTGCTGGCGGTGGTGGCGGTGGGCGGGCTGTCCCGGCCGGAGCTCGAGCCGTCGTGGTCGGTGCTGGTGCACCTGCTGGTGGCGCTGCCGCTGCTGGCGGCCGTACGGGTCCACGCTCTCCCGGCGCACGTCCGGCGCGGGCTGGGCTGGGCGGGCGCGGTGGTGGGAGCCCTGACGGCGCTGTCCGGGTGGGTGGCGGTCGCTCCGGCGCTGCTCGGCCGGGTCGGGGTGCTGGACGAGGTGTGGGCCGCGACGAGCCCGGCCGCGGATCCGTACGGGTCGGGGGTGGCCGTCGTACTGGGCCTGCTGCTGACGGCGGGGTCCGCCTGGTGGCTGTCGCGGGTGCTGTCCCGGCCGGAGCCGGCGGCGGTGGCGGTGGTCCTCGGCTGGGCGGGGCTGTTCGCGGCTCCGCTGCTGCTCGGCTTCCCGGTGGCGGCGGCGTTCGCGGCGCAGCTGGCGGTCACGGCGGCGGCGGGACTGCTCGCCCTGCGGTCCCCGGAGCGCGGGACCGGCATCACGGCCGGCGCCTGCGCGCTGGCCGGGGCCGCGAACGTGTCCCTGGGCGCCCTGGACGGCCGGCTGGCCACCTTCGCGGTGTGGGGGCTGCTGGGCGCGCTCTGCGCGGCCGCGGCGGCGTACGGGCCCGCCGCGCGGTGGGCCCGCGCCGGGGCGGCGGCGTGCGCCGTCGGGTACGCCACGGGGCTGCTGGTGGCCGCGGCGGCGCTGACGGACCTGGCGGTGGTGTGGTGGGCGCTGTGGGTGCTCGCGGTCCCGGCCGTGGTGGCCGCGCTCGGGCCCCGGCTGGGCGGCGTCCGGCTGCCCGCGGAGATCGCGGCGGGCGCGGCGGGCGCCCTGGCGGTGGCCCTGTCGGCCGGGCGGCCGGGGACCCTCGCCCTGGTCCTGGCACTGCTCGGGGTGGTCTGCGCCGGGGCGGCGGTACGGCCGGACCGGCGCGTGCTGGGCTGGGCGGCGGGGGCGCTGTTCGTGGCGGCGACCTGGGTCCGGCTGGCCGATTCCGGGGTCTCGGCGCCGGAGGCGTACACCCTGCCGGTGACGCTGCCCGCCCTGGCGGTGGGCTTGCTGCGGCGGCGCAAGGACCCCGCGGTCTCCTCGTGGACGGCGTACGGCGCGGGGCTCTCCGCGACACTGCTGCCGAGCCTGCTGGCGGCCTGGGGGGACCCGGACTGGGTGCGCCCGCTGCTGCTGGGCGTGGCCGCGCTGGCGGTGACCCTGGCGGGCGCGCAGCGACGGCTCCAGGCCCCGCTGCTGCTGGGCGGCGCGGTGCTGGCGGTGGTGGCGCTGCACGAGCTGGCGCCGTACGTGGTGCAGGTGGCGGGGGCGCTGCCGCGCTGGGTGCCGCCGGCGCTGGCGGGCCTGCTGCTGCTGGCGGTGGGCGCGACGTACGAGAAGCGGCTGCGCGACGCCCGCCGGCTGCGGGACGCGATCGGCCGGCTCCGGTGAAACGCCAGAGGCCCGGAGACTGTGAAAGTCTCCGGGCCTCTGGTCCGGGTGGGCGATACTGGGTTCGAACCAGTGACCCCTTCGGTGTGAACGAAGTGCTCTCCCACTGAGCTAATCGCCCGGACGCACCGCAAACATTACCGCATGTCAGCGGTGCTCCTTGACCATCACTGGTCCTTGATGCGCCAGGGCAGGACGAGCCCGTACTTCCACAGGTAGAAGCCGATCAGCGCGCCCGCGATGACGAGGCCCACGCTGGTCAGGATGATGTTGCGGCGCCGGACCTTCGGGTCGAGCGCCTTCTGGGCGGCCTCGGTGACCTTGCGCTTGGTCCAGCGCAGCACGAGGTGGGCCCAGGCGAACTCGGTGGCCCAGATCGCCAGGCCCGCGAAGATCGCCACCCAGCCGGGGCCGGGCAGCACGAGCATCGCGACACCGGCGCCGATGACCGCCAGGCCGACGACGAAGACGCCGACCTGCCAGCTCAGGTGCAGGCTGCGGCGGGCCTTGATGAAGGCGGGTGCCTTCGATACGTGCGGTGTCTCCTCGGCTGCCTCGGCAGTGGGTTCCGCGGCTGGCCCGGCAGTGGGTTCCGCGGCGGCCCCGGCAGTGATCTCTGCGGCGGCCTGGGCGGCGGATTCGTCGGCTGCGGGCTCGTTGGCCCCGCGGTCACTCCCCGTATTCATGGGATCGAATCTACCCGAGCCGGAAGCACACGTGAATGATGCTTTGGATCCGCCGTCCGAGGGACCCAGAGGTCCGCAAAACGGTCAGAGGGGTTTACAACGGCACCGTAGGTGGCATGTCGATTTCGCCGACGTGCGAATCCCCGAGCGCACACTGAGCGAAAGGCCCTGGCGCTTATGAACACCACGGTCAGCTGCGAGCTGCACCTGCGCCTCGTTGTGTCGAGCGAGTCCTCACTGCCTGTTCCCGCGGGCCTGCGGTATGACACGGCCGACCCCTACGCCGTGCACGCCACCTTCCACACCGGCGCCGAGGAGACGGTCGAATGGGTATTCGCCCGCGACCTCCTCGCAGAGGGCCTCCACCGGCCCACCGGAACCGGCGACGTCCGCGTCTGGCCGTCCCGCAGCCACGGTCAGGGCGTCGTGTGCATCGCCCTGAGCTCACCGGAGGGAGAAGCACTGCTCGAAGCACCAGCCCGAGCACTGGAGTCGTTCCTCAAGCGGACGGATGCCGCGGTCCCACCCGGGACCGAACACCGGCACTTCGACCTCGACAAGGAGCTCTCCCACATCCTGGCCGAGAGCTGAGCCAGGCCCACACCCGCGCGACACCGTCCGACTCGGGGCGACGGTGCGTGTCGGACAACCACATACGGACGTGCCGGCGCTGTTCTCGCGGAAGCCACCCGTGGGGACGGCGCCGGTGCGCGTTGGGCACCCCCTCGGAGTGACCCGCTAGAGTCGGCCCCCAGCGGCGGCACAGGTCGTCGCCGCAGGCCCGGCCCCTGAGGGAGACCCCGTGCAGATCCCCCACGACACCCGTCGCGCGCTCGACGTCGTCGTCGCGCTGGTGAACACCGCGGCCGAATCGGAGCATCCCGACGGGCTCGCGGACATCGCCGCGCTGCGCGGATTCGTCCAGGAGTACTCGATCAGCGGCGTCGGCGAGCTCGGCGCCCGCGACCTCTCCGGTGTGCGTACGGTGCGCAGCAAGTTCGCGCAGGTCTTCGCGGCGCCGAACCCGCGCGCCGCGTCCGCGCTCATCAACGAACTGGTGGCGACGGCCGGCACCACTCCGCAGCTGACCGACCACGACGGCTACGACTGGCACGTGCACTACTTCGCGCCGGGCGCCTCGGTGGGCGACCACCTGGCGGCCGACGGCGGCATGGCCCTGGCCTTCATCGTGGTCTCCGGGGAGCAGGAGCGGCTGCGCCGCTGCGAGGCCCCGGACTGCCGGCGCGCCTTCGTGGACCTCTCCCGGAACCGCTCGCGGCGCTACTGCGACAGCCGGACCTGCGGGAACCGGCTGCACGTGGCCGCGTACCGGGCGCGGCGCAAGGGAGCCGACGCCGGGCCGTCAGAGCATGAAGAGGTCGTGCACGGCGGCGAGCAGCAGCAGGACACCGATCACCGCTAGGAAGATCATCAGGGGCGGCTGGGACAGGGCGAAGAGGCAGCCTCTCGGCTCCTCGGCAACGGGGGCGGGGACCGGCGCGGGAACCGACGGCTCACCCTGCGATGTCTCGAGCATGTCGGGCCGATGATGGCGCAGCCCGCCACCGACCGCCCTTCAACACGCCAACATCCGCTCGGTAGTTCGCCCGATCTCGTGGATCGTGGCGCGAATCCGGGGCCTCGGGTCAGATGCCGTGCTTCTTGAGGATCGCCTCGATGTCGGAGAAGTCCTCCCCGGCGTCCGCCGCGGCAGCCGGCTTCCGGCTCCCCGCGTCCTGCGGGCGGGAGCCCGTTCCGGCGCCGAGCGAGGGCGCGGAGGCGGCCGGGGCAACGGCTTCCGGGGTCCGGCCGGCCTTCTTCCCCAGGCCCCGGCGCTCTACGGCGCGGGTGGTGAGGAAGAGCAGCCAGGCCACGCCCAGCAGGCCGAAGCCGATCCAGACGGTCGGCTTGAAGACGATCCCGGAGACCCACTGCACGACGCCCGTCATCACGAGGGCGACCGGCACCAGCGAGTAGGCGGCGATGCGCGTGGCCGCCAGGAACCGCTTCCGGTAGGCGGTCAGCGCGGCGATGCCCAGGCCCGCCGCGGACACCGCGGAACATATGGTCTCGGCAAGCATGCGGTCCTCCGGCGGTTCGACGGCTGGGCGATCTGTCCCCATCCATCCTGCACCGGCCCCCGCCCCCGCGGCCAGGTCCGGGGGCGTCCCCGGCCGGATCTCCGGGACATCTCGGGGTCGGGCCTCATCCCTGAGGAGTGGGTGCCCACGGCGGCTGGGAGACTGGGGGCATGACCGATTCCGTGATCCTCGACGTCTGGTGCGAACTCCAGTGCCCGGACTGCCACAGCGCGCTGGACGACGTGCGCGCCCTGCGGGCCCGTTACGGCGACCGGCTGGACATCCGGCTGCGCCACTTCCCCCTGGATAAGCACAAGCACGCCTTCGCCGCGGCGCAGGCCGCCGAGGAGGCCCTGGAGCAGGGGCAGGGCTGGGCGTACGCCGAGGCGCTGCTGGCCAGGACCGCCGAGCTCGGCGAGCGCGGCGAGGCCGTACTGCTGGACGTGGCCCGTGAACTGGGCCTGGACGCCGAGGAGTTCGACACCGCCCTGATCGACGGTCGGCACATCCTGATCGTCGACGCGGATCAGGCCGAGGGCAAGGCGATCGGTGTGACCGGCACCCCGACGTACGTGATCGACGGCGAGCGCCTCGACGGCGGCAAGAGCCAGGAGGGCCTGCGCGCCCGCATCGAGGAGATCGTCGACCGCCTGCTGGCCGCGTAGCCCGGGATCGCCCTGGACGGCCTAGATCAGCGCCTTGATGGCGTTGACCGAGACGTCCCGGTACCCGAGCGATTCGTAGAGCCGCCGGGCCGGGGTGTTGCCCTCGTGGACGTGCAGGCCCAGCGTGCGGGCGCCGGAGTCCAGGGCCGCGTGCTCGGCCAGCAGCATCAGCGTCCGCCCGTGGCCCTGCCTGCGGTGGCCGGGGTCGACGTCGATGTCGTACACGTACGGGACGGGGCCGAGGTCGGGCAGGTCCCGCTCCCCCACCCACAGGGTGCCCAGGGTCGCTCCCCCGGGCGCCTCCAGCAGGAGGAAGGCCGCGCCGGGGGTCTCGCGCCCGGCGGGGAGCATCCGGGCGTGTTCGAGGCGCGAGGCCTCCAGGCCCTGCTCGGCGGTCAGGCCCGGGGCGACGAGGTGGGTGCCGTACGCCACGACGGCCGCCTCCAGCCAGGAGTCGAACTCGGCCTGGGTCATCGGGCGCCCCGTGCCGCCGCCCGGGAGCGCGGGCGGCTCGGCCGCCAGCTCCTTGACCATGACGCGGCCGGTCACCCGGTAGCCGAGGGACGAGGTCATGCGCAGCGCCCGCTCCGCGTCGGCGGGCACCGACACGGCGATGCTCTTGCATCCCCAGGAGCGCAGTACTTCCTCGGCGGCGAGCGCGGCCACCGTGCCGCGCCCGCGCCGCCGGTCCGGCGCGTCGATCCACAGCCCGCGGATCACACCGACCTCGGGTTGGGCGGCCGAGCGGGTGGCCAGTTCGAGCGAGCCGACGCGCCGGCTGTTCACCCGGACCTCGTACGTCCGCGAGCGGGTGCCGTCACTGTTGCGCTGGAGCGGCTGTGCGGGCCGCAGGGTAGTGGTCATCACCTGGTGTTCTACCTGCCCCGCGGCCCCGCGTCACCGGTGTTCACGGATCCAGGTCCGCGCCGGCCTGTGCGTCGAAGATCCGCATGGCCTCGGCCGTGACCGGGCCGGGGGCCGCGGAGACCTCGCGCCCGTCGATCCGTACGACCGCCTGGACATCACGGAGGGAGGAGGTCAGGAAGACCTCCTCGGCCTGCTCAAGGGCCTCGGAGGGCAGGTCGGTCTCCTTGGCTCCGGCCCACTCGACGACGAGGGCGCGGGTGATGCCGGCCAGGCAGCCGGAGGCCAGGGGCGGGGTGTGCAGCTGCCCGTCGAGGACGGCGAAGACGTTGGAGCCGGTGCCCTCGCAGAGGCGGCCGAGGGTGTTGGCGAGGAGCGCTTCGGAGGCGCCGGCCCGGTGGGCGGCGGCGAGGGCGACGACGTTCTCCGCGTAGGAGGTGGTCTTCAGGCCGGCGACGGCGGAGCGCTCGTTGCGGACCCAGGGCACCGTGACGACGGCCGTGGTGTCGGGGCGGCGTACGGAGGCGGCGACGGCCACGATCAGCGTGGGGCCGCTCTCGCCGCGGTCGGAGCCGAGCGGGGAGAGACCGCCCGTGTAGGTGACGCGCAGCCGCCCGTGCTCCACGGGGTTGGCTTCGAGTACGGCGGCGCAGGCCCGGCGCACCTCGTCGTGGTCGGGGTCCGGCAGGCCGAGGCCGCGGGCCGAGCGGGTCAGCCGCTCCAGGTGGCGGGTGAGCGCGAAGGCGCGGCCCCGCTCCGCCTTGAGGGTCTCGAAGACGCCGTCCCCCACGGTCAGCCCGTGGTCGAAGACGGACACCTTCGCGCTGTCCACGTCCCGAAGTGCTCCGTCGAGCCAGATGCTCACCGTGCGGCCCCTCTCGTGTTTCTCATGGTCCCGTGCGTTCCGATGCCTGGTGCGCCCCCGACGCTACCCGCAGCAGCCGGGCGGCCTTCAGTTCGGTCTCCGCCCACTCGCCGTCGGGGTCGGAGCCCCAGGTGATGCCGGCTCCGGTGCCGAAGAGCAGGCGGGGGCCGCCGGGGGCCTCGCGGTCGATCCAGAAGGTGCGGATGCCGACGGCGAGCTCGGCGGTGCCCCGGTCGGCGTCGACCCAGCCGATGCCCCCGCAGTAGGGGCCCCGGGGGGCGGTCTCCAGGGCTTCGATGATCCGCAGGGCGGAGGATTTGGGGGCCCCGGTGACGGAGCCGGGCGGGAAGGTGGCCGCGAGGAGCTCGGGCCAGCCCGCGCCGTCGGCGAGTTCGCCGCTGACGGTGGAGACGAGGTGGACCAGGCCCGGGTGTTCCTCGACGGCGCACAGCTCGGGGACGGTCACCGAGCCGGTGGCGCAGACGCGGCCGAGGTCGTTGCGCACGAGGTCCACGATCATCACGTTCTCGGCGTGGTCCTTGGGCAGCAGGTCGGCGGCGGTGCGGCCGGTGCCCTTGATGGGGCCGGACTCGACGTGGCTGCCGCTCCGGCGCAGGAACAGTTCCGGGGAGGCGGTGGCGATCTCCACGCCGTGCGCGGGCAGCCGAATCGTTCCTGCGTAGGGCGCCGGATTGCCGCGGGCGAGGAGCGCGGTGAGCGCGTCGACATCGGCGCCGGCGGCGTCGGCCAGGGGCGCGGACAGCACGCGGCAGAGGTTGGCCTGGTAGACCTCGCCGGCCGCGATGTGCTCGCGGATGCGGCGGACGCCTGCCACGTAGGCGGCGCGGTCCAGGGAGGAGGTCCACTCGTCGGCGCCGGGCCCGCGCCAGGCACCGGGGACGGGATCGGGGACGGGATCGGGGCGTATGTCCCCGAAGCGCGCGCAGACGAGCCGCCCCTCGAAGTCGGCGGCCACGGCCCAGAAGCCGGTGGAGTCGAGGGCACCGGGGTCGCCGGTGACGTCTCGGAGGTCGGTCGCGAGCAGGCCGCCGAAGCGGGCCATGGGAGGCAGGTCGTGCACGGCTGCGAGTCTATGACCGGTGACGCGACGGCGCCGGAGAGGTGACGGTCGCGTGACCGCTGGTGATCGAGCGGCAGCACGCTGCGGAAACGCGTTTTTGAGCTGGCCCGGGAATCCGCTAGAGTTCAACACGTCGCCAGGGAGCGAAGGGGCAAAACCCCGGAGCCAACACGGTGACCTGCGGACGTAGCTCAGTTGGTAGAGCACCACCTTGCCAAGGTGGATGTCGCGAGTTCGAGTCTCGTCGTCCGCTCGAAGTGGGGGTCTTCTTCCCGAGAACCCCTGCAGCTCCATGGTGGAGTGGCCGAGAGGCGAGGCAACGGCCTGCAAAGCCGTCTACACGGGTTCAAATCCCGTCTCCACCTCCAAGGACGATTAGCTCAGCGGGAGAGCGCTTCCCTGACACGGAAGAGGTCACTGGTTCAATCCCAGTATCGTCCACTGATCCGCAAGGATCCCCGCGCGATTAGCTCAGCGGGAGAGCGCTTCCCTGACACGGAAGAGGTCACTGGTTCAATCCCAGTATCGCGCACGCAGCACCAAGCACCACCTGTTCGACCTGCGGCTTTCGAGCCGTGGAGCCCGCGCGATTAGCTCAGCGGGAGAGCGCTTCCCTGACACGGAAGAGGTCACTGGTTCAATCCCAGTATCGCGCACCATCCGGAAGCCCCGGCCGTCTCACGGCCGGGGCTTCCGCGTTGTCCCCTCGGGTCAGGACGAGAAGAGCATCCGGCCGAAACCGCCGCGGTGGTGCTGGCCGTGGCCGCCGTGGTGCGGGGCGCCCCAGGCGGGGGCGGAGGCCACGTGCTGGGGCGGGTACGGGGCCGGCGGCGCGGCGGGCGGCGGGACCTGGCCGTACTGCTGGGAGGTGTACTGGGACTCCAGGCGGGTCAGCGCCTCCAGCTCGCCGTAGTCGAGGAAGATGCCGCGGCAGCCGCTGCACTGCTCTATCTGGACGCCGTTGCGGTTGTAGGTGTGCATCATCGCGTGACACTTCGGACACTGCATGGGCGGTTCAACTCCTCGGCGTGGACGGGGCCACCGGACGCCGGAATGCATGCCCGGTGGCGCGGAGCTCACCCTACGACGGAGGCTCTCGTTCCAAGTCGGCCGGGAGAGCGGCTATTCGGGCACACGCGTCCACCATCAGCCGCTCCCCCTCGTCGAGTCGGCGGCGCCCCTCCGCCGCCTTGGCCAGGGCGAGCGCGGCCGTCTGCACGGTGAGGGCGCGAGCCGCGAGGTCGAGTTCCGGCCACGGATCGGTGCCGGGCGGTCCGGCGGCCGGGCCGCCGGCGTCCCGGTAGGCGTCGAGGAAGCGCTCCCAGGCTTGGGGGGCGAGCAGCCCGGCCGCGTACCAGGCGGCGGGGCGGCCGAGGTCCCAGGTGGGGGTGCCGAGGCCGAGGTCGTCGACGTCGATGAGGAACCAGGGCCCCTGGGGGGCGGGGTAGCGGACCAGCTGCCCGAGGTGCAGGTCCCCGTGGCACAGCGCCCCGCCGGGCGGCGCCTCGGCCTCCCCGCGCGCCCAGGCGGGCAGGGTCCGCGCGGCGGCCCGTACGGAGCGCACCTCGCCCGGGTCCGGGCCGGCGGGCAGGGCCTCCGCGAGGCGCAGGCGGTCCAGGGCGCGGGCGAGCTTGGCCGGGCCGCGCATCGGCGGGAGCGGGCCGGGGAGGGCGGAGAGCGGTGTCCGGTGCAGGGCGGCCAGGAGCCCGGCGGTCGCCTCCCAGGGGGCCTCTTCGGGGCGCCGCGGGTCGACGGGGGTTCCGTAGGGCCACAGGGAGACGGGCCTGTTCTGCACCCGTCCGGGCACGGGGAGCAGCGGGGGCAGCAGTACGCCGCCGAGGGCCTGGTGGCCGGCGATCCGCAGGCGTACGGCGAGGGCCTCGTGATCGGCGTCCCCCGCGTGGGCTTTGGCCACGACCTCCCCGCAGCGCACCACGGTGCCGTCGTCCCGGTCCGCGAGGAGGGCGTACGGAAGCGGTTGGGCGGTACAGGCAGCGAGGGCCTCGGGCAGCGAGTCGGTCATGGGAACCCCGGGGTGGGTGGTGCGGCAGCAGCCTCTCGGGGATCGTACGCCGGGGAGGGCGGATCGGGGCAGGACGTCCGGGCACGAAAAAGGGTGCTGCCCGTCCGACTCCCCAGTCGTACGGGCAGCACCCTTCACCTGCCGTCCGTCGTCGTTCCCCCGTCCCCACGGGGTCCGACAGGCCGATGTCCCGGTCCGGGCCGCTCTCCCGGACCTGGGGCGCCGCTCAGCGCCCCAGCATCACGCCAACGGACGACGCCTGTGCCGCCACCTGGTCGAAGCCTCCGAAGAGGAAGAGCAGGAGGGCGGCCAGGGGGAGGACCATGGCCGCGGCCACCAGCGGGTGGCGCGTACCGGACTCATGGCCGTTGAACGCGAATGCCTTGCGTCCCTGCCGTGCGATGTCCGCCATGGTCCTCTCCCTGTCGTTTGGCAGCGGCGGGCTTTTGACCTCGGGGGACGAGAGCACTGCCCGCCGCTTGACTTCAACACTAGGCGGGCGGGGGGCCCGTGGCCTCATGCCCTCGTACCCATTGGCGGGCCTCCAGGAGGATGACGGGCCGCGCCCGGCGTACTCCCCTGGGTGGAGACCGTCCCCCGCGAGTCGGGGTCTTCCCGGAGGGGATGACCGGAGCGTAGTGACTTCGCTCACTTCCGTCACTCCCTGCACACGGGTGTCCGTCCGTCGGGTGTCGACAAGATCGACTCGGTGCGGGTGGCGTACGGGTGCGCCCTGGCCGGCGGACGCCGACGCAGGTGACCGCCCTGCCGGCCCAACCCCCTTGGGTGGAAAGCCGTTTGGGGACGGGGCGGAAGGGTCGGCGGATGAGGGGCCGGCCCCCTGAGGATCCCTCAAGTGTGTTGTGGCGTACTGACGATCGAATCCTCCGGCGAGGGCGCGGCCTCTGAGCGCGCATGCCGGATGGTCCGTAAGCTGTGCCACGTCAACAGGACGACCGGTCAGCGGGGTGGACATGGCGATGATGCGGCTCCGGCGCGAGGACCCGCGTGTCGTCGGCTCGTTCAGACTGCACCGACGGCTCGGCGCCGGCGGCATGGGCGTGGTCTACCTGGGATCCGACCGGCGCGGGCAGCGCGTCGCGCTCAAGGTGATCCGGCCGGATCTGGCCGAGGACCAGGAGTTCCGCTCGCGGTTCGCCCGCGAGGTGTCCGCCGCCCGGCGGATCCGGGGCGGGTGCACCGCACGCCTGGTGGCGGCGGACCTGGAGGCCGAGCGGCCGTGGTTCGCCACCCAGTACGTTCCCGGACCCTCGCTGCACGACAAGGTGGCCGAGGAAGGCCCCCTCACGGCCTCGCAGATCGCCGCGATCGGGGCCGCCCTGTCCGAGGGGCTGGTCGCCGTGCACGAGGCGGGGGTCGTCCATCGGGACCTCAAGCCGTCGAACATCCTGTTGTCCCCCAAGGGCCCGCGGATCATCGACTTCGGGATCGCCTGGGCCACCGGCGCGAGCACCCTCACCCATGTGGGCACCGCCGTCGGCTCCCCCGGTTTCCTCGCGCCCGAGCAGGTGCGCGGGGCCGCCGTCACCCCGGCCACCGACGTGTTCTCCCTCGGCGCCACCCTGGCCTACGCGGCGACGGCCGACTCCCCGTTCGGGCACGGCAGTTCCGAGGTCATGCTGTACCGCGTGGTGCACGAGGAGCCCCACCTGCAGGGGGTCCCGGACGCGCTCGCGCCGCTCGTACGGGCCTGCCTGGCCAAGGATCCCGAGGACCGGCCCAGCACGCTCCAGCTGTCGATGCGGCTCAAGGAGATCGCGGCCCGCGAGGCGCAGGGGCTGGCGGAGGTCCGCCCGCCGGCGCAGCGCGGCCGGACCGAGCGGCCGACGGGGCGGCTCCCCGAAGGGGCCGAGGAGTACGCCGACCAGCGCGCGGAGCGTCGTACCGGCGGCGGCACCGTGCCCCGGGGCCAGGGCGGGGTCCCGAGCGGACCGCACTCGCGGCCCTCGTCCTCGCGCAATCCGCGCAGTCCCGGCGGTCCGTCCTCGCGGCCCACCTCGGGCCGTACGGGAGGCCGCCCTGCGCCCCGGACGACCGGGACAGGCCGGCGCCCCTCGCGGCCGGACCCGAGGCTGATGCGGCAGCGGCTGATCGTGTTCGTCGTGGTGACGCTGATCGTGGCGCTGGGCATCGCGGCGGCCCAGAAGCTTTAGGGGCCGCCGCCGGCCGCCGCCCGCGGGTTACGCGCGGCCGCCGGCCACCGCGTAGAAGGCGACGGCGGCCGCGGCGCCCACGTTCAGCGAGTCCACGCCGTGCGCCATGGGGATCCGTACCCATTCGTCGGCGGCGACCAGCGCCTGCGTGGACAGGCCGTCGCCCTCGGCTCCGAGCATCAGCGCGACCCGGTCCAGGGTCTGCGGGGCGGCCACGTCGATCGGCGAGGCCTTCTGGTGCGGGGTGAGGGCGAGCAGCTTGAAGCCCGCCTCGCGCACCGAGTCCAGGCCCTTGGGCCAGGTGTCGAGGCGGGCGTAGGGCACGGAGAAGACCGCGCCCATGGAGACCTTCACCGAGCGGCGGTAGAGCGGGTCCGCGCAGTCGGGCGACAGCAGGACCGCGTCCATGCCGAGGGCGGCGGCGCTACGGAAGATGGCGCCGATGTTGGTGTGGTCGTTGACCGCTTCCATGATGACCACGCGGCGGGTCGTGGCGAGGAGCTCCTCGGCCGTCGGCAGCGGCTTGCGCTGCATGGAGGCGAGGGCGCCGCGGTGCACGTGGTAGCCGGTGACGCGTTCGGCGAGCTCGGGGCTGACGGCGTAGACCGGGGCCGGGAGCTCGTCGATGACATCGCGCATGACGTCGACCCACTTGGCCGAGAGCAGCATCGAGCGCATCTCGTACCCGGCGTCCTTGGCCCGTCTGATGACCTTCTCGCCCTCGGCGATGAAGAGGCCTTCCGCGGGCTCGCGCCGGCGCCGGAGTTCGACGTCGGTCAGGCCCGTGTAGTCGCGCAGGCGCGGGTCGTCGGGGTCTTCGACGGTGATGAGATCAGCCACAGGGTGATACTGCCTTGTCCTGGGTGCGGTGCCAACGGCCTGTCAGGCGTTGGTGGTGGGAAGCGCGTCACCGGGGGTGTTGACCCGGACGACCTCGCCGATCACGATGACGGCCGGCGGGCGGACCTCCTCGGCGCGGACCCTCTCGCCGACCGTGGCGAGGGTGGCGTCCACCCGACGCTGAGTGGCGGTGGTGCCCTCCTGGACGACCGCCACCGGAGTGTCGGCGGAGCGTCCGTGGCGGACCAGCGCCTCGGCGATCAGGCCGATCTTGTCGACGCCCATCAGGATCACCAGGGTGCCGGTGAGCTTGGCGAGGGAGGCCCAGTCCACGAGCGAGCGCGGGTCGTCGGGGCCGACGTGGCCGCTGACCACGGTGAACTCGTGGGCCACGCCGCGGTGGGTGACGGGGATGCCGACGGCGCCGGGCACCGAGATGGAGCTGGAGATGCCGGGGACCACGGTGCAGGGGATGCCGGCCTCGGCGAGGGCCTGGAGCTCCTCCATGCCGCGGCCGAAGACGTACGGGTCGCCGCCCTTGAGGCGCACCACGGCCTTACCGGCCTTGGCGTGCTCGATCAGGGCGTTGTTGATGGCCTCCTGGGCCATGAACCGGCCGTACGGGATCTTCGCCGCGTCGATGACCTCGACGTGCGGGGGGAGCTCGTCGAGGAGGTCGCGGGGGCCGAGCCGGTCGGCGATGACCACGTCGGCCTCGGCGAGGAGGCGGCGGCCGCGCACGGTGATGAGGTCGGGGTCGCCGGGGCCGCCGCCGACGAGGGACACGCCGGGGGTGTGCGGGCGGGCGGCGGTGAGGGAGCCGTCGCGCAGACCCTCGACGACCGCGTCGCGGACGGCGGCGGAGCGGCGGGGGTCGTTGCCGCTCAGGACGGCGACGGTGACGCCCTCGACGCGGCCGGTGGCCGGGGTCCAGGCGGTGGCGGCCTCGGCGTCGTCGGCGCGGACGCACCAGACCCGCTCGCGCTCGGCTTCGGCGGAGGCGCGGTCGTTGGCGGCGCGGTCGCGGGTGGCGATGAGGGCGTACCAGGTTCCGGCGAGGTCGCCGTCCTCGTAGCGGCGGCGCTCCCAGCGGATCTCGCCGGTCTCGGCCATGGCGTCCACGGAGGGGGTGGCGGAGGGGGAGATCAGGAGGACGTCGGCGCCGGCCGCGATGAGCGCGGGGAGGCGGCGCTGGGCGACCTGTCCGCCGCCGATGACGACGACGCGGCGGCCGGCGAGTCGGAGACCGACGGGGTACGCGGGGTGTTCGGCCATGGCGGTGCGGCTCCTGATGCGGCGGTCGTTCTGTCTTGCCGCTGCGGCGTTGGAGCGGCGGGGTACTGACGTGCGGTTTCTTGTGCGGGTCCACGATACGGCCCGGCGGGGGCGGTGGCGCGGGGCGGGCCGGTCCCGCTGCGCGGGGGCTCCCGGGGCTCCGCCCCGGACCCCGCTCCTCACACGCCGGAGGGGCTGAATTTCGCTTCCGCTGGATTTCGGCTGACGCCGTCCCGCCGGGCGGGCTGGATTGCCCGGAGGGCAATTCCAGCCTCGCCGGCGTTTGAGTCGCCCGGTCTGGGGCGGGCCCCAGGGAGGCGGACCGCGGGGCTACTTTTCGGTGACGCCCGCGGAGTCGAAGGTGGCTACCTCGTGCATCGCGCGGGCCGCGCTCTGGACCAGCGGGAGGGCCAGCAGGGCGCCCGTGCCCTCGCCGAGGCGGAGGTCCAGGTCGACCAGCGGGCGCAGGCCCAGCTTGTTCAGGGCCGCCACGTGGCCGGGCTCGGCGCTGCGGTGGCCCGCGATGCACGCGGAGAGGGACTCGGGGGCGATGGCGCGGGCCACCAGGGCGGCCGCGCCCGCGCTCACGCCGTCGAGGATGACCGGCGTACGGAGGGAGGCTCCGCCGAGGAGGAGGCCCACGATGGCCGCGTGCTCCAGGCCGCCGATCGCCGCCAGGACGCCGATCGGGTCCGCCGGGTCCGGCTGGTGGAGTTCCAGGGCTCGGCGTACGACCTCGACCTTGCGGGCGTGGGTCTCGTCGTTGATGCCGGTGCCGCGGCCGGTGACCTCCGCCGGGTCGACCCCGGTGAAGACCGAGATGAGGGCCGCGGAGACCGTGGTGTTCGCGATGCCCATCTCGCCCGTGAGGAGCGCCTTGTTGCCGGCCGCGACCAGGTCGCGGGCGGTCTCGATGCCGACCTCGATGGCCGCGATCGCTTCCTCGCGGGTCATCGCCGGGCCGGTGGAGAGGTCCGCCGTGCCCGGGCGGACCTTGCGGGGCAGGAGGCCGGGGGTGGCCGGGAGGTCCCCGGCGACGCCGACGTCGATCACGCAGACCTCGGCGCCGACCTGGTTGGCGAAGGCGTTGCAGACCGCGCCGCCGCCGAGGAAGTTGGCCACCATCTGGGTGGTGACCTCCTGCGGCCAGGGGGTGACGCCCTGGGCGTGGACCCCGTGGTCGCCCGCGAAGATCGCGACAGCGGCCGGCTCCGGGATCGGCGGCGGGCAGACCCGAGACAGGCCGGCGAGCTGCGCGGAGATGATTTCGAGCATGCCCAGGGCCCCGGCGGGCTTGGTCATGCGCTTCTGCCGCTCCCAGGCCTCGCCGAGCGCCTTCGCGTCGAGCGGGCGGATGCTGGCGACCGTCTCGGAGAGCAGGTCGTGCGGCTCCTCGCCGGGCAGCGCGCGGCGTCCGTACGTCTCCTCGTGGACCACCCAGGAGAGCGGACGGCGCTGGGACCAGCCGGCCTGGGCCAGCTCGGGCTCCTCGGGGAACTCGTCGACGTAGCCGACGCACAGGTAGGCGACGACCTCCAGGTGCTCGGGGAGGCCGAGCGTGCGGACCATCTCGCGCTCGTCGAAGAAGCTGACCCAACCGACGCCGAGGCCTTCGGCGCGGGCCGCGAGCCACAGGTTCTCGACGGCCAGGGCCGAGGAGTACGGGGCCATCTGCGGCTGCGTGTGCCGGCCGAGGGTGTGGCGGCCGCCGCGGGTGGGGTCGGCGGTGACGACGATGTTCACCGGGGTGTCGAGGATGGCCTCGATCTTGAGTTCCTTGAACTGCTTCGCCCGGGCCTTGGGCAGCGAGTTCGCGTAGGCCTCGCGCTGGCGCTGGGCGAGCTCGTGCATGGTCCGACGGGTCTCGCCCGAGCGGATCACGACGAAGTCCCAGGGCTGGGAGTGGCCGACGCTGGGCGCGGTGTGGGCCGCCTCCAGCACGCGGAGCAGCACCTCGTGCGGAATGGGGTCGGTACGGAAGCCCTTGCGGATGTCGCGGCGCTCGCGCATCACCCGCAGGACGGCCTCGCGCTCGGCGTCGTCGTAGGCCGGAGCCGGGTCGCCTGCGGCGGGCTCCGGCGGTTCGACCGCCACCGGCTGGGCCGGGTCGACGGCCTCGGGCTGCGCCGGTTCGGTGGTCCCGGGCTGCGCCTCTTCGAGTACGGGTGCGAGCTGGTCGGCCGGTGCGTCCGCGACGGGCTCGGCCGGTTCGACAGCCTCGGGCTCAGCGGGTACCGAATCGGCCGGGGCGGCCGGGGCCTCTGCCACGGGCTCGGCCGGCTGCTCCGGCGTGGCGGGTACGGGTGCGGGCTGGTCGGCCGCCTGGGGCAGGGCCTCGGCGACGACCGGCTCAGCGGGCTCGGGCTCGACGGCGACGGGTGCGGGTGTGGCGAAGCCGGGCTCGACGGCGACGGCAGCGGCAACCGGCTCGGCCGGTACGGCGGCCACGGGCGGGGCGTCGGAGGAGACCGGCGCGGCGGCGAGCGGCTCGACGGGCAGGGCTTCCGCCAGGGCCGGCTCGGCCTGGGCCGGCTCGGCCTCGGCCGGCCCGGCCTGGGCGGGCTCGATCGGCAGGGCCTCCGCCGGGGGCACCTCGGCGGACGGCGGCTCGGTGGGCTGGATCACCGTTTCTGCGGGCTCGGCCGGGAGCGCGGCGGGCTCGACCGGCAGGGCCACGGGCTCGGCCGGGAGCTCCACGGCCATCGGGGCTGCCGGGAAGGGCTCGGGCTCGGCCGGGGGCACGGGGCCTGCCGGCGCGGGCTCGGCGGCGGAGGCGGGATCCACGGCGAAGACGGGCTCCGCGGCGAGGACGGAATCCGGCTGCGGCTCGGGGTGGTACTCGGGCTGGTGCTCGGCCTGCGGCTGGTGCTCCGGCTCGGGGGCCGGGGCGGCCTCCATCACGGGCTGCGGCTGCGGCTGCTGCTGCTCGGCGAACTGGGGCTGCTGCTGCGGGGTCCACGGGGTGCCGGCCTGCGGCGGGATCTCGGCGAGCTGCGGGGCGGGGGTCCCCGGGATGTCGAGGTACTCGGGGCCCGCGGTCGGCACGCCGGGCTGGCGCACGGGGGCGGGCGCCGCGGCCGGACCGCGGTCCGCGAGGGAGCGTACGACTCCGCCGGTGGCCTCGGGCACGGGCGGACCCATGTGCAGCGGGCGGCGGACCGGGGCGGCGACGGCGGGGGCCGCGGGCAGGGGGTACCCCTGGACGGAGTCTGGGGGAGGAACGGTGAGTCCGCCGAGGTCGAGCGCGCCGGAGTCACGGCCACCCGCCTCGTGCGCGCCGGCGCCGTAGGAGGGGTACTCGGGGTACGCGGCCGGCTCGGTGTACACCGGGGCCTCGGGGTAGGCGGGCTCGGTGCCGTAGGCCGGGAACTCGGGGGCCGGCGGGACGACCTGGGGGTCGCTCCACGCGCCCTGGCCGCTCGGCATCAGCAGGAGTTCCTCGTCCTCCGGCTCGGCCGGGTCGTCCACGAGGTCCTGGAAGGCGTAGCCGGCGGGAAGCGGTGCCGGGATCTGGACGGGACCGGGGATGCCCTGCTGATCCACCATGCCCCCGTTGTCCGGGTGACCCTCGCCCGGGACCTGGCCGGTGTCAGTCATGCGTACCCCTCGCCCATCGGTGTTGCCTCTTCGATCGCCCGGCGCCCACGTGACGAACGAACGGTCCGCGCGACAACCAGTAAGCATTGTCGCGCCCGTTCGTCACCGTGGCGGCCATAACCGCCACGGTCCTCTGTGGACTGCGCCACGTCGTGCGTACGAGCTGTGCCGCGATGCCCGAATCGTCCTGGGCGGTACGACGATCGGCCAGCCTACCCCGGCCTCCGTCTCAGCGGTTCACCGGGCGCTGTGCCGACAGCAGGAAGACGACGGAACGGTCCTGTTCGGCCCAGGTCCGGGTGTCGAGGCCGACGGACTGGAGGAGCGCGCACTCGACGGCGTACCCGTGTTCCGTCAGTGCGCGGCCGATGGCCTCCGCCTCGTCGCGCGTGGAGGCGTGGCTGACGATCCGTTCGGGGCGCCGGTCGGCGACGGCCGCGACCACTTCGGCTCCGCCGCCGCCGACGCGTACGACGTCGGGTTCGGGCAGGTCTTCCAGTACGTGGGGCGCGCGTCCGGCGACGACCTGGAGCTGCACGCCTCGCTTGCGGGCGGCGGCAGTTACGCGTTCGCAGGCGTCGGGGTCGGCGTCCACGGCGATGACGGCCGCGCCGAACGCGGCGGCGTCCACGGCGACGCCGCCGGTGCCGGTGCCGATGTCCCAGACGAGGTCGCCGGTGCGAGGGCCGAGCCGGGCGAGCTGCGCGGCCCGCAGTTGTGCGGACTGCCCCTCCCCCGCTTCGGCCTGGGGGCGGGCCCAGCCGCGGCCGGCGGCCGGGGCGGGGCGCTGTCCGAGCAGCCAGCCCGGTTCGGCCTCCGGGGCCTGTCCCCCGCCGCCGATGACGATGACGACGTTCGGGTCGCGCCAGTTGTGGTCGGCGGCCTTGTCGGAGGTGAGGACGCTCACCTGCTCGCGGTCGGTGCCGAGTTCCTCGCAGACGACGAAGGTGCGGTGGACTCCTTCGAGGAGCAGCGCGAGTTCGGCGGGTCCGGCGCCGGGCGAGGTGAGGACGGCGACCTTGGGGTGGGCGCGGCAGACGTTGACGGCGCGGCGCAGGGTGCGGCGGTGGGCGACGACGACCTGCGCGTCGTCCCAGGGCATCCCGGCCCGGGCGAAGGCGGCGGCGACGGAGGAGACGGCCGGGATGACTTCCACCTCCAGGCCGTGTTCGGGCGCGCGGAGGGTGCGTACGACGCCGAAGAAGCCGGGGTCGCCGTCGGCGAAGACGACGGCGGTGCCGCGGTGGCCGGCGATGCGGCGGGCGGCGAGGCCGAGGCTGCCGAGGCGGATGCGTTCCGCGGTGGGCGGGACCTCTGGGAGTGCGAGGTGGTGGGCCGCGCCGGCCACCAGGGTGGCGGCGGAGAGCGCGGACCGGGCGGCCGCGGTCAGCGTAGAACCGTCCCAGCCGATCACCGTGACCCGGTCGGCCATCGTCGTCAGTCTCCTGGTGTGGGGGCAGGCGAATTCGTCGGGGTGGGGTCGGGCACGGTGAGACTACCTGGTCATCGGCTCAGCTCCAGTCGGCGCCGACGGCGTAGTTGTTCGCGTCGGCCCGCTGCCCGAAGGAGTAGTTGTCCTCGTACCCGTAGCCGTTGTCGTAGGCGTCTGATTCGTCGAGGTCCTCGGGGAGCAGGCTCCAGACGATGAGGTCGGTACGGGTGTCGGCCCAGGTGCCTTCGGGTGTCTGCGTGCGCACTATCCACGCGTTGCGCAGGACGCCTTCGCTGATGCAGCCGATCTTCTGGGCCACCTGCTGGGAGGCGGTGTTGTCGGCCGCGGTGCGCAGTTCGAGGCGTTCGAAGCGCTGGTCGCGGAAGAGCCACTGGGCGACGGCGAGCACGGACTCGCTCGCGTAGCCCTCGCCGCGGGCCCAGGGGGCGGTGACGTAGCCGACCTCGGTGGCGCGGGTGCGCCAGTTGGTGTTCTGGAGGTGGACGATGCCGACGAGGCGTTGGGTGAGGAACTCGGTGACGGCGAAGACGATGCCGCGGCCCTCGGTGCGTTCGGCGTGGGACTGCCGGGTGGCCCATCCGTGCGCGTCCGCCCGGGTGTAGGGGTGCGGTGCGGAGGTCCAGGCGGTGACGTTCTCGTCGTTCATCATCTCGGCGAGCGCGGTGACGTCGTCTTCCTCGAAGGGGCGCAGCACCAGCCGGTCCGTGCTGATGGTGACGTCCGGGAAGGTGGTAGTCATGCGCAGCTCCATGCCGTTGCTGGACCGTTTGCGTGGGTCGTAGGCCACAGCATGCAGCATGGGCCGCGGGGAGTGCATGGCCGGGTTGCCCGGAAGCGGGCAGAGCCGGGCATGATCCACGAGACGGGCCCCGCACCCCCGCCGGGGAGTACGGGGCCCGTCTCAGCCGTGGGTCAGGACTTCGGGGTGCCGAAGGCCGGGATGACCGAGCCCTGGTACTTCTCGTCGATGAACTTCTTGACCTCGTCGGAGTTCAGGAGCTTGGCGAGCTTCTGGATCCGCGGGTCGTTCTGGTTGCCGTCCTTGACCGCGAGGAAGTTGGCGTAGGGGTTGCCCTCGGCCTTCTCCAGGATCAGCGCGTCCTTGGCGGGCGACAGGTTGGCCTCGATGGCGTAGTTGCCGTTGATGACGGCGGCGTCCACGTCGTTCAGGGCGCGCGGGACCGTGGCGGCCTCCAGCTCCTTGAACTCCAGGCCCTTCTTGTCGGTGATGTCGGACAGCTTGGCGCTGGTGCCGACACCTTCCTTGAGGGTGATCAGGTTGTTGGCGGCGAGCAGCTGGAGGGCGCGGCCCTCGTTGGTGGTGTCGTTGGGGACGGCGATGGTCTGGCCGGCCTTGATGTCGGAGAGGGCCTTGACCTTCTTGGAGTAGAGGCCGAGGGGCTCCAGGTGCACGTTCACGACGGGAACGATGTGCGTGTTGTTCTTCTTGTTGAAGTCGTCGAGGTACGGCTTGTGCTGGAAGAAGTTGCCGTCGACCTGGCCCTGCTCGGTGGCGGTGTTCGGCAGGACGTAGTCCGTGAACTCCTTGACCTCGAGCCCCAGGCCTTCCTTGGCGGCGAGCTTGTCCTTGACGAAGTTGAGGATGTCGGCGTGCGGGCTCGGGGAGGCCGCGATCACCAGGGGCTTGCTCTCGTCGGTCTTGCCGCCGTCGGCCTTGGTGGAGGACGGGTCCGAGGAGCTGCCGCAGGCGGTGAGGCCGAGGGCGAGCGCGGAGGCGGTGGCGGCGAGGGCGGTGAGCTTGATGTTCTTACGCACGAAGAGTGCCTTTCTTGCTTTTTACGGGTGGTGGCCCAAGCACGACAAGTGCGGGCTCTCTGGGGGGGAAAGTTCTGTTCAGGCTGTCCGGCCGCGGCGGGCCAGGAGGCGGACCACGCCGTCGCCGATCAGCTGGATCACCGTGACGATGGCGATCAGGACCACGACGGTGGCGATCATGAAGCCGGTCTCGAAGCGCTGGAAGCCGTAGGTGATGGCCTTGGAGCCGAGCCCTTCGCCGCCGACGGCGCCGGCCATCGCCGAGTAGCCGACCAGGGTGATGACGGTGGTGGTGACCCCGGCGACCAGGGAGGGCAGGGCCTGCGGGAGGAGCACCTTGCCGACCAGGGTGGGGATGCCGCCGCCCATGGACTCGACGGCTTCGATCAGGCCGTGGTCCACCTCGCGGACGGCGGTCTCGACGAGCCGGGCGAAGAAGGGGATGGCGCCGATGGCGAGCGGGACGATCATGGCGGTGGGGCCGATGAAGGTGCCGACGATCGCCGTGGTGACCGGGATCAGGAAGATCAGCAGGATGATGAACGGGAGCGAGCGGCCCATGTTCACGATCACGCCGAGGACCTTGTTGAGCGGCCGGTTCTGCAGGAGGCCGCCCTTGTCGGTGAGGACGAGGAGGATGCCGATGGGCAGTCCGCCGAGGACGGTCACCAGGGTGGACCACAGCACCATGTAGAGGGTGTCGTAGGTGCCCTGGGTGAGCAGGGGCTGCATCTCGGACCAGGTCACTTGGCACCATCCTTGACCAGTGCGGAGAGTTCGTCGGCGAGGGCGTCGGCGCTCTCGCCGCCGTCGACGAGTTCGACCTGGAGCCCCTGCTCGCGCAGGAAGCCCACCGGAACGACGTTGTCCTCGTAGCGGCCGGGGAGCTCGATGCGCATCCGGCCGATCTGCTTGCCCGCGACGGTGTCCATCGCGGCGCCGAGGATCGAGATGTCGACGTTGTAGGTACGCGAGAGCTGGGAGATGACCGGCTGGGTGGCCGCGTCGCCGTGGAAGGTGACGTCGACGACGGTGCGGTCGGGTCCGGTGGCGGAGCCGGTGACGGGGAAGAGTTCGCCGGCGAGCTCCGAGCCGGGGGTGGCGAGCAGCTCGGCGACGGTGCCGGACTCGATGATCCGGCCCCGCTTCATGAGGGCGGCCGAGTCGCAGACGGACTTGACCACGTCCATCTCGTGCGTGATGAGGAGGACGGTGAGGCCGAGCTGCCGGTTGAGGTCGCGCAGCAGCTGGAGGATGGAGCGGGTGGTCTCGGGGTCCAGGGCGCTGGTGGCCTCGTCGGAGAGCAGCACCTTGGGGTCGCCGGCCAGGGCGCGGGCGATGCCGACGCGCTGCTTCTGGCCGCCGGAGAGCTGGGTCGGGTAGGCCTTGGCCTTGTCTGCGAGGCCGACCAGGTCGAGGAGTTCGAGTGCCTTGCGGGAGCGGTCGCGGCCGGAGACGCCGAGGATCTCCAGGGGCAGTTCGATGTTGCCCTGGACCGTGCGCGAGGACAGCAGGTTGAAGTGCTGGAAGACCATGCCGATGCGGCTGCGGGCCTGGCGGAGTTCCTTGCCGGCGCGGCGGCCCCGTCCGGCGAGGGCGGTGAGGTCGACGCCGTCGACGGTCACGGTGCCGGTGGTGGGGCGCTCCAACAGGTTCACGCAGCGGATCAGGGAGGACTTGCCGGCGCCGCTCTGGCCGATGACTCCGTAGACCTCGCCCTGGCGGACGTGCAGGTCGACGCCGTCCAGGGCGGTGACCTCGCGGTCACGGGACTGGTAGACCTTCGTGAGGCCCGATGTGGTGATCACAGGAATTCCGTCGCTGTCGAGTGCGCGGCGCGTGCGGGTGCCGGGCACGGGGCAAGGATCTGGGGACGCGATACAGGCTGAAACCGGGATGAATCGTTGGTCTCGGCGCGTGCGCGGGCAGGAGCGGTCCGGGTACGTGGACGGGCTCGGCCGGTCTCGCTTCGGGGCGCGAGGCGTGCGGAAGGGGCCCTCAGAAGGCGCGCATTCGACACATACAACGAGCACCGGGCGTCATCGTCGCCTCGGTCGCAAGGGTGCGGCTGCTCGTCGTGGTCATGGGCCCAAGTAAAGCAGACATGTCACTTCACCGATCAACAGTGTCCGTATAGCGGACGCATTTCGGCCGCATACCGGACGACACCGGTCGGACTCAGCCGTCCGTCCCGAGGGTCAGGACCCCGTCGGTCACCTGCACCGACACGGCCGACAGGTCCCGTACGACCACGTCCGCGTCGAGCTCGTCGGCGGTGTGCGTTGTGGTCAACGCCACGGTTCGCAGGCCGGCCGCGCGGCCCGCCGCCAGGCCGGCCGAGGCGTCCTCGAAGACCACGCAGCGGGCCGGGTCGACGCCCAGTCGGCGGGCGGCGAGCAGGAAGGGCTCCGGGTCGGGTTTGCCGCGGGTGATGTCGTCGGCGGCCACCAGCTCCGGCGTCTCGATGCCCGCCTCGCGCAGCCGGGCCTCGGCGAGCGGCCGGGTGCCGGGTGACCGAGGCGACCACGGCCCAGCGGCCGTGGTCTGCAGATCCGTAAATGATCTCGCCGAGCGGGGCGACCATTCAGCTCGACCCACACGACCCCCTCGTCGGTGATCTTGCGCTCTCGGGCCTCAGGCCCAGCAGCGGTGCACCGATTCCGTGACTCCTCCGCCCCGTAAACGGGTCGGCTTCTCACTCGGCTCCGCGGAGCGTCATGACGGCCAAGCCCTGACCGCTACCCGAGGGCAGGGCCCCAAGCTACTACGCGGCTTCGCGACTGCGGGGGCAAACAGCCCGGTTCACTTCCTTCCGGCGAGGCCCGGGGCCAGGGGTGCGCGCATCGGGTCTTTCGGCCCGTAATACCCTCGCAGCATGCTCGACGCCCTGACGGTCGCCATCGGCGTGGCCGCACTCGCC
Organism: Streptomyces sp. NBC_01351; assembly: GCF_036237315.1. Classification (GTDB taxonomy): domain Bacteria; phylum Actinomycetota; class Actinomycetes; order Streptomycetales; family Streptomycetaceae; genus Streptomyces. The sequence continues at coordinate 6,785,407 of NZ_CP108356.1, read as the reverse complement.
CTCGCCGCCTGGTGCGGTCACGCCGCGTGGCGGGACCAGCCGACCAAGGACTGGCACTTCATCGGGATGGCCGTGGTGACCGTACTGGTCCTGGCCCAGCTGGTGATCGGCCTGGTCCTGCTGGCCCGGGGCGAGAAGCCCGACGAGGGCAAGGTGATCTTCGTGGCCTACCTGGTGGGCGCGTTCGCCGCGGTACCGGCCGCCGGAATGATGTCGCTCACCGAGCGGACCAAGTGGGGCTCGGTGACGGTGGCCGCCGGCGCCTTCGTCCTCGCCGTCCTCGAAGTACGCCTCCACGACATCTGGGGGACCCCCGGTGCCTGAGGCTGCGAGCGCCGCACCGGCGGAGCGCGAGCGGCTGGTCTCCGGCCCCGGGCTGCTGCTCGTGTGGCTGTACGGGGTGATGGTTGTGGGCGCGCTCTCGCGCTCGGCCTACCAGATCTCGACCCAGTTCGACCGGGCGCCGCTGGCGATCTCGCTGTCCGCGGTGGCGGCGCTGGTCTATGCGTTCATCACGTACTCGCTGGTGCGCGGCGGGGAGACGGCCCGCCGGGCGGCGCTGCTGTGCTGCGCCGCCGAGCTGGCCGGCGTACTGATCGTGGGCACCTGGACGGTGGTGCGCCCCGAGGCGTTCCCTGAGCCGACCGTGTGGTCGAACTTCGGGCTGGGCTACCTGTTCATCCCGGTGATCCTTCCGGTCACCGGGATGCTCTGGCTGCGGCGCAAGCGCTGACGCGGGGCCAGGGGCCGGGCGCCGGGCGCCGGCTAGGCGCTGACCGCGAACTCGGTCGGGTCCTTGGTGTCCTTCTCCAGGATCACCAGCTGCACGCCGTCGGAGGCGGTGCGGCCGCCGACCTGGGTGTAGCCCGCGTTGCGGTAGAGCCTCAGGTTCGACTCGCTCTTGTGGCCGGTGTGCAGGCGGAAGCGGGTGGTGCCGGCGTGCCCGGCGAGGGCCTCCTCCACGGCGCGCAGCAGGCGGGCGCCGAGTCCGTGGCCCTGCAGGCGGGGGTGGACGCAGAGCTTGGCGATCTTGCCCGTGCCCTCCTCGTCGACGTTGCCGCGGACGGTGCCGACCACCTCGTCGCCGAGCCTGGCCACGAGGACGGTGTCCGTCGCCAGCTCCTCCTTGAGGGAGTCCAGGGACTGGGTGAGCGGCTGGATGAGGTAGTTGCCGTACAGCTCGGCCTCGCGCTGGAAGGCCAGGTACTGCAGTTTGAAGATCTGCTCAGCGTCCTCGGCAGCCGCCGCCGAAATGGTCACGCTCATGCCCATGTGCGCATGCCTCCAGCTCACCTGGTAGCCCGTTGGTCTACCGCTCCTTTCCCCGTGGGCCAGGAGCCGCAACCTCTGCAGCCAGCATTCTGCGCAGACATCCCAGGCAACGGGAACGGACGGGCCCCAAACTTCCTTGTGAGATACCCAACTCTCCTGCGATTTCACGGTAAGTGAGGTCTCTGGGCGAAAGAAGTGCCTTCATCAGCTCGGGACACCGTCCGGGCAATCGGGCGACGGCCGATCGCAGTGCGCGGTTCTCCTCGCCATGCAGGAGGGCGTCCTCCGGTTCGTCGGCGACGGGCGAGCGGTGCGGGTGGCGGCCGTCCACGGAGTGATGACGGTAGTCATAGGGGATCTCGCGGCGGGCTCGGCGCCGGGCGCGGCGGGCCTCGGCGCGCACCGCCCGGCGGAGCCAGCGGGCCGGCTCGGCCGGATCGGGGGTGTGTCCCCCGTGCTCCAGCAGCCTGACCCAGACGGCCTGTTCCAGATCGGCCGCGTCCACTCCGGTGCCCGGAGCCTCCGCGGCCGCTTCGGCGGAGAGCAGCGGGCCCAGTTCGTTCAGCAGGTCCATGCCGGGCGGGACGAGTGGGCCTGGCCCGGTGGTTTCCCCACCGGGCCCGGCCCACTCGTACGGGAAGCTACGCTCAGCGGTTGACGGGGCGTCGGCCGGGGCGGAAGGCCTCCGCGGCGAGCAGCCCGGTGTCCGGATTGTCGGTGAAGATGCCGTCGATGCCCTGTTCGAAGTACTTCTTGAAGGCGCCGAGGGCGTCCCCGTACGCGGTCGGGTCGGCGCCCTTGCGGTACTCGGCCGGCAGGAAGTTGTTCTCGTTGCGCGCGGTGTAGGGGTGCAGCAGCAGCCCCTGCGCGTGGGCGTCCTTGACCAGGGTGGTCGGGGCTCCCAGCGTGCCGTCCGCGGTGCGCGGGAGGATCAGGTCCATGGTCGGGCCGATGCCCTGGGCGAAGCCGGCGATCCACTTCAGCCCCTCGGGCTTGACCAGGTCGGCGACCGTACGGGGGTCCTTGGCCTGCTCGAAGTCCCAGGGGCGGGTGCCCGCCGCGGAGAGCAGTACCACGCGGGGCGCGGAGACCAGCCGGGAGAGCCGCTGGATGCTGGAGGGCTCGAAGGACTGGAGGAAGACGGCCGCGTCGCGGTGGTCCCGCCCGTAGCGGCGCAGCAGCTTGGCGAGGGGCTCCTCCAGGCCGAGGCCGAGGCCCCGGAAGTAGCTGGGGTGCTTGGTCTCGACGTGTAGCCAGACCTGCTTGTCGCGCCGGCGGCCCTCCCGGTTCGCCCAGCGCAGCACCTCCTCGAAGGTGGGCACGGCCCACTGGCCGTCGTAGAGCGTGTTGCGCTGGCGCAGGGCGGGGATGCGTTCCTTCGCGCGCAGGGTCTTCAGCTCGGCGAGGGTGAAGTCCTCGGTGAACCAGCCCGTGACGGAGACCCCGTCGATGGACTTGGTGGTGCGCCGGGAGGCGAACTCGGGGTGGTCGGCGACGTCGGTGGTCCCGCCGATCTCGTTCTCGTGACGGCAGACGAGGTGCCCGTCGCGGGTGGGGACCAGGTCCTGCTCGATGACGTCGGCGCCGAGGTCGAGGGCGAGCTGGTAGGAGCCGATCGTGTGCTCCGGCCGGTAGCCGCTGGCCCCGCGGTGTCCGATGACCGTCGGGTAGGGAAGTTCCCGGTGGCCCGCTCCGTTGTCGGTGGCCGAGGCCGATCCCGCCGAGAGTCCGGCCATACCGCCTCCCGCCGCCAGGACGGCCGCCCCCAGGACCGTGCGCCGCGCTGCCCCACCCTGCGTCATGAGTGTTACTCCCCGCTCGTGAAAAGGCCCGAAACTGCGCGCCGATCGTAGGCAAAGGGGGATGTCCGCCGGGCCAGCGCGCGGGGAACATGGCGGAAACGTGCGTCAACACTGCGTATCCGATACGTGAACCCGATGTGCGATCAGCACCGGCCCGCGAGTATCGTCCTCACCTGCACTGCCCGCCGTAGGGTGGGTGTGCGATCCGCTTTTTGATGCCGGAGGGCCCACGTTGTTCCGTACGCGCCTCATCAAAGCCACTGTCGGACCGGTCATGCGCCTGATGTTCCGCACCCGCGTGGAGGGCATCGAGAACATCCCGGGTTCGGGACCGGTGATTTTGGCGGGCAATCACCTCACTTTCATCGACTCGATGATCCTGCCGCTGGTGTGCGACCGCACGGTCCACTTCATCGGCAAGGACGAATACGTGACGGGCAAGGGCCTCAAGGGTCGGCTCATGGCCTGGTTCTTCACCGGCGCCGGCATGATCCCCGTCGACCGTGACGGGGCCAACGGCGGGGTCGCGGCCCTGATGACCGGCCGCCGCATCCTCGAAGAGGGCCGGATCTTCGGCATCTACCCCGAGGGCACCCGCTCCCCCGACGGCCGGCTCTACCGCGGCCGCACCGGCATCGCCCGACTGACGCTGATGACCGGCGCCCCGGTGGTCCCGTTCGCGATGATCGGGACCGACAAGCTCCAGCCGGGCGGGGCCGGCATGCCGCGCCCGGGCCGGGTCACCGTCCGCTTCGGCGAGGCGATGGAGTTCTCCCGCTACGAGGGCATGGACCGCGACCGGTACGTGCTGCGCGCCGTCACGGACTCGGTGATGGCCGAGGTCATGCGGCTCTCGGGCCAGGAGTACGTGGACATGTACGCGACCAAGGCGAAGGCCGCGTAGCTCCTACTGCCGCTGGAGCGACCGGCTGACGCCCGCCAACGTGGTCGTGGCGAGGACCCAGCCGGTCACGATCAGCAGGTACGACAGCCACTGGTGCCAGCCGACCGGCGCGAAGGCCTGTTCCTGGCCGAAGCTGATGATCGGCAGCATCAGGTCGATCGTGTAGAAGACCGGATTGAACTCCGGAGCCTCCCCGGGCTTGAGCGGCCGGGGCGGATCGATCCCGTACGCGATGCAGCCGGTCAGCAGCAGCGCCAGCAGCCAGCCCGCCGCGCGCAGCGGCCGGAAGCCGTAGCCGACCGTGGCGTCCTGGAGGAGTCCCCAGAACCGGGCGTGCCGGGGCAGCGTGCGGCGGTGCCGCCGCAGCTTGGCGAGCTGCACGGTCCGGGCGGCCGCCTCGTCGCCGGCGGTGCGGTAGGCCGCGGCGAGCTGTTCGTAGGCGTACGGGAGGTAGCCGGACTCCTCGCGTTCCAGGGCGGGCAGCCGCTCCTCGGCGGGGAGGTGGGGGGCCAGCGTGCGGTAGCTGAGCCCGTCGATGCGGATCTGCTCGGGCCAGGTCGCGGCCGGCATGTGCAGCAGGTCGAACTGCGAGCGGCGCAGGTTCACCCCGCCCTGGATGGTGTCGCAGGCCCTCAGCCACACCTCGCCGATCACGCAGCTGGAGGCGCGCAGGGCGACTCCGCCGGGGTTGACGAGCCGGGCGTACGCGAGGTTGAGCTGGCCGGGTATGCGGGCGCCGGTGAGGTTGACCCGGCCGGTCAGCTCGGCGCGCATGGCCCGCAGGTCGGTGCCGACGGTCAGGGTCTCGGCGTGCAGGGCCGTGGAGCCGGGGGCCAGCAGGCGGGCGCCGTCGAGGTTGACCTGACCGCCGACGGTGCTGCCGTTGATGCGGGTCTGGCCGTGGACGGTGAGCTCCATGGCGATGACGTCGGTGCCGATGTCGGCGTGGTTGACCTGGAGCAGGGGCTCCTGCTCCCCCTCCGGAGGCCGCTCGTCCGCCGCGCCCGCCGGCGGTGTGCCGATGACCGCCTTGCGGATGAAGAGGCCGCCGGCTATCCGGGCTCCGGAGAGCCGGACGGGCCCCGTGATCCGGCAGCAGGACAGTCTGAGGGCCATGTCGACACGGACGGCGTCGGCGGTCAGCCCGGGCAGGGTCGAGTCGTTGGCCACGAAGACCCGCAACTGGGCTCCGTAGAGCAGCGGTTTGCGCTCGAACCAGGAGGCGCGCAGCCGGATCGGGTGCTCCACGACGGCGTACCTCAGGTTCAGTTTGCCGGTGATCCGGGCGCCCCGGATGTTGAGCCCGGGGACCTGGCCCTCGGTGCCCGGTCCGCTCAGCAGGAGGGCGGTGAGCACCTCGGCGCGTACGGTCCGCTCGGGGCCCCAGGTCTCGCCGGCGGCTCCGGTCTCGTCGGGGTGTTCCCGGAAGTCGACGCCCTCACCGCGCGGGAAGGCTTCCCATACGCGGCGTTCGGCCGGGGTCAGATCGTTGATCTCCATCGCCGGGATGGTGTCCCGCGCTTCGACGAACTGTCAACCGCGCGCGGGACACCGTCCCTTGACGGGACCTCAGTGTTCGACGCCGTCCTGGAGCTCCTGGCCCTTGAGCAGGAACCAGGCGGCCGCGGCGGTGGCCAGGAGCACGGCGGCGCCGACGCCGGAGGCGAGCCGCAGCCCGTCCACGAAGGCCTCCTGGGCGGCGTCCAGCATCTGCCCCGCGGTGCCCGGATCCAGCGTCTTGGCGGCTTCGACGGCTCCGCCGAGGGACTCGTGGGCGGCGTCGGCGACGGGCCCCGGGACGGATGCCGGGGCGGTGAAGCCCTGGTAGACGCCGGTGACGATGGAGCCGAGCAGGGCGATGCCGAGGGCGGCGCCGAGTTCGTACGCCGTCTCGGAGACGGCGGAGGCCGAACCGGCCTGCTCCTTGGGGACGCTGGAGAGGATCACGTCGGCGGTGACGGTGAAGGAGAAGCCGGCGCCGAGGCCGACGGCGAGCAGGGCCGCGCCGAGCAGCGGGTAGCCGCTCTCCTTGTGGAGCACGGTCAGCGCGCCGAGGGCCAGGCCGATGGCGGCGAGGCCGCCCGTCACGATGACGCGTACCGAGTACCTGCGGGCGTAGCGGCCCGCGACGAGGCCGGTGACCACCGCGCCGATGGCGGCGGGCAGTTCGGCGAGGCCGGCTTCCAGCGGGTCGCGGCCCTGGACGAGCTGGAGGAACTGGGAGAGGAAGAAGACCAGCCCGGAGAGGCCGAAGACGGTGAGCAGGTCGGCGAGGACCGCGCCGGAGAAGCCGCGGTGCCGGAAGAGCCGCATGTCGAGCAGCGGGGACGGGAGGGTGAACTGGCGCCGGACGAAGGCGTACAGGGCGGCCGCACCGAGCACCGCGGTGGCCGCGACCTCCCAGGTCAGGCCGTGGGTGGCGGCTTCCTTGACGGCGTAGACGACGCCGATGACACCGACGAGGGAGAGGCCGACGCTGACGAGGTCCCAGGGGCCGGCGACCGGGTTCTTGGACTCGGGAAGCAGCTTGACGCCGACGATGACCAGGACGATCATCACGGGGAGGTTGATCAGGAAGACCGAGCCCCACCAGAAGTGCTGGAGCAGTGCTCCGCCGACGACCGGTCCGACGGCCGCGCCGGCCGAGGCGGTCGCGCCCCAGATGCCGATGGCGAGGCTGCGTTCCTTGGGGTCGTGGAAGATGTTGCGGATCAGCGCGAGGGTGGACGGCATCAGGGTCGCGCCGGCCACGCCGAGCAGGGCCCGGGCGACGATCATCATCTCGGGGCTGGTCGCGTACGCGTTGAGGACCGAGACGGCGCCGAAGGCGGTGGCGCCGACGAGGAGCAGCTTCTTGCGGCCGATGCGGTCGCCGAGGCTGCCCATCGACACCAGCAGACCGGCGATGACGAACGAGTAGATGTCGCCGATCCACAGCAGCTGGGTGCCGGACGGCTTGAGGTCCTCGGAGAGCGAGGGGGTGGCGAGGCCGAGCACGGTGGCGTCCACCGCGACCAGCAGCACGGCCAGCACGAGGACGGAGAGCGCCAGCCAGCGCCCGCGGCCGCCGCTCTTGACCTCCGTCTCCTCGATCGGGCTCGACTGCTTGGTACCGCTCATCACTGCACGCTCCGTCTTGCGCCACCGAGCAGCAGCTCGATGATCATGTACTGAAAGTCCTTCGGTGCGACCCGGCCGTCCATGACGGCCCAGGCGCAGGTGCCGATGAGGCCGTAGAGGGCCTCGGTGAGCCAGGCGGGGCTCAGGTCGATCCGGATGTCGCCCTCTTCCTGGCCGCGCCGGAAGAGCGCGCCGACGCGGGCGTCGAGCCGCTCCCAGCCCTCGTTGATCTGGTCGCCCTCGAACAGCTGGTTCTCGGTGACGAGGAAGGCCAGCAGCCCGGCGTTGGGCTCCGATTCGGCCACGAGCCGGCGCAGCGCGTCGATCGCGCTGCCCTCGTCGAGGCGGGCGTTGTCGAAGGCCACCTCGAACTCCCGGATCCCGAGCTCTTCGAGGGCCCGTACGAGGGCGTCGCGCCCGGCGAAGTGCCGGTGGAGGGTCGCGCGCCCGATTCCTGCGGCGCGGGCGACCTCGTCCATCGTGGCGGTCGATTTCCGGGAGAGCAGGGCCGCCGCGTCGCGGAGCACCTGGTCACGATCCATGGCCATGAGACAAGCATACCCCAAATGAGACGTCACTGTCTCATTCGATGAAGAAAATGGGCTGCCATCGGGCCGCCGGAACGGAAAACTGCCGAAATGAAGCCCCTGCTGCTGATCGATGTCGACGGACCGCTTATCTATGCGGTTCCGTGAAGTCTCGCTGTCTCACCCACCAGTCGCATCCACCCCCGCTACAGGGCGCCTGCAGGCATGCCTCACGCCACGAGGTGACCGTTAAATGACTGGATGGCGTCGGCGATGGTCCCGATAATCACCAAGGCCGCGGACAGGTATCCGCCAGGCCGACAGCCTGATGAATGGGGTGGACGCGCTGCTGGCAGCGTATGACGAGCAGGTGCGGGGGCATGTCCCGGAGCGGGCCCCGGTAGGGGCCGTGGTCGAGCGGGACGGACCGGTAATTAGGACTCACTACGGCACGCACGGCACGGTTCGGCACTCCCCCTTGCCCGACCGGACCGACCCGACAGAAGTCACCGGGCTGATCCGACGGCAGCAAGAGGCGTTCGCCGCCCGGCGAGAGCGTGCCGAGTGGCGGGCGTACAGCCACGACCCGATCCAGATGGACGAGCCTCTGCGCGCCGCCGGTTTCAGGACTGTCGGACCCGCGCGGACGCTGCTCATTGCCGAGCTCGACGACCTCGCGGCTGAGGTGGCACCGGCGAGGGGCATGCATGTGCGCAGGCTCGGCTACGGCTACCGTCGACTTCAGGAGTTGGACCGTCTGGTCGAGGCCTGCGGTCCGTACATACGCGGGCTGGCGGACATCCGCGAGGACCACGGGAACTTGCTGAACTGGGGGCTGAACGTCCAGGTCCTGGAAACGGAGACCAGGATCGTCGGCGCAGGCTGGGCGGAGGCCGTCGGGTCGACAGAGTTCGCAGCCGTTCGGGGGGTGACCGGCCCCCACGCAGAGTTCGTGCACCACTGGGTCCGCTGGGCCCGCAACAGCCGCAGCCTTCACATGGGCACCGGTGCGGCGCCGGACCGCCGCTACCTCACGGCCGAGGCGCCGACCGGCCCGATCTTGGACGCCCTTCTCGCAGCCGGCTTCCGCGCCATTTCGACCGTACGCATCTATGCCTGGACGTCGGTCGGCACGCTACCCGCCAGCACCCGCCCCGTATCCATGTTGCTCGACGACCGGGAGCACGAGGCGCTGTGCGACGAATTCAAAGCCCGCTTCGCCTTCAAACCCAGTTACACCTACTACCCGGCTATTGAGGAGCCACCCGACTCCGTTACCTGGCACGTCGGGGACGTCACCGACACTCGTCACACCTACGGCCTCATGCGAGACCTCCCGGATGAACACCGGGTCGCACGCCTTCAGGACACCGTCGAGCGCGGCCTGCGCGCCCGCGTCAGCCCCGGCGAGCATCTCTACTCGGTCAGCTGGTGGCATCAGGGCTACCGTTTCGACCCAGCACGTGTCGGCGCGCCAGGGCAGCCGGCCTGGCCGGGCGCCGCATGCTGGGAAGGCGAGTACTACAAGCTCCTCACCCGTGACCTGCGCATGGGTACCTTCTGGCACCCATGGGAGGAGTCCCTGTGCGTCTTCGGCACAGAGCTCCTGGCCGAGGTCGAGGACGACCTCACAGCCATCCTCGGCACCGTGATGCGCCGGGGCGGACGCAACGTAGGCAACGTCTGGACATACGAATCAAAAGGCAGCCTGTAGGCGAAAGCCGCGGACAGCCTCACAGCCGGGTCCGCCGAACCAAGTGACGATGCGCGGCCATCTCCAGCTGCGACTCTCACCCGGCATTCCCAACGGCCCCCAGTCGCGAGACACCCTTACTGCCGGATTATCTGATTAATCGTCATGAGACTGGCAGTTTCACAAATATCGGGCACAGCTGATTGCGTCTCACCTACCGTGCAATGGTGATTCTCTTCCGCTTCTCCAAAGCCGGCTGGGAGGATTGGGACCTCTCGTCGCCGCCGCTCAACCGCGACGGCATGCCAGTACTCGTGGACGACGATCTCCGCTTCGAAGACGAGAACGGCCCCCGACCAGTGACAGTCATCAATCGCTGGCTGCGAGAGCTGCCGATCAGCGGAGCACCCGCCGAGAACTCGTGGAAGACATACGCTCTACAACTCAAGCCCTGGGCCGAGTTCCTCTCCACCCACGACATCGCCCTGTTCTCCAACCGTCAACTGCTGCGCGACGGCCTGTCCCTCTACGCTGAGCATCGCTTGTCAGGCCCACTGGAAGTCCGGCTTGGAGCGTCCAGTTGGAACCTTGCGGTCAAGACCATCGCGGCGTTCTACCAGTGGGCGGTGAACGAGGGGCACTGCCACGATGCTCCGTTCTCCTACGCCATGGGCTCCTACCTGCGCCCTGACGGCGTACGCATGGAGTCCGCCCGTAACCTCGCCACCGTGCGGGGTGCCAGACGGCACGCAACGCGCAAGTACCTGGAGCGGCCGTACTCCGAGCTGCTGATCAACGCTCTCGCCGGCAACGACCCGGGCGGCGAACCCGACGCCACGTTTCGGGGCCGCGAGACCGGCAGGAACGCCGCCGGCGGCTCGCTTGCGGTCTCCACCGGTCTGCGGCTTCGAGAATGGCGGCTTCTCACTCCGTGGGAGATCCCTCCACTGCCCCGCCAGCGCACCGCCGTCCCCATCCCGTTGCCGCTCGCGCCTCCGACCACGAAGGGCAGCAAGGGTCGACAGACCTGGGTGGAGTACGACGCCTTGGCCCGCGTTCACGACTACACGACGCTGGAGCGGGCCACCCACGTGGACGGCTCGCGATGGCGCCCCACCCATGCCCTCCACGTAGAAGACCCGACGTACGAGGGCGCCTACCTCAACGGCACCTACCGCCGCTGGCACCTGCTGACTCCGGCCGAACGGCTCCGCCTGGTCGGCCCCGGCGGCGGAAGTGCCCTCCTCGCCGTCCAGTCCGACGGCTCGCCGTTCCTGGACTGGGCGACCACCCTCCGCCGGACCTCCGCCCGCATCCGCGATCGGTGGGAACCCGCGTATCCGCACGTCCACCCCCACATGACACGCCACACGATGGCTATGGCCACCCTGGAAAAGCTGGTGCGCGGCTACTACCAGCAGGCAGCCCGCCTAGTCCTCGACACCGGCGATGACAACGCCATGGCTCTCTACCTCACCAAGGCCGATCCTCTGCTGATCCTGCGGGACCTCCTCGGCCATGCCAGCGTCGCCACCACACAGGTGTACCTCCATCTCCTGGACACCCAGAGAATCTTCCGCCAGGCATACGCGGACGCCGACCCCAACCCGGTCGCCCGCCGGGAAGCCGACGCAGAATTCCAGGACACCCATGCCCGCTGAAATCCGACAACCGCTCGCCGTTCAATACACGCTCCCGGGTCAGCGGCCTTACCTCGGCACGCTTCACGAGCTGCCCGACTCGGTACTAGCTGGCGACCTCGCCCAAGGACTTACCGCAGCCGCCCATCCCAACGGCCCGATCCGCACCTACCGCGATGCCCGGCACGCTGTCCGGTGTGCCCGACACCTCGCCCGCTACCTGCACGAGACCGGTTTCACCGGCACTCTCTCCGGTCTCACTGCGACACAACTCACGTCCTACTGGCTGAAGTTCGGATTCACATTCGAGCGGCACAGCCGCATCACCCTCAATGGCTTCCTCGCCGACGGCGGCACCCTCCACGCCAGCATCCGAGCCCACCTCGACGGAAGGCCGATCAACCAGCAGGCCGGGTCCACCCCTCACCGGCCGTACAGCGACGCAGAATGGCGGCGCATCGATCAAGCCGCCCGCACCGCCATCGACACCGCCTGGCAGGATCACCTCAAGGCTCTGGAATCCGCTGAACGCGGGGCCGACCCGATCGCCCATGGCATCACCCGGGACAACCTGGCCTGGCTGATCCGTAGAACTGGCCCGGTGACGGTTCGCGCGATCCGCGCGATGATCCCCGGAGCTCCTTGGGCGATCACAACCGCGGTCCTGGAGATTCGCGACGCCCTGTTCCCATCCGGGTATACGGCACTCGTCTACAACCTCCGGCTGGCCATGCTGACCGGCGCTGTGCCCGACGGTATCGACACCCTGTCCGTACCCGACTTCACACACTCCGGCCCCGCCACAGGCCTGCTGTCCTATCGCAAGGGTCGGACCGCCCGCGAAGCCCTCAACCTGCGCGGCCCCACCGTACGGCTCCTGGACCAGTGGCTCTCCCACTCCGCGCCTCTTCGCGAGCACGCCGGAGAACTCTCCGACTCCATGTGGATCAACTACAACGGCACGGCGTTGTCCGGGCATCCCCGTACCCCATGGCAGCGGATCAAGTGGGCGAAAACCGTCGGCCTGACCGACGACAACGGCCAGCCCATGACCCCGCACGGCGGCCGGATCCGCACGACCTGCCATCACAGGCGCGACCGCTCCGCCTGGACAGGACGCACCACCATCGACCCCAACCACACCCCGGCGATCGAAGGCGACCACTACCTCCACCACCACACCCCCGCCCAGGTGGAGGCCATCGAGGGAGTCATCGAGGAAGCCCAGCGCGACATCCGCCGCAAGGCCGCGCCGCCGGTCATCGTCACCAGCCAAGACGCCGCCCGGTTCGCTACCGACTTCCCCCGCCTCGTTGCGGACGCCGGACTCGACGGCGACGCCATCCAGCGCCTACTGGCCGGCGAGCAGGACGTGTTCGTCGCATCCTGCGCCAGTCTCTACAACAGCCCCCACGCCCCATCCGGAACCGCCTGCCCAGCCCGTCCCTGGGTGTGCCTGTTATGCCCGCTCGCCGTGTTCACCCCCCGGCACCTGCCCAACCTGCTGCGCCTCCAGCGCTATTTCGCCGACCAGGAACGGCACATGACGAACGCGCAGTTCCTGGCCATCTTCGGCCCCTACGCCGACAGGCTCAGCACCGACCTGCTGCCCCGTTTCAGCACGACAGCGATCCGGGCCGCCACCGAAAACGTGTTCGCGGTCCTGCAGCCGGAGGAGATCCCGTGACCAGATCCGACGCTCTGACCGCCGGCGCCGGTCACAGTCCCTTCACCGGCTTGGACATCCTCCAGACTGCTGGGTACCGCACTCGGCCCGGTACTCGCCGCCCCCACTTCGACCAGGACATCTGGGACCTGACCTGCGTCGCCGACGCCCCAGCGTCCTGGCCCCGCAGCGAGCAGATCCTGGACTTCACCCAGGTCACCAACCCGACCTGGCGAGCGGTCGCGCGCACCTACTTGATGGCCCGCCTTGTGCCCACCCACCCGTCCGTTGCTGTACTCCCACAGGCATACCGCTCCCCTCTCGCCCTGCAAACGCTCCGACACGAACTCGTCCGCCTCACAGCCTGGTTCAACCACCTCACTGAGGCGGGACTCACCGGCCTCCGACAGATCCACCAGCAGCACTGTGACGCCTACCTGCCCGTTGTCTCCGTCAGCCGCACCGACCCCAACCAGCCGGTCACCCCCGGCACCATCGCAGGATTCGTTCTGACCACGCAGGCCCTGGCCGCATACGCACCGCTACTGCCCGACGCCTACCCGACTGGCTTCCGCCCATGGGGCGACCGCACCGCCGCCCAGGTCGCTGGATACCAGCGTCCCGCCACCAACCAGACCCCCGCCGTCCCAGACGACATCCTGCGGCCGCTCCTCGCCGGCGCCTCTTACCTCGTCGACACGATCAGCCCCCATCTCGTCAGGGAAGCCACTCACGCCCGGCAGACCATGGTCCGCCGGGGCGGCATCCGATCGTCGCTCCGCGTCGAACACCACCCGCTCGTCATCGCCGAGATCGAGCGGCGTATCGCAGCCGGAATCCCGGCACCTCGTGCTGCCCCCTCCGGCATCGCCCGCAGACTCAACTCGGGTTGGGACATCGGTGATCCCCTCCTCACGCTCGCCCACACGTCCTTCACCAAGGACTTCCTTGCGCTCTCCTCCACCCAACGGGATCTGGAGCGGCTCAGGCCTCAGTTGGCGGCATGGGTCGCTGCCTGTGGCACCGAGAACGCGTGGTGCCGTGACGCAGCGGCGGTGCCACGCGCCGATGATGAAGAGCCCGTCCCCTGGGCCCTCCCTATGAATCACTTCGCCCTGGACAGCATGGTGTTCGCCGTCACTTCCGCTGCCTACTACCTCACCTCGGCGCTGTCTGGCATGCGGACCTCAGAGCTGGCCGAACTCACCCATGGCTGCCACCGCAGCGAAGACCGCGCCTACGGCTCCCGTCACTGGCTGGACTCCCGCCGCGTCAAAGGTGAGAAGTTCGGCGGAGTGCCCGACTCATGGGTGGTCATCGAGGATGTACACCGCGCTGTAGGAGCCGCCGAAGCCCTTGGCGGCACGGACCTCGGGGACCTGATCTTCCCCGTCGCCAACAATTCCGCCAACCGGTACACCGCGCTCCGGGACTGGATCAACGGTCCCCTCGGACAGCGTCTCGGCCTCACCCCGATCCCGGATGGACCGGTCCACCCGCGGGCCCTGCGTCGTACCCTCGCTCTGTCCATCGCCCAACGTCCCCACGGCCTCCTGGCCACAAAGTGGCACTTGAAGCACGTCTCGGTGGCCACTACCGAGGGCTACACGGCCCGGCCGGGCGGCCACCAGGCCGCGTTCCTCGCCGAGGTCCAGGCCGAAGAGGAGCTCGAACACACGCGGCTCACGGTTGCCGCCTACCACGACTACCAGCAAGGCGTCCTCCCCTCGGGCCGAGGTGCACGCGACCTGGTCGCCGCTTTCCAGAGCGTCGACCGCTCCCTCGCCGGACACGACCCTGGCCCCGCCACCGTCGCCGACGACCGTCGCGTGGAGAAGCTCCTCAAGAGCAAGGCAAAGACCCTTCACATCGGCGTGGCGAACTACTGCTGGTTCACCGACCCCGCCAAGGCCTTGTGCCTCGCCTTGGCCGGCACTCCGAATGCCAGCGAGCCTCTGCTCGGCATGTGCGACTCCGCTCGCTGCCCCCAAGCCACCCATCACTCCCAGCACCGGCAGGCGTGGGCCGACCACGCCGAGAACACCCGGGCTGTGTTCCTTGGCAATCCCCGGCTGTCGGCGCCGGAGCGTCAACGCGCCCAGCAGACCTACGAGCGATCCATGCGGATCGTGGAATCCATCGACGCCGCCGCAGCCACCGAGGAGGCATCCAGTGCCCAGTGACCGCCACGCCAACGCTGAGAGTCGTTTGAAAGCCGCCATGGATCAGCTCATGGCCGGGGACGTCCCCGAGGGCCTGCGGTGCGACATCCAGTCCCTCAGCATCCTCGCGGCTGTCCCCCGGGCGACGCTGTACCGCACCTACCCCCACATCAAGCAGGAGTTCGAGAGCCGGCTTGGCAGGGCCCGAGAGGTCACCGGCGAGCCAGATCCCCGCCTCGCCCAGATTGACCGCCTCAAAGCCGAGGTAGCCGCCTTGAAGGGGCGGCTCTCCCGAATGAAGCAGGAGGCGTCCGAAGCGTCCGAGTTCAAGATGCTGGCGCTGTCCCGGCTCGTCGAGCAGCACGACGAGATCCAGCGCCTCCGAGCAGCCCTCCAAGGCGGTGGGAACGTCCGCACGCTTCCGGCACGGGCGCGCACCCATCACGGGGCGGTAGGGAACACATCGCCATCGACCGAAGAACTCCTAACGGAATGAGCTTCACCGGGGTCGGCTGCCCGCTATGGGGTGCTGTCGGGCAGCATGGGGCGATGGACTCGGATCAGCCGCTGCCTCGTGAGGTGAAGGTCATCGATACGGCCTCGCTGCTCAGGCTGGAGGAGCGCGCGTGTGAACTCAGCCTTAACCAGCGGTTGGACCCGGCGTGGGTACGAGCGAATGCGGCGCCCGATGGAACCCACTACCTGTGGCCAGCCCTGTGGAACAGCTTGTCCCATCGCCCGGGCATCCCGCGTCAGCTCCGGTGCGAGCTGTTGATCACGCTACGTTCGGGAGATCGCGTGATGAGCCTGCTGGACCTGCTTCCCGACGACTTCACCCCGCTGTTGAGAGTGACCTCGCGCGAAGAAGGCATGCAGGTCAGTCAGCTCCTGGACAGCGTCCCGACGGTGAGGGAGTGGCTACTGCGGGAGGGTGAAGGTTCCTCGGGCCGACGTTGACAGGCGGCGCCAGCATGTGAAGGCGAGCTGCAAGACGAAACACCGACGGCCTCCGACCGAGCATCCCGGCTCCGACGACAACTTCCCACAGACCGGCGCCGTCCAGGTCTCTACCCATGCATTCAACGTCCGCGAGAATCGGTCGGACGTGTCTCATGCCCATATAAGACCGCTGAACCCCTACGCGGCCAAGCCGCAGCGCCGCCCCGAGGGCTACACCACCCACCGGATGCGTCCGACGGGCTGGACCGGTGCCGAGAGCGCGAAGCCCCTGCGGGTCTGGCTGAATCACGCCCACGGCGCGGAGCTGCTCGCGCTCGCGGACGCGTACGAACTCGTCTGGGCCACGACGTGGAAGGACGAGGCGAACGACTGGATAGGGCCGCACCTGGGCCTGCCGAGGCTCCCCTACATCGACTGGCCGGTGATGCACGGCCGGGCGCCGCGCGGCACGTTCTGGAAGACCCAGTACGTCCTGGAGTACGCGGGCGCCCGGCCGTTCGCGTGGATCGACGACGACATCACGGGCATGGACCGCGAGTACGTCGACCAGCGTCACCCGGCACGGACCCTGCTCATGCGGATCGACGAGCGGATCGGACTGACCCGGCCCGACTTCGACGCGCTGCGCGACTGGGCGGCGTGAGGATCAGGTGAGGGCCGAGGCCAGCAGCCGGGCGGTCTTCGCGACCAGCGCGCTGTCCCGGGGGCCGGTCGGCGAGCCCGGCTTGGTCGTCAGGACCGCCATCACGATCGGGGTGCCGTCCGGCGGCCACACCACACCCACGTCATTGGCCACCCCGTACTCGTGCCCGCCACCGGTCTTGTCCGCCAGGAGCCAGTCCGCCGGGAGCCCGGCCTTGAACCGCTCGGTGTTCGTCGTGTTCGCGATCAGCCAGTCGGTCAGCAGCCCGCGGTCCCGGGAGGGCAGCGCGTCGCCGAGGAGCAGGCGCGCGTAGGTCTTCCCGATGGCCCGGGGGCTGGTGGTGTCGGTCACCCGCCCCGGTTCCGCCGAGTTCAGTTCGGGTTCGTAGCGGTCCAGCCGGGTGATCCGGTCGCCGAGCGAGCGGCTGAACCGGGTGATCGCCGTGGGGCCGCCCAGTTCCTCGAGGAGCAGGTTGGCCGCGGCGTTGTCGCTCGCGCTGACGGAGGCGGAGCACAGGGCCTCGACCGTCATGCCGTTGGCCACGTTCGCGGGCTTGCCGGTTTCCGGGCCGTACCCCGACTTCTCGACGTACTCCTGCGTGTACCGGATCCGCTTGGCGAGGAACTCGCCGTCCTCGTCGAGGTCCCGCAGCACGGCCGCGGCGGCCAGCCCCTTGAAGACCGAACAGATCGGGAACCGCTCGTCCGCGCGGTACACCACCGTCCGGCCCGTGCACATGTGGCGGGCGAACACGCCCAGCCGGGCGGAGTGCTCCCGCTCCAGGTCCCGCAGCCGCCGGGTCACCGCTGCCCCGGGTTCCTCGGCGTGTGCCCGGCCGCCGGCGGCCGTGGCCAGGCCGGTGAACAGTACGGTCCCCGTGCCGAGTGCCAGTAACGCGCGCCGGGACGGGCCGGCTTGTGAGATGTCCACGATCGTCTCCTCGTATCCCGTGATCAGGTCACCGTCCACCACGCTACTGCCGGGGTTGATGGTTCCCGTGGGACGGGAGAGCCCGGCGCATGCCGAAGGGGCGGCCGGGGCGCGTACGCCCGGCCGCCCCTTCGGGGGTGGTGCCGTTACTGCTTGTGGGCCGCCCAGGCGTGCTGGATGACCAGGTCCGCCTTCAGCTCGGTGAGCTGGATCGCGACGGCCGACGGGGCGGTGCCGCCGCGGCCGTTGCGGGAGGCCAGGGCTCCGGGGACGTTGAGGACGGTGCGGACCTCGGGGGTCAGGTGCTCCGAGATCTTCGCGAACTGCTCGTCCGTGAGCTCGTCCAGCTCGATGCCGAGCACCTCGCACACCTTGACGCACTCGCCGGCCACCTCGTGCGCCACCCGGAACGGGACGCCCTGCTTGACCAGCCACTCCGCGATGTCGGTGGCGAGCGAGAAGCCCGCCGGAGCCAGCTCCTCCATCCGCTCCCGGTTGACCGTGAGGGTGGCCATCATGCCGGTGAAGGCGGGGAGCAGGACCTCGAGGGTGTCGCAGGAGTCGAAGACCGGCTCCTTGTCCTCCTGGAGGTCCCGGTTGTAGGCCAGGGGCAGTGCCTTGAGGGTCGCGAGGAGACCCGTCAGGTTGCCGATGAGCCGGCCCGACTTGCCGCGCGCCAGCTCCGCGATGTCCGGGTTCTTCTTCTGCGGCATGATCGACGATCCGGTGGAGAAGGCGTCGTGCAGCGTCACGAAGGAGAACTCCTTCGTGTTCCAGATGATGATCTCCTCCGCGATCCGGGACAGGTTGATCCCGATCATCGCGGTGACGAAGGCGAACTCGGCGACGAAGTCGCGCGAGGCCGTGCCGTCGATGGAGTTGCCGACCGAGCCCCGCTCGAAGCCCAGGTCCGCGGCGACCGCCTCCGGGTCCAGCCCGAGGGAGGAGCCGGCCAGGGCGCCCGAGCCGTACGGGGAGACCGCGGTCCGGGTGTCCCACTGGCGCAGCCGCTCCGCGTCCCGGGTCAGGGACTGTACGTGGGCGAGCACGTGGTGGGAGAAGAGCACCGGCTGCGCGTGCTGGAGGTGGGTGCGGCCCGGCATGGCCACGTCCGCGTGGGTCTCGGCGAGGCCGACGAGCGCGTCCTGGAGGTCGGCGATGAGGCCGCCGATGATCCGGGCGTGGTCGCGCAGGTACATCCGGAAGAGGGTGGCCACCTGGTCGTTGCGGGACCGGCCGGCCCGCAGCTTGCCGCCGAGGTCGGCGCCGAGCCGCTCCAGCAGGCCGCGCTCCAGGGCGGTGTGCACGTCCTCGTCGGCGATGGTGCCGGTGAAGGAACCGCTCGCGACGTCGGCTTCGAGCTGGTCGAGGCCGGCGATCATCCGGTCGAGTTCCTCGGCCGTGAGCAGCCCCGCCTTGTGGAGCACGCGGGCATGGGCGCGGGAACCGGCGATGTCGTAGGGCGCGAGGCGCCAGTCGAAGTGGACCGACGCGGACAGCTTCGCGAGGGCCTCGGCGGGGCCGTCGGCGAAGCGGCCGCCCCAGAGCCGGACGTCACCGTTGTTGCTGCTCACAGCTACTGCTCCTCAAGACTGCATTGCTCTGACTGCCTGTAAGGCTTTGGATGTGGAACCGCCTCCCCGCCGCGGAGGTAACGGGGAGGTGCTCCGGGTACGGCGGGTGGCTCAGGCGAGGTCGCGACGCGCGGCGATCTTCGCGGAGAGGGCGAAGATGTCGATGAACCCCTGGGCCTTCGACTGGTCGAAGGTGTCGCCCGAGTCGTAGGTCGCCAGGTTGAAGTCGTACAGCGACTCCTCGGACCTGCGGCCGGTGACCACGGCGCGACCGCCGTGCAGGGTCATCCGGATGTCACCGGTGACGTGCTGGTTGGCCTCGTTGATGAAGCCGTCCAGCGCGCGCTTGAGCGGGGAGAACCACAGGCCGTCGTAGACGAGCTCGCTCCACCGCTGCTCGACCTGCCGCTTGTAGCGGGCCAGCTCGCGCTCGACGGTGACGCTCTCCAGCTCGGAGTGGGCGGCGATCAGCGCGATCGCGCCCGGGGCCTCGTACACCTCGCGGGACTTGATGCCGACGAGGCGGTCCTCGACCATGTCGATCCGGCCGATGCCCTGGGCGCCGGCGCGCTCGTTGAGCTGCTGGATGGCCTGGAGCACGGTGACCGGCTTGCCGTCGATGGCGACCGGGACGCCCTCCTTGAAGGAGATGACGACCTCGTCGGCCTCGCGCGGGGTGGCCGGGTTCGCGGTGTACTCGTAGATGTCCTCGATCGGGGCGTTCCAGATGTCCTCCAGGAAGCCCGTCTCGACGGCGCGCCCGAAGACGTTCTGGTCGATGGAGTACGGGGACTTCTTGGTGGTCGCGATCGGCAGGTCGGCCTTCTCGGCGAAGGCGATGGCCTTGTCGCGGGTCATCGCGTAGTCGCGGACCGGGGCGATGCACGTGAGGTGGGGGCCGAGGGCCTGGATGCCGGCCTCGAAGCGGACCTGGTCGTTGCCCTTGCCGGTGCAGCCGTGGGCGACGATCGAGGCGCCGTGCTTGTTGGCGGCGGCGACCAGGTGCTTGACGATGGCCGGCCGGGAGAGGGCCGAGACCAGCGGGTAGCGGTCCATGTAGAGGGCGTTCGCCTTGATCGCCGGGAGGCAGTACTCGTCGGCGAACTCGTCCTTGGCGTCCGCGACCTCGGCCTCGACCGCGCCGCAGGCGAGTGCCCGCTTGCGGATGACGTCCAGGTCCTCGCCACCCTGGCCGACGTCCACCGCGACGGCGATGACCTCGGCGCCCGTCTCCTCGGCGATCCAGCCGATGGCGACGGAGGTGTCAAGACCGCCCGAGTAGGCGAGTACGACGCGCTCGGTCACGGGTTTCTCCTTACGGTGCATCCAACAACAGGCATAACTATGCACTACTCCGTATGTTTCGTCAATCGAGCTTCGCCGCCCCCTCCCTGACCAGCGGGTATATCGGAGACGTGAGGGCCGCTCCGTTGCCTAGACTCCACGGAAGGGACAAGAGGAGGAGGCGGCCGCATGAGCGCGAGGCGGGAACGTGCGATACGGGCGGGGCACGCGAGCGCGGATCGCCTGATGGACGGCGGGCACCCGGGTCACACCCCGGTGCCGCTCCCCGAGGGCGTGGCCGACACATGGATCGCCTTCGACCAGGCGGTACGCGATATCCAGCGCTTCCGGTACGGGACCGCATACAACGGCGCGGACGTGGTGGCGCTGTGCCATCCCGACGGCTACGTCCGCGAAGGCGCGCTCCGCGGGCCGGATCCGGTGCTCGAACTCGTCGCGATCCGCTGTACCGACTGGGTTCCGGCCGTACGGGAACAGGCCCGGCGCGTGCTGCGCGCGGCGCTGGACGCCGACCCCGCGGGCACGGTGCGCCGGCTGACCCCGCTCCTGCTGCGGCTGGGCCGCCGCGAGCACGGCGCCTGGGCCCTGGAGCTGCTGCCCGCGGCGCTGCGCGGCGAGCGGCTGCGGGCCGAGCTGCGCGCGAGCTCGGACCTGCCGACCCGGCGGTTCGCCGCGCGGCTGTCGCTGGAGAGCGGCGAGTTCGGGGTGCGGGAGCTCGCCCGGCTGGCCGCCGCCGAGCTGGATCCGCTGATGAGCCGGCTGTGGGCGGACGCCGCGCTCGCCGCCATGGCGGCCGACGGGCCCGACGACGAGGCGATCGACAGCCTGCTCGGCGCGCACATCCCGATGGGCCGCGCCGCCGGGGTCACCGCCCTGCGCCGGGCCGGCCGGGCCGCCGAGGCCGGGGAGCACCTCACCGACCGCTCTGGGCTGGTCCGAGCCTGCGCCCGCTGGGTGGTCCGCCAGGACGGCGGCGACCCGTACACCCACTACCGCGAGCTGGTCACGGACCCGGCCCGGGTGACCAGGTACGCGGTGTACGGCTTCGCCGAGTGCGCCCGCCGCGAGGACGGGCCGCTGCTGCGCGCCCTGCTCGGGCACCCGGCCGGTGCCGTGCGGGCCGCCGCCGTCTCCGGGCTGCGCCTGCTGGACGCGGACGACGAGCGGCTGCTGCGTCCGCTGCTCGACGACCCCTCGGCGGCCGTGGCCCGCGAGGCCTCCCGGAGTCTGCGCGCCACGGCGGGGCCGCTGCCCGCCGACTGGCTGACGGAGCGCGTCTCCGCCGAGCGGCCGCTGCACACCCGCCGGGCCGCCTTCCACCTGTTGCGGGCCCAGGGCGGGATCGCCGCACTGCGGGCCGCCGTCGCCCTGCTGGACGTACGGGACGCCGGCCTGCGCGAGCTCGCGGAGGGCACCGTACGGGCATGGGACTGGCAGTACACCCATCGAGGGGGCCAGGCCGAGGCGGCCGAGCTGGGCGCGCTGCTGGAGCGGTCCGCGTACCTCTTCGACGAGTACCAACTGGGTCTGCACTTCACCCGGCTGGGTCTCGGGGAGTGGAACTGCCCGGCCCCCACCTGCCGCCAGGCCCGATAATCGGATCATGGGAAAACTCCACGAACGAATAGACGGCCGGCTGCGCAAGTTCATCGAGGAACAGCCGGTCTTCTTCACCGCGACCGCCCCGCTCGCGGGTGACGGTCACGTCAACCTGTCCCCCAAGGGCCGCGCCGGGACCCTCGTCGTCATCGACGAGCAGACCCTCGCGTACCTCGACTTCGGCGGCAGCGGCGCCGAGACCATCGCCCACGTCCGCGAGAACGGCCGGATCACCCTGATGTGGTGTGCGTTCTCCGGGCCGCCGAACATCGTGCGCGTGCACGGCGACGGCGAGGCCGTCTTCCGCGACGACCCGCGCTGGGCCGAGCTGATCACCCTGTTCGGCGAGGCCGACGGACCCGCTGCCCGGGCCATCATCCTGGTCCACGCCCGCCGGATCGCCGATGTGTGCGGGTACGCCGTCCCCTTGATGGAGTACCAGGGCGAGCGCACGCTGCACGCGGAGTACTTCGGCCGCAAGACGGACGAGGAGTTCGCGGAGTACTGCGAGAAGAAGGTCGAGACCAGCCTCGACGGCCTGCCTGCGCTCCCTGTGCCCCTTCCTCCCCGTACCGTCTGACATGTGCTGCTGCGTACCGCTCTCGTCACCGGCTCGCTGATCGTGACCGCCCTGCTTCCGCAGGGCCACGCCCCGCTGCCCGCCCGGATCGCCGACACCGGCGGCGGCAGTCAGCTGATCACCGCCGTCGCGCCCGCCCCCGGCTCCACGACCGGCCGGCTCACCTGGTGGGACCGGCGGGCCGGGCGCTGGTACGAGGCCGGGAGCGCGCCCGCCCGCTTCGGGGCGAACGGCCTGACCGAGGGCGCGACCCGTACGCAGGGCACCAACACCACGCCGACGGGGCTGTACGCGCTGCCGTACGCCTTCGGGATCCGCCGCGCGCCGGCCGGAACGGCCTACCGCTACCGGCGGGTGACGGACCGTTCGTGGTGGTGCCAGGACAACGGATCCGCCTCCTACAACCGCTGGGTGGAGCCGCTGCCCGCGGACTGCGCGCCGGGCGAGGCCGAGCACCTGGTGACGTACGAGAAGCAGTACGCGCACGCGCTGCTCATCGCCTTCAACTACGACGAGCCGGTACGCGGCCGGGGCTCGGGCATCTTCCTGCACGTCAACGGCAAGGGAGCGACGGCCGGTTGCGTGTCCGTGCCGGAGCGGGCCATGCGCGAGATCCTCCGCTGGGCGAACCCGCGGCGCCGCCCGCACATCGCGATCGGCACGGAGTCCGGGGCCCTGGCCGTCACGAGGTACTAGCGGAGAGGTACTGGAGGAGGGGTCAGAAGGCTCCGGGGGTGTCCAGCCCGCTGGTCCACTCGTCGGGCCTCGGCGGCGGCTTGTGGTCGAGCCGGGCCAGCCGTTCCCGGTCCAGGGCGGTGATCGCCGGGTGCGGGGGCCAGGCGGCGCACTGGGCGCGGAACGGCTCCCGGCGGTCGGGCCACAGCCGGTCGGCGAACAGCCGGGACAGCGGGACCCCCACGCTGACCGCGAGCAGGACGACCAGCGCCGCCTGACCCGCCCACGACCCGCCGAAGAGGCTGAACGGCCGGATCAGGACGACGGCCGGGACGAGGTAGCAGGCGGGCAGGGCCATGGCCGTCAGTACGGCGACGACCTCGATCCCGTCCTCGGAGCGGGCCCGCGCCAGCCGCGGATGCTTGGCCTCCTCGGCCGCCAGGAAGGCGTCCCGGTCCTGGGCCAGCCCGGGGTCGGCGCCCAGCATCCCGAGCCCGGTCGTGCGGTGCGGGCCCTGCCGGGCCAGGGCGGCGAGGACGGCGAGGACGGCCGCCGGCAGCGGATGCCCGGGCAGCGGCCCCCGGCCGGTGGCGAAGAGCCGGCCCTGCTCGTCCACCTCGACCGAGCCGTCCAGCAGCAGCTGCGCCGCCGCCGGCCGGTGGGTGTCGGCGGCCCGCCCCGCCACCGCCACCGCGTGGTACGGGTCGAGGTCCGCGGGCACCAGGAGACCGGCGGCCTCCCGGTCGGCCCGGGCGCGCTGCATCCCGAGCACGCCGAGGACGGCGTACACGGCTGCGGCGCCCGCCAACACGGTGAGGGCCAGGGTGAGTTGGGTCATGGCCCCAGGATCGGGGTCAGCTTTCCTTCTGCGCCAGACGCAGGAGGTGGTCGGCCAGCGCCTGCCCGCCCTCCGGGTCGCGGCTGATCAGCATCAGGGTGTCGTCGCCGGCGATCGTGCCGAGGATCTCCCGCAGTTCGGCCTGGTCGATCGCCGAGGCGAGGAACTGGGCCGCACCCGGAGGGGTGCGCAGGACCACGAGGTTCGCGGAGGCCTCCGCCGAGATCAGCAGCTCCCCGGAGAGGCGCCTCATGCGCTCCTCCTTCGCCGACTCCCCCAGCGGGGCCTGCGGGGTGCGGAAACCGCCCTCGCTGGGCACCGCGTAGATCAGCTCGCCTCCGGTGTTGCGGATCTTCACCGCGCCCAGCTCGTCGAGGTCGCGGGAGAGCGTCGCCTGGGTGACGCTCAGCCCGTCGTCGGCGAGCAGCTTGGCCAGCTGGCTCTGCGAGCGGACCGGCTGCCGGTTGAGGATGTCCACGATCCGGCGGTGGCGGGCGGTGCGGGTCTGCGGGACCGCCTGGCCACCGTGCTCCTTGTCCTGCGGCTGACTCATCGTCGACTCATTCTCCGGATCCGTCCCCTTGGGCTGCGTCGAGGATGCCGGGCAGTGCCCGGAGGAACGCGTCCACCTCGGCCTCGGTGAGTACGAACGGGGGCATGATCCGTACGACGTCGGGGGCGGGCGCGTTGACCAGGAAGCCGGCGTCCTGAGCCGCCTGCTGCACCCGGGGTGCGAGCGGCTCGGTCAGCACGATACCCAGCAGGAGTCCGGCGCCTCGGACGTGGGATACGAGCGGGTGCGCGGAGGCTTCGATTCCGGAGCGCAGCCGTTCGCCGCGTTCCTTGACCTGGCCGAGCAGCCCTTCGGCGGCGATGGTGTCGATCACGGCGAGGCCGGCGGCGCAGGCGACCGGGTTGCCGCCGAAGGTGGTGCCGTGCTGTCCGGGCTGGAGCAGGTCGGCGGCCGGCCCGAAGGCGGCGACGGCGCCGATCGGCAGGCCGCCGCCGAGGCCCTTGGCGAGGGTGACGAGGTCGGGTTCGACGCCCTCGTGGGCCTGGTGCTCGAACCACTGGCCGCACCGGCCGATGCCGGTCTGCACCTCGTCGAGCACGAGCAGGGTGCCCGTGGCCCGGGTGATCTCGCGGGCGGCCGTCAGGTACCCGGCGGGGGGCACGACGACCCCGTTCTCGCCCTGGATCGGCTCGATGAGGACGAACGCGGTCTCCTCGGTGACGGCGGCCCGCAGGGCCTCGACGTCGCCGTACGGGACGTGCGTGACGTCGCCGGGCAGCGGCAGGAAGGGCTCCTGCTTCTTCGGCTGGCCGGTGAGCGCGAGGGCGCCCATGGTCCGGCCGTGGAAGCCGCCGTCGGTGGCGACCATGTGGGTCCGCCCGGTCAGCCGGCCGATCTTGAAGGCGGCTTCGACGGCCTCGGCGCCGGAGTTGCAGAAGAACACCTTGCCGGGGCGGCCGAAGAGCTGGAGGAGCCGCTCGCCCAGCGCGATGACCGGCTCGGAGGCGAAGAGGTTGGAGACGTGGCCGAGGCTCTGGATCTGTGTGGTGACGGCCTCGACGATCGCGGGGTGGGCGTGGCCGAGGGCGTTGACGGCGATGCCGCCGACGAAGTCGGTGTACTGCTTGCCGTCCGCGTCCCAGACCTGGGCGCCCGCACCGCGTACGAGGGCGAGCGCGGGGGTGCCGTAGTTGTTGGTCAGCGCGCCCTGCCAGCGCGCCCGGTACTCCTCGTTGCCGCCGGTCACCGTGCTCCCCCTTGCTGTCCGTCGGGCACGACCATCGTGCCGATTCCCTCGTCCGTGAAGATCTCCAGCAGGATCGAGTGCTGGACCCGCCCGTCGATCACGCGGGCGGTGCTGACGCCGCCGCGCACCGCGTGCAGGCAGCCCTCCATCTTGGGCACCATGCCGCTGGACAGCTCGGGCAGGAGCTTCTCCAGCTCGCTGACGGTGAGCCGGCTGATGACCTCGTCGCTGTTCGGCCAGTCCGCGTAGAGGCCCTCGACGTCGGTGAGGACCATCAGCGTCTCGGCGCCCAGTGCGGCGGCGAGCGCCGCGGCGGCCGTGTCGGCGTTCACGTTGTACACGTGGTGGTCGTCGGCGCTGCGCGCGATGGAGGAGATGACCGGGATCCGGCCGTCCGCCAGCAGTGCCTCGATGGCGCCGGTGTCGATGGCGGTGATCTCGCCGACCCGCCCGATGTCGACGAGCTCGCCGTCGATCTCGGGGCTGTGCTTGGTGGCGGTGATGGTGTGGGCGTCCTCGCCGGTCAGGCCGACGGCGAGGGGGCCGTGCTGGTTGAGGAGCCCGACCAGCTCGCGCTGGACCTGGCCCGCCAGGACCATCCGTACGACGTCCATGGCTTCCGGGGTGGTGACGCGCAGGCCGGCCTTGAACTCGCTGACCAGACCCTGCTTGTCGAGCTGGGCGTTGATCTGGGGGCCGCCGCCGTGCACCACGACGGGCTTGAGGCCGGCCTGCCGCAGGAACACCACGTCCTGGGCGAAGGCGGCCTTGAGCGCCTCGTCGATCATGGCGTTGCCGCCGAACTTGATGACGACGATCTTGCCGTTGTGGCGGGTGAGCCACGGCAGGGCCTCGATCAGGATCTCCGCCTTCGGCAGTGCCGTGTGCTTCCGTGCAGTGCTCATGAGGAGTAGGCCGAGTTCTCGTGGACGTAGTCGGCGGTCAGGTCGTTGGCCCAGATGACCGCGGACGCCTCGCCGGTGGACAGGTCGGCGGTGATGCGGACCTCGCGGTCCTTCATGCTCACCAGGTCGCGGTCCTCGCCGACCGAGCCGTTCTTGCAGACCCAGACGTCGTTGATGGCGACGTTGAGGCGGTCCGGGTCGAAGGCGGCCTTGGTGGTGCCGATGGCGGAGAGCACCCGGCCCCAGTTCGGGTCCTCGCCGTGGATGGCGCACTTGAGGAGGTTGTTGCGGGCGATGGAGCGCCCGACCTCGACGGCGTCGTCCTCGGTGGCCGCGCCGACGACCTCGATGCGGATGTCCTTGCTGGCGCCCTCGGCGTCGCCGATGAGCTGGCGGGCCAGATCGCCGCAGACGGTCCGCACGGCTTCCGCGAACTCCTCGTACGCCGGGACCCGGCCGGAGGCGCCGGAGGCCAGCAGCAGCACCGTGTCGTTGGTGGACATGCAGCCGTCGGAGTCGACCCGGTCGAAGGTGGTGCGGGTGGCGGCGCGCAGGGCCCGGTCGAGGGTGGCGCTGTCCAGGTCGGCGTCGGTGGTGACGACGACGAGCATGGTGGCGAGGCCCGGGGCGAGCATGCCCGCGCCCTTGGCCATGCCGCCGACGGTCCAGCCGTCCTGGGAGACCATGGCCGTCTTGTGCACGGTGTCGGTGGTCTTGATGGCGATCGCCGCGTCCTCGCCGCCGTTCTCGGACAGGGCGGCCGCGGCGGTCTCGATGCCGGGGAGCAGCTTGTCCATGGGGAGCAGTACGCCGATCAGGCCGGTGGAGGCCACGGCGACCTCGCCGGCGTTGAAGTCCGCGCCGAGCCCCGCCTGATCCAACACAGCGGCCACCTTCTCCGCGGTGGCGTGGGTGTCCTGGAAGCCCTTGGGGCCGGTGCAGGCGTTGGCGCCGCCGGAGTTGAGGACGACCGCGCTGACGGTGCCGCCGCGCAGGACCTGCTCGGACCAGTGCACCGGCGCGGCCTTGACGCGGTTGGAGGTGAAGACGCCGGCTGCGGCCAGCTTCGGCCCGTTGTTGACCACGAGGGCCAGGTCCGGGTTGCCGTTCGCCTTGATCCCGGCGGCGATGCCCGCCGCCGAGAATCCCTGTGCTGCCGTGACGCTCACGGTGCCACTCCGATCGTGGAAAGACCCAGGCTCTCGTGGAGCCCGAGGGCGATGTTCATGCTCTGTACCGCGCCGCCGGCAGTGCCCTTGGTCAGGTTGTCGATGGCGCTGATCGCGATGATGCGCCCGGCGGACCCGTCGTACGCGACCTGCACGTGGACGGCGTTCGAACCCTGGACGGACTTGGTGGTGGGCCACCGGCCCTCGGGGAGCAGCTGGACGAACGGCTCGTCCGCGTAGGCCTTCTCGTAGGCGGCGCGGAGGGATTCCGCGGTGGTGCCGGGGAGGGCCTTGGCCGAGCAGGTCGCGAGGATGCCGCGCGCCATGGGCACGAGGGTCGGCGTGAAGGAGACGGAGACCCGCTCCCCGGCGAGCGGGGTCAGGTTCTGGACCATCTCCGGGGTGTGCCGGTGTCCGCCGCCGACTCCGTACGGGGTGGCCGTGCCCATCACCTCGGAGCCGAGCAGGTTCGTCTTGAGTGCCTTGCCCGCGCCGGAGGTGCCGGTGGCGGCGACGACGACGGCCTCGGCCTCGGCGAGCCGCGCCTGGTAGGCGGGGAACAGCGCGAGGGAGACGGCGGTGGGGAAGCAGCCGGGCACGGCGACGCGCTTGGCGCCCGTGAGGGCGGCACGGCCGCCGGGAAGCTCGGGGAGGCCGTAGGGCCAGGTCCCGGCGTGCGTGCCGCCGTAGAAGGCGTCCCAGTCGGCCGGGTCCTTGAGCCGGTGGTCGGCTCCCATGTCGATGACGAGGACGTCCTCGCCGAGCTGGGCGGCGACGGCGGCGGACTGGCCGTGCGGCAGCGCGAGGAAGACGACATCGTGTCCGGCGAGCACCTCGGGGGTGGTCGCCTCCAGGGTCCGCCCGGCGAGCGGCCCGAGGTGCGGCTGCAGGTTGCCGAAGAGCTCACCGGCGTTGGAGTGGCCGGTCAGCGCACCGATCTCGACCTCGGGGTGGGAGAGCAGCAGGCGCAGGACTTCACCGCCCGCGTATCCACTCGCTCCGGCCACCGCTACACGTACCACCATCGGACCCTCCTCATCGATGGCATGACTATACGTATCGCTGCACTTTTATGCAAAGAGCGTTTGACCTTCCCGCTGGCCCGAGTATGCGCTTCGGCCGGCCTCCCGGGCCGGTCCTCCGTGCGATGCTGGGGGCGTGACCTCGCTCGATGACCTCGTACGGTTGCGCCGCGCGCGGGACACCATGGACCGCGACTACGCGCAGCCGCTGGACGTCCCGGCGCTGGCCGCTGTGGCCCTGATGTCGGCCGGGCACTTCTCCCGCAGCTTCCGCGCCGCGTACGGCGAGACGCCCTACAGCTACCTCATGACCCGTCGCGTCGAGCGTGCCAAGGCGCTGCTCCGCCGGGGCGACCTGAGCGTGACGGACGTCTGCTTCGCCGTGGGATGCACCTCCCTCGGGTCGTTCAGCTCGCGCTTCACCGAGCTGGTCGGCGAGAGCCCGAGCGCGTACCGGGCCCGCGACCATGGGGCGGGCGCCGAGATCCCGGCGTGCGTGGCCAAGATCCACACCCGCCCGGTGCGGGGCGGCGAACCGGTCAGGATCGAAGAAGCGGAATCCGGCACCGTCTCGTAGCTTCGATGCCATGAACAGCATCAAGCTCTCGCAGTGCTTCATCGCAGTCGACGACCACGACAAGGCCCTCACCTTCTACCGCGACGTCCTCGGCATGGAGGTCCGCAACGACGTCGGATTCGAGGGGATGCGCTGGGTGACCGTCGCCTCGCCCGAGCAGCCGGACGTGGAGATCGTCCTCGAACCGCCGCTCGCCGACCCCAACGCCTCGCCGACCGACCGGCAGGCGATGGCGGAACTGCTGGCCAAGGGCCTGCTGCGCGGGGTGATCTTCTCGACGGACGACGTCGACGCCACCTTCGAGAAGATCCGGGCCGCGGGCGGCGAGGTCCTCCAGGAGCCGGTGGACCAGCCCTACGGCGTGCGCGACTGCGCCTTCCGCGACCCGGCCGGCAACATGCTCCGCTTCAACCAGCCGCGCACCCGCTAGGCCGGCTCGACTCCTCGCCTCCCCGGCTTCAGCTCCTCAGGGCCTGCCTCACGACCGGCACCGACAACAGGAGACCCACGCCGGCCATCACCTTGGCGGCCGTCGGGCGTCGGCGCGGGTCCGCCCCGGCGGCCAGCAGGAGCTGCAGGGCCGAGGGGAAGAAGAGGAACATCCCGGCCATGGCACCGATGAACGCCCACGGCACCAGCAACGCCGCGACGGTCCCCGCGGCCCGCCCGAACCAGGTCGGCCGGGCATGGAAGCACAGCGGCACGGCGACCACCGCGGCGGTCACGAAGGCCAGGACGAGGATGCCCTCGACCGCCCAGACGATCAGCGGCACCAGCGGGGTGAGCACGGCGCACACCACCAGGCCGAACTGCAACGGATGAATGTTGTTTCGCGCAGTGGCCTGCATGACCCGCCCCCGGTCCGATGACTTGAACGCGTTCAAGCTACCGGAGCCGGTCGCGGGCTAGGTCAGGGGGTGCCGCACCCACACGTTCGGCTCGACGTAGACCGCGTACCCCTGCTCCGGCACGCAGTGGACGGGAGCCAGCGCCCCGGGGACACGGACCGGGCCCGCCTCGTCGAAGGGGAGGCCGGTCCACTCCCGCCACTGGTCGAGCGAGCCGTTGATCGTCATCGACAGCGGAGCCACGGAGTCGACGACCCCGCCCGCGCGGACGTGCACGCGCAGCCACGGGTCGTACGGAAGTCCGTCCGCGCGGGTCCGGTACGCGTACTCGTGGATCGAGGTGTCCGGCTCGGCGGGCTTGCCGCTCGGCCGGACGGGGGCCACCGCCTCGGCGAAGCCGCGGGCTCGGGCGTTCTCCCGCAGCGCGGCGAGCATCAGGCCGGACAGGCCCTCGCCCTGCCGGTCGGTGGCCACGCTGATCTCGATGGCGCTCACCGTGTCGGGCTCGACCCCGCGCCGCCGGTCGGAGAAGGCCCACATCAGGATCCGGTCCCAGCCCTGCGCGGGCAGCACCCCGTCGCGGCCCGGCGCATGGAGCGCGAAGGGCAGGCTGAAGCCCCGGGCGACGACCGCGTCGCCGTCGGTGGCGATCAGTACGTACTCCGGGAACTCGGCGACCATGCGCGGGTACAGCAGCCAGGCCAGCGCGTCGTGCTGGGCGAACTCCGGCCACGAGTCCGTCATGTCCCAGAGCCGACCGGCCAGTTCGGGTCGCTCCGCCAGGGTGGTGATCTTGATGCCGCTCATCCGGGCAGGCTAGGACGCCCCGCGACCCGTCTCAACCGTTTTACGCAGGGGCCTGGAGGGAGAGGTGCCACCGGCCGGACCAGCCCGTGAGGGTCATCGTGGACAGCGGCCGGACGTCCACGTTCCAGTACGTCAGCGGGGGCACCTTCAACGCGTAGACCAGGGCCGCCCTGACCACCGAGGGCTCCGCCACCGCCACGATCGCACCCCCGTCGTCCGCCGGCCGGGTGTCGAGCCAGCCGCCGATCCGGGAGATGAAGGAGAGCAGGGACTCCCCGCCGTGCGGCGCGGCCCGCGGGTCGGTGAGCCAGAGGTCCACCGCCCCGGGCTCGTGGGCGGTCACCTCGGCCAGGGTCATCCCCCGCCAGCGGCCCATGTCGCACTCGCGCAGCGCGGGCTGGGCGAGCGGCGCGTACCCGAGGGCCTGGCCGGTGGCCCGGCTGCGCGGGGTCGGCGAGCAGTAGCGCAGCTCGGCCGCGCCGAGCCTGACGAGCCCCGGCGCGGCGGTCTCCAGTGCGCGCCGGCCGGACCCGTCGAGCGGGCGGTCGTCGTCGAAGCGCTCGGCGAGCAGCGAGGAACTACGGGCTGCGGCAACGAGCGAAACCCGAACATGCATGCGGAGATGGTGAGCCGCGCGCCGCACGGGGTCAAGCGTCTGGACCGACCCCACCCGGCAGCGCCCCGCGCAGCCTGCGCACCGCCTCCACCAGCTCCCCCGGCCCCGACACCCCGGCGAAGCTCAGCCGGATGTGCGGACCGGGCGGTTCCGCACAGAAGTACGGGCGCCCGGGCGCCACCGCGACCCCCGCGCGCAGGGCCGCCGCGACGAAGGCGGTGTCGTCGCCCACGGCCGGCCGCGCCCACAACTGGTAGCCGCCGGACGGGACGTGCGGCAGCGCCACCCCGGGCAGCTCCCGCCGCAGGGCCCCGGCGAGCACGTCCCTCCGGTGGCGCAGCTCGGCGGCGACGGTGCGCAGGTGGCGGGGCCAGGCGGGCGCGCCCACCAGCTCCAGGGCGGCCTCCTGCAGCGGCCGGGCCACGAAGAAGCTGTCCACGATCTGGATGGCGCGCAGCCGGTCCACGACCGGGCCGCGGGCCGCGAGGGCCCCCACCCGCAGGCTGGGCGAGGTGGGCTTGGTCAGCGAACGCACGTGCACCACCACCCCGTCCGCGTCCTCCGCGGCCAGCGTCGCGGGCAGCGGCCCGCAGTCCTCGTGGGCGAGGGACCGGGCGTAGTCGTCCTCCACGACGAAGGCCCCGGCGGCCCGCGCGATGCGCAGCACCTCGGCCCGCCGCGCGGGCGCCAGCACGGCCCCCGTCGGGTTCTGGAACAGCGGCTGGCATACGAAGACCCGCGCGCCCGTGGCTTCGAAGGCGGCGGCCAGCAGCTCCGGCCGGACCCCGTCCGCGTCCACCGGGACGGGTACCGGCCGGCATCCGGAGGCGCGGGCGATGGCCAGCAGCCCGGGGTAGGTCGGCGACTCCACCAGGATCGGCGCCCCCGGCGGGGCGAGCGCCCGCAGGGCGGTGGCCAGCGCGCTCTGCCCGCCCGCGGTGATCAGTACGTCGGCGGCCACGACCGCGCCGCCGATCTCCCTGGCGAACCAGTCGCGCAGCTCCGGCAGCCCCTCGACGGGCGGCCGCCCCCACGCCCCGGGGCGCCGGCCGGCCCGGGCCAGGGCCGCGGCCATCGCCCGCTCCGGCTGCAGGGAGGGGTGCAGGTAGCCGCCGTTGAGCTCGATCACCCCGGTCGGCGGCGTGGCCAGCGAGACGAGCACCCCTCCGGCGTCGACGGAGCGCGGGACGACGTCCCCGGCCCCTTCCGCGCTGAGGGCGACCTCCTGCCAGGAGGTGTCCCCGGCCGCGGGTGCCGTCGTACGCGGCCGGGCGCGGAAGACGCCGGAGCCGGGGCGGGTGACGACGAGGCCCTCGGCGGCGAGCTGCGCGAGGGCCCGCGAGACGGTGACCGGGCTGACCCGGTAGCGCTCGACCAGGGCCCGACTCGACGGCAGCTTTCCACCTACCGAGTAGCGGTTGAGTTCGGACCGCAGGGAATCTGCCAACTCGGCCACACTGCTACGCTCATACATGACAGCACACAATAGCGCTACTCACCCGACCACGATAGCGGTCACGAGCCCAGTGGCCACGAGCCCCCTCGCCGGATCGCCGAGCCGCGGAACGATCCTCGCCTCGCTCGGTGTCCTCGCCTTCTCGCTGACCTTCCCCTCCACCGTGTGGGGGCTGCAGAGCTTCGGCCCGTGGTCGCTCGTCTCGCTGCGCAGCGTGCTCGCCGCGGTCATCGCGGCCGGTTTCCTGATCGCGCTGCGCGTGCCGCTCCCCCGCCGCGAGCACCGGGTGGGGCTCGCCGTCGTCGCCGGCGGGGTGGTGATCGGCTTCCCGATGCTGACCACGCTCGCCCTGCAGACCTCCACCAGCTCCCACGCGGCCGTCGTGGTCGGCCTGTTGCCGCTGACCACCGCCTCGCTGTCCGCGCTGCGCACCGGCGCCCGCCCCTCGCGCACCTTCTGGATCGCGGCCGTCGCCGGGGCCGTGGTCGTATTGGGCTTCACGCTCGCGCAGAGCGGTGGCTCCTTCTCGGCGGGCGACGGCTACCTGTTCGCCGCGCTGCTGGTGTGCGCGGCCGGGTACACCGAGGGCGGGCGCCTGGCGCGGCTGATGCCCGGCTGGCAGGTGGTCGGCTGGGCGCTGGTGCTGTGCCTGCCGCTCAGCCTGGCCGGCTCCGCGCTCGGCCTCGCGTACGAGCCGGTGCACCTCACCGCCCAGGGCCTGGCGGGCCTGGTCTGGGCGGCGGCCGGCTCCACCTTCCTCGGGCTGTACGTCTGGTACCGCGGCATGGCCGAGATCGGCGCCCCGCGCGCCAGCCAGCTCCAGCTCGCGCAGCCGCTGCTGACGCTGGTCTGGTCGGTGGCGCTGCTCGGCGAGCACCTCACCCCGGCCGCGCCGGTGGCCGCGTGCGCGGTCCTGGTCTGCATTGCCGTGACCCAGCGGGTCAAATGACCCCGACTCGACCTAAACTGCTAGCACCGGATCGGACCGCCACCGAGGAGGTCAGTTATGCGAGCGACCGAGGGCGACCAGCTGGTGCAGCACGGCCGGGTCGTGGGACAGCACGACAAGATCGGCGAGATCACTCAGGTACTCGGAGACAACGGCACCCCTCCCTACCGGGTCCGTTTCCAGGACGGCCACGAGGCAGTCATGTCCCCGGGCCCCGACTGCGTCGTGAAGCACCCGGCCGAGCCCGCCCACTGACTCGAAACCCTGACTCAAGCCGGCGGCAGAGCCGTCGGGTAGTGATCGGCGACCACCCTGGCCATCGCCCCGTTGGGGTCCGCGACCACGTGTTTGGCGGAGAACCAGACGTGGCCGCGGACCTCCGGGTGCTTGCGCGCGAAGGTCACGTGCCGGGACAGTTCGCGCGGATCGCGCCAGGCCGCGGTCGGGCTGTCGGGGTCGGCGCGGTAGAGCGCCTCGCCCACGTAGAGCCGTACGCCCGTGCCCGCCACCGTGCGCGCCCACCAGGGGACGACGTCCGCGTAGTCGGCGGTCGGGTGCCCAATGTGCCAGTAGGCCTGGGGCACGACGTAGTCGATCCAGCGCTCCTTCACCCACCTGCGGGTGTCCGCGTACAGGTCGTCGTACGTCGCGACGCCCGCCCGCGTCGGTGAGCCGAGGGGATCGACGTCGGAGTTGCGCCAGACCGCGAACGGGCTGATGCCGAACCGGGCCGCCGGCCTCAGCGACCGCACCCGCGCGGACATCTCGCGGACCAGGGTGTCGATGTTGTGGCGGCGCCAGGCGGCGCGGGAGGTGAAGTCCGCGCCGTGCAGCTCGTAGGCCTCGTCGTCGTCGAAGTACTCCCCGGCCACCGGGTACGGGTAGAAGTAGTCGTCCCAGTGCACCCCGTCCACCGCGTACCGGGAGACGGCGTCGAGCATGGCCTCCTGCACGAAGAGCCGCACCTCGGGCAGTCCCGGGTTGTAGTAGAGCTTGCCTCCGTACTCGACCGTCCAGTCGGGATTGCGCCGCGCCGGGTGCTCGGGCACCAGCCGGTCGAGGTCGGTGTGGCTGGCCACGCGGTACGGGTTGAACCAGGCGTGCAGTTGCAGCCCCCGGGCGTGCGCTTCGGCCACGGCCGTGCCCAGCGGGTCCCAGCCCGGGTCGCCCCCCTGCTCCCCGGTGAGCCACTGCGACCAGGGCTCCAGCCGCGAGGGCCACAGCGCGTCGGCGGCCGGCCGCACCTGGAGGACGACCGCGTTGAGCCGTCGCCTGACGGCCGTGTCGAGGAGCGCGATCAGCTCCGCGCGCTGCCGGGCGGCGGACAGACCGCTCCGGGAGGGCCAGTCGACATTGAACACGGAGGCGATCCACATCCCCCGGAACTCGGCGACGGGCGCCCTGGCCGGGATCCCGCCGGCCGTCGGGGCGGAGGGCCCCGGGGCCGCCGCCGCACCCGGCCCGGCGGTGGCCGCCGCGATCACTCCGGCCGCGCCCGCCAGCAATTCCCGTCGACCGATGCGCGCCATGTGACAGCTCCGTTTCACTGAGTGACATGTGACAGTGTCAGCCCAGCATGCCCGCCCCGGCCCGCCGCCCGGCGCAGGGTCGGGAGTAACGTCGGGGGGCGTGGCGGGCGCCGGAATCGTACGGGGGACCCGCCGACGGATGAGCAGCGAAAGGCACGAAGTGACTGACCTCCCTTCCGACATCACACGGGTCGGCGTAGTGGGCTGTGGCCAGATGGGCGCGGGTATCGCCGAGGTGTGCGCCCGCAGTGGCCTTGAGGTCAAGGTCGCCGAGACCACGGGCGAAGCCCTGGAATTCGGGCGTACCCGGCTGTACAACTCCCTGACCAAGGCCGCCGAACGCGGCAAGATCAGCGAGGAGGAGCGGGACGCCACCCTGGCCCGCCTCAGCTTCACCACCGACCTCGGCGAGTTCGCCGACCGCGACCTCGTCATCGAGGCCGTCGTCGAGAACGAGCAGGTCAAGACCGAGATCTTCCAGATCCTCGACCAGGTGATCACCCGCCCGGACGCGATCCTGGCCTCCAACACCTCCTCGATCCCGCTGGTCAAGCTGGCCGTCGCGACCTCGCGGCCCGACCAGGTCATCGGCATCCACTTCTTCAACCCGGCCCCGGTGCAGAAGCTCGTCGAGCTGATCCCGGCGCTGACCACGGGCGAGGAGACGGTCAAGCGCGCCGAGGCCCTGGTGCGGGACGTGCTGGGCAAGCACGCCGTCCGCGCCCAGGACCGTTCCGGCTTCGTCGTCAACGCGCTCCTCGTCCCGTACCTGCTGTCCGCGATCCGCATGTTCGAGTCGGGCATCGCCAGCCGCGAGGACATCGACAACGGCATGGAGCTCGGCTGCGCCCACCCGATGGGCCCGCTGAAGCTGTCCGACCTGATCGGCCTGGACACCATCGCCTCCATCGCCGACTCCATGTACGCGGAGTACAAGGAGCCGCTCTACGCCGCTCCCCCGCTGCTCCAGCGGATGGTCGACGCCGGCCGCCTGGGCCGCAAGACGGGCTCGGGCTTCTACCCGTACGGCTGAACCTCCTAGGGCCGGCCGCCCAGCCTGAGGTGATGCAGGAGGAGCAGCCCGGCCGCCATGTTGGCGGCCGGGATCTCCCCGCGCGCGATCATGTCGGGCACGAGCTTGAGAGGGACCCATTCCCTCCTCGAGGACTCGAAGTCGTCCTCGGGATGGCCGACGTACGTGGCCCCGTCCGCCCAGTACAGGTGGTGACGGGCGTCGGTCAGCCCGTTGGACGGCTCCACGGTCATCAGGTGCCGGAGCGGGCCGGGCCGCCAGCCCGACTCCTCCTCCATCTCGCGGGCGGCCGCCGACTCGACGGACTCCCCGTCCTCGACCACCCCGGCGGGCAGCTCCCAGCCCCAGCTGTCGGTGATGAAGCGGTGCCGCCACAGCAGCAGCACCTCGTTCGCCTCGTTGACGGCCGTGGCGACGGCCACCGGACGCAGCCGGATGACGAAGTGGTCCAGGTGCCGCCCGTCGGGGAGCGCCACGTCCGCCAGGTTCACATCGAACCAGCGGTTCTTGTACACGGTCTGCTCACTCAGGTTCGTCCACTGCACGGTCTTGCCACCTTCCGCTCGTATCGGTGGCAACATGGCAGCAGTTCAAGCCGTCACAGGGGAACGCGCAGCGCCCCGTCGATGAGCTCCGCGGCCTCCTCCGCGCCCGAACAACCGCTGGTCATCAGCTGTTCGCGGACCGCCCGCAACCGCTCGCGCAGCCGCAGCGACTCCATCCCCCTGGCCCGTTCGGCCATTTCGGCCGCGGCCGCCACCGCCCCGTCGGCCTCGCCCTGGCGCAGCTGGATCTCGCACAGCATCGCCAGCCGGTGCACGCGCCCGCGGTCGTGCGCGGGCGTACCGACGGCCGCGGTGGCCTGCTCGTGGGCCGCTGCCAGATCCCCCAGGCTCAGCAACGCCTCGGCCACCTGCACGTTGACCAGCCCGGGCTGTACGTAACCGGTCTCGTCCGGCTCGCTGCCGGGACGGATCCGCTCGGCGGCGGCCTCGGCGTTGCGGATGCAGGCCAAGGCCGCCGCGGTGTCGCCGAGTTGGGCGTACGCCTTGGCCTGCATGGCGTGGAGGTCGGCGGCCAGCGCCGGCGTGGTGTGCCGGCCGGCGGCGCGCAGTGCGGCCTCGGCGAAGGCGACGGCCTGCCGGTACTCCCGCAGGTGCAGCGACTGGTTGACGATCAGCGCGATGACGTAGGCCCCGAGCCCGCGGTCCCCGCTGGCCTTGGCCAGGCGCAGCGCCTGGTGGAAGTAGCGCTGGGCGAGCCCGTGGGCGTCCGAGTCGTAGGCGCAGATCCCCGCGACCGCCACGAGGGACCCGGTGGCCCGGTGGAGCTGGCGGCCGAGGTCGTCGGAGTAGCTCCCGCGGAGCATCGGGGCCGTCTCGGTGCCGAGGAAGCGCACGATCCGGTCCCGGGTGGCCACCCCGCCGGCCCGCCGGTACATCAACTCGTAGTGGGCGCGGGCCGCTTTCAGGATCTCGATGTGCTCGGGCCCGATCCGGACCGGCCCGTCCCGGGAGACGTCGGCGTCCTCGGGCGGGTTCTCCCACTCCCACACCGGGATGACGGCGGGGGTCCCGGTGAGCGCCTCCGCGGCGAGCAGATGGGGCCGCGCCTGCCCGTCGGACCGCCACAGGGCGGCCGCCCGGTCCACGAACCCGCTCAGCGGCGAGGCGCCGCCCGGTTCCGCGGGTCGGCCGGGCACCCCGAGGCCGACGTCGTCCAGCCCCACGGGCCGCCGCAGCCGCCCGCCGAGCACCTCGCAGATCAGGTCCGGGACCTGGCCGCGGGGGCGCTGGCCCTTCAGCCATCGGGTGACGGCGGTGTGTTCGTAGCGCAGTGCGAGCCCGCGGGTGCGGCCCGCCTGGTTCACGTACGCGGCGAGTCCGGCATGGGACATGCCCGCCTCGGCGAGGAGGGCGTCGAGCAGGACATTGGGCTGCATGGGCCGCTCCCGGGGCTCGTCGCAACCAGGCTAGTGGGTGCGGGGTTCACACGGGGTGCGAACCAAGTACGCGCATAAATGCGATACGCACTCTGCCGCGGGGGCCGCACGGGGCGCTTCACTTAAGGGCCTCGCCAAGAGGCGGCTCGGGTCGTCGGCTCCCCCTCGTACAGTGCGACGACCCGTCACAGCGCCGCCCGTTCTGCTGTCTGCCCGACACTCCACGGCAGGACGGGCGGCGCCGTCCGGCTCCGCCGGTGCGGGTTGGTCGCCCGCCCCGCCCGGAGCCGGACCTCTGCGTGGCTGCTGCCGCGCGTCCGGCGCGGCTCAAAGATCCGGGGCTCCGCCCCGTACCCCGCTCCTCAAACGCCGGAGGGGCTGGATTTCGCCCAGCGGGGCCGGATTTGCGAAGCAAATTCCAGCCGCTCCAGGCGTACGCCATCAGCCAAAATCCAGCCCCGCCGGCGTTTGAGGCGCGGGGGTTCGGGGGCGGAGCCCCCGACAACGGCGCCGCGCGTACACACCGGGCTCACCGGAACGGGTGAGGGGCGTACCCGGTGAACCGGATACGCCCCTCCAGGGAACTACGGGCGCTACGCGCCCCGGAGCACCGCCCCGGTCCGCTCGCCCGCGAGGGCAACGGCCGCGTCACGGGCAGCCGTGGACTCCTCCGCCGTCAGCGTGCGGTCCGCCGCGCGGAAGCGCAGCGCGTACGCCAGGGACTTCTTGCCCTCGCCCACCTGCTCGCCGGTGAACACGTCGAACAGCCGCAGCGATTCGAGGAGCTCGCCCGCGCCCTTGCGCAGCGCGGCCTCCACCGACGACGCCGGGACCGACGCGTCCACGATCAGCGCGACGTCCTGGGTCGCCACCGGGAAGGAGGAGATCCGGGGCGCCTGGAGGGCCTCGCCGCCGGCCGCCGCGAGGCGGTCCAGGTCGAGCTCCATCGCGCTGGTCCGGGCCGGCAGGCCCATGGCCTTGACCACACGCGGGTGCAGTTCACCGGCGTGGCCGATGACCGTCTCCACCCCGTCCAGGGTGACGAGCAGCTCGGCGCACCGACCCGGGTGCCACGGGCCGTACTGGCCCTGGCGGACCACCAGCTCGGCACCGGCCTCGACGGCCAGCGCACGCGCCGCCTGCACCGCGTCCGCCCAGTCGGCCGGACGGCCCTTGCCCCACCAGCCGGCCTGCTCGCGCGCGCCGGCCAGCACGACCGCGGCGTACCGCGGCTGCGCGGGCAGGGCCGCGTTCAGGGTGGCGACCTCCTCGTCCGTGGGACGCCGGTCGACGGGCAGCCGTACGGCGACACCCGGCTGAGCGGCGGCCCGGAAGACCGAGCCGGTCTCGAAGAGCGCGAGGTCGTGGCTGCCCCGGCTGTCGTTGCGGCGCAGTGCGCCGAGCAGACCCGGCAGCAGCGTGGTGCGCAGCGCCGGCTCCTCGTCGGAGATCGGGTTGACCAGCTTGACGACCTGGCGGGTCGCGTCGTGCGCGGGGAGCTGGAGCTGGTCGAAGACCCGCTCGC
The DNA here is from genome assembly GCF_036237315.1 of Streptomyces sp. NBC_01351. Lineage (GTDB taxonomy): Bacteria > Actinomycetota > Actinomycetes > Streptomycetales > Streptomycetaceae > Streptomyces. Next base: position 6,745,379 of record NZ_CP108356.1, on the reverse strand, counting down.
CCAGGAACGGGTAGCTCAGCGCTTCGACGTAGCCGGCACCGGCCAGCGCACGGCCCACGCGGCGGTGCAGCTGCTGCCGTGCGGTCAGACCGCGGCCCGAGGGGACCTGCGGGAGGGTCGACGGGAGGTTCCCGTAGCCCTCCAGCCGGATGACCTCCTCGGCGAGGTCGTTGGGCTCGGCGAGGTCGGGCCGCCACGAGGGGACGGTGACGACGAGCTCGTCCTGGCCGTAGACGTCGCAGCCGATCTCCTGGAGGCGGCGCACGACGGTCTCGCGGCCGTACTCCATGCCGGCGACCCGGTCCGGGTGGTCCGCGCTCATCGCGATGGTGCGCGGGGCGCCCGGGGCGAGGAACTCGGTGACCCCGGCCTCGGCGGTGCCGCCCGCGAGCAGCACGAGGAGGTCGACGGTCCGCTGCGCGGCCGCGGCGGCGGCCAGCGGGTCGACGCCCCGCTCGAAGCGCTTGGACGCCTCGGAGGACAGCTTCAGGCGGCGGGCGGTGCGCGAGATCGACACGGAGTCGAAGTGCGCGGCCTCGATGACGACGTCCGTGGTTCCGGTGACGGCGCCCGTTTCCGGGTCCATGACGGAGTCGGCGATCTCGGTGTTGGCGCCGCCCATGACACCGGCGAGCCCGATCGGGCCGCTGTTGTCGATGATCACCAGGTCCTCGGCGTCGAGCGTGCGCTTGACCCCGTCGAGGGTGGTGAACTTCTCGCCCTGCTCGGCGCGGCGCACACCGATGGTGCCGTCGACCCGCGAGCGGTCGTAGGCGTGCAGCGGCTGGCCGAGCTCCAGCATCACGTAGTTGGTGATGTCGACGGCGAGCGAGATCGGGCGCATGCCCGCCTTCTGCAGGCGGCGGGTCAGCCAGATCGGGGAGCGCGTGTCGGGGTCGAGACCGGTGACGGTGCGCGCGGTGAAGCGGTCGCAGCCGGCCGGGTCGTCGACCTTCACCGGGTAGCCGTACGAGTTCGGCGCCGGGACGTCGAGCAGCGCCGGGTCGCGCAGCGGCAGGCCGTAGGAGGTGGCCACCTCGCGGGCGATGCCGCGCAGGGACATGCAGTAGCCGCGGTCCGGGGTGACGTCGATGTGCAGCACTTCGTCGACGAGCTGGAGCAGCTCGATCGCGTCGGTGCCGACCTCGTGCTCGTGCGGCAGCACGATGATGCCGTGCGTGCCGTCGTCGCCCATGCCCAGCTCGTCGCCGGAGCAGATCATGCCGTGCGAGGTGCGGCCGTACGTCTCGCGCGAGGCGATCGCGAAGTCGCCGGGCAGCACGGCGCCGGGCAGGACCACGACGACCTTGTCGCCGACGGAGAAGTTCCGGGCGCCGCAGACGATCTCCTGCGGCTCGCCGGTGCCGTTGGCGTGGCCGACGTCGACCGTGCAGAAGCGGATCGGCTTGCGGAAGCCCTCGAGCTCCTCGATGGTCAGCACCTGGCCGACGACGAGGGGGCCCTTCATGCCGGCGCCGAGCGGCTCGACGGTCTCGACCTCGAGGCCGGCGTCGACGAGCTTGTGGGCCACGTCACGGCCGGTCTCGCCCGCGGGGAGGTCGACGTACTCCCGCAGCCAGGAAAGCGGGACGCGCATCAGATCTCACTCCCGAACGGCCGGGTGAAACGAACGTCACCCTCGACCATGTCTCGCATGTCTTCGACGTTGTGGCGGAACATCAGCATCCGCTCGATACCGAACCCGAAGGCGAACCCGCTGTACTTCTCGGGGTCCACACCGCAGGCGATGAGCACCTTGGGGTTGACCATGCCGCAGCCGCCGAGCTCGATCCAGCCCTCGCTGGAGCAGGTACGGCACGGGCGGTCGGGGTTGCCCACCGACTCGCCGCGGCACACGTAGCACTGCATGTCCATCTCGGCGGACGGCTCGGTGAAGGGGAAGAAGTGCGGGCGCAGGCGCGTGGTGGTGCCCTCGCCGAACAGCTCCTGGACCATGTGGTCCATGGTGCCCTTGAGGTCCGCCATGGTCAGGCCCTCGTCCACGGCGAGCAGCTCGACCTGGTGGAAGACCGGGGTGTGCGTCGCGTCGAGCTCGTCGGTGCGGTACACCCGGCCCGGGCAGACGATGTAGACGGGGGGCTTGCGCTCCAGCAGCGAGCGCGCCTGCACCGGGGAGGTGTGGGTGCGCAGCACGACGCCCGACTCGTCGCCCTCGGTGCCTTCCGGCCCCTGGACGAAGAAGGTGTCCTGCATCTGGCGCGCCGGGTGGTCGGGCGTGAAGTTGAGGGCGTCGAAGTTGAACCACTCCGCCTCGACCTCGGGTCCCTCGGCGACCTCGTACCCCATGGCCACGAAGATGTCCGCGATGCGGTCCATCAGCGTGGTCAGGGGGTGCCGGGCGCCGGCGGGGACACGCTCGTAAGGCAGCGTGACGTCCACCGCCTCCTCGACCAGCACCCGCTCGTCGCGCTCGGCTTCGAGCTCGACGGTGCGGGCCCCGAAGGCCTTGTTCACGGCGCCGCGGGCCTGGCCCATGCGCTTGCCCACCTCGGCCTTGGCCTGCGGCGGCAGGGCGCCGATCTCGCGGTTGGCGAGCGCCAGGGGCGAGCGGTCGCCCATGTGCGCGGTCTTCGCCTCACGCAGCGCGTCGAGGTCGCCGGCGGACGCGAAGGCGGCGAGCGCCTCGTCCCGCATGCGCTCGATCTCTTCCGGTTTCAGTGCCTCGACCTCGACAGGGTCGTACGACTTGTTCGGTGCCGACATCTCTTCCCGTACTTCCGATGGCTGGCTGGTGGGTCCCCGTACGGCGCGATCAGACCGATCGACACAGAGACACAAAGGTGCCAAAGGTCGAGTCTAAAGGTCGCCGGGGGTCAATGAGCCCGTGGGCCGCCTGGCGGGACTCTCCGCAGGGCTACTGCGTGAGGTAGGCCGGGGCGCTCACGGGCAGGATAAATCGGAATTCGGCGCCGCCGCCGGGGCCGCGGCCCACCGTGATGGTGCCGCCGTGGGCCTCCACGATTCCCTTGACGATGTACAGGCCCAGGCCGGTGCCGCCGCGCTTGCTTCCCCGCCAGAAGCGGGTGAAGACGCGGCCCATCGACTCCTCGGGGATCCCGGGGCCTTCGTCGGTCACGGTGACGGCGGTTCCCTTCTCATGCGGCGTTACGTCGATGGTGACCGTTCCCTCTCCGTGTCGCACCGCATTTTCGAGGAGGTTGCCGAGGATCTGGTCGATCTTGTCCGGGTCGGCCCAGCAGTCGGGGAGCGGTCGGCTGACGCTCACCAGGAACCTCTCCGGTGCCTGTCCGTTGGCGGTCAGCGCCTGGACGTGGCGGCCGACGGCGGTGGCGATGTCCACCGGCTGGCGGCGGACCTCCAGCCTGCCCGAGTCGATCCGCGAGATGTCGAGGAGCTCGGCGATCAGACGGGTGACGCGGTTCGCGTCGGCGTCGACGGTCTCCAGCATCAGCCGCTTCTGGTCGTCGGTGAACCGCTCCCATTTGGCGAGCAGGGTCGCCGTGAAGCCCTTGACGGAGGTCAGCGGGGAGCGCAGCTCGTGGGCGACGGTCGCGATCAGCTCGGCGTGGCTGCGTTCGGTGCGGCGGCGGGCCTCGGTGCCGCGCAGGGTGACGACGAGGCGGCGCAGCGGGCCCGTGGGGTGCGTACGGACGTAGCTGGCGGACACGAGCACCTCGCGGCCGCCGGGGAGCAGCAGGTTCCGCTCGGGCTGCCCGCGCCGGGTGGCGAGGCCGCCGTACGGATCGGTCAGCGCCCACCAGCGGCGCCCCTCGAGGTCCTCCAGCGGGAGCGCCCGGTCGATGCGGAGGCCGAGTGCCTGGCCGGCCTCGATGGCGGTGATCCGGGCGGCGGCCGCGTTGAAGCAGATGACCCGCCCCTCGTCGTCGGCCACGACCAGCCCGTCGGGCAGCTCGTCGGCATCGACACCCGGGCCGGCTTCGCCGGGGGCGCCGTGCGCGGAACCGGGGCCGAAGCCGGAGCCGGAGTCGAGCCCGACGGACGACCCCACGGCCGTTCGGACGCCGATGCGGGCGGCCGGGGCCGGGGCCTGAACGGGGATCGGAGCGGGGGCCGGTGGCACCGGTGCGCCGTCGCGGCCGCGCGCGGGCTCCGCCGCCTGCGGCGGTACGCCGTGCAGCCCCGAGGCGGCCGGGGCTGCGGGGACGTCCCGGAACCGCGCCTCGGCCGCGTCCGCGGCCCCAGGCGAGCTGTTCGTACCGACGGTCATGTCCCCGTACCCCACATCTCCGAGTAGCGCAGTGGGCCCCCGGGCCGCCACATTACTAGCTGGGGGTCACGGAGCGGCACCCTCCGGGCGCCCGCTGTGCACGCGCCGAGGCGTACAGGCAGACGGCGGCGGCCGTCGCGAGGTTCAGGCTCTCGGCCTTGCCGTGGATCGGGACCCGTACGACGGCGTCCGCGAGCGCCCGCGTCTCCTCCGGCAGGCCCCAGGCCTCGTTGCCGAAGACCCAGGCCGAGGGGGTGCCCATGGTGCCCGCGTCCAGCTCGGCGTCCAGGTCGTCCTCGCCCGCCCCGTCGGCCGCGAGGATCCGTACGCCGGCCGCGCGGAGCCCCTCGACGGCCTGCTCCACGGGGACGCCGACCGCCACCGGCAGGTGGAAGAGGGAGCCCACGGAGGCCCGTACGGACTTGGGGTTGTACAGGTCCACGGAGGCGTCGGTGAGCACCACCGCGTCCGCGCCGGCGGCGTCCGCGCAGCGCAGCACCGTACCGGCGTTGCCGGGGTCGCGGACGTGCGCGAGGACGGCGACGAGCTTGGGCCGGGCCTTCAGGATGTCCTCGAAGGGCGAGTCGAGGAAGTGGCAGACGCCGACGAGACCCTGCGGGGTGACGGTCTGCGAGACCTCGGCGAGGACCTCGTCGGAGGCGTAGTGCACGCGCGCCCCGGCCAGCTCGGCGGCCTCGACGATGTCGGCGTAGCGCTCGGCGGCCTCGACGGTGGCGAACAGCTCGATCAGGGTCGACGCGCCCTCGGCTCCGCGGTGCTCGACGGCCTCGCGGACCGCCTGGGGGCCCTCCGCGATGAACCGGCGCTCCTTGGTGCGGAAGTTGCGCCGGGCCAGGCGCCGGGCGGCGGCCACCCTCGGGGACCGGGGGGAGATCAGCTCGTCGGGGTGACCCATGGTGTCTGCGGTTCTCTTTCGAAGTTCCGGGGCTGCGGGATGCCCGCTGGGGAAAGCACACGGACCCGCAGGCGAATGCCTGCGGGTCCGTGGGGGCCGGCCGCGTCAAGCGGGCCGGCTAGCCCTTAGGCAGCAACCTTGGGGGCGTTGACGTCGGCCGGAAGGGCCTTCTGCGCGACCTCGACCAGCGCGGCGAACGCGTTGGCGTCGTTGACGGCCAGCTCGGCGAGGATCTTGCGGTCCACCTCGATGTTGGCGGCCTTCAGACCCTGGATGAGGCGGTTGTAGGTCATGCCGTTCTGGCGGGCAGCAGCGTTGATGCGCTGGATCCACAGCTGACGGAAGTCGCCCTTGCGCTTCTTGCGGTCGTTGAAGTTGTAGACCAGCGAGTGGGTGACCTGCTCCTTGGCCTTGCGGTACAGGCGCGAACGCTGACCGCGGTAGCCAGAGGCCGCCTCGAGGATTGCCCGGCGCTTCTTGTGGGCGTTTACTGCCCGCTTGACGCGTGCCACTTTTTACTCCTTGTAGCGGGGCCGTGGGTGTCTTCACACGGCCCGAATTCGATGGGGTCCCGGTCTTGACGCTCATCCGCTCCCGGCGCGGGAGCGGAGAACATCACTTGCCGAGAAGCTTCTTGATCTTCGCGGCGTCGCCGGGGGCCATCTCCGCGGTGCCGGTCAGGCGGCGGGTGACACGGGACGACTTGTGCTCGAGCAGGTGGCGCTTGCCGGCGCGCTCGCGGAGCACCTTGCCGGAGCCGGTGACCTTGAAGCGCTTCTTGGTACCGCTGTGCGTCTTGTTCTTCGGCATAGCGCCGTTATCTCCTCGTCGGTGGCGCTCCCTCGCCGATCCGGATGGGACCGGCGAGCGGGAGCGTCATGTTGTGTCGGGTGATCCGAGACAGGCTGCCTCGGAATCAGGCCTCGGCGTTCGCCTCGTCGGCGGCGGCCTCGGTGACCTCGGTGGCCTCGGCAAGCTCGGCAACCTCAGTGGTCTCGTCCTCGACCAGGGCGGTCTCCTCGGAAGGAGCGTCCTCGTCGGTGACGGCGAGACCCTGGCGCTCGGCCTTGCGGGCGGCCTGCGCCTCGCGGGCTTCGGCCATCGCCTCGGTCTTCTTCTTGTGCGGACCGAGGACCATGATCATGTTTCGGCCGTCCTGCTTCGGGTTCGACTCGATGAACCCGAGGTCCTCGACGTCCGAAGCGAGACGCTGCAGCAGTCGGTAGCCGAGTTCCGGCCTGGACTGCTCGCGACCACGGAACATGATCGTGATCTTGACCTTGTCGCCCTGCTTGAGGAACCGAACGACGTGACCCTTCTTGGTGTCATAGTCGTGCGGGTCGATCTTCGGCCGGAGCTTCATTTCCTTGATGACCGTGTGCGCCTGGTTCTTGCGCGCCTCACGGGCCTTCATGGCCGACTCGTACTTGAACTTGCCGTAGTCCATGAGCTTGCAGACCGGCGGGCGTGCGGAGGCCGCTACCTCGACCAGGTCGAGGTCGTACTCCTGTGCGAGCTCAAGCGCCTTGGCAAGCGGCACGATGCCGACCTGCTCGCCGCTGGGACCGACGAGTCGTACCTCGGGAACGCGAATCCGGTCGTTGATGCGGGGCTCGGTGCTGATGGATCCTCCTCGGTAGCACCACACGGCTGCCTGGCAGACAGCCGCTGACGTGTATTTCCGTCAGACCGACCGCGGCGGGAGAATCAAAAAAGCCCCGCCGGGCACAGGCAGGGGCTCCAAAACAACCGGAGCACCGACGCGTGCGAACCGCGGGGCGCAAACTCGGGCAGCTTTCCATCGTCCGTACGGAACGATGGATGCCGCCTGACCGGTGACCTGCCTCCCCGGAGGGTGGTCAGGTGGGAGAATCGGAGCCTCCACTTGTGGGCCGGGCACGCAGGTGTCCGGCCGGTCGAAGTACATACTACCACCGTGTGTACGGGGCCGCTCCACGGCATATCGTGGGACGCATGACTGACGCGACGCCCTCCGCTGCCACCGAAGCCACCCCCGACTACGACGACCTGACCCGCGACATCGCTGAGGTCCCGGCCGTCGAGGTCATCACCACGGTGGCCGTGCACCTGCTGAGCGCCGCGGCGGTCAACCTGGGTCTGGACAAGCCGAACTCCGAGCACAAGGACCTCGACGAGGCCCGCAAGCTGATCAACGCCCTGGCCGGCCTGGTGACCGCCAGCGCCACCGAGATCAGCTCCTTCCACGCCGCGCCGCTGCGCGACGGCCTGAAGTCGCTCCAGCTCGCCTTCCGCGAGGCCTCCATCGTCCCGGACGAGCCGGGCCAGGGTCCGGGCGAGAAGTTCACCGGTCCCGTCTACGCCTGATCCTCCACGCGCATACGCGCGAAGGGGCCGAGCGATCCGGAACGTTCCGGACCGCTCGGCCCCTTTCGTCGTTCAGCGGCTGAACAGCGGCTGCCCCGGCGGGACCGGCCCGTCGGACGGCAGCAGCGCCAGGTCCAGCCCGCGCACCAGGCGGGCCCGAAGGGTCTCGTCCGCCGCCAGCGCCTGCGCGATCCGGCGTGCGGCGGCGGGGGCCTGCGCGTCGGCGGCCAGCACGACGGCGAGGGTGCCGTCGGCGTCGGCGCCGCCGCGGCCCAGGTGGGCCCGGAGCACGGCCGGCTCCGCCGCCACGGCGGCCCGTACGGCCTCCCGTACGGCGGGATCGGCCAGCGGGTCGGCGTCGGTGCGGCCCTCGGCGAGCGCGAGCAGCGCGGCGCCGGTCAGCTGGTAGGCGACGGGGCCGGCCAGGTCCAGGACGACCGTGTCGGCCTTCTCGTGCGCGGCGGCGGCCAGGGCCTGGTGCAGCGGGACGGCCACCGGCCGGGCCGCGGGGTCCCAGAGGGCGAGCGAGGCGATGGAGGTGAAGGCGGGCAGGGCCCGCCGGTCGCCCGCCCGCAGCGTGGGGACGGCCATGTCGCTGGTCTTCTCGCGCTTGAGCCCGGTCTCCGGATCGGTCTCCACCTCGCCGAGCACGGCGACGACCGGGACCAGCAGGCGGGCGTCCTTGAGCGCCGCCAGCACCTCCGGCTCCTTGGCCCGGTCCTGGGACCAGGCCGCCAGGGCCGCGGTCAGCCGGGGGTCGGCGGAGCCGTCGTCGTCGGAGAACCCCGGGTCGGGAATGTTCTTGTTCGCCATGTCCACCGTGTTCGCCACGTTCGCCCTGCTCGCCACGTTCGCCTTGCTCGTCTCGTTCGCCACAGTGATCCGACCCTACTGTGCGGCGCGCGCGTCCCGTCCCCGGGTGCCCCGGCGCGGGCGGCGGGCCAGTGCGACGGACAGCGCGAGCAGCACCGCCCCCGCGACCGCCGCCACCGGGGCGCCGAGCCGTGCGGCGCGCTCGGGCGGGCGGACCGGGTCGGGGCCGGAGCCGAAGTAGGGCCGCTCGGCCGGGGCGGGGGTGGGCACCGGCGCCTGCGGGTGCATCCCGTCCGCCTTCTGGAGGGCGGCGGCCGGGTCGACCATCCCGTGGCCGCGGGCGTCGTCGCGTCCGCCGGGCGGGGAGTCGGAGGCGGTGTCCTCCAGCAGTTTCTTGACCTGGGCCGGGGACAGCTCCGGGTGCGCGGCCTTGACCAGGGCCGCGGCGCCGGAGACGAAGGCGGCCGCGGCACTGGTGCCCCAGCCCTCGTAGTAGGAGCGGTCGGGGTCGGCGATGACCACGTCCACGCCGGGGGCGCTGACGGTGGCGTACCAGTTGCGGGTGGAGAACTTGGCCTTCCTGCCGCGGCGGTCGACGGCCGTGACCGCGATCACCCCGGGGTAGGCGGCCGGGTAGGAGACGCGGTCGCCGGTCTCGCCGCCGTTGCCCGCGGAGGCGACCACGACCACGCCCTTGGCGAGGGCGTATTGGACCGCCTCGTCCTCCCCTGCCTCGTGGTGGGCGGAGTCGCTGTCGTCGCCGAGGGACAGGTTGATCACGTCGGCGCCGTGGTCGGCGGCCCAGCGGATGCCCTCGGCGAGGGCGCCGCCCTTGGACTCGCGGGCCTTGGCGCGCCCCGGGTCGCCCTCCTCCAAGATCACGCGGACCGGCAGGATCTTCGCCTGCGGGGCGACGCCGAGCACGCCCTGGCCGCGGTTGGGGCCGTGGCCGCGCCCGGCGATGATGCTCGCCATCGCGGTCCCGTGGCGGGCCCAGGAGCGGTCGCCGCGGCCGGCGCCCATGCCGACGAGGTCGGTGCCCTCCAGGACGTGGCCGGCGAGGTCGGGGTGGGAGTCGTCGACCCCGGTGTCGAGGACGGCGACGGTGACCCCGTCGCCGCGGGTGGTCCCCCAGGCCTCCTCGGCGCGCAGGGCCAGCAGGCCCCACTCGCGGTCGCGGATGCTGTCGGCGACGGCGGTGGGCGCGGTGGCGCCGACCGCGAGGAGGGCGGCGAGCGCGAGGGCGACCGTACGGGCCGGTGTACGGCTGACCGCGCTTGTACCGCCGGCCGCGCTTGTACGGCTGGCCGCGCTCATCGGGTCGGCGCCGGGCTGGGCGGGGTCGTCAGGGTGCGTACGGCGGCGGCGACGCGGCCCGCGAGGCCCTTGGCCTCGTGGCCGAGGCCGGCCCGGGCGGCGGGGCCCGTGGCGTCCTTCTTCATCAGGTCCTCGGCGGGGAGGGGGGCGTCCAGTCGGCGGCCGTCGGCGAAGGCGGACACCGTGTAGAGCACGACGGGGGCGTCGGAGAGCACGGACGCGGTCCAGGCTGCGCGCTGTGCGTCGGCGAAGCCGTGGGCGGGCGGGGCCGTGAGCTGCCCGGTGAGCGCGGCCAAGGCGGGGGCGTCGGCCGGGGTGAACACCATGCCGACGGTGATCAGGGAGCTGCCGGTGGCGTCGGTGTAGGTGGCGCGGAGCACGCGGGTGCAGCCGGTGGCGGCCAGGAGGCGCTGCCAGTCGGCGGAGAGGGCGGCGGGGCACTCGGCGTCGGGGGCGAGTGCGATCCGGGTCCAGCTGCGGTCGGCGCCGCCGGGGCCGGCCGCGGGGCCGGCGAGGAGGGGCGGCAGGAGGCTGTCCACGGGGGCGGAGTGCCAGAGCGACTCGGCCTTGCGGTAGGCGGCATCGGCGGAGGGCGCGTGGTGCGTGGCGCGGTGTTCGGACCAGGCGGTGAGGCCGGCGCCGGCGACGAGGCCGGTCCCGAGGATCGCGCAGAGCGCCGCGGCGGCCACCCGTGCGGGGCTGCGGCGCGGGCGGGGGGTGGTGGCGGGGGGCTGGTCCGGGTCGGGCCGGTCCGGGTCGGGCCGGTCCGTGAACTCGGTCCGCGGTGTCGTCGTGGTCATCCGGCGGCTCCGCCCCCCGTTCCGTACGGCTGCCTGCCCGTACTCTACGGGGTTCCGTGCGGGTCGGTGGCTCGGTGGGGGTCGGCTCGGCCACGCCTCGGCGGGGAGGATTCAGCCCCTCCGGCGTTTGAGGAGTGGGGGTCCCCGGGACGGAGTCTGGTGGGGGCACCTCCCAGCGGTAGCTGGGGGAGAGGGTCCGGGGCGGAGCCCCGAATCTTTGAGGCGCACCTGCCCACCCGGCCCCGCCGGCGATTGGGGCGCGGGTCCGGGCGGAGCCCGGGGAACGGAGGAAGGGCGGGGCGGGGACCCCTACCCACCGGTACAGACCTCTGGCAAGCTGCCGCCATGTCTTCCGACCGGGCCCGGTACGACCGGGCGACCGCGCATCTCGACGCGCCGCTGGCCATCGTGGACCTCGACGCGTTCGACGCGAACGCCGACGATCTGGTGCGGCGGGCCGGCGGCAAGCCCGTGCGCGTGGCCAGCAAGTCCGTCCGGTGCCGGGCGCTGCTGGAACGCGTACTGGCGCGGCCCGGGTTCGCCGGGATCATGTCGTACACCCTGGCGGAGTCCATCTGGCTGGCCCGGGCGGGGTTCGAGGACGTGCTGCTCGCCTATCCGTCCGTCGACCGGGCCGCGTTCGCGGCGCTGGCCGGTGACGCCAAGCTCGCCGCCGCCGTGACGGTGCTGGTGGACGATCCGGCGCAGCTGGAGCTCATCGACCGGGCCCGGGACGGCGGCTCCGAGGAGATCCGGGTCTGCCTGGAACTGGACACCGCGCTGCAGCTGTTCGGCGGGCGGGTCCGGGTCGGGGCGCGGCGCTCGCCCCTGAGGGAGCCCGCGCAGCTGGCGGAGCTGGCGCGGGTGGTGAGCGCGCGGCCCGGTTTCCGGGTGGTCGGGCTGATGGCGTACGAGGGCCACGTGGCCGGGGTCGGGGACTCGCTGGCCGGGCGGCCGGTGCGGTCGCGGGCGATCCGGCTGATGCAGGGCGCGGCGCGCAAGGAGCTGGCGGCGCGGCGGGCCGCCGTGGTGCGGGCGGTACGGGAGGTCGTCCCGGACCTGGAGTTCGTCAACGGGGGCGGGACGGGGAGCGTCGCGGAGACCGCCGCCGAGAGCGCGGTGACCGAGATCGCCGCCGGGTCGGGGCTGTACCTGCCGCGGCTGTTCGACAACTACACGACGTTCAGCGGGCGTCCTGCGGCCCTGTTCGCGCAGCCGGTGGTGCGGCGGCCCGGGGTGGGCGTGGTGACCGTGCTCGGAGGCGGGTACCCGGCCTCCGGGGCGGCCGGCGCCGACCGCTCGCCGGTGCCGTACCTGCCGCAGGGGCTGCGCTACGACCCGCAGGAGGGCGCCGGAGAGGTGCAGACCCCGCTGCTCGGCAGCCCGGCCGACGATCTGCTGATCGGCGACCGGGTCTGGTTCCGGCACGCGAAGGCCGGTGAGCTGTGCGAGCGGTTCGACACCCTGCACTTCGTCGAGGGCGACCGGGTGACGGGCAGCGCTCCGACGTACCGGGGCGAAGGGAAGACCTTCCTCTAGTACACGGAGTCCGTCTGGTCCGGGATGACGCTCGCGTCGGGGCGCAGGACCGGGCCCTTGGTGCCGTCGTGGTCGACGTAGCCGGTCGTCGCGCACGGGTAGGGCGCGGGCTTCTGCGGCTTCGGCTCGATGAACATGGGGTTGACGATCCAGCGGCCGTCGCCGTTCTCGTACGCCCGGCACATCAGCTCGTTCTTGTTGCGGTTGACGACGAGCCGCAGGGCGGTCGCGTCGCGCAGGAACGAGATGTCGGTGTCGGAGTCGCCCGCGGCGAACACCTGGCGGCGGGCGGCCGGCTGGACCTTCTCGGCGTCCGCGCCGCGCACCCCGAAGATCTCCTTGTTGATCCAGCAGCGCTTGCCGTCGATGTACGTGATCATCGTGTCGGCCCCGTCCGGGACGGATCCGCAGCCCTGGAGGTGGGGGGTGAGCCGGCCGCCGCGGGTCGTCGTGTTGCGGATGCCGATGACGCGGTCCGCGTCGATGCCGACGCCCTTGGCCCACACCTCGACGACCGGCTGCGGGGAGGCCGAGCTGATCCAGACGTCGAAGCCGGCCTTCTGGAGGGTGTTGACGAGGTCCCGCTGCTGGTCGTAGTAGCGGACCCAGCCGGTGGCGGTGCCCGTGCCGACCTGCTGGGTGGCGCCGATGGGGGCGGCGAGGTTCTCGGTGCGGGCGGCGGCGGCGAAGCCGCGGATCTCGCGGGCCGTCCAGCCCTGCGTGAGCTGGGCCAGCCAGGCGTACGAGGGCTCGGTGGTGCGGCGGTCCCAGCCGGCGAAGGCGGCGGCGCCGGTCCGGGTGGCGGCGGTGCCGTAGACGGCGTTGATCTCGTCGGCGCAGCCGGCTCCGGCGGGGGTTCCGGTGGGCAGCGGTGCGCCGGGGCGGGCGAGGGCGGTGCAGGCGTCGGCCAGGGCGGTGGCGGCCGCGGGGGTCAGGAAGCGGCTGGTGGCGGACCAGTCGGCGGGTTGGCGGATCTTGCCGTTGCGCAGCAGCCAGAACATGGTCGCGTCGCCGACGTCGTTCTTGACGACGGTGTTGTCCCAGTCGAAGACGGCCACGGGCTTGTGCCGTCGGCCGCAGGTGCCGTACTGGTCGACGAGTTGCTGGAGCCGGGCCCGGTTGTCCCCGTACCAGCCGGATCCGACGGCTGCGCGGCCGCAGGAGTTCTGGTCGGCCCGGGCGGGTGGCGCCAGGAGGAGTCCGGAGCCGGTGGCCGCTATGAGGGCGAGGGTGGCGGTTCTGTTCCTGCGCATGCTGCTCCTCTGGTTACGGGGACGGGCGGGTCGGGATATGGAACAGCCGGGCGCCTTGCGGGGCGCCCGGCTGGTTCGGAGAGGGGGCCGGCTTACAGCGGGGTGACGTACGCGCCGGAGATCCCGCCGTCGACGAGGAAGTCGGTGGCGTTGATGAAGGAGGAGTCGTCGCTGGCGAGGAAGGCGACGGCGGCGGCGATCTCGGTGGGTTCGGCGAATCGGCCCAGCGGGATGTGCACGAGGCGGCGGGCCGCGCGCTCGGGGTCCTTGGCGAACAGCTCCTGGAGGAGCGGGGTGTTGACGGGGCCCGGGCACAGGGCATTGACGCGGATGCCCTCGCGGGCGAACTGCACGCCGAGCTCGCGGGACATGGCCAGGACGCCGCCCTTGGAGGCGGTGTAGGAGATCTGCGAGGTGGCGGCGCCCATGATGGCCACGAACGAGGCAGTGTTGATGATGGAGCCGCGGCCCTGGCGCTGCATGTAGGGCAGGGCGGCCTTGCAGCAGAGGTAGACGGAGGTGAGGTTGACGTCCTGGACCCGCTTCCAGGCCTCCAGGCCGGTGGTGAGGATCGAGTCGTCGTCCGGGGGCGAGATGCCCGCGTTGTTGAAGGCGATGTCCACGGAGCCGTAGGTGTCGAAGGCGGTCTTGAAGAGGGCCTCGACCTCCTCGGGGCTGGTGACGTCCACCTTCACGAAGGTCCCGCCGACTTCCTCGGCCGCGGCCTTGCCCGCGGTCTCGTCGATGTCGCCGCAGACGACGTTGGCGCCCTCGGAGGCGAGGCGGCGGGCGGTGGCGAGGCCGATGCCGCTGCCGGCTCCGGTGATGACGGCGGTGCGGCCGACCAGGCGGCGGCAGACGATCTCTTCAGTGGTCATGTTCTTCAGGCCTCCGTGCTGATGAAGACGTTCTTGGTCTCGGTGAATGCGGTGAGGGCGTCGGGTCCGAGCTCGCGGCCGAGTCCGGACTGCTTGTAGCCGCCGAAGGGGGTCCAGTAGCGGACGCTGCTGTGGGAGTTGACGGACAGGTTGCCCGCGGCGACGGCGCGCGAGACGCGCAGGGCGCGGCCGATGTCGCGGGTCCAGAGGGAGCCGGAGAGGCCGTACTCGGTCGCGTTGGCGAGGCGTACGGCGTCCTCCTCGTCCTCGAAGGGCAGGACGACGGCGACCGGGCCGAAGACCTCCTCGCAGGCCACGGGCGCGGTGGGGGCGACGTCCGTGACGAGGGTCGGCGGGTACCAGAACCCGGGGCCCTCGGGGGCCTTGCCGCGGATGGTGGTGAGGTCGGCGGTGACGTAGGACCGTACGCGCTCCAGCTGGGTGCGCGAGATCAGCGGGCCCATCTGGGTCTTCTCGTCGAGCGGGTCGCCCACGGCCACGGATTCGATGGCGGGCGCGACCAGTTCCAGGAACCGGTCGTAGACCGAGCGCTGGACGAGGATCCGGGTGCGGGCGCAGCAGTCCTGGCCGGTGTTGTCGAGGAAGGCCATCGGGGCCGCGGCCGCCGCGGCCTCCAGGTCGGCGTCGGCGAAGACGATGTTGGGGCTCTTGCCGCCGAGTTCGAGGGTGACCCGCTTCACCCGGTCGGCGCACTTGGCCATGATCTGCTTGCCGACGCGGGTGGAGCCGGTGAAGACGATCTTGGCGACGCCGGGGTGCTCGACCAGCGCGTCGCCCGTGACCGCTCCGTGGCCGGGGAGCACCTGGAAGAGGTGCTCGGGGATCCCGGCTTCGAGGGCGAGTTCGGCGAGGCGCAGCGCCGTGAGGGGGGTGGTCTCGGCGGGCTTGAGGATGACGGCGTTGCCTGCGGCCAGCGCGGGGGCCAGGCCCCAGGCGGCGATCGGCATGGGGAAGTTCCAGGGGGCGATCACGCCGATGACGCCGAGGGGTTCGAGGAAGGTGACGTCGATGCCGCCGGCGACGGGGATCTGGCGGCCGGAGAGCCGTTCCACTCCCCCTGCGGCGAATTCGAGGAGGTCGCGTACGTTGCCCGCCTCCCAGCGGGCGTTGCCGATGGTGTGGCCGGCTTCGCGTACCTCCAGCAGGGCCAGTTCCTCGATGTTCGCGTCGACGGCCGCGGCGAAGCGGCGCAGCAGCCGGGCGCGGTCGGCGGGGGCGGCCGCCGCCCAGGCGCGCTGGGCGGCGGCGGCCCGGACGACGGCGGCGTCGACGTCGTCCCGTGTGGCGGCCGGGACGACGGCGACGGTTTCCTCGGTGGCCGGATTCAGCACTCTTAGATTGAAAGGGGCCAGCGCATCGGACACGTGGTGCCTCACAGACGTTCGGATTTTTGGAGGGTTACAGGCGTTCGAAGGAGCGGCGCAGCTCCCAGTCGGTCACTGCGGAGTCGTAGGCGTCGAGTTCGACGCGGGCCATGTTCCGGTAGTGGGCGACCACTTCGGGGCCGAAGGCGGCCTTGGCGATCTCGCTGTTCTCCCAGAGTTCCGCGGCCTCCCGCAGGGTGGTGGGGACGTGCGCGTAGTCGGCCGTGTAAGCGTTCCCGGTGCACACCTCGGGGAGTTCCAGGCGGTTCTCGATGCCGTAGAGCCCGGCCGCGACCAGGCCGGCGACGGCGAGGTACGGGTTGACGTCGCCGCCGGGGAGGCGGTTCTCGAAGCGCATGGAGCGGCCGTGACCGACCACGCGGAGGGCGCAGGTCCGGTTGTCCACGCCCCAGGCGACGGCGGTGGGCGCGAAGGATCCCGGCCGGAAACGCTTGTACGAATTGATGTTGGGGGCGTAGAGAAGGGAGAAGTCGCGCAGCGCGGCCAGCTGGCCGGCCAGGAAGTGTCGCATCACCGGTGACATTCCATCTGGCCCGTCTCCGGCCATGGCGTTGCGTCCGTCGGTGTCGCTGAGCGAGAGGTGGATGTGGCAGGAGTTGCCCTCGCGCTCGTCGAACTTGGCCATGAAGGTGAGCGAGACACCTTCCTGGGCGGCGATCTCCTTCGCCCCGGTCTTGTAGACGGAGTGCTGGTCGCAGGTGGTGAGCGCGTCGTCGTAGCGGAAGACGATCTCGTGCTGGCCGAAGTTGCACTCGCCCTTCGCCGACTCGACGACCAGGCCCGCGGCCTGCATCTCGTTGCGGATGCGGCGCAGCAGGGGTTCGACGCGCCCGGTCCCGAGGACGGAGTAGTCGATGTTGTACTGGTTGACCGGGGTCAGGCCGCGGTAGTTGGCGTTCCAGGCCTGCTCGTAGGTGTCCTGGAAGACCATGAACTCCAGCTCGGTGCCGACCATCGCGGTGTAGCCGAGCTCGCCGAGGCGCTCCAGCTGGCGGCGCAGGATCTGCCGGGGCGCGGCGACGACGGGCGAGCCGTCGTTCCAGGCGAGGTCGGCGAGGACGAAGGCGGAGCCCGGGTTCCAGGGGATGCGGCGCAGGGTGGCGAGGTCGGGGTGCATGGCGAAGTCGCCGTAGCCCCGGTCCCAGGAGGACATCTCGTAGCCGTCGACGGTGTTCATGTCGGTGTCGACGGCGAGCAGGTAGTTGCACCCTTCGGTGCCGTGCGCGAGGACCTCGTCGAGGAAGAACTGTGCGGCGAACCGCTTGCCCTGAAGCCGCCCCTGCATGTCGGGGAAGGCCAGGACGACTGTGTCGATCTCACCGCTGGCGACGAGGGAGCGGAGCTCCTCCGGCGCGAGCGGCGGCTTGCGGTCTACCACTGGAATCTCTCCTTCGGTGAGCCGAGTGCGCCTAAGGTATTGAACAGAACCATTGCTTGGGAAGGGGAGGAGCCAAGATGACCGACACGGCGAGCGAGGGGGACGCCGCCCGGCGGCTGGATCCCGTGCTGCGGCAGGTGCGGGCGGGCAACGGTTTCGAGGAGGCCTTGGAGCAGATCCTCCAGGTCGTCCGGCTGGGTCTGGTGTCCGGCGGTGAACGGCTTCCGCCCGAGCGCGAGTTGGCGGAGCGGATGGGGATCAGCCGGGTCACGCTCCGCGAGGTGCTGAAGGTACTCCAGGACCAGGGACTGGTGGAGGCCAGGCGCGGCCGCTACGGCGGAACGTTTGTGCTGCACCGCCCCGACACCCCGGCGAGCGGCGCCGAGGAGGAGCTGCGCCGCCGGGTCGCGGGCGTGGACATCGAGGACGTCCTGCGCTTCCGCGAGGTCCTGGAGGTGGGCGCGGCCGGGCTGTGCGCCTCGCAGGGGCTGTCCGAGGAGGGCACCGACCGGCTGCTGGGCGCGCTGACCGCCACCCACGACGCCCCGCTGGCCGACTACCGCCGCCAGGACACCCTCTTCCACCTCACCCTGTGCGAACTGGCCGGATCCGCCACCCTGACGGCCCAGTACGCGGCCGTCCGCTCCAGGGTCAACGACCTGCTGGACTGCATCCCGCTGCTCGTGCGCAACCTGGAGCACTCGCAGCAGCAGCACACCGCGCTCGTGGAGTCGGTGCTGGAACGGGACGCCGCGGGGGCGCGCGAGGCCATGCGCGAGCACTGCTGCGGCACGGCGGCCCTGCTGCGGGGCTTCCTGGCGTGACCCGTGACCCGGACGCCCCCGCGCGATCCGGCGCGATCCGGACGGAGAGGTCTTCGTAACGTCCGTTTAACGCAGAGGTCTTGCGCTCTCCACTCTCCTACGGCAAAGGTACGCAGCAAAACCATTGCAGCATTGCCCGCAGGCAGGAGCGCACGATGGCCGACGACATCGAGGCACGGCTGACAGCCGTGCCCGCACCCACCAAGTCCCCCGACGGCGGGAGCGACGGACCGGACGACTACCTGGAGCGCCGCACGCTCCGCCGCGGCAGCGCCGGCTGGCTGCTCCTGACCGGCCTCGGTGTCGCGTACGTCGTCTCCGGGGACTTCTCCGGCTGGAACGTCGGCCTCGACAAGGGCGGCTTCGGCGGCCTCGCCATCGCCACCGTCCTCATGGGCGCGATGTACGCCTGCCTGGTCTTCTCCCTCGCCGAGCTCTCCACCATCCTGCCCACGGCGGGCGGCGGATACGGCTTCGCCCGCCGCGCGCTGGGCCCCTGGGGCGGCTTCCTCACCGGCACCGCGATCCTCATCGAGTACATCCTCGCCCCGGCCGCGATCGTCATCTTCATCGGCGACTACGTGGAGTCCCTCGGCCTCTTCGGCCTCACCTCGGGCTGGCCGGTCTACCTCGGCTGCTTCGTGATCTTCATCGGCGTGCACCTGTGGGGCGTCGGCGAGGCGCTGCGCTTCAGCCTCGTCGTGACCGCCGTAGCCGTGGCCGCGCTGCTGATCTTCGCGGTGGGCGCCTTCACCGAGTTCAGCGCCGAGGGCCTCAACGACATCCCGGTCGACCCGGAGGCCTTCGGGTCGAACTCCTGGCTGCCGCTGGGCGTGCTGGGCATCTGGGCGGCGTTCCCGTTCGGCATGTGGTTCTTCCTCGGCGTGGAAGGCGTACCGCTGGCCGCCGAGGAGGCCAAGGACCCGGTCCGCTCCATGCCGAAGGCGCTCGCCATCTCCATGGGCGTCCTCACCCTGCTGGCGCTGATCACCTTCTTCGCCGCGACGGGCGCGCAGGGCGCGGACGCCGTCAAGGCCGCAGGCAACCCCCTCGTCGTGGCTTTGGAGGGGGACGGCGGCCCGACCGCGCTGAGCCGGTTCGTGAACTACGCCGGCCTCGCCGGCCTGGTGGCCTCCTTCTTCTCCCTCATCTACGCGGGCTCGCGCCAGCTGTTCGCCCTCTCCCGGGCCGGCTACCTGCCCCGCTTCCTGTCGCTGACCTCGAAGCGCAAGGCCCCGTACCTGGGTCTGGTCATCCCCGGCGCGATCGGCTTCGCCCTCGCCGCGGCCACCGGGGACGGCGCGCGGATGCTCAACATCGCGGTCTTCGGCGCGACCATCTCCTACGCCCTGATGGCCCTCTCACACATCGTGCTGCGCCGCCGGGAGCCGGGCCTGGAGCGGCCGTACCGGACCCCGGGCGGGATGGCGACCTCCTCGGTGGCCTTCGTACTCGCCCTCTCGGCCCTGGTCGCCACCTTCCTGGTGGACAAGGACGCGGCCTTCATCGCGCTCGCCGTGTACGCCGTCGCCCTGGCGTACTTCGCGTTCTACAGTCGGCACCACCTGGTGGCCTCGGCCCCCGAGGAGGAGTTCGCGGCTCTGGCGGAAGCCGAGGCGGAACTGACCCGCGACTGAAACCCTGCCCCTGTACGCCCCCTCGCCCGCCCCCTCTGGAGGTACGGAACGTGCCCAGGCCGCTCATCGGCATCACCACCTACGTCGAGGAATCCACCCGCTACGGCGTCTGGGACCTCCCGACGTCCCTCGTACCGTCCGGGTACTACGAACTCGTCCAGGCGGCGGGCGGCGCGGCCGTCCTGCTCCCGCCGGACGAACCCGCGTCGGCGGCAGAGGTGCTGAGCCGGGTGGACGGCCTGGTCGTCGCGGGCGGCCCGGACGTGGACCCGGTGAACTACGGGGCGGTACGGGACCCGCGCACGGGCGCCCCGGCCACGGTCCGCGACCAGTGGGAACTCGCCCTGATCGCGGCGGCCCTTGACGCGGGCACCCCGATCCTGGGCATCTGCCGGGGCATGCAGGCGCTGAACGTGGCCCTGGGCGGCACGCTGATCCAGCACATCGACGGCCACGTGGACACCCCGGGCGTCACCGGCTGGCACCCGGTCCGCCCGGTCCCCGGCACGCGGTACGCCTCCCTCGTCCCCGAGGAGGCGGAGGTCCCGACCTACCACCACCAGGCCGTCGACCGCCTGGGCCGCGGCCTGATCGTCTCGGCGTATGCCGTCGACGGCACGGTGGAGGCCATCGAACTCCCGGACCGCTGGGTCGTGGGCGTCCAGTGGCACCCGGAACGCGACAAGGACACCCGGGTCATGGCCTCCTTCATCGAAGCCACCGCCCTAGCGCCCCTCCCGGTCGCGTAACCCCGCCTCACCCGTCGGCGCGCCTCAAAGACCTGGGGCTCCGCCCCAGGCCCTCCCCCGGACTCCGTCCGGGGGGACCCCCACGCCTCAAACGCCGGCGAGACTGGAATTGCCCTGCGGGCAATCCAGCCCGACTGGGCCCTGGTTGCGCTGCGCGCACTTCCAGGCTGACGCCGGCAATATCCAGCCCGTCCGGCGTTTGAGGAGCGGGGTACGGGGCGGAGCCCCGGATCCTTGAGCCCGGCAACCGGCAGCGCCCCGGGCAACGGCGCCGCACCCGGCACGGGCCTCGGCTACGGCCGGCGCCGGGTCAGCGACAGCAGATCCCGCGCCGGCCCCGCAGGACGGGCACCGGCCGGCCAGACCGCCCGCAGGGCCCGGCCCAGCGCGGCGCCCGCCACCGGGACCTCCACCAGCCGGCGCGCCGCCAGCTCGTCCCCCACCGCCAGCTCGGACAGCACGCACGGCCCCGCCCCGCTCAGCGCCGCCGCCTTCACCGCGGTGGTCGACGCCAGTTCGAGCAGCGGAGCCGCCAGCCCGCCGGCCGAGGCCAGCGCGGCGTCCAGCACCTGCCGCGTCCCGGACCCCCGTTCCCGCAGGATCAGCGGCGTGGACGCCAGTTCCGCCGCCTCCACCGCCCGCGCCCGCTTCGCCCACGCGTGCCCCGGCGCCACCGCCACCACGAGCCGGTCCTGCGCGATCACCGCCGAGTCGAGCCCTTCCGGCACCGTCAGCCCCTCCACGAAGCCGACGTCGGCCTCGTGCGTGAGCACCCGCTGCGCGACCACCGCGGAGTTCCCCGCGTGCAGGGACACCGCCGTGTCCGGCCGCTGCCCGCGCAACGCGATCAGCCACCCGGGCAGCAGGTACTCCGCGATCGTCATGCTGGCCGCGACCCTCAGCCGCGAGTCCCGCCGGCCCCGCAGCGCCTGCGCCCCCGCGTCGAAGGCCTCCGCCGCCTCCACCACCCGCCGGGCCCAGTCCGTGACCAGCGCGCCCTCCGCCGTCAGCGTCGACCCCCGCGGCGAGCGGTCGACCAGGGCCACCCCGAGCCGGGTCTCCATCGCCCGGATCCGGCTGCTGGCCGCCGGCTGGGTGATGCCCAGCCTCCGGGCCGCCCCGCTCAGGCTGCCGACCCGCGCGACCTCCAGCAGCAGCTCCAGCGCGCCCAGGTCCGGCACCCGGTGCGCGAGCGGCACCCACTCCTCTTCACCCATAACATCAGTTTATGGCCTTATAGCGAGATGACCTCTGCCGCCCGCTCCCACCTGCGGCGACGCTGGATCCATGGCCACCACCCTCGTGCGACCCCGCACCCTCACCGAACCCCAGCCCGAGCTCCGAGCCCACAAGGCCCCCGCGCTCCGGCACCTCGGCCCCAACTGGTACGCCTCCGTCATGGGCACGGCGATCATCGCCAACGCCGGCGCGACCCTCCCGTACCAGCTCCCCGGTCAGCGCGTGGCCTGCCAGCTCGTCTGGGCGCTGTCCGCCGTGGTCCTCGCCGTCCTGCTCACCGCCCGCGCCGGCCACTGGCTCCACCACCGCGACCAGGCCCGCGCCCACCTCCTCGACCCGGCGGTCGCCCCCTTCTACGGCTGCCTCTCGATGGCCCTGCTGGCCGTCGGCGGCGGCGCCCTGATCGTGGGCAAGGACCTCATCGGAATCGACGCCGCCGTCGCCGTGGACACCGTGCTCTTCACCGCCGGCACCGCCATCGGCCTGGTCATCGCCGTGGCCGTGCCCTACCTGATGGTGGTCCGCCACAAGGTCGAGCCCCGCCAGGCTGCCCCCGCCTGGCTGCTGCCCCTCGTATCCCCCATGGTCTCGGCGGCCCTCGGCCCCCTCCTGATACCCCACCTGCCCGCCGGGCAGCCCCGCGAGGCCATGCTGCTCGCCTGCTACGCGATGTTCGGCATCAGCCTGTTCGCCACCCTGCTGATGCTCCCCCTGGTCTTCGGCCGGCTGATCGTGGGCGGTCCCCTCCCCCTGGCCATGACCCCCACCCTCTTCCTGGTCCTGGGCCCCCTCGGCCAGTCGACCACCGCCGTGAACCAGCTCGCCGACATGGCCCCCCAGTCGATCGGCGCCCCCTACGCCGGGGCGCTCGGCGCCTTCGCCGTGGTCTACGGGGTCCCCGTGATGGGATTCGCGCTGCTGTGGCTGGCCCTCTCGGCCGCGATGCTGGTCCGGGCGGCCCGTGACGGCATGGGCTTCGCGATGACCTGGTGGGCGCTGACCTTCCCCGTCGGCACCTGCGTCACCGGCGCCGCCGGCCTGGCCCGGCACACCGGCCTGACCGCCTTCGCCTGGCTCGCGACCGCCCTCTTCCTCGCCCTGCTGACCGCCTGGCTCCTGGCCGCCGCCCACACCCTGCGCGGCCTGTTCTCCGGCCGCCTGCTCGCCGCTCCCCTCCAGGCCGCCTCGCGCTAGCGGATCTCCCGCGGGCCGGGTCCCGATCAGCCGGGCCCGGCCCCGCGGACGTCAGCCCGCCGCGCGCAGCGCCGCCGCCAGGACCCGCGGCGCCTCGGCCAGCGAAGGCCCGTACCAGGTCAGGTGGCGGCCACTGATCAGGGCGGCGGGAAGGCCGGGGAAGGCTTCGGGGCCGTCCCCGGCCGT
This sequence comes from Streptomyces sp. NBC_01351, assembly GCF_036237315.1. GTDB lineage: Bacteria > Actinomycetota > Actinomycetes > Streptomycetales > Streptomycetaceae > Streptomyces. Next base: position 6,722,694 of record NZ_CP108356.1, on the reverse strand, counting down.
GAAGCGGTACGGCTCGTCGGGAAGCACCACCAGATCGCAGCCACTGGCCACGAGCTCTTCCACCGGCACCCGGGGGTAGCGCTCCGGGTGCCCCGCGTACGCGTTGCGCACGCCGAGACGCCCCAGCAGGTCCCCCGCGAAAGTGTCGCGGCCGAGCACCATCCAAGGCCGCCGCCACACAGGGACGAAGGCGGTCCGCGAGCCGACCGGCTCCACCCGGGCCCACGCCCGCTCCGCATCCGCCAGCCATCCGGGCCTCGTCAGCCCCAGCGCCCCCACCAGCACCCGGTCCAGCTCGCGCAGCGCCTGCGGCAGGTCTCGTACCTCGGTAACCAGCACCTCCACCCCGGCCGCGCGCAGGTCCGCCAGGTCGGGGGCCCGGTTCTCCTCCTCGTTGGCGATCACCAGGTCCGGGCGCAGCCGTACGATCTCCCGCACATCGGGGTTCTTGGTCCCCCCGATCCGCACCGCGCCGCCGAGATCGGCGGGGTGCGTGCACCAGTCTGTGACACCGACCAGCAGCCCCGGTGCACTCACCGCGACCGCCTCGGTCAGCGACGGCACCAGCGAGACGACCCGCCGCACGCCGCTCAGCGCCCGGGGGACGGCGGCTCGGACGTGGCGTGGATGTGGTCGCCCACCGCGACCACCAGGATCTTCGTGTCCTCGGTGACCGACCGCCAGCGGTGGCGCACCCCTCCGGACAGGAACAGCGCGTCGCCGCTCTCCAGCCGGTACGCCCGCCCCTCCGCCTCCACCTGACAGGCGCCCGCGACCACGTACATCAGCTCGTCGTTGCGGTGCTGGTACTCGCGCCCCGCGTCCTGGTCCCCGGTGAACTCCAGCGCGTGCAGCTGGTGGTGACCACGCACGAGGGGCCGGACACCCGGCACCGGGGTGAGCCCCGATTCGTCTCCGGCCCGTACGAGGTCCACCGTACGGGCGGTGTCGGAGGCGGCGAGCAGCTCGACGGCCGTGGTCTCCAGCGCGTCCGCGACCCGTTCCAGGGACCGCATGCTGGGCCGGGCCCGCTCGTTCTCTATCTGGCTGAGGAAGGGCACCGACAGACCGCTGCGCGCCGACACCGCGGCGAGCGTCAGGTGCAGCGCGCGGCGCCGCTTGCGCACGGCCACGCCCACCCGGAGCGGTTCCTTGCCGTCCTTGTCGGCGTCCTTGTCGTTCCTGTCGATCCCGTCGCCCTGGTCGCCCTTGCCGTCCCTGTCGTTCATGTCGGGGCTGCCCTCCCCTTGTCCGTCGCACATCGGTGTGCTGTAAGCACCTTACGCAGCAACCGCCCCGGGTTTCGCGTGCACGGCATTCCCGTGCGTACCGGGTAGGCACCCGTTCACCATCCGTGGCGGGACTTCCCACCCGGCCCAGCGGCCGCATTGCGGCATCATCGTCACCGTGACGACGACACGACGCCTGATGCTCCTGGACACCGCCTCCCTCTACTACCGCGCGTACTTCGGTGTGCCGGACTCCGTGAAGGCCCCCGACGGGACCCCGGTCAACGCCGTCCGCGGGCTGCTCGACTTCATCGGACGGCTGGTCCAGGACCACCGCCCCGACGATCTCGTGGCGTGCATGGACGCCGACTGGAGACCGCACTGGCGAGTGGAGCTGATCCCTTCCTACAAGGCCCACCGGGTCGCCGAGGAGACCGAGAGCGGACCCGACGTCGAGGAGACCCCGGACACCCTCGCCCCCCAGGTCCCCATCATCGAGACCGCGCTGGACGCCTTCGGCATCGCCCGGGTGGGCGTCGCCGGGTACGAGGCGGACGACGTGATCGGCACCCTAACGGCCCGTGCTAGTGGCCCGGTGGACATCGTCACGGGCGACCGGGACCTCTACCAGCTGGTGGACGACGCCCGGCAGCGCCGCGTGCTCTACCCCCTCAAGGGCGTGGGCACCCTCCAGGTGACGGACGAGGCCTGGCTGCGCGAGAAGTACGGGGTGGACGGCCCCGGCTACGCGGACCTGGCGCTGCTGCGCGGGGACCCGAGCGACGGCCTGCCGGGGGTGCCGGGCATCGGCGAGAAGACGGCGGCCAAGCTGCTGGACGCGTACGGGGACCTGGCCGGGATCATCGCGGCGATCGACGACCCGAAGTCGAAGCTGACCCCCACCCAGCGCAAGCGCCTGGACGAATCCCGGCCCTACCTGGCGGTGGCCCCGAAGGTGGTCCAGGTGGCCTCGGACGTCCCGCTGCCGGCCTTCGACCCGGCCCTTCCGAAGGCCCCCGCACAGCCCGAACTGGTGGACGCGCTAGCCCATCGGTGGGGTCTGGGAGGCGCAGTGTCCCGGTTGAGCGGTGCGTTGCGCGCGTGAGGTGCTAACTTAGGTAAGGCTAAGTTTCGTGGAAGTCAGGGGAGACACCGTGGCAGAAGGACGTGCCCGTACCGTCGGCACCGCCGCAGTCGTCCGCACCGAGCGGCTCACGCCGCACATGGTCCGGATCGTGCTGGGCGGCGAGGGCCTGCAAGGTTTCGGCGCGGGCGAGTTCACGGACCATTACGTCAAACTCCTCTTCCCTCCGCAGGGCGTCACCTACCCCGAACCGTGGGACCTGGAGCGGATCCGCGCCGAGTACCCGCGCGACCAGTGGCCGCGCCAGCGCGCGTACACCGTACGGAGCTGGGACCCGGCGCGCATGGAGCTGACCCTCGACTTCGTCGTCCACGGCGACGAGGGCCTGGCCGGCCCCTGGGCGGCGCGGGCCCTGCCCGGCGAACTCGTGCGCTTCCTCGGCCCGGGCGGCGCGTACGCCCCGGACCGGACGGCCGACTGGCACCTCCTGGTGGGCGACGAAAGCGCGCTCCCCGCCATCGCCGCGACGATGGAGCGGATGCCGGCGGGCGCACGGGTGCACGCCTTCGTGGAGGTCGAGGGCCCGGCCGACGAGCAGAAGATCGCCACCCCGGACGGGGTCGCCCCGGTCTGGGTCCACCGCGGCGACCGCCCGGTCGGCGAGGCCCTGGTGGAGGCCGTCAGAGCCCTCCGCTTCCCCTCCCCGGACGTCCACGCCTTCGTCCACGGCGAAGCGGGCTTCGTCAAGGCACTCCGCCACCACCTCCGCCTGGAGCGGGGCATCCCGCGCGAACGCCTGTCGATCTCGGGCTACTGGCGCCTGGGCGAGACGGACGAGGGCTGGCGCGCGATCAAGCGCGACTGGAACGCCGCGGTGGAAGCCGAACAGGACCACGCCACCGCCGCCTGACCCGCGGGCTCCGCGCTACCGGGGCTCCGCCCCGGCGCCGCACCGGCCCCCGCGCGGTTCCACCGCACTGGCAGGACAATGGCCACATGCGCACGCTCCGCGTGATCGGGGCAGCCGGCACGGCCGTACTTCTGGCCACGGGAGCGGCAACGGCAGCCGCCGCCCCCAGCCCGCCCCCCGCGCCGAAACCGCAGATCAGCGACGAGGCGGTCGACAAGGCCATCGCCCGCCTCGACCAGACCGTCGCGGACATGATGCGCCGCACCGGCGTCCCCGGCATCTCCGTGGCCGTCGTCCACGACGACGAGGTGATCCACCTCAGGGGCTTCGGCGTCCGCCGCACCGGCGAGAGCGCGAAGATCGACCCCGACACCGTCTTCCAGATCGCCTCGCTCTCCAAGCCGATCTCCTCCACGATCGTGGCCGGCGCCCTCACCGACCCCGTCCAGTGGGACCGCCACGAGCCGCTCCCCGGGTTCTCCCTCAAGGACCCCTGGGTCACCGGGCACGTGACGACGGCCGACCTCCTCTCCCACCGCAGCGGCCTCCCCGACCATGCCGGCGACCTGCTCGAAGACCTCGGCTACGACCAGGCGTACATCCTCGACCACCTCCGCCTCCAGCCGCTCTCCCCCTTCCGCGCGAGCTACGCCTACACCAACTTCGGGTTCACGGCCGGCGCCGAGGCCATCGCCCGCGCCAAGGGCACCAGCTGGCAGAAGCTCGCCGCGGACACCCTGTTCAAGCCCGCCGGGATGACCAGCACCAGCACCGAGTTCTCCGCTTTCGCGCAGGCCCCGAACCACGCCGCCACTCACGTGAATAACCCTGACGGCACCTGGAGCCCCCGCTTCGTCCGCGACCCCGACGCCCAGGCGCCGGCCGGCGGCGTGAGTTCCTCGGCCCGCGACATGTCCCGCTGGCTGCGGCTCCAGCTCGCCGAAGGCACCCTCGACGGGAAGCGGATCATCCCGGCCGACACCCTCGCCACCACCCACCTCCCGCAGATCCTGTCGCAGCCGCCCGCCCCGCCCGCCAACCGCACCGGCTTCTACGGGCTGGGCTGGAACGTCTCCTACGACGACGCCGGCCGGCTGCGCCTGAGCCACTCCGGCGCCTTCGACCTCGGCGCCAACACCAATGTGACCATGCTCCCGCTGGAGGAGCTCGGCGTCGTCGTCCTCACCAACGGACGGCCGGTCGGCGTCGCGGACGCCATCGCCCTCGACTTCTTCGACTTCGCCGAGCACGGCAAGGCCACCACCGACTGGCTCGCCCTGACCTCCGCGCTGTACGCGCAACTGGACGACGCGAGCCGCTCCCCCACCGACTACGCCGACCCGCCCGCCGGAGCGAAGCCGGCCCAGGACAGCGCGAGTTACACCGGAACCTACGACAACCCGTACTACGGCAAGGCCACCGTCACCGCCGCCGCCGACGGCGCGCTCACCCTCTCCCTCGGCCCGAAGCCGCTGCGCTTCCCGCTCACCCACTACGACGGGAACACGTTCAGCTTCGAGACGACCGGCGAGAACGCGGTCGGCCGCACCGGGGTGACCTTCGCCGACGGCACGCTCCGCGTCGAGTACCTCGACGCCACCCACCTGGGCACCTTCACCCAGGAGTAGCGGCATAGCCTGTCCCCGATGAGACGCAGAGCCCAGGTACCCCCCTCGCCGCTCCCCCAGCGCGCCGGAATCGACCCCGTGCGCCTGCGGCTGCCCGCCGATCCCGAGGGGATGTGGCCGGATCTCGGCGCCTACCTCACCGCCCGGTACGCGGGCACCCGCGGCGCGGACTCCATCGCGCACCTGCTGGCCGGCGGCCGGGTGCTCGGGCCCGGCGGGCGGGTGCTGCGCGCGGGGGACCCGTACGAGCCCGGCGGGTACCTGTGGTTCCACCGGGACATGGAGCCCGAGCCGGTCGTCCCCTTCGCGCTGCGCGTGGTGCACCGCGATCCGCACCTGCTGGTGGTGGACAAGCCGCACTTCCTGGCGACCACCCCGCGCGGCAGCCACGTCACGCAGACCGCCCTGGCCCGGCTCCGCGAGGAGCTGGACCTGCCGGAGCTCAGCCCTGCGCACCGGCTGGACCGGCTGACCGCGGGGCTGGTCATGTTCAGCGTCCGGCCCGAGGACCGCGGCGCCTACCAGCTCCTCTTCCAGCGGCGCGAGGTGCACAAGGAGTACGAGGCCCTCGCGGCCCACGATCCGGCGCTGGTCTTCCCCCGTACGGTCCGCAGCCGGATCGAGAAGACGCGCGGGGTCATGGCCGCGGTCGAGGTCCCCGGCGGGGAGCCGAACGCCGAGAGCCTGATCGAGCTCGCCGACACCCGCGGCGGCCTGGCCCGCTACCGGCTGACCCCGCACACCGGCCGCACCCACCAGCTGCGGGTGCACATGAACGCCCTCGGCGTGCCGATCCTCGGCGATCCGGTGTACCCGCGGGTCACGGACCCGGCCCCGGACGACTACCGCCGCCCGTTGCAACTCCTGGCCCGGGTACTGGACTTCACCGACCCGGTCACCGGGACCGCCCACCACTTCGAGAGCGGCCGCGAACTCCGGGCCTGGACCGACCCCGCCGGCTGGGAAACCGGCAGCTAGGCGCTCCGGGCACTGCCACCCGCCCCTACTCGTGGCGGACGCCCGCGATCCGCAGGGCCGCGTCCGCCGTGGCCGCCGCGAAGACCGTCACGGGACGCTCCGGATCGGAGCGGTGGATCAGCATGACGCCCTCGATGAGCCCGAAGACCAGGTCGTTGCGCAGGTCCAACCCCGCCTTGTCCCCGGCCAGTTCCTCACCGACGGACGTGGCGTCGAGCAACGTCCGGTAGGCCTCCCTGAGTTCTTCGCGCATCCGGCGGAACTGCGAGAAGCGCGAACCGGCCACCTCGGGCAGCAGGTACAGCGCCCCCAGGTTGTACGGCCCTCCACACAGCTGCAGCACGTCGGAACGGCACAGCTCCCACAGTCGGCGCGCCGCCGGCCGCTTGCCGTCGGCGAGCAGCTGCCGGGCCAGCACCAGCGAGGGCGCGACCGTGGACTCCAGCAGCTCGGCGAGGAGTTCCTCCTTGCCGCCGAAGTAGTGGTACATCGTGGCCTGGCGCATTCCAGCCCGTTCGGCGACCGCCCGGGTGGTGGTCGCCGCATATCCCCGCACGGTGAAAAGCTCGGCCGCCGCGCAGAGGAGTTCCTCGCGCGGCGGCCGGCCGCTCTCCGGTCTTTCCTGGTCGGCGCGCGGCCGACCGACCCTTTTAGGCCCCCCGGCCAATCCCCCACTCATGAGCTGATCGTCGCACACAGCACGCCGATTCGATCATGGCAAGAGATCAAATCAAGTCAACCCTATTTTTAGAGGAAGCTCCAAATCCGGTTAGCCGACGGAGCTGTAGGCCACCACACCCCGCAGCAGCGCGTCCACGGCCTTGCGCGCGTTGCGGGCCACCGTGCTCCCGCTGTCGCCCGAGGCCGAGGGGGCCGCCGCCGCGATCTGACCGAGCACGTCGATGACCTGCTTGCACCAGCGCACGAAGTCACCCGCCGGCATCTCCGCCTCGCGCAGCACCTCGTCCAGGCTCTTGTCGGAGGCCCACTGGTACGCCGCCCACGCGAAGCCGAGGTCCGGCTCGCGCTGGCCCACGCCCTCCGCCTGGTTGATGCCGTGCTCCTCCTCCAACGCGTCGAGCCGGCCCCAGATGTGCACCATCTCGCCCAGGGCCGCCTTCGCCGCCCCGCCCGGCACCTTCGGCGCCACCGCGTCATCGGACTGCCGCGCCTCGAAGACCAGCGCCGAGACACAGGCGGCCAGTTCGGCCGGGCTCAGCCCTTCCCACACCCCGGCGCGCAGACACTCCGAAGCCAGCAGGTCGAGCTCACCGTACAGCCGCGCCAGGCGCTTCCCGTGCACGGTGACCTCGTCCTCGCGCAGGTAGTCCAGCTCGGTGAGCAGCGCGTGGATCCGGTCGAAGGTGCGGGCGATGGTGTTCGTCCGCCCCTCGATGCGCCGCTCCAGCTGCTGCGTGTCCCGCTTCAGCCGCCAGTAGCGCTCCGCCCAACGGGCGTGGTCCTCACGCTCGTCACAGCCGTGACAGGGGTGCGCGCGCAGCTCGGTCCGCAGCCGCGCGATCTCACGGTCGTCGGCGGCCGCGGCCCGGCCGCGCGTGCGCCGCTCCGGCGTGATGTGCCCGGCCTTCGTCCGCAACTGGGACGCCAGGTCCCGACGGGACTGCGGGGAACGCTGGTTGAAGGTCTTGGGGATCCGCATCCGGTCCAGCGCCTCGACCGGGACCGGGAAGTCGATCGCGGCGAGCCGCTTGACCTGCCGCTCGGCCGTGAGCACCAGCGGGCGCGGGCCCTCCGCCCACTCCTGCCCGCGGTGCCCGTGCACCCGCCCGGCCGGCACGCCCGGGTCCAGGACCAGCGCGAGCCCGGCGAACTTGCCGGTCGGCACGTGGATGATGTCACCCGGCTTGAGCTTCTCCAGCGAACTCGCCGCCTGCGCCCGGCGCTGTGCCGCGCCCTGCTTGGCCAGGTCCGTCTCGCGGTCCTTGAGCTCGCGGCGCAGCCGCGCGTACTCCTCGAAGTTCCCCAGGTGGCAGGTCATGCCCTCCTGGTAGCCCTCCAGGCCCTCCTCGTTGCGCTGCACCTGCCGGGAGATCCCGACGACCGAGCGGTCGGCCTGGAACTGCGCGAAGGAGGTCTCCAGCAGCTCGCGCGACCGGTGCCGCCCGAACTGACTGACCAGGTTCACCGCCATGTTGTACGAGGGCTTGAAGCTGGACCGCAGCGGATACGTACGCGTACCCGCGAGCCCGGCCAGACCCGCCGGGTCCATCCCGCGCTGCCACAGCACCACCGCATGGCCCTCGACGTCGATGCCGCGCCGCCCGGCCCGGCCGGTCAGCTGCGTGTACTCGCCGGGGGTGATGTCGGCGTGCTGCTCGCCGTTCCACTTGACGAGCTTCTCCAGGATGACCGTGCGCGCGGGCATGTTGATGCCCAGCGCCAGGGTCTCGGTGGCGAAGACCGCCTTGACCAGGCCGCGGACGAACAGCTCCTCCACGACCTCCTTGAAGGTCGGCAGCATCCCCGCGTGGTGCGCGGCGATGCCCCGCTCCAGCCCTTCGAGCCACTCGTAGTACCCCAGGACGTGCAGGTCCTCGGTGGGGATGGAGGCGGTGCGCGCCTCGACGAGCTCGCGGACCTTCAGACGCGCCGAGTCGTCGTTGAGCCGCAGGCCCGCGTACAGGCACTGCTGGACGGCGGCCTCGCAGCCGGCCCGGCTGAAGATGAAGTTGATCGCGGGCAGCAGCCCGTCGTTGTCGAGACGGGCGATGACCTCGGGCCGCGACGGGGTCCAGATCCGGCCGCGGGAGCGCCGTTCGCGCTCGCGGTCGGCCTCGCGGACCATCTTGCCGCGCCGCCGGTCCTTCGGACTGTACGTACGACTGTTCTCCTCGCGCGCCATGCGCAGCAGGTCGGGATTGACCTCCCGGCGCGCGGAGCCGCGGCCGCCGTGGTCGGACTCCTCCTCGAACAGGTCGTAGATCTTCCGGCCGGCCATGACGTGCTGCCACAGCGGGACGGGCCGCTCCTCGGAGACGATCACCTCGGTGTCGCCGCGCACGGTGTCCAGCCAGTCGCCGAACTCCTCCGCGTTGGACACGGTGGCCGACAGCGAGACCAGGGTCACCGACTCGGGGAGGTGGATGATCACTTCCTCCCAGACGGCTCCGCGGAACCGGTCGGAGAGGTAGTGGACCTCGTCCATGACGACGTAGCCGAGGCCCCGCAGCGACTGCGAGCCCGCGTAGAGCATGTTGCGGAGCACCTCGGTGGTCATCACCACCACGGGCGCCTCGGAGTTGACACTGTTGTCACCGGTCAGCAGACCCACCTTGTCGGCGCCGTAGCGCTTGACGAGGTCGGCGAACTTCTGGTTCGACAGGGCCTTGATCGGCGTCGTGTAGAAGCACTTGCGGCCCTGCTGGAGGGCCAGGTGCACGGCGAACTCGCCGACGATCGTCTTGCCCGAGCCGGTCGGGGCGGCCACCAGGACGCCCTTGCCGGCCTCCAGTGCCTTGCAGGCCTCGACCTGGTACGGGTCCAGATCGAATTCGTACATCTCGCGGAAGGGAGCCAGGGCAGAGGCCTCTTCGGCGGCGCGGATCCGGGCAGCGGCGTACCGCTCGGCGGGTGAGAGTTCTTCGGTCATCTTGAGATCGAGCCTACCCGCCACCTCTGACAACAGTCGCGATCATTTAAGCGGGCTGCGGGACACCCGCTACGACAAGACCCGGACCGCCCCCGGCACGCACTCGGCGGTCACCGGCAGCGGCCCCAGCGGCTCCCCGTCGGCGTAGGCCGTGATCCCCGCCGCCTCCAGGGTGACCTTCCGCGCCCGGTGGACGGTCACCTTCGGATGGTCGAGGTGGGTGCCCTTGTACACGCGCGGGAACACCCTCAGCAGCGTCGCCCGGCTGCAGTCGCCCACCACCGTGATGTCGAAGAGCCCGTCGTCGGGCACGGCGTCCGCACAGATCCGCATCCCGCCGCCGTACGAGGACCCGTTGCCCACCGCCACCAGCGTGGCCTCGGTCTCGATCACCGGGCCGTCGTCCAGGGTGATCCGGTACGGGAAGGGCCGGAAGGCGGCCAGCTCCGCGAGCATCGCCAGGTCGTACTTGAACCGCCCGGCCGGCAGCCGCATCCGGTTGCCCCGGTCGTTGACCCGCGAGTCGAAGCCGGAGCACAGCACCGTCCCGTACCAGGTGCCCCCCACCCGGCCGAGGTCGATCTCCCGGATCCGCCCCTCCTTGAGGGCCCCGGCGGCCAGCCGCCCCGCCCGCGCGGGCTCCCGTACGGGCAGCCCCAGCGCCCGCGCGAAGTCGTTGCCGGTGCCCACCGCGACCACCCCGAGCGGCACGTCGGTCCCGGCCAGGGCCTGGAGGGCCAGGGAGACCATGCCGTCGCCGCCGACCGCGATCACCGCTCCGGTGCCCGCGTGGACCGCGGCCCGCAGCCGGGCCAGCGCGTCCGGCCCGTCCCCGCCGACGACGCTGCGCACCGAGAAACCGGCCGCCCGCAATGCGGAAGCGGCCGGCTGCGCGGCGTGCGCGCCCCGGCCGCGTCCCGCGGTGGGATTGACGAAGAGGGTGATCTCAGAGCTCACCCGCCGGAATGTACCCGTCAGGTGGCGTCGTCGTAACCGTTGATCCGCTCACGCCCGCCGTCGGCCTGCCCGGGCAGCGCGGCCGGGGCCGCGACCGGCTCCATCGCGCCGATCGGCGCCGGGGTCAGGTCCAGATCGGCGGCCTCGTCGTCGTCCAGCCCCGCGTCGGGATCGTTGCGCGCGCGTCGGCGGTCGTTGAGCAGGCAGATACCGAGGGCGATGAAGTACAGGGCCACGATCGGGGCGGCCAGCGCCAGCATGGTCAGCGGGTCACCGGTGGGCGTGGCGAACGCCGCGAAGACCGTGATGCTCAGGATGAACGCACGCCACCAGCCCGCCAGCCGCTTACCGGTGAGGACACCGGTGAAGTTCAGCAGGATCAGCAGCAGCGGCAGTTCGAAGGCCAGGCCGAACACGATCACCATGCGGGCGATCAGGTCGAGATAGTCGTCGACCGGCAGCAGGTTGCGTGCATGGTCGGGGGTGAACTCGAGCAGGATCGTCGCGGTCTGCGGAAGGATCTTGTACGCGAGCACCGCGCCGGCTGCGAAGAGCGGCGCACCGACCGCGACGAAACTCCGCGCGTACTTCTTCTCGTGGCTGTGCAGACCGGGCGCAGCGAACGCCCACACCTGGTACAGCCACATCGGCGCGGACAGCACCACACCGGACATCAGCGAGACCTTCAGGGCGATCGAGAAGGCCGAGATGAGGCCGTTCACCGTCATGTCGGCGCAGGGCTTGCCGTTGCGCTGGGTCACCACACCGTTGGTACAGCCGACGGAATCCAGCATTGGCTTCAACAGGAAGTTGATGATGTCCTTGTAGAAGAAGGCCGCCACGGCCGTGATCACGAGGATCACCAGGACCGACTTCAGCAGACGGTTTCGCAGCTCACGCAGGTGCTCGACAAGAGGCATCCGCCCTTCGGCGTCCTTGTCCGCTTTCTCCTGCTTGCGGGCAGACTTGAGCAACCCACGTCCCTTGTCTCGTTGCAGATGACTGGCGTGCTCGGTGCGACTCAGCCCTTGGCGGTGTGGTTCGGCTCGCTCACCGGACGGGAGCTGGTGACGTCACCGGGCGCGGCCTGGATGGTGCGCGGGGCGACGGGCTGCTGAGCGGCCTGGTCGGCCACGTTCGCCGCGGTACCGGCGTCCTCGGCCTCGCCGTCCTTCTTCATGGCCTTGGCCTCGCTCTTGAGGATGCGGGCCGACTTGCCGAGGGAACGGGCCATCTCGGGAAGCTTCTTGGCACCGAACAGAAGCACGATGACAGCGATGATCAGAAGGATCTCAAGGGGCTTCAGATTGCCGATCATGTGTGTCTTCCTTCTCACCGAAACGGCTGGTTGTGGTGGCTGCGGGCGGCCCGCCCGGAAAACCGGCGACCGACCTGCCAAGGATCGTAACCCCCGGGGGTTAACGCTCGGCAATCCCCCGGGGTACCCGCGCTTGCACGAAGGCCGGTTGTTCACGCCCAGGACACACTGGTTCGTCCCGCTTTACGACCGCACGCCACGGCCCGACCGCGCAAGATCCGCCGCCGCCCGCTCCAGCTCCCCCGAAGCATCCGAAATCCGCCGGCTCGCCCGCTCCACCTGCCCGGACAGCCTGCGCACCTCCACGAACACCCGCACGGCCAGCACGGACAGGACGGCGAGCCCCAGGAAGCCCAGGGCAATTGCGAACATCGGCCACAGCATGGGAGGACCCTAGCCGAGGAGCCCCCTCACACGCTCCGCAGGGTGCTCACGCCACCACCCGTCAACAGCTCCACAATGCGCTCACCAGCAGGTTTACGGACGGACGCGCCACACGCGGGACAGGTGAAGGAGTAGAAGGTGGCCCTGCGGCTGCCCCCGATGGCGAGGCGCAGCGCCCCCGCGTCCAGCTCGAAGCGGGCACGGCAGTCGGGACAGGAGGCCTTGAACGCGACGGACCCGGACTTCTGCGACATCGACGCCGCTCCCCTCAGACCTGTTCCCCGTACCCCGCGAGTGCCTCTCGAGCCGCGCTCCGCGCGCTCTCCGCCAGTTCCACGGGGGCCACGATCCGACCCTCGCGGCCCAGCCGCAGCCCGAGCCGGCGCAGCGACCCCGGATCCGGGGTGCGCAGCGTGATCCGGAGCCCGCCGTCGGCCAGCTCCTCGGCGCTGTCGTGCGGGTAGTACTCCGCGACCCAGCGCCCGCCCGGCCCCACCTCGACCACCACCTCCGGATCCTCCGCGGCCGGCTGCACCAGCCCCTCGGACAGATCACGCGGCTCGATGGCGGGCGGCTCGGCCCGCTCGTCCAGCAGCCGGATCTCCGCGACCCGGTCCAGCCGGAAGGTGCGCCGCGCCTCCGAGAGGTGGCACCACCCCTCCATGTACGTGTGCCCCACCGCGAACAGCCGGATCGGGTCCACCTTGCGCTCCGTGAGCTCGTCGCGCGCCGGCGAGTAGTAGCGCAGCCACAGCCTGCGCCGCTCCGCGATGGCCCGGTCGACGTCCGCGAAGACCCCGCCCTCGGACTCGAAGGTCACCGACAGCCGGGAGGAGGCCCCGGCGGCCTCGCCCGCGGCCGCCTCCAGCTTCGCGGTGGCCCGCAGCAGCGCCTCCCGGTCGCTCTCGCGCAGCCCCGGCAGCGTCGCCACCGCACGGGCCGCCACCAGGAGCGCGGTCGCCTCGTCGGCCGCCAGCCGCAGCGGCTCCGCGGTGGACTCCCCCGACGCGTCCGGGTTGCGCCACCAGATGCGCTCCCCGTCGGTGTCGATGTCGAGCAGGTCACCGCCCCGGAAGCTGGTCCCGCACATGGGCAGTACGTCGAGGTCCGAGATCAGCTCGTCCTCAGTGATCCCGAAGGCCCGCGCGACGTCGGCGACGTGCGCGCCCGGGCGCTCACGCAAGTACGTGACCAGGGACAGCATCCGGCGGGTCTGGTCGATGGCGTTGGCAGCCATGCTGGTACGTCTCCCCCTCAGGGCGTGCTCTTCGGATGGTGCGTGCGCTTGCATTGGTGCGGCGACGGCCCGGCACTGACGGCCCGGCCCCCGCAGCCCGGCGGTGCGGCCCGGGCGGTCCCGGTTTCCGCGGCCCCGGTTCGGCGACGACGGTGCGGCGATGACGGACCAGCCGCAGCCGCTCCGCCCGGCCCCGCCGGGTCAGGCCTTGGCGACGGCCCTCAGCCGGTCCACCACGTCCGCCCTCAGGTCGGCGGGCCCGACCACCACGACGTCCGGCCCGAACTCCACCAGCCAGGCGTCCAGCCCGTGCCCGTACGGGATCTCCAGCTCGTCCCAGCCGTCCCCGCCCTCCCGCACGGCCGTCGCCTTGGACCGCAGCGGATACCCCGCCCCGGCCCGCAGCCGGATCACCGCCGAACGGTCCGCGCTCTCGCCCGCCCAGCTCGCCACGGTCTCCCGCACGGTCACCACGTCGGGAACCTCGGCGGTGTACTTGCCCGCCCGCGAACGGACCTTCCCCGTGATCCGCGACAACCGGAACACCCGCTCCGCACCACGGTCGCGGTCATGGCCGGCCAGGTACCAGTGACCCCGCCAGCACTCCAGCGCCCAGGGCTCCACCTGCCGCGTCTCGGGCCGCGCCGCCGTCGACTTGCGGTAGTCGAACACCACCGGCCGCCGGTCCCGGCACGCCAGCATCAACGGCTCGAACGCCGCTTCGTGCACCGGAATGCGCGGCTCGATGGCACTGTGCTGGCCCTCGTACGGATCCCCGGCCTCCGGCATCCCGCCCGCACGCAGCTTCTGCAGGGCGCCACTCGCCGCCCCCGCCAGCCGCGCCTGCTGCCAGACCTTCGCCGCCAGCCCCAGGGCCGCGGCCTCCTCGGCGTCCAGCGAGACGGGAGGCAGCCTGTTGCTGTCCCGGCGCGCGAGATAACCGATCTCGCCCTCCAGGTTCTCCACCGTCTCGATCACCAGGCCGAGTTCACGCAGATCGTCCTTGTCCCGCTCGAACATCCGGTTGAAGGACTCGTCGTTGCCGGCTTCGAGGTACGCCTCGATGGACCCCCGCAACTCCCGCTTGCTCAGCGGCCGTCGCGTCCCCAGCAGACACAGCGCCAGATTCATCAGCCGCTCGGCCTTGGCAATCGCCATCGACGCCCATCCCCGCTTCCCTCGTACGCGTCCGCTCGCGGACACAGCCGTGACCGTTGACCGTACCGCCCCCGCCCGCCCGGACAAAAGCGAGGGGCCCCCACCGACAGGCAGGGGCCCCTCAACCGATCGAACGGCAGACCGATCAGGCGTCCATCAGGTCGCACACGAAGATCAGCGTCTCGCCCGGCGCGATCGCACGACCCGCACCCTGGTCACCGTAGGCGAGGTGGGCCGGGATCGTCAGCTTGCGACGGCCGCCGACCTTCATGCCCTGGACACCCTGGTCCCAGCCCTTGATGACCTGACCGACACCCAGCTGGAACTGCAGCGCGCTGCCACGGTTCCACGAAGCGTCGAACTCCTCACCGGTGGAGAAGGCCACGCCCACGTAGTGGACCTTGACGAAGGCACCGACCTTGGCCTCGGCGCCCTCGCCCTCCCAGATGTCTTCGATCACGAGGTCGGTCGGAACCGGGCCCTCGGGGAAGTCGATCTCGGGCTTCTCGAGCTTGTCGCTCACGGAACTGCTCCTCAAACGTATGCGGACAACCGGGACAGTCTTACATCACCGCGAGGATGTCCAGGCTGAAGACCAGAGTCGACTTCGCCGGAATGGACCCCTTCTCCTCGTCACCGAACGCCATGTCCGGCGGGATGACCAGCAGGATCCGGCTCCCGACCTTCTTGCCGAGCATGCCGTCCTTCAGACCCTTGACCGCCAGCTGGTCCATCGCCCACGGCACCGTGGCGTCGCTGGTGTAGGTGCTCTCGAAGGTCTTGTCGTCCGCCCACGTCTTGCCGTGGAACTTCACCACGACCGTGTCGGTGTCCTTCACCGCCGCACCGTCGCCCTCCAGCACGTAGTTCGACACCAGCTTCGCCGGCGCCGCCACGTCCTTCGGAACGGCCACGGACACTTCCTTGCCGTCCGTGTTCGTACCGACCTTCGGGAGGTCCTTGTTGTCCTGAGCGACCTCCTTGCCCGTCGCCGAGGCCGGAACGGACGCACCCTTGACGATGTCCACGACGAAGACCAGCGTGGCGTTCGGCTTGATCTTCTCGCCCGACCCCTGAGCCCCGTAACCGAGCTCCGGCGGAATCACCAGCTCGATACGACTGCCGACCTTCTGCCCCTCCAGCCCCTGGTCCCAGCCCTTGATGACGGCGCCCGCACCGATCGTCACATCGAACGTCTGGCCACGGTCGAAGCTCTGGTCGAACGGCTCCTTGCCGTCCCACACCTGACCGAGGTAGTTGACCTGGGCGATGTCGCCCTTCTTCAGCACAGGGCCCTTGCCCTCGCTGATGGTCACCACCTTCAGGTCCTTCGGCGGCGTGCCCTTACCCGTCGCAAGGGTGGGCTTCTCCCCGAACTCGGCACCCTTCGTGATCGCGGGCGCCCCGTTCTTCATCTGGGCGGAGTCGGAGCCGCTGTCACCACACGCCGCTGTCGACAGCAGCAGAAGGGGTACGACAAGCAGGCCGGCAAGTCGGCGCACGTGTTCCTCAGATCTCAGACGGCAAGCGGTCGCCGCCACTCTAAGCCGTGACAAGGGCCCCGTACGAGACAGGTACGGGGCCCCACCACGCGCCGGACAGATCTACATCCCGGCGATCAGCTTCTCCACCCGGTCGTCCACCGACCGGAACGGGTCCTTGCACAGCACCGTCCGCTGCGCCTGGTCATTGAGCTTCAGGTGCACCCAGTCCACCGTGAAGTCCCGCCGCTGCTCCTGCGCCCGGCGGATGAAATCACCGCGCAGCCGCGCCCTCGTCGTCTGCGGGGGCACCGACTTGCCCTCGAAGATCTTCAGGTCGTTGCAGATCCGCGCCGCCTGCCCCTTGCGCTCCAGCAGGTAGTACAGCCCACGCCGACGGTGGATGTCGTGATACGCGAGGTCTATCTGAGCCACCCGCGGATTCGACATGGTCATGTTGTGCTTGGCCCGGTAACGCTCGATCAGCTGGTACTTCATCACCCAGTCGATCTCGGTCCCGATCCGGTCCAGGTCCTCCGCGTCGATCGCGTCCAGCGTGCGACCCCACAGCTCCAGCACCTGGTCCACCACACCGGTACGGATCCCACGGCGCTCCGCGAAGTCCACCGCCTTGTCGTAGTACTCCCGCTGGATCTCCAGCGCCGAGGCCTCCCGACCACTCGCCAGACGCACCTTGCGCTGACCCGTGATGTCGTGACTCACCTCACGGATCGCCCGGATCGGGTTCTCCAGGGTCAGGTCCCGCATCACCGTGCCCGCCTCGATCATGCGCAGCACCAGATCGGTCGCCCCGACCTTCAGCAGCATGGTCGTCTCGGACATGTTCGAGTCCCCGACGATGACGTGCAGCCGGCGGTAGCGCTCCGCGTCCGCGTGCGGCTCGTCCCGCGTGTTGATGATCGGCCGGGAACGCGTCGTCGCGGAACTGACGCCCTCCCAGATGTGCTCGGCCCGCTGACTCACGCAGTACACCGCACCACGCGGAGTCTGCAGCACCTTGCCCGCACCGCAGATCAACTGCCGCGTGACAAGGAACGGAATGAGGATGTCCGCCAAGCGGGAGAATTCCCCGTGCCGCGCCACCAGGTAGTTCTCGTGGCAGCCGTACGAGTTGCCCGCCGAGTCGGTGTTGTTCTTGAAGAGATAGACGTCGCCCGCGATTCCCTCCTCGTGCAGGCGGCGCTCAGCGTCGACGAGCAGTCCTTCGAGAATGCGCTCGCCCGCCTTGTCGTGCGTGACCAGTTCGGTCACGTTGTCACATTCGGGTGTTGCGTATTCCGGATGCGAACCCACGTCGAGGTACAGGCGGGCGCCGTTCCGCAGGAAGACATTGCTACTGCGGCCCCATGACACAACACGGCGGAAGAGGTAGCGCGCCACTTCGTCAGGAGACAGTCGGCGCTGTCCCCTGAACGTGCACGTGACGCCGTACTCGTTCTCCAGCCCGAAAATGCGGCGGTCCATGACTGAACATTACGCCTTCTGCCCTCTTCTGAAACCGGGTTCGAGAGCGCCGTTTCGATCAGTTTCCCCGAACCCCTACGAAACGCCGTTCGCAACACCCTCCACCACGGGCCCCCGGACGGCCTCCGAAGACCCCGCCACCGCACGACCGCGACCCCCCGACGCCAGCACCCCCTGAGTCACCATCAGAACCAGCAGCGCCGCCGCCCCGGCCACACCCGCCACCCCGAAACTCGCCGCCGTACCGGCCCACTCCACCACCGGCCCGGCCACCGCCGTACCGATCGCCGCACCCACCCCGAAGAACGTCACCAACCACGAGAACGCCTCCGTCACCGTCCCCGCCGGCGCATGCCGGTCCACCACGATGAACGCACACGCCAGCGCCGGCGCCAGGAACACACCCGCCAACGCCGCCAGCCCCGCCATCGCCACCGGCCCCGGAGTCCACACCAACGGCAGGTAACACACCGCGAGCAACGCCACCAACAGACGCAACCGCCGCTCCGGCGCACCCGCCCACTGCCGCGCCCCGTACACCACACCACCGACCAGCGCACCCAGCCCCAGCGCCGCCATCAACCAGCCGTACACCGCCTGGTCCCCGTGATCGTCCGCGTACGCCACACCCGCCACGGCGATCGAACCCAACGCCGTACCCACGAAGAAGAACGCCCCCAGCAACGCCAGCAACCCCTTCGAACGCAGCGCGCCCAGCCAGTGCGCCTCACGCGGCTCCGACCGCCACGTCCGCGAAGGCTCGCTCACCACCACCGACAACGCGCCCAGCACCCCGATCGCGTTCAGGGCCAGCAGCGCCCCGGCCGGCGACCACAGCGCCACGAACAGCGTCACCAGCAGCGGCCCCACCGTGAACATGACCTCCTGGGCCACCGCGTCCATCGCGTACGCCGCGTGCACCCGCTCCTCACGGCCGCCCAGCACCCCCGGCCACAGGGCGCGCAGCCCGCCCTCCAGAGGCGGCGTGAACAGCCCCGCCACCACCACCGCGGCATACGCCGCCGCCACCGACCCGGTACCCGCCAGAGCCAGCCACACCATGCCCAGCGCCGACACCACCGCCGCGGGCAACTGCACCCGCGGCTGCCCGTACAGGTCCACCGCACGCCCCAGCAGCGGCTGTCCCACCGCGTTCGCCACCCCGTACGCCGCGGCCAGCGCCCCCGCCAGGCTGTAGCTCCCGCCCTCCGACCGCGTGAACAGCACGATCGCGATCGCCGCCGTGCCGTTGGGCAGCCGGCCTATGAGCGTGCCCACCAGCAGCCTCGCGGCGTGCCGGGTCCTGAGCAGCTCCGCGTATCCCGCGGCCATGTCCGCCCCCTTCTGCCCGGACCAACGCCGGAGTAATACGTATAACGTGACCCGTCATACGTACCATGGCCACAGCCCACCGGTCCACCCACCGGACACGCACACCCGTTCCGACCACGCACTTCGGGAGCCACCTGTGACGAGACCCACCAGCCGGGACGTCGCCACCGCCGCCGGGGTCTCCCAGGCCACCGTCTCCCTCGTCCTCGGCGACAAATGGCACGGCCGCGTCTCCGCCCGCACCGCCGACCTCGTCCGCGAAACCGCCACCACCCTCGGCTACCGCCCCAACCTCGCCGCCCGCAACCTCCGCCTCGGCACCACCCGCACCGCCCTCCTCGTCGTCCCCGCCCTCACCAACGAATTCTTCGCCCGCGTCTACACCGGCGCCGCCCGCATCGCCGCCGAACACGGCTTCGGCGTCGTCCTCTACCCCTCCCCCGACGGCACCGGCCCCGCCCGCGACCCCTTCGCCTCCGCCCGCGCCGCCCTCGACGGAGTCATCGCCTCCTCCATGGCCGCCGACGCCCTCCACGCCATCGGCGGCGCCGACCTCCCCCTCGTCATGCTCGACAGCGACCCCACCGCAGGACGCGCCGCCGCCCACGTCAACCTCGCCATGGCCGACGGCATGCGACAAGTCACCGAACACCTCCTCACCCTCGGCCACCGCCGCATCCTCCACCTCGCCTCCGCCATCGACTCCTGGACCTTCGACATCCGCGCCCAGGCCCTCACCACCCACCTCACCCCCCACACCGAACTGCGCACCGTCCGCGCCCCCCTCACCGTCGACGGCGCCCGCACCGCCACGGAAGCCGCCCTCGCCCACCCCCACGACCGCCCCACCGCGATCATCTGCGACGACGACATCCTCGCCGCCGGCGCCTGCAAAGCCGCCCGCCGCCTCGGCCTGCGCATCCCCCAGGACCTCTCCGTCACCGGCTTCGACGACCTCGCCCTCGCCACCGCCGTCGACCCCGAACTCACCACCGTCCACCTCCCCGCCGAACGCGTCGGCGAACAAGGCATGACCGCCCTCCTCGCCGTCCTCGAAGGCACCCCCTGGACCGCCCCCGACATCCCCGTCACCCTCATCCCCCGCGACTCCACGGGCCCCGCCCCCACCCCCTGAACACGCCAAAGCCCCGGCCCGCCAAAGGCGAACCGGGGCTCCGCTCCCTACAAGGACCTACTCGGCGTCGTCCTCCGGCGCCTCGTCATTCGACACCGCATCGGCCTGAGCCGCCGCCGGAACATCAGCCTCCAGCAACCGCGCCAACTGCCGGCCACGGATCCGCTTGAACTTCCGCTGCTGCGCCCGCGTACGGTCCAGCACCGCCACCTCCAGCCGCTCGGCCGGAATCGTCTTGTCCGCACCGTTGGCCTGGCTGGACAGCGCCTGCACCGCCAGCTTCAGCGCATCGGGCAGGGTCATCCCGTCCTGGTGACGCTGATCGAGGAAGGTGCTGATCTGCTCGGCATTGCCGCCGACCGCGACCGAACCGTGCTCGTCCACGATCGAACCGTCATGCGGAAGCCGATAGATCTGGTCCCCGGCCGCGGTCGCACCGACCTCGGCCACCACCAGCTCCACCTCGTACGGCTTCTCCCCCGCACTGGAGAAGATCGTGCCGAGCGTCTGCGCGTACACGTTCGCCAGCCCACGGGCCGTCACATCGTCACGGTCGTAGGTGTACCCGCGCAGATCCGCGTACCGCACACCACCGATCCGCAGGTTCTCGTACTCGTTGTACTTACCGGCGGCCGCGAAACCGATCCGGTCGTAGATCTCGCTGAACTTGTGCAGCGCACGGGACGGGTTCTCACCGACGAACACGATGCCGTCGGCGTACTGCAGCACGACAAGGCTGCGACCGCGGGCAATACCCTTCCGGGCGTATTCCGCCCGGTCGGCCATTGCCTGCTGGGGTGACACATAGAACGGAGTCGACACCGGCTGTCCGTCCCTTTCTTCTGGGCTCCTGGGAAGCGACGGATGGTCAGAGCAGGGCGGCGCGCGGGCCGTCGGGCTGCTCCAGCCGACGATTGGTCACCTTACGGGCGAGCTCCTGCGACTCGTCGTCCGACAGCCGGCGGAAACCCTCGTCCGTGATGACGGTGACGATCGGATAGATGTGGCGGTACAGATCCGGCCCACCGGTCGCCGAGTCGTCGTCAGCGGCGTCGTACAGCGCCTGCACGACCAGCGTGGTGGCCTGCTCCTCCGTCAGATCCGGGCGGAAGAGCTTCTTCATCGAACCGCGGGCGAAGATCGAACCCGAGCCGGTCGCGGCGAACCCGTGCTCCTCGGAGCGACCGCCGGTCACGTCGTAGGAGAAGATCCGGCCCTTCTCCTTGGCCTCGTCGTACCCGGCGAACAGCGGCACGACGGCCAGGCCCTGCATCGCCATGCCCAGATTGCTCCGGATCATGGTCGAGAGCCGGTTCGCCTTGCCTTCGAGGGAGAGGGTCGCCCCCTCCACCTTCTCGAAGTGCTCCAGCTCCAGCTGGAACAGCTTCACCATCTCCACGGCCAGGCCGGCCGTACCGGCGATGCCGACGGCGGAGTACTCGTCGGCCGGGAACACCTTCTCGATGTCCCGCTGCGCGATCATGTTCCCCATGGTCGCCCGCCGGTCACCGGCGAGCACCACGCCGCCGGGGAAGGTGGTCGCGACGATGGTCGTCCCGTGCGGCGCCTCGATCACGCCCTCCGGCAGCTTGCGGTTGCCGGGCAGCATCTCGGGCGAGTGCGCGCCCAGGAAGTCCATGAAGGACGACGACCCCGGCGTCAGGAAGGCTGCCGGTAGACGCCCTGTGCCACGATTGTTGGCTTCCACGCGTGTCCCTCCAGGTATGTGACGACCCGACGAGCGACGTCGGGATCGTCTCCCAACTTGCCGATGGCCGTGTTGCAGTTGAAGCAAAGTACGCCTCGGACCCTACCCGTCTCGTGGCAGTGATCCACATGTACCGCCGGAGCCTTTCGGCAGATGAGGCAGACTCCGCCTTGCGCCGCGATCATCTCGTCGCGCTCAGCCTCTGACATTCCGTAGGAGCGCTTGAGGTGGCCTGCTCGACCCTGGATGGTTTTGCAGGCCTTGCACCGAGTAGCCAGTCCGTCTGAAGCCGTCGCGTTCTTATGCCATTCACTGTGAGGCTTGACCTCACCGCACTGCCGACACAGTTTCCAGCCCGGCGGCGTCTCGACCTTCTCCTTGACGACCTTGCCCCTGGCTGCCTGCCGACGTCTGTAGTGGTCGGCGCTGTACGCCGCTACGCACTCGCGACATCTGGGCTGGAGGCCATCCCGCCGGTTGCGATCCGCGGCGAACCCGCTCAGGGGCACGTCTCGGCAGCAACCGCGACACCACTTGGAACCATTGGACATGGCCCCACCCTGGCGGATTCACCTTGGATTCGAAGGCTATTCGCCGCCTTTTTGTACGAAACTCCGAACGAAGTCCTCTGCGTTCTCCTCCAAGACATCGTCGATTTCGTCCAGAACGGAGTCGACGTCGTCGGAGAGCTTCTCCTGGCGCTCCTTGAGGTCGGTCGATTCCTCGACCGCCGCCTCCTCGACCTCCTCGGTCGAGCGCTGCGCCTTCTGCTGTCCGCCGCCGGTGTCCTTGGTCGCCATGTCTACCTCACCCCGCTCGGTTCGCACGCTCATGTCGAGAGACCCCGGGATTCGGGATCTCTCAAGATCAGACCCTACGTCGGACCCTACAAGGAGGGTCCGACATTCGTCCCCGCACTTTCATAACGTCCGGCTGATTTCATGATTCCCGGACCGGGGCCCTTTCAGGCCTCGAAGGCACTGCTCACTGTCCCGAAAGCACCCGCACCAGGTCCTCCGCCGTACGGCAGCGGTCCAGGAGCTCCTTGACGTGGTTCCGGGTCCCCCGGAGGGGTTCCAGGGTCGGGACCCGCTGGAGCGAGTCGCGGCCCGGGAGGTCGAAGATCACCGAGTCCCAGGAGGCCGCCGCGACGTCGTCCGCGTACTGCTCCAGGCAGCGGCCGCGGAAGTACGCCCGGGTGTCCTCCGGGGGCTTGCTCTGGGCCCGCTCGACCGCGGACTCCTCCACCAGCCGCTTCATCTTGCCGCGGGCCACCAGGCGGTTGTACAGGCCCTTCTCCGGCCGTACGTCCGAGTACTGGAGGTCCACGAGGTGCAGTCGCGCCGCGTCCCACTCCAGGCCGTCGCGGCGCCGGTAGCCCTCGAGGATCTCCCGCTTGGCGATCCAGTCCAGCTCGCCGGAGAGGCTCATGGGATCGGTCTCCAGCCGGCCCAGGACGTCCTCCCAGCGGGCCAGGACATCCTTGGTCTGGTCGTCCGCATCGGAGCCGAACCGCTCGTCCACGTACTTCCTGGCCAGCTCGAAGTACTCCATCTGGAGTTGTACGGCGGTCAGGGTGCGGCCGCTGCGCAGCGTGATGAGCTGTTGCAGGTCCGGATCGTGGGAGACCTGGTGGAGGGTGCGTACGGGCTGGTCGACGGCGAGGTCGACGTTGATGAAGCCGTCCTCGATCATCGAGAGGACCAGCGCCGTGGTGCCCAGCTTCAGGTAGGTGGAGATCTCGGAGAGGTTGGCGTCTCCGATGATCACGTGGAGCCGGCGGTACTTCTCGGCGTCGGAGTGGGGCTCGTCCCGGGTGTTGATGATGGGGCGCTTGAGGGTGGTCTCCAGGCCGACCTCGACCTCGAAGTAGTCCGCTCGCTGGCTGATCTGGAAGCCGTGCTCGCGGCCGTCCTGGCCGATGCCGATCCGGCCCGCGCCGGTGACGACCTGGCGGGAGACGAAGAAGGGGGTCAGGTGGCGCACGATCTCCGAGAAGGGGGTTTCCCGCTTCATCAGGTAGTTCTCGTGCGTGCCGTAGGAGGCGCCCTTGTTGTCGGTGTTGTTCTTGTAGAGGTGGATCGGCTGGGCGCCGGGCAGCTGGGCGGCCCGTACGGCGGCCTCGGCCATGATCCGCTCGCCGGCCTTGTCCCAGAGGACGGCGTCGAGCGGGTTGGTGATCTCCGGGGAGCTGTACTCGGGGTGTGCGTGGTCGACGTAGAGCCGTGCGCCGTTGGTGAGGATGACGTTGGCGAGGCCGATGTCCTCGTCGGTGAGCTGGCTGTTGTCCGCGGCCTCGCGGGCGAGGTCGAAGCCCCGGGCGTCCCGCAGCGGATTCTCCTCCTCGAAGTCCCAGCGGGCGCGGCGCGCCCTGTGCATCGCCGCCGCGTAGGCGTTGACGATCTGGGACGAGGTGAGCATGGCATTGGCGTTCGGGTGGCCCGGGACGGAGATCCCGTACTCCGTCTCGATACCCATTACTCGCCGTACGGTCATGCGGCCCTCCTTGCCCGGCGGCGCTCCCCTTTCGGGAGCGGCGCTAAGTACCGCTGGTGCTCCGGTGCGCGTGCCTGTGCTTGTGCCTGTTCCTGTGCGGTGCCCGTCCCCGCACTGCGCGTCCGGCGGTGGTACGGAAGAGCCTAGAACCACTTCGCGCTCGTGGGGAGATCATTTCCGTCATTGAATTGGCCTCGTCACCGGCTGAAAAGCGGCCGGTAAAGCAGTCGGCTGCGGATGCCCCGGGAGGGGCATCCGCAGCCGCTCCGCTCGGTCAGAGGTACTGACCGGTGTTGGCCACCGTGTCGATGGAGCGTCCGGTGTCCGCGCCTTGCTTTCCGGTGACGAGGGTGCGGATGAATACGATCCGCTCGCCCTTCTTGCCGGAGATTCGGGCCCAGTCGTCCGGGTTGGTGGTGTTGGGCAGGTCCTCGTTCTCCTTGAACTCGTCCACGCAGGCCTGGAGCAGGTGGGCCACCCGCAGGCCCTTCTGGTTGTGCTCGAGGAAGGCCTTGATCGCCATCTTCTTGGCTCGGTCGACGATGTTCTGGATCATCGCGCCCGAGTTGAAGTCCTTGAAGTAGAGGACTTCCTTGTCGCCGTTGGCGTACGTGACCTCGAGGAAGCGGTTCTCCTCGGTTTCGGCGTACATCTGCTCGACGACGGTCTGGATCATGCTGTGGACGGTGCCGTCCTTGGAGCCCTGGTGTTCGGACAGGTCGTCCGTGTGCAGGGGCAGGGAGGCCTTGAGGTACTTGGCGAAGATGTCCTTCGCGGCCTCGGCGTCCGGGCGCTCGATCTTGATCTTCACGTCGAGGCGACCGGGGCGCAGGATGGCCGGGTCGATCATGTCTTCGCGGTTGGAGGCGCCGATGACGATGACGTTCTCCAGGCCTTCCACGCCGTCGATCTCGGCGAGCAGCTGGGGGACGATGGTGTTCTCCACGTCCGAGCTGACTCCGGATCCGCGGGTGCGGAAGAGGGATTCCATCTCGTCGAAGAAGACGATGACGGGGGTTCCCTCGCTGGCCTTTTCGCGGGCACGCTGGAAGACGAGGCGGATGTGCCGCTCGGTCTCGCCGACGTACTTGTTGAGGAGCTCGGGGCCCTTGATGTTCAGGAAGTACGATTTCCCGGCTGCCTGTCCGGTCACTTCGGCGACCTTCTTGGCAAGGGAGTTGGCGACGGCTTTGGCGATGAGCGTCTTGCCGCAGCCGGGCGGGCCGTAGAGCAGGATGCCCTTCGGGGGCCGCAGTTCGTGTTCCTTGAACAGGTCGGGGTAGAGGTAGGGGAGCTCGACGGCGTCGCGGATCAGTTCGATCTGGTCTCCCAGGCCGCCGATCTTCTCGTAGTCGATGTCCGGGACCTCTTCGAGGACGAGGTCCTCGACCTCGCTCTTGGGTACGACTTCGTAGACGTAGCCGGAGCGGGGTTCGAGCAGGAGGGCGTCGCCGGGGCGGATGGTGATGTCCAGGAGCGGCTCGGCGAGCCTCACCACCCTTTCCTCGTCGGTGTGCCCGACGACCAGGGCGCGCTCGCCGTCCTCGAGGATTTCCTTGAGGGTGACGATGTCCCCGGCCCGCTCGAATTCCATGGCCTCGACCACGTTGAGCGCTTCGTTGAGCATGACTTCCTGGCCGCGCCGGAGGTCTTCCGGGTCGACGCTGGGGCTGACGTTCACGCGGAGCTTTCGGCCTCCGGTGAAGATGTCGACGGTGCCGTCCTCATTGGCTTGCAGGAAGACACCGAAGCCTGCCGGCGGCTGTGCGAGCCGGTCGACTTCTTCCTTGAGGGCCACGATCTGGTCGCGGGCCTCGCGGAGGGTATTCGCCAGTCGTTCGTTCTGTGCGGAGACGCCGGCCAGATTTGTCTGAAGCTCGACGATCCGCTCTTCGAGAATCCTCGTGTGTCGCGGAGAGTCGGCGAGCTTGCGGCGCAGGACGGCGATTTCCTGCTCGAGATAGGCAACCTGGCCGGCGGGGTCCTCAGACCCTCGCCCGGGCCGGATGCCGCGGTTGATGTCGTCGTCGTGGGCTGCCACGGTCCTCACCTCCTCCAAGGGGAGCTGGACGCTTCCTGACCCTACCTGGGCTGGTGGTGATTGAAACCCCTAGATCACAAAGACGGTAGAGGCGTGTCCGATCTTCACCCTTGCGTACTCCCTCACGCCTAGGAAATACCCACCCATGAACATCTGAAAGCGGCCGGTTGTAAGGTCGAACTGTTCAACACCCGTCAGGGCCCGCGCGACTTGCCGCGAGTTGTGACCGGGATGGATCACTCAGGGCAGGGAACGGCAGGGGATATGACCGTGCAGCAGGAGGCTCCGACGGAGCTCGTCGGCGGGTCCGGCGAGCCGCTTGAGGTCTGGATCGACCAGGACCTGTGCACCGGGGACGGCATCTGCGTGCAGTACGCGCCGGAGGTGTTCGAGCTGGACATCGATGGTCTGGCGTATGTGAAGGGTGCGGAGGACGAGCTGTTGCAGGAGGCGGGGGCGACGACTCCGGTTCCGCTGACGCTGCTCCGGGACGTGGTGGATTCGGCGAAGGAATGTCCGGGTGACTGCATCCACGTGAGGCGTGTTTCGGACAGGGTGGAAGTGTTCGGTCCGGACGCGGAGTGAGGGTTCAAACACTCTTGACGGCTGAGTCCGTCAGCTCCTGGCGGAATTTTCCGTCGCTCCAGCGCCACTTGGCGAGCTGTTCGAGGTCGGGGCTGTAGCGCGGGACGTCGGGTGAGGAGTAGCCGAGGAGGCGTGCGGTGACGGTTCGGTCGCGCACGGTGAGATCGGTGGCGGTCTTGCGCTGGGTGGCTTCGAGCAGGGTGGCGACGACGCGGGGGCGGGCGCCTTCGGTGCGGTCCTGGACGAGTACGTAGACGGCGTGGGGCGGGGTGCCGGATCCGGCTTCGCAGCGGACGGCTGCGACGGTTTCGGGGCGGCCGTCGCCGTCGAGGTCGCCCTGGGCGGTGGCGGTGACGGTCTGGGGGGCGCCCTTGCAGTCGAGGGGGTAGGTGATCCCGGCGGGGTCGGGTGCGGCTGCCTGGGGGCCTTCGGCGGCTTGGGCGGAGGCCCCGGTGGCGGGTTGGACGAGTCCGGCGCCGGCTATGACGGCGGCCATGGCGGATGCGGTGGCGATCCAGTGGACGGGCTTGGTGCGCGTGTGTCCCAGGGTTTGCAGTGTCGGCGTCAGCTCGGCGGGGCTGTGCAGCACGCGGGGTGTCTCCTGTGCGAGGGGTGACGGGGAGCCAGCATCGTGCCATACCTCACACGATGGTGGAACGGCCGGGTCCGGTCCGGCTGGGCGTTTCACCCGACAACGAAAAGGCGCTGTGGCGCAGTTCCCGGGATGAGTGGGGAACTGCGCCACAGCGCCTTTGTGTTGAATGCGCGGAGCGGTTATGCGGAGCGGTCGCTGCCGGGTCCGTCGTAGTCCTCGCCGTAGGCGCCCTTGGCGGGGCGGCGGCGGCGCATGGGGGGCTCGACGCCGTCGGCGAGGCGGCGGGCGGTGACGAGGAAGCCGGTGTGGCCGATCATCCGGTGGTCGGGGCGGACCGCGAGGCCTTCGACGTGCCAGTTGCGGATCATCGATTCCCACGGCTGCGGTTCGGCGAAGCAGCCGATCTCGCGGATGGATTCGACGGTCTTGGACAGCTGGGTGGTGGTGGCCACGTAGCAGCAGAGGATGCCGCCGGGGACGAGGGCCTTCTTGACCGCTTCGAGGCATTCCCAGGGGGCGAGCATGTCGAGGATGACGCGGTCGACGTCGGTGTCGGACAGGTTGTCCTGGAGGTCGCCGACGGTCAGCTGCCACGCGGGGTGGGGGCCGCCGAAGTAGCGCTCGACGTTGGCGGTGGCGATTTCGGCGAAGTCCGCGCGGCGCTCGTAGCTGTGGAGCATGCCCTGGTCGCCGATGGCGCGCAGCAGGAAGCTGCTCAGGGAGCCGGAGCCGACGCCTGCTTCCACGACGCGGGCGCCGGGGAAGATGTCGGCGAAGGCCAGGATCTGGCCGGCGTCCTTGGGGTAGACCACGGCGGCGCCGCGGGGCATGGACAGGACGTAGTCGGGGAGCAGGGGGCGCAGCGCGAGGTACGCGACGTTCCCCGTGGTACGGACAACACTGCCTTCGGGAGCACCGATCAGCTCGTCGTGGGGGAAGGAACCCTTGTGGGTGTGGAAATTCTTCCCTGCTTCGAGCGTGAACGTGTAGTGGCGGCCCTTGGGGTCGGTGAGCTGAACCTGGTCCCCGACCTTGAAGGGCCCGCGTCGGCGGGCGGCACCGGTCGGTTCGGACATGTGACCAGTGTATTGGCTTCAGGACTGGGGCCGTGCCATGGCTTTCACGAAGGCCTTTTCGACGTCGAGGGTGGAGAGGACGCCGTAGATCTCGCCGGTGGGTTCGAGGACGAGGTATTCGGTGGCGGGGGTGGCGCGGAGGTGGTCGAGGAGTTCTTCGCCGGTGAGGTCCGCGGAAACCTTCATGCCGTCGGTGAGGTCTTGGGCGAGGGTGCTGACGGCGACCCAGGGGCGGCGGTGTTCGGGGACGGAGGCGATGGCGGTTTCGCGGACGATGGCGGTGGGGTCTCCGTGGCCGTCGACGATGACGAGGGCGCGGGCGCCTGCTTCGTTGGCGCGGCGGAGGGCTTCGGAGAGGGGGGTGGTGTTCTCGACGGGGATGGCGCGGCGGGTGAGGGTGCGGGCGCGGAGTTCGGGGAGGTGTTCGCGGAGGCGGGCCATGCGGAGGCTGTTGCCGGCTCCGGTCCAGATGATGGCGGCGAGGATGGCGGCGAGGAGTGCGTCCATGACGGTGTCCATGCCGCCGATCTCGTCGGTGCGGTTGCCGAGGACTCCGGTGTGGGTGAGGAGGGGGAGGCCGAGGAGGACGGCGACGGCGAGGGCGCGGCCGATCCAGGCGGCGGCGATGGTGCCGGCCATGGGTTTGCCGGTGATGCCCCAGATGACGGCGCGGAGCATGCGGCCGCCGTCGAGGGGGAGGCCGGGGAGCAGGTTGAAGGCGGCGACGAGGAGGTTGGAGATCATCAGGCCGGCGAGGAGGACGCCGGGGACGGTGGCCGGGTCGACGGCTTTCATGCCGAGGTAGAAGGCTCCGGCGAGGAGGAGGGAGAGGAGGGGGCCGACGAAGGCGAGGACGAATTCGCGGCCGGGGGTCTCGGATTCCTTCTCGATTTCGGAGACGCCGCCGAAGAACTGGAGCTGGATGCGGCGGACGGGGAGTTTGAAGCGGAGGGCGGCGACGGTGTGGGCGAGTTCGTGGACGAGGACGGAGGCGTAGAAGGCGACGGCGAAGAAGAGGGAGACGAGGTAGCGGATGGGTCCGAGGTCGGGGAGGACGCGGTCGAGCTGGTTGCCGAAGACCCAGGTGATGAGGGCGGCTACGAGGAACCAGCTGGGCGAGACGTAGACGGGCACGCCGAAGGGGCGGCCCATGAGGATGCCGCCGCCCGGTCCTGAGCGCCGGCCTGCGCGCCCGCCGGTTTCGTCGGTGTCTGCCACGGCTGTCCTTCGTTCGGTGCTGGGGTGGTTCCGGTGTGGTTCGGGTGGTGCTTTAGGTGGGGGTGTAGTGGGTTGTGATGCTCTGATCATGCAGTGCGAGGGGGCTCGGCGTCGATGGTATGGCGCGGGCTGTCGGTGGTGGGTCGTAGGGTTTTGTGCATGACGACGAGCTCGGGTGCTGTGCCAGGTGCCGCCGATGCGGGTGCCGCTGCGGGTTCCACTGTGGATGTCACGGTGGATGCCGGGGCGGGTGCCGTCGCGGCGCGGGCCGCTGTGGCGCCTTCTTCGCTCTCTCCTTCGCGGGCGAGCGATTTCATGCGGTGCCCGCTGCTCTACCGGTTCCGGGTGATCGACAAGCTGCCGGAGAAGCCGAGTGCGGCGGCGACGCGGGGGACGCTGGTGCACGCGGTGCTGGAGCGGCTCTTCGATCATCCTGCGGCGGAGCGGACGGCGCCGGCGGCGAAGGCGTTGATCCCGGGGCAGTGGGAGCGGTTGCTGGAGTCGAAGCCGGAGCTGGCGGAGTTGTTCCCGGAGGGTGATGAGGGGGCGGGGCTGGCGGGGTGGCTGACGGAGGCCGAGGCGCTGGTGGACCGTTGGTTCACGTTGGAGGACCCGACGCGGCTGGAGCCGGTGGAGCGGGAGTTCTTCGTGGAGACGGAGCTGGCGTCGGGGCTTCGGTTGCGGGGGATCATCGACCGGGTGGACGTGGCGCCGACGGGTGAGGTGCGGATCGTCGACTACAAGACGGGCAAGGCGCCGCGGCCGGAGTATGCCGAGGGTGCGTTGTTCCAGATGAAGTTCTACGCGTTGGTGGTGTGGCGGCTGAAGCAGGTCGTGCCGCGGCGGTTGCAGTTGGTGTACCTGGGCAGTGGTGAGGTTCTGACGTACGACCCGGTGGTGGAGGATCTGGAGCGGGTGGAGCGGAAGCTGCACGCGTTGTGGGAGGCGATCCGGGAGGCGACGGAGTCGGGTGATTGGCGGCCGCGGCCGACGAAGCTGTGTGGCTGGTGTGATCATCAGGCGGTGTGTCCCGAGTTCGGGGGTACTCCCCCGGCCTATCCTCTGACGATCGGTCCTCGCCCGGCGGATTCCTGATCGTCGCGTCAGGGCAGAATGGGCGGCGTCCGTCGTAGCCGCCGTACGAATACGAGGTAGACCCCGTGGCGATCCGCGTCCTTCTGGTCGATGACCAGCCGCTGCTGCGCACCGGCTTCCGGATGATCCTGGAGGCCGAGGAGGACCTCGCGGTGGTCGGTGAGGCCGGGGACGGCCTGCAGGCGCTGGACCAGGTGCGGGCGCTCCAGCCGGACGTGGTGCTGATGGACATCCGGATGCCGCGGATGGACGGGGTGGAGGCGACCCGGCAGATCACGGGTCCGGGTCGGGACGGTCCGGCGAAGGTGCTGGTACTGACCACGTTCGATCTGGACGAGTACGTGGTGGAGGCGCTGCGGGCGGGGGCGAGCGGGTTCCTGTTGAAGGATGCTCCGGCCAATGAGCTGGTGCAGGCGATCCGGGTGGTGGCGGGGGGCGAGGCGATGCTCGCGCCGAGCATCACGCGGCGGCTGCTGGACAAGTACGCGGGTCATTTGCCTTCGGGTGAGGAGAGCGTGCCGGACACCCTGGGTACGTTGACCGAGCGGGAGGTCGAGGTGCTGAAGCTGGTGGCGCGCGGGTTGTCGAACGCGGAGATCGCGGCGGACCTGTTCGTGAGTGAGACCACGGTGAAGACGCACGTGGGTCACGTGTTGACGAAGCTGGGGCTGCGGGACCGGGTGCAGGCGGCGGTGTACGCGTACGAGAGCGGTCTGGTGCGGCCGGGCGCGAGCCAGTAGGGATTCCGGGTACGGCAACGGGCCGGTAGCCGCGTCACGCGGCTACCGGCCCGTTGCCGTGGGGCGGGGGCTCAGCCCTTGCTGATCTCCCAGAAGCGGAAGACGGTCGACGCGTCGAGCGACCACTGGAGGCCGCTGACGTTCGGGCGGGTGACCGCGTACTGCTTGCCCTGCCAGAGCGGGAGGATCGGGATCTCGTCGGCGACGATGTCCTGGAGGCGGTCGTAGTCCGTGCCGGCGGCGCCGCGGTCGGACTTCGCGGAGGTCGACGGGATGATCGTCCCGGTGATCTCCTTGTTGTCGTAGTTGTTGCCGAGGACGTTGCCGGGGCCGAAGAACGGCTGGGTGAAGTTGTCGGCGTCCGGGTAGTCGGGCACCCAGCCCTTCACGTAGACGCCGTACTTGCCGGCCTCGATGTCCTTCTCGTACTGATCGAACTCGGCGGACTTGACGTCGGCTTCGAAGAGGCCGCTCTCGTTGAGCTGCTTGGCGATGAGCTGCAGTTCCTGGTCCGTGGAGTGGCCGTAGCGCGAGGGCGTCGAGTAGAGGGTCAGCTTGACCTTGTCCTTGACGTTGGCGGCGCGCAGGACGGCCTTGGCCTTCTCCACCTGGGGGCTGCCGCCGTAGCGGGTGAAGAACGGCGTGGTGTGGGAGGCGATGCCGGCCGGGACGATGGAGTAGAGGGAGGTCGCGGTTCCCGCGTAGACCTCCTTGACCAGGGCTTCGCGGTCGACGAGGTAGGCGATGGCCTTGCGGACGTGGATCTTGCCGGCGACCGGGTCGTTCATGTTGAAGACGAGGTGCTGGACCTCGGCTCCGGCGCCCTGGACGACCTCGACCTTCTGGTCCGCGGTGCCGGAGGCGAGGCCGGCGATGTCCTTGGCGGCGAGGCCGCGGAAGGCGAAGTCG
The DNA here is from genome assembly GCF_036237315.1 of Streptomyces sp. NBC_01351. Classification (GTDB taxonomy): domain Bacteria; phylum Actinomycetota; class Actinomycetes; order Streptomycetales; family Streptomycetaceae; genus Streptomyces. The sequence goes on along the minus strand of NZ_CP108356.1, from coordinate 6,690,305 downwards.
ACGTCTCCGCTTTCGAGGACCTTCTTGAGGGCGGCCTGGTCCTCGTTGAAGAACTTCATGGTGACGCCGGAGTTCTTCGGCTTGGCCTTGCCGGTGTAGGACTCGTTGACGGAGAAGTTGGCGCTCTTGTCGTTGATGGAGTCCAGCTTGTAGACGCCGGAGCCGGTGACCTTGTTGTCGGTGCGGAGCTTGTCGGCGGGGTACTCGCTGCGGTCGACGATGGAGCCGGCGCCCGAGGCGATCTTGCTGGGGAAGGTCGCGTCGGGGGTCTTGAGGTGGAAGACGACGGTCTTGTCGTCGGGGGCGTCGATGGTGGCGATCGAGGCGAGCATGACGGCGGGGCCGTTCTCGTCGTTGATCTTCAGGGTGCGGTCGAAGGAGTGCTTGACGTCCTTCGAGGTGAGGCTGTGGCCGTTGCTGAACTTCAGGCCGCCGCGCAGGGTGCACTTGTACGTCTTGCTGTCGCTGCCCTCGAAGCCGCAGGCCTCCGCGGCGTCGGGCTCGGGGATGGTGCCGCCCTTGGGGAAGCTGAGGAGCGACTGGAAGACGTTGTTGAAGAGCACCCAGGAGCCCGGGTCGTAGCCGGAGGCCGGGTCGGTGGCCTTCACCTTGTCGGATATGCCCATGACCACGCCCTTGCCGGTGCCGGCGTTGGAGCCATCGGTCGAGCCGCAACCGCTGAGCAGCGCGGCGGCGGTGGCTGCGCCGAGCGGGGCCGCCAGCCACTGGTTACGTCGATTCACGGTTACGTCCTTCTCAGTCGAACAGTTTCGTCGGGCCGGCCCGCGACACCCGCTGCCGGTGGTGGTTTGCGTGGGTCAGCCGCTTGCGCCGCGGCCGAGTTCCCAGAGCTGGAGGTCGGAGATGGCGTTGACGGACCATTCCACTCCGGTGATGCCGTCGCGTGCGGCGACGTACTGCTTGCCCTGCCACAGGGGCAGGACGGGCACGTCCTCGGCGACGATGTCCTGCATCTCCGTGATCGCGGGGACGGCGATGTCGCGGTTGGCGGCGCGCCGGGATTCGGGGATGAGCCGGGTGCGTACGGTGGCGTTGGCGTACGGGGTGCCCAGGAAGTTGTCCTGCTCCAGGAACGGGGCGAGGAAGTTGTCGGCGTCGGGGTAGTCGGGGAACCAGCCGAGTCCGTATGCGGCGTGGTCGCCCTTCTTCTGCGCGGGGCGGAAGTCGGCCCACTCGCTGCCCTGGACGGTGATGTCGAAGAGCTGGGTGGAGTTCAGTTGGGCCTTGAGGGCCTCGAACTCGGCCGCGGTGCCGTCGCCGTAGTGGTCGGTGGTGTAGTTCAGGGTGAGCTTGACCGGGGTCTTGATCCCGGCGTCCTTCAGCAGGGTGGCGGCCTTGGCGGTGTTGGCGTCGCCGTACTTGTTGAAGAAGGAGTTGACGTGGCCGGTGACGGTGGTGGGGACCAGCGAGTACAGGGGCTGCGCGGACTTGCCGTAGACCTTGTCGATGAGTGCGGTGCGGTCCACGGCGGCGGCGAGGGCCTGGCGTACTGCCTTGTCCTTGACGACCGGGGCGTCGGTGTTGAAGCCGAGGTAGCGGATCTCCAGGCCGGGCAGCGGGGTGAGGTTGACACCCTTGGGGGGCTTGGTGGAGAGCTCGGTGATCTGGGCGGGCGACAGGGTGCGGGAGATCATGTGGATCTTGCCGTCGGCCAGTGCCTTGCCCATGGCCGTGGAGTCGGCGTAGGTGCGCAGTTCGGCCTTGTCGTTGTGCAGCTTGAGGTCGCCCTTGTAGTGGGGGTTCTTGCTGAAGACGGCGCGGACGAGCTGGTTGTTCTTGACTTCGGCCTTCATCGTGTACGGGCCGGAGCCGTCCACGGAGAAGCCCTCGCGGAGCTTCTTGGCGTCGTAGTTCTTCGCGCTGACGATGCCCGCGGCGGGGGTGGCGAGCTTGTGCGGGAAGGTCGCGTCCGGGGTCTTCAGGTGGAAGACGACGGTGTCGGTGGTCTTGGCGTCGACGGTGTCGATGTTGGCGAGCAGCGAGGAGGGGCCGTTCTCGTCCTTGATGGCGAGGACGCGCTCGACGGAGAACTTGACGTCCTTGGCGGTGACGGGGTCTCCGGAGGCGAACTTGAGGCCGGGGCGCAGGGTGCAGCGGTAGCTCTCGTTGCCCGTGTCGGTGAAGCGGCAGTCGGAGGCTGCTTCGGGGACGGGCTCGCCGCCGCCGCGCGGGGTGTGCATGAGCGTCTGGACGGTCTGTCGCAGGACGTTCCAGGCGCCGGCGTCGTAGGCGTAGGCCGGGTCGAACGGGGCGGGGGCGTATTCGGCGGCCTCGAACCGGTCGGTGGTGCCGACGACGATCGCTCCGGATCCTGCTCCTCCGCCGGTCGCGGTGCCGCATGCGGCCAGCGTGGGGGTGAGCAGTCCGGCCGCGGCCGTCAGCACCATGGTCTTGCGGTTCATGCTGGAAGTACTCCCTGTTACCGGCGCTTGCTCAAAGCGGTGTAAAGGGCACTTCGCGGCGGTCGCCCGTTCAGGGCGGAACGATCGGGCCGGTGTAGTGACGATCGGTCCACGCGGTCCCGGCACAGGGGTGTGTGTCCGGGGCGGCTGAGGTGCGGCGCAGTGCCCGCAATGACACTAGTGGCCCGGAACGGGATGGCTGGAACTGACCGGACTTGGGGTGTAATCGCACCGTGACGGGAGTGAACCGGCTGTTCACGCGACGCTCCGTCCGGATTCGGTCAGGAGCTGATCAATCCGGACAGAGCGGCAGGCACTTGGGCCTCGGGACAGGTCCGTCGGGGCTGTGACGGGTGACAAAGGTCACCCGGGACAACTGCCCCGGAAGGGATGGAATTTCAGCCTCCGGGGACCCTGGCGGAAGATTCTTCCGCCGGACCTGAGCCCTGCCCCTGTTTCATTCGGCACAGAGCGTGTGGTGGTGTGTGCGCTCAGTTCATCGGGGCGATGAGGGAGCGCAGGAAGGACAGGTCCACGTCCTCCAGCGAGCGCACGATCGTCCGGCCCGGGGCGGGCTCGATGCGGCCGACGGAGGGGATGGCCACGACCCGGCAGCCGGCGGCCTCCGCCGCGGCGACGCCTGTGGCCGTGTCCTCGATGACGGCGCACCGGGAGGGGTGTGCGCCCAGCGTGCTCGCGGCGAGCAGGTACGGGTCGGGGTGCGGCTTCGTACGGGCGACCTCGTCCCCGGCGACGGTCATCGTGAAGCGGTCGCGCCCCAGGGTGAGCAGGACCTGGTCGATGACGCGGCGGTGCGAGGCGGAGACGAGGGCGGTGGGCACGTTGTGCCGGGCCAGCTCGCTCAGCAGCCGCTCGGCGCCCGGCATGAGCGGGACCCGGTCGGCGATGCGGGCCTCGAAGCGCTCGTTGAGGAGGACGCTGAGCTCGGCCAGGCCGATGGCGGCGCCGGTCGACTCGATCAGGAACGACGCACTGCGGCTCATGGGACCGCCGACGACCACGTCGCGCCAGGACTCGTCCAGCCGGTGGCCGAGCTCCTGGAAGATCTCCGCCTCGATCTCCCACCAGAAACCCTCGGTGTCGACGAGGGTGCCGTCCATGTCGAGCAGCACCGCCTGCAGGGCATGCCCGTCTGCCGTACGGGCGACGGGGGCGGGAACGGTGCTGGTCATGCGTAACGCCTCTCTCCGGGGACGACAAGGCCGGTCACCTCGACCCCGCGGGGATACCCCCCTGGGGAACAGGTGACCGGCCTGTATGGGACCGACCAGTGTACGCCGGGCGGTGTCAGCGTGCGTTGAAATACTTCGCTTCGGGGTGGTGAATCACGATCGCGTCCGTGGACTGCTCCGGGTGGAGCTGGAACTCCTCCGAGAGGTGGACGCCGATCCGCTCCGGCTGGAGGAGGTCGGCGATCTTCGCGCGGTCCTCCAGGTCGGGGCAGGCGCCGTAGCCGAGCGAGAAGCGGGCGCCGCGGTACTTGAGGTCGAACATGTCCTCGACCTTGGCCGGGTCCTCGCCGCCGAAGCCGAGCTCGGAGCGGACGCGGGCGTGCCAGTACTCGGCCATGGCCTCGGCGAGCTGGACGGAGAGGCCGTGCAGCTCCAGGTACTCGCGGTAGGAGTCGGACTCGAACAGCTTGGCCGTGGCCTCGCCGATCTTCGAGCCGACGGTGACGACCTGGAGGCCGACGACGTCGGTCTCCCCCGACTCCTCCGGGCGGAAGAAGTCGGCGAGGCACAGGCGGCGGCCGCGGCGCTGGCGGGGGAAGGTGAAGCGGGTCCGCTCGTTGCCCTGCTCGTCCAGGATGATCAGGTCCTCACCCTTGGACACGCAGGGGAAGTAGCCGTAGACGACGGCCGCTTCGAGGAGGTTCTCCGTGTGCAGCTTGTCCAGGAGGCCGCGCAGGCGCGGACGGCCCTCGCTCTCGACGAGCTCCTCGTACGTGGCGCCGCCGGCGCGGGCCTGCTTGAGGCCCCACTGGCCCTTGAAGAGCGCGCCCTCGTCCAGCCAGGAGGCGTAGTCCTTGAGCGGGATGCCCTTGACCACGCGGGTCCCCCAGAACGGCGGGGTGGGGACGGGGTTGTCGACGGACACGTCGGAACGGCCACCGGGCTCCTCCGGCTCCTCCACCTGGAGGGCGGGTGTGTCGCGCTTGGCGACGCGGCGCTGCTTGAGCTCGGGCAGGGTCGCGCCGGGGACTCCGCGCTTGACCGCGATCAGGGCGTCCATGAGGCGCAGGCCTTCGAAGGCGTCGCGGGCGTAGCGGACTTCGCCTTCGTAGATCTCGTGGAGGTCCTGTTCGACGTAGGCGCGGGTGAGGGCGGCGCCGCCGAGGATGACCGGGTAGTCGGCCGCCAGCTTGCGCTGGTTGAGCTCCTGGAGGTTCTCCTTCATGATCACGGTCGACTTCACCAGGAGGCCCGACATGCCGATGACATCGGCCCTGTGCTCCTGCGCGGCTTCCAGGATCGCGGAGACCGGCTGCTTGATGCCGATGTTGACGACGTTGTAGCCGTTGTTGGTCAGGATGATGTCGACGAGGTTCTTGCCGATGTCGTGGACATCGCCGCGGACGGTGGCCAGGACGATCGTGCCCTTGCCGTCGGCGTCGGTCTTCTCCATGTGCGGTTCGAGGTAGGCGACGGCCGTCTTCATGACCTCGGCGGACTGGAGGACGAAGGGGAGCTGCATCTGGCCGGAGCCGAAGAGCTCGCCGACGACCTTCATGCCCTCCAGGAGGGTGTCGTTGACGATGGCGAGTGCGGGGCGGGTCTGGAGCGCTTCGTCGAGGTCGGCTTCGAGGCCGTTCTTCTCGCCGTCGATGATGCGGCGCTGCAGGCGCTCGTCCAGGGGCAGGGCGGCGAGTTCCTCGGCGCGGCCGGCCTTCAGGGACTTGGTGTTAACGCCCTCGAAGAGCGCCATCAGCTTCTGCAGGGGGTCGTAGCCCTCGGCGCGGCGGTCGTAGATCAGGTCGAGGGCGGTGTTGACCTGCTCGTCGTCGAAGCGGGCGATCGGCAGGATCTTCGACGCGTGGACGATCGCCGAATCCAGACCGGCCTTCACGCACTCGTCGAGGAAGACGGAGTTCAGCAGGACGCGGGCGGCCGGGTTCAGGCCGAAGGAGATGTTCGACAGGCCGAGGGTGGTCTGGACGTCCGGGTGGCGGCGCTTGAGCTCACGGATCGACTCGATCGTCGCGATGCCGTCCTTGCGGGACTCCTCCTGACCCGTGCAGATCGTGAACGTGAGCGTGTCGATGAGGATGTCCGACTCGCGGATCCCCCAGTTCGACGTCAGGTCCTCGATCAGCCGCTCGGCGATGGCGACCTTGTGCTCGACGGTGCGGGCCTGGCCCTGCTCGTCGATGGTCAGCGCGATCAGCGCGGCGCCGTGCTCCTGCGCCAGCTGGGTGACCTTCGCGAACCGGGATTCGGGGCCGTCGCCGTCCTCGTAGTTGACGGAGTTGATGACCGCGCGGCCGCCCAGCTTCTCCAGGCCGGCCTGGATGACGGGAACCTCGGTGGAGTCCAGAACGATCGGCAGCGTGGAGGCGGTCGCGAAACGGCCGGCCAGCTCCTGCATGTCGGCGACACCGTCGCGGCCCACGTAGTCCACGCACAGGTCGAGCATGTGCGCGCCCTCACGGATCTGGTCGCGCACCATCTCGACGCAGTCGTCCCAGCGGGCCTCCAGCATGGCCTCGCGGAACTTCTTCGACCCGTTCGCGTTCGTCCGCTCACCGATCGCCATGTACGCGGTGTCCTGCCGGAACGGCACCGTCTGGTAGAGCGAGGCGGCGCCGGGCTCCGGCTGGGGGCTGCGCTGGGTGATCTCCGTGCCGCGGACGCGTTCGACGACCTGGCGCAGGTGCTCGGGCGTGGTGCCGCAGCAGCCGCCGACGAGGGAGAGCCCGTACTCGCGGACGAACGTCTCCTGGGCGTCGGCCAGCTCGGCGGCGGACAGCGGGTAGTGGGCGCCGTCCTTCGTCAGGACGGGAAGGCCGGCGTTGGGCATGCAGGAGATCGGGATGCGGGCGTTGCGGGCGAGGTAGCGCAGGTGCTCGCTCATCTCGGCCGGGCCGGTCGCGCAGTTCAGACCGATCATGTCGATGCCGAGCGGCTCGAGCGCCGTCAGCGCCGCACCGATCTCGGAGCCGAGGAGCATCGTGCCGGTGGTCTCGACGGTGACGGAGCAGATCAGCGGGACGGTGACGCCGAGCGCCTCCATGGCGCGGCGGGCACCGATGATGGAGGACTTGGTCTGCAGAAGGTCCTGCGTGGTCTCGACGAGCAGTGCGTCGGCGCCGCCGGTGATCAGGCCTTCGGCGTTGATCTGGTAGGCGTCGCGGATCTGGCGGTAGGTGATGTGGCCGAGGGTGGGGAGCTTGGTGCCGGGGCCGATGGAGCCGAGTACCCAGCGCTGCTGACCGGTGGAGGCGGTGAACTCGTCGGCGACCTCGCGGGCGATGCGGGCGCCGGCTTCCGACAGCTCGAAGTTGCGGTCGGCGATGTCGTACTCGGCGAGCGCCGCGTAGTTCGTACCGAAGGTGTTCGTCTCGACGCAGTCCACGCCCACCGAGAAGTAGGCCTCGTGGACCGTCCGCACGATGTCGGGGCGCGTCACGTTCAGGACCTCGTTGCAGCCTTCCAGCTGCTGGAAGTCCTCCATCGAGGGGTCCTGCGCCTGGAGCATCGTTCCCATGGCTCCGTCGGCGACGACCACACGGGTGGCGAGCGCCTCTCGGAGGGCATCGGCCCGGGTCTGGGTGTCAGCGGGCGGGTTCGGCGACGAGGCCATGGTTGAGCTCCCTGGGATGCGACGGCTGTCGGCTTTGCACCCCCTCTGTGTCAAGGGTGCACGCGGCCAGGGTAACCGTGTGGCACCTGACCCGGTGAGGGCGTCCCACGTGGCGGACTGCATTCTGTGCGCGGGGCGTCCTATCGGGTGGTCGGTGCATGGAGTGAGCACCCAAACACGCGTCCGGACCACCTCACCATGCAAAAGGTCGACATCGACCGATACTGTTCAGCATTGTCGAACTACGTCAGCAGGAGGCTGCGCGATGGCACGGAACATCCAGTCGCTCGAACGAGCCGCTGCGATGCTGCGACTCCTGGCGGGCGGGGAGCGCCGGCTGGGGCTCTCGGACGTGGCCTCCTCCCTGGGCCTGGCCAAGGGCACGGCTCACGGCATCCTGCGCACCCTGCAGGCGGAGGGCTTCGTCGAACAGGACCCGGCCTCGGGGCGCTACCAGCTGGGTGCGGAGCTGCTGCGCCTGGGCAACAGCTATCTGGACGTGCACGAGCTGCGCGCCCGCGCCCTGGTGTGGACGGACGATCTGGCGCGGGCCAGCGGCGAGAGCGTGTACGTGGGGGTGCTGCACAAGAGCGGGGTGCTGATCATGCACCACGTGTTCCGGCCCGACGACAGCCGCCAGGTGCTGGAGGTGGGGGCCATGCAGCCGCTGCATTCGACGGCGCTGGGCAAGGTGCTGTCCGCGTACGACCCGGTGGCGCACACGGAGGCGGTGGAGGTGGAGCGCGAGGCGTTCACCCCGCGCACGGTCACGGACGCGGTCGGTTTCGAGGAGGTCCTCGGGCTGACCCGGGCGCGCGGCTGGGCCTCCGATGTCGAGGAGACCTGGGAGGGCATCGCCTCGGTGGCGGCGCCGATTCACGACCGGCGCAGGATGCCCGTCGGCGCGGTCGCCGTGGCGGGGGCCGTGGAGCGGGTCTGTGGGGAGTCCGGGGAGCCGCGGGCGGCCCTGGTGGCCTCCGTACGGGACTGTGCGCGGTCGGTTTCACGCGATCTGGGAGCGGGCCGGTTCTGAGCTTGACCTGACCGTTTTCCATCCAATCGGACCCACCCAAGGCGGCTCGAGCTGCATTTGGGTGGGTTTTGTCATTTACTGATCATGGATTGGCTGGATTTGGGCGATCGTACCGAGTGGTAACGATCCGGTTCTTTGACCTGGCCAGGCCTTGACGGGTTCTTCACACAGGCGGAAAACTGCCGTTCATCGGTCGGCAATGTCGAACACCTACCGGCAATACGCGTTAGGGTGTGGCAAGGCCAAGGACCGGTGCAGCACTCACCGAGTGCGCGGAACCACCGGAGGGACCCGGTGTCCGCCCACCCCTGGACGTAAGACAAAGGAGTCGCGGGTGTCCAGCTCCGACATCTTCATCGGCGAGACCATCGGTACCGCCCTGCTCACACTGCTCGGTGGTGGCGTCTGCGCCGCACTGACCCTCAAGAGCTCCAAGGCCCGGAACGCGGGCTGGCTGGCCATCACGTTCGGCTGGGGATTCGCCGTACTGATCGCCGCCTACGTGTCCGCACCGCTCTCCGGCGCGCACCTGAACCCGGCCGTCACGGTCGGCATCGCCGTCAAGACCGGCGAGTGGAGCGACGTGCCCGTCTACTTCGCCGGCCAGCTGCTGGGCGCCATGCTCGGCGCGGTCCTGATGTGGATCACGTACTACGGCCAGTTCCGCGCACACCTGGCGGACCCGGAGCACATCCGCGACGCCAAACTCGGTCCCGAGGACCCGCACCCGCACGATGTGGCCGGCCCCGTGCTCGGCATCTTCTCGACCGGCCCCGAGATCCGCAACGTCGCGCAGAACCTCGCGACCGAGATCATCGGCACGGCCGTCCTGGTCCTGGCCATCCTGACCCAGGGCCTGCAGGACGGCGGCAAGGGCCTCGGTGTCATCGGCGTCCTGATCACCTCGTTCGTGGTCGTCGGCATCGGCCTCTCGCTGGGCGGTCCGACCGGCTACGCGATCAACCCGGTCCGCGACCTCGGCCCGCGCATCGTCCACTCCCTGCTGCCGCTGCCCAACAAGGGCGGATCCGACTGGGGCTACTCCTGGATCCCGGTCGCCGGCCCGCTCGTCGGTGCCGTCCTCGCCGGCGGTCTGTACAACATCGCGTTCGCCTGATCAGCATCGGCCCGCGCTCGTAAGATCCGCACCGCATCCTGATTCCGCCTACTCACAGACCCGCCAGGAGCAGCCACATGACCAGCAGCACCGGCCCCTTCATCGCCGCGATCGACCAGGGCACCACCTCCTCCCGCTGCATCGTCTTCGACCGCGACGGCCGCATCGTCGCCGTCGACCAGAAGGAGCACGAGCAGATCTTCCCGAAGCCGGGCTGGGTCGAGCACGACGCCACCGAGATCTGGACCAACGTCCAGGAGGTCGTCGCCGGGGCCATCGCCAAGGCGGAGATCACCTCGTCCGACGTCAAGGCCGTCGGCATCACCAACCAGCGCGAGACCACCGTCCTGTGGGACCGCCACACCGGCGAGCCGGTGCACAACGCGCTGGTCTGGCAGGACACCCGCACCGACGCCCTGTGCAAGGAGCTCGGCCGCAACGTCGGCCAGGACCGCTTCCGCCGCGAGACCGGCCTGCCGCTGGCCAGCTACTTCGCGGGCCCGAAGGTCCGCTGGCTGCTCGACAACGTCGAGGGCCTGCGCGAGCGCGCCGAGGCGGGCGACATCCTCTTCGGCACCATGGACTCCTGGGTCATCTGGAACCTGACCGGTGGCGCCCAGGGCGGTGTGCACGTCACCGACGTCACCAACGCCTCGCGCACCATGCTGATGAACCTGCACACCCTGGCCTGGGACGAGAAGATCGCCGAGTCCATGGGCGTCCCGCTCAACGTCCTCCCGGAGATCAAGTCCTCCGCCGAGGTCTACGGCCACGTCAAGGACGGCGTCCTCGCCGGTGTCCCGGTCGCCTCGGCGCTCGGTGACCAGCAGGCCGCGCTGTTCGGCCAGACCTGCTTCGCCGAGGGCGAGGCCAAGTCCACGTACGGCACCGGAACGTTCATGCTGATGAACACCGGCGACAAGATCATCAACTCCTACAGCGGCCTGCTGACCACGGTCGGCTACCAGATCGGCGACGCGAAGCCGGTCTACGCGCTGGAGGGCTCCATCGCCGTCACCGGCTCGCTCGTCCAGTGGATGCGCGACCAGATGGGCATGATCAAGACCGCGGCCGAGATCGAGACGCTGGCCTCCTCCGTCGAGGACAACGGCGGCGCCTACTTCGTGCCCGCCTTCTCCGGCCTGTTCGCCCCGTACTGGCGCTCCGACGCCCGCGGCGTGATCGCCGGCCTCACCCGGTACGTCACCAAGGCGCACATCGCCCGTGCCGTCCTGGAGGCCACCGCCTGGCAGACCCGCGAGATCACCGACGCCATGACCAAGGACTCGGGCGTCGAGCTCGCCGCCCTCAAGGTCGACGGCGGCATGACCTCCAACAACCTGCTGATGCAGACGCTCTCGGACTTCCTGGACGCCCCCGTGGTCCGTCCGATGGTCGCCGAGACCACCTGCCTCGGCGCCGCCTACGCCGCCGGCCTGGCCGTCGGCTTCTGGCCCGACACCGACGCCCTGCGCGCCAACTGGCGCCGCGCGGCCGAGTGGACCCCGCGGATGCCCGCCGAGCAGCGGGAGCGCGAGTACAAGAGCTGGCTCAAGGCCGTCGAGCGGTCCATGGGCTGGGTCGACGACGAAGACGCCAGCTGACCGCACTCAGCTGACGCTATCGACGAGGAGCTAAGAGAGATATGAGCAGCCTGCAGAGCGTTCCCACCCTGGGAACGCACCCGACCGCCGGTTCGAACGCGAGCCGCGCCGAGACCCGTGAGCAGCTGGCGAAGGCCACGTACGACCTGCTCGTCATCGGCGGTGGAATCCTGGGCACCTCGGTGGCCTGGCACGCCGCGCAGTCGGGTCTGCGGGTCGCCATGGTGGACGCCGGCGACTTCGCCGGCGCCACCTCCTCGGCCTCCTCCAAGCTGGTCCACGGCGGCCTGCGCTACCTGCAGACCGGTGCGGTCAAGCTGGTCGCCGAGAACCACCACGAGCGCCGGGTGCTGGCCAAGGACGTGGCCCCGCACCTGGTCAACCCGCTCACCTTCTACCTGCCCGTGTACAAGGGCGGTCCGGTCGGTGCGGCCAAGCTGGGCGCGGGCGTCTTCGCGTACTCCGCCCTCTCGGCCTTCGGCGACGGCATCGGCAAGGTCATCTCCCCGGCCCGTGCCGTCGCCGACAACCCGGGTCTGAAGACGGACAACCTGAAGGCCGTCGCGGTCTACTACGACCACCAGATGAACGACTCCCGCGTCGCCGTCATGACGGTCCGCGCGGCCGTCGAGTCGGGCGCGGTCGTCCTCAACCACGCCGAGGTCACCGGGCTGCGCAAGACGCACGGCCGGGTCACCGGTGCCGAGCTCAAGGACCGTCTGGACGGTACCGAGTTCGGGGTCGACGCGCGTGTCGTGCTCAACGCCACCGGCCCGTGGGTGGACCACCTGCGGCGCATGGAAGACAAGCACTCGATGCCGTCGATCCGCCTGTCCAAGGGCGCGCACATCGTCATGAAGCGCAAGTCGCCGTGGAAGGCCGCCATGGCCACCCCGATCGACAAGTACCGCATCACCTTCGCCCTGCCGTGGGAGGACCAGCTCCTGCTGGGCACCACCGACGAGGTGTACGAGGGCGACCCGGCGGACGTGCGCGCCACCGAGGCCGACATCCAGCAGATCCTGGACGAGGCGGCCTTCTCCGTGAACGACGCGGACCTCGACCGCTCGCTGATGACGTACGCCTTCGCGGGCCTGCGGGTGCTGCCCGGCGGCCCCGGCGGGGTCGAGAAGGCCAAGCGGGAGACGGTCGTGTCCGAGGGTGCGGGCGGCATGCTGTCGGTGGCCGGCGGCAAGTGGACGACGTACCGGCACATCGGCCGCGTGGTCATGGACAAGCTGGCGAAGCTCCCGGGCAGCCCGCTGACCGAGGACATGGAGCCGGCGAAGTCGCTCGTGCGCCGGATCCCGCTGCCCGGTGTCGCCAACCCGAACGCGGTCGCGCACAGGCTGCTGGTGGACCGCGAGCCCGGTACGCGGATGGACCCGCTGACCGCGCGCCACCTGGCCTCGCACTACGGTTCGCTGGCCTTCGACATCGCGCGGATCGCGAACGAGGACCCGGCGCTGGCCGAGCGCATCCACCCGGACGGTCCGGAGATCTGGGCGCAGGTGGCGTACGCCCGTGACAACGAGTGGGCCGAGACGGTCGACGACGTGCTGCGCCGGCGTACGACGGTGACGATCCGCGGCCTGGACGACGCGGCCGTTCGGGCCCGTGTCGAGGAGATGCTGGGCCACAAGGCATAGCTGCCACGCAGGTGGGGAAGAGGGGCGGTTCCGAGGGGAACCGCCCCTCTGTCGTGGGCTGTGGCCGGTGCCTCATCAAGGCTTAGGCTGACCCACGTACGCAAGGGAACTTCGGAAGGAGACCTGGGTGATCGAGCTTGAGGGCGTGCCCGAGCTGATCGACCCGGTCATGGTGGCCGCGTTCGAGGGCTGGAACGACGCGGGTGACGCGGCCTCCGGTGCGGTCGCGCACCTGGACCGGGAGTGGAAGGGCGAGGTGTTCGCGGCGCTCGACGCCGAGGACTACTACGACTTCCAGGTCAACCGGCCGACGGTGTGGCTGGACAACGGGGTACGGAAGATCACGTGGCCGACGACGCGGCTGTCGGTGGTCCGCATCGGCGGCGCGAAGCCGCGCGATCTGGTGCTGGTGCGGGGCATCGAACCGTCCATGCGGTGGCGGTCGTTCTGCAACGAGCTGCTCGGCTTCGCGCACGAGTTGGGCGTGGAGATGGTCGTCGTCCTGGGCGCGCTGCTCGGGGACACCCCGCACACGCGGCCGGTGCCGGTGAGCGGGGTCACCTCGGACGCGGACCTGGCGCGGACGATGGACCTGGAGGAGACCAAGTACGAGGGCCCGACGGGGATCGTGGGCGTGCTCCAGGAGGCCTGTACGCACGCCGGGGTGCCGGCGGTGTCCCTGTGGGCGGCGGTGCCGCACTACGTGTCGCAGCCGCCGAACCCGAAGGCCACGCTGGCCCTGCTGAACCGGCTGGAGGACCTGATCGACATCCGGATCCCGCTGGGCGAGTTGCCGGAGGACGCGCGGGCGTGGCAGCTGGGCGTGGACCAACTGGCCGCGGAGGACAGCGAGGTGGCGGAGTACGTCCAGACGCTGGAGGAGGCGCGGGACACGGCCGATCTGCCGGAGGCGTCGGGGGATGCGATCGCCCGGGAGTTCGAGCGGTACCTGCGGCGGCGGGATCCGTCGGCGGAGCCCGGGGACGGCTCGTACCTCCGCGACACGTCGAGCGGCCTGACGCTGCCGCCGAAGCGCAAGCAGGACCCCCCGGCGGAGGAACCCCCTCCGGCGACCCCGCCGTCCGCGACCCCTCCGGACGAGGACGACACCCCGCCGGAGGCGTAGCCGGGCCGGTAGAGCGCCGCCGCGCAAGCGCCCTGGGGTTCCGCCCCAGACCCTCCCCCAGACTCCGTCCGGGGCCCCCACGCGTCAAACGCCGGCGAGGCTGGAATTGCCGCTGCGCGGCAACCCAGCCGGCGCGCGTAAGCAAGATGCCGGGCCGGCCGCACCTGCGGCCGGCCCGGCATCTTCGCTTCCGCGGGGGAAGATACAGCCCCGCCGGCGTTTGAGGCGCGGGGGTCCGGGGGCAGCGCCCGGCGGCGGCGCCGCAGGTTACAGGGCTACGCCCAGGAGGGCGTCCACCGTGCGGGAGACCAGTCCGGGCGCGGACTCGTCGTCGCCGTCGGAGGCGTTCTGCGCGTCCACCCAGCGGTCCACGGCCGCCAGCGCCGCAGGGGCGTCCAGGTCGCGGGAGAGGGCCTCGCGGACCTCCTCGACCAGTGCGTCGGCCGGCAGTCCGTCCGGGCGGGACACCGCCGCGCGCCACCGCTCCAGCCGGGCCACGGCCTCGGCGAGGACGGAGTCCGTCCACTCCCAGTCGGCCCGGTAGTGGTGCGAGAGCAGGGCCAGCCGGATCGCCGCCGGGTCGACCCCGGCCCGGCGCAGGGCGGAGACGAAGACCAGGTTGCCCTTGGACTTCGACATCTTCTCGCCGTGCAGGGCGACCATGCCCGCGTGCACGTACGCCTTGGCCATCGGGAACTCGCCCGTCAGCACCTGCGCGTGCGACGCGCCCATCTCGTGGTGCGGGAAGGCCAGGTCGGAGCCGCCGCCCTGGATGTCGAAGCCCATGCCCAGGTGGTCCAGGGCGATGGCGACGCACTCGATGTGCCAGCCGGGCCGGCCGCGGCCCAGCGAGCCGCCGTCCCAGCTCGGCTCGCCCGGGCGGGCGGCCATCCACAGCATCGGGTCGAGCGGGTTCTTCTTCCCGGGGCGGTCGGGGTCGCCGCCCCGCTCCGCCGAGAGCAGCCGCATCGCCTGGGCGTCCAGGTTGGAGACCTTGCCGAAGTTCGCGTCGGACTCCACCGAGAAGTAGACGTCGCCGTCCAGCTCGTACGCCGCGCCGGCGTCCCGCAGTCGCTCCACCAGCGGCACGATGCCCGGTATGGCCTCGACGGCGCCGATGTAGTGCTGCGGGGGCAGCATCCGCAGGGCGGTCATGTCCTCGCGGAAGAGGGCCGTCTCGCGCTCGGCGAGCTCGGTCCAGTCGTGGCCGTCGCGCAGCGCCCGCTCCAGGAGCGGGTCGTCCACGTCCGTGACGTTCTGGACGTAGTGGACCTGCCGCTTGGTGTCGAGCCACACGCGCTGTACGAGGTCGAACGCGTTGTAGGTCGCCGCGTGACCGATGTGGGTCGCGTCGTACGGGGTGATGCCGCAGACGTAGATACGGGCGACGGGACCGGGGGCGAGGGTGATCGTCCCCTGGGTCGCGGTGTCGTGGATCTGGAGGTCGCGGCCCTTGCCAGGAAGGGCGGGGACCTCAGAAGCGGGCCAGGCATGCATGCGTCGAGCCTAACCGGACGGGTGTTCCGGAAACGAACCGGACCTGCACTGTTGTCTTGATCGGCACTCTTGCGCTCTGGCTGATTCTGTGCGTGTCGTGCCGGCCGGTTCAGACCGGCGGCCAGGGGATCGACGGCCACTGCCCCGAGGGCTGCGGGTGGATCCCGGTGCGCAGCAGCCGTGCCACCCGTTCCCGTACGGCGGCCAGCTCGACCGTGGTGATCAGTTGGGCCAGCCGGGTGGCGAGGGGGGCTCCCTCGGCCAGCTGTGCGGTCAGCGCGGCCAGGACCTCGCGGGCCTCGTCGGTCAGCGGCTCCCCCGCCCAGCCCCACAGCAGGGTGCGCAGTTTGTCCTCGGTGTGGAAGCTGACGCCGTGGTCGATGCCGTAGAGCCGCCCGTCGGGGGCGGGCAGCAGGTGGCCGCCCTTGCGGTCGCCGTTGTTGATCACGGCGTCGAGTACGGAGAGCCGACGCAGTCGCGTGTCGTCGGCGTGGACGAGCAGGGCGGTGCGGCCCTCCCCGACGTCGGCGAAGGCGACGGGCTTCCAGCCCTCCCCCGCTTCCTCGCCGTCGACGAGGGCGAGGAGCCCGGCGGCCGGGTTGTCCTCCGCCACCGCTTCGATCCACTGCTGGACCATGCCTTCGCCGTACGGTCCGTCGCGCAGCACCGTGGTGGGGACCAGGCCCCATCCGGTGGCCTCGGAGACGAGGTAGGCGGCGACCTCGCGCTGGGCGAGGTTGCCGTCGGGGAAGTCCCACAGGGGCCGCTCGCCCTTGACGGGCTTGTACACGCAGTCGGCGCTCACGCCGTCGTGGGTGACGGTGCACAGCAGGACGGCGTTGGACGCCTCGCGGATCCGGCCGACGACGTTCAGCTCGCCCTCGGCGAGCAGTTCCTCCAGCTCCCCCCCGGTGCTCACGCCTGGCGCCGGTAGCCGTTCTGGCGCGGGCACACGTGGCCCTCCGGGTCCAGCGGGAGGCTGCACAGCGGGCACGGCGGGCGGCCCGCGTTGACCACGTCGAGGGCCCGCTTGGCGAAGGCACGGGCCTGGACGCCGCTGAGGCGGACGCGGAGCATCGGCGGGCCGTTCTCCTCGTCCTGGAGGAGGCGCTCCTCCGCTTCGGCGAGGTCCTCGTCGGAGTCCGCGTCGAGTTCCACCAGGGCCTGGGCCTCGACGATCATCCGCTGTTCCTCGCCGTCCCAGGCCAGGGCCATGGTGCCGACGCGGAACTCCTCCTCGACGGGGACGTCGAGGGGCGCGGTGTCGGCGGCCTCGGCGGGGGCGACGGCCGGGACGGGGGCGTTGCCCCCGGTGCGCCGTACGACCTCGTCCAGCAGCTCGTCCATCCGCTCGGCCAGCGCCGCGACCTGGGTCTTCTCCAGGGAGACGCTGGTGACGCGGGGGCCGGACGAGGCCTGCAGGAAGAACGTACGGCGTCCCGGCAGACCGACCGTGCCGGCCACGAAGCGGTCCGGCGGGTCGTAGAGGAACACCTGACGGGGCACGTCCAGTCTCCAAGTCTCGGCGGCAGGGGGAGGTCTGCGCGTGGCTGTGCTGTTTCCTATGGCCAGTCCACCCTACTGCGCCGTTCGATCACGCCGCGCCCGCGCCGCCTCCCACGACGGCGTTCCCGGCGTCCTCGGCGGCCTTGTCGGGCGTGCGGGTCTTCTCGCCGGGCACGAGCGAGCCGAAGTCCCCGGTGTCGCCGAGCCGGAACACGAACGGCCGGGTCGGCGTGTACCGGATCGCGGTGACCGAGCAGGGGTCGACGTGGATGCGCTGGAAGAGGTCCAGGTGCATGCCGAGGGCGTCCGCGACAAGGGACTTGATGATGTCGCCGTGGGAGCACATCAGGAAGACGGCGTCGCTCCCGCGCTCCTCCTCGATGCGCGCGTTCCATTCCCGTACGGATTCCACGGCGCGGGCCTGCATGGCGCGCATGGACTCGCCGCCGGGGAACGCGGCCGCCGACGGGTGCTGCTGGACGATCTTCATGAGGGGTTCGTCGGCGAGTTCGGAGAGTTTGCGGCCCGACCAGTCGCCGTAGTGGCATTCGCCGATCCGCTCGTCGGTGTGCAGTTCCAGCTCGGGGCGGGCGGCCATGAGCGGCGCGAGGGTCTCCCGGCAGCGCTGCAGGGGGCTGGTGACGGCTGCGGCGAGCGGCACTCCGACGAGCCGTCCGGGCAGCGAGGCGGCCTGTTCGGCGCCGCGTTCGTCCAGGGCCACTCCCGGGGTCCATCCGGCGAGCAGTCCAGCGGTGTTGGCGGTGGACCGCCCGTGTCGTACGAGGATCAGCGTGGCCATGGGGTACAGCCTAGGCCCCGCCGGGAGAGGCACGGCGAGGTGTCGCCGGAGTGCGGGCGGGGCCCGGGCAGGGAAGAATGCCCCGGGTGATTGTGGACTGCGCGATTTACAGGTCCGGGGCTCGGGTCGAGGGGCCGGGCGACTTCTCCGATGCCCTGGACGAGGCACGGGCGACCGGTGACGCCTTCTTGTGGCTCGGGCTGCACGAGCCGACGGAGGAGGAATTCGACCACGTCCGCGACGAGTTCAAGCTGCACGCGCTGGCGGTGGAGGACGCGCTGACCGCTCACCAGCGGCCGAAGCTGGAGGTGTACGACGATTCGCTGTTCGTCGTCCTGAAGCCGGTGATCTACGACGAGGACGGCGACACCGTGACCACGGGCGAGCTGATGGTGTTCATCGGCGACTCCTTCGTGGTCACGGTCCGGCACGGCGAGGGGGCCCCGCTGGCCGCCGTGCGGCGCCGGCTGGAGCAGGAGCCGGAGGTGCTGCGGCACGGTCCGACGGCCGTGCTCTACGCGGTGTCCGACGCGGTGGTGGACCACTACATCGAGGTGGCGGCCGAGCTCCAGGGAGACCTGGAGGAGCTGGAGGCGGAGGTGTTCGCGCCGAACGCCTCGGACACCAAGAACACCGCTGCCCGGATCTACGGTTTCAAGCGGCAGGTGCTGGAGTTCCGCCGGGCGACGAGCCCGCTGCTCCAGCCGATGGACCGGCTCGCGTTCGGGCAGGTGCCCTTCGTCCACGAGCAGGCCCAGCCGTTCTTCCGTGACGTCGCCGACCACCTGACCAAGGCGAACGAGTACATCGAGGGGCTGGACCGGCTGCTGTCGGACGCGCTCGCCGCGCACCTGGCGCAGATGGGCGTCCGGCAGAACGACGACATGCGCAAGATCTCGGCGTGGGCGGCGATGGCTGCCGTTCCGACGATGGTGGCGGGGATCTACGGGATGAACTTCGACCACATGCCGGAGCTGAAGCAGACCTGGGGCTATCCGCTCGTACTGGCGATCATGGTGGGTGCGTGCCTGGGCCTGCACCGCATGTTCAAGCGCCGGGGCTGGCTGTAGCGGGCCGGCCCATGGGCGGCCGGCCCGCTCCCGGGGAAGCTGTCTAGGCGTACTCGGGCGCGGTGGCGGGTACCCCGCCCAGTGCGTCGAGCCGTTGCGGCAGTTGCAGGCCGACCATCCGGTGCCAGCCGCTGAAGCGTTCGTACGCGTGCATGCCCCGGATGCCCGCGGCGAGCGCGGCGGCCTTGGGTGCGGGCCAGTTCAGCAGCCGTCCCATGTGGGCCATGACGGCGAGGCTGACGTCGCGGTAGACCCGGATCTCGACGAGCGCGCTCTCGCGCAGCACCTGCTGGATGGTGCGGCCGTGCCCCTGGCGGGCCAGGCGCAGCAACTCCTCGTGGCAGTAGGCGAGGTGGTTGTCCTCGTCGTGGCTGATCAGGCGGATGGCCTTGCCCAGCTCCGGGTGGTCGCCGAAGTTCTTGACCAGCATGTCCATCTGGTCGGCGGCGCGCTGTTCGGTGACCCGGCTGTGCGAGAGGTAGACGACGATGTCCCGCTCGGTCAGCGGCTCGTCCCGGCGCAGCTTCTCGTGGGCGAGGCCGATGCCGGCGCGCTCCAGCAGCATCGTGTAGTCGGTTTCGGGCGGCACGGGGACGGGCGGCAGGCCTCGCTTGCGGAGCAGGGCGTTGAAGATCCGCCCGTGCTTGTCCTCGTCGGCACCGTGCCGGGTGATCTTGGGCGCGAGGTCGCGCATGCCGTCGGGCACGAGGGCCGCGATACGGCCGTTCTCCCAGCCGCCCTGGGTCTCCCCGCTGGCGGCGATGGAGCAGAACAGCTGAAAGGTGTCGTCGTTGTCGACGATCTCCTGGAACAGGCTGCGGGCAGAGAGCATGCACCGAGTCAAACCCCGGTCGCGCGGGCGGGCAACCGAGGGGGTGCGCTACTCGTCCGAATGAACGAAACGAGGTGATGGCCCGCGGTGCGTAACCCCACGGGCTCCCCGAGCGTTGTTGGCGGTGTCGGCCGTGGCGGGGAAGACCCCCCGAGCCCCCACCACGGCCGCAGGCGTTGCGATGCGGGTCAGGCCGGATCAGGCCTGATCACGCGAGTCCGGCGAGTTCCATGGCCTCGGTGCCGGCGCGCAGGGCGGCGATCCGCTCGTCCAGGGTGAAACCGGCCGGGGCGAGGGTGAGGGTGGTGACCCCGGCCTCCGCGTAGGCCTTCATCCCGTCCGCGATGCGCTCGACCTGGCCCAGCAGCGTGGTCGAGTCGATCAGCGAGTGCGGGACGGCCGCGGCGGCTCCGGTCTTGTCGCCCGACAGGTACTTCTCCTGGATGTCGGCGGCTTCCTTCTCGTAGCCCATGCGCTGGGCCAGCTGGTTGTAGAAGTTCTGCTTGCGGCTCCCCATGCCGCCCACGTACAGGGCGGTGTACGGGCGGAACATGTCCGCGAGCGCGTTCACGTCCTCGCCGAGCGCCAGCGGCACGGTCGGGCAGACGTCGAAGCCGTCCATGGTCAGCCCGGCCTTCTCGCGGCCGGCGCGGATGTGGCGCAGGGCCGTCTCCTCCAGGTGCTCGGCGGCCGGGAAGATCAGCAGTGCGCCGTCGGCGATCTCGCCGGTCTGCTCCAGGTTCTTCGGCCCGATCGCGGCGATGTAGAGCGGGATGTGCTCGCGCTCGGGGTGCACGGTCAGCTTGAGGGGCTTGCCGGGGCCGCCGGGCAGCGGCAGGGTCCAGTGCTCGCCCTCGTAGCTGAGCCGCTCGCGGCTCATGGCCTTGCGCACGATCTCGACGTACTCACGGGTGCGCGCGAGGGGCTTGTCGAACTTGACGCCGTACCAGCCCTCGGAGACCTGCGGGCCCGAGACGCCCAGGCCGAGGCGGAAGCGGCCCTTGGTCAGGGAGTCGAGGGTGGCCGCGGTCATGGCGGTCATGGCGGGCTGGCGCGCCGGGATCTGCAGGATCGCGGAGCCGACGTCGATGCGCTCGGTCTGGGCGGCGACCCAGGCGAGCACGGTCGGGGCGTCCGAACCGTAGGCCTCGGCGGCCCAGCAGACGTCGTAGCCGAGGCGGTCGGCCTCCTGTGCGACGGCGAGGTTGTCGGCGTCCATGCCCGCACCCCAGTAGCCGAGATTGATGCCGAGCCGCATGTGTCGTCCCCTTACGGATTCACTTGCCGGTTTACCGGTCAGTAACGTGCGTGTGCGGGGACTGTAGCGCGCCCGGGTCCCATTCGTCAGCGCCCCAGTAGTCTCAGCGCTCATGGAGCAGAGGCATCTCGGCCGCACCGGACTGCGCGTCTCCCGGATCGGCCTCGGCACCCTCACCTGGGGCCGTGACATCGGCGAGGAAGCCGCCGCCGAGCAGATGAAGACCTTCTGGGAGGCGGGCGGCACGCTCGTCGACACGGCGGACGTGTACGGCGGCGGGGAGGCGGAGTACCTCCTCGGGCAGCTGGTGGGCGGGCTGATCCCGCGCCGGGATGTGGTGATCGCGACGAAGGCGGGCAGCGTGCCCGACCCGGACCGGCGCTTCGACGGCTCGCGCGGGCACCTCCTCGCCGCGCTCGACGCCTCGCTGGACCGGCTGGGCACCGACCACGTCGACCTCTGGCAGGTCCACGCCTTCGATCCGGCGACCCCGCTGGAGGAGACCCTCCACGCGGTGGACCTGGCGGTCAGCAGCGGGAGGGCGCGGTACGCGGGCGTCTCCAACTACAGCGGCTGGCAGCTCGCGAAGGCGGCGACCTGGCAACTGGCCGCGCCCGGGGCGCGCACCCGCCTGGCCTCCACCCAGATGGAGTACTCCCTCCTCCAGCGGGGCGTGGAACGCGAGGTGCTCCCGGCGGCCCTCGACCTGGGAGTCGGCCTGCTCCCGTCCTCCCCGCTGGGGCGCGGGGTCCTGACGGGCAAGTACCGCTCCGGCGTCCCGGCGGACTCCCGGGGCGGGTCGGAGTCCATGGCGGCCTTCGTGGCCCCGTACCTGGACGACGCGGCGGGCCGGATCGTGGACGCGGTGGCGACGGCGGCGCACGGACTGGCGGTGACCCCGCTCCAGGTGGCCCTGGCGTGGGTCCGCGACCGGCCGGGAGTGGTCGCGCCGATCGTCGGCGCCCGGACATCGGCGCAGCTCGCGGCGGCTTTGTCGGTGGAGGCCCTTACTCTTCCGGAGGAGATCTGCCAGGCGCTGGACGACGTTTCGGCGCCCGTGCACCGCTACCCCGATCAGGACTGGAGCACGCTGTGAGTACGGACCGCCAAGCCCCCGCCGCGGAGGAACCGGCCGAGCCCGCCGGGCCCGCCCCCGCGCAAGCGGCCGAGCCCACGGGTACCCCTGTCCCGGACCCCACCACCCCACCCACTCCCGCCCCGACCCCCCGAGCCGACGAACCGCAGCCCGCGGCCGAGGGCTCGACCGACACCAACGAGCCTCAGGCCGGGGCCGAGAGCGCCACCGGGGACGGCAGGCCACAGGCCGACGCGGGCACGGGCACGGCCGGAGACGTTGAGCCGCAGGTCGAGGCCGTAGGCGCAGCCGGGGACAGCGGGCCGCAGGTCGGGGGTCCGGGGGCGGAGCCTCCGGTTTCGGGAAGGGGCGGGGTGGGGGAAAGCCCCGCAGGGCCCACCCCGGACCCCGAGGCCACCCACCCGGCCACCGAGCCCGCAGCCGGGGAACGCGAACCGGACGCGGCGGAGGCCGAGGAGCCTGACACCGGGTCCGCGGGCGCGGAGGCGGCAGAAGCCGCGGCCGGCGAGGCCGAGGAGCCTGACACCGGGTCTGCGGGCGCGGGAGGCGCCGGCGCGAGCGGCGAGGCCGCGGCCGGCGAGACGGCCGGGCCCGCGCTGAGTGAGGCGGCGGCCGAGTTGGCCGCGCAGAAGGTCGAGCGGGAGCGCATCGCGCGGCGCAAGGCCGAGCGGGCCGCGCCCGTGGAGGCGGGTGCGAAGCTCAGCGGGAAGGCCGCCGACCTGCTGGCCGCCGTACGGGCCGTGGAGAGCGGCGCGAAGCCCCCGGCCGTGTACTTCGACGAGGCCCCGACCGTGGCCGCCCCCCGCAAGGCGGCGCCCGCACCCCCGCAGCCCCAGCGCCCGGCCCCGCCGGCCCCCGCGGCCGCGGCCGCGCCCGGAGACGTCGATGCCGTACGGGCCGTGCTGGCCGGCGCCGGGGCCCCGGAGGCCCTGGCCGCCCCGGCGGCGACCGCGCTCGGCGCCGGCGCCGCCGAACAGCTCACCGAGAACCCCTGGCGGCTGCTGGCCGTCCCCACCGTCCGCCCGACCCAGGCCGACGGCTTCGCCCGCGCGCTGCTCGGCCCCGAGGCCGGACCCGGGGACGAGCGCCGGACCACCTCCCTGGTGGGCTGGCTGCTGGCGCAGGCCGGGCTCAAGGGGCACACCGTTCTGGAGGCGCCGGTCCTGGAGAAGGCCCTGGTCCAGTACGGGGTGCCGGATCCCGCCGAGGCCCTGGAACAGGCCATCGCCGAGGGCTCGGTACTCGTCTTCCACGAGCCCCTCGGCCCGCCCCCGCAGGAGGAGGGCGAGGAGCAGCCCGTACGCGTGCTCGTCGGCCTGGAGGGCTCCGCCATGGCCGAGGAGAGCCTCGCCGACGGCCTGGCCCGGCTGGCCAACACCTTCGACGGCCCGGCCGACTGGGACGCGGCCGCCACCGCCCACCGCACCGGCGCCGAACTGATCCGCGCCGTCGCGGGCCACGGCCTGGTCGCCCACACCGGCGGCGAGGCCGCCCGCGCCGAACCCCTCGCCCTACTGACGGCGGCCCGCGAACTCGGCCTGCGCGTCTGCCTCGCCACGCACGCGCCCACGCCGCAGGGCATTGCCGTCGCCGACCTCCTGTCCGGCGCCGAGGGTCCCGGCCGGGACGCGGACGGGCAGTTCGCGCTGGACCTGCTGGTCGTCCTGGACGCCCCGCAGCTGGACGTGGAGACGGCCGCCGCACTGGTGGAGTGCGTCCCGGACGGGGCCCGGCTGGTCCTGTCCGGCGATCCCGGCGTGCTCGGATCGGCCGGGGCCGGACGGGTGTTCGCCGATCTCCTCGCGGCCAAGGTGTGCCCCCAGGTCATCTCCCGCACCCCCGACCCGGGCCCCCTCGGCGAGCTGGTCTCCGGGATCGGCATCGGCGAGCTGACGCAGGTCGACGCCCCCGGCAAGGAGGTCGTCATCGTCCCGGTGCGCGACGCCGGGGAGGCGGTGCACCGGGCCGTGCAGCTGGTGGCCGAGTCCGTGCCGCGGGCCTTCGGGATCCCGGCCGACAGCGTCCAGGTGATCACCCCGGGCCACGGCGGCTCCGCCGGCACCCGGGCGCTGAACACGGCGCTGAAGGAGCGGCTGAACCCCGGCCCCGGCCGGTTCGGCGGCTTCGACCCCGGTGACCGGGTCGTGTACGTGCCCTCGCCCGGGCGGGCCCTGCCGGCCCGCGTGGTGTCGGCCGACGCGGCGGGGCTGCACCTGGACCGCGCGGGCGCGCGTGTCGTCGTACCGAAGGAGCTCGTGGAGTCCCGGGTGCGGCACGGCTGGGCGGTGACGGCGCACCAGGCCGTGGGGGCGCGCTGGCCCGCGGTGGTCGTCGTACTGCCGGGTGACGCGGCGCAGGCGCTGTCGCGGGACTGGGTGTACACGGCGTTCGGGCGTGCCGAGCGGCACCTCTCCGTGGTGCACGGCGTCGACCAGGCGCTGCCGCGGGCGGTCGCGGAGGTGCTGCCGAAGCCGCGTACGACGCGTCTGGCGGGCCTGTTGACCTCCCTCGCGGCGGCGGCCACGCAGCAGCCCGAGTAGCCGGAGCGGCCGGAGGCCGTGGCTCCGCCGGTCAGGGCGGGGCCACGGCCTCCGGTGCGCGTCGAGCAGGGATCAAGCCGGGGTCAGCCCGGGCTCCTCGTCCTCGTCGAACTCGTCGACTTCCTCGTCGAAGACGGAGCTCACGTCGAAGCGGTGCAGGACGTCCTCCGGGTCGGTGTGCCCGAAGGGCGAGGCCAGCCACTCCCCCGGCTCCGCCACCTCCTCCGAGGCCGCGATCCAGAGCGTGGAGTCGCCCTCCTCCAGCCCGAACTCCTTGTACCGGGAGGCGATCTCGTCGGGCTCGTACTCCCCGAAGAGCACGCCCAGCGCACCCGCGGTCCCGCCGTGGACGAGTTCGGCGTCGCGGTCGTGCGCGGCGACCCGTTCGGCCTGGGCGATCAGCCGCGGCGGTTCGACGACGGCGTAGTCGCGGCGGATGAACACGCTGAAGGCTGCGGGCTCGGCGGGGCCGCCGTACGGGACGCCGTCCTCGGGGGTGGGGATCTCGAACGGGGTGACCTCGTCGTAGCGGTCGTAGAGGAGTTCGTCGTACTCCTCGGAGGCGGCGGCGAGTTCGTTGAAGGCTGCGTAGACGTCGGGGTCCTCGTCCCCGGTCCTGCGCTCGACCGCGGCGAGGTGACGGTCGAGCGCGGCCTTTACCGCCTCGGCGGCGGCACGTACCTCGGCAACAGTGGGCAGAGCGGCATCAGACATAGAGCAGACGCTATCCGTAGCAGGGCTCTGCCCGCACAATAGATGCGATGCCGGAATACGAATTTGTCGACGTGTACGTGCCTCGCGGGGTGCCCCGCAAGGAGGCGACCCGCCTGCTGACCGACCATGCCGAGTACGGGAACTGGGAGCTCGACCGACTGACACTGCACCGGGACGGCAGCCGCCGAGTGCGACTGCGCCGCCGGATCATCCGTCAGGTCCGCGCGACCTGGTGACAAGGAGTGACGTGACGCGGGCCCCGGTTTTCGAGGCCCGCGCCGACGTGAACACCCGTCAGGCGGCGTTGCGGGCCCGTCGGTAGAGCACGGACCCGGCCAGCAGCAGTCCGCCGGCGAGCGGAAGCCCGGCGGTGAGGACGTCTCCGCTGCCGGTGGCGGCCAGGCCCGCCCCCGGGCTCTCGGCGGGGGCGAAGGAACCCCCCGCTCCGGCACCACCGCTGGAGGCGCCGTTGCCCTGCGTGGCGGGGTTCGCGGGATTGCCGGGGGTGCCGGGAGTACCCGGCTGGCCCGGAGTGCCGGGGTTGCCCGGGACGTGACCGCCCGGGGTACCGGGATTGCCGGGCGTGCCCGGATTCCCCGGCTGACCCGGAGTCCCGGGGTTCCCGGGCTGACCAGGGTTCCCCGGCTGCTCCGGCGTCCCCGGGTTACCAGGGTTGCCCGGCGTCCCCGGCTCGTGGTCGTCACACGGAGGTTCCCCCGGCCCGCCCGGCTGACCGGGGTGCTCCGGCTTGCCCGGACCCGGCTTGCCCGGACCCGGCTTGCCGCCCTTGCCCGAGTCGTTGGAACAGTGGTTCCCGAAGGCCGGATCGAGCAGGCCGATCACGGAGAGGGTGTTGCCGCAGACGTTCACCGGTGCGTCCACGGGCGCCTGCACGTTGTTCCCGGACAGCACGCCCGGAGAGTTCCCGGCGTGCCCGGAGGCGCCGGAGTCCGCGTGCGCGTATCCCCCGCCCAGGGCGAGGACACCCCCCGCGGCAGCCATGGTGATCAGGGTCTTCCTGGTGGCCGGTGCCGGTCGTCGTCGCATCTGTACTCGTCCCCTGGTGTGTACGTTTCGGCCAGGCTCCCCCGCCTGTCGCGCCGAAGATGAGAAGGATTCGGGTCCTGAAAGCCCGGTGGCCCCGGAGCGCTGGAATGCGCTCCGGGGCCCAAGACTTCAGACGCGTCAGGCGTTGACGCAGGTGTTGCCGAAGGCCGGGTTCAGCAGGCCGATGACGTTCACCGTGTTACCGCAGACGTTCACCGGAACGTGGACCGGAACCTGGAGCACGTTGCCCGACAGGACACCGGGCGAACCGATGGCCGCGCCCTGGGCACCTGCATCGGCGTGGGCCAGGCCCGCACCCGCGAGAACCACAGCACCGGTGGCAGCCGCAGCGGCGACAACCTTCTTGATCATTGTTCCTCCTAGTAGGCAAATGCGGTCCCAGCCGCGGACCGCAACACCTGTAACGAGGAGGGATCACCGGGGCTACGAGCGTATGAGCGCATTCACTCTTCTCAGTGGATTCCGCACACCTTCGCGATTCTTCCGGCGTTAGGCGTTGTCGATGAATCGGTCGAGCACGCGAACACCGAACTTCAGCCCGTCCACCGGCACCCGCTCGTCCACGCCGTGGAACATCCCGGCGAAGTCCAGCTCCGGCGGCAGCTGCAGCGGCGCGAAGCCGAAGCAGCGGATGCCGAGGTCGTCGAAGGACTTGGCGTCCGTACCGCCGGAGAGCATGTACGGGACCGCGCGTGCGATCGGGTCCTCCGCGCGCAGGGCGCCCTGCATGGCGTCCACGAGCCGGCCGTCGAAGTCCGTCTCCAGGGCCTTGTCCCCGTGCACGTCCTCCCGCTTCACGCGCGGGCCGAGGATCCGGTCGAGGTCCGCGAAGAACTCGTCCTCGTAGCCCGGCAGGAAGCGGCCGTCCACGTGCGCGGTGGCCTGGCCGGGGATGACGTTGACCTTGTAGCCGGCGCCGAGCATCGTCGGGGCGGCGGAGTTGCGCAGGGTCGCGCCGACCATCTTGGCGATGCCGCCGAGCTTGGCGAGGGTCTCGTCCATGTTGTCCGGGTCCAGGGGGGTCCCGAGCGCGTCCGAGAGCTCGTCCAGGAAGTGCCGGACGGTCTTGGTCACGCGCACCGGCCACTGGTGGCGGCCGAGGCGGCCCACGGCCTCGCACAGCTCCGTGATGGCGTTGTCGTTGTTGGTCATGGAGCCGTGGCCCGCGGTGCCCTCCACCGTGAGCCGCATCCAGTGCATGCCCTTCTGGGCGGTCTCCACCAGGTACAGCCGCAGGTTCTCGTTCACGGTGAAGGAGAAGCCGCCGACCTCACCGATGGCCTCGGTGACGCCCTCGAAGAGCCCCGGGTGCTTGTCGACGAGGTGCCGGGCCCCGTAGGTGCCGCCGGCCTCCTCGTCGGCGAGGAAGGCCAGCACGATGTCGCGCGGGGGCTTGCGCCCGCTGCGCATGCGGTCGCGGACGACGGCCAGCGTCATCGCGTCCATGTCCTTCATGTCGACGGCGCCGCGGCCCCACACGCACCCGTCGGCGATCTCGCCGGCGAAGGGGTCGTACGTCCAGTCGGCGGCGTTGGCCGGAACCACGTCGGTGTGCCCGTGGATCAGCAGGGCCGGCCGCGAAGTGTCCTCGCCCTCGATCCGCGCGATCGTGGAGGCGCGCCCCTTGTGCGATTCGAAGATCTGCGGCTCCAGGCCGACCTCGGCGAGCTTCTCGGCGACCCACTCCGCCGCTTTGCGCTCGCCGGGGCCGGAGTGGTCCCCGTAGTTGCTGGTGTCGATCCGGATGAGGTCCCGGCAGAGGTCGACGACCTCGTCCTCGCCGGAGACGGTCCTGCCCGCGCTCGACTCGCTCACGCTGCTTCCTCCCACTGATCAGTACCGAACTGCCCCCATCCTCCCGCTCCGGGCCGCTCACCCCAAGGGAGATCCCCGGCCACCGGGGGGTGTGATCGAGGACCCCGGAATGTTTGGTAATGTTTTCCACGTCGGAACGGCCCGCGAGGGACGCGAGACAGACACCTTGTCCGGGTGGCGGAATGGCAGACGCGCTAGCTTGAGGTGCTAGTGCCCTTTATCGGGCGTGGGGGTTCAAGTCCCCCCTCGGACACAAGAGCAAGAACCCCACTTCGGTGGGGTTCTTCGCGTTTACGGCATCATGACCCTGACCGGCGGACAGGGGAGTACGGCGTGGTGCAGGGCGGGCCGGGCAACAGCACGGTGATCGGTGGCCGTTACCGGCTTCAGGAGCGGCTGGGCCGGGGTGGCATGGGGACCGTTTGGCGGGCCGTCGACGAGCTGCTCGGGCGGCCGGTGGCCGTCAAGGAGCTCCATCTCGACTCCGGCACGCAGGCCATGGGTCCCCTGCGGGAGGCTCGGGTCGTCGCGCAGATCAGGCATCCGCACGTCGTGGTCGTTCACGACGCCGTGGAGCACGAAGGGATCCCCTTCATCGTGATGGAGCTCGTCGACGGCGGTTCGCTGGCCGACCGGCTCGCCGCCACGGGGCCGCTGGAGCCTGCCGAGGCGGCCGGGATCGGGGTGGCGCTGCTCGGGGCGCTGAGCGCGGCGCACGACCGCGGTGTGCTGCACCGGGACGTGAAGCCGGCCAATGTGCTGCTGGAGGCGGGGACGGGCCGGGCCGTGCTGACCGACTTCGGGATCGCGCGGCTCGCCGGGGCGACGACCATCAGTGAGTCCGGGGCCTTCGTGGGCTCGCCCGAGTACACGTCGCCCGAGCGGATGCAGGGTGCGGAGGCCGGTCCGGCCTCCGATCTGTGGTCGCTCGGCGTGCTGTTGTGCACGGCCGTGACCGGGGAGTCTCCGTTCCACCGCGATTCGATCGGCGGCGTCCTGCACGCGGTGGTCTTCGACGAGATCCGCCCGCCCGGCCGGCTGGGGCCGCTCGGTCCGGTCGTACGCGGACTGCTGGAACGGGATCCGGAGCGTCGGATCGGCGCGGCGGAGGCGGCGCGGCTGCTGGCCGGCTGCGCGGCGGGCACGGGCGAAGGCGGGGGCGAAGGCACGGGCCGTGGCGGGTCGGCGCAGGTGCCGGTGCCGGCCGTCGGGTACACGCCGACCGAGCGGGCCACGCGGCCGGCCGGGGCGCTGCCCGCGAAGTCCGGCCGGCGCCGGGCGGCGCTGCGGGTGGGGCTGGTCGCGGCTCTGCTCGTCGCGGCGGTCGGCGGCACGGTGACCGCGACCTCGCTGCTCGATGACGGCAAGGGGGCGGGTGCGACGGCGGGCCCGGCCGGGGCGCCTGCGTCCTCGGCCCGCGCCTCGGCCCCGGCCGGCTCGGCCGCGGGTTCCTCCGCCCCGGCTGCCTCCGCCGCGGCCTCGTCGGCCGGGCCCTCCCGGTCGGTGCGGCCGGCGCCCGCCGGGTACCAGGTCGTGTCCGACGTACGGGGCTTCAGTCTGGCCGTACCGACCGGGTTCCGGCGGACCACCGACGAGCAGCGGGTGTTCTACGGGTCGCCGGACGGGGCCGTGCGCATCGGGATCAAGACGACCGCGCCGGCCCCGTCCGGCGGGCCGCTGGGCGTGATGCGGCTCGCCGACGAGCGCGGGGCGGAGACCAATCCGGGCTACCGGGAGAACAAGGTCGTACCGACGACGCACGACGGGCATCCGGCCGCCCTGTGGGAGTTCACCTGGGACGGCTTCACCCGCGCCGAGGGCGCCCGGCACACCTTCGACCTGTGCTGGGAGCAGGGCGGGGTGCTGTACGACGTGTGGGTGTCGGCGCCCGTCGGGCGGGCCGGTGAGGCCCGCGGCCACTTCGACGCGGCGCTCGACTCCTTCGTACCGGCGTCAGGTGCGTGACGCGGCGATCTCGGCGACCCGGCGGCGGACCAGGTACCAGCCGCCGACCAGGGCGGCGCCGATGACGGGCACGAAGAGGACCGTGGTGCGTCCCACGCCCCCGTCGCACCACATCAGGATCAGGACCGTGACGAGGAAGACCAGTGTGACGAGCTGGGTGTACGGGGCCCACGGCAGCCGGTAGGCGGGGCGTTCGACGCGGCCCTGCTGCGCGCGGCGCCAGAAGTGGAGCGAGCAGAGCATCACCATGGCCCAGGTGCCGAGGATGCCGAGCGAGGCGAAGTTGAGGACGATCTCGAAGGCCTCCTCGGGCATGTACTTGTTCAGGGCGACGCCGGCCAGGCCGAAGGCGGCGGTGAACAGGACGCCGCCGTAGGGGACCTTGCCCTTGTTCATGCGGGCCGTGAAGCGGGGCGCGGAGCCGGACATGGCCATCGAGCGCAGGATGCGGCCGGTGGAGTAGAGGCCGGAGTTCAGGCTGGAGAGGGCCGCGGTCAGGACGACCAGGTTCATGATGCCGGCGGCGCCGGGGACGCCCAGCTCGTCGAAGACGGTGACGAAGGGGCTCTGGTCGGAGCTGTACGAGGTGTAGGGGAGCAGCAGCGCGAGCAGGACCACGGAGCCCACGTAGAAGAGGCCCACGCGCCACATGATCGAGTTGATCGCCTTCGGCATGATCTTCTCGGGGTTCTCGGTCTCGCCGGCGGCGACTCCGCACAGCTCGACGGAGGCGTACGCGAAGACGACGCCCTGGATGACCAGGAGCATGGGCAGCATCCCCACCGGGAAGATGCCTCCGTTGTCGGTGATGGTGGCGAGGCCGGGGGTGTGGCCGCCGATCTCGTGGCTGGTGGCGACGAGCCAGATGCCGACGATCAGGAAGATCACCAGGGCGGCGACCTTGACGAGGGAGAACCAGAACTCCATCTCGCCGAAGTACTTCACCGAGATCAGGTTCGCGGTGAGGACGATGGCCAGGGCGATGAAGGCGAGGACCCACTGGGGGACGTCGGTGAACATCGACCAGAAGTGGGCGTAGGTCGCGGCGGCTGTGATGTCGGCGACGGTGGTCGTGGACCAGTTCAGGAAGTACAGCCAGCCGGCCGTGTAGGCGCCCTTCTCCCCCATGAATTCGCGGGCGTAGGAGACGAAGGCTCCGGAGGAGGGGCGGTAGAGCACGAGCTCGCCGAGGGCCCGGACGACGAAGAAGGCGAAGACTCCGCACACCGCGTAGGCGATCGCGAGGGAGGGACCGGCTCCGGCGAGGCGGCCGCCGGCGCCGAGGAACAGGCCGGTGCCTATCGCCCCGCCGATCGCGATCATGTTGATGTGGCGGGACTTGAGGTCCTTGCTGTAGCCCTCGTCGCCCGCGTCGACGTGACGGGGAGACGGACGGGACGGCTCGGCGGCGGCCTCGGCCAGGGTGCGGTCGGTCATGTACGACTTCGCCTTCGTGGGGTGGGCAGGCAAGCCGGATCGGTGGGCGGGGGAGCTGGGTGGTGTCCCCTGTACGACGGTCCGGGTGATTTGGTCGCCCCAGGAGACCATGAGGGTCCGCCACCCGCCAAAATCGCACCCGTACGCACCGAAGCCCCCGACGACCTTGGAAAGGGGTGTCGGGGGCTGCAGCAGCGCTCGAAAGCCAGGTGGCGGAGGTACGTCCACGCGCGGCGGTGTCAGCTCTGGTGGGTGGTCTCCGCCGTGGTCTCCGCCGCGGCCTGGTCGAGCCGGAAGGCCTCGTTCCCGAGACCGATGCGGGCGTGCACCTCGGGCCGCTTGCTGCGCAACACCAGTCCGTACAGCAGGCCGGTCACGACGGCGGCGCCGATGATTCCGGGCAGGAGCCAGCTGAGCGCGGAGCCCTCTTCGGCGCCGACGAGGACGCCGAAGTCCTTGACGGTCCAGACGGCAATGGCGAGCAGCGCGAGACCGGCGGCGCCGGCCGCGACGAGCCGCCAGACCTGGGCGCCGGCGGTGCCGCGACGGACGAAGAAGGCGATGACGGCGAAGGAGGCGGCGGCCATGAGGAGGGTGATGCCGAGGGCGCCGACGCTGCCCATCCAGGTGAAGAGGTGCAGGACGGGCGCGGTGGGGTCGCCGGCCGGCATGTCGTCGGTGACGGCGAAGGCGATCACGACGAGGGCCGCGATGCCGGTCTGCAGCAGGGAGCCTGTGCCGGGGGCGCCGGTGCCGGCGTTGGTCCGGCCGAAGGCGGCGGGGAGGAGGCCCTCGCGGCCCATGGCGAAGGCGTAGCGGGCGACCACGTTGTGGAAGCTGAGCATGGCCGCGAACATTCCGGTCACGAAGAGGACGTGCAGGACGTCGGTGAAGGTGGCGCCCAGGCGCTCGCCGGTGAGCTGGAAGAGCAGGCCGGGGCCGGCCTCGGCGGAGGTCTTGACGACCTCGGAGGGGCCGGTGGCGACGGTGAGGGCCCAGGCGCTGAAGGCGAAGAAGAGGGCGACGAAGCCGACGGCGAGGAACATCACCCGGGAGACGACGATGTGCGGCCGGCTGGTCTCCTCGGCGTAGACCGGGGACTGCTCGAAGCCGACGAAGGCGGCGATGCAGAAGCAGAGCGCGGTGCCGAGGCCGGCTCCGCCGAGGGTCTCGGGGTTGAAGGCGTGGAGCGAGAGGCCTTCGGCGCCGGGCTCGGCGAGGGCGGAGACGTCGAAGATCACGACGAGGGCGCACTCGATGAGGAGGAGGACGCCGAGCACCTTGGCGTTGAGGTCGATCTTCAGCCAGCCGAGGGCGCCGGTGAGGGCGACCGCCGCCAGGGCGGGGATCCACCAGGCGAGTTCGATCTTCAGGTAGGTGGCGAAGAGGCCGGACACCTCGAAGCCGAGGATGCCGTAGACGCCGACCTGCATGGCGCTGTACGCGACGAGCGCGACGAGGGAGGCGCCGGCGCCGGCCGTCGGGCCGAGGCCGCGGGCGATGTACGCGTAGAAGGCGCCGGCGTTGTGGACGTGCCGGCTCATCTCGGCGTAGCCGATGCTGAAGAGCGCGAGGACGATGCCGAGGATGACGAAGAGGAGCGGCTGGCCGACGATGCCCATGACCCCGAAGGTCGTGGGCATGACACCCGCGACGACCATCAGGGGCGCGCTGGCGGCGAGTACGGAGAGCAGCAGGCCGGCGGTGCCGAGGCGGTCGGCGCGCAGGGCGCGGTCCGTCCCCTTGTACGTTCTTATCTCGGCCGGGTCCTGGAGCTTGGTTGAGCTGCCCGTCGGCATGGCGGGGTCCTTTCGGAAGGGCTGGGCGGGGTGGGGCGGAGCGGGGTGGGGCGGTGGGGCGGGGTGGGGCGGGGTGGGGCGGGGAAGCGTCGAGGGGGCGTGGGGACTTCGGGCGGCGCGTCGGGCGGTGCGTCAGGCGGTGCCGAGTGCGGCGCCGCGCGCGGCGAGGAAGGCCTTGTGCGGGTCCCGGTCCGGATAGGACCAGGGGGCGGGGGTCGCGTGGCTCCCGATGCGGTGGAAGAGCGCGGCGGCCTCGGCGGGGCGGCCCTCGCAGAGCTTCGCGTGGGCGAGGAAGTTGAGGTCGACCCGGTTGCGGGGGTGGTCGTCGCGTTCCCACTCCAGCCACCAGTCGAAGGCGGATCGCAGCACCTGGCGGGCGCGGCGGCCGGACCAGTGCTCGGTGGCGCTGCCGAAGGTGTGGCCGTGCGTGGCGGCGAGCACCCGGTAGCGCTCGGCGTGTGCGATCACGGGGAGGACGGCGAGCGGTGAGTCGGCCGGGGCCTCCTCGGCGGCCCAGGCCGCGAAGTCGTAGACCTCGTGGAGCGGGTCGTGGCCGGCGCCGGGGGCGCGTTCGGCGAGCTTGGCGACCATCAGGTGGTGGGCGTGGTGGTGCTCGCGGTGGCGCGCGCGGACCTGGTCGAAGTGGCGGCTGAACTCCTCCTCGGTGCCGAAGACCCGGGAGAGCAGGAGCAGTCCGAGCCAGGGGGTGGGGTCGGCGGGGAGCAGGGCGGCGGCCCGGCGGCAGGCTTCCTCGGCGGCGGCCGGGGTGCCCTTCCGGCGCAGGGCGCGGAAGACGGCGGCGCAGGCGAGGAGGGTGGCCGCGTCGGCGCTGTCCGGTTCGGCGAGCAGCCATTCGCGGGCCCAGGCGGTGGCCGCCGGGGTTTCGGCGAGGACGACGACGCGGTGGCCGCGGCGGTCCCAGTCGTCACCGGTGCCGACGAGGAGGGAACGGGCCTTCGCCCAGCGGCCCTGGGTGAACTGGGTACGCACGTCAACGAGTTCGGCGTCGCACAGGGCGGGGTCGAAGAGTTGGGCGTCCCGCTTGCGGGCGCGGCCGAGGGGCGGCGGAGGCGGGGACATCCGCGGTTTTCCCTCCAGGACGCGGGTGGTCGGGGGATCACGCCGGTGAGCGAACCGGTGATCACGCACAGCAAAGCGGTAGGCCCGGCTCCGAGTCAAGGTCCAGTCCACTGGCTGGCGGGTTTCAACTGCTTTGAGGGTGATGCGAGTTGGGACGCTTGTGCCGGTTCGGGGATGTCCGTGCCGAGTATCCGTAGGGTGGGGCCATGACGAACATCGACGATCTCCCGCCGTACGAGCTGGGCTTCCCGGGGCCGCTGCGCGACCAGCTGGTCGCGGCCGTGCTGAGCGGGACGAAGACCGCCACGACGGACCTGCTGGCGGCATACCGGGCGGAGGGTGAGCCGCTGCCCGAGGCGGGGCAGCGGACGGCCTTGGTGGACTCCGCCGAGTGTCCTGTGGCCGTCCTGGAGGTAA
Organism: Streptomyces sp. NBC_01351; assembly: GCF_036237315.1. Lineage (GTDB taxonomy): Bacteria > Actinomycetota > Actinomycetes > Streptomycetales > Streptomycetaceae > Streptomyces. The sequence goes on along the minus strand of NZ_CP108356.1, from coordinate 6,655,639 downwards.
CGGACGTACGGGTGCTGAGGCTCGGCGAAGTGGACCTGGCGCACGCGCTGGCGGAGGGTGAGGGGTACGCGTCGGTGGCCGAATGGCGCGCCTCGCACGAGGGGTTCTGGCACGGGGCGCAGTCGCGCGAGTTTCTCGGCGATCCGGGGTTCACGGTCGACGACGACACGCTCGTGGTGATGGAACGTTTCCGCGTGCTGGAGCGGGCCGGCGGGAGCTGAGCGCGGGCGGGCCGGGGCGTGGCCGGCCCAGCTGGGGCGGGGCCGGTGCGCGTGGGCCGACCCGGCCGGGTCCGGGCGCGCGCCGGGGCGTCTCCTCGGGCGTCGAACGGTGCCAGGGGTCGGTGGGCCGAGGGCGTCGCGTTCGACGCCCTGCGGGGACGCCCCGACACACACCCGGCCCCGTCCGAGCCGGCGGGGACTGGCCTGGGGCGCGGCTCCCTGCGGGGACGCCCCACCGCACCCCCGGCCCCAGACGGGGCCGGCGGGGACTGGACTGGGCTTCAGGCCGTTGCTTGGGCTGCGGCGCGGCCTGCCGTGCGGCCTGAGAAGAGGCAGCCGCCCAGGAAGGTGCCTTCCAGGGCCCGGTAGCCGTGTACCCCTCCACCGCCGAAGCCGGCCGCCTCGCCCGCCGCGTAGACGCCGGGCAGTGGTTCGCCGGCCCCGGTCAGGACGCGGGAGGAGAGGTCGGTCTGCAGGCCGCCCAGGGACTTGCGGGTCAGGATCGAGAGCCGTACGGCGATGAGCGGTCCGGCCTTGGGGTCCAGGATCCGGTGCGGGGTGGCCGTGCGGATCAGCTTGTCGCCGAGGTACTTGCGGGCCCCGTGGATCGCCATCACCTGGAGGTCCTTGGTGAAGGGGTTGGCGACCTCCCGGTCGCGGGCCACGATCTGGTCGCGGACGGTGGCCTCGTCGAGGAGGTCCTCCTTGGTGACCGCGTTCATCCCGCGCACCAGGGCGGACAGGTCGCGTTCGACGACGAAGTCGGCGCCGTTGTCCATGAAGGCCTTGACCGGGCCGGGGACGGCCTGCCGGGCGCGGTCGATGACGTCGCGGATCGACTTGCCGGTGAGGTCCGGGTTCTGTTCGGAGCCGGAGAGGCCGAACTCCTTGCCGATGATGCGCTGGTTGAGGACGAACCATGTGTGGTCGTGGCCGGTCTTCATGATGTGGTCGAGGGTGCCGAGCGTGTCGAAGCCCGGGAAGAGCGGTACGGGCAGCCGCTTGCCCGTGGCGTCGAGCCAGAGGCTGGACGGGCCGGGCAGGATGCGGATGCCGTGCCTGGCCCAGATCGGGTTCCAGTTCTCGATGCCCTCGGTGTAGTGCCACATCCGGTCCTTGTTGATGTGGCTCGCCCCGGCTTCCTCGGCGATGCCGAGCATCAGGCCGTCCACGTGCGCAGGGACCCCGGAGAGCATCCGGGCCGGCGGGGTGCCGAGCCGGGCCGGCCACTGGGCGCGTACGAGGTCGTGGTTGCCGCCGATGCCACCGCTGGTCACGATCACCGCCTGGGCCCGCAGGGAGAACGCCCCGGCGGTCTCGCGGCTGCTCGCGGCGCCCCGTACGGCCGCCGAGGGCTCCAGGATCTCGCCCGTCACGGTGTCCACCGCGCCCGCCGTCCGGGACAGGCCGGTGACCCGGTGGCGGAACTTCAGCTGGACCAGGCCGCGGGCCACCCCGGCGCGGACCCGGCGCTCGAAGGGCTCGACGAGGCCGGGGCCGGTGCCCCAGGTGATGTGGAAGCGGGGGACGGAGTTGCCGTGGCCGTTGGCGTCGTAGCCGCCGCGCTCCGCCCAGCCGACGACGGGGAAGAAGCGGACTCCCTGGCGGTGCAGCCACGACCGCTTCTCGCCGGCCGCGAAGTCCACGTACGCCTCGGCCCAGCGGCGGGCCCAGAGGTCCTCCTCGCGGTCGAAGCCGGCGGTGCCCATCCAGTCCTGGAGGGCGAGGTCGCGGGTGTCCTTGATCCGCATTCGTCGCTGTTCGGGCGAGTCCACGAAGAACAGGCCGCCGAAGGACCAGTGCGCCTGGCCCCCGATGGACTGCTCCGGCTCCTGGTCGAGCAGGATGACCTTGCGGCCCGCGTCCACGAGTTCCGCGGTTGCGGCGAGGCCCGCGAGCCCGGCTCCGATCACGATCACGTCTGCGTCGTACGTCATGCGTGTACCCGTCCTCCGTCGGTGGTGGGGCAGATCCTTGGCTACGGAGCGGTAACCAGTCAACAGCGGTGGTTGGATGACCGGTGTGAGTGCTGCTGACGAAGTGCTGGACGTGGTGGACCGGGACGACCGGGTCGTGGGGCGGGCCCCGCGCGGCGAGGTGTACGCGCGAGGGCTGATCCACCGCTGCGTGTTCGTGCAGGCGAGGGACGCGGAGGGCCGGATCTTCGTGCACCGGCGGACCGCGTCGAAGCTCGTCTTCCCCTCGTACTACGACATGTTCGTGGGCGGCGTGCTGGGCGCCGGCGAGGCGTACGCGGAGGCCGCGCTGCGCGAGGCCGAGGAGGAGCTGGGCGTCCACGGGCTGCCGCAGCCGGAGCCGCTGTTCAAGTTCCTGTACGAGGGCCCGGGCGGCGCATGGTGGTCGTACGTGCACGAGGTGCGGTGCGAGACCGTCGTGCGGCCGCAGGAGTCCGAGGTCGCGTGGCACGCCTTCCTGACGGACGAGGAGCTGGCCGGGCGGATCGCCGGGGGCGAGTGGCCCTGGGTGCCGGACGGGCTGGAGGCGCACCGGAGGCTGGCGGAGTACCGGCAGCGCGAGGCGTAGCGGGCCGCCGGGCGGTGGCGTGCGCCCGCACTCCCGGGGGTGCGGGACGGCACCGCGTAGATTGGGCGGGTGATCGACTTCGTCAAGGACGTGCGCCTCTGGTTCGCACCCTCGCGCCTGAGGGACGAGGGCGAGACCCCCGACTACCGCTTCTCGCTGGCCAACGAACGGACCTTCCTGGCCTGGATCCGCACGGCGCTGGCCCTGGTGGGCGGTGGTTTCGCGGTGGACCAGTTCCTGCCCGACCTGCGGTGGGGGGTACGGATCGGGATGGCCTTCGCGCTGCTGGCGGTCGGCGCGGCGTGCTCCCTGCGGGCGGTGAACCACTGGGTGCGGTGCGAGCGGGCGATGCGGCGGGGCGAGGACCTGCCGCTGTCGCGGTTCCCCGTGGTACTGAGCCTGGGCGTGGGACTGGTGGCGGTGGCGATGGTGGTGGTCGTGCTGCTGGGCTGGACGTCCGGGCGGTGAGTGCGTGAGCACGTACGGCGAGGGGCGCGACTCGGGCCTCCAGCCGGAGCGGACCCGGCTCGCGTGGCGGCGTACGACGCTGGCCGCGTCGGTCGTGGCGGTACTGGCCCTGCGGCAGGCGATGCGCGGGGGCGGCACGACGGCGGAGGTGGCGGGGGCGGCGGTGATCGCGCTGGTCTGGCTGCTGTTCCTGTGGGTGGCGCACCGGCGGATCCGGGCGCTGGCGGCGGCCCGGCCGCGGACGCTCTCGCCGCGGGCGGCACTGGCGGCGATGGCGTGCACGCTGGCGCTGGCGGTGTTCGCGATGGCCGTGATCGCCTGAGCTGCCGGTCCGATCATCCGGTTTCCTCGCGCCACCCCGACACAACGGGCGATACCGGACGATCGCCACTAGCCTCGGCGTCATGACGACCATGCACCAGGAACACGCCACGCACGAACACACGCACGGCGCCGGCTGCGGCCACCAGGCGGTCTCGCACGGCGACCACGTCGACTACGCCCACGACGGCCACCTGCACCGGGAGCACTCCGGGCACTGGGACGAGTGCGAGACCACGGGCCACACCACCCACGACGGCCACACCCACGCGCACGGCGCGGACTGCGGGCACGAGGCGGTACGGCACGGGGACCACGTCGACTACGTGCACGACGGGCACCGGCACGCCGCGCACGACGGGCACTACGACGACCACTGACCGGACCGGCTGAGGGGCGGGGCCGCCGCGGCACCCGCCCTCCCCCGGAGCGGCGGCGGCTGGCAGGATGCGGGGCGACTCCTGTCAACGCGACCCGGGGAGACCGCAGATGACCGCCGACGCTCCGTACCTGGTCCGGCCCGCGCCGGGCGTGTACGCCTACGTGCAGCCGGACGGCGGCTGGTGCCTGAACAACGCCGGGTTCGTGAGCGACGGGGCCCGCACCCTGCTCGTCGACACCGCCGCCACCGAGCGGCGGGCCCTGGCCCTGCGCGAGGCGGTCGTGTCGGCCGGGGTGCCGCTCCCCCGCACCGTGGTGAACACCCACCACCACGGTGACCACACCTACGGCAACGGTTTGTTCGCACCCGAGGCGCTGATCCTCGGGCACGACAACGCGCGGGTCGAGCAACTCGCCGCCGGGCACCAGCTGGAGACGATCTGGCCCGGGACGGACTTCGGCGCGATATCCATCACCGCACCCGACCTGACGTACAGCGACCGGACGACCCTGCACGTCGGCGACACGGAGGTACGGGTCGTCCACCCTGGCGTCGCGCACACCACCGGGGACTCGATCGTGTGGCTGCCCCGGCAGCGGGTGGTGTTCACCGGCGACCTGGTCTTCGCGGAGGGGACCCCGTTCCTGGCGATGGGCTCGCTGGCCGGCTCGCTGCGGGCGCTGGAACTGCTGCGGTCGCTGGACGCGGAAACGGTGGTGCCGGGCCACGGCCCGCTGACCGACCCTTCGGCCTTCGAGTCCACCGAGCGCTATCTGCGGTACGTGGCCGAACTTGCGCGGGAGGGCCGGGACGAGGGGCTGACCCCGCTGGAGGCGGCCCGGCGGGCCGACCTCGGCGAGTTCGCCGCGTGGCGCGAGAGCGAGCGGCTCGTGGCGAACCTGCACCGGGCGTACGCGGAACTGGCCGGGGAGCCGGAGGGTGTCCCGCTGGACGTCCCGGCTGTGCTCCGGGACATGACCGTGATGAACGGCGGGACGCCGATCCTCTGCCACGCCTGACTCGGCACGGGCGGGCGGGCAGGCAGGCAGGCAGGCAGGCGAGGGGGCGGGGCGGCAGGGGTACTGGGGGGCACTTCCTTCGGCCGCACTCTGGACTACATACCGACTGGTCGGCATGATGTCTCCGAACGACGAAGGCCCGAACCCGCGACGTCAACTCCCGCACGGAGGTGCGCCCCATGAGCTCAGCCCCGGATCCGGCTTCCGCCCCGTCCGATCCACGAGGCCTGGATCTGGAGCGGCTGCGCGGTCATCTCGACCGGGCGCGGCCGGGACTCGTGGCCGGGGCGCTGCGCGGCCGGCTGATCGAGGGCGGCCGCTCCAACCTCACGTACGAGGTCACGGACGGGACCTCCCGCTGGGTGGTGCGCCGGCCCCCGCTCGGCCACGTGCTGGCCACCGCGCACGACATGCGGCGCGAGCACCGGGTCATCGCGGCGCTGCACGGCACGGCCGTGCCTGTGCCGGAGGCGCTGCTGCTGTGCGAGGACGAATCCGTGCTCGGCGCGCCGTTCTACGTCATGGAGTACGTGGACGGGGTGCCGTACCGGACGGCCGGCCAGCTCGCCGCGATCGGCCCGGAGCGCACCCGGCGGGCGGTGCTGGGCCTGGTCGACACCCTGGTCGAGCTGCACGCCGTGGACCCGGAGGCGGTGGGCCTGGGCGATTTCGGCCGGCCGGAGGGCTTCCTCGACCGGCAGCTGCGCCGCTGGGGCAAGCAGCTCGCGGCCTCGCGGGGGCGGGAGCTCGCCGGGATCGACGAGCTGCACGCCTCGCTCGGCCGGACCCTGCCCGGCTCCCCGGCGCCGACCGTGGTGCACGGGGACTTCCGGCTGGACAACGTACTGATCGGCGGTCCGGACGACACGATCCGGGCGGTGCTGGACTGGGAGATGTCCACGCTCGGGGATCCGCTGACGGACCTCGGGCTGCTGGTGATGTACAGCTCCGACCTGGGCCTGACGGAATCCCCGGTCAGCACGACGAGCGGGGCGCCGGGCCATCCGACGCCGGCCGAGCTCGTGGAGCGGTACGCCGCCCGCTCCGGGCGGGACACCGGCGCCATCGCCTGGTACACGGCCTTCGCCTGGTTCAAGCTCGCGGTGATCCTCGAAGGCATCCACTACCGCTACACGCTCGGGCAGACGGTCGGGGCGGGATTCGACCGGATCGGCGAGCTGGTGCCGGTCTTCATCGAGCACGGACTGACCACCCTCCAGGAACTGCACGAAGGCTGAGGAGCCGATCAGCATGGACTTCGCATTCGACGCCCGGACCGAGGAACTCCGCGAGCGGCTGCTCGCGTTCATGGAGGAGTACGTCTACCCGGCGGAGCCCCTCGCCACCGAGCAGCGCGCGCGGCTGGCCTCGCCCTGGGACACCCCGGCCGTGTTCGGTGAACTGAAGGCCGAGGCGCGCCGCCAGGGCCTGTGGAACCTCTTCTTGCCCGATGGCGAGTACGGCGCGGGGCTGACCAACCTCCAGTACGCCCCGCTCGCCGAGATCACCGGCCGCAGTCCGCACCTGGCGCCGATGGCGACCAACTGTGCGGCCCCGGACACCGGGAACATGGAGCTGCTCGCGCAGTTCGGGAACGAGGAGCATAAGAAGCAGTGGCTGGAGCCGCTGCTGGCCGGGGAGATCCGGTCGGCGTTCGCGATGACCGAGCCCGAGGTGGCCTCCTCGGACGCGACGAACATCGAGACCCGGATCGAGCGGTCGGCCAGCGGTGACGAGTATGTGGTGACCGGGCGGAAGTGGTTCATCTCCGGGGCGATGAACCCGGATTGCCGGATCTTCATCGTGATGGGCAAGACCGATCCGGAGGGCGCCGATCCGCGCCGCCAGCAGTCGATGATCCTGGTCCCGCGCGACACCCCGGGCGTGGAGGTGCGCCGCGCGATGACGGTGTACGGCTACGAGGACCACGACCACGGCGGCCATGCCGAGGTGGTCTTCGACGGGGTGCGGGTTCCGGCGGCGAACCTGATCGGCGAGGAGGGCGGCGGTTTCGCCATCGCCCAGGCCCGGCTCGGCCCGGGCCGGATCCACCACTGCATGCGGCTGATCGGCATGGCGGAGCGGGCCATCGAGTTGATGTGCAAGCGCGCGGTGGAGCGTACGGCCTTCGGCAAGCCGCTGGCCGCGCAGGGCGTGGTCCAGAACTGGATCGCGGACGCGCGGGTGACGGTGGAGCAGCTGCGGCTGCTGGTGCTGAAGACGGCCTGGCTGATGGACACGGCCGGGAACCGCGGGGCGCACACCGAGATCCAGGCCATCAAGATCGCGACCCCGCGGGCGGTGGTGCGGATCCTGGACGACGCGGTGCAGTTGCACGGGGCGGGCGGGGTGAGCCAGGACTTCCCGCTGGCCGAACTGTGGGCGGCGGCCCGGACCCTGCGGTTGGCCGACGGGCCGGACGAGGTGCACCAGCGCTCACTGGCCCGCCGCGAGCTGAAGCGGTACCTGTAGCTCCTGGCGCGCTGCGGGGGTCCTGGGCGGAGCGGGGGCAGGGGGCGGGGTCGCCGGGTCCGGGCGCGCGCCGGGGCGTCTCCTCGGGCGTCGAACGTTTTCCAGGTGTCGGCGGGCCGAGCGTGGTGGCGTTCGACGCCCTGCGGGGACGCCCCGGCACACACCGGGCCCCGCCGGGGCGGGCTGCCGGAGGCACCTCGACGGGTGGCGAATGGTCTAAACCATGGGGAAAGGTTCGATATATTCGGAACATCCCCCACAGGTGCACGTTCTCATGCCCAGCTCGACCCTGACGCCCTCCCCCGTCGCCGCGCCGCGGGCCATCGCGCCGCAGGCGATGGCGAATCCCGGTCCGCTCGGGCTGGCCGCGTTCGCGCTGACCACCTTCGTGCTCAGCCTGTTCAACTCGGGCCTGATCGCGAACGCGGCCCTCAGCGTCGTCGTGCTGCCGCTCGCGCTCTTCTACGGCGGTCTCGCACAGTTCGTCGCCGGAGTGCTGGAGTTCCGTCGCGGCAACACCTTCGGGACCACGGCGTTCGTCTCGTACGGCGCGTTCTGGATGGCCTTCGCGGGCTACGTGAAGTTCGTCGTCCCGACCCTGCCCGCCGACCAGGCCCACATCGCCACCGGGTGGTTCCTCGTGGCCTGGTTCGTGTTCACCGCCTACATGTCCGTCGCGGCCATGAAGCTGGACCTCGCACACCGGCTGCTGTTCGTGGTGCTGGCCCTGACCTTCCTCTTCCTCGCGCTGGGCGACCTCTCCGAGGTCACCGCCCTCGGCCGCGTCGGCGGCTTCCTCGGCCTGCTGTGCGCCAGCATCGCCTGGTACATCTCCTTCGCCGTGGTGGCCGAGGAGACCTGGGGCCGCAAGGTCCTTCCGCTGAGCTGAGCCCAGGTCACGGGCGGAGTGCGCGCAGCAGCAGGTCGGCGAGGTGATCGGCGACCTGCTGCGGCGTGAGCGGGCCGTCCGTCCGGTACCAGGTGGACAGGTGGTGCACGGACCCGAAGTGGTAGTCCACCACCAGGTCGGCGGGCGTGGCGGTGGAGAACACGCCCGTGCGCTGACCCTCCTCGATCAGGGCGCGGAAGCGCTCGTGGTAGCGCCGGCGCTCCGCGCGGACCTGCTTGAACTTCTCCGGGCTGAGCTGGTGCATCGACCGGAAGAAGATCATCGCGTCGTCGAGGTTCTCGATGGTGGTGACCACGACGTCGGCGGCCGCCGCCCGCAGCCGCTCCTCGACGGGGGCGTCGGATTCGGCCACCGCGTCGAGCCGCTGCTGCTGGAGGCGCAGCATCCGCGCGTACACCTCGTGGAGCAGATCGTCCTTCGACCCGAAGTAGTGGTACAGCGCGCCCTTGGTGACCCCGGCCGCCTCGACGATCTCCTGGACCGACGTGCGGTCGTAGCCGCGCTCGGCGAACAGCCGCGTGGCGACGGCCAGCAGCCGCTGCGGTACCGGCGCCTCGTGCGTGCCCTCGGGCTCCGTGGTCTTGGCAGCCACCATGGCGCTGACCTTCCCTTCCCTGTTCCCTGTGCTTCGTACGACCGACCGACTCTTTTCAGCCGCGGTCGCGCAGTTCCCGTCGCAGGATCTTGCCACTGGTCGTCTTCGGAAGGACAGGCAGGATCTCCACCCGGCGCGGGTACTTGTACGCGGCCAGGCGCGCGGCGCAGTGCGCGGCGAGTTCCTCCGGTTCGGCCGAGGCCCCGGGGCGCAGGCTCACGTACGCCTTCACGCTCTCCCCGCGGTACGGGTCCGGGACGCCGACCACGGCCGCCTCGCGGACGGCGGGGTGGGCGTAGAGCACGTCCTCGACCTCACGCGGCCAGACCTTGAAGCCGGAGGCGTTGATCATGTCCTTCTTGCGGTCGACGACGTAGAGCCAGCCGTCCGCGTCCATGAACCCGACGTCTCCGGTGCGCAGCTCGCCCTCGGGGAAGGCCTCCGCCGTCGCGGCGGGCAGGCGCCAGTAGCCGGGCACGACCTGGGGGCCGCGGACGGCTATCTCCCCGGTTTCGCCGAAGGGGACCTCGGCGCCCTGCTCGTCCAGGACCCGGACGACGGTGTCCGCTCCGGGCAGGCCCACCGAGAGGGTGCCGGAGGCCGGGTCGACGGGGGCCTCGAGGTGCACGGGCACGGAGGCGGAGGCGGCGGTGGTCTCGGTGAGGCCGTAGCCGTTGCGGAGGTAGAACCCGAAGGCGGCGCTCAGGCGGTCGACGAGCGCGGGCGGGAGGGGTGCGCCGCCGGAGGAGACCACCTGGAAGGAGGCGAAGTGGTCGCGGGTGGCGCCGGGGTGGGCGGCCAGGGCCATGAAGGCGGTGGCGGGGCCGACGGTGTAGGCGGGGCGGTGTTCGAGGAAGGCGTCGAGGACGGCCCCGGCGTCGAACCGGTGGGCGAGGGCGAGGGTGCCGGCGTTCGCGAAGCAGGCGGAGAGCTCGCAGACCATGCCGGTGATGTGGAAGAGGGGGGCGAGGGCGAAGTACGTGGCGCCCTCGGGGAGGGGGTGGCCGGTGACCTGGCGCACGGCGTTGTGGGTGAGCGCGCCGTGCGGGTTCATGGCGCCCTTGGGGGTACCGCTGGTGCCGGAGGTGTAGCTGATGAGGGCGGTGTCGGCGGCGGTGAGGCGCGGATCGGGCGGCGCGGGGTGGCCCTGGCGGGCCACGGTGAACAGGTCGAGCACCACCGGCGCCCCCGGCGCGTGGGCGTCCCCCGGCCCCGCCGGCGCTTGAGCGCCTCCCAGCCCCGTCGGCGTTTGAGGCGCTGGGGGTACCCCCAGCGGTAGCTGGGGGAGGGTCTGGGGGCGGAGCCCCCGGTCTGTTGGAGCCGCGCCGGCGTTTGGGGCGGGAACGGTGGAAGGGCGGGTAGGGGACGGCTCCGCGCAGCGGGAAGCACCGGCGGGCGCGGGGAAGACCCGGGGGTCGTTGCGGGTCTGGAAGTCCCGGTCCAACGCGGTGAGGGCGACCCGTACGGAGGTTCCCCCCACCGCCTCCCCCACGTACGCCTCCCACGCTCCGCCCTCGCAGACCAGCGCCACCGCGCCGGAGTCGCGCAGGATGTGCCCGAGCTCGCCGGACTTGTACATGGGGTTGACGGGGACGACGACCGCCCCGGCCTTCCAGGCGGCGAGGACGGCGAGCACGAAGTGGGGGGTGTTCTGGAGCATGACCGCGACCCGGTCCCCGCGCCGGACGCCCCGCGCGGCGAGGTGGCCGGCGACCGAGTCGGAGAGCGCGTCGGCGCGCGCGTAGCCGATCCGGCCGTCGAAGTAGGCCAGCGCGGTGCGCTCGGGGGCGCGGGCGACGGCCTCGCGGAAGGCGTGCAGCACGGTGGGCGGCGGTGCGAGGGGGGCGCGTTGCGCGGGGCTGAGCAGCGCGAGCCAGGGCTTGGCCGCGTAGCGCGAGGTCACCGGGATTCCCATTTCCGCTGGAGGTGGTTCATGCCGCTCAGCCAGCGGTCCGGGTCGGTGGCGCGGGAGACGTGGAAGTCCCCCACCTCGGGGTGCGGGAGGATCAAGAACCGGCCCTTCTCCATGCCGTCGAACAGCGCGTCCGCGACCGCGTCCGGCTCGATCGCGGTCGGCGCGAGGACGAGTTCGCCCGCCGAGCCCGCGGCGGTCAGCATGTCGGTGCGCACTCCCTGCGGGCAGATGGCGTGGACCTGGACACCGCGGTGCCGGTAGGTCAGCGAGAGCCATTCGGCGAAGGCGAGCGCACCGTGCTTGGTGACACTGTACGGGGCCGCTCCGATCATGGTCAGCAGCCCTGCGGCCGAGACGGTGGACACGAAGCGGCCGCTCCCCCGCTCCAGCCAGTGGGGCAGCAGCAGGCGGGCGGCGCGGACGTGCGCCATGACGTTGGTGTCCCAGGCTGCCTCCCAGACGGCCTCGTCGGCGAACGCGTCACCGCCTGAGGCCAGTCCGGCGTTGGCGCAGTACACGTCGACGGTCCCGCCCAGCGCCTCCATCGCCTCGGCGACGATCGCCGAGGCGTCGCCGGCCACCGGGATCGCCCGGGCGCCGATCTCACCGGCGACCGCGGCGGCCTTGGCGGGGTCGAGGTCGTTGACCACCACGGTGGCGCCCTCGGCCGCGAAGCGGTGGGCGAGGGCGGCGCCGATGCCGCCGCCCGCGCCGGTGACGACGACTCGCTGGTCCTGGTACGCGCTCACGGAATCACCCTTCGGGGACGGACGGGACGACCGACGGCGAGCGCCGATCCCGGGCAGACTAACCAGTCGGTATGTCGTGGCGGAAGAGGGCCGACGCCTAGCGTGGCGGGATGACTCTGTCGCGACGGGGGTTGCTGGGACTGGCGGGGACGGTGGGGGCCGCGGGAGCCGTGGGTGCCGTAGGGGCTGCGGGTGCCGTGGGTCCCGTAGGGGCGATCGGTGCGGCCGCGCCGCGGGCCGAGCGGGTGCGTACGGGCTTCGAGCGGCTCGCCGCGGACGGGTACGCGGTCCTGGCCGGGCAGAAGGTGGGGGTGGTCACGAACCCCACCGGGATCACCTCCGACGCCCGCCACCTGGTCGACGTGCTGCACGCGGACGAACGGGTGGACCTGGTCGCGGTGTTCGGGCCCGAGCACGGGTTCCGGGGAACGGCCCAGGCGGGCGGTTCTGAGGGGGCCGGGCGGGATCCGGCGACGGGGCTGCCGGTGTACGACACGTACGACAAGAGCGGGCAGCGGCTCGCGGACGTGTTCACGGCGGCCGGGGTGGACACCGTCGTCTTCGACATCCAGGACGTCGGGGCGCGCTTCTACACCTACATCTGGACGCTGTACGACTGCATGCGCGCGGCCGCCCTCGCCGGCAAGGCGATGGTGGTGCTGGACCGGCCCAATCCGGTGGGCGGCCGGCGGGCGGCGGGGCCCGTCCTGGAGCGGCCGTACGCGAGCTTCGTGGGCCGGGAGCCGATCGCGCTCGCGCACGGGATGACGGCGGCCGAGCTGGCGCTGCTGTTCAACGGGGAGTTCCTGACCGACGCTCCGGTCAGGCTGCGGACGGTGGCGATGACCGGCTGGCGCCGGGAGTCGTTCTTCGGGGAGACCGGCCTGCCCTGGGTGCCGCCGAGCCCGAACATGCCGACCCCGGACACGGCCCTCGCGTACGCCGGCACCTGCCTGTTCGAGGGGACGAACCTCTCCGAGGGGCGCGGGACGACCACGCCCTTCGAGGTGGTGGGCGCGGAGGGGATCGACCGACGGTGGGCGGAGGCCGCGAACGCGCTGGGGCTGCCGGGGGTGTGGTTCCGGGAGGCGTACTTCACCCCGACCTTCTCCAAGCACCTGGGCAAGGTGTGCGGCGGGGTCCGGCTGATCGTGCACGACCGGGAGGCCTTCGACCCGGTCCGGGCCGGGATCGGGCTGCTGGTGACCGCGCGCCGGGTGTGGAGCGGCTTCGGCTGGCGCGCGGACCACTGGATCGACAAGCTGACCGGCTCGGACCGGGTGCGGACGCTGGTGGACGCGGGGGCCGGGGTGGAGGAGATCGCGGGCGACTGGGCGGCGGGGCTGGAGCGGTTCGAGGCGGTGCGCGGGGAGTACCTCCTCTACGGGTGAGCCGGTGGCGTCACGGGTCTGGCCGGGTGGGGGCGGCGGCAGGATGCTGGATCCACGGGACGGACGGCGGGCACGGCGTGGAGGGGGCACCTCATGGCGGAGAGCGTGGCCGGGATCGGGGCCGGGATCGGTGTGGGGATCGGTGTGGGGCCGTACGCGGAGCTGACCTTCGACTCCGAAGGGGACGTGGACCGGGCCACGTACGGCCCGGTGGAGCGGATGGAGGCCACGGACCTGCTCGTCTTCGCGCACGGCTGGAACAGCCACCCGTCGACCGCGACCCGGCTCTACGACCGGTTCTTCGCCCCCTTCGCGGGGCTGGTGGGGCACGGGGTGCGGCTGGGGTACGTGGGGGTCGTATGGCCCTCGATCCGGTTCTCGGACGAGCCGATACCGGACTTCGACTCGCCCGGCGCGCTCGCGGAGCCCGGCTTCGGCACGGCGCTCGACCCCGCCACGCGCGACGCCCTCGTGGAGTTCTGGCCGGGCCGCGACGCGGAGCTGGAGCGGATCGCGGAACTGCTGGAGGAGCGCCCCGAGTCGGAGGCCGCCCTCACCGAGTTCGGTGCGCTCGTACGGCGGCTGGTCGGAGTGGACGGGCTGTCGGCCGTGGCGGACACGGAGGTGCCCGCGCAGGTGCCCGCGCTCTTCACCGAGGAGGCCGTGGAGGTGTGCCGGGCCCTGGCCCTCGCGCTGGTCGAGGCGGGCGCCGCACCGCCCCCGGGCGTCGAGGGCGAGCGGGGCCTCGCCGTCGGTGGCGGGCTGCGCGGGCTGTGGGGCGGCGCGAAGGAGCTCCTGCGGCAGGCCTCGTACTACCAGATGAAGAAGCGGGCCGGGGTGGTCGGCGAGCGCGGCCTGGGGCCCGTACTGACCGAGCTGGCGGCGGGCCGCCCGGCCCTGCGGATCCACCTGATCGGACACAGCTTCGGGGCCCGCCTGGTCTCCTTCTCGCTGCGCGCGGTGCCGGACGCGGCCCGGTACGTCAAATCCCTGACGCTGCTCCAGGGAGCCTTCTCCCACTACGCGTTCTGCGACCGACTGCCGCACGACAAGGGGCACGGGGGCGCCCTGCGCGGACTCCAGCGCCGGGTCGACGGGCCGGTGGTCGCCTGCCATTCGCCGCACGACTCGGCCTTGAAGGTGTTCTACCCGCTGGCCTCCCGGATGGCCCGGGATTCGGCCGGTCTGCTGGGTTTCGACGAGCGGTGGGGCGCGATCGGGCACGACGGGGTGCAGGCGGTGCCCGGCGCGCCGCGGCTGAGCCTGGGCGCGGCCCTCCGCGAGGGGCTGCCGACGGCCGGGTGTGTCAGTGTGGACGCCGGTTCGGTGGTGCGGCGCGGCGGGGCCCCTTCGGGGGCGCACAGCGACATCTGCCATGCGGAACTGGCCGAACTCGTGGTCTCCGCGGGGCGCATGGGGCGCTGAGTTCCGGCCATGTGCCACCCGCACGCCTCGTCCGCCCCGCATGCGCCCGCTGCGGACCGGGCATGTTGGGCACATCGGCACAGGTGGAGGTGAAGGTGTGATGGCGGGTTTCCGGAGTCTGGCCTACCAGGTGCGCGACGCGCGCAACGACCGGGCCCTGCGGCGCCATTCGCTGCGCCGCTGCCTGGAGCGGTTCGCCCCGTACGGGCACCGGGCCACGTGGTGGCACCTGTGCGACCGGCACGGGATCGCGCCCGAGGACCGGGGGGCGGATCCGCTGCGGCTGGTGGCGGCCCTGGAGGAGTTGGAGGACGCGCGGGCGGTGTGGCTGGAGTACGAGCGGCAGTTCGCGGAGCGCCGGCGCCGGGAGAAGCACCACGGGCTGCGTCGGCCGGAGTGGGCGTGGGGCGGCAGCGGGGACGCGGTGGTGCGGTGCGCGGATCCCGGGGTGCGGCCCGAGGGGACGCTGGGCGAGGTGCTGCGGCGGCTGGTGAAGGCGCTGGAGTCGGAGCCGGGGACGGCGTGCCCGGTCTGCGGGGAGGCCGAGCTGCGGTGGCCGGCGGTGGTGCGGGGCGACGCGGTCGGGGCGGTCGGGGCGGGTGGTGCGGGTAGTGCGGGCGGTGGCGGCAGTACGGGCCGCGCGGTCGCCGCGGTCGGCGCGTGGGAGGGGGCCTGGGCCTGGGACGGGCCGGTGTGCGCGGGCTGCGGCATCGTGGTGCCGAGACCGGCGCTGGCGGAGGCTCCCTCGGCTTCGGTGCGGGCGGGGGCCGCGTGAGGTTGTTGGTGGCAGGGGCTCTGCGGGCGGGAGCTCCGCGGGCGAGAGTTCTGCGGGCGAGAGTTCTGCGGGCGGGGGCTCCGCGGGCGGGGGTCGTGTGAGGCCGCCGGTGGTGGTGCCCCTGCTGGCTTCGGTGAACGGCGCCCGGAGCGCTGCCGACGGCCCGGCCGTGCCCGTGTCCCCGGCGGATCTGGCCGGGTCGGCGCTGACGGCCGTCGCCGCGGGGGCCGGGGAGGTACTGGTGCACCCGCGGACCCCGTGCGGGCGGGAGAGCCTCTCGCCCCGGGTGGTCGGGCCGGTGCTGGAGGAGCTGCGGGGCGCGGGGGTGGGCGTACCCCTCGCGGTGTCGGCGAGCATCGCGGCCGAGCCCGATCCGGCGGGGCGGCTGGAGCGGGTGCGCTCGTGGACGGTGCTGCCCGACCGGGCCGTGGTGGACTTCGCGGAGCCGGGGGCGGAGGAGCTGGCGCGGGTGCTGCTGGGCCGGGGTGTGGCGGTGGACGCGGTGGTGCCGCTGGGGGGCCCGGCCGGGCCGGATCCGATGGCGCGGTTCCTGGCCTGGCCGGTGCGCGAACCGGGCCGGGTCCGGCTCGTGGCCGAGCTCGCTTCGGCCGATCCGGCCCTGGTGGCCGGGTTGCGCGGGCTGCCCCCGGTGGCGGTGGTGCTGTTCGGGCGGGAGGCCGCCGCCTGGCCGGTGCTCCGGCTGGCCGTACGGTGCGGTACGGGCCTGCGGATCGGCGTGGGCGACGTACTGCACCTGCCGGACGGGCGGCCGGCGCGGTCGAACGCCGAACTGGTGGCGGTGGCCCGGGTGGTGGTGCGGGAGGCGGCGGCTGCGGCTACAGCCGGGAGCCGGTGACCCGTTCGCCGATGACATCGTCCGGGTTGGACAGCGCGCAGGTCTCCAGCGAGAGGCAGCCGCAGCCGATGCAGTCCGTCAGGTGGTCGCGCAGGCGGCCGAGCTTGCTGATCCGCTCGTCGAGTTCCTTGCGCCAGGCTTCGGAAAGCCGGGCCCAGTCATCGCGGTTGGGGGTGCGTTCCTCGGGAAGCCGGGTCAGTGCCTCGCGGATGCTTGCGAGGGGGATGCCCACCCGCTGGGCGGCACGCACGAAGGCGACCCGGCGCAGGGCGTCACGGGTGTAGCGGCGCTGGTTTCCGCTGGTGCGGCGGCTGGTGATCAGGCCCTTGGCCTCGTAGAAGTGGAGCGCGGAGACGGCCGCGCCGCTACGGGCGGACAGCTGGCCGACGGTGAGTTCGTGGACGTTCTCGGGAATCTGCGGCACCCGGCCGAGGGTAGCCGGAGGTCCGTTGACATACACATACGGTCCCAGCATGCTGAGCAAACGCTTATTCGTCTGTTCGTGTGCACGATTCACCGCTAGGTAGGAGCAGGGCATGGTCGAGCCGAGGGTCTTCACGTCCACCGAGGAGCTGCGCGCCGGGATCGGCGAACCGCTCGGCCCCAGCGGGTGGCTGGAGGTGGACCAGAAGCGGATCGACCTCTTCGCGGACGCCACCGGCGACCACCAGTGGATCCATGTGGACCCGGTGCGCGCGGCGGACGGGCCCTTCGGTTCCACCATCGCGCACGGGTACCTGACCCTGTCGCTGCTGCCCAGTCTGGTGCCGCAGATCATGCGGGTCGAGGGCATGAAGATGGGCATCAACTACGGGACTGACAAGGTGCGCTTCCCGGCTCCGGTGCCCGTCGGATCGCGGCTGCGCTCCACCGCCGTGATCACGGAGGTCACGGAGGCGGGTGGCGGCGTGCAGGTCACGGCGACCGTCACGGTCGAGCGGGAGGGCGGCGACAAGCCGGTGTGCGTGGCGGAGTCGGTGTCCCGCTACTACTTCTGAGCGGCGGCGGCCGGGGGGCGCGCGCCCACCATGCGGAGCACGAGGTCGGCGTAGAGCGCGCCGACCTCGTCGGGCGTGCGCCGCCCGGCCGCGCTGAACCAGCGGGCCACGTCGATGCAGAGGGACAGGACGGCGAGGGTGGTGCCCGGCACGTCGGGGACGTCGAACTCCCCCGCCGCGACCCCGTCGGCCAGGATCCGGCGTACGGCGGCGTCGCTCTGCCGGCGCAGTGTCACGATTTCGGAGCGGTGCTCCGGAGCGAGAGCGTCGAGCTCGTACTGGACCACGCGGGCGGTGGTGTGGTGTGCGGCGTGCCATCCCACGAAGGACCGCACGGCGGCGTCGAGGCGCTCCGCGGCGGAGCCGGGGCCTTCGGCGGCGGAGGTGAGGATCTCCAGGGCCTTGTCGTGGCCGATCCGGCTGATCCGGTGGAGCAGCTCTTCCTTGGTCTTGTAGTGGATGTAGAGCGCGGCCGGGCTCATGCCGGCGCGCCCCGCGATGTCACGTGTGGTGGTGGCGTGGTAGCCGCGCTCGGCGAAGGCGTCGACGGCGGCCACGAGCAGCCGCCTGGCCGCGTCGGGGGTGACCTCCGACCACGGCCGGTAGCCTCCGGTTTCCGTGGTGTCCATCGCTCGCTCACCCTCTTCGCCTGGTAGGAGTGAACACCCTACCGGAGGGTGAGCAAGCGCTTAGCGATCCTGGGCGGTGGGCTGCTTCGGAGCGAAGGGGTCGTAGCTCGTCATGATCTGCTCCATCCGGGCCTGGTCGACCCGGCTGACGATCTGGGTGACCTCCTGGCGGTCGCGGATCACCTTGGCGAGGGTGAAGGCCGAGGTGGTCAGGTACAGCACCGCGATGCCGAGGAAGGCGCGGACCCAGCCGTCGGTGTCCAGGTTGTAGATGCCCAGGCCCACTGCGGCGATGGCGATGCCGAAGGAGGCGACGGCCTGACCGTAGTAGGCCCCCGTGTTCTGCTGCTTGACCGGTGTCTCGTTCATGGGTCCAGCATCGGGCGCGGCGGCCGCGGGCACATGGGCGCGCGTACTCACGTACGTACTCAAACTCCGTAGGTCAGAAGGCGGAAACTCCCGTGCGGGCTCGGCCGATGAGGAGCTTCTGGATCTGGCTCGTGCCCTCGTACAGGGTCATCACGCGGGCGTCGCGCAGCAGTTTGCCGGCCGGGTATTCGTCGATGTAGCCGTAACCGCCGTGGACCTGGAGGGCGTTGCTCGCGGCGCGGACGGCGGCCTCGGAGGCGAAGAGCTTGGCGGTGGAGGACTCGGTGGCGAAGGGCCGGCCGCGGTCGATGAGGTCGGCGACCCGCCAGGTCAGCAGCCGGGCCGCGTCCACGTCGACCGAGATGTCGGCGATCAGCTCCTGGACCAGCTGGTGGTGGGCGATCGGCCTGCCGAACTGCTCGCGCTGGGCGGCGTAGGAGACGGCGGCGTCGAGGGCCGCCTGGGCGATGCCGACGCAGCCGGCGGCGACCGACATCCGGCCCTTGGCGAGGGCGGACATGGCGACGGAGAAGCCCTTGCCCTCGGGGCCGAGCATCGCGGAGGCGGGCACGCGGACGCCGTCGAGGGCGAGTTCGGCGGTGGCCTGGCCGCGCAGCCCGAGTTTGCCGTGGATCTCGCGGCGGGTGAGGCCGGGCGTGTCGGTGGGCACGAGGAAGGCGGAGACCCCGCGATGGCCGGGCTGGTCGTTGGTGCGGGCGAAGAGCAGCACCACGTCGGCCCAGGTGCCGTTGGTGATGAACATCTTGCTGCCGCTGATCAGGTACGCGTCGCCCTCGCGCACGGCGCGGGTGGTGAGGTTGCCGGCGTCGGAGCCGGTCCCGGGCTCGGTCAGGCCGAAGCAGCCGAGCGCGTCACCGGAGCAGAGCCGGGGCAGCCAGTCGTTCTTCTGCTCTTCGCTCCCCCATGCGGCGATGGTCTTGGCGACCAGGCCGAGGGATACGGAGACGATGCCGCGCACGGCGGAGTCGCCTCGGCCGAGTTCCTCGGTGACCAGGACGTAGGCGAGGTGGTCGCCGCCGGAGCCGCCGTACTCCTCGGGGACGGTCAGGCCGAGGAAGCCGAGGGCGCCGAGCTTCTTCACGATGGCCCGGTCCACGCTCTCGGCGCGGTCCCAGTCGGCGGCGTACGGGATGACCTCGCGCTCGGCGAACTCCCGGGCGAGCCTGCGTACGGCGGCCTGCTCCTCGCTCAGCTCCATGTCCACCGGGCACCTCCGGGCGGCTCGTCCGGGGCCGTTAACTAGCACCGGTAGTTTATGGCGGGCAGGCCCTACTATGTGGCGCATGGCCAGACCGCGCAAGCCCCTCCTCAGCAGAGCCCGCATCGTCGAGGCGGCGGGTGCGCTGGTGGACGCGGAGGGTCTGGAGGCGGTGTCGACGCGGCGGTTGGCGGCGGCGCTGGGGGTCAGCGGCCCCTCCCTCTACAACCACTTCCGCACCAAGGACGAGATCCTGGAAGCGGTGGCGGACGCGGTCAGCGCGCGGGTCGACTTGTCGATGTTCGAGCCGGAGGCGGGCTTGGAGTGGCGGGGAGCGCTGCACGCGTGGGCGCACTCGTACCGGGACGCCCTGTCCGACCATCCGAACATCGTCCCGGTGCTGGCACGCGGCCCGGGCCGCCGTCCGGCGGGCCTGCGGCTGGCGGACGCGGTGTTCGGGGCGATGACGGCGGCGGGCTGGCCCCCTGGGCAGGCGACGCGGATCGGCGCGCTGATGCGGTACTTCATCCTCGGCTCGGCGGTGGCCTCCTTCGCCGGGGGTTTCGTGGACGACGAGACGGCGTACGACCCGTCGGACTACCCGCACCTGGGCCAGGCGCACCTCCTGGCGGAGCGCCGCCGCGAGGTCGACGAGGGCGCCTTCGAAACGGGCCTGACGGCGCTGCTGGACGGGCTGGCGCTGCAGTACAAGGCGCTGGCGCACGCGAACCCTGTGGCGTAGGGAGCGGGCGACTCGGAGCGAAGCGACTTGGGACACCGGCCGGGGAGGGGGGTGTCCCGTGGACCAGGGCGGATCAAGGCGGATCAGGGTGGATCAGCCGCAGCCGCAGCCACCGCAGCCGCCCCCGTCACCGCCGCCCCCACAGGTGCTGCTGGTGCCACCGCCGCAGCCGCCGTTGGACCCGGAGCGGCCGCTTCCGCCGTCTCCGGCCGCGGGCACGAAGCCACCGAGGGTGCCGGTTCCCGCCCAGTGCCTCCCGGACGCCCACCCGTTGCCCGACCGGGGCGCGGCGGGTGACGGCCGTCCCACCGGCAGCACCGCGCCCGGCGGGAGGCGGCTCAGTCCGTACAGGGCCACCTCGACGAGCTTGGGCTCGGCCGCGGCGGCGAACGGCGGCCGCTTGGTGAACCGGCGCAGCGCGGCCACGCCCGACTCGGTGGGGTAGCGGCGGTTCATCAGGTGCCGTCCTCCGACGGCGACGATCAGGCCGTCCTCGATCAGCCGCTCGACCAGCCGTTCCACGGCGGGGTGGTACGCCGTGTCGTCCCGCAGCCCCAGGGCGACACAACTCTCCGCCTCGGCCATGCGCGCGACCACGGCCGCCTGGAACTCGTCGCCGAGATCGTGACCGTCTCGCCTCACCGTCACCCAGTTCGAGCCGGACACCACAGTGAGTCGCCCCGCCAGATACAGCGCCGCCATGGCCGTCTCGGCCACGGCGGTGCGCCCACCGCGCAGGTACGAGGCTTCGTAGACGTCGATGTCACGAACCTCGGGCCGCCCGGGCGGATCGGTGGTGGGCGGATCGGTGGTGGGCGGATCGGTGATCGGCGGCTCGGCGGCAGGCGGAACCGGCCGCCGCCCGGTCCCGGCCTTACGTCGGATGAAGCTCCACACAAGTCCCCCCGAAATTCGGCAAGTCGGGGGAATTGTCCGTCGCCGCCCGCCGCCGTGCAATAGGCCCGGCGGCCGAGTCCGGGACGGCTAGAAGACGACCAGCGAGCGGCCGCCCTTGCCCGCCAGCATCGCGTCGAAGGCCGCCGGGATGTCGTCGAGGGTGATGCGGTCGGTGACGAGGGCGCCGAGGTCGAGGCGGCCCGCGCGGACGTGTTCGGCGATCACCGGGAGGTCGCGGGCGGGGTCGCTGTTGCCGTAGACGCAGCCGGTGAGGGTGCGGGCGAAGTGGAAGATCTCCAGGGCGTGGAAGGTGACCTGCTGCTCCTTGCCGCCGATGCCGACGACCGTGGTGCGGCCGCCGCGCCGAGTGGACTCCCAGGCTCCGCGGATGGTCTCGGCCCGGCCGACGCACTCCACGGCGACGTCCGCGCCCCGCCCTCCGGTGAGCGCCCGGATCTCCTTGGCGGTGGTGTCGGAGGCGAGTACGAACTCGGTGGCCCCTGCCGCCCGCGCCAACTCCTCCTTCGCCGGGGAGACGTCCACGGCCACGATCGGGCCCGCCTGGGCGATGCGCGCGGCCTGGAGGGCGGCCAGACCGACCCCGCCGACGCCGAAGACGGCGACGGACTCGCCCGGGCGGACCTGGGCGCTGTGGTGGACGGCCCCGTAGCCGGTGAGGACGGCGCAGCCGAGCAGGGCGGCCTCGGCGAGCGGGATCCCGGCGGGCGCGGGCAGCACGCAGTTGGCCGCGACGACGGTCTCCTCGGCGAACGCGGCCACGTTCAGCCCGGGGTGCAGCGGGGCGCCCTGCGCGTCGTGTGCGTAGACCGCCCCGACTCCGGTGAGCGCGTTGACGCAGAGCCACACCTCGCCGATGGCGCAGTGGTGGCACTCCCCGCAGGAGGGCGCCCAGTTGAGGACGACCCCGTCGCCGGGCGCGACGTGGGTGACGCCCTCGCCCACCGCGAGGACCGTTCCCGCGCCCTCGTGACCGAGGACGGCGGGGACGGGGACCCGCATGGTGCCGTTGGTGAGGGAGAGGTCGGAGTGGCAGACCCCGGCTGCGGTGAGCCGTACATGGACCTGCCCGGGGCCGGGATCGGGCAGCACGATCTCCCGTACCTCCAGCGGGGCTCCGACGGCGGGCAGGATGGCGGCGCGGACCATGATCGTCGTCTCCGTCTTCAGAACTGCAGGGACTTGGTCTGGAGGTACTCCGCCAGGCCGTGCGGGCCCAGCTCGCGGCCCACGCCCGACTGCTTGTAGCCACCGAAGGGCGCGAGCACGTTGAAGCGGCCGCCGTTGATGTCCACCTGTCCGGTGTCCATGCGGCGGGCGAACGCCACGGCCGTCTCGTCGTCCTGCGCCCAGACGGCGCCGCCGAGGCCGTAGACGGTGCCGTTGGCGATGCTCAGGGCCTCCTCCTCGTCCGCGTAGGGGAGGATCGAGAGCACGGGGCCGAAGATCTCCTCCTGGGCGATGGTCATGTCGGGCGTGACGTCGGCGAAGACGGTCGGGGCGACGAAGTACCCCTGCTCGTGCGGGGCGTCGGGGCCGCCGGCGACGAGGCGGGCGCCTTCCTCGATGCCCTTGGCGATGTAGCCGCGGACGCGTTCGTGCTGCTTGGCGTTGACCACCGGGCCGAGGCGGGTGTCCGGCGTGCGGGGGTCGCCTGTGGGGTACTTGGCGACGGCGGCGGCCGCGAGCGAGACGGCCTCCTCGTACTGGTCCCGGTGTACGAGCATCCGGGTGAGCGCGTTGCAGCTCTGGCCGGCGTTGTTCATGACGTGGCCCACGCCCGCCGCGACGGCCTTGGCCAGATCGGCCCCGGGCAGGATGACATTGGCCGATTTGCCGCCCAGTTCGAGGGCGACCCGCTTGACGGCGGCGCCGGCCGTGGCGCCGATCTTCTTGCCGACGGCGGTGGAGCCGGTGAAGGAGACGAGGTCGACTCCCTCATGGGCGGCCAGGGCCTGCCCGGCGACCGGGCCGGTCCCGGTCACCAGGTTGAAGACTCCGGCCGGGATGCCCGCCTCGTGCACGGCTTCGGCGAAGAGCTGTGCGGTCAGCGGGGTGTCCTCGGCCGGCTTGAGGACGAGGGTGCAGCCGGCGGCGAGAGCGGGTGCCACCTTTGCAACGACTTGGTGCAGCGGATAGTTCCAGGGCGTGATGGCGCCGACCACCCCGACCGGTTCCAAGAGCACGGTGGAGTTCCCGATCCGCTCCTCGAAGGCGTACGAGGCCGCGAGTTCGGCGTACGAAGACGCCACGGCGATCGGCGAGCCGACGTGCACCATCTCCGCGAAACCGAGCGGGGAGCCCAGTTCGGCGGTGATGGTCTCGGCGATCTCGCTCTTGCGGGCGATCAGTACGTCACGCAGCGCGCCGATCAGGGCGGCCCGCTCGGCCGCGGGCGTGGCCGCCCAGCCGGGGAGGGCCGCACGGGCCGCGCGTACGGCCGCGTCCACGTCCTCCTCGGTGCCGGCCGGCACCGAGGCGATGACCTGCTCGTCGGCCGGGTTGACGACCTCGATGCGGTCGCTTCCGACGGCGGGCCGCCAGGCGCCGCCGATGTACATCCCGTCGTGGGCCTTCATGTCATTCCCTCCCGAGCACGCACGAGCGCGTAGCCAGACCTCGCGGACACCCTACAAACTAGCGCCGGTAGTTTTCTGGGCGCCAGGGGCGGAGAGGATCAGATGATGCCGAAAAGCATCCCTGCCGCGAGGACGACCAGGGAGGTCAGGGCGGCCCATTTCACGGTGAAGCGGGTGTGGTCGCCGAACTCGACCTTCGCCATGCCGACGAGGACGTAGACGGCCGGAACCAGCGGACTGGACATGTGCAGGGCCTGGCCGACGAGGGAGGCGCGGGCGATTTCGAGCGGGGAGACCCCGTGAGCGGCGCCGGCTTCGGCGAGGACGGGCAGGACGCCGAAGTAGAAGCCGTCGTTGGACATGAAGTAGGTGAGCGGCAGGCTCAGCAGGCCGGTGACCAGCGCCATGTGCGGGCCCATGCCCTCGGGGATGGCGCCGACGAGCCAGTCGGCCATGTGCTTGACCATGCCGGTGCCGGTGAGGACACCGGTGAACACCGCAGCGGCGAAGACCATGCCGGCGACGTTCAGGACGTTGTCGGCGTGGGCGGCGATCCGGGCCTTCTGGTCGGGCATGTGCGGGAAGTTCACGGTGAGCGCGAGGGCGGCTCCGAGCAGGAACAGCACCGGGATGGGCAACAGCTCCATGATCATCGCGGTGAGGAGGGCGATGGTGAGGCCGGCGTTGAACCAGTACAGACGCGGCCGCAGGGTGGGGCGGTGGGGGTCGAGGCCTTGGAAACCGTCCTCGGGGGCGGCGGAGCCCGAAGCGGCCCCGGAACCGGCGGACACGGCGGAACCGGGGCCGCTTCCGGCAGGCCCGGCGGCGTCGGCAGCGGTGGCCTGCACGTCCTCCGCCCCCGCCCCGGGGGCGGCCATGACCAGTTCCTGCTCCTGCTCTTCCTCCCGCTCCGCGCCCGGCATCGAGAGGAGGCCGACCCGGCGGCGTTCCTTCAGACCGAGCACGTACGCGAGGACGAAGACGAAGAGCAGTCCGACCGCGAGGGCCGGGATCATCGGGACGAAGATGTCGCCGGCGTCGAGCTTCAGGGCCGTCGCTGCGCGAGCCGTGGGGCCGCCCCAGGGCAGGGTGTTCATGACTCCGTTCGCCGTGGCCGCGACGCCCGTCATGACCACCAGGCTCAGGCCCAGCCGCTTGTAGAGCGGGTACATGGCCGAGACGGTGATCATGAAGGTGGTCGAGCCGTCGCCGTCGAGCGAGACGATCGCCGCGAGGACGGCGGTGCCGACCACCACCCGCATGGGGTCGGCCTTGCAGAAGCGCAGGATGCCTCGGACGATCGGGTCGAAGAGGCCGACGTCGATCATCACGCCGAAGTAGACGATGGCGAACATCAGCATGGCGGCGGTCGGGGCGAGCTTTCCGACGCCTTCGATGACGTAGTCGCCGAGGTGCGCGCCCTGTCCGGCGAAGACGCAGAACAGCGCGGGAATGAGGACGAGCGCCGCGATGGGCGACATTTTCTTCATCATGATCAGGACCAGGAAGGTCGCGATCATGGCGAAGCCGAGGAAGGTCAGCATGGGGGGAAGGTAGGTGCCGCCTCCTTATGCCAACAAGACGTCCAGCCGTGAGCAATACGAGCAAAACCCCAGCTCAGGGCAGGGGCGTGAGCTCGACGGGGAATCCGTTGAGCACCGCCGTGCCGGACAGCGGGTCGAGTCGGGTTCCGTCGAGCAGCTGGTTGACGTTCGCGCCGGGCACGACGGAGGCCACCGAGAGCCGGGCACCGGCCCGGTCGTGTCCCCAGCCGTGCGGGAGGCTCACCACGCCCGTACGGACGGCGTCGGTGACCTCGACGGGAACCTCCAGGCTCCCGCCGTCGGCGGTGATCCGGGCCCGGCCCCCGTCGGTGAGGCCCAGCCGGGCCGCGTCCTCCGGGTGGACCTGGAGGGTGCAGCGGTTGGAACCTCCGGTGAGGGCCGGGACGTTGTGCAACCAGCTGTTGTTGGACCGCAGATGGCGGCGGCCCACGAGGACCAGGGCGTCGGGGCGGTCGGCGAGCGCCGCGCGCAGCCTGGGGAGTTCGGCCGCGATCGGGTCCGGGAGCAGCTCGATCCTGCCGCTGCGGGTCTTCAGTACGCCCGGGAGCCGGGGGCGCAGGGGGCCCAGGTCGATGCCGTGCGGGTACGCGAGCAGCCGGTCCAGGCTGAGCCGCTCCCCCTTGGTCTCGGCGCCGAACCGCTCTCCGTACGGGCCGAGTCGGAGCATCAGGTCGAGGCGGCGCTCGGGGCCGCTCTCTCCGGTGAGCAGCCCGGCGAGGCGGGCCGGGTCCTGTCCGTGCAGCGGGGAGTGCGGGTCGGCGGTTTCCTTCGCGAGGGTGCTCTGGATGGCGAGTTCGTCGACGGCGTCCGGGCCGGCGGCGCCGTGCATGCCGGAGACGGCGAGGACGAGGCGCGCGTGGATCTCGCACTCGTCGATGCGGTCCGTTTCGAGGGGGACGGCGGCGCGGGTGTAGCGCGCCTGGTTGCGGATGGCGAAGCCGTTGAAGGCGAAGTCGTGGTGCGCGCTCTGCGAGGGCGGCGGCGGGGGCAGCACGACGTGTGCGTGGCGTGAGGTCTCGTTCAGGTACGGGTCGATCGAGACCATGAAGTCGAGGCCGGCCAGCGCCCGGTCGAGCCGGTCGCCGTCGGGTGCGGACAGGACCGGGTTGGCGGCGATGGCGATCAGGGCGCGGATCCGCCCCTCCCCCGGGGTCTCCATCTCCTCGGCCAGGGCGGCGGTGGGCAGTTCGCTCTTGACCTCGGGGTGACCGCTGACCCGGCTGTGCCAGCGGCCCAGCGCGAAGCCCTTGCCCGGCCCCTCGGGGCGTGGCCGCGGGCCGGCGGCCGGGAGCGGGAAGAGGGCTCCCCCCGGCCGGTCCAGGTTGCCGGTGAGGATGTTCAGTACGTCGACCAGCCAGCTGGCGAGGGTGCCATGCTCGACGGTGCAGCTGCCGATCCGCCCGTAGACGGCCGCGGTGGGCGCTGCCGCGAGCGCGCGGGCGAGGGCGCGGATCTCGTCGGCCGGGAGGTCGCAGGCGGGTGCTACGGCCTCAGGAGTGAAACTCCCGAGCGCGGCCTCGAGTTCCCCGAGTCCTTCGGTCCGTTCCTCCAGCTCGCCGGGGGCGGCGAGCTTCTCCGCGACCAGGGTGTGCGCGAGTGCGGCGAGGAGCAGGGCGTCGCTGCCGGGGCGCGGCGCGAGGTGCCGGTCGGCGAGGGCGGCGGTGCGGGTGCGGCGCGGGTCGACGACGACCAGAGTGCCGCCGCGGGCACGCAGGGCTTTGAGCCGGCCGGGGAAGTCGGGGGCGGTACACAGAGAGCCGTTGGACTCGACCGGGTTGGCGCCGAGGAGGAGCAGGAAGTCGGTCCGGTCGAGATCGGGGACCGGGATGGCGAAGGGGTCTCCGAAGAGCAGGCCGCTGGAGACGTGCTTGGGCATCTGGTCGAGCGTGCTGGCGGTGAAGAGGTTGCGGGTGCCGAGGGCCTTGAGGAGCAGCGGCGGGTAGAGGGCGCCCGCCATGGTGTGGACGTTCGGGTTGCCGAGCACGACTCCGACGGACTGGGCCCCGTACTGCTGGACGAGTGCGGGGACGGCCGCGGCGATGGCGTCGAAGGCCTCCTCCCAGGTGGCCTCCCGGAGCCGGCCGTCGCGGCGGACGAGGGGGCCGCGCAGCCGGTCGGGGTCGGCGTCGAGCTGTCCGAAGGCGGCGCCCTTGGGGCAGATGAAACCGCGGCTGAAGACGTCCTCGCGGTCGCCGCGGGCGCCGGTGACGGCGGTGCCCTCGATGGTGAGGGTGAGCCCGCAGGTGGCTTCACAGAGGGGGCAGATGCGCAGGGCGGTGCGGGGCATGGGCCCTCCAGGGCGGCAGGCTGCGGCACGGACACGCGGGCACACCGAGCATACCGACCGGTAGGGACGGTGGGGAGGGGCGTGCGGGATCGAGCCCGCACCGGGGTGGAGGGGGCCGGTCCGGGAGGCCGGCCCGGGAGGCCATTCCGGGAGGCCATTCCGGGAGGCCATTCCGGGGGCGCGTCAGTCCAGTACGCGAGCCAGGTAGGCGTGCATCATGGCGCGGGTCTCGTCGACGATGGCGGGGTCCCCCGCCGGGTCGGTGCGGAAGGCCAGTTGGATCAGCGCGTCCGTGGCCTCGACGGCGACGAGGACCGCCCGCTCCAAGGTGGCGCCGGGGGACAGGCCGAGGTGTGCGCAGAGCAGTTCGGTGAGGCGGGCGGCGACCAGGTGGTTGGGATCGGAGGCCGGGCCCTCGGCCGCCGGCGCGGGCACGCCGAAGTCGACGAGCGCGAAACCGGGGACGGTGCGCTTCATGGCGAGGTACTCGTCCAGCACGGCGTCGACGACGGGCCGCCAGTGGGTGGCCGGGAGGCCCGCGAGGCGGTCCGCGATGCCGTCGGCGTAGGTGTCGAGGTTGCGGTGGGCGAGGGCGGTGGCCATGGCCCGCTTGTTGCCGAAGAAACGGTAGACCGAGCCGATGGGCACGCCGGCGCGCAGGGCGACGGCCCGGGTGCTGAGGTTCTCGTACCCGGTCTCGTCGAGGAGTTCCGCGCAGGCGTCGAGGATCCGGGCGAGCCGGTCGGCGCTGCGCTGCTGGATCGGCGTACGGCGCATGGGGTGGGCGGGCTGGGCTGGAGGCACGGGGTCCATCATGCCGCTCCTCGGTTCTCGGTTCGGCGGGGGCCTGGACGCGCTCGTCCGTCTAGTTCAGCAGGAGGCTCAGCCCTCCGATGGTGTACGTGATCATCAGCGCGAGCAGCGGGAGTTGTCCGGCCACCGCCTTCGCGGGCGGGAAGAGCCGTACGGAGCGGTCGTGGGCCGCGACGACTCCGAGCACGTGGCCGGTGACGACGGCGATGACCTGGAGGGCGGCGAGACCGCCGGGACCCAGTGGCGGCAAGGGTTCGGGGGCGTTGTCAGTGCCCAGTGTCATGCTTACCGTGCGTGGTCCTTCGACTACCAGGAGGGAGAAGTAGTGGGCGATGAGATAGCCGAGCGCGATCGGCACGAGTGAGTGCGCGAAGGCGGTCAGCGGGCCGGGGTGCGGGCCGCTGACGAGACGGGTGGCCGCCGCGCACAGGCAGTACAGGGTGGCGACGAGGGCAATGGAAGCGAGTAGTCCGAGGGTGGCTGTGGGGGTGCGGCCGAGGGGGGAGGTCTGCAGGGTGTCGATCCACGAGGGGTTGTCGGAGAAGCCGTCGTAGGCGGTGGAGCCGAGGAGGACGCAGACGGTGGCGACGAGTCCGGGCCGCTCGGGTGTCGCGTCGAGTCCGTGGAATGGGTTGCGGAGGACGAGGCGGCCGTCATTGCGGCGGCCGAGGGGGGAGAGTCGGGCAAGGAGGGCGGAGTACGCCTCGAAGGCGTCTCCGTCGTCGAACCAGCGCTCGCCGAAGCGGGCGGCGAGCAGCAGCTGGGCGGTGGCGTACAGGGTGAGGGCGATCAGGAGGGTGGTGGTGGATGCGGGATCGGGAGCGACGAGTTCGAGCCAGGTGAAGGCGAACAGCCCGGCGGCGGCCGGCCATTGGCCCAGCCGGGCGGGGAGGGGGCGGCCGGGGGTGCGGCGGGGCAGGGCCCGGGAGAGCAGGCGGTGCAGGGTGCGGAGCGGGTTGAGGGGGCGCCAGACGGGCCCGAGGAGGAGGGAGGCGGGGACGAGTCCGACCCAGAGGAGTACGTAGACGGCGCCGGGAGCGGGGTTGCGCTCGGGGTCGTCGGGGCCGAGAAGGAGGTGGAGCAGGACGGCGAGTGCGGCGGCGAGGCCGAGTGCGCGCAGGGCGGTACGGGTGGCCGGTGCGTCGACCGCCCGCTGGAGGGCGGCGGGGAGGGCGAGCCCCGAGCGGTCTCCACGGAAGCGGGAGGTCGACCAGAGCAGGCCGAGTGCGAGGAAGGAGACGAAGAGCGCGGCGAAGGCGCCCGCGAATGCGTAGAAGGGAGAGATCGGCAGGTCGTGCTGGGAGCCGATCCCGTGCGCGAGCGCGGTGAGCGGATCGGTCGGGTGGAGGACCACGTCCTGGCCGGCGCCGCCAACGCCCGCGCCCGGGGCGGGCCCCGGCCCGACGGGGCTCACCACCGGCCGGCCGGGGTCGGCGTCCCGCCGCAGGCTCGGCCTGACTTCCCGGACTCGGGCCCGAGTCCGGGGAGCCGGACCGCGGCGACGGACCGCGGGTGCGGGTGCGGGTGCGGGTGCGGGTGCGGGTGCGGGTGCGGGTGCGGGTGCGGCAACACGTGTGGGTGTCGGCGCGGGTGCGGGTGCAGGCGCGGACCCGGGTGTGGGTGTCGGCGCGGGCGCGGGCGCCCGTGTTGGCGCGGGTGCCGGTGCGGTGAGTGCGTGGGCCGGTGCGGTGGATGCGGCTGTGGGCGGGTCATCGGACGAGGAGTTGGGTCAGGACGAGGCCGGACTCGTGGGTCTCGACCTCGAAGAGGCCCGTACGGTCGACCGTCAGGGTCAGGGTGGCCTCCTGGCCTGCGGGCAGGGTGAGTTCCTTGTCGTAGCCGTGGACGTGCAGGGTGTCCGCGCGGTCGCTCGTGACGCGCAGGGTGACCCGCTCGCCGCGCCGCAGCTCGGTGCGGGCGGGGGCGGGGCTGACCTTGCCGTCCCGGACGGTGACGCTGACCGTGCGGTCGGCCTCCGGCGTCGCCGGGGACGGCGGTGGGGTGTGGCCGTGGCCGCCGGTCCCGCCCGGGGCGGCGGCGGTGAGCTGGAGCGTGCCCTCGACCGGCTTGCCGGAGACCGCCCAGGCGGTGTGGTCGTCCGCGTAGAGGCGGACGGTCAGGGTGTGCGCGCCCTCGGGGACCTGCGCGGCGGGCAGGTGGAACCAGGGGCCGTACAGCCGGGCGAGTTTGCGTCCGTCGAGCTCCAGGTGCGCGTGGCCAGCGCCCGGCAGGGCCGCTCCGCCGGTGCTGTCGGGGGTGAAGCGGTAGTTCTTCACCGTCAGTTGGAGGTTCCAGCCGTCCTCGGAGTCCGGACGGGCGGCGAGCTGGACCTCCGGCGCGCCCTCGGCCGGGACCTCTCGGAGGCGGTGGCCCGCGCCGTCTTCGGTGGTGAGCAGGGTGCCCACGTTGCCGGAGGCCTGCTCGTGGGTGGTGCCGGGCTTGTGGTGGGTGGTGGCCCGCCCGCCGCAGCCCGTCACCGCGCCGCCTGCCAGGATCAGGACGAGGGCGAGCAGGGCCGCGGTCCGGGCGGTCCGGCCGCGCCCGCGCGGTATCCGGGGCGGGGCCGCGCAGACGTCGCACCGGATGCGCTCGACGGAAGGGTCGTCACTCACCGCGTCCCTCCCCCGGTGCGGCCGGCCGGGCGATGCCGGTCGAGCCGCTGGTGCCGGTGGTGCCGGGGCCCCGGGCGGGCCCCGCCCCGCGCCCGGGCGGGGCGACGGGTGGGACGACGGGCGGCGGAGGCCGCCGGGGCGGGCCTGGCCGGGGCTGCCGGGTGGGGGCTCCCGGTCGGTTCGGCGGTGTGGGGCCGGGCGGGTGCCGACCCGGTGGGGTGGGTGCTCATGCGGTGGCCTCCGGGGTGGACGGGGGTTCGGGGGCTGTCGCGCGCAGGGACGGGGAGGGGCCCGCCGGGACGGGGGTGCGGTCTCCGGCCGGGTCGCCGCCGGGGCCGGAGGGGCGGGCCGGGTTGCCGGGGCGGGCCGAGGCGACGACCGCCCACAGGACCCAGACCACGGCCACCAGGGCCCTTAGCCAGGCGGGGCTCAGGGGGGTCCAGGGGATCATCAGGACCGCCTTGTCGAAGGCGTCCAGCAGGGTCAGTCCGGCCAGCAGCAGGGTCAGGCGGGCCAGCCAGGGGCGGGTGGGGCGCAGGGCGAGGCCCGCTCCCGTCCACCACAGGCCGAGCAGGAGGAGGGCCAGCGCGGGGACGAAGGTCGCGGTGAGGGACATGGTGGAGCCGGCCACGTCCAGGGCCAGGCCCGCCAGGCCGAGGAGGGAGGCCACCGTGCCGAGGCGGGAGGTGCGCAGGCGGCGCCACCACAGGACCCCGCCGACCAGGAGGAGGACCGCCGCCACGGCCAGCGCGAGCTGGGTCTCGACCCGCTCCAGGCCGCGTGCGCCGTACCAGTCGCAGCCGGCCGGGAGTTTGCGGGCCTGGACGCTGTAGTCGGCGCAGACGAGGAGCTGGACCAGCTTGACCGGTTCGCCGACGAGGCGGGCCGAGGCCCCCGAGACCTCGCCGCGCGCTGCGCCGCACTGCGGGACCGTGCCCGGGGTGGAGCCGTCGGGGCCGTCCTGCCAGCAGTTGCCGCGGCCCTGGCCGTCCCACCACACGTCCATGCCGTTGGGGCGGGCGGCGCCGGACTTGTCCTTGCCCATGACGTTCGCGGCGTACCGGTTGTGGTGGGAGGTGTCCGTCTGCTTGGACCACGCCTCCTCGCCGCGGATGAAGGCGGGGACGGCGCTGAGGAAGAAGCCGGCGCGCTGATGCCCGTACACCCAGTTGTTCTCGTAGAGGTTCCAGTTGCCGCCGGCGGTGATGATGCCGGTGCCCGGGGGCATGGAGATCTGCGGGCAGACCACGCCCCGCTCGTAGCCGCGCTCGATGGGCGGCTTGGCGCAGGTGCCGTCGGCCACGTACCCGTAGTAGTCCTGGTTGTTGTCGTGGATCAGGTTCCGCTCGAACTTGGCGTGGTTCTGCGGGAGTCCGGGGTGGCCGGGGAAGGCGCTGTCCATGGAGGCGCCGCCCATGTTCTGGTCGAACTCGTTGTCGTGCACCCACACGGAGTCGCCCGCGGTGCCCGAGTAGCCGACCATGTTGTGGTGGCTGCGGCAGCCGGTGATCTCGATGGAGTAGCGGGGGACGTCGTAGCCGCGTCCGTCGTTGATGTTGGAGGCGCTGCCGGGGTAGATGCCGGAGTCGCCGTTCCCGTACGACTCGCAGTTCTTGTAGAGCCCGTGGTCGCTGGCGAAGGTCAGGAAGCCGTACTCGTCGTTCCAGCGGGTGAGCACGTCGTCGATGACGAAGCCGTCGGCCGCGAGCACGTACAGCGAGTTGAAGGTGGTGCGCTGGGCGGTGAAGTTCCGGAAGTAGACGCCGTTGGACTTGTCGGCGCGGATGCCGTTGAGCTTCTGGTACTTGGCGTCGATGACGACGTCCATGCGGGAGGCGCCGGTGCCCTCGATCTGCAGGTTCGTCTTGCCGAGGATGGCGACGAGGTTCTGGTTGTGGCGGCAGGCCACCTGCTGCTCGTAGCTGAGGATCTGGTAGCCGAGCGAGGAGTTCGGAGCCTTGAGCGAGGCGCACTCCCCCGTCGGGGTGCCGAGCGAGGGCTCCTCCTCGTACAGGCCGGGGAGGATCGCGATGTTCATCCCGGGCCGGTCGACGGCGTCGACGGCCTGCTGGAGGTGGCGGTAGCCGCTCTTCCCGCACTGCTCGAACAGGGCGAGGTTGCGGTCCTTGAGCTCCTGCGGGAAGCCGGATATCCGGCGTTCGAAGTCGGGCCGGTCCGTCTTGCAGACCACCAGGTCCGGCTCCGCCTTGCGGTATTCGGGGACGGATCCGGTGCCGTCGGGGAAGGTGACGGGGCGCTCCTCGTGCGCGCTCGCGGGGGGCGCGGCGACGAGGAGGGACAGGAGAGCGAGGAGGGCGGCGAGGAACGCCGCCGGCACGGCAGGAAACCTGCGGGTCCACGACATGCGCGTGAGAGTAGAGCATTGTTCATCTTTTGGGATCCCCCTCCGCACGAATCCGATCAACGTCCATGCGGAGCCGCTCGGCGTCCCGCGCGGAGCCGATCCGCTTCCGTCCACCGTTGACGCGCGGGCCGCGGAATCCTACTGTCAACCATAGGATTCCTTCTACGGAGCGGGAGCAGCAGATGAGCGAGCAGGCCAGGAAGACGGCGGAGGGGCTGGAGTACCTCACCGGCTTCGGGAACGAGCACAGCTCGGAGGCCGTGCCCGGTGCACTGCCGCTCGGCCGGAACTCGCCCCAGCGGGCCCCGCTCGGCCTCTACGCAGAGCAGCTCAGCGGCAGCGCCTTCACCGAGCCCCGCACCCACAACCGCCGCTCCTGGCTCTACCGGATCCGCCCCTCGGCCGCGCACCCGCCCTTCACCCGCGTGGACAACGGGGCCCTGCGCACCGCGCCCTTCACCGAGGCCGCCGCGGACCCCAACCGGCTGCGCTGGAACCCGCTGCCCGACCCGGCCCCCGGCACCGACTTCCTGGCCGGTTTGTGGACCCTGGGCGGCAACGGCGACGCGGCGCAGCGCACGGGCATGGCCATCCACCTCTACGCCGCGAACGCCGACATGACCGACCGGGTGTTCAGCGACTCCGACGGCGAGCTGCTGATCGTCCCGGAGCGCGGCGGGCTGCTCCTGCGCACCGAGCTCGGCCTGCTCAGCGCCGGCCCCGGCGAGATGGCCCTGATCCCCCGCGGCGTGCGCTTCCGCGTTGAGCTCCTCGGGGACGACGCCCGCGGCTACGTCTGCGAGAACTACGG
The DNA here is from genome assembly GCF_036237315.1 of Streptomyces sp. NBC_01351. Classification (GTDB taxonomy): domain Bacteria; phylum Actinomycetota; class Actinomycetes; order Streptomycetales; family Streptomycetaceae; genus Streptomyces. The sequence continues at coordinate 6,621,692 of NZ_CP108356.1, read as the reverse complement.
CCAGCCCTTCGAGCTGCCGAACCTCGGCCCGATCGGCGCCAACGGTCTCGCGGCCTCGCGGGACTTCCGGGCGCCCGTCGCTTCGTACGAGGACGTGGAGCGGCCGACCGAGGTGGTCAACAAGTTCTGCGGCAACCTCTGGTCGGCCACCTACGACCACTCCCCGCTGGACGTCGTCGCCTGGCACGGCACGCACGTCCCGTACGTCTACGACCTGCGCCGTTTCAATGTGATCGGGTCCATCAGCTACGACCACCCGGACCCGTCGATCTTCACCGTGCTGACCGCGCCCACCGACACCCCCGGGCTCGCGGGCGTGGACTTCGTGGTCTTCGCCCCGCGCTGGCTGGTCGGCGAGGACACCTTCCGCCCGCCCTACTTCCACCGCAACGTGATGAGCGAGTACATGGGCCTGATCGAGGGCGCCTACGACGCCAAGGCCGAGGGCTTCGTCCCCGGCGGCGGCTCGCTCCACAACATGATGTCCGCGCACGGTCCGGACCGTGAGACCTTCGACCGGGCGAGCGCCGCCGAGCTGAAGCCGCAGAAGATCGACGACGGCCTGGCCTTCATGTTCGAGACCCGCTGGCCGATCACCGCCACCGCCCAGGCGGCCGGCGCGGACCACCTCCAGCGCGCATACGACGACGTCTGGCAGGGGCTCCAGCGCCACTTCCGCGCCTAATATGCGCAGGACACCGCCCCTGTCAGCCCTACGGAGACCCCACCCGTGACCGCCTTCGCCCCCGACTCGCTGGTCCTGAACCGGAAACTGCCGCTCTGGTACCAGGTCTCACAGTCGCTGCGCGCCTCGATACTCGGGCGCACCCCGGACGCCTCGCTGCGGCTGCCCACCGAGGAGCAGCTCGCCGAGCACTACGGGGTGAGCGTGCTGACCATGCGGCAGGCGCTCAAGGAGCTGGAGGGCGAGGGCCTGATCAGCCGGCACCGGCGGCGCGGCACCTTCATCGAGCCGGGGGCCCTTCGGGCCGCCCCGGTGCGGCTGCTGGGCTCGGTCGACGCGATCGTGGCCCAGCAGTCGGGCGAGCGCACGACGATCCTCGGGCACGGTCGGACGGCGGTGTCCGGGGAGCTGCTGGAGCACTTCCCGGACACGGCGGAGGTGGTCACGTACCGCCGGCTGCGCCACGACCGGGAGAGCGGCGAGCCGAGCAACTGGGCGGAGAACGCGGTCCTTCCGGAGTTCGCCGAGTCCGTGGACCTCGCCGATCTCGAACGGTGGCCGATGACGAAGGTGCTGCGGGACGTGGTCGGGGTGCGCATCAGCCGGATCACGGACACGGTCGAGGCCCGGCTCGCCGACCCGGAGACGGCCGAGCTGCTCCAGGTCCCGCTGCTCAGCCCGATCCTGCACTACACGGGCGTGACGTACGACGAGGACGGCCGGGCGGTGGACGTGGCCCGGATCCGCTACCGCGGCGACCGGTTCTCCTTCACGGTCACGGTCGACGCGCACTGAGAACGGCGCCGGGGCGGCGGGGAGCCGGGGCGCCGGCGCCGGTGGCCGCTACCGCTTCTCGTCGTCCTCCGCGCCCCGCTCGCCCTCGGCCTGAGAGGGCGTGGTGCGCGTCGTCTTGGGGTGGTGCGTCTGCTTCATCTGGGTCTCGTCCATGTCCTCGTCGAGCCGTTCCCCCTCGGCCTGCGACGGAGTCGAGTATTCGTCGTACTGACTCATGACGTCTCCTCGGTCGGTTCGACGCATGCACGTCATACACCGCATACGCCTACACAAGGAGCGTAGCTCTTCGGCCTGGGCGCAGCCCGGCCGCCGGGCCCCGTCGCTACCATCGGCGGCGTGAGCGAAGACGTAGCGCTGCTGGACGATCTGATGCCCTGGTCCGTGGGCGGCCTGCGCCTGGGCCGGGACTGGGTGGCCGCGCCCGATCCCGCCGCCCTGCGCACCCGCTGGGCGGCCCTGACCGGCGCCGAAGCCGCCGAGCGGGAGCGGCTGTTCCGGCCGAGCCGGCTGCGTACGCCCGCCGCCGGGGCGGCCGCGCTGCCGGGTCAGCGGTCGGCGGCGACGGCCCGTTTCGCGGACGAGCCCGGCCCGTGCCCGGAACCCGTACGGGTGCTCCGCGAGCCCTTCGACGAGCAGTGGCTCCTGCCCGACCAGCGGCTCATCGACTCGGCCCGCCCCGAGCTGTGGCGGGTCCTGGACGAGCACCAGCTGTTCGCCGTCGAGACCCCCGAGCTGCTGGTCAGCGCACACCTCCCGGCCGGCCGGCTCGGGCGGATCCGCCCCCTGCACCGGCGCCCCGGCGGTGCGGAGCCCAATGTCGCCCCGGGCCTGCTGCCCCTGCTCGGCGAGCGCTACGGCGGCTGGGTCACCCCCGAGGACCTGCTGTGCTGGATCCTCGCGGCGGGCCGCCCCGGGCCGCGGGGGTACGAGGTCCCGCTGGCGGCCGACCCCGACCGCTGGCGGGCCGGGCTGGAGCTGGGGCACCGGCTGCTCACCGTCCAGCTGCGCGGGGCGCGCGGCGGCGAGCCGCCCCGGCTGCCGGGCGGGCGCCGGCCGTACGTCCGCTCGGCGGTCGGGGCGTGGCCGCACGAGCTCGCGTACGACGCGGAGAGCGAGACCCTGAGCCTCGGTACGGGCACCGTCTCCCCCGTGCCCGCCGGGGCCTGGGAGTACGAGGCGCAGGGCGTCCGGGTGCTGGAGGCCTGGTTCGCGGCCCGGGTCGCGCACCGCGCTCCGGATGCGGACGGGCTGGCGGCGCTGGGTCCGGCCGAGTGGCCGCAGGCCTGGACCTCGGAGCTGTTGGCGCTGGTGACGACCCTGGCGCTGCTGGCCGGTCTGACCCCGGAGCGGGCGGCCTTCGAGCCGGGGCCCGGCCCGGGCCCCGGCCCCGGCCCCGGCCAGGGCCCTGGCCCCGACCTGTCCGCGGCCGAGCTGCGGGCGGCCGGGGTGCTGCCTCCGCCGCGCTGGGCCCGGCGCCCCGCCTCGGTACTGGACCACCAGGAGGAGGGGCCGGGCGGGCAGTTCGCGCTGCTCTAGCAGGGGTTACGTACCCCACGCCCCCAGCAGCCGGGACACCGACCGGTCGAAGACGGCCGCCATGTCCAGCCCCGCGTCCGGTACGGGCGGGGCGCCGCCCGTGAGGGCCGCCGCCAGCCGCGGGTACTGCCCGGTGGCCAGCCGCGAGCCGATCCAGGCGGCGCGTGCGTCCGCCTCCGCGGCCTCGCTCCAGGGCAGCGAGCGGGCGCGCTCGGCCAGCGCCAGCTCGCCCGCCACGTACGTGGACACCATGCCGTTGACGGCGGCGATGAGCTCCAGCTTCTCGCCGTCCGGCGCGTCCAGCGGAGCCAGGCAGTCCAGGCTGTGCTCCAGGTACGCCAGGGCGTTCGGGCTGAATCCGTGGACGGGGCTGAGCAGCCTCGGCAGCCACGGGTGGCGGTGCATCACCGCCCGCGTCTGGCGGGCCAGCGCGAGCAGGTCGGCCCGCCAGTCGCCGGTCGGCTCCGTGAACGCGTACTCGCCGCTGACCGCATCGACCATCAGCTCGTACAGGTCGTCCTTGCGCGGCACGTAGTTGTACAGGGACATCGTCCCGGCGCCGATCCCGGCGGCGACGCGCCGCATGGAGACGGCCTCGATCCCCTCCGCGTCCGCGACGCGCACCGCTTCGGCGGCGATCGACTCGCGGCTGTGCGCGGGCCGGGGGCCTCGGCCGGCCCGCTGCGGGCGGGACCAGATCACTTCGGGTTCAGCGGGTCGCCCGCCGGTTGTCATCTCTCGGATCACCTCGTCGTCTCGCACACCATCTTAGTTACGTACACCGTACGTAGTGGGGTAGGGTGTCGCACATGACTACTACGTACGCTGTACTTAGTGAGGGTCTGGAGAAGAACTACGGGGAGGTCCACGCCCTGCGCGGCCTCGACCTCGCCGTGCCCGAGGGCGCGGTCTGCGGCCTCCTCGGCCCCAACGGCGCGGGCAAGACCACCGCCGTGCGGATCCTGACCACCCTCACCGCCTCCACCGGCGGCCGCGCCCTCGTCGCCGGCCACGACGTCGCCCGCGAGCCCGCCGCCGTCCGCCGGGCCATCGGCGTCACCGGCCAGTACGCCTCCGTCGACGGGGACCTGACCGGCCGCGAGAACCTCCGGCTCTTCGCCCGCCTCACCGGTCTGCGCGGCTCCGCCGGCCGGTCCCGCGCCGACGAGCTGCTGGAGCGCTTCGGCCTCGACGAGGCCGCGGACCGGGTGGCATCCACCTGGTCCGGCGGGATGCGCAGGCGCCTCGACCTGGCCGCCGGGCTGATCACCCGCCCCCGCGTGCTGTTCCTCGACGAGCCCACCACCGGCCTGGACCCGTCGGCCCGGGAGCGGATCTGGACGGCGGTACGAGAACTCGCCGACGAGGGCACCACGGTGCTGCTCACCACCCAGTACCTGGAGGAGGCCGACCGGCTCGCCGACGACATCGTGGTCGTCGACCGCGGCCGCGCCGTCGCGAACGGCGCCCCCGCCGAACTCAAGGCCCTCATCGGCTCCTACGCCGAGGTCACCGTCGCCGGGCCGCCCGCCCTCTCGGGCGCGGCCGCCGTACTGGACCGGCTCACCGGCGGCCGGCCCGCGCTCGACGAGGAGCGGCTCACCGTCGGGGTGACCGTCCTCGACGCCGGGCTGACCCTGCCGCGGATCATCCGCGAGCTCGACTCCGCCGCGGTGCCCGTCACCGACGCGAGCCTGCGCCCGCCCACCCTCGACGAGGTGTTCCTGCGCCTCACCCGCATCCCCGCGACCCAGAGCGCCCAGAGCACCCAGAGCACCCAGAAGGAGAACGCGGCATGAGCACCCTGCTGTCCGACGGCGGAGCCGTCCTGACCCGGCAACTCCAGAAGGCCCGGCACGCCCCGGCGCTGCTGATCCTCACGCAGACCATGCCGATCACGATGCTGCTGTTCTTCGGCTACGTCTTCGGCAGCGCGATGGCCATGCCCGGCGCCGAGTACCGCGAGTTCCTGGTCCCCGGGCTGCTCGCCGCCACCGCCGCGAGCGGCCTGATGACCGGCATGTTCACGGCCGCGCAGGACGCCCACCGCGGGGTGACCGACCGCTTCCGGACCCTGCCGATGAGCCGCGCCGCCGTCCCGCTCGGACAGACCGCCGCGGACCTCCTCACCACCGCGGCCTCGATGGTGCCGCTGATGCTGGTGGGGCTGGCGATGGGCTGGCGGATCGAGAACGGCCTGCCGGGCGCGCTGGGGGCCTTCGGGGTGCTGCTGCTGTTCCGCTTCGCGACCGCGTGGGCCGGCACGTACCTCGGCCTGCTGAGCAAGAGCGAGGAGGCGGCGGGCCAGCTCGGCAGCGCCACCTTCGTGCTGCCGCTGCTGTCGAGCGCGTACCTGCCGACGGCCGGGCTGCCCGGGTGGCTGCGCACGGTCGCCGAGTGGAACCCGATCAGCGCCGTCGCCACCGCCGTGCGTCACCTGTGCGGGAACGCGGGGGGCGAGGCCGTGGCGGGCGCCGCCTGGCCGGTCGCGCACCCGGTGGCGGGGGCCGTCCTCTGGTCGGTGGTCCTGCTGGCGCTGTTCGTGCCGGCGGCCACGCGCAGGTTCGCACGCGGCCAGGGCTGAGGGGCCGCTCCCGGCCCCGGGGCGAGCGGCTCCACCCGGGAGGGTGACAGATCCCGGTCCGACCGGGTAGGCAGGGCCCATGACCACCGAACCGCTCCCGCTGGACGGCATCACCGTCGTCGCCGTCGAACAGGCCGTCTCGGCCCCCTTCGCCACCCGTCAGCTCGCCGATCTCGGCGCGCGGGTGGTCAAGGTCGAGCGCCCCGACGGCGGCGACTTCGCGCGCGGCTACGACACCACCGCGCACGGTCTCGCCTCGCACTTCGTGTGGGCCAACCGCGGCAAGGAGTCGATCGCGCTCGACCTGAAGGATCCGCGCGGGCTGGAGGTCCTGCACGGGCTGCTCGCCGACGCGGACGTCTTCGTGCAGAACCTCGCGCAGGGAGCCGCCGCCCGGCTCGGGATCGACTCGGCCGCGCTGTGCGCGCGTTACCCGCGGCTGGTTGCCGTGGACGTCTCCGGCTACGGCGCGCAGGGCCCGTACGCCCACAAGCGCGCCTACGACATGCTCGTGCAGTGCGAGGCGGGGCTGGTCTCGGTGACCGGCACCCCGGAACGGCCCGTCAAGGCGGGCATCCCGGCGGCGGACATCGCGGCGGCCATGTACGCCTTCTCGGGAGTGCTCGCGGCCCTGCTGCGCCGCGGGGTCACCGGGCGCGGGGGCAGGGTGGAGGTGTCCATGCTGGACTCGCTCGCCGAGTGGATGGGGCATCCGCTGCACCACACGATGCACGGCGGGGAGCAGCCCGTACGGACCGGACTCGCGCACGCGGTGATCGCGCCCTACGACGCCTACGCGACGGCCGACGGGGACCGGGTGCTGCTGTCGGTGCAGAACGACCGCGAGTGGCGGCGGCTGGCCGGGCAGGTGCTGGAGCGGCCCGAGTTGGCCGAGGACCCGGCGTACGCGACGAACGCGGCGCGCACCGGGAACCGGGAGAAGACCGACGCGGTGGTGGCCGAGGCGCTGGGCCGGCTGGGCGCGGACGAGGCGATCGGGCGACTGGAAGCGGCGGGCATCGCCTGCGCGCGGCTGAACTCGGTGGCCCAGCTCGCCGGGCATCCGCAGCTCGCGGCCCGGGACCGCTGGCGGGAGGTGGGGTCACCGGCCGGTCCGCTGCGGGCCCTGCTGCCGCCGATCGGGCTGCCGGGCGGCGCGGCACCGCACATGGGTGCGGTGCCCGCGCTGGGCGAACACACCGAGGCCCTGCTGCGCGCCCTGGGGATGGCGGACGCTCAGATCACGGAACTGCGCCGGGACGGCGTGGTCGGCGGGATCGCGTAGGAGCTCGTGAAGGTGCTCGCGTCGAGCAGGCCCGGGTGGGGCGTGCTCGCGTAGGGCCGGGAAGCCGGAGGCCGGGACGACGAACGGCTGCGGTGCGGGGACGGTGGGGGCAGTTACGAGCGGCGGCTGCCGAAGAGCGTGCGACGCAGGCGGCGCAGCGGCGCGAAGAGCGAGACGCGCGCGCTCCGGCTCCGCAGGCGGTGCGTGTGGTCGCGGGAGGTGAGCTCGCGCATCAGCATCGTCGCCTCGGCGGTCTCCCGGTGCGGGACGGCGGGACCGCCCAGCACGGCGAGATGGCGGTCGAGGCGCGAGCTGGTCGCGCTGCTGCCGCAGGTGATGGCAGGCACGCGTGGCGGCCTGCTGCGCATTGCTATCTGTTCCATGATCTCTCCCCACCCGTACGAGGGCACCCGGCCCGGGCAGGTTAACCCTATCGCCCCCGCGTCGCCCCCGGGTATCCCGGTGGTGTGAATTACCCCTGTGGCGACAGGGAGTTGACGATTACTCAGCGGAGTCGACCGTCACTCTCCGCACCGGCGGGCGGGGTTGGGGGCGGTCCACCGCGAGTCACGTCACGACAGGGGCCACTTCGCACGCTCTGCGCTAACTTGGAGTGATCGCCCGATGACGCATGGGAGGCTCGCGTGAGTGGGAACGTGGGTGAATTGGGTGACGTGAGTGGCGAATCGAACTCCGATCGTGTCATCTCCGGCCGGTACCGCCTCCTGGAACCCATCGGCCGCGGCGGGATGGGCATCGTCTGGCGGGCCCGGGACGAGGTGCTGGCACGCGACGTCGCCGTCAAGGAGGTACGGGCCCCCGCCTGGATGGAGGCCGCCGAACTCGCCCGGATGTACCGGCGCCTGGAGCGGGAGGCCTGGGCCGCCGCCCGCGTCTCGCACCGCGGGGTCGTGACCGTATACGACGTGGCCACCGAGGACGGCCGGCCCTGGATCGTGATGGAGCTGGTGCGGGGCCTCTCGCTGGCCGACGTACTGGAGGCCGAGGGGACGGTGCCCCCGCAGCGCGCCGCGCACATCGGGGAGCAGGTGCTGGCCGCGCTGCGATCCGCACACGAGGCGGGGGTGCTCCACCGGGACGTCAAGCCGGGCAACGTGCTGATCGCCAATGACGGGCGGGTGGTGCTGAGCGACTTCGGGATCGCCGGCCTGGAGGGTTCCTCGGCGATCACGATGACGGGCGAGGTGGTCGGCTCCCCCGAGTTCCTGGCCCCGGAGCGGGCGCTCGGGCGCGATGCGGGCCCCGAGTCGGACCTGTGGTCGCTCGGAGTCATGCTGTACGCGGTCGTCGAGGGCTCCTCCCCCTTCCGCGGCGAGACCCCGCTGGACACCCTGCGGGCGGTGGTGGACGGGGAGTTGCCGCCGCCGCGCCGGGCCGGGCCGCTGGAGCCCGTACTGGAGGGGCTGCTGCGCAAGGACCCGGCCGCCAGGCTGTCCGCGGCGGAGGCGGCCCGGATGCTGCGGGTGGTGGGCGCGGGCGGGACCGTACGGGCCCCGGGCGGGCCGGTGTCGGGGCCGGACTCGCCGACGGCCGTCGTGCACCACCACCACGGCCCCGAAGACCGGCCGCGGCAGCCGCACCAGCCGTTGCCGCACCAGCCGTTGCCGGAGCCGCCGCCGGATGCGGAGCCCGATCGGCGGGGCGGGGCCGGGGCGGTGCTGACCGTCGGCATCCTCGTGCTGCTGGCGGCGCTGGCCCTGCTGGGGTCGCTGCTGCTGAAGGAGCGCGGGGGTTCGGGCGGTGGCGGCGGGGGCATGAGCCCGACGGGTTCGGCGACCACCGCGCAGGCCGTCACGGCGACGCCCTCGACGGGGCCGTCCGCATCGGGGTCCGGGCCGGCGTCGCCGTCGGGCGCGGGCGGCCGGCACGTGGTCGCGTACGTGGACACCGTGCGCTCCGCCTACACCGGCCCCTGCCCGCCGCCCGGGGAGCGGGCGCCCGCCTTCACCGCGACGGTCGAGGTGGAGCGCACCCCGGTGACGCTGGAGTACCGGTGGGCGACGCGGAGCGGGCAGAGCTCCGGCCCCGGCTGGCAGTCCGTCACGTACGAGGAGGGCGGGCCGAGGAGCCGGCGGCTGGAGCACACCGAGCTCACTCACGTTCCGGACACGGAGCGGGAGGACGCGGTGCGACTGGAGGTGCGGGGGCCGGCGGAGGTGGCCACGCAGTGGGTGGACATCTCCGTGACCTGCGAGGAGGAGAAGACCCCGACGAGCGGGGCCCCCTCCCCCAGTGCGAGCCCGTCGCCTGCGTCACCGACTCCGAAGCCGACGCCGACGGCGAGCCCTCGGGCCGCGGATCAGGCCGCGTTGGTGAAGACGGGCAGGTAGCCGCTGGACTGTCCGGCGGCGGTCGGGTGGTACGACTCGGCGATGTTCAGCCAGTTGACGCTGTGCAGCCACGCGCTGCCCGAGCAGATCTCGTGGCCCGTGAAGGCTCCGGCGACCGAGGCGAAGGTGAAGCCGTGGTCGGCGGCGCGTTTGGCGATGGCGGCGTTGAGGTAGTCGGCCGCGCCGTTGATGGCGGAGCGTTCGCCCTCGCTCAGGCCGGTGGTGCAGGTGCCGTTCAGCTTGTAGAACCGGGGGTAGCCGAGGACGACGACGTGCGCGGAGGGCGCCCGTCCGTTGATGGCGTTGTAGACCTGGTCGAGCTGGCCGGGGAGGGTGGAGTCCACGTACGCCTTGGCCTGGTTGACGCGGGCGACGCAGGTGGCCTCGGACTGCAGCACACAGGTCGTCATGACGTCGGAGAATCCGGCGTCGTTGCCGCCGATGGTGATGCTGACCAGGTCGGTGCCGGAGTTGAGCGGGGCGAGCTGGCCGGACAGGACGTCGCCCGTGCGGGCGCCGGAGCAGGCGGCGAAGGAGAAGGTCTGCGGGGCGTGGGCAGCGGCCCAGAGAGCCGGGTAGGCGCGGGTGGTGCGCTTGCAGTTGCCGCTCGCGCTGTCGTAGTTGCCGGCGCCGAGACCGGAGGAGTACGAGTCGCCGAGGGCGACGTAGCCGAAGTCGGCCTGGGCGGCGGCGGCCGCCTGGCCCGCGCCGAACAGGGCGGCGCCCGCCGCGAGTAACAGCGAGGACGTCAAGGCGGCGAAACGCGTCATTCTCTTGCTCATGGGGGTGCGGCTCCTTGTGGGGGTTACCCCGGGGTTACTCCGGAGTTACTGCTGAGTCCGTGGTACAAGGAGCCGGGGCCTGCTGGAAGTGTTCATGCCAAGAATTTTCCGGGCAGAGTTACGGGCCGAATCTTCACCTCCGATGCGTTTGAAGAGGGAACTTGGGCACCCGAACCGGGGAAACACGGGTGCACGAGGGCACGGCGTGCCGGATCATGGGCGCCATGCCAGCCAACCCGCATGACGCGCTGCCGATCCGGCTCAATGTCGACGACAGCGATTCGCCGTCGGATGTCGTGGACGCGTTGTTCCTCGGCCGGTTCGCGTCCGGCGAACAGCCGTACTCGCACAGCCTGTCGATCGAGCGGGTGAAGGCGGAGGCCACCCTGATGCCGCCCGGCGCCGCCGTCCTGCGCTCGGCACGCGACAGCGACCGCAGCGCCACGCTCGCGGAGGGCGAGGGCTGGACCCTGCTCGTCTCCCGCTGGAGCCGGGGCGCGGACGTCACCGTGACGGCGGTCAGCGACGAACTCGCGCAGAGCGTGCTGGTCGAGGCCACGGAGGGCGCCCAGGACGAGCCCGAACCGCAGCCGGAGAACGTGACGATGGGCTTCTGGTACGTGTCCCCGCGCCGGGGCCCGTACCGGACGACCCGCCAGATCGCCGCCGGGACCTGGGCGGAGGTGCGGCCGAACTACACGGCGCCGGTGGCGGGTGCCCTGGACCGGCTGATGAAGGTGACCCCGGACGACATCGCGGGCCGGCTGCTGCTGCTCCACGGGCCGCCGGGGACGGGCAAGACCTCGGCGCTGCGCACCCTCGCCCGGTCCTGGCGGGACTGGTGCCAGGTGGACTGCGTACTGGACCCGGAGCGGCTGTTCAACGACGTCGGCTACCTGATGGACATCGCGATCGGGGAGGACGAGGGCACCGCGAAGGGCCGTTGGCGGCTGCTGCTGCTGGAGGACTGCGACGAGCTGATCCGCGGCGAGGCCCGGCACACGGCCGGGCAGGCCCTGTCCCGGCTGCTGAACCTGACGGACGGGCTGCTGGGGCAGGGCCGCAACGTCCTGGTCGGCGTCACCACCAACGAGGACCTCGAACGCCTCCACCCGGCGGTGGTCCGCCCGGGCCGCTGCCTGGCCCGCATCGAGGTCGGCCGGCTGACCCACCACGAGGCGGTGGACTGGCTGGGCACCGACGAGGGCGTGTCCCGCGAGGGGGCGAGCCTGGCGGAACTCTTCGCCCTGCGGCGCGGGACGGGCCCCGCCTCGATCCTGCCGCCACAGACCCGCTCGGAGGCAGGCCTGTACCTCTAGCCTCCGGCGGTGCGGGACCCCCCAGCCTCGCCGGCGTTTGAGGCGCGGGGTCTGGGGCGGAGCCCCAGCAGGCGGCCCGCAGGCAGACCGCTCCCGGCCCGCCGGGGCTACCGCGCGGCGTACCGGGCCCGGAGGGCTTCGGCGGCGGCCGACACGGCCTCGGCTTCGGTCAGCCCCAGCCGGTGCACCCGTTCCGCAAAGGCCTGCGCCGCGGACGCGGCCTCGCGGGAGGCGCCCTCCCCCGCCGCCGCGACGAACGTCCCGTTCCGCCCCCGCGTCTCGATCACCCCGTCCGCCTCCAGCGCCCGGTACGCCTTCGCGACGGTGTTCGCGGCCAGCCCCAGCTCCTCCGCCAGCCCCCGCACGGTCGGCAGTTTGAAGCCCGCCGGCAGTTTCCCGGACCGGGCCCGGTCGGCGATCTGCGCGCGCAGCTGTTCGTACGGGGCGGCCGAGCCGGTCCGGCCGTCGATGGTGATCTTCAGGTTCGTCGAGGTCACGGGGGTGATTGTCTCCCATCGCCGGTTAATTGGGGGGCGCCCGGCCCCGGCCCGCGCGTAGCGTCGGCCGCATGACCGTTGTGATCCGTGACCTCCGCCCCGGTGACCCCGAGGACGGGGAGTCCGTCGTACGGGTACGCCGGCGCGCGCTGCCCTTCCTGCTGCACACCGCCGAGGGCGTGGCCTTCGAGCTCGCCTCCGCCCACCCCGCCCAGCGGTACCGCATCCTGGTCGCCGAGACCGCCGGCGGCCACGTCGTCGGCGCCGCCCAGGTCGGCATCGCCCACGACAGCCCCGAGCCCGGCCAGTCGAAGGTCAACCTCTACGTCGACCCCGCCCACCGCGGTATCGGCGCAGGCAGCCTGCTGCTGCGCACGGCCGAGGAGTACCTCGCCGCCCAGGGCGCGGTGGAGACGTACTCCTGGGTGCTGGAGGAGCCCGCCTCCCGCGCCTTCGCCGAGCGCCGCGGCTACCGTCCCAGCCGCTCCGCACACTTCCTGGGCCTGGACCTGGCGACGGCCGCCCTGCCGCCGGTCCCGGACGTCCTCCCGCCCGGGGTCGAGGTCCGCCCGGCATCCGCTTTCGCCGCGGACCCGCGTCCGCTCTTCCTCGCCGACGCGGAGACCACGTCCGACGAGCCGAGCGACGTGGGCGTCGAGTTCGACGACTACGAGGAGTGGCTCGGGCACACCTGGAACAACCCGGCGCTCGACAAGGAGCTGACCACCGTCCTCCTGGTCGACGGTGCGGTGGCCGCCTTCACCGCCGCCCACACCGACGGCGCCACCCGCTACTCCTCCGGCATGACCGGCACCCTCCGGGCCTTCCGCGGCCGCGGGCTGGCTAGGCTCGCCAAGATCATCTCGCTGCACCGGGCCCGCGCGGCCGGGTACACGGAGGCGATCACCGGCAACGACGCCGGCAACTCCCCGATGCTCGCCGTCAACAGGCGGCTCGGCTACGAGATCCGCGCGACCGAGACGCGCTACGCGAAGAAATTGGAGACAGTGTGAACGTGCAGGAGCTGACCGTTGCCCTGGTCAAGGCCGGGCGCCTGAAGATCCGCTACCCGGCCGCGCAGGTGGCAGACGACGGCGACCGGATCTCCGTACGCGCCCCCTGGGCGGCCGAGGGCGTACGCGACTTCGGCTTCGTGCGCTTCGAGCCGGGCGACGTGTTCGTCGAGCACTTCTGGCGCACCCGCTGGTACGCGGTCAAGGAGGTGTGGACCGGCGACGGCGTCCTCAAGGGCTGGTACTGCGACGTCACGCGCCCGGCGGTGGTGCGCGACGGGGAGATCACGGTGGAGGACCTGGACCTGGACCTGTGGGTCTCGGCGGACGGGAGCTCCGTACTGCGCCTGGACGAGGACGAGTTCGCCGAGAGCGGCTTGGCCACCACCGACCCGGAGGCGGCGGCCGAGGCGCTCCGAGCCCTGGACGCCCTGGACCACCAGGCCCGCACCCCGGCCGGCCTGCCCGCGCTCCTGGCCTAGCGGCGGCGCCCGGGCGGCTGAAAGCCCCGTTCCTGAGCGCCTTCTTACCCCTGCCTTAAGCGGACCCTAGGACTCAACGGGCCACGCCACCGGCATCCATGCAGGTCAAGAGGGCCCACGGCGGCCCGGTTTGGCTCTAGGGAGCCAAACCGGGAGCCACGGGGCCTACGTTGGGTCGTCGGCCGCGCCCCCGTCACTGAAGATCTCGTCCATGGCTTCAGCCCCGGCCTCAATGACCGGGCGCAGCTGCTTCCGGTAGACCCTCTCGGTGGTGTTGCTGCCGCTGTGCCCAACCAACCGCGCGATGTCTTCGATGCGGAGGCCGTGGTCAGACAGCAGAGACACGAAGCTGGTGCGCAGTTCCCGAGTGGTCCAGCTCTCTGGGTGAGGTAGCCCGGCCTCCTTGAGGAGACCTCGGAAGTTCCGACGGACATCCAGTGCGGTACGCAGGTCCCCGCTCGCATTCGGAAAGACAAGGCCTTCGGCGTTCCACGGCCGGCCGGCGGCTTTGAGCGCCGCTTGCTGCTGGTCGCGGTGTGCCTTCATGACCACGGCCACGTACTTCGGCATTGCCAAGGAGCGCCGGCTCTTGTGCGTCTTCATGTCCCCATGGCGTCGGACGGACCGCCAGACCTGCACGTGCGGCTTCTCGTCGCCACGGACATCCAGCCTCACGTGCTGCCAGGTCAACGGCCGTGTCTCTTCCGGTCGGGTGCCGACCAGCAGTGCCAACACCACATAGGCATGGATCCACGAACCTGCCTGTGCACGGAGGACACTCTCGGCCTGGCCAAGCGAGAGCGACTTGCTGGGCCTCCCAGGCCTCCCCTCCGGTGCCACCACAAAGTCAGCAACGTTGCGTACAGCCCGCCCGCGTCGCTGGGCATGGCTGATCGACCGTCGGAGGACCGAAAGCAGCAGTTGAAGTGACGTCGTGGCCAGGAGCTCCGCTCGCCCCTCCAGCCACGCGTCGACCTCGTCCGCCTCCAACGACCGCAGCTTCGCTTTCCCCAGCCTGGGAGTGATATGGGTACGGGCCAGACTGCGGTAGGTGTCGACACTGCCTTCCGCCTTGCCTCTCAGCCCTTGCGCAAGCCAGTCATCCACTGCCTGACCAACTGTGTAGTGAGCGAGGGTCTTGGAGCCCTGCTCCAACTCCTTCTTGAGATCCCGCAGCTTCCGCCGAACCTCCGTCTTCGTGGCCCCCGAGACCTTGGCTCTGTTCCTCTTGCCTGCCGCGGTGAAGCCCAAGGACACGGCGCCGACGTAGCGGTTCTTGGACTTGTCCCAGTAAATGGAGTCTTCACCGTTCGCTGCCTTACGGGCTGGTGCCCGCTCCTCTTCCATCTGGCACCTTTCATGCATGCGAGCGGGGCCGCACCGACGTGGGTGCGGCCCCGCTGCTAGGTCAGGCACTACTACGCGGCCTTCTGGGCCTCACACTTGAGGAGTTCGACGTACTCGTCGACGTACTCAGTGGGTACGAGCCGTCGCCTGCCGACGCGCACGGTGCGCAGGCGGCCGAGTCGAATCTCCTCGAAGGCCGTGGATCTGCCCACGTTGAGGAGTTCTGCTGCTTCCTCCACGCTGTGCAGCCGCCTCTCGGGTACGACCATCAGTGCCACGTGAGGACGTTCCTTCCGTTCCGTGGATCACCAGCTACGGGTAGCAGCCCATGCCGGATGGGCTGGAATCGCTGACAGAACTGACAGAACCTCCCCGCATGGCCCCTGACCTGCCAGTTCGCCGCTCTCGCGATCTCTGACAGAACTGAATTAAAACTCGACAGAACCTCCCGGTCGGGGGTTCTGTCACAGCCCCCTCGGCTGGGCGGGGAGTTCTGTCGAGTTAAAACTAGGTTCTGTCACGATCGCGATCACGACTGTTTGCGCAGGTCAGGGTGTTAGTTGAGGAGTTCTGTCAGTTCTGTCAGCGGGTTGGGGGTTGTGTCAGATGCCCCGGCTGATGCGGGGGTGGGTCTCGAAGCGGGGGGAGGGCGGCCGGCCGCCGCGACCGGTGCGCGGGGGCGGGGGCTGCTGGCGGATCCAGCCGTGCTCTTCGAGGAGGGTCAGAGCGGGGTCGAGGTCGGCGATGGCGGGGAAGTCCGAGCGGGGCAGAGCCCGGAAGAGGTCGCGCTTGGAGAACGTGCCGGGTGCGGTGGTCTGGAGGTGGGTCAGGACGGTGTGGGCGGCGTGGTGGGCGGGGTCCGCGCTCATGGCGTCGAAGACGTCGAGTGCGTGGGCGGTGAAGTAGTCGCCGATCTCAGTGGCAGCGGCCAGGGTCGCGGCCTCGATCGGCCGGTGCCATCCGTCTTCGGGGTAGTTGGCCAGGTGCAGGAGGGCGGCAATGCGGGCAACAGCCCCGTCGCGCTTGGACGCCCACTTCACGATGGACGCGAGTGTGCCGCCCTTGCCGAGTCGGGACTCGGTCACCGTCTGGTAGGCAAGCATCACCCCGTCGGCTTCCGGGGTGAGGGTGAGGATCGCGGGTTCAAGCCATCCGGCGAGAGCGAGCGTGATCCCGCCGAGCCTGCGCGCGTACTCCGCGGCTGTCTGCTCGTCCAGGAGGGCGGGCTTCAGGTTCCGACTGCCGACCAGGGAGAGAGGCTTGGAGTACAGGAATCGGGCGAGGAGTCCGCGGCCGTCGGCTCCGTCGATCTGGGCGAGGGAGTCGAGGGCTTCGGGCTGGATGGCGAGGCCTACGGTGACGGCGGGGTCATCGACGTGCTGGGCGCCGCGACTCTGCCGGTTGACGCGGAGCATGTCTCCGGCGTGGCCCTTGAGGAACATGCCCATGTTGGGCTTGCCGCTGTAGCGGCCGGCGATGATGTCGAACAGCTCGCCCTCGGCGGACAGGCAGGCGATGCGGCCGTTCTGCTCGTCCAGGAGCGTCCCGATCGTCTCGGGGGTCGCGTCGTCAGCGACGAGCTGCGGGACGGCCGGGACGCGCATCTTGGCCGCCTCTTGCGCGAGGGCCACGGCCTGGGCAGTGAGCGCGTCCTTCATGCCAGGCTCGGCGGCCGCGGCCTTCTGCGTGGCCCGCTCGGCCGCGGACTTGGCGAGAGCCATCCTGGTCTCAGCCTCCGCCATCACCGGACCGGCCAGCTCCACGAGCGCGGTCTCCGCAGCCAGCAGGGGGCGGACCATGAGGCCGAAGACGGCGGACTTGCGGTTGCCGGGGTCCAGAGCGATCGCGGTGAAGATGTTGACCGGCTCGCTCCAGTTCCCGCGCACACAGACCTGCACCCGACCACCGGCCGCCGTGGACATGACCGCCAGGGCCAGGCATCCGGCGAGGTCGACGGGCGTCTGCGTCTCCTCCGCAACTCCCATCGCCATGTCCCTCAGCCAGACGGGCAGGGCGTGGACGGGGAAGATCGGCAGGACGGGGCGGGCCCTGACGGGAACGGGTTCGTCCCATGCGGGCCCGGTGATGTCCTGCGGGTCGAGGGCCTCGAAGCCCTCCCACAGATCGGTCTCGGCGCTCATGCGGCCTTCCTCCCTTCCTGATTCGTGTTGAGCAGCGGGCAAACGCTGCGGTGCTCGTTGTGGGCTCCGACGACCTGGAGCACTCCGGGGCGGCCGATCGCGGTCCGCTCGTACCCGCACTGGCACCAGGACCGCGCCCGGACCGGGTCGCCGTATGAGGGCGGGGCAACGATGTGGAGCCAGGCCACGGGGCGGCGTCCGTCGTCCACGCGCGGTGCAGGGCGAAGGGATGAAAGGACGCCTTCGGCGACGACTTTCGGCGCGCTACTGCCGCCGGCGGCGAGGGCCGGTTTGGCGGGGCTGGTCTGGTGTGGGGTCATCGGGTGCCTGCCAGGGCGTTGCGGGTGCTGCGGCGGATGCCGTCGCGGATGCTGGACGCGGTCCGGGATTCGGTCAGGCCCTTGGCGAGGGCGGCTTCGGTGAGCCGGTCGGTGACCTCCTGCTCAGACAGCGTCCCCGCGGCGACCAAGCGGCCGAGGGCGTACGCGGCCCGGTACAGGGTCAAGTTGTGCTCGCCATCGGGAGCAGCGGCGAGCTTGGCCAGCTCGCCGTCGAGGGCGGCAGTGGCGTACCGGTCCGCCCGGCCGATTCGGGCCCGGACCGTGGACACGGAGAGCGGGGCGGGTGCGGGCGGCGGGGTGAGACGGTCAGAGAGCCACGTGGGGAGGGGGATCGGGTCCACCGCGTTGATGACCTTGTACGGCCGGCGGTGCACCACGCTGCCAGGGGCCACCACGTACCCGCCCCAGGCTCGCGTATCGACCTTCCAGCCCAGACGCCCTGCGCTCCCACGTAGCCGCTTTCCCTCAGGGGAGGTGAAGTACAGGTGCAGTCCGCCGCGCCCGGTCCGCACCGTGAACGTGTCGGCAGGTACGGGATGCCCGGCACGCTCGCAGACAGCCATGAACACCTCGATCCCGTCGCGGAACCCCGCCCACTCGGCCGGCGGCGCCTTGTCGGTGGGCTTGGGCAGGTCCAGATCGACCACGACCAACCCGGCCGGGCCGGTGGCCAGGCCGACGTTGTACGGCTTCTGCGACCAGCAAGCCGCGATCCGCGCGCGGTTGGTCGTGGCCCGTTGCTCGGGGGTCACGTGACCGCCCGCGCAGCGCCCGGCGGCCGGGCAGTGCTCCTCGGAATGCCCGGCCGGCCGCTTGTCCCCGGGGCGGAGCGGGAACACAGGCCAGCCCCGAGCGGAGGCCATAAGAGCAGCCGCCAACAGTTCCCCGCTCATGCGGCCACTGCCCCGGTGAGGGTGTGGGCGAGGAGGGCGCGGCCGAGCCATTCGCTGTAGGCGGGCGGGATGGCCTCGGTGAGCTCTTCGCGGATGTCGGTCCAGGTGATGCCCATGGCCTGCTGCATCTCGGGGACGCTGGCCTTGCCGCCACCGTCGCCGTAGGCGGCGACGTACGGACCGTCCCGGTAGACGCCGTGGCGCCATCCGCGCACATAGCCGCGGTGCGGGATGTGCCGGGGCTTCTGGGCGGTCCAGCCGCCGAGTTCGAAGTTGCGGTGGCGGAGCACGCCGAGTCCGAACATCTCGCCGCAGAGGCTGACGTCCTTTCGGACGTCGGCTTTCCCGTCGGGCTGCTCGATCACGTACGGCAGGCCGGACGCGTCGAGGAGTTCCCGGGTGGGGGCGATCAGGTCCTCGTGGGTGCCGCCCCAGCCCATGGCCAGGTTGGTGCCGACCGTCAGGGCGCACTTGCCCTGGCACGGCGGGGAGGCATGGATCGCCGAGTAAGCGCTGATCTCCCCGGAGGCGATCAACTCGGCGAGGACAGTGAGGGCGTTGCCCTGCCGGAAGGTGAAGGGGTAGTTGGGGCGCGGGCAGATGTCGACGCCGGTCACGGCGAACCCGGCCCGCTCGTATCCCTTACCGGCGCCGCCGGCGCAGCAGTACAGGTCCAGCAGGCGAGGCCGGGGCCCTCGCCGGATGTGGATGGTGTGGGTCATGCTGAATGTCTCCAGTTCTTGAGGGTTCTGGAAGAGGGCGGCCCGGACTTTGGCGAGAGCGGGCCGCCCTCGTCGTGTCAGTGGGGGTTGGGCTCGGGCTCGGCGTCGTGGTGGTCGGCTGGGTGGCTGTCGTGGGCCCACCAGCCACCGGTCGGACAGCTGATCCAGTCGATGGCTCCGCGGCAGTGGAGGCAGTGGGCTGTCTCGACGGCGGGCTGGTCGTCGCCTTCAAAGGCGAGAACACCGAACATGTCGCTCCTCAGTGGCGGGTGTGGTCGGTGGCG
Source organism: Streptomyces sp. NBC_01351 (assembly GCF_036237315.1). Lineage (GTDB taxonomy): Bacteria > Actinomycetota > Actinomycetes > Streptomycetales > Streptomycetaceae > Streptomyces. The sequence continues at coordinate 6,602,635 of NZ_CP108356.1, read as the reverse complement.
AGGTCGGTGAGGCGCTTGGCCTCGTCGGGGATGACGTGGCGGTAGCGGACGCTGACGGTGCACCCGGGGTGGGGGCAGCGGACGGTGTGCTTGCCGGTGAGGAGGGCGACCGCGTCGGAGACGCGGTCGGCAATGGGCGGTCGGGGCTGGTTCACCGGGGCCCTTTCAGCGGTTGTTGACGGTGCCGGAGGCGCGGCCGAACATCCCGGACGCGCTGATGTTCTGGGTGATGTGCTGGACCGGCGCCGAGCGGTTCCCGGCCTTGCGGGTGGTCCGCAGGAGGGCGGGGGCGATGACGCCGGCGGCGATGAGGGCGATGGCGGCCCAGAGTGCTTCGGTCATGGCGATCAGTCCCGGGGCGGCGTAGGAGATCCCGAAACCGGCCGCGGCCACGCCCCCGCCGATCGTCGGGGCGAGGAGCGCTGTCGTCTTGGCCCACGCCGGTATCGGCTGCGCCGCGACCGTCGCGGCCGGGGCGGCGGGGGGCTGGGTGTAGGCGAGGGTGCGGATCCCACCGGGGAGGATGACCATCTCGACTCCCGGGGGGAGTTCGGCGGGCAGCATCAGCGGCTGCTGAACGGCGGTGGGGTAGAGGACCGGGTCGCCGTACCGGGTGGCGGGGGTGGTGCTCGCGGTCGTGTGCTCATAGGGCATTGCAGGCTCCTGGACGCGGTACGGGCGGCCCCTTGGTGGTGGAGCCGCCCGCTGTGGGTGGTCGCTCTGCGTGTGCGCGGTTACTGCCTACTGCCTACTGCCAACCCAGTACTGCCTACTGCCAAAAGCCCTGATGAAGGCCTCTGGTGGGCAGTAGCGGGCCGTTCTACTGCCTACTGCCAAGTTGGCAGTAGGCAGTAGGCAGTAGCCGTCTGTGGCCCCTGTCAGGCGTGGTCGGGGTGGACGTAGACGGAGTGCGGGCCGCGGTCGCGGTAGACGAGTTCGCCGCGTTCGGCGGCGGCTTTGAGGGTCTTGCGGACCGCCTCGCGGCTGCGGCCGACGAGATCGGCGACGGCGGCCGGCTTCATGCCGTCCGGCCCGGCCGCGTAGATCGCGGTGACCGCGTCCGCCAGCCATCCGGGCCCGGTCTCCTTCTCATCCCCGAGCGCGGAGAGATTCAGCCCCGTGCCGGACGCCGGAGCGGCCGGGCGGGGTTCCTGGGTCGTGCCGAACTCCGCGTCGATCTGCCGCATGAACTCCTCGGCAAGGCTGTCCTCGTCCGACGCGGCCGCGGCCGGGGCGGGCGGGGTCTCGCGGAGCGCGGACAGGGTCAGCCCGCCACCGCCTGCTCCGGCCGGCGTGATGCCGGTGGCCGGGGCGGGGTCGGTCTGCTGGTGGTCGGTGATCCACGCGGTGCGGGCGGCATCCCAGCGGCGGGCATAGTCGGCGCCCGCCGCTTTCGCCGACACCTCGTCCAGGCGGGGGTGCCGCTCGGACGTCGCCACGACGATGTCGCGGATCTGGACGGGCTTGATCCGCCACGTCCCGAACAGCGCAACCGGGGATTCGGGGGTGCCCATGAAGCCGGTGCCCTTGTGCGGTGCCTGCTCCGGGCGAAGCCCGTTGCCACCGGTGAAGAGCTTGGACAGGTCCATGCCCTCCTTCTCCCCGCCGGTCAACGCGACCCGGACCTTGGCCTCCCGGCGGATCATCAGATCGCCGAGGACGGAGCCGGTGGCGCCGAGCGCGGTGAGCACGGTGCGGATGCCCATGGCGCGGAGCATGCGGATGACTTCAAGGATCTTCTTCGCGAGCTTGCGCATCTCCTGGTCGCCGCTGGTGAGGATCTCGGCGCCCTCGTCGATCACGATCATGATCTGCGGGATTTGCGCGCTGACCGGGAGCAGGTCGGTGTTGGCCTTGGCCATGAGGTCTTGGTAGGCGCGCTTGCGGTAGAGGCCGATCCGCAGCGCTGCCTCTAGCATCAGCATGGCTTCCTGGTGGGTGGAGGCGAGCCAGTCCACCCCGGGCCGGACCGGCCGCCCGTCTCCCGTGCCTTCGAGTGCGGGGCGTACCCAGGGGAGGCCGGCGGATCCGGCGTTGAGGTCGATGACCCAGGTGAGGATGTCGGTGGCGCGGGCGAATCCGGCGAGGATGACGTGGACCATGTTGGTCTTGCCGGATCCGGTCGGGCCGACGACGAGCGCGCACTGCTCGCGGAGGTAGGCGAGGATCTCGTCCGCGTTGGTCCGGTACCCCCAGGGGACGCCGGTGTGGACGGAGAGGGCGCTGTAGTCGGACGGGTAGGGGACCTCCGCGGCCAGTACGTTCGTGGTGGTCACGTCGATCAGAACCCGCCCCTGGTCGATCCCGGGGGTCGCGGCGGCCGAGCAGCCGTGCGGGAGCCGGGCGTCGGCCGACAGCTTGGCGTTCTCCCTGGCGATCCGGTCGTAGGTGACGCCCCCGGCGGGGAGTTCGGCGTCGATGGTGAACCCGGTACCGGTGGGCCAGACTTCCACCGCGAGGATGCGGATGGAGATGCCGCAGACGCGCTGGACGCGGTCGGCCCACTCGGCGGCGATGCCCCGCCGCTCCGCGGCCAGCTCGCGGGCGAGCTGCTGCTCGGCGACGGCGAGGGCTTCCTCCTCGCGGGCTTCCTCGTAGAGGCCGGTGGCACGGGCGGAAGCGCCGATGGCCACGCCGATCGTGGCCAGTGAGCCGAGGGCCGTCCACGTGAGGGGCCCGGTGGCGAGGGCCCACGTGGTCCAGCCGCCACCGAGGAGCCAGGAAGCGGCGCGGGCGCCGATGGTGCGGCCTGCCAGTTTCTGGCGCAGGCCGGTCGCGGTGTGGCCGATCGCGCCGGCGGTGCCGATGGCGAGGGCCCAGGACGGGGGCATGTGGGCGAGGGTGCCGACGGTGGCGACGGCGAAGGCTCCGGTGGTCGCGGACAGGGCGCCGGTCACGGGTCCGTGACCGGCCGCCCAGTCCAACGCCACCCCGCCCTGGTTGTTGACGGTGTGGGCGCTCATCTCAGACGTTCCAGCCCTTCTCGGCGTCGTAGCCGTTGCGGGGGTCCTCGTGGCGGGCGATGTCCTGCTCGTGGACCCGGCGGAAGATCGGGCCCATCTCCTCCGCGACCGACACCGACGCCATGACGGCGCCGAAGCAGTCCCGGAACGTCTCCGCGACGGCCTTGTCGAGCGGGAACTCGGCATCCGAGCGCTCACCGAGGATCTTCATCACGTTCGCGACCGACCCCAGGGCGTGGGGCAGGCCCTCGACCATGGCGAGGATCTCCATCGCGTTGTCGGGCTCGTAGCCCTGGGCGGCGGCCTCCATCTCGGCCGCGTACTCCTCGAACCGGAAACCAGAAGCGGTACTCACCTGGGGTGCTCCTTCATGGATGGGAGGTGCCGGTACATGACTCACGGGCCGCTCCACGCGGTCCCCGACGTGCTGCTCGTCCTCGTTCTGCTCCGCCGCGGCTTCCGCCTCGGCGGCCTGCTCGTCCTGCTCCAACTGGGCCCGGATCTCGGCGTCCCGGGCTTCGCGGGCGGTGCGGGCCCGGTTCACGAGAGCCCGGTAGAGGCGCCGGCCGGGGTGCATCAGCGACGGCATCCGCAGCTTCCGCCCCAGCGGGGTCGTCACCATCCCGAGCACCCCAGCCGCTCCGCCGAGGAGTCCGGCGAGGGCCCGGCGGGCGTGGAAGCGGGCGGCGGACCGGCGCAGTGCCTTCCGGGCCACCTTGCGGGCGGGCGCTTTGAGCTGCTCCACCCGCTTGCGGTGTGCGGCCTGGCGGATCCCATCCCGGCCGGAAGCGACCACACGGCCCGCGCTGCGGTCCCGTATCGAGCGGGCCCCGGCAACGGCCTTGTCGCGGACAGTCGCGGCCTTGCCCATGCCCTTGGCCAGCGTCCGAGCCGCAAGACCACGGGGCTTGGCCTGCGCGGACGCGGCCCGCTCGGCGGCCTTCGCGGTCCGCCGGTTGTCGGCGACCTGCCGCCGCGCCTGCACCGCCCCCGTACGGGATGCGGCCCGGGTCGGGGACTGGGCGCGGGTGGAGGCCCGCAGTTCACGCACCTGCCCCGCACGCCCCCCGGCCAGACGGCCGGCCGCCTGCACGGCACGCTGCCGCGCCGACGACGTACCGCCCTTGGCCCGGTGCGAACCCGAGCTGCCGACTCCTGCAGAGCCGCTCGCACGGTGTCGGGACTGCCCGGAGGATTTACGGGAACCTGCTCCGCCACCGGTACGGGTTGAGGTCCGGGGCTGTGGGGGGACTCGTCCCAAGAGGCCACGACCCCCGCTGCTCCCGGCACCAGCCGAGGGAGACTTCGACGTGGTCGTCGTCTTGGCCTTCGCGGCCTTGCCGCGCTTGCGGGTGGCGACGGCGCCCAGGGCGACGGCGCCGGTCATCACCACAGCGGCGGCGACCGGCCCGCCGGCCAGAGCGGCCGAAGCGAGGAGGCTCGCCGTGGCGTTCGCCCCGGTCAGAGACAGCGGGACGACTGGGAAGCCACCCGGGGTGTGGCCGACCTGCTTGGTGCTCGTCTCGGCAGTGGTCGGCGAGGCCGGGGCGGGGGTGGATTCTTCGGGGGGAGCCTGCGGTTCGGTGATGGTCTCGGTCATGCTGAACGTGCTCCTTCACGGGAGAAGGGGGCCCGGCCGACGCTGTAGGAGGTGGATGGCCGGGCCCTGCTGAGGTGGTTCAGGCGACGCACTGTTCTTCGGGGTAGGCGCAGGGCACGCACATGCCGAGCGAGGCCGGGATGACGTACCCGGCATCCGTGCGGCACGCGGGGCAGGTCCTGCGGGCGGTGTTCGCCTTCGCCAGGGCCGCGGCCTTGGCCGGGGTCATGGGGCGGACCGGCAGCGCCAGCTCTATCCGGTAGAGGAACGCAACCAACGGGCCGCGCCGGTAGCGCGGCCGCTCCACCTGGGCGACGACGTCCTGACCGCCCGGCCGCAGGCCGGCGGAGCGGAGCTGTCGGCGGGTGGCCAGACCGTCCGGGGCGAGGCGCCATGAGTAGACCGGCAGGGCGGTCATGGGGCGCTCTCTTCCTGAGACATCACCGCGCCCCAGGCCGTACGGACGCGCTGCTCGCCCCCGACGAACCCGGCGTCACGGAACGCCGTGACGGCTTGCCGGTAGGACAGAGGCGGATCCTCCGAGTACCGCAGATGCCGCAGCACGACCACGAGCTGCTCGTCCGAGAGCGCTTCCGCCGGGTGAGGCGTGGGCACGCCCGTCACGGCCGCGACCTCGTCCAGCGTCACGGGCGTGACGACCACCGTGACTGACTCCTCTTCGACCTCCGGCATTGTCGGGTTGACCTGCGTGTCTTCCCCGTCACGGGACGCCGTGACGACCTCGGCCTCGGCGGGCTCCTCAGCGGGGTCGATCTGTGGTGCGGGAGCCAGGGCGAGGGCGGGGGTCACGGGGGCCGTGACGGCGTGACGCTCCGGTGTGACGGTCGTCCCGAACATGTCCGCCAGGGCTGCGTCGGCGCCGTCGGCGACGCGCTCCCGCTGGACCTCCAGCAGGCGTGTACCGAGGGAGGCATCCCCGGTCCCGATCCTCCGGGCGAGCCTCCATGAGGTGCGCTCGGAGCGGGCGCGGATCTTCTCGTCGGGGTGGTTCGCGGCCCGGGCCCGGTGGTAGGCCAGTGCCCTCACGACGGTGGCGGCCCGGTGTTCGGCCTCGGCGTCCCTGCCGTCGGTGTGGACCACGATCCGCCGGGCCAGGAAGGCCATGCCCTCCGCCGCCACGCACATGCCCATCGGCGTGACCGCGTAGATCACTGTGCGGCCGGCGCCCTCGGCCGCCATCGCGGCCATGACCGCGGCGGCTGTGGGCAGCACCCACAACCCGATCCGGACCACGGCAGGGGAGGCCTGTCCGAGCATCGTCAGTCCGAGCAGGACCAGAGCCAGGACGGCAGTGGCGCCCTCGCCCGCGGCGACCGCGCCGAGCGCGGTCCCGGAACCGTAGGCGCCCTTGATGTTGGAGAAGGTGCCCGCTCCGCCGGCGGCGCCGGTGGCGAGCATTGGGACGAACGCCGCGCCGAGTACGAGCTTCTGCGGCCGGGTCAGCTCCCGGCCGGTGCTCACGCTGCCTCCTTCGGGTCCTGGCGGTTGGCCAGGTCCCGGCGGGCGGCCAGCACCCGGTTGTGGGCTCGGCGGATCCGTCGTGCGTCGAACTCGGAGGCCGGCCGGTCCAGCAGCGCGATCAGCGCGTCCAGCAGCTCCACCTCGGCGGTGACGACCGGCATCTCCAGCTCGATCGCCGCCAGTTCGGCGTCGGTCGGCTCCAGATCGGCAGGCCGGACAGTAACGGGCTTTTGACGTGCAACGATGAACTTCATTGGGTCTTGCTCCTCTCAGACAGGAACGGGGCCCGAACAGCAGCCCCGGCGTTCCAGCGCCGGGGCTGCACGTCGTTGTGGAACAGGAAGAGCTCCGGCTCCCTGCGACCCCGCCCGTTCAGCCCGGGCGGGCAGGACGGGCGGGGGAGGCAACCGACCGCGGCAAGCGCGGCAGATCAGGCGACGCGACGGGCAACGCCACCACGCGGGTCCAGCGCGGCGGCGGCCAAGGGTCTTAAGCGGATCACTTCGAACCTCCAGAAACTGATGAGCACGGGCCTCTCACTGCAAGGGGGACCACGTCCCCACACGCCGGCCGTTGCTCGCGGTCACCGGGCCACCTCGCCAGTCGGGCCGAAGCCCTGTCCCCTGGCCTTTAGCGGGATTGCAGCGTCCCCGCCCTCAGCTGTAGGCCCACGCGGTTCCGGGCCCTTGCCTTGCTCACACAGCTCGTTGCGGCATCCATGCAGGTCAGCGCGAAGTAGCCGCACTCGAAGCATGAGATACATGCTTGAACGTGTATCTCACAGTGGCGGTTCTGGTTGAGGCTGTCAAGCTCTGCGCCTCAGCCGACCCGTCCTGCGATGTGTCATCAGAGTGCCGCCGAAGGGTGGGACGAAGTCACCACGTCCCTGGACGACTTGGGACGTCCTCGGTAGCGTTCTGGCAGGCGAACGCGTCCCTAGACGTCCCCGGGGGGTCGGATGGCGAACGAGCGGTTAAGGTCCGCGATGCTGACGCAAGGCGTCACGGCGGAGTCCCTGGCGGAGCACCTTGGGGTCGACCCCAAGACGGTGGAGCGCTGGATTACCAAGGGGCGAGCGCCATACCGGAGACACCGCCTTGCCATCTCGGCCTTCCTGCGTGAGGACGAGGGATACCTCTGGCCGGACGGCCTGCCGGACGGGCAGCGTAAGGACGCTGCCGACGCCGAGGTCCTGAAGGTCTACCCGCATCGCTCGTACGTGCCGGCGGACCTATGGCTCCAGCTCTTCGGGCGGGCGGAACGCGAGATTGGCGTGCTGGTCCACGCGGGCGTCTTCCTCGCCGAGAACCCTCGCTGGGCCCAGTTGCTCAGGTCGAAAGCGGCTGGTGGCGTTCGGTCCCGCATCCTGCTCGGCGACCCGGAAAGCCCGGAGATCCGGCGCCGAGGTGAGGAAGAGGAAATCGGCGAGGGGGTGGCCTACAAGGTTCGCGAGGTGATGAAGCTCTATCGCCCCCTCTATTCGGTTCCGGGGATCGAGTTCCGCCTCCACCGGTCAACCCTGCACAACTCGCTCTACCAGTCGGATGACGAGTGGCTGGTGAACACGCAGGTGTACGGGGTGAGCGCACCCCTGACGCCGGTACTTCACCTGCGTAAAGTCGCTGGTGCTGAGCTGGTCTCCACGTATCAGCAGAGCTTCGAGAAGGTCTGGTCCGAAGCTGTCCCCATCGAAAGGTGAGAATGAGCCGCCGCACTGACTACTTCAACGATCCCAACGCGCCGAAAGCAAACAGCATCGTTCCCGCGGTCACGGCGTTCGTCGTGAACGATGCGGGCGATGTACTGCTGGAGCGACGATCGGACAACGGCCGCTGGGGCATGCCCGGGGGCGTTCAGGAGGTAGGCGAGAACATCGCGGGCACGGTGGTCCGAGAGGTCCTGGAGGAAACCGGGATCCTGGTCGACGTCGTCGGCCTGGTGGGCATTTTCACCGACCCGGGGCACGTCATCGCGTTCGCGGACGGTGAGGTGCGGCAAGAGTTCTCGCTCTGCTTCCGGGCCCAACCGGTCAGCGGGGAGATCAAGGTGAGCTCGGAATCCCTGGACGTGCGGTGGATTCCCAGGGCGGAAATCGAGTCCCTCGACGTCTCGCCGACTACCCGCCGGCGGCTTGAGGAAGGGTTTCGCGGCTCACCGGTTCCCCGAATCAGCTGAGCTTGGACCGCTCTGCCTCAAAGCTGCGCTGACGTACCCGGTCGACCCGGGCCAACAGCTCCGGTCGAGCCGCGGACACGGCCCGGAACACGACGTGATCCGGGCCGTACCGGTCGAGTACCTCGGTCAGCCGCTCCGCTGGATCCACGAGCGCGCCCACGGGGCTGCTGGTCAGGTCGCAGTACGTGATTGCGTCCACCAGCGCGGGCTCTGCGGGGCCGAACTCCGCCAACATCTCGTTCAGCCCCAGCTCGGATGCCTCCCACGGGGAAGAGGTGTGAAAGGCCACGAGGCTGCACAGCCGCGGGTTGGCACCCACGACATCACGCAGATAGCGCGCCCCATCGATCATGTGTTGCCCGGTGTCCACTGCAGCCCTCGCATACCCAACGTCGTGGGCAATAGCTGCTGCGGCCAGTAGTTCCGCATCCTCCCCCAGGGCGGGGGCCAGCGTCAGGGCCTGGGAGTAGACGCGCTGGGAATGAGCCCACCGGTTCGGCAGGCTTTCGGCGAGCAAGGACTCCGCGAGGTCGTGAGCCCACCTGGCCAACTGCATGCAAGTACCTCCCAGCTGTCGAAGTTCAGGACGCCGGGCTCACGAACCGCCCGACACCGTGCTGAGCTTGAACGTGCCCTGCGACTTCCAGTTCGTGCACGGCGCGGCGGACGGTGCCCCGTGCGACTCCGTAGGCCTCGGAGAGTTCTGCCTCGCTGGGGAGCCGAGCGCCGGCGGGCAGCTCGCCGGCCCTCATGCGCTCCAGCAGGTCCGTCATGATCCGCTTGTATGGCGCCATCTGTGCGTCGCCGCCGACCTGGCGGCCGACCCCGGCGACGGTGGTTACGTCGCCGGCTTCCTCCAGCGCGCGAAGTGCGCGGCGGACGGTGGTGCGCGCCACGCCGAACTCCCGGCCGATCTCCGCTTCGGACGGAAGGCCGTCGGGGTAGGCCCCCTCGGCGATCCTTGCCCGCAGGGCCTCTGAGATCGTCAAGTACGTCCCGCGCGGGCTGGGGTTCGGCACGTATCCTCCTTTGTCTGCTCGCACGGGTGCCTGTCTGAGCCCCGTGCCGGTCCAGCTTCGCATGTCCGCTTCTGAGGAGAAGGGGTAGAGGGCCATGCCGACAAGATGCGCCAAAGGACGCCCATCGCAGATGACCGTGACCGGATCGAAGCCTGCAGGGTGGACCTCGGTCACCAGAGCATCTACAGGCGTGACATCGCTCCGCTGTGACCACCGATAGCGCCGGAAGCCGTCGATGCTCAGGACACGTCAGGCCTTCCTATTGATGAGTTAATGTCGGGCCGGGTCGTACGTTTTTGCAGATCCTGAAACATGTAGGCCATATATCCGGGCATCGACTTCAACAATTTGGCTGTAAGTGTGATTTCGGTCGGAGTTTGGATGTCGATTGCTCTTGCGAGTATCTCTTCCACGCTTCCAGGGTTTTTCTTGTTTGCGGAATCAACCCGCCGGAGTACCTGGCGGGGTCCATAGCCAATCTTCTCGGCGAGAGTTTCTGAGCTTGCGGACTCTTTCAGCAGGAGGGACATTTCTTTCTCTAGGGATTGCAGCCGCCGCGTGGCCTCCTCGCGCTCACGTAGGAGCTTTTCCGCCGCCGCGTCTGCGCGTTCCCGCTCTTGTTCGGACGCGTTTCTGAAATCGAGGACTTCCTGCTCCTCCGCTTCTTCTAGTTGGCGCTCCAGTTGTGCGCATTTTTCTTCGGCGGCAATTCGGGCGGTAGTTGTCTCGGCGAGTTGCTTCCGAATGAGATTGAGCTCGCGCTCTAGTTCGTCTCGCTCATCCTTGAGGTCTTGATATCCCGAGATTAGAAGCTCTACCTCCTTGCTCTCGGCTTGACGGTCGGCTGCCCTCGCAGCTCGGAGGGACTGCAGTTCAACTCTCAGTTGCGAAACTTGACGCTCTTGCTCTTGTAGCGCCTGGCGGAGTAATCGTTCCAGTGAGATGGACTCGCGAACTTGCTGATCTGCCTCTTCGAGTGCCTGCTGTAGCTCGACGACTCTTCGCGTGCCATTCCCGACACCAAGAGCCCGTGCGTGCATCTGTCGAAGGGCCGCAACGGTTTCGTCGCTTGCGGGCTGCCCTCGATGCTCGGCTACATTTGCGAGTAGATCTCTCACGAATCCCCAGGGTGGGACGCGTTTCCCACTCAAATAGCGAGAGACGGTGCCAAAGTCTGTATGGCAGCGAGCAGAATACCGCCGCATCGAGATTCCCAATGCATCGAACAGGGTTCGTAGCGCTTGCGCCAGCGCCTGCCCTTCCTCAGGCACTCCTGAGTCGATCGGCTCCAGGCTGCTCATGGCGGGTCCCCCCTCGTTGCAAGTCGCGCAACGTTGCGTTGCGGGACTTGCAACGCAACGTTTGGTCGGTTTTAGTGCACCCTGTGACGTCATGTGGCGGGTGTTGCCGCTTTCGCAACGTGTCCTCATTACCCTGGTGGCGCCGTTGCCATTCTGGCGCAACGCCCTGTTGCAGTTTCGGCAACGAGGCATCCGTGTCGCAGAGTTGGGTCAGTCGAACCCGTTGCGACCCTGAAGGGCAGAGCATGACTTCCCGTGGCTCATCAAATAGATCCTCCATCGTGCGCCTGTTGGATCTGTTGGCGTTTTTTGGCATTCTCGGACTTGTGCTTTCCCTGGCGTTGCAGGGTGTAGGTGCGGCGTCCATTGCGTCCATCGCGGCTCTCGTGGGTGTCTGCGGGCGGATTTGGGTCTCTTTCAGCAATTCGGGTGGGAGCAGTCCTATGCGCCGTAACCACGCCAAGCTATCGGCAGGGCCCGAGAAGTGGGTGGTGAACCTGGAGACCGAGACGCGCGCAGAGCCGAACGTGGCTGACGCCGCATCGATGTAGCTCAGCGCGAGGCCCCGCCGCCCTATCGTGCGGAGTCGAGAGCCCACGACAGCCGGCGGCCACCACTAACGACCACGACGGGCCCGGCACCAGGAGGTGCCGGGCCCGCCACATCCGGCCGCGCCAGGAGCCCATCGGCAGGGTCTGGCCCGCGCGGATGGGTCAGAAGTAGATGATCCAACCTTCCGTGACCGCTTCTGACCCATTAAGGGCCCTTGCCCCGAGGACAGGTCTCGGGGCCACCCATGAGGACACCGGGCGTAGAATCGAACACATGTCCGATATTCAGCCCTCCCGACTCGACCTTCTGCGTTTCCTGGAGCGGGTGCAGATCGGTGACCTTGAGCGCACGCGCGGGTGGATCCAGGCTGAGGAGCAGCGTCTGGCCTCTGAGGCCAAGCGGGTACCGCCTGCCCCTCCGCCGGACTGGCTACTCGAACACGGAATCGGCGTCGGCCGGGCGCCGGTCCGCGTCCATGTAGGAAGCTGCTGGGACACCCGGTCTCGTTGCCTGCCAGTCGAGCGTGACGCCGCCCGTCGTGCCCTAGCCGAAGGCGTGGAGGCCTGCACCCACTGCCGACCGGACAACGCGCTCGGCGTGCTGGACTGACGGCGCGGCGGCAGGCTGGGGGCATGTCGGATCAGACGGAGATCATCGTGCATCCGGTGTCACCGCAGGGTGGCCGCAAGGTCACCGTGCATGCGCTGGGCGTGGACGCGGACCTAGGGCGCGCGCACTCCCCCAGGGATGTTGCCGAGTTTCTGCGCCGCGCCGGTCTGGAGGACGTAGACGTCAGCGAGGACGGGCCGATCACGTGGGAGGGCGGAGGCCCCGATGTGTGGAGGCGCCCCAAAGCCTGAACGTCAGCGGCAGCCCTCGGGGAGCCAATCGGGGAGCCACCGGAGGCGGCACAAGCCGGATCTGCCTGGACTGTCATGGACGCGGGGGAGCCGGAACCCTTGGGGCGCAGGGGCTCCGCAAAGCCCCGTTCCTGAGCGCCTTCTTACCCCTGCCTTAAGCGGACCCTAAGGATCCTCTCCGGCGGGCCTCAGGCGGCGAAAGCCGGGGTGCGGGCGGTTAGTTTGGCCGGGCCAGGGAGGGCCGGAAGCGGCGTCGTCGGGGGGCGACGCCGCTCAGCCCACGGTCCCTTCCCTCGGCGCACCCCTGCCTTGTGCCCTAAGGAGATCCGCCATGCCCGCACCCAGCCGCCGCACCGTGACCCGTATCGCCGCCGTCGCCCTCGCCCCGCTCGCCGTGGCCGCGTACGCCGCCGCTCCGGCGGCCGCGCACGGCTCGATGACGGACCCGGTCAGCCGGGTGGCGGCGTGCTACGCGGAGGGGCCGGAGTCCCCGAGGTCGGCGGCGTGCAAGGCGGCCGTCGCGGCGAGCGGGGCGCAGGCCTTCTACGACTGGAACGCGGTGAACATCGCCAACGCGGCCGGGAACCACAAGGCGTTGATCCCGAACGGCCAGCTGTGCTCCGCGGGCAACGACAAGTACCAGGGCCTGGACCTGGCCCGCGCCGACTGGCCGGCGAGCCCGATGACGGCGGGCGCGCACACCTTCCGCTACAAGGGGACCGCCCCGCACAGGGGTTCCTTCGAGCTGTACGTGACGAAGGACGGGTACGACCCCTCGCAGCCGCTGAAGTGGTCCGACCTGGAGCCGGCCCCGTTCGCGAAGGCCACCGACCCCGGCATGCAGAACGGCGAGTACGTGTTCTCCGGCACCGTCCCGCAGAAGTCCGGCCGCCACCTGATCTACAGCATCTGGCAGCGCTCGGACAGCCCGGAGGCCTTCTACACCTGCTCGGACGTGGTCTTCGGCAAGGACGGCGGCACCACGGCCGGCCCCGAGCCGACCGCCAAGCCCACCGCCAAGGCGAGTGCCACCGCCGGCGCCGGCACGAGCGCGGCCCCTTCGGCGCCGACGGACCAGCAGATCGCCGCCGGGGCGGACAAGTCCACGGTGGAGCACAACGGCCACGGCGACAACGACCCGAAAACGAACGGGAATTCGGCTGCGACGCCCACCGCCGCCCCGGCCGCGACGCGCAGCGCGCAGAACCTCGCGGAGACCGGCGGGAACAGCACCACCCCGACGATCGCGATCGCCGGGGCCGGTGTCCTCGCCGTGGGTGCGGCCGTGCTGTTCGGGCTGGCCCGCCGCCGTACGTCGACGACGACGGGCCGCCACGGGCGCTAGCCCCTGGCCGTCAGTCGAAGACCGAGGCGCAGGTGGTCCGTTCGGCGTGTGCCGGGTCGAGGGCGTTGAGCGCCTCGTGCCAGGCGATCCGGTCGGTGAGTCCGATGGCGACGTGCTCCGAGAGGTCCAGGAAGCAGAGGTCCTGGAGCACGACGTTGCGTACGTTCGGCCCGTCGAGGAAGGCGCTCCGCCACGGGGTCACCACCTCGTCGTACTTGGTCGCGATCACCGTGTACTTCACGCCGGGGACGGTGTCCCCGCCCGCGTTCAGCTTCTGCTGGAAGGCGGATCCGGCGATCTGGTCGGCGAGGCCCGGCGTCGCGGTGCTGATCAGGTGCTCGGCGCCGGGGAAGTACGGGAGGAGCTTGGTGAAGCCGAGCAGGTCGGTGCCGTGGTTGTCGGGGGCGAGCCCCACCAGGGCGTTGACCTTCTCGGCTCCGCCGAGGAACTTCAGGTAGTAGCGGGGCATCATTCCGCCCTGCGAGTGGCCGACGATGTCGGTCTTCGCGGCGCCGGTGGCGGCGAGGACCTTGTCGACGAAGACGTCGAGCTGTTCGGCGGACTTGTCGATGGGGCCGAGTCCGTTGAAGAGGGGCACGCCGGGCAGTTGGCCGTAGTCGAGCGAGTAGACGCAGTAGCCGCGGTGCACGAGGTACGGCGCGAAGCCCAGCCAGTTGTCCCACGAGTTGCCGAAGGTGCCGTGCACGAGCACGACGGGGCGCGGGTGCGCGGCGGACGGCTTGCAGGACCAGTTGTTCCAGCCGCTGCTGGGGGCGGTGGATGCCTGTGCGGCGCCGGTGGGGGCGACGAGCGCGGCGGCGGTGAGGGTGAGGACGGCCAGCTGGCGGAGCAGTCGTCTCCAGGGCAGCATCGTGTGATCTCCTTGCGGGTCGACTCAAGGGGATGGGGCGTGGGGGTTCGTCCCGTGATCCGGATCACAAGGGGGGAGCTGCTGCCCACAAATTACGGGCGAGTAGCAAGAGTTGGAAGTTACGCGTCGGTAAAAAATCGCGTGTCGAGCGGCGCACCGGCGACACGCCCCCGGAACCCCGTCACGCCGCGAGCGTGCCGCGCGCGATGACGTGCGGCCCGAACCGCGCCCGGACCCGGTCCGTGACGGCCTCCAGCCGGCGGGCCTTCTCGTCCTCGGGGTCGAGGCTGAGCTGCCGCGCGGCCCCTTCGGCCGGGCCCAGGTCCTCGACCCGCAGGGACAGCGCGCGGACCCTGGCCCGCTGGAGGCCGAGGCCCTCGTAGAGGGAGTAGGCCGTGGCGGTCAGGGTGGGGGTGTGCGCGGTGGGTTCGCCGAGCGTGCGGGTGCGCGTGAGGGTGGTGCGGTCGGCGCAGCGCACGGTGAGCGAGAGGCTGCGGCAGACCTGGCCGCGGCCCTGTTCTCGTGTACGAAGCCGGGCGCCGAGTTCCTCGGTCAGCGAGAGCAGCGCCCGCCGGTGCCGTGCCGGATCCAGCTCGTCCAGGTCGAAGGCGCGCTCGGCGGCGATGGTCCGGGCGGCGGATCCCGGCCGGACGGGGGTCCGGTCGATGCCCAGGGCCCGTTCGTGCACCTCACGGCCGAGCCGGGCCCCGAGGATCCGCCGCAGCGCCGCGGGCGGTGCGGCGGCGACCCTGCCGACGGAGTCGAGACCGTAGGAGCACAGCGTGCGGGCGGCCTTGGGACCGACCCCGTCAAGGGCGCCGACGGGTTTGCCGGCGAGGAACTCCCGCACCGCGGCGGGCTCGTCGGGGACCACCAGGGTCTCCCCGGGCCGGGCCTCGCGGGCCGCCGCCCGGGCCAGCATGGGGTTGCCGGCCACGCCGACGGCGGCGTCCACCCCGTAGAGGGCGAGTGCCCGCACCCGGACCACGGCGGCCAGCCGGACGGCGTCACAGCCGAAGTACCGCAGCGCGCCCCGCACATCGGCGAGGGCGGCGTCGGGCGGCAGCGCCTGCACGGCCGGGGTCAGCCCGCCGAGCAGCGCGAGCACCCCGGCGTACGCCTCGGCCCCGAGCGACCCCCCTTCGGCGGGGTGCAACCGCAGACACATCACGACCCGCCCTGCCGCTGCCGCCGCCCGCGGGGAATCCGGGAAACCCCCGGATGCGGCCGGACCGGACCGCGCAGGCCCAAAGCCCGCCCCCCGCAGCCCGCCTCCGGCGGGGGCGGGACCGGGCGCGGCTGCCAACACGGGAGCGGGAACCTGCACGGCCGCGGAAGCGGAAGCGGGAGTGGGAGTGGGAGTGGGAGCCGAGGCAGCAACGCGACCGGGCGCGGCTGCGCGAGCCGGGGCAGCAGCGGCTGCGGGAGCGGGCGCGGCTCCGGCTGCCGGCACGGGCGCGACTGCCGGCACGGCTGCCGACTCGTCTGCGGCTCCGACCGGCGCGGGGGTGGGCGCGGGCGCCGCAGGAGCCGAGGCAGCAGCGGCTGCGGGAGCGGAAGCAACCGCAGGAGCAGGAGCAGGAGCCGGCACGACTGCGGGAACCGAGGTAGCAACGCGAGCGGGCGCGGCCGCGGGAGCCGGGGCAGCAGCGGCTGCGGGAACCGGCGCGACTCCGGCTGCGACTGCCGGCACGGCTGCCGGCGCCCCCGCGGCCGTGCCGGATCGGCCCCGCTCGTCCTGGCCCCGACCGGAGGTCATCCCGCGCTCCCCGGGCTGGAGTGCCACAGCTTGCGGCCGGTCGCGGGGCCCTCGCCCGGCGGCTGGAGGTCGGCCCAGGGGTTCATCTCGTACCCCGTGGACATCCGGATCCGGCGGCCGGTCGCGGGGCCCTGCTCGCCCTCCGTGACGGCGTCCCCGCCGGAGGCGGCCAGGCGGGCCGCCACCGCGTCCAGGCCGCCCGTGGCCCGCAGTTCCACCAGTTCCGCCAGGTTCCACGCCGCCGCCCCGACCACGCTCAGGCTCTGCGGGCCGCGCCGTTGCACGACGCCCCGCACCAGCAGCAGGAAGGAGTGGAAAACGGTGTGCGCGCAGCGCTCGTGGCTGTCGTCGAAGAAGGCGAGGTCGACCAGGCCCGTCCCGTCGTCCAGGGTCGTGAAGATGACCCGCTTCCCGGACCGGATCGGCGGGGTCTGGGTGGCTGCCTTGGCGCCCGCGACCAGGACGGTCTGCCCGTGCCGGGTGTCCCGCAGCCGCCGCGCCGGGATCGCTCCCAGCTCGGCCAGGAAGGCGTGGTGGTCCGCCATCAGGTGCCGGGAGGCGTCCATGCCGAGGACGCCCAGCTCGGCGCTGAGCCGTTCCGCGTCGGAGAGATCCGGCAGCCCGACACGGGCCGTG
This sequence comes from Streptomyces sp. NBC_01351, assembly GCF_036237315.1. GTDB lineage: Bacteria > Actinomycetota > Actinomycetes > Streptomycetales > Streptomycetaceae > Streptomyces. The sequence goes on along the minus strand of NZ_CP108356.1, from coordinate 6,586,072 downwards.
GACCGGCCGCCCTCCAGCGGGAGTTGGGCGCCGCCCCGGCCGCCGCCCCGGCCACCGCCCCCACGTACCCCCGCGGCCCGCTGTGCGCCGTGCAGTTCCGTCAAGTGCAGCAGCAAGTCACGGCGGTTGGCGCCAAAGGCGTCCAACGCACCTACCTGCGCGAGCCGTTCGGCTACCGGCCGCCCCGGGTGCGCCCGGTCCCAGAAGTCGCGCAGGGAGGCGTACGGCTGCCCGGCCTCGATCCGGCCCGCCTCGGCGCCACTGATGCCGTGGACGTCGGACAGGCCGAGGCGCAGCCCCCACACCTCCCGAGCATTATCGGACACCAGTTCGATGCGGTGGGCGACCGCGGACCGGTTCACGTCCAGCGGCAGCACCGGCACGCCCCGCCGCCGCGCGTCCGCCAGCAGCAGCCGCTTCGGGTACATCCCCGGATCGTGCGTGAGCAGCCCGGCGTAGAAGGCCGCCGGGTGGTGCGCCTTGAGCCACGCCGACTGGTAGGTGGGCACCGCGAAGGCCACCGCGTGCGCCTTGCAGAAGCCGTACGAGCCGAAGGCCTCGACGATCTCCCAGGTCCGGTCGATCACCTCGACCGGATAGCCGCGCTCCCGCGCCGTCGCCGTGAACCAGGCCTTGATCCGCCCCTGCGAACCGGGGTCGGACAGTCCGCGCCGCACGCGGTCCGCCTCGTCCCGCCCGCAGTCGGTCATGACGTGCACGATCTCGATGATCTGCTCGTGGAAGACCACCACCCCGTACGTCTCGCGCAGCGCGTCCGCGAGGTCCGGGTGCGGGAAGCGCACCGGCGCCCGCCCGTGCCGGGCCTCGATGAACGGCCGCACCATGTCGGCGGCCACCGGCCCCGGCCGGAAGAGCGAGATGTCGACGACCAGGTCGTGGAAGGTCGAGGGCTGGAGCCGCCCCACCAGGTCCCGCTGGCCCGGGGACTCGATCTGGAAGCAGCCCAGCGTCTCGGCGGAGCGGATCAGTTCGTACGTGGCCACGTCGCCCGGCCGTACCTGCGCCGGGTCGTCCAGGTCGAGCTCCTCCCCCGTACCGCGCCGGATCTCGGCGACCGCGTGCGCCATCGCGGACTGCATCCGCACGCCCAGTACGTCGAGTTTGAGCAGCCCGAGCGCCTCCACGTCGTCCTTGTCGAACTGGGACATGGGGAAGCCCTCGCCGCTGGTGGGCACGACGGGCGTACGGGCGAGCAGGGAGGCGTCGGAGAGCAGCACCCCGCACGGGTGCATGGCGATGCCGCGCGGCAGCGCGTCCAGCGATTCGACGAGCTCCCACAGCCGGCCGTACGACTCCCCCCGTACGTCGCGCAGTTCGGGCAGTTCGGCAAGTGCGGCGCGGGCGTCGCGGGCCCGGATGTGCGGGAAGGCCTTGGCGAGCCGGTCGACGGCGGCCGGGTCCATGGACAGGGCGGCGCCGACGTCGCGGATGGCGTGCCGCACCCGGTAGGTCTCGGGCATGGAGACGGTGGCGACGCGTTCGGCGCCGAACCGGCCGATGATCCGCCGGTAGACCTCCAGCCGGCGGGCCGACTCCACGTCGATGTCGATGTCGGGCAGGACGCGGCGGCGCTTGGACAGGAACCGCTCCATCAGCAGGCCGTTCTCGACGGGGTCCGCGTGCGCGATGCCGAGGAGGTGGTTGACGAGGGAGCCCGCGCCGGAGCCGCGGGCAGCCACTCGAATGCCCATCGCCCGTACGTCGTCCACGACTTGGGCGACCGTCAGGAAGTACGAGGCGTAGCCGTGGAAGGCGATGATGTCGAGCTCGTGGTGCATCCGCTCCCAGTACGCGGGGTCGTCCGCGTAGCCGCGCAGCACCATGCCGGCCGAGGCGCGGGAGGCGAGGACCCGCTGGGCGGTGCGGTGGGCCGCGCCGACGAGCCGGGCCTCGGGAAAGTGCACGGAGCCCATGCCGAGGTCGTCCTCGGGGTCCACGGAGCAGGCCTCGGCGGTGCGCCGGGTCTCCGCGAGCAGGCGGCGCGCGTCGGCGGGGCGCAAGCCGGCGGCCTGGGCGATCCGGTCGGCGGCCTCGGCCATGGCGGCGGGGCCCTTGAGCCAGCGCTCGCCGGTGTCGAGGGGGTACCTGGGGCTCCGGGGGTCGATGGGGACGAGCCGGCGGGCCGCGTCGAGGATGTCGGCGACCGGGCCCTGGCCGGGGTCGGCGTAGCGGACGGCGTTGGTCAGCACGGCCGGTACGCCCTGCTCGGCGGCGAAGCCGACGGTACGGGCGGCCAGCCGCAGCGAGCCGGAGCCGGTACCGGTGCGGCCGTGGTGGACGGCCTCCAGGCGGACGGCGTCCCCGAACACCTCCCGCCAGGGGGCGAGCAGCCGCGCGGCCCGGTCGGGCCGTCCGGCGGCGAGCGCCCGCCCCACGTCGGAACCGGGCCCGAGCAGCACGAAGAGCCCCTCCCCGCGCAATGCCTCCCAGGGCACCACGGGCTGCCGCCCCGCGTCTCGCGCGGAAGCGGCGACCCCGACGGGCGCGCCCCCGGACCCGTCGACCCCGGCCACGAAGAGGCCCCGGCCCGAGCCGTCGGCATGCCCGGACCCATCCCGGCCGCCACCCGGCCCGGCCGCCCCGGCCGCTCCCACGGCGTCGCCCACGCCCGCGCCCACACCCGCAGCACCGGCACCGCCACCCGCCGCATCCCCGAAGGGACCGGCGTGCGCGGCGGTGATCATCCGGCAGAGCTCGGCCCACCCCGCGGCCCCGTCCCGGGCCAGGAACACGGCCCGCGCGGCGGACTCGTCGACGAAGGCCCCGCCCTTGACGGGGGTACGCCGCCGGTACGAGGCCTCGCCGGAACCTGAACCGGAGCCGGCCGAGCCCCCCGACCCGGCCGACCCCACGAACCCCGCGAACCCCGCGAACCCCGCGAACCCCGCAGCCCCGGCGGACACCGGGCCCCCCGCAGGGGACACGGCCAGATCGGCCCCGAACAGCGGCCGGATCCCCTCCTTCGCGCACGCCTTCGCGAACCGCACCGCACCCGCCAGGGTGTCGCGGTCGGTCAGGGCGAGGGCGTCCATGCCCCGCTCGGCGGCACGTGCCGCCAGCCGTTCCGGGTGCGAGCCTCCGTAACGCATGGAGAACCCCGAAACGGTGTGCAGATGCGTAAAACCAGGCACCCGCGGCCTCCAGCTTCGCTCGTAGAACACCTCCCCCGTCTCCACCATAGAGCAATTCGAATATCCGTGCGAAACACTTGTTCGATCACTCACCCCGACCACTCACCCCGACCACTCACCCCGATCACTCACCCCGACCACTCACCCGAGGGTCACCCATTCGGCCCACCCCTGCTGCGACCGGCCCCCACCCCGCAGAGCGTGAGGTCATGACCCAGCGCACCGAGAGCACCGACGCAGGCGCGTCCGGCGGTTTCCTCTCCGAGATCAAGGACGCCGTGACCACCCGGGCAGCCCTGCTGGTCCTGGGGGTGCTGGCCCTCCAGCTCGCCTTCATCACCTCCTACATCGGGGCCTTCCACCACCCGAAACCCAGCGAGATCCCGATCGCCGTGGCCGCCCCCGTCGAGCAGCTCACCGAGCGGACCGTGCAGCAGCTCGACGCCCTGCCCGGCACGCCGCTCGACGCCCGCACGGTCCCGGACCGGGCCGCCGCGATCGAGCAGATCGAGAACCGGGACGTGGACGGCGCGCTGATCGTCAACCCGGCCGGCACCACCGACGAGCTGCTGGTCGCCTCCGGCGCCGGCGCCTCGCTCTCCCAGGCCCTGGAAGAGGTCGTGGGCCTCGTCGAGAAGGCCCAGGGGCGCACCCTCAAGGTCACCGACGTGGCCCCGGCCGCCGCGGGCGACAGCCGCGGCCTGAGCTCCTTCTACCTGGTCGTCGGCTGGTGCGTGGGCGGCTACCTGTGCGCCGCGATCCTCGCGATCAGCGCCGGCGCCCGGCCCGCGAACTCCGCCCGCGCCGTCATCCGGCTCGGTGCGCTGCTCCTGTACTCGCTCGCCGCGGGCCTGCTCGGCGCGGTCATCGCGGGCCCGGTCCTGGGCGCACTGCCCGGCAGCATCATGGGCCTGTGGGGGCTGGGCACCCTGGTCGTCTTCGCGGTCGGCGCGATCACCCTCGCCTTCCAGGGGCTGGCGGGCGTCGTCGGCATCGGCCTCGCGATCCTGCTGGTCGTGGTGTTCGGCAACCCGAGCGCGGGCGGCGCCTACGCGTACCCGCTGCTGCCGCCGTTCTGGAAGACCATCGGCCCGGTCCTGCCGCCGGGGGCCGGTACGTACGCCGCGCGCTCCATCTCGTACTTCAAGGGCCACGACGTGGGCGGCGCGCTGCTGGTGCTGGCCGGCTGGGCGGTGCTCGGCTCGGCGGTCACCCTGGCCTGCGCGGTCTTCCGCAAGGGCCGGCCGGGGGCCGCGGTGGGCAGCGGGCTGCCCGATGACGCGCCCTCCGTCCCGCGCTTCGTGGGCGAGGGGACGGACGCCCGGTGAACACCCCGAGCCTGCCCGGCTTCCGCAACCGGCAGGGACCGGCCGAACAGGCCGTCTCCGTCAAGCGGATGGAGCCGAGCGCGCAGGCGCAGCTGGGCGCCCTCGGCCTCACCGGCTTCATCGTGGTCACGGTCATCGCCACCGGCATCGACGCGGGCATCTTCCCCGAGAAGCTCGGCCACTCGGTGCTGCCGCTGGTCGGCTTCTTCATCGGCGGGCTCGCCCAGCTGCTGGCCGGGCTGTTCCAGGCGCAGCGCGGCGACACCTGGCACGCCACCGTCTTCGGCGGCTTCGGACTGTTCTGGATGGCCAAGGCCTGCTTGATCCAGTGGGTGCTGCCGGCCACCGATCCCGCGCTGCGCGGGGACGTCAGCGGGCTGTTCACCCTGCCCTGGGTGTTCGTGGTGTTCGTCCTGTGGATCGGCAGCTTCCGGATCCATCTGGTCCTGCTCTCCACCTTCACCTGCGTCCTGGTCGTCTTCGTCGCGATGACGATCAGCGGCTTCACCGGCTCGGTGATCTGGAACCGGATCACCGGCTGGAGCGGCCTCCTCGCCGCCCTCGGGGCGACGTACCTGCTCGCCGGCCAGATCATGGCGAGCACCTGGGGCCGCCAGGTCCTCCCGATGGGCCGCTTCCTCGCCCCGGAGGAACACCCCGAAACATGATCAAGACCCTCGCCGTAGAGAACTACCGCTCCCTGCGCAGACTGATCGTCCCCCTCGGCCGCCTCACCGTCGTCACGGGCGCCAACGGCACCGGCAAGTCCAGCCTCTACCGCTCCCTGCGCCTGCTCGCCGAGTCCGCGCGCGGCGGGGCCGTCGCCGCGCTGGCCCGGGAGGGCGGGCTGCCGTCCACCCTGTGGGCGGGCCCGGACAAGCTCTCCCGCGACGTGCGCGAGGGGCGCCACCCGCTCCAGGGCACGGTCCGCACCGAACCGGTCAGCCTGCGACTGGGCTTCGCGGGCGACGAGTTCGGCTACGCGGTGGACTTCGGGCACCCCGTGCCCGACCGGGAGTCCCTCTTCTCCCTGGACCCGGAGATCAAGCGCGAGTGCACCTGGGCGGGCCCGGTCCTGCGCCCGGCGGCCCTCCTCTCCGACCGCGCGGGCCCCGCCGTACGCACCCGCACCGCGGACGGCGGCTGGCACCGCACCCAGAACGCGCTGCGCCCGTACGACTCCATGCTCAGCGAGCTCGCGGACCCCCAGCTGGCCCCGGACCTCCTCGCCCTGCGCGAACGGATCCGCTCCTGGCGGTTCTACGACCACGTCCGCACCGACGCCGACGCCCCGGCCCGCACCCCGCGCGTCGGCACCCGTACGCCGGTGCTCAGCGCCGACGGCTCCGACCTGCCGGCCGCGCTCCAGACGATCCGCGAGATCGGCGACGCCGCCGCGCTCGACGAGGCGGTCTCCGCCGCCTTCCCCGGAACCCGGGTCACCGTCACCGACCACGACGGCCGCTTCTCCCTCGAACTCCACCAGCACGGCCTGCTGCGCCCGCTGGGCGCGCCCGAACTCTCCGACGGCACCCTGCGCTACCTGCTCTGGACGGCCGCCCTCCTGACCCCGCGGCCGCCGGCCCTGATGGTCCTCAACGAGCCGGAGACCAGCCTCCACCCGGACCTCCTGGCCCCGCTCGCGGACCTGATCCTCACGGCCGCCCGGGACACCCAGACGGTGGTGGTCACCCACGCCTCCGCCCTGGCCGAGGCCCTCGCCTCGGGCACCCGCCGCCACCGGGTGGACCTCCAGACGGTGGAACTGATCAAGGACTTCGGCCGCACCGAGGTAGCGGACCGCGAGGGCCCCCTGGACGAGCCCCTCTGGCACTGGCCCCAGCGGTAGCCCGTCAGATCACGCCGAGCTCTTGCTCGGTCCGCTCGAGCCAACTCCGGTACCAGTGGGCGAAGTCATGCCCGGTGGGGGCGATCCCTCGGTCCATTGGTCTCAGGTCGTCCCAAATGGCACCCCGGTGCGGACCCGTCATCACCAACAGCGACGCATAGCCGCATCCCTGCTCGCTGAGGAACACCGCGCCCGCCTCCTGAGCGTCATACAGCTCCTCGTAGCGGGCGTCCCAGGCCTCGTAGGCGCGACGGAACTCGCCATCGGCCGCGAAGGCGTCCTTCTCGGGTTCCTGCGCCTCCATCTCGTCGAGCTCCCGCTGCAGCGCCTCGGCCACGAAGGGCCGTCCGGCGAACTCGGCGGTGGTCGTCCGCCCGGGGCAATCCCCGATGCCGAGCCACTTCCACCCACCGTTGCCGAAGACCGGTGTCGTCAGACCGTAGTAGGGGCCCGCTCCCCCGCCTCCAACACGGAGCAGAAAGCTCCGGTACTGCACGGGCAGGCCAACGCCCAGATCCGCCTCCAGCGCCACGAGCTGTTCCTCACCCATGACCGGGCCGAGGCGAAAACCGTGCCGGTTCGCCCCGAAGACCTCGTCCGCCCCGGGCTGTTCGGCGAGCCGGAGCACCCGCTCCCGCACTCCCGCCCACGTGTCCTCACCCATGGACCCACGCTACTGAGACGCGCACCGCACCGGTACGGGATGTGCGTGCATGGGGGTGGCAGCGGCCAGCAGGACGGCGAACACGACTGGGGCGACGGCCTGGTACCCGATCCACACTTCACCCCCGACGCCGCTGCCCCGCCACGCCATCAGAAGGCCGACAAGGGCCGCCAGTGCCCAGCCGATGTCGTAAGCGACCATGAGCCGCACGTAGGTGCGCATCGATCGGCTGCGCACATATCCGATCTCGATCCCGCCGCCGGCCAGCAGGGCCGCGCCAGAGGCGACCATCAGCCAGGCGGGCACGCCGAGCAGACGGCCGAGCGGGGCAGCCCCGGCGATGTAGACAACGGCGAGCAGCACCTTGAAGACGCCATCGGCGATGGCCCCCACCGTCCGGCGTGTCACTAACGGCGCCTCGACCCGGTTCATGAGCGTTCCTCCCTGAAGCCCTCACTGGTTTCATAATGAGATTACGGCAATAATCGATCTATGAGAATGACGAGAGCAGAGGCCAAGGAGCGCAACCGCAAGGCCTTGCTGGATGCCGCGTTCCAGGTCGTCTCCCGAGACGGGCATCGGGCCAAGCTCGAGGAGATCGCCGAACGGGCCGGCCTGACCACCGGTGCCGTCTACTCACTGTTCGGAAGCAAGAACGGCCTGGTGATCGCCATGGTCGCCGACTACCTGCAGCCGCACTACGGAGAGATCGAGCAGGCGGTCCCCTCCGGGTTGGACCTGCTCGAAGCGGTCGATGCCTTCGCCCGCCACTACCGGCGCAGTTGTGACGCCCCCGACGCGCTGTCGCGCCTGTCGCTCCAGATCACCTTGCTGGACATGGCCCTGCACGACCCGGACCTGGGGTCCCAGCTCGCCACGTCCATCCGGTCGCAGGAGGAACACCTGGTCGCGCTGTTCACGGGAAGGTCCCACAACGGGAACGTCGTGACGGCGCATCAGGCCCAACGCCTTGCCGTCGCACTGAGGGCGCTCTTCGTCGGCCTCAGCCAGGGCGTCACCCTCGGCCTCGCACAAGGGGCCGACGAGCAGTACTTCGCCGCCGCTGCCTGCGCTTTGGCATCCGGCGTGTCCCTCATCGACCACTACGAGGGCGCTTCGTGACGGCCACCGCAGAAGAGCGTCGCTGACGGCCGGCAGCCACCATCACCCTCACCAGACCGGTCCCCCGGGACGGTGGCTCAGGCGAAGTCCGCCGGGTCCGGGATGCGCAGGAAGCGTGCCGCCCGGTCGGCTTCGGCGTCGTACACCTGGAAGTCGATGCGCTGACCGTCCGGAGCCGAGTACTCCAGCACCCGCATGCCCGGCCGCCAGCTCTCCCGAACGACCGCCCGGCCCCCGACGGGCAGCGCCACCGCCCTGCGCAGCGGGGCCTTGAAGACCGCGCCCGTGCCGTCCGCGTCGGGGGCCAGCTTCCCGTACCCGAAGAACCGCCGCCTCACACCCTGCCGCCATCGCGCCTGGCAGGGGACGGCCACTAGGTCACCGCCGGAGGCGAACTCCGTCCGCGCCCTCGCACGACGCGCCACCGTCCTGCGCATCAGCATCCCCACCCCGCTGGCAGCCAGCCCGATCAGCACGAACGCCACCAGCTCGACGAGCAACTCCATCTCCACCACCTCTCCTGCGGCCACATCCGCGGGAGAGTCACCCTACGAGGGGTCCGGGCGCACGTCAGGCGCTCCGGTGAACCACCCGGGACGGGGACGGGGTGGGGTGTTGTCCGGGACGTAAAACGTGATGTGTGGCGCGGCACCCGGCCCCACCAACGAAGCCACGCCCAGGCGCCATAAATCATGAGTCCCGGACGACACCCCGCCCCGGCACCGGCCCCGTACACGAAGCCCCCCGCCAGGGGCCAGGCCCGGCGCAGCCGAACTCGCACGCCGAGCCCCGCCGAGCCCCCGGCACGGGACCCGCACGGGCCCCGCACGACCCCCCGTCACCCGGCCCGGTGCACCACCTCTCCCGCCACCACCACCGTCTCCGCCACCGTGCCCAGGATCTGCTCCGCCGGGACCGCGAGGATGTCCCGGGACAACACCACGAAGTCCGCCGCCTTGCCCACCGTCAGTGAACCCCGCTCCGCCTCCAGGAAGTTGGCGTAGGCCGAGCCCATCGTGTAGCCGTACACGGCGGTGCGGACGTCCACCGTCTCCTCCGGCTGCCACGCCGGCCCCCCGCCGAGGGACTGCCGTGTCACGGCCGTGTAGATGCCGACCATCGGGTCCATCTCCGCCACGTTCCAGTCGCTGGAGAACGCCAGCACCGCCCCCGCCCCGTGCAGGCTCCGCATCGGCCAGGCCTTGTGCCAGCGGTCCTCCCCCACGTTCTCCGCCCAGTCCTGGCCCGGCCCCGCGATCTCCGGCGCGCAGTGCCTCGGCTGCATGCAGGCGACCACGCCCAGCTCCCGGAAGCGCGGTACGTCCGCCGGGTCCAGGCACTCCACGTGCACCACCTGGTGGCGGGCGTCGCGCGGCCCGTTGACCGCACGGGCGTGCTCCACCGCGTCCAGGACGGTCCGGATGCCCCGGTCGCCCGTGGCGTGCACGAAGCACTGGAAGCCCCGCGCGTCCAGCTTCGCCAGCAACTCCGCGAACTCCTCGGCCGGGTAGAAGGTCTCGCCCCGGTGCGCCCCGCAGCCCGTGTACGGCTCCAGCAGCGCGGCCGTGCGCGGCTCCACCACGTCGTCGATGTACAGCTTGAGCGGGCCGACCCGCAGCCGATCCCCGGAGAACCGGCGAGCGGCCGCCGAGAAGTCATCGAGGTCCGCATCCGCCGTCCCCCGGGGGTGGAACAGCGCGGCGACGATCCGCGAGCGCAGCCGCCCCTCCGCCCGGGCCCGCTCGTACAGTTCCAGGTCGTCGAGGGAGTTCTGCGGCTCCACCACCGTGGTGATGCCGAAGCCGATCGCGTCGTCGAGGCTCTTGGCGAGCCGTCCGTACTGCCGGTCCGGCGAGGCCCACGGCACGCCCAGCTCGCGCAGCGCCCGGTGGCCGTCGCGCGAGAGGCCCTTGATGGCGAAGTCCTTGACGAAGCCGGTGGGTTCGCCGGTCTCCGGGTCCACCGCCGCCGTCCCGAAGGGCAGGTCCGTACGGTCCCGGGTGACGCCCAGCCTCCGCATCGCCGCCGTGTTCAGCCAGGCCGTGTGGACGTCGTACGAGAGCACGAGCGCCGGGGTGTCCCCGGTGACCGGGTCCAGGTCGGCGGCGGTCGGCATCCGGCCGTCCGGGATCGCGGAGTAGTCGAAGGCCTCGGCCTCGATCCACTCGGCGCCCGGGTTGGCCTCCCGCCAGGCCAGGATCCGCTCGTGGATGCCCTCCAGCGTGCGCACCCCGGCGAGCTGCACGCAGGCGCCGTCGGAGCCGAGCCGGACGTGGTTGTGGGCGTCGACGAAGCCGGGCAGCACCAGCTTGCCGCCCGCGTCGATCCGCTCGGTGTCCGGGCCGGCCCAGGCGGCGGCCCCGGAGTCCGGGCCGACCCAGACGATCACCCCGTCACGGACGGCGAGGGCCTCCGCCTCGGGGAGGTCCGGGTCCACGGTGTGGATCCGGGCTCCGGTGAGCAGCAGGTCGGCGGGGAGGGGGTGTGACATGGGTGGTGCTCCTGTGCGGCAGAGAGGCAGAGATTCAGAGAGGCAGAGGCAGAGGCAGAGGGAGGGAGGGGGTTCAGGCGGCGGGGGCAGGGACGGCGGCCGGGGCGGTCGCCGAGACCCGGCGCCGGGCCAGCGCCCAGTAGGTGAGCCCGGAGACCACCGAGCCGAGCACCGTGAGGTCGGCACCGCCGAGCGGGGCCACGAGCGGCCCGGTCCACAGCGCGGAGTCGCAGGTCAGGGCGGCGAAGACCATGCCCGCGAGGAGGGCGGCCATCCCGGCGGGGTGGTAGCCGGCGCGGTACCAGTAGGCGCCCGCGCTCCCGGCGTGCAGCGCGTCGGCGTCGTAGTGACAGCGGCGCAGCAGCATGTCGGCGAGGAAGACACCGGCCCAGGGCGCGAACACGATGATCAGGAGGGAGAGGAAGGAGAGCAGGGAGGTGGTGAAGTCGGTGAGGAAGAGCGCGGCGAGCGAGCCGACCGCGGTGACGGCGGCGCTGATGCCGAGGGCGCGGGCGCGGCTCCACGGGATGCCGAGGACCTGGAGGTTCAGGCTGGAGGAGTAGAGCGTGATGATCGAGTTGGTGACGGAGCCGCCGAGTACGAGGGCCAGGAACAGCGGCTGGAACCAGCCCGGGAGCAGGCCCTGCGCTCCGGCGACCGCGTCGGTCATGTCGGTCTGGGTCGCGGCGGCCACGCCCGCGACTCCGAGGGCGACGGAGGAGACGAAGCCGCCGAGGGCGCCGGACCACGTGATGGACTTCAGCGAGGTGGTCCGGGGCAGGTAGCGGGTGTAGTCGGCGGGCATCGGCAGGTACGAGAACGGCCCGGCGAGCATGATCACGAAGGCCAGGCTCCAGCCGGAGAGCCCGGGCGCCGCGGCCGGGGCGGAGGTGTCGGCGCCGGGCAGGACGAGGACGAGCAGCGCGCCGAAGCCGGCGGCCAGGACGTACGCGGCCCAGCGCTCGGCGAACTGGACGGTGGCGTGGCCCCACATCGTGACGGCGAAGGTCAGCGCAAGGGTGATCCCGAGGGCCAGGGCGCGGGCGGTCGTCCCGTTCGCCAGGCCGGTCTGGGCGAGGATCAGCTCCAGCGCCAGGGTGCCCACGACGGTGTTGACGATGGTGTAGCCGATGCTCACCACCCAGTTGAGCACCCCGGCGGGGAAGTTGCCCCGGACGCCGAAGGCGGCGCGGGAGATGACCAGGGTGGCGGTGCCGGTGCGGATGCCGCTGAGCCCGGCGGCGCTGACGGCGAAGAACGCCAGCCCGCTGATCACGACCACGGCGGTGGCCTGCCAGAAGGAGAGCCCGAAGGCCACGGCCAGGGCGCCGTTGATCACGTAGGTGAAGGTGAGGTTGGAGCCGAACCAGAGCCAGAAGAGGTCCTTGGCGCTGCCGTGCCGCTCCCCGTCCGGGATCGGGTCGATGCCGTGCGTTTCGACCTTGAAGACCTCGTCGCTCATCCGCGTACACCCCTGACTGATCTTGAACGGCGTTCTAAGTTCTTGAATGGCATTCAAGATGAGGGGTGCACCGCCCTGCCGTCAAGACCCTGCCCGGGATAAGGTCTGGCCAGGGAAGACGGAGGGCGGGAGCGGTGGCAGGAACGGCACGGCGGCGTGACGGGCAGATCGCCCAGGAGCGAATGCTCGAAGAGGCCATGGCAGCCATCGCCGAGGACGGGCTCGCCGCGCTGACCATGTCCAAGCTGGCCGAGCGGCTCGGCACCAGCGGCGGGCACATCCTGTACTACTTCGGCAGCAAGGACCGCCTGCTGCTGGAGGCGCTGCGCTGGAGCGAGGAATTGCTCACCGGGGAGCGCCGGGCCCTGCTCGGCCGCCGGGTGACCGCCTCCCGCAAGCTCGACCAGTATCTGGAGCTCTACCTCCCCGAAGGGCCGCGCGACCCGCGCTGGACCCTGTGGATCGAGCTGTGGGCCCGTACGGCCTCCAACGAGCCGCTGAAGGCCGCCCAGGAGGAGATCGACGACAGCTGGCAGCGGGACCTGGAGACGCTGCTGGCCAAGGGCGTGGACCAGGGCCGCTTCGCCCCCATGGACGTCCCCGCCCGGGCCTCGGAGCTCCTCGCCCTGCTGGACGGCCTGAGCACCCGGGTCGTCCTGGGCCAGCGCGGCGCGGACCGCCCCCGGGCCCTGGAACAGGCCCGCTCGGCGGCGGCGCTGCTGATTCCCGGCGCATGACGGAAAGCCCGCCCGGGCCTTGACGCCCCGGGCGGGCTCTTTCCTGTCCTAGGCGGACGCTCACGGGTGACGGCGAGGTCACTTCTTCTTGGCGCCGCCCTTCTTCGGCGGCGCGCCCTCGGTGTTGCCGTAGTACGCCTGCCGCATCAGCTGCTTCATGTCGTCGATCATCGGCATCCAGGGACGGCGGCGGCGGTGGCGACGGCGGCGACGCGCACGATGCGGGCGGCCTCGGCGGAGCGGTTCTGCGCGGAGGGGTGGAAGGCGAAGATGATCGGGTTGCGGGTCTTCAGGGCGATCAGCGCCTTGAAGATCGCGGTCGAGGTCGGGTTGGTGACGGGGTCATCGCGCAGACGACGCCGACGGGTTCGGCGATCTCGGTGATGCCGTTCAGTTTGTCGCGGCGGATGACGCCGGCGGTCTTCAGTCCGCACATCGAGTTGACGACGTGCTCGCAGGCGAAGAGGTTCTTGACGGCCTTGTCCTCGAAGAGGCCGCGGCCGGTCTCCTCGACGGCGAGCTTCGCGAGTTCACCGTGTGCGCTCAGGGCGGCCAGGGAAGCGTCTCTAATCAGCTAAGTGATCCTGTGTCAGACGTGGTGTCTGGTGTTGATCGGTTCCCATCGTGGTGGGGTGGCATGGGCGTGGAGGTGGAATCCTGCGCCGAGTGCTGCCCCTCGCGGCCGGTGTCGGCTGGTGGTGGGTGTGCTGATCGTCGTCACGCCTTGGTGTCGGTGGGCTGCGCGGGGCAGTCGGGTCCGGTCCGTGTTGGCGTGTCCCTCCGGACGCTTGCCTGCCGGGCCCGAGGGCCCGACAGGGGAGGGTGTCCGGCGTCGCCTGGGCGTCGGACGTGTTGTCTGGTGCCGGGTGGGTCCGGTTTTTGACCGGTCCGGCGGGCTGGTCTTCGGCGCGGTGGGTGTGATGACCGCGCCGGCTTCGAGTCGGTCGACGATGGTGCGGATGGCCATGGCGCCGGTGGTGCGGTCGGCCACGGTCTTGCTCTGGTGGGCCAGACCGCGGGAGGCGATGCGCTGCCACGCGCCGTGGTCACGATCGCCCTGCCACGAACAGCCGGGGTTGGGGCAGATGGCCCATTTCCAGCCGGGTGTGGTGGGCCGGTCGGGGGCTTTGCGGTGGCGTAGCGGGGTGAGGCAGTGTGGGCAGTGCTTGGACGTGTTCCGCGCGGGCACGGTGACAACGGCTATGCCGGTCTCGGCGGCCAGGTGCCGCATGCCGTCGACGATCTGTGCGCGCACCTGCTGGGAGAGGCGCGTGTTGAGGGTGCGGCCCATGCCACGGGCTTCCATCGAGCGGAGGTCCTCGACGTAGATGACGCTCGCCCCCGCGGCGATGGCCTGATCGACGGCCCAGCGGGCGGCGGCCCAGGCCAGTGCATCATTGAGGTTCGACCGGCGGGCGCAGACCCGGCCGATCTCCTCGCTCAGAACGCTGTGTCTGGCAGCCAGAGCATGCTGCTCGTCCCCGGCAGTCAGTCGCTGGTAGTGGTCGGACTTGGCATGCAGACGCTCGCCCTGTCGGCGCAGCCGGTGCTGCTTGGCCAGGACACCGGCCGCCCGGAACGCGCCACCGGCCCCGAGGGCGGTGATCCGCCCGTCACCGTGGAGCCGCGCCGCGCCCGCGCTGAGCAGGGTGTTCAGGCCCCAGTCCACCCCGAGCGCGACCCTGTGCCCGCTGCGGGCCGTTCTCGGCACGGCGTGGGTGTAGGCGAGATCGGCACGGACCCGGCCCTGATGCAGGCGCAGGGTGGGCAGGTGCAGCACCGCGTCCACAGGGATGGTCGGCGGCAGGCTGATGGGGCAGGACACCCACGTCCAGTCCCGGTACGAGCGCGGGTCGGGCCGGGTGGGGAGCTGCAGGCGCAGCAGCGCCCGGCCCGGTTCATCCGCCCGTTCGATGCTGGCCTGCTGCCCGTCACACGCCGACAGCAGCAGCATCCGCGCCACCGTGGGCGCGCTCTCCATCTCGAACACATCGACCGGCATCCGGTCGTGCTTCTTGACGAACGCGGTGATCTGCCGGGTGCGGGCGTTGATGGCGCTGGACGCCAGATGCTGCCCGCCCGGCACCGCCGCACGCACCGCATCCCACTCCTGGCCCGTGCGCTTGGCCGGGTCGGCCGGCCAGGACGCAAGCACTCCCGCCGTGAGGTCGCCGCGCCACTTGGCCGAGCGTAGCAAGCGCCCGGCCTGCTCCTGTGCCATCCGAACGATCCGGTCATTGACCCGAACGCCCGCGGGCGGCACGACGGTCCATCCCAGGCGGCGCAGCGCCATCCACGCGTTCGACGGCAGCTTCCGGCCGCCCGCATCCTCCCCGGATCCGAGCACAGCCACGTCCGGGGCGTTCCAGTGCGCGGCCAGCAACCCGGCGGTCATGCCGGATACCAGGGCGGCACACCAGCCGACACGTTCCGCGAGCACGGAGGCGGTCAGCAGTTCACCGGTCTTCTCGTCCACGCCCGTCCGCAGCAGGCCTCGGGCACAAGCGGTTCGGGTGGTCTCGCCCTCGGCGAGCGGCACCTTCCGACTCAACGTTCACCTCCCCCACGCCGGTGCTGTCATCCGATCAACGACATCCCACACGAAAGGTCACCCATTCGACCCACGAACCCGCATCCAGCACCCGCACCGGCCGAACAGCACGACGAGAAACCCACCACGATCACTATGGATGCCTAAGGAACCAAGTGAGCCTTCTTGACGATGTGGTCGACCTGTTCCTGGTTGAACGACTCGAAGCGGCCGAGCGCGCCCAGCGCACCGTGGACCAGCCCGTCCACCATCTCGTTGGCCTGCATGGCAGCAACTCCTTCATTTCGAACCCGGCCCGACCCGAAGGTCTGCGCGGCCCTGTTTTCCTGATGCCTCAATTCGACACCCAAAAGCGGAAGCGGAGCTGCCGAAAAAGCCCCTTTTCGGCAGGTCGAAGGGCTGTTCACGCCCGTTCGCGCCCCCCTCACCACCCCATTGACCTGGGCATATGCGGGAGGACTAAAGACCTCTGTGCGCTTGTGAAAACTTTCACAAGAATTTCGCGCGAAGTGCGCCCTACCGCACTCCTCCCCCAGCGAGCACAATCACCGTGACCAGTCGCGTCGACCGTGAGGGAGGGAGTGCGTGCGCAATCAGGTGCGCGCCACGGACGGACGGGCGCTCACCGTGGAGCGCTGGGGCGATCCGGACGGCAAACCGGTGTTCCTGCTCCACGGCATGCCCGGCAGCAGACTCGGACCGGCCCCCCGGGGCATGGTCCTCTACCAGCGCCGCATGCAGCTCATCGCCTACGACCGGCCCGGCTACGGCGGCTCCGACCGCCACCCGGGCCGCACCGTCGCCGACGTCGCCCAGGACGTGGCCGACATCGCCGACACCCTCGGCATCGACACCTTCGCCGTGGCCGGCCGCTCCGGCGGCGCCCCCGGCGCCCTGGCCTGCGCGGCCCTGCTCCCGGACCGGGTCACCCGGACGGCGGCCCTGGTCCCCCTCGCCCCCCGGGACGCGGAGGACCTCGACTGGTTCGCCGGCATGGCCGCCTCGAACGTGAAGGAGTACACCACCGCCACCGATGACCCCGACGAGCTCGCGGCCCGGCTCATCCCGCGCGCCGACGGCATCCGCAAGGACCCCGGACGGCTCCTGGACGAGCTGCGCCGGGAGCTGACCGCCAGCGACCGCATGATCGTCTCGGACGCCGGGCTGCGGTCGATGCTGCTGCGCAACTACAGTGAGGGCCTGCGCCGTTCGGCGTACGGCTGGATCGACGACGTCCTCGCCTTCAGCCGCCCCTGGGGCTTCGACCCGGCGGACATCCGCTGCCCCGTCCTGATCTGGCACGGGGAGCTCGACGTGTTCTCCCCCGTGGGGCACTCTCGCTGGCTGGCGAGCCGCATCCCCGGCGCCACCACCACCATCGACCCGTCCGCCGCGCACTTCGCGGCCTTTCGCGCGCTGCCGGACGTACTGACCTGGCTCCTGCGCGACCTGCCCGCTCCCCCGCTCAGCGAACAGCAGCCGGCCTAGGCCGCCACCCCGCAGGCCCGGACGGGGCCGGGTGTGCGGTGGGGCGTCCCCGCAGGACGTCGAACACAACCACCCTCGGCCCACCGACCCCCCGACACGTTCGACGCCCGAGGAGACGCCCCGGCGCGCGCCCGGACCCGGCCGGGCCGGCACCACACCGGCCAGGCGGCCTCAGCGGCCCGCCAGCAGCCCCAGCACCTCGCCGAGCCGCGCCCGCACCGCCGGGTCGGCGAGGGTCCCGTCGGGGCCGACCGGCTGCCCGGACACCGGGATCCGTACGCAGGCCTCCTCCACCACGGCCGCGCCCGTATAGCCCAGCACGGTGCGCAACGTGGCCTCCGCGCCGCCGCCCCGGCCGGGAGCCGCGGCGTTCACCCAGGCCACGGGCTTGTCACCGATCTCGGTGCCGCCGACCGTCCAGTCCAGCAGGTTCTTGAACGAGCCCGGCAGGGTGCCCGCGTACTCCGGCGTGCAGACCAGGAGCGCGGCCGCTCCGGCGATCGCCGCACGCAGTTCGGCGACGGGGGCCGGCAGGGGGTCGGTGTCGCGGTCGGGGTTGAAGTGCGGAAGCCCTCCGAGGCCTTCGTAGAACGCCGTGCGTACGCCATCGGGGGCGACGGCGTGCGCGGTGCGCAACACCGCCTCGTTGGAGGATCCGGCGCGCAGACTTCCGGACAGCAGCAGGATCATCGGCGTGGTGGTCATCCGGCCAACCTACCGACCGGCCCCGCCGCAGGTCAGGCCCGTCTCACGCCCACCCCGTGCCCGTCGCCCGCCCTCGCCCCGGCCGCCGGAAAGAGAAATGGATCTTGCCGTACGGCAAACGGACGAATGGCCGGTCTTGAGCCGACCTCCGGTATTGCTGCACGCTTTCTATAGAACGGTTGACCAGGCGTCATGTCTCGGTCGCTCATTGGAGTGTGGCCGAGTATTGTCCACGCTTGACAGCAGCGCGTCGCTGCTGCCATTCACATGCCCATTCAACATGGCTTCCCCAAGGACGGTGTCGTGAACACTTCCGCAACCCCCCCGACCAGCACGGTCAAGGCCGACCGGGTCCCCCTCGACCGGATCGACGTCCGCAGCGCGTCCGCGGCCGCCGCACTCGGCCGCGTGCTGAAGACGGAATCCGGCCGCTCCGTCCAGGCCCCCATCTTCAACTCCGCTCTCTGACAGCGGAGTAAGCGCTCTAGACTGGTGGAATGACCGGCCTGATCGCATTTCGCGAGATCGTCCTGAAAGTTCACAGCAGATGCGATCTTGCTTGTGATCATTGCTACGTCTACGAACACGCAGATCAGAGCTGGCGAGCCCGGCCGAAAGTGATCTCCCCCGAGGTTATTTCACACACCGCGTCGCGGCTCGCCGAACATGCCCGTGACCATGCACTCCCCTCCGTCACGGTGATTCTCCATGGAGGGGAACCCCTGTTGGCGGGCACGGCCCGACTCCGCCTCGTGTGCGAGGAGTTCACCCGGGCACTCGCCGGGATCGCGGACCTCGACCTGCGGATCCACACCAACGGCCTCCAGCTGAGCCCCCGTTACCTCGACCTCTTCGACGAGTACGACGTACGGGTCGGCATCTCCCTCGACGGGGACCGCGCCGCCAACGACCGCCACCGCCGCTTCTCGGACGGCCGTACGAGCCACCCGCTGGTGCTGGCCGCCGTCGCGCTGCTCCGCTCCGCGCCCTACCGCCACCTCTACCAGGGTCTGCTGTGCACCGTGGACGTGGCCAACGATCCCGTCGCCGTCCTGGACGCGCTCGTCGAACTGGAGCCGCCGCGCGTCGACTTCCTCCTCCCCCACGCCACCTGGGAGGCCCCTCCGGTCCGCCCCGAGGGCGCGTCGGACGCGTACGCCCGCTGGCTCCTGCGGATCTTCGACCACTGGGAGCGGCGCGGACGCCCGGTCCCCGTACGGCTCTTCGAGTCCCTGCTGTCCACCCTGCGCGGCGGACCCAGCCTGACCGAGTCCCTCGGGCTCGCTCCCACCGACCTCGTCGTCGTCGAGACCGACGGAACCCTGGAGCAGGTGGACTCCCTCAAGAGCGCATTCGAGGGTGCCGCCGCCACCGGGTTCAACGTCTTCGACCACGCATTTGACCAGGTCGCGGCCCATCCCGGGGTCCGCGCCCGGCAGCTGGGCCTGGCGGGCGTCAGCGATGCGTGCCGCCGGTGCCCCGTCGTACGTTCGTGCGGCGGCGGGCTCTACACGCACCGCTACCGGGACGCGAACGGCTTCGACAACCCCTCCGTGTACTGCACCGATCTGCGCGAGCTCGTGGACGGGGTCGAGGGCCGCACCGCCGCCCGCGAGACCGCCCCCCAGCTGACCGATCCCGCCCGGCTGGCCCGTTCCCAGGAGGAGCTGACCCGGGTCCTGCTGGCCCGCCTGCACACCGACCTCGCCGCCGGGCCCGGGTGGGCGCGGGCCTGGGAGCTGCTCGGCGCGGTGGAGCGGTCCGGGGAGGCGGGCGCGCGGGCGCTGGACGCCGTACTGGACCACCCGTTCACCCGGACCTGGGTGCTGGCCGCCCTGGACCGCGGGGCCACCGGGGACGGGCCGGACGCCCCGGAGGCGGCGCGCAGGCTGACCGCGCTCGCGGCGGCGGCCGTGCTGCGGGGCGGGCTGGACCTGCCGGCCGAGGTGGCCTTCCGGGACGGCGAGGTGTACCTGCCGACGCTGGGACTGCTGCGGCTCGGGGAGCCCGGCACCGAGGGCCGGGCCGTGCTGCGCGTCACGGACGAGGGGTACGCCGCACGCGACGGCCGCACCGAGCACCGCTTCGGCCCGGCGGCGGGGGACGCCCGCTGGCAGCCCGTACGGACCTGGTCGCCCGGGCCGGACGCGGCCCCGGTGGCCCTGGAGGACCTCGACCCGTACCGCAACTGCTTCGCCCGCCCGCCCAGGCTGCGGCTCGGCGCCGGGGAGGCCGAGGAGTGGCGGGGCCGCCTCGACGCGGCGTGGGCGCTGCTGTGTTCCGCCGTGCCGGAGTCCGCCCTGGCGGCGGCCGGCGGGCTGACCACGCTGACCCCGCTCGCGGGCGGCCCGCGGGCCGGCGACTGGGGCGAGGCGGGCCGGCACGGGCCGGGGGCGCTCGGGGTGCCGTACGCGGCGGGTGTCGCGGAGACCGCGCTGGCGCTGCTGACCGGGCGGCGCCGGGCCCGGCTGCGGGCGCTGACCGAGGTGACCGACCTGTACGCGCTGGACGGACAGTGGCAGCACCCCTCCCCGTGGCGCTCCCGCCCGGTCCCGGTGTCCCGGCTGCTGGCGGACGTACACGAGCGGGTGGCGGTGGAGGCCTACCGGCGGGCCACGCAGGCCCCCGAACCGGGCGGCTCGGACCGCATCCACCAGGCCCTGGACCGCCTCGCGGGGGCGGCAGAGCTGACCACCACCGGCAAGCGCCTGGTCGAGGAACTCCGCTGGGAGCTCAAGGCGGTCGACGCGTGACGGCCGCCGGCCAGGACGCCCCTGCTCCCGCAGGCGCGCCGCGAGGCGTACTGGCCCTCGCGGTGCACCTGCGGCTGCTCGGGGTGCGGCCGGGGATGCGGCTGCTGGTGCACGCCTCGCTCGGCGGCACCGGGGTGGGCCCGGAGCCACTGCGGGACGCCCTGCTGGGCGTGCTCGGGCCGCGCGGGACCCTGATGGTCCCCGCGTTCACACCGGAGAACTCCACCACCTCCAGCGCCCACCTGGCGCGCACCTCCGGGATGACCGGGCCCGCGGTGCGGGCCTTCCGGGAGCGGATGCCCGCCTTCGACCCGGCGAGCACCCCCAGCCAGGGCATGGGCGCCCTCGCCGAGGCCGTCCGTACCGCACCCGGCGCAGCGCGCAGCGCCCATCCGCAGACCTCCTTCGCGGCCGTCGGCAAGGACGCGCAGCGGCTCTGTTCCGGTCACCGCCTGGAAAGCCACATGGGTGAGGAGTCCCCCCTGGGAAAGATGTGCTGGGAGGGAGCCCAGGTTCTCATGATCAATGTGGGATTTTCCGTCTGCTCCGCTTTCCATCTCGCGGAGTATCGAATTCCGAAGCCCCCCTTGCGCATGTACGAGTGTGTGGTGAAGGTGAACCTTCCAGGGGGCGGACAGGGGTACCCGCAAGACCGGCAGGGGTACCCGCAAGAGGGGGAGTGGGCCGCGTACGAGGACGTCGCGCTGGATGACAGCGATTTCGCCGAGATCGGCGGCGCCTTCCCGGATTCCCGGGTGCGCAGGGGACGGGTGGGAGGGGCCTCGGCCATGCTCTTCTCCCTTCCGGATGCCGTTGATCACGCGCTCGAGTGGATGACCGAAAACCGACGCTGATTGACTGAACGATGAGGGGATGCGGCGAAGCAGCTCCGGAATGATGTTTCTTCGCTCGCAATCTTCGGGACGGGGGTCGTGTGCCCGCAAAAAAAGGGGAGCCGTACTTTTTTCTCAGCTACGCGCATACACCGAGGTTCGGGGCGGGGGGACCCGACCCCGACATGTGGGTGGAGCGCCTCTTCCGCGATCTCTGCGGCCACGTCATGGCGATGACGGACCTGCCCGCCGGTTTCCCGGTCGGCTTCATGGACCGGGACATACGCAGCGGTGAGGGCTGGTCGGAACGGCTCGCCGAGGCGCTCGCGAACTGCCGCGTCTTCGTTCCCCTGTTCTCACCGCGGTACTTCAAGAGCCAGATGTGCGGGAAGGAGTGGTACGCCTTCGCCCACCGCGCCATCCAGCACGGGGCGGTCAGTCCGGGCGGCGAGCCGCCCGAGGCCATCGTGCCCGCCTTATGGGTGCCGGTGCCGCCGTCCCAACTGCCCGGGCCCGCCGAGCGGTTGCAGTACAACCACAACACCTTCGGCGAGCGCTACGTCATCGACGGGCTGTACGGGCTGATAAAGCTGCGCGGTTACGCCGAGCAGTACGAGAAGGCCGTGTACGAGCTCGCCCGGCGCATCGTCCACGTCGGCAAGAACGTCGACCTGGCCCCCGTCCGGCCGGTGGACTACCGGGTGGTCCCGAGCGCCTTCGGCACCGCGGGAAGCCCCGCCGGGAGCCCTTCCCGGACCCTCCACGTGACGGTGGCGGCCGCCTCCCGGCACGATCTGCCCGAGGGGCGCAGCCCCGAGTACTACGGGGAGAGCGCGCTGGAGTGGAACCCGTACCACCCGATCGCCCAGCGGCCCATCGCGTACGTCGCCGAGGACCTGGTCAAGAACCTCAACTACCAGACCACCGTGGCCTCCTTCGACGACGAGGCCGGGCACTTCGACAGCAAGCAGCCCCCGACCCGGCCGGAGATCCTGATCGTCGACCGGTGGGCGGTGGAGGACGAGCACCGGCGCCGGCGGCTGGCCGCCTTCGACCAGGAGCACCGGCCGTGGATCAACGTGGTCGTGCCGTGGAACCGCTACGACAGCCAGAGCCGCGCGAAGGAGGCCGAGTTGACCCGGCGGCTGGAGGAGACCCTGCCCGTCAAGATGAGACAGGGCCGGGCCGCCTGCCGGGCCGCCGCCAACGGCGTGGCCAGCATGGAGACCCTCGGCCAGATCCTCCCGCAGGTGGTCGAGGCGGCCGCCCAGCAGTTCCTGAGACACGCCCAGGTGTACCTGCCTGCCGGCAACACCCAGATCGAACGGCCGCGGCTGCTGGGGCCCATGGGAATGGGCGGGCCGCCCGCCCCACCGCGGGTTCCGTTCCCGACCGGGGCGCACACCACCGACGACGAAGACGGCGACACCGAGGGCAGCAGCAACGACACAGACCCGGGGGGACGCGGATGACAGCGAGTCGTGACAGCGAAGACACCCGTGACGGACGCATCGTCACCTTCTACTCGTACAAGGGCGGCACGGGCCGCACCATGGCGCTGGCCAACACCGCCTGGATCCTCGCGGCCAACGGCAAGCGGGTCCTCGCCGTGGACTGGGACCTGGAGGCCCCGGGCCTGCACCGCTTCTTCCACCCCTTCCTGGACCCCTCCACCCTGGGGGCCACCACCGGGGTCATCGATCTGATCAGCGAGTACGCGTGGGCCGCCACCAGTCCGGTGCAGCGCGCCGACGACTGGCACAAGGACTACGCGCGGATACAGCCGCACGCCGTGTCCCTCACCCCCGAGACCCTCGGCTGGGAGTTCCCGGACGGCGGCACCCTCGACTTCGTCTCGGCGGGCCGGCAGAACCGCGAGTACTCCGCGACCGTCTCGACCTTCGACTGGGACAACTTCTACGACCGGCTCGGCGGTGGCCTCTTCTTCGACGCCTTACGCGAGGACATGAAGAGGAACTACGACTACGTCCTGATCGACAGCCGGACCGGCCTGTCCGACATCGCGGACATCTGCACCGTCCACCTCCCGGACGTCCTGGTGGACTGCTTCACCCTCTCCGACCAGTCGATCGACGGCGCCGCCTCGGTGGCCCGCCAGATCGACGAGCGGTTCAACGACCGCGGCATCAAGATCTACCCGGTGCCGATGCGCATCGACGAGGGTGAGAAGGAGAAGGCGGACGCGGGCCGGGCGCTGGCCCGGATCAAGTTCGACCGCTTCCCCAACGGTCTCGTCGGCGACGAACTCACCTCCTACTGGGGCGCGGTGGAGATCCCCTACCGCCCGTACTACGCCTACGAGGAGACGCTGGCCACCTTCGGCGACGAGGCGGGCCTCACCAACTCCCTGCTCTCCGCCTTCGAACGGCTCACCACCGTGGTCACCGAGGGCGCCATCACCTCGATGCCGGTCATCGGCGAAGAGGTGCGCCTGCGCATCCGGGACGCCTTCACCCGGCGCCGCCCGGCGCTCCCCGCCGACCTGTTCCTGTCCTACGTGGCCGAGAACCGGATGTGGGCCGACTGGATCGAGTCGGTGCTCACCCGGGCCGGCTTCCGCGTCGTCCCCAGGGACGTGTCCGCCGAGCGGACGCCCGGATCGGACTCCGGGGACACCATCGGCGGGGCGGGCATAAGCGTGGACAACGCCGCCCGGACCGTGGTGCTGCTCTCCAGCGCGTACCTCAAGTCCGCCCGGGCCGTGGACGTGTGGGAGCGGGCCGCCGCCGAGGACCCGACCGGGGGCCGGCGCCATCTGGTGCCGCTGCGCGTGGGCGACGTACGCCTCGCCACGCCCTACATCGACCGCAATCCGGTCGACCTCTTCCGCCTGGACGAGGTGCACGCCACGACCGCCCTGCTGCGCGCGGTGGAGCGGCCGATGGCCCTGAACGACACCGTGGCCAGTGCCTCGCAGCCCGGCCCGCGTTTCCCGGGGACGGTCCCGAAGATCTGGAACGCACCGCCCCGCAACCCCGGTTTCACGGGCCGCTCCATGGTGCTGGAGCGGATGCGCGACCAGCTCGGCGGCGGCATCTCCGTGGTGCTGCCGCAGCCGCAGACCCTGTTCGGTCTCGGCGGCGTCGGCAAGACCCAGGTGGCGCTGGAATACGTCCACCGCTTCATGGCCGACTACGACCTGGTGTGGTGGATCTCCTCGGAGCAGACCGACGACGTGGTCGCGGCCCTCGCCGAGCTGGCCGTGCGCCTCGGCGCGCAGACCGGCGAGGACATGGCGGCAGCCTCGCAGGAGGCGATCGACCTGCTGCGGCGCGGGGTGCCGTCCTCGCGCTGGCTTCTGGTCTTCGACAACGCGGACGATCCCGAGACGCTGAAGCGGTTCTTCCCGCCGGGCGGGCCGGGCCACGTGCTGGTGACCTCGCGCAACCAGTCCTGGTCCCAGTACGGCGACGCGCTCCCGGTGGACGTGTTCCTGCGCGAGGAGTCCATCGAGCACCTCCAGCGCCGGGCTCCCGGGCTCAGCAAGGAGGACGCCGAGCAGGTGGCCATAGCGGTCGGCGACCTGCCGCTCGCCGTCGAGCAGGCGGGCGCCTGGATCGCGGAGACCGCGACCCCGGTGGCCGCGTACATCGAGCAGCTGGCCCAGCAGGCCGCGAGCGTCCTGGCCCTGAACCAGCCGCCGGGATATCCGGAGCCGGTGGCCGCCACCTGGAACATCTCCATCGAGCGGCTCCAGTCCCGCTCCCCCGCCGCGGTGCGGCTGCTCCAGCTCTGCGCCTTCCTGGCGCCGGAGCCGATCTCCGCGAACCTGCTCTACAGCAAGGAGATGATCGACGCGCTCAAGCCGTACGACTCCTCGCTGCAGGAGAAGCTGGTGCTGGGCCGGGTGATCCGGGAGATCGGCCGGTTCGCGCTGGCCAAGGTCGACCAGGTCAGCAACAGCATCCAGGTGCACCGCCTGGTCCAGGCGGTGATCCGGTCCCAGATGACGGAGGAGGAGCAGCGGGAGGCCCGGCACTCCGTCCACCGGATCCTGGCCGGCGCCCGTCCGGACGACGACGAGCCGATCGACAACCCGGAGACCTGGCCGCGGTTCAACACGATCTGGTCGCACCTGACCCCGGCCGAGGCCCGGTTCTGCAAGGAGCCGGAAACCCGCAGGCTGCTGATCGACCGGGTCCGCTACCTGTGGAAGCGCGGTGACTTCAAGGCGGCGTACGCGCTCGGCGAGGAGCTGCGGGAGTCCTGGAAGGAGATGCTGGGCAACGACGACCTCCAGTACCTGTACCTGCGCTTCCACCTGTCGAACATCCTGCGCTCGCAGGGGCGGTTCGTGGAGGCGAAGGAGCTGGACGAGGTCACGCTGGAGCGGCAGAAGGCCGTGCTCGGCCACTCGCACCCGCACACGTACATGACCATGAGCGGTCTCGCCAACACCCTGGGCGCGCTGGGCCAGTACGGCGAGGCGATGGAGCTGGCGACCGAGGCGCACGAGGGCTTCAGCCAGATCTTCCACGAGGCGCACCCGCGCACCCTGGCCGCCGCGAACAACCTGGCGCTGAACCTGCGGCTGGTCGGGCAATACACCAGAGCCCGCGAGATCGACCAGGAGGTGCACGACCTGCGCACGGAGGTGCTGGGGCCGGAGCACCCGTACACCCTGTCCTCCGCGCAGAACCTCGCCCGCGACCTGCGCGAGGTGGGCCGGTACGAGGACTCGGTGCAGCTGCTCAGCCGGACGTACGAGAGCTACAAGCGCACCCTGGGCCGGGCCTTCCCGGGCACCCTGGCGGCGGCGAAGAACCTGGCGGTGTCACTGCGCCGGGCCGGGCAGCTGGAGGACGCGCTCCTGCTGACCACGGCCACCCGGGCCCGCTACCGGGCCAAGTACACCTCGGTCAACCCGGACCTGCTGTCCTGCGAGCTGAACCTGGCCTCGGACCTGTTCGCGACCGGGGACCCGGGCGGGGCGCGGGACCTGGCGCAGGAGGTGGTGGACGAGTACATGAAGGTGCCGGGCGAGCGGCACCCGTACACCCTGGCGGCCGTGAACAACCTGGCGGTCTTCCACTGGGGCACGGGCGCGGCGGAGACGGCGGAGAAGATGCTGCGGCAGACGATCCGGCTGATGCGGGACGTGCTCGGCGACAACCACCCGCACACGGTCTTCGCCCACCTCAACCTGGCCAACGCCCGGGCCGACCTGGGCGATCCGGAGGGGGCCCTGGAGCTGGAGCGGCTCGCGGTGATGCGGCTGCGCGAGGCGCTCGGGGCGCACCATCCCGAGACCCTGGCGAGCGCCTCCAACATGGCGGTCAGCCTGGACTCGATGGGCCGCAAGGAGGAGGCGGCCCGCGTGCGGGCGGAGGCGGTCGCCGAGCTGGCACGGCTGCTCGGGGAGGACCACGGTCTGACCCGGTACGCCCGTGACGAGCGGCGGGTCCACCGCGACCTGGAGCCGCTCGCCGTGTGATCCGAAGGAGGGCGGCGGGGGCTCCACGGGCCCCCGCCGCCCGCCACCCGACAGCAGGGGGGGGCGCTGTGCCCGACAGCATGACCTTTCGAAACGGGGACCTGCCGGCCCTCTTCCACCACACCGACCAGGCGGCGATCTCCCGGCAGCGGGAGTCCACCCAGGCGACGCGCACCCAGCTGCTGCTGCTCGTCACGGCCGCGGCGGCCGCCGCCCTGCCGACCGGCCCCAAGGTGGGCTCGCTGTACGTGTTCGGGCTGCTGAGCGTGCTCGCGTACGCCGGGGTGCTGGGCGTGGGCATGCGGGCGACCGGGCGCCGGGCGCGCCCGCAGTGGCAGCTCAACCGGAGCGCCGCCGAGTTCATCAAATCCCTGGCCTGGCGGTACGCCGTGCACGGGGCGCCGTTCGGCTCTGAGGTCGCGGGGGCGGAGGGCGCGTACCGGACGCGGCTGGAGGCGGGGCTGGCCGAGCTGAAGAAGATGGGCTGGGAGGACCCGCGGGCCTCCGGGGCGGTGCCGGAGGGCGGGGAGATCACCGGGGCGATGTTCCGGCTGCGCGAGCAGGACTACCGGGTGCGGCGGGAGACGTACGTCCGGGACCGGCTGATCGAGCAGCGCAACTGGTACCAGCGCAAGACGAACGTGTCCCGGCGGGCGACCGTCCTGTGGTCGTGGACGATCGTGCTGCTGACCTGCCTGGCCCTGCTGTTCGCCCTGTTCGGGGCGTTCGGCTCGGGTCCGGGGCCGAAGTTGACGGCGCTGCTCAGCGCTGCGGCGGCGGCCGGCATCGCCTGGAACGAGGTGCGCCGCCACCATCCGCTGATCGAGGCGCACACGCTGATCGAGCAGGACCTGGCGGCGATGATGGTGGTGATGCAGACGACCATCACCGAGTCGCAGTGGCCTTCGGCGGTGTACGAGACCGAGCGGTACGTCTCCCCGCAGCACACGGACTGGCTGGCCCGGCACAGCAGTTGAGGTCCGGCACAGCAGTTGAGGCGGGGACCCTTCACGGCGGGGCGTGGCTCGCGGGCTCAGTCCCGGGTCACGCCCTCGCGCCAGATCACGGTGACCGGTTTGCCCAGGTCCCGGGCGTAGGCGACGATCTCGGCGGTGCCGCCGTGCCCGCGCGCGGGCAGTCCGTCCCAGACGGCGACGAGCCGGTCGCAGGAGTCGGCGATGTAGGTGCCGGCGGCGTAGTAGGCCTCGTCGGTGGAGCGGGCGAAGTCCATCCGGACCTCCTGCGTGGCCCGCTGCTTGAGTCCTCGGTAGCGGGCGAGGGACTCGGGGTCCTCGAACGCGTCCTCGTAGTCCCCGCTGGGGATGACCACGGTCAGCCCCGCGCCGTATTCCAGCGCGATGGCGGCGAACAGCTGGTCCGCTCCCTCGGCGAGGCTGGAGAGGGCCTCCAACGGCCCTTCGTGGCCCCCCAGTACGGCGCGCAGGCCGCTCTCCACGTGGGCGAGCACCTCGCCCGGAATGGACCGGTGCCCCGTCACGCCGATTCGCTTCATTCGGAACCCTGCCTCCCCCGTGGACACGGACACCCTGGACATCCTCCCAGATGGCGGGAGGACGTCCAGGGGTGCGGCGGGGGCGCGTGGGTCACCGTCGGCGGACGAGGGTCACCGTCAGTAGACGCTGACCCCGTAGGCGTTGAGGGCCTCGACCACGGGCTGGAAGAAGGTCGTGCCGCCCGAGGAGCAGTTGCCGCTGCCGCCCGAGGTGAGGCCGACCGCGCGGGTGCCCGAGTAGAGCGGGCCGCCGCTGTCGCCGGGCTCGGCGCAGACGTTGGTCCTGATCATGCCGTAGACGACGTCTCCGCCGCCGTAGTTGACGGTGGCGTTGAGGCCGGTCACCGAACCGCTGTGGGTGCCGGTCGTGGAGCCGCGCCGCTTCACGGACAGGCCGACCGTGGCGTTGATCGCGCTGGTGATGTCCTGGCTGCCGACGGTGCCGGGCGGCACCGGGGAGTTGCTGGCGTACTTGATCAGGCCGTAGTCGTTGTTCGGGAAGCTGGAGCCGGTGGTGGAGCCGAGCACGGTGGTGCGGGCCGAGTTGGTCCACCAGGTGCCGGCGCCGTCGGTGCAGTGCCCGGCGGTGAGGGCGTAGTAGTTGCTGCCGCTGCGCACGTTGAAGCCGAGCGAGCAGCGCCAGCTCGACGCGTAGATGGCGTCGCCGCCGGAGGCCAGCTTGGTCAGCTTGCCGGGGGTGCGCTCGATGCGCAGGGCCTTGGCGTCCGCTCCCGCCTCGCGCTTGATTCTCGCGAGGTCCGCGGCGGAGACGGTGGAGTCGGCCGTGACCACGAGGGTTCCGGTGGCGGGGTCGGTGTGCCAGGCGGTGCCCGCGACGTCGGCGCGCAGGACGGAGGCGCCGGCCGAGGCGAGCCGGTCGGCGCTGAATCCGCCGGCCTGGTCGTCGGCGCTCGCCACGGTGGGGGCTGCGAGCGCCGCCATGGCGGCCATGCCGGTGGCCACCGCGAGCAGCCTGGTACGGGTGATGCGCTTGATCCTCACTTCTCGTCCTCCTGGAGAGGGTTCGGGGGCCCGGCGGCTGTGGGGGTGCCGGTGCCCGTGAGGCGCAGTCGGGGGTGTGAGCGGCGCGTGAATTTTGGCCGTGCCCCTGACAAGCGCTGTCGGGAGTGTCCTGTCGTCAGATACCTGTCGCAAGGGCGCCTTTCAGCCGCCGCTCGCCGGCCGCCACTTCGAAGGGCAGCGTGTTCCCGGGGGGTGGGAAGGGACAGATGAAGTGGTCCGCGAAGGCGCAGGGAGGCAGCAGGGCCCGGTTGAGGTCGACGGTGACCGAGCCGGCCTCCCCCGGCACTCCGGGCTTCAGGAACCGGAACCTGTAGCTGGAGCGGCCGCCGGTGGCATCGCCGAAGACGGCCCAGAGGCTGCCGTCGTCCTCGTCGACCGCGACCTGGAGGGTGTGCTCGGCGCCGGCGAAGCGGAAGCTCAGTTCGCCGCCGAGGCCGAGCCCGCGCGCCTGCCCGTCGGCGTTGTCCACCTGGACGGTCCGCTGCTCCCCGTACGGCGTGAAGCGTCCCGGCAGCGCGAATGCGGGGTCGTACGGGGTGGCCTCGATGCCGCCGAAGGCGCGCCGGGCCTCCGAGTCGGGGTCGAAGACGCGTACCGCCCACTCCCCTTCGCGCCGGATGACGACGAGCCGGAGCTCCCCCGCGGTGAGCCGGGAGTACGAGGGCGGGCCCTCGTCGGCGGCGAGTACCGCGTCACCGGTGAAGGGCTCGCCGTCGAGGAGGAGGGAATCCTCGGGGGCGGCCGTCAGCGCCACCCCGCCGTCGATGGCGCGCCAGTGGCCCGGAACGGCCGGAATTCGACCTTCCGGGTAGTCGGCGAGCCAGTGGGTGCCGATCAGCGCGAGGGGACCGTAGGGGGCGGACACGGTGGCCACCCGATGCTCGTGCCAGGCGTCCCAGGCGGCCTGCGGATCATTTGCGACATCGCTCATGCCGCTCAACCCTTCCACACCGGTCCGGACGGGAACCCTGGGCGAACCCGGGGTACGCCGTCCGGACGCGTGGAAACCGACGGGGGGTCAGCAGCCGTCGCAGGGACAGCAGCAGCCGTCGCAGCCCGGCCCGCAGTCACAGTTGTTGCAGCAGCCCTGGCGCTTCTTGCGGGACCACGGGCCCTCGTACTCGTCGGCGCAGCACATCTTGCAGGTGCAGCAGAGGCCGATGGCGACCGCGCACCCCGCCCAGAAACCTCGGCGCTCCGGGCGCGCGGGCTGACCTCCGGGGCCGGGAGGCGGCGGCGTCCCGGGCCCGCCGGGACCGCCGGGGAATCCCCCTCCGTAGGGGTTGTGTCCACCGGGGGGCTGCCCGTAGGGGTTCTGTCCGTACGGACCCCCGTGCTGACCGGCACCGTACGGGTTGCCGCCCTGCCCCGTGGAGGCGGACACCTCGTGCCCGTGCCCGCAGCCGGTCGCCCCGAAGGCCCGGTCCACCGAGGTGCGCAGCTCGTGCACCAGCAGCCGGTGGGCGAGGCCCGCGTCCGCGAACTCGACCTCGCGCAGCGCCAGCCGGATGCCGTGCAGGGCGTCGTCGCACAGCCGGCGGGCCTCCGTGAGCGGAGTGCCGGTGGCGGTGAGCGGGTTCCAGGCGCCCGCCGCGGCGTCGGCGGCCTGGTCCTCCACGGCGTCGAGCAGGTGCGCGAGCCGCCCGAAGTAGCGGCCCGCCTCGGCGAGCGCGGGGGCGTTGCCTGGCCGTCCGGCGAGCTGCGCGGTATGGGCGAAGGCGGCGGCCGTCGCGGTCTCGGTCGGCTCGGTCACCACGAGCACGGGCGTGCCGGGGCCGGCCAGGGTCTCGATGCCCGCCTGCCGGTCCACGGCGTCCACGAGAACCGCCGTGTCGAAGCCGAGCGAGGCCCCGGTCCGCGCGCCGGCCCGGTCCCAGCCGCGGGCCACCTTGCGGGCGGCCAGGGCGATCGGGGCACGGGCCAACAGCCCGTCCCGGTCGGCGACGTGGTCCCGTACCTTCGCCGAGGCCAGGACGAGCGAGACGGCGGCGGCGAGCCGCGCGCCCTCGCCGTTGGCCACGGAGGCGGTGCGCATCCCGCGCAGCGGGCAGGGGCCCGCGGTGCGCCGGGCACTGGTGGCGGGGCCGGACTGAGCATCCGTCAGAACGGAGACGAGCAGCCCGTCGTAGTTGGTGACGATCCTCGCGAACTGGCCGTGGTCCCCCCGAAGTGCCAGGCACAGCCCGCACAGATGGGCCATCCACTCCGCTTTGAACCGCTCGCCCAGTCGGTGCGTGCATGGTCTGACGATGCCGAACAAACCGCTTCCCCCGTGTGTCGTACGCGTGCTTGCCGGGCATCGTACCGAGCCCGACGCTTCACTCGTACGCCCTAATCGCTCACCCGTACGGCGGAAGCAGTCGTATTTTCACTCAGACAGCAGTGGTAGCTGCCAGGATCCTTGACCGTGCAACGGATGTTCTGCACCAGTACCGTCACGAAACCCCTGCGCGGCGACTATCCACTTGGCGCGTTGTCAGCATCATGGACGAGCATAGGGGCAGCGGAGATGAAGACAGACTGACCGCGATGAAAGGAGGCAGTCCATGGGTTCGGTGCGCAAGGCGAGTGCCTGGCTGGGTCTCGTGGAGGACAGCGACGACGAGCGTTACTACGACGACGACTACGAGTCGGCGGTGGAGCGCCAGCACGGTCCGGTGTCCGGCCCCGGCGACCAGTGGGTCACCGACCCCCGGGTCAAGGTGGCGTCCGAGTCGGCGGTGGAGCACGGCCGTCGGATCGCCACGGTCACCCCGGACGGTTTCCGTGACGCGCGTGGCATCGGCGAGCTGTTCCGCGACGGTGTCCCCGTCATCGTGAACCTGTCCTCGATGGACCCGGGCGACGCGAAGCGCGTCGTCGACTTCGCGGCCGGACTGACCTTCGGGCTGCGGGGTTCGATCGAGCGGGTGGCAACCAGGGTCTTCCTCCTGACCCCGGCCGACACCCAGATCGTGAACGGCGAGCCCGCCGGCCGCTCACGCGACTTCTTCAACCAGAGCTAGGCAGGGCCCTCACCGGAACGCGTCGAGCCCGGTGAGCGCCTTGCCCAGCACCAGTTGGTGCATCTCGACGGTGCCCTCGTAGGTGAGGACCGATTCGAGGTTGGTGGCGTGCCGCATGACGGGGTACTCGAGGGAGATCCCGTTGGCACCGAGGATGGTCCGCGCGGTGCGACAGATATCGATGGCCTCGCGGACGTTGTTGAGCTTGCCGAAGCTGATCTGCTCCGGCCGCAGGGTGCCCGCGTCCATCCGCCGGCCCAGGTGGTGGGCGAGCAGGATGCCCTTGTGGAGTTCGAGGGCCATGTCCGCGAGCTTGGCCTGGGTGAGCTGGAAGCCGCCGATCGGCTTCCCGAACTGCTCCCGCGTCCTGGCGTAGTCGAGCGCGGACTCGAAGCTGGCGCGCGCCGCGCCCATGGACCCCCAGATGATCCCGTACCGCGCGTGACTGAGGCAGCCGAGCGGCCCCTTGAGTCCGGTCACTCCCGGCAGCACCGCGTCCGCGGGCAGCCGCACGTCGTCCATGACCAGCTCGCTGGTGACGCTCGCCCGCAGCGACCACTTGTGCTTGATCTCCGGCGCGGAGAACCCGGCCGTGTCCGTCGGAACGGCGAACCCGCGGATCCCCTCATCGGTCTGCGCCCACACCACGGCGACCGCGGCCACGGACCCGTTGGTGATCCACATCTTGCGCCCGTTGAGCACCCAGTCGCTGCCCTCGCGCTTGGCGTACGTCCGCATCGCGGCGGGATCCGACCCCACATCGGGCTCGGTCAGCCCGAAGCAGCCGATCAGCTCACCGGCCGCCATACCGGGCAGCCAGCGCTGCTTCTGCTCCTCGGAGCCGTACTTCCAGATCGCGTACATGGCCAGCGAGCCCTGTACGGAGACCAGCGAGCGGATCCCGGAATCGGCGGCCTCCAGCTCCAGGCAGGCGAGCCCGTACTGCACGGCGCTGGCCCCGGCGCAGCCGTATCCCTCCAGCGACATCCCGAGCGCCCCGATGGCCCCGAGCTCCCGCGCCAGCTCCCGGATCCCGGGCAGCTCACCGCTCTCGTACCACTCGGCGACGTACGGCAGCACCCGGTCGGCGGCCCAGCCGCGGACGGTGTCCCGGATGGCGAGGTCCTCGGGCCCGAGGAGCTCGTCGAGCCCGAGCGGATCGGTGGGTACGAAGGACACGGGGCCTCCCGGCGGCCGGAGCGGAACCTAGCAGCGCAAGTTTTACGCCGCGTCGCTGACGCTAGCGACCCCGACCGAGCAAAATCCACCCCCGCCGCCCCAATCCGGCTCCGCCGAGGCAACCCCGGCGGCTGGGTCCGTCCAACCCCGCCGGGCAAAAACCCAGCCCCGCCGGCGATTGAGGCGCGGGGTCCGGGGCAGCGCCCCGGCAGCGGTGCCGCACCCGACGGTCAGCCCGCGTGCTCCACCGGAGCCGGGCACGGCTCGGCCTTCGTCTGCGCAGGCAGCCGCACCGGCTCGGCCGGCACCCCCTCCGCGGCCCCACACTCCATGGCCTTCGGCAACTTCAGCGCCATCAGGGCCCCCGCGAACAACAACACCGCGCTCACCGCGAGGGTGACGTGCAGCCCGTGCACGAAGGAGGACCGTGCGGCCGCGTACAGCGAGGCCCCCGCCGGCCCCCCGAGCTGCGCCGCGACCGCATAGGCCTCGCCCAGCGAGTTGGCCGCCCCCGCCGCCTCCGCCGCCGGAACCCCCGGCACACCCGCCAGCCCCGGCCGGTACGCCGCGTTCATCACGCTGCCCAGCAGCGCGATGCCCATGCCCGCGCCCAGCTGGTACGAGGTCTCGCCGATCGAGGCGGCGCCGCCGGCCGTCGCCGCCGGGGCCTCGCTCAGCATCGACTCGTACGCCGCGAACAGCGTGGTCTGCAGCCCGAAGCCGAGCAGGACGAAGCCGACCGTCAGCAGCACCGGCCGGTCGTGCTCCCCCATCAGCGTCAGCAGCAGCACCGCGAAGGCGGTCAGCACGAAGCCCAGCGACACCATCCTGCGCGGCCCGACCCGGGCCAGCGTGTACGACCCCGTCGCGCCCGCGGCCATGGCGGCGAAGGTGAGCGGCAGCAACCGCAGGCCGGTCTCCAGCGGGCTGAGGTGCAGCACCAGCTGGAGGTACTGCACGGCGATCAGCTCCAGGCCGACCAGCGCCAGCATGGCCAGCACGATGCAGCCGACGGAGGTCGAGAAGGCGGCCCGGGAGAACATCCGCATGTCGATCAGCGGGTGCGCACGCCGCTTCTGGCGCCGTACGAAGAGCACGATCAGCGCCGCCCCGAGCAGCAGCGGGACCAGCGCCTGCGCGTCGAACAGCTGCCGCTCCGCGCCGAGCCGCTTGATCCCGAGCACCGCCCCGAGCACACCGGCGGCGGCCATCAGGGCGCCCAGTACGTCCCACGGCCCGTCGGAGGTGCCGCGCGACTCCGGCAGCAGCCGGCGTCCGAGCGGCAGGATCAGCGCCATCAGCGGGATGTTGATGAGGAAGACGGAGCCCCACCAGTAGTGCTGGACGAGGAACCCGCCGAGCACCGGCCCGCTCGCGGCGCCGATCGCGGCGACGGCGGTCCAGATGCCGATGGCCAGCGCCCGCTCGCGCCGGTCGGGGAAGACCTGGCGGAGGATCGACAGGGTGGCGGGCATGATCATTGCGCCGCCGATGCCGAGCAGGGCACGCGCGGCGATGAGGACCTGGGCGCTG
The DNA here is from genome assembly GCF_036237315.1 of Streptomyces sp. NBC_01351. Lineage (GTDB taxonomy): Bacteria > Actinomycetota > Actinomycetes > Streptomycetales > Streptomycetaceae > Streptomyces. The sequence goes on along the minus strand of NZ_CP108356.1, from coordinate 6,551,229 downwards.
TCGGCGAAGGCCGCGATGGCGGAGGCCACGCCGAAGAGTCCGTAGCCGAGGAGGAGGACGCGGCGGCGGCCGACCCGGTCGCCGAGCGTGCCGAAGAGGATCAGCAGTGCGGCGCAGACCAGTGGGTAGGCGTCGACGATCCAGAGGAGCTCGATGGGGCCGGGGCGCAGGTCCTCGGTCACGGACGGCACGGCGACGTGCAGGATCGTCGCGTCGAGCGCGACGAGGACCAGGCTGACGCAGAGGACGGCCAGGACGACCCAGCGGTTGGTCCCGCCGGAGGCCGCGCTCAGCCGCTGCCAGGGGGAAGGAGCCTTGACCCCGGCCGCGTTCGTCCCCGCCATGCATGTACCTCCCAGGTGATCCCTCGCGCTCGGCGGACCAGCGTCTTGTGGAGCCACGGGGGGTGGTGCGCTGTGCGGCGTCCAACGGGGTCCGGCATCGACACGCGAGTGAACGATCAGCGTACGCGAGTTCGCCTGCCCGCTACGTGGCCAAGCTCTCATCCCGGCGGCGCCCTCCGTGTGGCGTGCGCCACTCCCCCCACCCCACCCCTCCCCCGCGTACACGTGCGCTCACCGCGCGTGGTTCTCGGCCGGGTCGGCGGCCCGGCTCAGTTGCCGCCGCCACCGATAATCATGCCCGTGAAGGATCTTGGATTTCGCCGGGCCGCGCCCGCGCTCGCCCTCTTCGCCGCCATCCGGCTGCTGGGACTGGCGGCGCTCGCTGTGTGGTGCTCGGCGGCCGGCAGCAGCCCGCACACCCTGCTGTCGGCCCGCTGGGACTCGCTCTGGTACGCCCGCATCGCCGCGGAGGGGTACGGGTACGAGGTGGTCCTCCCGAACGGGGACGTCCACTCGAACCTGGCCTTCTTCCCTCTGCTGCCCTGGCTGGAGCGGCTGGTGTCGGCGCCGACCGGGCTCTCCTACGGCTCCGCGGGCCTGGTGGTGTCGGTGGTCGCGGGGCTCGCCGCGGCCTGGGGGATCTTCGCGGTCGCCGACCTCCTCCACGGCCGCCGCGCCGGGGTGTTCGCCGTCGGGGTGTGGGCGGCGCTCCCGGTCGGCATCGTCCAGTCGATGGCGTACAGCGAGTCGCTGTTCACGGCGCCGGCCGCCTGGGGCCTGTACGGGGCCCTGCGCGGCCGGTGGCTCACGGCGGGTCTGCTCGCGGCGGCCGCGGGGCTGACCCGCCCGGTCGGGGCCGCGGTGGTCGCCGCGGTGTGGGTGGCCGTCGTACTGGCGTGGCGGCGCGGGGAGCGGTCCTGGCAGATGGCTGCGGGCGCGCTGCTGGCTCCGGCGGGCGCGACGGCGTACGTGCTGTGGGTCGGGGAGCGCACCGGGGGCGGGCTGCTCGGGTACCTGGACGTGCAGGGCGGCTGGGGCAACGGCTTCGACGGCGGCTGGGCCTTCGCCCGGTTCGTCGGCGGGAAGCTGGCCTCCTCCGCGTTCCTCGCCGGGGTGGGACTGATCGCGGGGGTGGTGTTGGTGCTGTGGCTGTACGGGAAGTGCGTACGGCAGCGGCAGCCGGCGCCGCTGCTCGTGTACTGCGGGATCGTCGTGGCGCTGGCGCTGTGCGCGTCCGGGTACTTCGGCTCCAAGCCCCGGCTGTTGCTCCCCGCCTTCCCCCTGGTGCTGCCCGTGGCCTCGGCCCTGGCCGGGTGGCGGACCCTGCGGGCGGGCCTGGTGCTGGGAGCGGGAGCCCTGGTCGCGGCGGTGTACGGGGCGTTCTGGCTGAACGGCTCGGGCCCTCCGTAGGCCCGTCCCGCCGGGCCACAGGGCTCAGGTCCCCGCAGGGAAAATGAAATTGGCCTGCGGCGATAAAGCTCGGGTAAGCACGCGAAACAATTACCGGTTCGGTCGATCAAGACCGCTCCAACCGCTGCCGAAATACCCGGAATTAAGTCACCCGTGAGACCTACTCCACATCACATGGTCATCACAAAGCCCGCGATTCGCCCGGGCCGAGCATCGACGCGCGGTAACGTCGATTGAGTGCGTACCGACCAAATCCCGACTCGGCTGGAGCGGGTGTTCGCCCGGCTGGACCGGGAACCAGAGCGACCGGCTCATCTGCAAACCCCGCAGATGAGCCGGCACCGCGTCGTACTCCTCGGATCGACCCTCGTCTTCTACCTCGCGATCGTGGTGGCCGTACTGACCACGTCCTGGCTCGTCCGCCTGGACTGGCAGGTCATGTTCTTCCGGCCCTACGAGCAGTGGCCTCAGCTGCACGCCTTCCTGGACTACCTCGTCGTCCTCGGCCAGCGCGGGCCCACCGCGGTGATGGTCGCCGCCTGGCTCGGCTGGCGCTCCTGGCGGCAGCACACCCTCCGCCCGCTGATCACCCTCGGCGTGGCGCTGCTCCTGCTCAACGTCACCGTCGGGTCCGTCAAGCTCGGCCTCGGCCGGCTCGGCCCGCACTACGCCACCGAGATCGGCTCGGCCGAGCTCTTCGCGGGCGGCGATATATTTCCTTCCGGCCACACCGCCAATGCCGTCGTGACCTGGGGGATCCTGGCCTATCTGGCCTCCACCGTGGTCACCCGGCGGGTGCTGTCCGTGGTGTCCGCGGTCGTCTCGCTGAGCGTCGGCGCCACCACCGTGTACCTCGGTACCCACTGGATCAGCGACGTGCTGCTCGGCTGGTCCGCGGGGCTGCTGATCCTGCTGGCGCTCCCCTGGTTCGAGCCGCTGATCGCCCGGGTCGAGGCCTACGTCTTCGAGCTCCGCGAGCTGCTGCGCCGCCGCGCGGAAACCGGACGGATGCCCGCACCGGTCGTCACCGCGCTCACCCCGCTGCTGTCCGCGGGCGGGAAGTGGCAGCTCCAGCGCGTCGCCGAGCCTGCGTCGGGGCCGTCCACGGAGCCGGTGCCCGCGCACGCCGCGCAGCCGGCCGCGGCCGCCGCGGCGGCCGTGGTCACCGCACACTCCCCGGCGCCCAGGCCGGCCGCACACGCGTCCGGCCGGCAGCACGTGATCCGCTCCGAGCGGACGCCCGTCACCCCGGTCGGCAGCCGCCGCCCGGCACACGGCGAGCGGGCGGCCGCCGCCGCCCGGGGGGCCACGACGGCCCGCCCGGTGGCCGGCGGCTGAGGTCCCACCGCGGGGGCGGTACGCACCACCTCACCCCGCGGTGAACCCCTCGCACGAACCCCGCGACACGAGGGCGGGCCGGGTCACCGACCCGGCCCGCCCTCGTCGTCCGTCAGCGCCACGCCGGGACGTTCGTCCGTCCCGGGTCACGCTTGTGTCACAGAATACCTACAACTGCCAATTGTTTTGCGGCCCGCGACACGCCCGCCGCGCAGAGTCTTTGGAATTTCCCCCGAGAACGCCCGTATTCGCTTCGGGGATTGGCGGCACCCTGTTGGACCAGACCAGCTGAATACCCCTCAGGACCGCTACATTTCCTTCACTTCTCCTGCGGCCACGGCCCGTCCCAGGAGATCCCGCGTGGCCCTGATCCGGTCGGTCAGCTCCAGCGGCTCGACCACTTCGAACTCACAGCCGAGCATCATGACGTGAATCACCAGAACGTCGAGGTTCACCGCCCCGGTGCTCAGCAGACAACTGGTCGCGTCGACCGGTTCCACGGTTCCGTCGCTCGGCCCGATGATCCGTGCCGCCTCCTCCGCGGAGACCTTCAGCCGCACCACCGCGCGGGCCGCGTACACCCCCTGGGACACGCCCCGTGACACGTACGCGGCCAGGTCCTCGGCGGGCGGCGGGCGCGGGGTGAACCGCGGTCCGTGCGGGGGCCTGGGCTCGATCCGGTCGGCGCGGAAGGTCCGCCAGTCCTCCCGGTCCACGTCCCAGGCGACCAGGTACCAGCGCCGCTCGGTGCACACCAGCCGGTGCGGCTCGACCGTGCGGCGGGTGGCGTTGCCCTCGTGGTCCCGGTACTCGAAGCGCAGCCGCTCGCCGTCCCGGCAGACGGCGGCGAGCTCGGCCAGCACCGAGGGGTCCACCGTGGAGCGCTCGGCGCCGCGCAGCATCGGCACGGTGAACTCGTTGAGCGCGGACACCCGCCGCCGCAGCCGTGAGGGCAGTACCTGCTCCAGTTTGGCCAGGGCCCGTGCGGAGGCCTCCCCGATCCCCTCGACCCCGTTCCCGGCGGCGGTGCGCAGCCCGACGGCCACCGCGACGGCCTCGTCGTCGTCCAGCAGCAGCGGCGGCAGCTCGGCGCCGGCGCCGAGCTGGTAGCCGCCGCCGGTCCCGGGGCTGGCGTTCACCGGGTACCCGAGCTCGCGCAGCCGGTCCACGTCCCGCCGAACCGTCCGCGGCGTGACCCCGAGCCGGTCCGCGAGGTCGGCCCCGGTCCATTCGCGGTGGGCCTGCAACAGGGACAGCAGGCGCAGCAGTCGTGCGGAGGTTTCGAGCATGCCCCCGAGTCTGCCAGCGGGCCCGGCGCCCGCTGCGGGGGTCCGGGGCCGGTCCGGGCCCCCTTCAGGGCCGGTGGGGCAGCTGCGGGACCTCGAAACAGGTACGGGTCATGTCGCCGCCCTGGGTCACCCAGCCCATGCCGTCCTGCCAGCGGGCCACGGACAGGCAGGTCCTGCGTTCGGCCCCCGGGGGTGGCGGGGCGGGCGAGGGCACGAAGGAGGCGGGCAGCAGCAGCCCGCGCGCGGTGTAGGGCTCCGGGCGGCCCATGAACCGTTCGACACACGGACGAGTGAGCTCGGGCAGGCAGGAGCGGGCCGCGTCGGTGAACCACATGGCGGCGGCCCAGCCTTCGAGCTGCCACTGGGACAGCACCTTCCCCGCCAGCGCGGCGCGGAACTCGGCGACGGCCGGGTCGGCGGCGTCGGCGTGGTTGCGGCTCGACCCGGTCACCCAGAGGGAGTTGCGGCAGCCCGGGGCGTCCTTGAAGTCGGAGGGCACCCGGTCGTCCCAGTTCTGCACGTTGGTGACCTTGGCCGTGACCCGTACCCCGGCTGCGTCCATCGCCTCGCAGAGGCGGGCGTTGCCGTGCGTGTCGAGGGCGTCGAAGACCAGGTCCGTGCCGCGCGCCTTCAGGTCGGCGGCGACGGCCCGGAAGTTGGGCAGGGCGAAGTCGACCTGTTCGGGCACCACTTCGTACCCCTCGGCGCGCAGCCCCTGGATGATCTGGCGGGCGTAGCCGGCGGACGCGGCCTGGTTGTAGGAGACGACGGCGGCGCTGCGGGCGCCCTGCTCGCGCTTGAAGTACCGGTAGACCTCGATGCCGCCGTAGAGGGTGCCGCCCCAGCCGGGGGCCTTGCCGTCGCGCGGAGCCTGACTGCCGTAGATCCCGTACAGGTGCGGGTAGGTGTCGTACGCCGTCCCGATGGGCTGTCCCCCGATGTCGGGCACGCCGGCCCGGCTGACCCGGGGCGCGCCGGCGTAGGACAGGGAGGTCGTCGCGACGAGCGCGAACACCTTCTCCTCGTCGAGGAGTCGGCGGACGCACGCGTTGTTGCCGATCCCGCTGCCCCCGTCGTCGCAGTCGACCACCTCGACCGGGCGGCCGCCCAGCCCGCCGCGGGCGTTCAGTACGTCGAACCAGGCGCGGGCGCCCTCGCCGGGGCCGGTGAAGGCGTCACCGCCCACGGGGCTGGTGGCACTCGCGATGATCCCGACCTTCACCGGCTCGGCGACCGGCCGCGTGCCCTCGCGGAAGGCGCTCTCGGGGAGCCTGCTCCCGCAGGCGGCGCTCGCCGTCAGGAGCGCGGCGCACAACAGGGTTTCAGCACGGCGGGGGCGCCGCATTGCCGCTGAGCTCGATCAGCCCGCACAGGCTCTTCAGCGAGACCTTCCAGACCCCGTCGTCGAGCACGGCGATCCCCTTGCTGTCGGACAGTGCCGGGGAGCCGGCGACCAGCAGGTCGTAGGTCACCGTCGCCTCGGTGGGCGAGGTGAAGGCGATGTTCTCGACCTTGACGGAGGTCTTGTCCGCGTTGGGGAGGTTCGCGAAGCCGGACAGCAGCGGTTCCATCAGGTCACCGTGCTCCAGCACCTCGGCCTTCGCCTCGGTGGAGGCCTTCGGGTCGAAGAACAGGACCCAGTTCTTCTCGATCTCCGCCTTGGCCGCCGCCGGGTCGGCCGGCTCGCCCACGATCGGCGTGGAGGGCGCTCCGGCGGAGGCCGGGCTCGCCGCCGCGCTCCCTCCCGCGGTCGCGTCCGAACCCGAACCCGAATCCGAGGAGCATCCCGTGAGGGCCGGCACGACCAGCAGTACTGCGGCCGCCGCCCAGGCTGCGGCTCGTGGGTGTCTGCTCTGGACCATCTGGCTCACCACCGGTGTCCGAGCGAGCCGTTCGGCTCGATGCTTCCAGGGTCAGTGTCTTCACGGCATCCCGCAACGCGCGGACCGACCGGACGGGGGCCGGTATGCGAACGGTGTGGCCGGGCCTGGGCGCTGTGGCCTGCGGGGCGCTGTTGTGCATGGCGGGCTGGTTCGGGGTGTCCGGCGAGCGGTTCGCGGAGCGGCAGATCCCCTGGCTGGCCTCCTGTACGGTGCCGGGCGCGGCCCTGATCGTGGCGGGTGCGGGGCTGCTGGCCGGGTGGCGGCCCGCGCCCCCGGCCCGGCCGGTGGCGGTGGCCCCGGCGGGCCCCTCCGCCACCGGCCCCCTGGTCAGGGTCCCCGGGGGCACCCTCGCCCACCGGCCGGACTGCCCGCTGGTGGACGGCCGCCCCGAGGCGTTCGCCGCGGACCCGGCGGACCCTGCGGACCCGGCGGACGGACTGACCCCGTGCCCGGTGTGTGAGCCCCCGTGGCCTCCCTGACGTACGAGCTGACCCTGGCGGGCCTCGCCGTCGGCAGCGCCGCCGCACTGACCGGCATCGGGCTGATCGTCACGGACCGGGCGACCGGCGTGCTGAACCTCGCCCACGGCGCGGTCGCCATGGTGTGCGCGTACGTCATGCGGGAGCTGGTGGTGCGGTGGTCCGTGCCGACGGGGGTGGCGGCGGCCCTCACCGTCCTGCTCTTCGCCCCTGCCGTCGGTCTGCTCCTGAACCTGCTCCTCTCCGCCCGCGACCGGCCCCGGGACCAGGTACGGGACCTCACGACGACGATCGGCGTGTTCGTCCTCCTCATCGGGGTGGCGGTGGCCGTCTGGGGGCCGGGGGCGCGGGCGGACGCTCCGGTGCTCTTCGGCTCCGAGCCCTGGCCGCAGCTCGCGACGGTGCTGCTGACGGCCCTCCTGGTCGCCTGGACCACCCGCCGTACGGCCTTCGGCCGCGATCTGCGCGCGGTGGTCGACAACCGCGCGCTCGCGGAACTGGGCGGCATCGACACGGCCCGCGTCGCGGCGGCCGGCTGGGCCTTCGGCGCGGCCACGGCGGGGCTGACGGGCATCCTGCTGGCCCCGTACGTCCGGCTGGACCCGTACGGGCTCCCGCTGCTGGTCCTGGAGGTCCTCGCGGTGGCCGTCGCCGCCCGGCTGCGCAGCCTCCCGGTGGCCGTCGGCGTCGCCCTCGCGATCGGGGTGGCCCAGGCGCAGCTCACCCGCTTCCATCCGGAGGGCTGGCCCGCGCCCTTCCTCCAGGCCCTCGCCGCCAACCTCTTCGCGGTCGCCCTGCTGGTGGCGGCCCTCCTCCCGGCGTCCCGCTCGGCGGCGCCGACGGTGGCGCCGGCCGCGGGGCCGGCCCGGGGCGGCACGCTCCCCCCTCCCGTACGAACCATCGCCTGGCTGGCGCTGGCCGGGCTGCTGCTCCTCCCGCTGCGCTTCGGCGGGGCCGGGCTGGACACCGCGCTGCGGATCCCCGCGCTCGCGGTGATCCTGCTGTCGCTGGTCCTGGTCACGGGCCGGGGCGGGCAGCTCTCCCTGGGGCAGGCCGCGTACGCCGGTCTCGGCGCGCTCCTCACCGCCCACCTGGCCGCCGCGGGCGTCCCGGAGCTGGTGTCCCTGGGGCTCGCCGCGCTCCTCGTCGCCCCGCTCGGCCTGCTGACCGGCGCCCCCGCGATCCGACGGCGCGGCCTGGCCGGAGCCGTACCGCTGAGTTCCGGCTCCGTGTCCTGGCGTACGGCCGACGTCACCCGTCTCCCGGCCCACGAACGGGCCCGCCGCGGGCTGTGCTTCGTACCGGACCGGCAAGCGGTGTATCCGTCGCTGCCCGTCGAGGAGAACCTCCGGCTCTTCGCCCCCGCCACACCTCCCCACGTGCCCGCGCCCACGCCCGAGCTCGCCCTCGCCGCCTACCCCGCCCTGGCCGCCCTCCTCGCCCGGACCACCGGCACCCTCTCCGGCGGGGAGCAGCGGATGCTCGCCCTCTCCCGGGCCCTGCTCAGCGCCCCCGGAACCGTTCTGCTGCTGGACGAGCCCACCCAGGGCATGTCCGCCGCCGTCGCGGCCCGTACGTACGAACTCCTCGCCGCCCGGGCCGCCGAGGGCGCCGCCGTGGTCCTCGCCGAACAGCGCCTGCCCCCGGCGCTCGCCCGCCCGGGGGTCCTGGTCCACGAACTGCGCCGCGGCACGGTGGTGTTCAGCGGCGAGGCAACGGAGTGACCACGGCCCCCGGCACCGGAGTCGCCACCGGCGGCACGGCCCCCGGCACCGGCACCGGCTTCGCCACCGGCACGGGCACGGGCACCGGCATCGGCACCGGCTTCGCCACCGCCGCCCCCTCCGGAATGACCAGCAGCATCCCGATCGCGATCACCCCCGGGTTCGCCCCGATCAGCGCCCGGTTCACCGCGTACAGCGCCTGCCAGCCGCCCACCACCTTGTGCCGGCGGGCGATCGCGTACAGGGTGTCCCCGGCCCGCACCGTGTGCATCCGGCCCGCCAGTCCGTACCTCTTCGAGCACACCGGCCAGGCGTCCCAGCCCTGCCGGGCGAGGACGTCCTCGGCGATCCGGATCTGCTGCGGGCGGCTCGCGAGATCGGCCCGCCGTGCGAACGCCAGCCCCCCGTACTCCTCCCACGTCGGCTGCCAGAACTGCAGTCCGCCGTAGAAGCCGTTGCCGGTGTTGACCGCCCAGCGGCCGCTGCTCTCGCAGTCGGCCACGCAGTCCCAGGGCCACTCCCCGCCCGGCCCGCAGTCACCGGGCCCGGTGCCGAGCAGTCCCGGCGCACCGGGGTGCGCCACCGCGGCGGGCCCGGGCGCGGGCGGTGGCGGGGCCGCTGCCGCCGCACCGGAGGGGAGTACGAGCACCAGTACGGCGGCAGCGGTGACGGCGGCGGCAGCACCGATCGCGCCTCGCCGGATCCCGAGGTTGGGCATCGCGTCACGCTACGCAGCCCCGCGCGCCCCTTCCCGCCTGCCACGCGGCGCGCCCCCGCAGCCCACCCGGTCGGCCGACGGCGCCCCCTCCCCCAAACCGCCATCTCCGGGCACCAACTGCGCACAATCAGAAAACAGTTGGCATGCAAACAAAGTCCCGGTCGGACGGTTCACTCTTCCGGGGGCCAGGTTCGATTCCGTTCCCTCCAATGGCGTGACCCCGGCCGCCGATCCCCCGTTGAGCCCGGCGAGCCGGGATCCGCCCGGCCCGGACCTATGCCGAGGAGCACCCCGTGCCGCGCATGCTCGACGTCAGTGATGAGGTACGTGCCGAGATCGGTGACGAAGAAGCCGAGAGGCTGCTCGTCGGCGACGACGCGCCGCGCAGTTACGACTGCACCTCCTGCCGCACCCCCGGCGACCCGGAGAGCGACCGCACCAGCACGGTGCTGTTCGTCGGCGAGGAGACCGCCGTCCTCGCCTTCGCCCACGCCACCTGCATCCCCTCGCAGGTCGTCACCGTCTCCGAGGAGCAGCTGCAGGGCGCCGTCCGCAGCATCACCGGCGACAGCCCGTCCCCCGCCGCTCCCGCCGTTACCCTCCCCGGTGGCGGCCCGCAGAACGTCCCCGGCGGCCAGGCCGTCCTCGGCATCACCAGCGGCCTGGTCCTGATCGGCGGCGAACTGCACCCCGCCCTGGTCGTCGAGCCGACCGCGCCGATCGCCCGCCCCGGCACCACCGGCCCCGGGGACGACTTCCTGCCGCTCCTCATCGAGCAGGGCTTCATCCCGGTCACGAACACGGCCGAGCTCCCCACCGCCCTCGGCGGCTGGTCGGTACTGCTCGCGGGCGGGCAGCTGCACGCCGTGCTGCAGCCGGGCACGGACGGCGGTCAGGTGGCCTGGTGGCAGGCGCACCAGGCCCTGTCGGTCACGGACGGCTGGCGGGCCGCCGTCAACAAGACCCAGCGCGTGCTCATCTACGCCGCCCCGGTCGGCTCCATCGGCCAGCAGCCCCGCGAGGACCTGCTGCGCGACGCCCTGGACAAGGCCGCCGCCGCGGGCAAGCTCGTGGCCGCCTCGATGCCCCTCGCCGGCACCGCGGGGGCCTGACCCCCAGCGGCTCAGAAACGGCCGCCGGGCCCCCTCCACCCCGGGGGCCCGGCGGCGTGCGCCGGTGGGGGTACCCCCAGCGGTAGCCGGGGGTGCGCGGTCCGTCCCGCGCACCCCCGGCTTCTTGCGTTTTCGCCCCGTTCACCCCGCATCCGCAGGGCACCGCGTTCGTTGGCTGGTACGTGCACTCATACGACTCCTCCCGCGCCCCCTCCCGTGCGAGCACCGTCTCGCACACCCCGATCTACGACACGCTGTACTCGGAGTACCTGCGCGCCTTCCGGGCTCTGCCGGGTGACCGTACGGGCGAGGAGGACCTCGGGTTCACGGCGTTCTCGTACGGGGGCGGGTACGGCGGCGGCGCCGGCAGCGTCAGCTCGTACGCCGGCGGCTGGAACGGTTCGTCATGGCAGCGCGCCGACAGCTGGCAGCCCTCGTACACCCCGCAGCAGCAGCCCGCCTACTCCTACGCCGGCGCCGCTTCCGAGCCCGCATACAGCGGCGGGCGGCAGCACCAGACCGGGATGACTCACATCCCGGCGGCCCTGCCGCCCGCTCCGCGCCGGGGCTACTGACCCCGGGGCGCCTACTTCTTCTTCTTGTACTGGGCGCCGCGCTTCTCGCGCACCCGCACCGAGATGTGGATCGGGGTGCCCTCGAAGCCGAACTCCTCGCGCAGCCGGCGCTCGATGAAGCGGCGGTAGCCGTGCTCCAGGAAGCCCGAGGCGAAGAGGACGAACCGCGGCGGCTTGCTGCCGGCCTGGGTACCGAACAGGATGCGGGGCTGCTTGCCGCCGCGGATCGGGTGCGGGTGGGCGGCGACGACCTCACCGAGGAAGGCGTTCAGCCGACCGGTGGGGATGCGCGTCTCCCAGCCCGCGAGGGCGGTCTCGATCGCCGGGACCAGCTTCTCCATGTGACGGCCGGTGAGCGCCGAGACGTTCACCCGGGGCGCCCAGGCGACCTGCTGCATCTCGGTCTCGATCTCGCGCTCGAGGTAGTAGCGGCGCTCCTCGTCGAGCTCGTCCCACTTGTTGTACGCGATCACGATCGCGCGGCCCGCCTCGACGGCCATGGTGATGATGCGCTGGTCCTGGACGCTGATGTTCTCGGTCGTGTCGATCAGGATGACCGCGACCTCCGCCTTCTCGACGGCGGCGGCCGTGCGCAGGGAGGCGTAGTAGTCGGCGCCCTGCTGGAGGTGCACCTTCTTGCGGATGCCCGCGGTGTCGACGAACTTCCAGGTGATGCCGCCGAGCTCGATCAGCTCGTCGACCGGGTCGCGGGTGGTGCCGGCCAGCTCGTTGACGACGACACGGTCCTCCTTCGCGACCTTGTTGAGCAGCGAGGACTTGCCCACGTTCGGGCGGCCGATCAGCGCGATGCGGCGCGGGCCGCCGGGGGCGGCGCCGCCGAAGGTCTGCGCGGGGGCCTCGGGCAGGGCTTCGAGGACGGCGTCCAGCATGTCGCCGGTGCCGCGGCCGTGCAGCGAGGAGACCGGGTGCGGCAGGCCGAGGCCCAGGGACCACAGGGAGGCCGCGTCGGACTCGCCGCTCTGGCCGTCGACCTTGTTGGCGCACAGCACGACGGGCTTGCCGGCCTTGCGCAGCAGGCGTACGACGGCCTCGTCGGTGTCGGTGGCGCCGACCTTGGCGTCGACGACGAAGACCACGGCGTCGGCGGCCTCGATGGCGTACTCGGCCTGGGCGGCGACGGACGCGTCGATGCCGAGGACGTCCTGCTCCCAGCCGCCAGTGTCGACGACCTTGAAGCGGCGGCCCGCCCACTCGGCCTCGTACGTGACGCGGTCACGGGTGACGCCCGGCTTGTCCTCGACGACCGCCTCGCGACGGCCGATGATGCGGTTCACCAGGGTCGACTTGCCGACGTTCGGCCGGCCGACGACGGCGAGGACGGGGAGGGGGCCGGCAGCGGCCTCCTCGAGGGCACCTTCGACGTCCTCGATGTCGAAGCCCTCTTCCGCGGCGAGCTCCATGAACTCCGCGTACTCGGCGTCGCCAAGTGCTCCGTGGTCGTGCTGGTCGTTCATGAAGTCCGTTCCTCGTCGTTCGTGGTGATCGGTGGTGCCCGCGCAGCGCGGTTCCACTACTAGGTCAAGTCTCGCTCAGCGCCCGGTGAGGCGCTTGGCATCGGCCAGGTGGGCGGTCAGCCGGTCCTGGATGCGTACGGTGGCCTGGTCAAGCGCGGTACGGGTCCGGCGGCCACTGCCGTCCCCTGCGTCGAAGGCCGAGCCGAAGACGACGTCGACCCGGCTCTTGAAGGCCGGCAGCCCCTTGACGAGCCGGCCCCGGGTGTCTCCGCTGCCCAGCACGGCCACCGGCACGATGGGCGCGCCGCTGCGGACCGCGAAGTACGCGAGCCCGGCGCGCAGTGAGGCGAAGTCGCCCTCGCCCCGGGTGCCCTCGGGGAAGATGCCGAGGGCCCCTCCATTGTCGAGCACGCCGAGAGCGCGGCCTATCGCCGTCCGGTCGGGGCCGTTACGGTCGACCTTGACCTGCCCGATCCCGTCGAGGAAGGGGCCGAGCGGGCCGACGTACGCTTCCTTCTTGATCAGGAAGTGCAGGGGTCGCGGCGCGGTGCCCATCACCATCGGGCCGTCGATGTTGTGCGAGTGGTTCACGGCGAGGATGACGGGGCCCGAGGCGGGCACCTTCCAGGCGCCGAGCACGCGGGGCTTCCACAGCCCGTACATGAGCCCGATGCCGATGCGCCTGCCGACCGCCGCACCCTTGAGGGAGGGCGCTTCACTCACTTGCGGCCCGCCCGCTTCTCTTCCACCAGGGTCACGACACACTCGATGACCTGGTCGAGCGTGAGCTCGGTGGTGTCGACCTCGACGGCGTCGCCGGCCTTGGCCAGCGGGGAGGTCTTGCGGCCGGAGTCCGCGGCGTCGCGCTTGATCAGCGCCGCCTTGGTGGCCGCGAGGTCGGTGGCCTCCTTGCCCCGGAGCTCACCGCTGCGCCGGGCGGCGCGCGCCTCGGGCGATGCGGTCAGGAAGATCTTGAGGTCGGCGTCGGGCAGGACGGTGGTGCCGATGTCCCGGCCCTCGACGACGATGCCGTCGGCCTCCGCGGCCGCCTCGGCCGCGATGGACCTCTGCAGCTCGGTGATCAGGGTGCGCACCTCGGGGACGGCGCTGACGGCGCTGACCTTGGAGGTGACCTCCTGGGTGCGGATGGGGCCGGCGGCGTCGAGGCCGTCCACGGTGATGGTGGGCGCGGCCGGATCCGTACCGGAAACGATGGCGGGCTTGCCGGCGGCGACGGCGATGGCCTCGGGGTCGGAGGTGTCGACCCCGTTCGTGATCATCCACCAGGTGATGGCCCGGTACTGGGCCCCGGTGTCCAGGTAGCGCAGCCCGAGCTTGGCGGCCACGGCCTTGGAGGTGCTGGACTTGCCCGTGCCGGAGGGACCGTCTATGGCGACGATCACGGCTGCCGGAGCTGCGGTTTCCACGGTGCGGGCACCTTCCTGGTTGCGCGTTGGAATGCGGGCGCACAAAAACGCCCCTGCTCCAGGTTACCGGCCCCCGACACCCCCCGGCCCCGCCCGTCCGGCCCCCCACCTCAACGAGGCCCCGCAGCCCCCTCCAGCCCCGCCGGGACGAATCCAGCCCCACCGGGCAAAAATCCAGCCTCGCCGGCGTTTGAGGCGTGGGGGTCCCCCCGGACGGAGTCTGGGGGAGGGTCCGGGGCGGAGCCCCGATCTTTCAGCCCCGCCGGCGTTTGAGGCGCTGGGGGTCCCCCCAGCGGTAGCTGGGGGAGGACCCGGGGGCAGCGCCGCCCGGGGGCAGCGCCCCCGGCAACGGCGCCGCACCGCTGCACGGGGTCCGGGGCCGAGCCCCGCACGCCGCGCCCGAAGGGCTACTGCTGCCGCAGCGCCCAGCCGCGCTCCCGCAGCTCGGCCGTGAGGCCGGCCACCGCACGCGGCTCCACCATCAGCTGCACCAGACCGGCCTGCTGCCCCGTCGCGTGCTCGATCCGCACGTCCTCGATGTTGACCCCCGCCCGCCCGGCGTCCGCGAAGATCCGCGCGAGCTCTCCCGGCTGGTCGGAGATGAGCACGGCCACCGTCTCGTACACCGTCGGCGCCGCGCCGTGCTTGCCCGGCACCCGCACCCGCCCCGCGTTCCCGCGCCGCAGGACGTCCTCGATCCCGGCGGCGCCGCCCCGCCGCTTCTCCTCGTCGGCCGACTGCAGACCACGCAGCGCCTCGACGGTCTCTTCCAGGTCGGCCGCGATCCCGGCCAGCACGTCCGCCACCGGCCCCGGGTTCGCCGACAGGATCTCCACCCACATCCGCGGGTCCGACGCCGCGATCCGGGTCACGTCGCGGATGCCCTGCCCGCACAGGCGTACGGCCGTCTCGTCGGCCTCCTCCAGCCGGGCGGCGACCATGCTGGAGACCAGCTGCGGGGTGTGGGAGACGAGCGCCACCGCCCGGTCGTGGGCGTCCGCGTCCATCACCACGGGGACGGCCCGGCACAGCGCCACCAGTTCGAGGGCCAGATTCAGCACCTCGTGCTCGGTGTCCCGGGTCGGGGTCAGCACCCAGGGGCGGCCCTCGAAGAGGTCCGCCGAGCCCGCGAGCGGCCCCGAGCGCTCCTTGCCGGCCATCGGGTGCGTGCCGATGTAGGAGGTGAGGTCCACGCCCAGTTCCGTCAGCTCGCGCCGCGGCCCGCCCTTGACGCTGGCCACGTCCACGTACGCACGGGCCATGCCGCGCCCTATGGCGTCCGCCAGGGTCGCCGCCACGTGGGCCGGCGGTACGGCGACGATCGCGAGGTCGACCTGACCCTCCAGGGGCTCGTCCGTGCCGGCCCCGAGGGCGGCCGCCGTACGGGCCTGGGCCGGGTCGTGGTCGACGAGGTGGACGGTGATCCCGCGGCCGGACAGGGCGAGCGCCGCGGACGTGCCGATCAGTCCGGTTCCGATGACGACGGCGGTTCTCACGGGTGCTCCAGGGGGTGCGTGCGGGATCACTGACTGTGCCCGGTCAGAGTAGCCAGAGAGGGCAGCGCGAGGGCCCGGCAGCCCTTCCCGTCCCAACCCGTGGGACGGGGGCCTCCGGGCCCTCTCCTAACGCGGGGTCAGAGCGCCTGCGCCTTGATGATGTCCTCCAGCGACCCCGACGGGACCTGGCCGTTCGGCGTCAGCTTGTCGACGGCCGACGGCAGTACCTGCGCGATCCGGTCGGCGGCCTGCTCCGTGCTGACACCCGCGTCCTGCGCGACCTTCTGCAGGGTGTCGGCCGGCAGCGCCTCCTGGATCTGGGTGCCGCTGACCGGCTTGTTCTCGCCCGTGCCGACCCAGGACTGCGCCTGGTCGAAGAGGCCGGACTTGGTCAGCATGTCGATCAGGCCGCCGAGCGGATTGCCGTTCCCGGCAGCCTGCGCACCTCCGCCACCACCGCCGCCGCCCATGAGCGCGCCGAGCAGGGACCCGAGGATGTTGCCGCCGGCGCCACCGCCCTGGCCGCCGCCGCCACCGAGGAGGCCGCCGAGAAGGGAGCCGAGGTCGTTACCCGCCATGGTGATGCCTTTCGAAGAGGGACCGGGCCGCGCGGACAGCGCCGTACCCGGCTTCGGGACACCGACAATCTCGCCCATACCGGGTCATGACGCCACTTGGCGCACAGTTCTCCGACCCTGCGGGGTAGAACGATCGGCATGATCTTCCACATCGTCCCGCTCGCCGACTGGACCGCCGCGCCCGACCTTCCGTACGCCCCGCCCTCGCTCGACTCCGAGGGGTTCGTGCACTGTTCGGCCGACCGGGCGACGGCCCTCGCGATCGTCGAGGCGCACTACCGGGAGCTGCCGGGCACCCTGCTCGCCCTGGAACTCGACGAGGCCGCCCTGACCGCGGAGGTCCGCCGGGCGGGTGATTCCGGCGGCCGATTCCCGCACGTGCACGGCCCGCTGAACCGAAACGCGGTGATCCGCGTGTGGGAGGTCGTACGCACTCCCGGCAGCCCTGCCTCACTGGCACCATGGCACCCGGCTCATCACTGACATCCCGCACCGCATGGCGCGGCGGGCTTCACCTCGGCGCCCCCACAGGCCAGGATGCTGCTCGCCCGACCGGCAACACAGCTGAGGAGACATCCATGAGCGACCCCACGACCACTGCCCGGCGCACCGTACTCGCGGTGGGAGCGGCCGCCCTGGCCGGCGGCAGCCTCGCCGCATGCGGCAACGGCGGCGGCGAGAAGGAGCAGCCCAAGAGCGAGTCGGGCAGCGCGGCGACCCCGTCCGCGGGGGCGTCCGCTCCGGCGGCGGGCGGCAAGGCCATCGCGAAGGCGGCGGACGTACCGGTCGGCGGCGGCACCGTCCTCAAGGACGAGAAGCTGGTGGTCACCCAGCCCACGGCCGGGTCCTTCAAATGCTTCACCGCGGTCTGCCCGCACCAGGGCTGCCTGGTCAACAAGGTGGCCGACGGCACCATCGACTGCCCCTGCCACGGCAGCAAGTTCAAGGCCACGGACGGAGCGGTGGCCCAGGGCCCGGCCACCAAGGGGCTGGCGGAGAAGAAGATCACCGTGGCGGCGGACGGCAATATCTCGCTCGCCTAGCGGCGGCCGCGGCGCCTAACCTCCCGGGATGGACGATCTGACACTGGTACGCGACCACACGGTCTACCGGTGCGTGATGGGGTCCCGGGCGTTCGGGCTGGCGACGGAGGCGAGCGACACCGACCGGCGCGGTGTCTACCTCGCCCCGACGCCGCTGTTCTGGCGGTTCGAGAAGCCCCCCACGCACGTGGAGGGCCCTCGGGACGAGGAGTTCTCCTGGGAGCTGGAGCGATTCTGCGAACTCGCCCTGCGCGCCAACCCGAACATCCTGGAGTGCCTGCACTCCCCCCTGGTGGAGGAGGCGACCCCGGTCGGCGAGGAACTCCTGTCCCTGCGCGGGGCGTTCCTCTCCCTCCGGGCCCACACCAGCTTCAGCCGGTACGCGGCTTCGCAGCGCGGCAAACTCCTCGCGGACGTCCGCGTGCACGGCGCCCCGCGCTGGAAGCACGCCATGCACCTGCTGCGGCTGCTCCTGTCCTGCCGCGACCTGCTGCGCACGGGCCGCCTCACCATCGACGCGACCCCGTACCGCGAGCGCCTCCTCGCGGTCCGCCGCGGCGAGTCCACCTGGGACGAGGTCGACGCCTGGATGACCCGCCTCCAGGAGGAGACCGAGGCGGCCCTCACCGGGACGCCCGTCCCCGCCGAACCGGACCTGGCCCGCGTCGAGGACTTCCTCCTGCGCACCCGCCGCGCGTCAGCCGCGTAGCGTCAGCCGGATCAAGCATCCCAGAGGGCTCCGAAGGCCAGGAGTTCGTCCCGGTACTCGATGCGGCCCTCCCATTCGCGGGGCCAGACGTCCGCACCGAGGTGGGCTCCCGCGAAGGCGCCCGCCAGGCAGGCGATGGAGTCGGAGTCGCCCCGGGTGCAGGCGGCGCGGCGCAGGGCCAGCAGGGGTTCTTCGGGGAAGAGGAGGAAGCACTGCAGGGCGGTGGCGAGGGCCTCCTCCGCGATCCAGCCGTCGCCCGTGGTCAGGCAGGGGTCGGTCTCCGGGGACGGGGTGCGCAGGGCCGCCGCGAGCCGGTCCAGGACCCCCAGGCACTCGTCCCAGCCGCGCGCCATGAAGGACTCCGGCGAAGCGTCGGAGGCGGTCCGCATCCACAGGTCGCCGAGCCAGCGCTCGTGATAGCGGGTGCGGTTCTCCAGGGCGTACGAGCGCAGCAGCCCGACCAGCCCCGTCACCTCGGTGCCGGCGGCCAGCAGGTACACCGCGCGGGCGGTCAGGTCGGAGGCGGCGAGCGCCGTCGGGTGGCCGTGGGTGAGGGCCGACTGGAGCTGGGCCGCGCCCGCCCGCTCCTCCTCCGTCCAGCCGGGCACCAGCCCCACCGGGACCACCCGCATGTTGGCGCCGCAGCCCTTGGAGCCGAGCTGGCTGGCGTCGCGCCAGTCCCGCTCGGGGAGCTTCAGCAGCGAGCAGGCACGCAGACAGGTGTTGCCCGGGGCGCGGTTGTTCTCCGGCGACTGGTACCAGTCGACGAACTCCTCGCGGACCGGGCGGGCGAGGCGCAGCGGGCCGACCCGGCCCCGGTCGGCGGCCGTCCGCATGCCGCGCGCCAGGGCGAGGGTCATCTGGGTGTCGTCCGTGACGATCGCCGGGCGGGGCAGCTTCATCTCCCGCCAGGGGCCGGTCTTGGCCAGGATCGAGGGCACGTCGTTGAACTCGGTCGGGAAGCCGAGGGCGTCGCCCAGGGCCAGACCGATCAGGGCGCCGGTCGCGGCTCGTTTCGTCTTCGAGGGCATCGAGGTCATCGGGTGGGTCCTTCCGGTCGGAGCAGAGGGGGATGCAGGGCGGTCGCCGGGCCGGCCCGGTAGACGGCGGCCGGTTTGCCGCGGCCGCCGGTGAGCCGGGCAGCGCCCGGTACGGCTTCCACGAAGCCGGGCGTGGCGAGGACCTTGCGGCGGAAGTTGGGGCGGTCGAGGGTGGTGTCCCAGACGGTCTCGTAGACGGTCTGGAGCTCCCCGAGGGTGAATTCGGGCGGGCAGAAGGCCGTGGCGAGGCAGGTGTACTCCAGCTTCGAGCCGATCCGCTCCCGGGCGTCGCCGAGGATCACCGCGTGGTCGAAGGCGAGCTCGGCGACCTCCCCCACCGGCATCCAGCGGGCTTGCGCCGCGTCGCCGCCGCCCTCCGCCGCCGGCTCCGGCAGGTCGGGGACCAGTGCCGTGAAGGCCACGGAGACCACCCGCATCCGGGGGTCCCGGTCGGGCTCGCTGTAGGTGCGCAGCTGTTCCAGGTGCAGGGCGGCCACCACGGGCTCCGCCAGGCCGGTCTCCTCGGCCAGTTCGCGGCGCGCGGCGACCTCCGCGGATTCCCGGGGCAGGACGAAGCCGCCGGGGAGCGCCCAGGCCCCCTCGTACGGCTCCTGGCCGCGCCGGATCAGCAGCACGTGCAGCCGGCCGGCCCGTACGGTGAACACCGCGAGGTCGACGGTCACCGCGAACGGGGCGAAGGCGTGAGGGTCGTAGCCCGCGGGCAGCGCGCCACTCATCGGGTCTCCGGCAGCGGGTCGGCGAAGTGCCGGCCCTCGGCGAGCAGTTCGTCGACCGCCGCCACCGCGGTCGCCAGCCGCTCCTCGCGGTCGCCCCGTACGAGGAGGAAACGCCTGCCGGTGCGTTCCAGTTCCTCCCGGAACCGCCCGGTCATCCAGGGCCGCAGGTGCGGGCCGTCGCGCAGCCCGTCGTCCTCGAAGGGCACCTCCGCGTGGTCCGTCAGCAGGTACAGGTCGCGCCGGGTGAGGGAGGCGGTCCTCTCGACCTCCTCGTTGCGTCCGCCGAGGTACCGCTCGTGCCAGATGCCGGTCGCGAAGGAGTCGGTGTCGCAGAACAGCACCGGTGAGCCCAGCCGGGCCGCCCTTTCCTCCTCCGCGTCCTGCCGCCGGGCGATGACCGGGAACTCCTCCGAGGTGAAGGTGACGTCCGCCCAGCCGGCCGCCGGGTCGGCGGCGCGCGCCGCTGCCAGCTTCTCCTCGCTGTACCGGCGCCCGTACTCGGCGACCCAGCCCGTCGCGGCCCAGACCCCGCCGCGCCGCCGGTAGTGCTCGGCCAGCGCCCGCGACAGCGTGGTCGTGCCGGTGGACTCGGCGCCCAGTACGACGACCCGCCGGGCCAGGGAGGCCCGTACGGCGGGCCCCAGGTAGTCCCAGCAGCCGACGGGGTCGGCCCGGACGGCCGTCCCGGAGACCGGGAACAGCGTCCGAGCCGGGTCCACGCAGACCTCCTCGGCGCCGAACCGCCGCGCGAGCTCGGTCCCGTACGCCTCCGAGCTGAAGACGGCGTCGACGGGCCCGCCGACCGCTGCCCGGAAGATCTTCATGTGCGCCTCCCAGACCGCCGGGTCCGTGAGGTCGACCGGGATGTCGTCGATCGCGCCGACGACGTCCGCGCCGGGGTGCTCCTCGCGCATCCAGGCGACCCGGTCGGCGAGCGGGACCGACTCCACGGAGGCCGCGCAGACCAGCACGGTCAGCCGGTCGCAGCGGTCCTGGGCGGTGCGCACCAGGTGGTGGTGGCCGGCGTGCGGCGGGTAGAACTTGCCGAGCACCAGGCCGTGTCCGTAGCGCCTCATGCCGTCGCCTCCAGGGTCGTACGGGCGTCCCGCGCGGGGAGCGCCCGCCGCCAGCCGAGCAGCCCGTACACGCAGAGCCCGAGGAAGCCGACGTAGAGGACCGCGGTCAGGTGGAGGTCCTTGTACACGTACAGCGGGATGTACACGAGGTCCGCGGCGATCCACAGCCACCAGGACTCGACGAGCTTGCGGCACTGTCCGTAGGTGGCCGCGAGCGAGAGCCCGGTCGCCGCGGCGTCCCAGAAGGGGACGGTGGAGTCGGTGGCGCGGCTCAGCAGCAAGGTGAGGGCGAAGACCCCCACCGCCCCCGCCGCGGCCAGCCAGACCCATTCGGTGCGCGTGGTGCGGCGTACCGGCAGGGCTTCGGCGATTCCTGGTCCACCCCCGTGGGTCCAGGACCACCAGCCGTACGCGGCGAGGGCGATGAAGACGATCTGCAGGCCGGCGTCGGCGTAGAGGCCGACCTGGGTGAACAGCACGATGAAGAAGAGGTTGTTGGCGATGCCGACAGGCCAGTTGGCGATGTGCCGGCGGGCCACGAGCCAGACGCACAGCGCACCAGTGGCGAATCCGATTACCTCGGTCCAGCTCATGACGGCCTCTCACTCCCTTTTATAGTCAGGTTGACTATAAACAGGGGAGGGGGGTCCGGACAAGGGAAAAGGGAAAGCCCGCGGCGCCGTGAGGCACTGCGGGCTTTCCCTTGGATCAGGCGGGCGGGCGGACTACAGACCGACCTCGCGCATCAGCATGCCGACCTCGGTGTTGGTCAGGCGGCGCAGCCAGCCGGACTTCTGGTCGCCCAGCTCGATCGGGCCGAAGGCGGTCCGGACGAGCTTGTCGACCGGGAAGCCGGCCTCCGCCATCATGCGGCGGACGATGTGCTTGCGGCCCTCGTGGAGGGTCACCTCGACCAGGTAGTTCTTGCCGAGCTGGTCGACGACGCGGAAGTGGTCGGCGCGGGCGTACCCGTCCTCCAGCTCGATGCCGTCCTTGAGCCGCTTGCCGATCTCGCGCGGCAGCGGGCCGGTGATGGCGGCGACGTAGGTCTTCTTCACGCCGTACTTCGGGTGCGTGAGGCGGTGGGCCAGCTCACCGTGGTTGGTGAGGAGGATGATGCCCTCGGTCTCGGTGTCGAGCCGGCCGACGTGGAAGAGACGCGTCTCACGGTTGGTGACGTAGTCGCCGAGGCACTGGCGGCCGTCCGGGTCCTCCATGGTGGAGACGACGCCGGCGGGCTTGTTCAGCGCGAAGAACAGGTACGACTGGGTGGCGACGGTCAGGCCGTCCACCTTGATCTCGTCCGAGGGCTTCACGCGCTTGCCCTGCTCCAGCACGATCTCGCCGTTGACCTCGACGCGCGCCTGCTCGATGAGCTCCTCGCACGCGCGGCGCGAACCCATGCCGGCGCGGGCGAGGACCTTCTGCAGGCGCTCGCCCTCCTCCTCGGCACCCGGGAAGGTCTTCGGGGTCTTGATCACGGGCTTGTCGGCGTACCGGTCGCGCACGCGCTCCTCGATCCGCGCCTCCAGCTCGCGCGGCTTGGACTGGCCGCTGCGGCTGCCGGGGCCGATGCGCGGGCCGCCGGCGCCGCCAATGCCCGGGGTACGGGAGACCTTGGGGCCGCCCTTGGCGCCACCGCGCGCAGCCGCGCCACGGGCGCCACCGCCGCCGGCCTTGGGGCCCTGGCGGCCGCTTCGCTCGCCCTCGGGGCCCACGTCGTAGCGACGCTCCTCGGGGCGGGGGTTGCGGATGCGGGGCGCGGGCTCGCGGTCGGAGCCGCCACCCTGGTAGCCGCCACCGCTGGAGCTGCCGCCGCTGCGGTAGCCGCCGGAGGAGCTGCCACCGCGGGAGCCGCCACCCTGGTAACCGCCACCAGAGGAGCTACCACCACGGGAGCCACCACCCTGGTAACCGCCACCAGAGGAGCTACCACCACGGGAGCCACCACCCTGGTAACCGCCACCAGAGGAGCTACCACCACGGGAGCCACCACCCTGGTAACCGCCACCAGAGGAGCTACCACCACGGGAGCCACCACCCTGGTAACCGCCACCAGAGGAGCTACCACCACGGGAGCCACCACCCTGGTAACCGCCACCAGAGGAGCTACCACCACGGGAGCCACCACCCGAGCCGCTGCCGCCGCCGGAGCCGCTACCGCGGTAGCCACCACCGCCGCCGCTGGAGCTGCCGCCGCGGGAGCCACCGCGCGCGCCGCCACCACCGCCGCCGCTGTTCCTGTTGCCACCGTTGCCGTTGCCGCTGCTTCGCATCAAATGTCCGTCGTCTTGTCGTCGTCTTCATCAGTGTCCGGTGCGTCCGGATCGAACGACGGCACACCTTCTTGCGTCTCGGCTTCGATCGCGTCCGCCTCGGGGAGGAAGGGCGCGAGCTCCGGGAGCTCGTCCAGGCCTCGTAGGCCCATCCGCTCCAGAAAGTAGTTCGTCGTCCTGTACAGGATCGCACCTGTTTCGGGTTCCGTCCCCGCCTCCGCCACCAGACCCCTCTGGAGGAGGGTCCTCATGACCCCGTCGCAGTTGACTCCGCGGACCGCGGAAACCCGTGACCGGCTCACCGGCTGGCGGTACGCGACGACCGCCAGGGTCTCCAGGGCGGCCTGTGTGAGCCGGGCCTGCTGGCCGTCCAGCACGAAGCCCTCGACGGCCGGGGCGTACTCCGCCCGCGTGTAGAAACGCCACCCGCCGGCGACCATGCGCAGCTCGAAGCCGCGCCGCTGCACCGTGTACTCGTCGGCGAGCTCCCGCAGCGCGTCCGCCACCTCGCGCGGGGTGCGCTCCAGCACCTTGGCGAGGTGCGCCTCGGTCGCGGGCTCGTCCACGACCATGAGAACGGCTTCCAGCGCCGGCTTCAGCTCCAGCACGCCCACGTCGCTACTCATCCCTCGGCCTCCACGATGATCTGGTCGAACTCGTCGGTCACGGTCGGCATGCCGTCGCCGTCCCCGCCGCTCCAGCGGACGGTGAGGGTCCGCAGGGCCTCCTCCTGGTCGAGGACGACCGCCTTCTCCCGGTAGAGCTCCAGGAGGGCCAGGAAGCGGGCGACGACGGTGAGGGTGTCCTCGGCGTCCTCGGTGAGCTCCTGGAAGGTGGCCTCCCCGCGCGCCTTCAGCATCCGCACCACGAGCCCGGCCTGCTCGCGCACACTGACGAGGGGTGCGTGGATGTGGTCCACGTAGACCTGCGGCTTGGCCTTGGGCTGCATGGCCTTGACGGCGAGCCGGGCGAAACCGTCCGCGCCGATGCCGAGGACGACCTCGGGGAGCAGGTCGGCGTGGTGCGGCTCCAGACCGACGGTCCGCGGGTACCGCTTGCCCTCGGCCTCGGCCCGGCCTTCGAAGATCTCGGCGATCCGTTTGTACGCCCGGTACTGGAGCAGCCGCGCGAAGAGCAGGTCCCGCGCCTCCAGCAGGGCGAGGTCGCCCTCGTCCTCCACCTCGGCGACCGGGAGCAGCCGGGCGGCCTTGAGGTCGAGGAGGGTGGCGGCGACGACGAGGAACTCGGTGGTCTGGTCGAGGTCCCAGTCGGGCCCCATGGCCCGGATGTGGGCCATGAACTCGTCGGTGACCTGGGACAGCGCGACCTCGGTGACGTCGAGCTTGTGCCGCGAGATCAACTGCAGCAGCAGATCGAACGGCCCCTCGAAGTTGGCGAGCCGCAACGTAAACCGCCCATCGCCTCCGGCGCGGCCGACGGTGTCCTCCCCCTGGGCCGGGCCGCTTTCGGCGGAGCCGGCGGCCGGGTCCGGCACAGAGCACGCGTCGCGCCCCGGTACGGACTCGTCGGGGGCCCAGGAGCCGTCCTCGGGCCCCGGCCCGGCATCGACCGCCCCGGACCCCTCAGCGGCCCCCTCAGGGCCCGCGGGCGCCTCGACGCCGGGCGTGTCCGGGTCCCCTCCCGGCGTGCCGGGGCCGCGGCCCAGGAGGCGGCGGGGAGGGCGGCCGGGTTCGGCGGGGAGGGGCATCGAGGTCCAGGGTGGTGCGGAAGGGGCGGGTGTACGGGGACGGCCGGGGTGACCCGCCGCCACCAGCAGCCTAGGGGGTGTCCCGCGGATCACCCCGGATCGGCAACCAGAGGGTCTCCCCCGACCGAAGCCGGGCGGCCGGCGGAGCCCCTGGGGCGAGGGGCGACGCCCCTGGCCGGGCCGCAAGCTCGGCCGGCGCCGCAGATCAGCGCCGCGAGAGGCTGGGCCCGCAGGCCCGGCAGCGGGCAGGGCCGACGCCGCGGGCCCGGGCGGAGAAGGGGCAGGGCCTCAGGCCCGGGGCCTGGGCCGTTTCCTGCGGATCGGGCCGGTGCCCGCAGGCGCGGACGGGGCCGGGTGTGCGGTGGGGCGTCCCCGCAGGGCGTCGAACGCAACTACCCTCGGCCCACCGACCCCTCGAACCGTTCGACGCCCGAGGAGACGCCCCGGCGCGCGCCCGGACCCGGCCGGGCCGGCACCCCCCGACCCGCTCCGGTGGAACCGGCCTAGAGCCGGCCCGGTCAGGGCCGCAGGTCACGGCCCGGAAGGGCCGGGGCCGCAGGCCCGGGAGCGGAGTCAGGCCCGCAGATCACGGCCGGGAGGGGCCGGGGCCGCAGGCCCGGGAGCGGGGTCAGGCCCGTAGGTCGGGGCTGGGGAGGGGCAGGGCCGTAGGCCCGGGAAGATTCGGGGCGGGGCCGGAGGGGCTGGAACGGGGGTGTTCCTGCCGGGAGGCGCGGGGCCGGCGGGCGCCCGTCGGTGCGGGGGCGGACCTGCCGGCGGGCCGGAGCGTTGCGCGGGGAGAGTCGGCCGCAGGGCGGTCAGCGGCCGCGGAGGCGGCGGACCAGGATGCTCGCGTCCCCGCGGGACTCAAGGTCCGCGAGGACCACCGCCACCGCCTCGCGGACGATGCGGCCCCGGTCCACCGCGAGGCCGTGCTCCCCGCGGAGCACCAGCCGGGCGTGCTCCAGGTCCATGAGCTCCTCCGCGGAGACGTAGACCGTGATCTTCTCGTCGTGCCGCTCGCGCCCGCTGGGCCGCCGGTTCGCGCCCCGGCCCTGGCCCTTGCCGCGGCCGGCCGCGGGGCCGGTTCCGTTGACAGAACCTTCCTGCGGCCGCCGCGGTGCGCCCACGACGGGCTCCGTACCGGCCGCGGCCTCCCGGCTGCGGCCCTCCCCCGCCGTGCCCTCCGCCGAGGCGGCCGAGTGCTCCCGGGCCCCGGCACCGACTCCGGCACCGGCGGACGCCTCCTCGGCTCCCCGCCTCGGCGAGGACGCCTGGAGGGCCATCCCCCCGGTCGTGCGGAACAGTTCGTCGGCTCCGGGCAGACTCACTCGGCGGGACACCGGGCGAGCACCTCCCTGGCCAGCTGGCGATAGGCGGCGGCGCCGACGGAGTTGGAGGCGTACGTGGTGATCGGCTCGCCGGCGACCGTGGTCTCCGGGAAGCGCACGGTCCGCCCGATGACCGTGTGGTAGACGTGGTCGTCGAAGGCCTCGACGACTCGCGCCAGCACCTCACGGCTGTGCACCGTACGGGAGTCGTACATCGTGGCGAGGATGCCGTCGAGCTCCAGCTCGGGGTTGAGCCGCTCCTGCACCTTCTCGATGGTCTCGGTCAGCAACGCCACACCACGCAGCGCGAAGAACTCGCACTCCAGCGGGACGATGACCTTGTGAGCCGCCGTCAGGGCGTTCACGGTCAGCAGACCGAGCGAGGGCTGACAGTCGATCACGATGTAGTCGTAGTCGGCCATCAGGGGCTTCAGGGCCCGCTGCAGCGTCGACTCGCGCGCGACCTCGCTGACCAACTGCACTTCCGCAGCGGACAGGTCGATGTTGCTCGGCAGCAGGTCCATGTTGGGGACCGCCGTCTTGAGCAGCACCTCGTCGGCCGACATGCCCCGCTCCATGAGCAGGTTGTAGACCGTCAGGTCGAGTTCCATCGGGTTCACGCCGAGACCCACGGACAGCGCGCCCTGCGGGTCGAAGTCGACGAGCAGCACGCGGCGCCCGTACTCGGCGAGCGCCGCACCCAGGTTGATGGTCGACGTGGTCTTGCCCACGCCGCCCTTCTGGTTGCACATCGCGATGATCTTCGCCGGACCGTGGTCCGTCAGCGGACCCGGGATCGGGAAGTACGGGAGCGGGCGTCCGGTCGGGCCGATCCGCTCACGGCGCTGACGGGCAGCGTCGGGAGCGAGGGTGGCCGCGTACTCGGGGTCCGGTTCGTACTCCGCGTCGGGGTCGTAGAAGTGCCCTTCGGGCACGTTGTCGTAGTCGGCGAAACCCACGGGCTTTTCGCCGCTCAGGTCGCCGGCCCTGGAGTTCACGTCTAGGCCGTCCATGCTCTTTTGGGGCGTCGTCAGGTGCTGGTGGTTTGCGAAGGTGCGTACTGCGACGGAGCCGACAGCCTCGAGCCCGGCAGGGCCTTCGCCCCGCGCGGGCATCCCCGCTCGACCACCCCCAGGAGCAAATGTCGACTCATTCACAAGTCGTCTTACCTCCTCGGACGTGACCAGGACACTTATCGATAGGTCAGCGTGGCACCATGCCGACGGTTGGCGACTCTATGGCGTGTCACCACTCAGCGGCAACACAATCCGCCGGACCCGGCACGATGTGTCGGCAACCGAACAACACTCTGTCAAGGGCGCACGGACTCTCGCCGCGAAGTTTCGCGGGTGTGCGAAAGGGTTAAAGGGTTACGTTCGAGGCGAGTTGAGCGGGGTTTGCGGGCTCCTCGCAAACGCGTCCGGCCGGACCTTGCGGGCAAGGTCCGGCCGGATACGTGAGATTGACGTCAGTCGTTGACGTGTCAGCCGAGCAGCGTGCTCAGCTCGAGGGTCTCGAGGCCGTGGGCCTCGGCGACGGGACCGTAAACGACCTGCCCGTCATGGGTGTTGAGGCCCAGGCCGAGCGCGGGGTCGCGACGCAGCGCCTCGACCCAGCCGAGGTTCGCAAGCTGCACGATGTAGGGCAGCGTGGCGTTCGTCAGCGCGTAGGTGGAGGTGTTCGGCACCGCGCCCGGCATGTTGGCGACGCAGTAGAAGACCGAGTTGTGGACCTGGAAGGTCGGCTCGGCGTGGGTGGTCGGACGGGAGTCCTCGAAGCAGCCACCCTGGTCGATCGCAATGTCGACAAGGACACTTCCGGGCTTCATCTTGGCGACGAGCTCGTTGGTGACCAGCTTCGGGGCCTTCGCACCCGGGATCAGCACCGCGCCGATGACGAGGTCGGCCTCGATGACGGCCTTCTCCAGCTCGTAGGCGTTGGAGACGATCGTCTTGATCTTCGTGCCGAAGATCTTGTCGGCCTCGCGGAGCTTGTTGATGTCACGGTCCAGCAGGGTCACGTGGAAGCCCATGCCGACGGCGATCTGCACGGCGTTCCAGCCGGAGACGCCGCCGCCGATGACCACGCACTCGCCGGCGTGGGTGCCGGGGACGCCGCCGGGGAGCACGCCGCGGCCGCCGACCGAGCGCATCAGGTGGTAGGCGCCGACCTGCGGGGCCAGACGGCCCGCGACCTCGGACATCGGGGCGAGGAGCGGGAGCGCGCGGTTGGCGAGCTCGACCGTCTCGTACGCGATGGCGGTGGTGCCGGACTCCAGGAGGGCGTCCGTGCACTCGCGGGAGGCCGCGAGGTGCAGGTAGGTGAAGAGGGTCTGGTCCTTGCGGAGGCGGTGGTACTCCTCCGCGATGGGCTCCTTGACCTTGAGCAGCAGGTCGGCGGTGGCCCAGACCTCGTCCGCGGTACCGAGGATCTCGGCGCCGGCGGAGACGTACTCGGCGTCCGTGATCGAGGAACCCACACCGGCGTTCTGCTCGATGAAGACCTGGTGGCCGTTGCGGACGAGCTCGTGGACACCGGCGGGGGTGATGGCCACGCGGAACTCGTTGTTCTTGACCTCGCGGGGGATGCCGACCTTCATCGTCGATCACGGTCCTTGACTCAGGGGGATTTAACGGGGCACTTCCATACATACCCGCCCACAAGAACGCGCAACGGGATGCACCACGAGATGACGTGGTGAACCCAGTTTATTGAAGGATTGTCGCGTGTCTAGCCTTGCAAACAAATAATCTTAGTCGGATCCACTGCGGATTTCGCAGGCTGCGGGGTCGTCTCCCAGCAATCTGTCCGCTGCGGACCGGTGCAGCCGTGCGGCTGCGGGGTCGCCCAGTCGGTCCAGCGTGTCGGCCAGGCGGACCTGCAGCGCGGCCTGGAGCCGCTGGTCCCCGACCCGGCGCGCCAGCTCCACCGCCTCGCGGCAGGTGTGCAGCGATTCCTCCGGCCGGCCGGCGTACTCCTGGACCCGCGCCATCTCGCTCAACGCCTTTGCCTGGCCCGGCACATCCGCCAGCTTCCGGTACCCGGCGGCGGCGGCCCGCCAGCTGCGCAGCGCGTCCCCGTACCGCCCCGCGTACGTGTGCACGTTCCCGAGGCGCCCGTACAGCCGGGCCTCGTCCGCGCGCTCGCCCCGAGCGAGGGCCTGGGACAGGGCCCGGCCGAACCAGTCGGAGGCCCGGTGCCAGTCCGCGAGCTCCTGATAGGCACCGCCTACGGATTCCATCGCGCGGCCGCTCGCGTACGGGTCGTTCGCGGCCTTTCCCGCGACCAGAGCCGCCCGGTAGCGCTCCAGCGCTTCCTGGGTGCGGCCGGTCTCGGCGTCCAGATCGGCCAGGTTCAGCAGCGCGGCGGCCTGCTCCCGGTGCAGGCTGCGGCGCTCGGCCACGTCCAGGACGAGACGGTGCAGCCCGTACAGCTCGGGGGCGGCCCCGGCGGTGCCGCGGTGCTCCGCGAGGGCCCGTACGAGGCCCGCGACCAGCCGGCGGGCCAGCGTGTCCAGCTCCCCGTCGGCCACCGCCAGGGAGGCGGCGGCGCACAGCGCGGGCAGCCGGGTGTCCAGCCAGGTGGCGGCGGCCCGCCGGTCGGGGAAGCGCAGGGCGCGCGGCAGCCCGTCCAGCACCTCCCGCACGGCGTCCTCATCCTCATCCGCCATCGCCCGGCAGGAGTGCAGCAGCCGTACGGTCCGCTCCAGCATCCGGGCCCGGGCCAGCTGGACCTCCGCCGGGCGCTCCTTGGCCTCCAGCAGGGCATGGAGCAGCGGCGCGAGGGAGCCGGGCAGCAGGAACAGCCCGTCGTGGGCATGGCGTACGAGGCCCAGCGCGGCGAAGTCGTCCAGCGTCGACTGGGCCGCGGCCACGGAGCAGCCGGCGAGGGCGGAGGCGGTGTGCGAGTCGATGGTCCCGGCGGGGGCGAGCGGCAGCAGCCTCAGGGTCCGCTGGGCGGGCTGCGGCAGGTTCTCGTAGACGAGCCGGAAGCAGCGGGCGAGCGGGCCGCCGGTGGCGGCCGGCATGTCGTGGAGCTGCTTGGCCACGTCGGCGACGGAGGCCTTGGGGTGGGCGGCGAGCCAGCCGCCGACGAGCACGAGCGCGGCGGGCTGGCCCCCGCACTCCTCGGCGAGGGCTTCGGCCGCTCGGGGGTCTGCGGTGACGCGGGTGTCGCCGATGCGGTGGACGAGCATCCGCACGGCGGAGGGGGTGTCGAGCCCTCCGAGGGTGCAGGGCCGGACGTCGGGGATGCCGGTGAGCGGCCCCTCGGCGGTGACGACGACGAGGCACTCGGGGGTGTCCGGGAGCAGGGCGTCCACCTGGTGCGGGTCGGCGGCGTCGTCGACCAGGATGATCACGCGCTTGCCGTCGAGCGCGGTGCGCAGGGCGGAGCTGAGCTCGTCCTCCCCGGCGCCGGGGGGAGTACGCCGTCCCAGCGCCTCCAGCAGGCCCCGTACGGCCCGCTCGGTGGCGACGGTCTCCCCGCCGGGGGCGGTGAGCCGGGTCCGGAGCACCCCGTCGGGGTACTCCTCGGCGACCTCCCGTACGAACGCCTCGGCGAGGGCGGTACGCCCGGACCCCGGCCGCCCGGCGACGAGCAGCACCCGGGCCCGGGGTGCCTTGGCCTTCCGGCCCGAGAGGGTGTCGAGCCCGGTCCGTGCGATGTCCTCGCGCAGCTCCTTGAGCTCACGCCGCCGCCCGACGAAATCCGTCACGGATCCGCTCCTCTCATGCCCCTGCCCTTCGGGGATCCCGAGCGTAGTTCACGCAGAGCGACGACCCGTGTGGAGCGCGGCGGGCATATCCCCTGATCGGATCAGCGGATGGTCCTCTTTTCAACGCGCCGCCCGCACGGTTCGGCCCTGGCGGGCCTTACCGCCGCGCTGCGGAGCAGCGCGTGTCACCGTGCGCCGCTGCGCCGGACTCCGTCCGCCGTCCTGCCGGGCGGCGTCCCCGAGCCGCGCCTCGTGCCGGCCACGGTCTGCAGGCCTCCCGCTGCGCGGAGCCGTCCCCGACCCCGCCCTTCCGTTCCCTGGGGCTCAAACGCCGGCGAGGCTGAAATTGCCCTCCGGGCAATCCAGCCGCGCCAGGCGGACGGCATCAGCCGAAATCCAGCCCGTCCGGCGTTTGAGGACTGGGGGTCCCCCCGGACGGAGTCTGCGGGAGGGTCCGGGGCGGAGCCCCGGTCTCTCAGCCGCACCGGGCATCCGGCATCAGCCCAAATCCAGCCCCGCCGGCGTTTGAGGCGCGGGGGCGCGGGGGCGGAGCCCCCGGAGCGGGGCCGCGGGGAAACGACGGGCTACGCCTCGTACGGGCGGGCCGGCCAAGGGGCGTCGGCCCGGCGGAGGGCGTCGAGGCCGCCCTCGGAGGCAAGGGCCGCCGAAAGCGCCAGCACGCCCGTCACCAGCCCCGGGTTCCCCAGCTCGCCCGCCAGGACGCCCCGGACCAGGTCCGCGAGGGGGACCCAGGTGACCTCCATGTCGGCCTCCTCGGAAGAGGTCTCCGCATAGCGCTCGCCCTCCGCCTCGGAGACCTCCCGCGCCAGGAAGATCCGGATGGCCTCGTCGGAGCCGCCCGGGGAGGCGTAGAAGTCGGCGAGCACCCGCCAGTCCTCCGCCTTGACGTGGGCTTCCTCGGCCAGCTCGCGCCGCGCCCCGTGCAGCGGGTTCTCCCCCGGTACGTCGAGCAGCCCGGCCGGCAGTTCCCACAGCCGCCGCCGCACCGGGTGCCGGTACTGGCTCAGCACCAGGACCCGCCCGGCCTCGTCGAGGGCCAGCACGCAGACCGATCCGGGGTGCACCTGGTAGTCGCGGCGCGCGACCGATCCGTCGGGCATCCGGACCTCGTCGGAGTCGACCGCCGTCTTCGCGCCCTGGAACGGCCGCTGCGTCGACAGCGTCTCCCAGCTCTCCGACGTGTCCTTGATGTTCATGCCCCGAAGCCTCCACAACGCGCGACAGCCGGGGCACGGAACTCCGTACCCCGGCTGCCTACGTTATGCCGTCAGGCGATTACTTGGCCTGCTGCTGCCGCTCCACGGCCGCCTTGACCAGGCCCGCGAACAGCGGGTGCGGCCGGGTCGGGCGCGAGCGCAGCTCCGGGTGGGCCTGGGTGGCCACCAGGTAGGGGTGGACCTCGCGCGGGTACTCGACGTACTCGACGAGCTTGTTGTCCGGGGAGGTACCGGAGAAGACGATGCCCGCCTTCTTCTCCAGCTCGCCGCGGTAGGCGTTGTTGACCTCGTAGCGGTGGCGGTGGCGCTCGTCCACGTACGCCTGGTCGCCGTAGACCTCGCGCACGATGGAGCCCTCGGCGAGCTTCGCCGGGTACATGCCCAGGCGCATGGTGCCGCCCAGGTCGCCCGCGCCCTCGACGAAGGCCAGCTGCTCCTCCATCGTCGAGATGACCGGGTTGGCGGTGGAGGCGTCGAACTCGGTGGAGTTCGCGTCCTCGATGCCCGCCAGGTTCCGCGCGGCCTCGATGACCACGCACTGCAGGCCCAGGCACAGGCCGAGCAGCGGGACCTTGTTCTCGCGGGCGTAGGTGATCGCGCCGACCTTGCCGTTGACACCGCGGTCGCCGAAGCCGCCGGGCACGCAGATCGCGTCCACGTCGCCGAGCACCTCAGCGGCGCCCGCCGGGGTCTTGCAGTCGTCGGAGGTGACCCACTTGATCTGGACGCGGGCCTTGTTGGCGAAACCGCCGGCGCGCAGCGCCTCGGTCACCGACAGGTAGGCGTCGGGCAGGTCGATGTACTTGCCGACGAGCGCGACCTTGACCTCGTGGTCGGGGTTGTGGACGCGGTCCAGCAGGTCCTCCCACACCGTCCAGTCCACGTCGCGGAAGGGCAGGTCGAGCTTGCGCACGACGTACGCGTCCAGGCCCTCGGTGTGCAGCACCTTCGGGATGTCGTAGATCGACTTGGCGTCGATCGCCGCGACCACGGCCGCCTCGTCCACGTCGCACATCAGCGAGATCTTGCGCTTGATGGAGGTGGGGACGTCACGGTCGGCGCGCAGCACGATCGCGTCGGGCTGGATGCCGATGTTGCGCAGGGCCGCGACCGAGTGCTGGGTCGGCTTGGTCTTCAGCTCGCCCGAGGGGCCGATGTAGGGCAGCAGCGAGATGTGCACGACGAAGACGTTGTCGCGGCCGACCTCGTGGCGGACCTGACGGACGGTCTCCAGGAACGGCAGCGACTCGATGTCGCCGACCGTGCCGCCGACCTCGGTGATGACGACGTCGACGTCCTCGGTCGCCATGCGGCGGATCCGGTGCTTGATCTCGTTGGTGATGTGCGGGAT
The DNA here is from genome assembly GCF_036237315.1 of Streptomyces sp. NBC_01351. GTDB lineage: Bacteria > Actinomycetota > Actinomycetes > Streptomycetales > Streptomycetaceae > Streptomyces. The sequence continues at coordinate 6,518,158 of NZ_CP108356.1, read as the reverse complement.
GACCTGCACGGTGTCACCGAGGTACTCGCCGCGCCGCTCCTTGGCGATGACCGTGTTGTAGACCTGGCCGGTGGTGACGTTGGCCGAGCCGTCGAGGTCCACGTCGAGGAAACGCTCGTAGTGGCCGATGTCCAGGTCGGTCTCGGCGCCGTCGTTGGTGACGAACACCTCGCCGTGCTGGAACGGGTTCATCGTGCCCGGGTCGACGTTCAGGTACGGGTCGAGCTTCTGCATCGTGACCCGCAGGCCACGCGCCTTCAGCAGCGCACCCAGGCTGGAGGCCGTCAGGCCCTTGCCGAGGGACGAAGCGACACCCCCGGTGACGAAGATGTGCTTGGTCGTCATGGATTTGGGCGGCATCGCCAAGAGGGGGCTCCCGTGGTCGCGAGGTGAGGTGCGTCCGGCGCCGGCCACCGTCGATCCGGAAGGGTCTCAGGGGGCGCCGAAGCTGCGGTTTCGGGGCTCCTGATTCGCACAGGCAGACCACCGGTCCACGGGGTACCAGCCTATCAGCGCCGTGGCCGGTCCGCCTCCGGCCACGCGGCTCGGCCCCCTCCGGGGAGGTCGGCCGGGGTCGTATCCGCTGCTCACCCGTTTGGCGGAGCCGCATTCTGCCGCCGCTTAAGGGGATCACTAGGGTGCCGTCATATCCTGCTCGGATATCGCACACATCGCCGCCGAGCAGTCCGTCGGACGGCCTAACCGAGCCGCTATGCGGAATCATGGGCTCAACGCGGGGATCCCTGCACACAGGAGGACCGCGCAACCGCGCAATGCAAGCGCCCTTCGGGGCGGACGTGGCCGTTCGACTGGAGATGCAACGTGTCCGGGCGCATCGAGGATTACGCACTGATCGGGGACATGCAGACCGCGGCGCTGGTCTGCCGGGACGGGGCGGTGGATTGGTTGTGCCTGCCACGTTTCGACTCCCACGCCGTGTTCGCGAGCATTCTCGGCACCGAGGATCACGGTTTCTGGCGGATCGGCCCGGCCTTCCAGGCCGGCACCGAGGCGCCGCGGGCCACACGCCGGCGCTACCGCGGTGACTCGCTGGTGCTGGAGTCGGAGTGGGACACCCCGCGCGGCACGGTCCGGGTGATCGATTTCATGCCGCCCCGCGAGGACCACGCGCCCCAGCTGATCCGGATCGTCGAGGGGGTCACCGGGCGCGTCCCGATGCGCTCCGCTCTGCGCATGCGTTTCAGCTACGGGCGGGTCGTGCCCTGGGTTCACAAGGTCGACGGGCGCACGGTGGCCGTCGCCGGTCCCGACTCGGTCTGGCTGGACACCGAGGCGCAGACGTACGGCAAGGACCTCACCACGTACTCCGACTTCACCGTCCGGCCGGGCGAGCGGATGGCCTTCAGCATCAGCTGGCAGCCCTCGCACAAGGGCGCCCCGGAGGCCCCTGACGCCGAGGCGGCGCTGGAGTCGACCGCCGAGTTCTGGCGCGACTGGGTCGACCAGTGCACGTACCACGGCCCGTACCGGGAGGCGGTGGTCCGCTCCCTGATCACCCTCAAGGCCCTCACCTACGGCCCGACCGGCGGCATCGTGGCCGCGCCGACCACCTCCCTGCCGGAGGAGATCGGCGGCGTCCGCAACTGGGACTACCGCTACACCTGGCTCCGCGACGCGGCGATCACCCTCTCCTCGCTGCTGCGCACCGGCTACCGCGAGGAGGCCCGCGCCTGGCGCGAGTGGCTGCTGCGCGCGGTCGCCGGGGACCCGGAGAACCTGCAGATCATGTACGGGATCGCGGGCGAGCGGGAGCTCGGCGAGACCGAGCTGGAGTGGCTGCCGGGCTACGAGAACTCGCGCCCGGTCCGCGTCGGCAACGGCGCCGCCGGCCAGCTCCAGCTCGACGTGTACGGCGAGGTCACCGAGGCCCTGCACCTGGGCCACATGACCGGCCTGGCGCGCAGCGACTACGCCTCGCTGCTCCAGCTGAAGCTGATCCGCTACCTGGAGACCCACTGGGACCAGCCGGACGAGGGCATCTGGGAGGTGCGCGGCCCGCGCCGCCACTTCGTGCACTCGAAGGTGATGGCCTGGGTGGCCGTGGACCGCACGATCAAGCTGATCGAGAGCGGGGACGCGGACGGCCCGCTGGAGCGGTGGCGCGAGCTGCGCGACGAGATCCACCAGGACGTGTGCGAGAAGGGCTACGACAAGGAACGCAACACCTTCACCCAGTCGTACGGGTCGCAGGAGCTGGACGCCTCGCTGCTGCTGATTCCGCAGATGGGCTTCCTGCCGCCGGACGACAAGCGGGTGATCGGGACGATCGAGGCGATCCAGCGCGAGCTGTCGACGCCGGACGGTTTCATCCTGCGCTACCCGACCGCGGGCGAGGAGGCGGGCGTGGACGGCCTGGAGGGCGACGAGGGGGCCTTCCTCGCGTGCTCGTTCTGGATGGCCGACGACCTGGCGATGATCGGCCGCGTCGACGAGGCCCGGCGCCTCTTCGAGAGGCTGCTGTCGCTCCGCAACGACCTGGGGCTGCTGGCGGAGGAGTGGGACCCGCGCCTCCAGCGGCAGGTCGGGAACTTCCCGCAGGCCTTCAGCCACGTTCCACTGATCGACACGGCGCTGCGCCTGACGGCGAGCGGGGCGTACGGCGGCTAGCCGGGCCTCGTGCTCGCCGCGCCGGGGTGATCGCCCCCGCCTACCCTGGAGGGGTCCCATGCCCTCCCTCCGTGGAAGGGGGCAGCCATGGCTCCCCTCTCGAAGGCGGGCGCGGCCCTGACCGCGCTCCGCGAGGATCTGTCCGGTGACGTGTTCGCTCCGGACGATCCGGGGTACGACGAGGCCCGCAGGATCTTCAACGCGATGATCGACCGCAGGCCCGCGGTCATCGCCCAATGCGCGAGCGCGACGGACGTGGTGACGGCCGTGCGGTTCGCCCGGGATCTGGACCTGAAGATCGCGGTGCGCGGCGGCGGGCACAGCGTGGCCGGCATGTCGCTGAACGACGGCGGCCTGGTCGTGGACCTGCGCCGGATGCACGAGGTGACGGTCCATCCGGCGGCGCGGGCGGCGCACATCGCGGGCGGGGCCACGATGAGCCACCTGGACCGGGCCTGCGAGCCGTTCGGCCTGGCGACGACCGGCGGCCGCGCCTCCACCACGGGGGTCGGCGGCTTCGTGCTGGGCGGCGGCAGCGGCTGGCTGGACCGGAAGTTCGGCCTGGCGGTGGACAACCTGCTGGGCGCGGAAGTGGTCACCGCCGAGGGCGAGCTGGTCCACGCGACCGCGGAGGACCATCCGGAGCTGTTCTGGGGGCTGCACGGCGGCGGCGGGAACTTCGGCATCGCGACCTCGCTGACCCTGCGGCTGCACGAGCTGCCGGCCATGTCGATCGCGTTCCTGCTGTACCTGCCGGAGCGCGGGCCCGAGGTGGTCCGTACGTACCGGGACGTCATCGAGTCCGGGCCGCCCGAGGCGAGCGGCGCGGCCATCTATCTGACGGGCCCGCCCGAGGAGTTCGTGCCGCCGCACCTGGTGGGGCTGCTGCTGTGCGGCGCGCTGCTGACGTACGCGGGCCCCGAGGAGGAGTTGCGCCGGCTGGCCGCGCCGCTGCTGGCGATCCCGCACGAGGCGGAGATGGTCATGCCCATCCCCTACGCGGAGTTGCAGTGCATGCTCGACGATCCGCCGAACATGCGGAACTACTGGTCGGCGGAGTACCTCACGGGCGTCCCCGACGATTTCGTGGACGTGTTCTGCGCCCGCGCCGACTCGATGCCGGTGCCGACGGGCACCCAGCACCTGGTCTGGCCGCAGGGCGGCGCGGTCGCCTCCGGCCCGGCCGACTACCCGGTGTCGTACCGCGGCGCGCCCTGGGCGGTGCACCCGTTCGGGATCTGGGAGGACGAGGCCGACGACGAGCGGTGCCGGCAGTGGGTCAAGGACGTCCGCGCCGATGCCCAGCCGTGGAGCACCGGCGCGGTCTACCTCAACTTCACGGGCGACGAGGGCCCGGACCGGGTGGTCGCGGGCCTCGGCGAGGCGAACATGGCACGGCTGGCGGCGCTGAAGCGGCAGTACGACCCGGACAACGTCTTCCGCTTCAACCACAACATCCAGCCGACCTGACGGCCCGACGGCCCGACGCCTCAGCCGGTGAGGGCGGTGATCACCTCCCGGGCCGCCCGCTCGCCCTCGGTGGCGCCGCCTTCCATGAAGCCCTGGAAGTCGTAGCTGCAGTGCTCGCCGCCGATGTGGACGTTGCCCTGCGCGGTGCCCTCGTACTTGGCGTAGCGGTGCAGGTAGCCGGTGGGCCAGTACGAGTACGCGCCGAGCGCGTACGGGTTGCGGTGCCAGGCGGAGATCTGGGCCTTGCCGTTCCAGACGGCCTTGGTGCCCGGGTAGAAGGCGTCGATGCCGGTCAGCATGCGGCCGGCGAGGGTGCGCACGTACGGGTCGGCCTCGGTGGCGAAGGGGCTCGCGGGGGCGATCCCGCCGGCGAGGGTGCCGCCGCCGTACTGGAGGAGGATGCCTCCGGTGCCGGGCTGGACCTTGGTGGTGTCCCAGGTCTGCTGGACCTCGGAGTCGGTGAAGCAGTCGCCGGCGGAGACGCCGGGCCAGGGGCCGGTGCCGCGCCAGGGGCGGGCGGTGAACTGCATGTTGAGCTTGGTGCAGTAGCCCATGCGGGCGTCGCGCAGCAGGTTGCGCATGAGCGGGTCGAAGCCGGCCTGAGAAGTGTCGATGCGCTGGAGGATCGGCAGCGGCAGGCACAGGATGGTGTGGTCGGCGACGGCGGTGCGCACGGAGCCGGAGTCGTTGAAGGTGAGGGTCTGGGTACCGTCGGCGTTGGCCCGTACGGCGACCAGCTCGCGGCCCATCACGATCGAACCGGCGGGCAGGGCGGCGGCGATGGCGTTCGGGAGCCGGTCGTTGCCACCGGTGATGTGGTAGCGCTCGTTGGACAGGCCCCAGACGTTGAAGTTCCCGGGGTTCGTCTGGTAGCCCATCAGCAGGACCAGGGCGAGGGCGGACTGCTGGTCGGTTTCGGCGCCGTACTCGACGTTGTAGGCCACGTCGATGAAACGGCCGAGCTGCGAGCCGTGGCCGCCGGGGACGCGGGTCTCGATCCACTCGTAAATGGTCATGTTGTCGAGGGCGGTGCCGGTGGCGGTGGTGGTGTTCCAGGTGACTTCCCCGGCCTCCGAGAGGTCCCGGCGCAGGGACTGGTAGACGGCCTTGAAGTCCTCGTCGGCCTGGTGGCGGGGGTAGTACTCCCCGTTGAACCAGAGCACCTCCTCGGCCCCGTTGGGGCCGCCGCCGAGGAAGTCCTCGACGGGCAGGTTGAAGCGGCGGCAGAGTTCCAGGATCTTCTTGTGGCTGGTGTCGATCAGCTCGCCGCCGATCTCGGAGGTCTGTCCGTACGCCCAGTGGCCGCGCTGGGTCCACATGCGACCGCCGACGCGGCCCGGGTTGGCCTCGTAGAGGGTGCAGTTGACGCCCGCGTCCTTGAGGGTGAGGGCGGCGGTCAGGCCGGAGATGCCGGCGCCGATCACGGCGACGCGGGCGGGGGTGACGGGCTGCTTGTCCGGGGCGCTCTCGACGGCGTACGCGGACGGGGCGAGGGAGCCGGCGAGGGCGGTGCCGAGACCCAGGGCGGCGGCGCGGCCGAGGAGTTCGCGGCGGGTGGATCCGCGGACCTCGGCGGCGGGCATGTCGAGGCGGTCGGCGGCGGCGTGCTCGGCGGCGATCCGCCGCAGGGCGTGCATGAGCGGGGTACGGGCCATGGCGGTGGCGCTCCTCAGACGTTCGCGGAAGTGGAGTCGGACGAGGTCTCGCCCTGACCGGAGAGGACGGTGAGGCTCGGCTGGCCCTTGGTGTCGCCGGGGCGCTCGGCGGCGTCCTCCAGGACGATCCGGCCGATGATCTCGTAGCGCGCGGGGGCCTTCGCCTTGAGCCAGAAGCCGAGGCCGAGGCCGCCGAGGAAGACGCCGCCGACGATCCACGGGATCAGCTTGAAGAAGAGGGATCCGGCGGCGCTGCCCGCCGCGGTCTCCATGTTGAGGACCAGCAGGACCACGACGGCGATCATGCCGATGCCGCCGAGGAGCGGGGCGGTGAAGGTCTTGAACCAGTGCCGGTCCTCCGGGTGGTTCTTGCGGAAGTAGCCGATGACGGCGAAGGAGCACAACGTCTGGACGATCAGGATCGCCATCGTGCCGAGGATCGCGAGCAGTGTGTAGAGGTGCAGGTACGGGTCCTGCCCGGTGGCCCAGAAGCCGACGACGAGGGCGGTGGCGATGGCGGTCTGCACCACCGAGGCCACGTACGGGGACCCGTGCTTGGGGTGGGTGTGGCCGAGCTTCGGCGACAGGAAGCCCTCGCGGCCGATGGCGTAGAGGTAGCGGGCGGCGCACTGGTGGAAGGCCATGCCGCAGGCGAAGGAGCCGGTGAGCAGCAGCCATTGGAAGGCGTCGACGGCCCAGGCGCCGATGAAGGTCTGGGTGGGGACGAAGAAGAGGTCGAGGGGGCTGGTGGAGGCGGACAGTTCGACGGACTTGGCCATGCCGTTGCCCGCGATGGTCATCCAGGAGACGTAGATGTAGAAGAGGCCGACGCCGACGACGGAGATGAGGGTGGCCTTGGGGATGACCCGCTTCGGGTCGCGGGACTCCTCCCCGTACATGGCGGTGGACTCGAAGCCGACCCAGGACCAGAAGGCGAAGAAGAGGCCGAGTCCGGCGGAGGTTCCGGTGAAGGCGTTCGTGGGGTTGATCGGTTCGAGTGGGATCCCCTCGGGGCCGCCGCCGGCGATCAGGACGGCGGTGGCCACGGCGAACAGCACGGCGATCTCGGCGATGAGCATCACGCCGAGCGCCTTGGCGGTCAGGTTGATGTCGAAGTGCGCGAGGGCCGCCGTGACGGCCAGCATGCCGGCCGCGTAGACGATCCACGGCAGGTCGATGCCGAGCTGGTCCTTGACGGTGGTCTTCGTGAAGTAGGAGAACACCCCGACGATCGAGGCCTCGAAGACGATGTAGGCGAGGACGGCGAGCATGCCGGAGGCCATGCCGGCGATCCGGCCGAGGCCGTGCGAGATGTATCCGTAGAAGGCTCCGGCGGCGGTGATCCGCTTCGCCATGGCCACGTAGCCGACCGCGAAGACCGTCAGCACGACGGTGGCGAAGAGGTAGCCGGCCGGGGCTCCGGTGCCGTTGCCGAAGCCGACGGCGATGGGGAGGTTGCCCGTCATCGCCGTGATCGGGGCGGCGGTGGCGACGGCCATGAAGACGACGCCGACCAGCCCGACCGAGTTGGCCTTGAGTCGCTGCACCTGCGGGGCCGCGGGTGTCTCGGGTGACCCGCTGGTCGTGCCTATGCTCATGGCGTCCTCTTCCTGTGAATGGGTGGCCGCCACTCTCGCCCCGCGTGACGCAGACCACAATCGGCATGTGGTCCGATAATCTCCTTGCAGGGGAGACGAGTTGTCGGTCCGGATGGGGCAGAGCGCGGCATTTGTAACCCCTAGGTGATGTCGTTGGAACAACCAGGCCGGTACCGTCCCGCCATATGGACGACCAGGGCGGGATCACAGTTCAGCGGGCACTTGAGCTGCCGGGGCTGCGCAGCGGGCTGCCGGAGGTGGTGGCCTGCGCCGACCGCCTGGGACGCACCGTCCGCTGGGTGCACGCCGGCGAGGTCCCGAACATCGCCTCCCTCCTCAAGGGCGGCGAACTGCTGCTGACCACCGGCCTCGGGCTCGGCACCCGGCCCGCCGAACAGCGCGCCTTCGTACGCCGCCTCGCCGACCGGGGCATCGCCGCACTGGTGGTCGAGCTGGGCCCGCGCTTCACGCGCCTCCCGGCGACCCTCGTGGAAACGGCCCGCACGGCCGGCCTCCCGCTCGTCCAGCTCCACCGGGAAGTGCCCTTCGTGGCGGTGACGGAGGAGATCCACACCGAGATCGTCAACCACCACTACGCCCTGCTCCAGCGCGCCGAGGAGGTCCACCGGCGATGTACGGAGGCCCTGTTGGGCGGCGGAGGCATCCCGCAGGTGCTGCGGATCCTGGCCGACTTCACGGGCAACCCGGTCTTCCTGGAGACCCCCGACGGCCAACTGCTGTACGCGGCCGGCAGCTCGGCGGCGGACGCGGGCGCGGACCCGCTCCAGGTGTGGGAGGGGCTGCGGGGCCAGCGCGAGGCAGAGCCTTCCGCGAACACCGTGGTGATCGACGTACCCGGCGGGGGCCACGGCACGGGCTCGGTCCGGGCCCGGGTGGTCCTGGTCGGGGTCACCACCCCGCTGATGCCGGTGCACCGGATGGCGGCGGAGCGCACGGCGGGCGTCCTGGCCGTGGTCCTCATGCAGGCCCGGCAGGAGGACGAGCTGGCGGCGCGCGGCCGGGGCGACTTCTTGACGGACCTCGCGGAAGGCCGCATCAGCGCCGACGACGCCCCGTCACAGGCCCGCGTGCTCGGCTTCAAACCGGGCGCCGGGCCGCTGCTCCCGGTCGTCATGCGGCTGGGCTCAGACCTCGGCCCGTCCGGCAACTGGGCGGTACTGGCCCGTGCGGTCCTCGAGGAGCTGGCCTCGGTCGGGGTACCGGTGCTGCTGGGCGTGCGGCCGGTGGAAGGCCGTGTCCCCCTCCTGGTGTCCCTCCGTTCGGAGTCGGAGCGCACGGCGGTGGCGGACCGGGTCGCGGCCGCGCTGCGGGCGGGCGTGGAGCGGGCCGGGCTGGAGCGCGCGGTCGCCCCGCCGGCCGTGGTCGTGGGCGTGGCGGGAGGCTGGGCCGCCGCCTCCGCGGGCCTGCGGCACGCGGCGGAGACCGCCACCGCGGCCCACGGCCTGCCGGCCCGGCCCTGGTACGACGCCCGCCGCCTGGACATCGACCTCCTGCTGTGGCGGCTGCGCGAACACCCCGACCTGGCGGCCTTCGTGGACCGCGCGATCGGCCCGCTGCGCACCCACGACACCACCTCGCGCCCGCCGCTCCTGCCCACCCTGGAGACGTACCTGGCCCATGCGGGCCGCAAGGCGGAGACGGCCCGTGAGCTCCATCTGAACCGCCAGACGCTGTACAACCGCCTGGCCCGCATCTCGGAGCTCCTGGGCACGGACCTGGACGACCCCGAAACGGTCCTCTCCCTCAGCCTCGCCCTCCGCGCCCGCCGCCACGTTCCTTCGCCTTCCTGACGCGCCGCTCGCACGGCTCGGCGCCGGGGGCGCCACCCCTCCGGCTTCGCGCCGCTGCGTCGGACTCCGTCCGCCGATGGCCGGGCGGCGGTTACGCCACTCCCGCCGGGTGCGGGGGCGGGGCGCCCCGCGGGGCCTGTCCCCTACCCGCCCTTCCACCGTTCCTCCCCCAGCTACCGCTGGGAGGTGCCCCCAGGGGCTCCGCCCCAGACCCCGCGCCTCAAACGGGGCTGGAATGATCCTGGAGGGGACACTGCGGCCCGCCCGGGCTCGGGGTGCGCCACGCGCACGTGCAGGGCTATGCCGGCCAAATCCAGCCTCGCCGGCGTCTGAGGCGTGGGGGTCCCCCCGGACGGAGTCTGGGGGAGGGTCCGGGGCGGAGCCCCGATCTTTGAGCCGCACCGGGCAGACTGCACCAGCCCCATTCAGCCCCTCCGGCGCTTGAGGAGCGGGGGTTCGGGGGCGGCGCCCCGACAACGGCGCGGCACCGGCCTGACCCGCCTGCACAGCGCAGCGCTACCGTCGGGCCCGTTCCATCAGCTCGTCGTACACCGACAGGACCTGCGCGACCGTGTCGTCCTCCGACGGCCACGTCCCTGCCTGCGCCAGCCCCGCCGCCGCCACCGCCGCCCGCCGCTCGGGATCCGCCAGCAGCCCGGACACCGCCTCGGCCAGTGCCCCCGCGTCCCCGGACGGGACCAGCACCGCCCCCTCCCCCACCAGCTCCGGCACTCCCCCGACCGACGTGGCCACCAGGGCCACCCCGGCCCGCAGCGCCTCCTGCGCCAGCAGGGCCCGCGCCTCCCACCGGCTCGGCAGCACCGCCACGTCGGCCGCCGACAGCAGCCGCGCGGCGTCCCCGCGCCGCCCCAGCAGCCGCACCGGCAGGGCCTCCGCCTCGATCCGCCGGGTGAGTTCGCCCCGTAGCGGCCCCTCCCCCGCGATGACCAGCAGCGGTGTCGGGTCCAGCGAACGCCATTCCCGCGCCGCGTCGAGCAGTACGGAGTACCCGCGGTGCGGCACCAGACTCCCGACCGCGATCAGCAACGGCCGCTCCACCGCCCCGAGTTCCGCCCGCGCCTTGCCCGGTACGGCAACCGGCTCGGCGGCAGCCACCGCGACCGGCGACAGCCTCGCGTCCCGCGCGCCCCGCAGCCGGGCGAGGTCCACCTGGTCGGAGGAAGCGCCCAGCACCACCGCCGCGGCCCGCGCCACGTGCCGTTCCAGCACCCGGCTCAGCCTCCCGAGCGCCCCGTCGGCGGCCGGGCCGTCCCCGTGCCAGCTCACCACCAGCGGCACCCGGCGCCCCCGCAGGGCCACCAGCGCCCGCGCCCCGGCCCGTACGCCGTGCGCGTGCACCACGTCCGCCCCCGCGCACGCGGCCCGCAGCGCGCTCACCGCGTCGGGGGCGAACTGCGCGCCCGCGCCCGTGAAGTCGTACTCCCCCTCCGTCCGCACGGGCCCGCACACCGTGACCCGCACCCCGCGCGCGGCGAGCCCGGTCGCGAGGGACCGTACGTGCGCGCTGCTGCCCGTGCCGGCGGCGCCGCCGAGCACCTGGACGGTACGCAGCGGCGGCCGCCCGTAGGGCTGTGCCGGGGCGGAGGCGGAAACCGGGGAGCTGCTCACGGGCCGAAGCTCCAGGGTGAGGGGAGTCAGAGACGTCGCCCAGGATGCCAGTCCGCACGCGCGTTCCGGGACCATACGGGTGCGGATCCCGTACGAGATACCGCCGGACACCCCCCAGCCTCACCCACACGGGCTAGCACGGTGTAACCCCGGCCCCTGCGAACGCGCTGCCGGAAGCGACCGGGACCACGCCCGCCACCAACCGCCGCCGCGCCGGACAGGCGCCCGGCACCCGGCACGCCGAAGGCCCGGCGCGCCGCGCGCACCGGGCCCTGGAGCACCGTCCCGCCCCCGCGCGGGAGCGCCTACGCGTCCGCGCGCGCCGCCGCCAGGAGCTCCTCGGCGTGCGCCCGCGCCGAGGCCGAGTCCTCGTGACCGGCCAGCATCCGCGACAGCTCCCGGATCCGGTCCTCGCCCTCCAGCACCGTGACCCCGCTCCTCGTCACGGACCCGTCGTTGGTCTTCTCCACCAGCAACTGCCGGTCCGCGAAGGCCGCCACCTGCGGCAGGTGCGTGACGACCACGACCTGCGCCGACTTGGCCAGCTTCGCGAGCCGCCGGCCGACCTCGACCGCCGCCTTGCCGCCGACTCCCGCGTCCACCTCGTCGAAGAGGTACGTCGGCACCGGGTCGGAGCCCGCGAAGACGACCTCCACGGCCAGCATCACCCGGGACAGCTCACCGCCCGAGGCACCCTTGGCGATCGGTCGCGGCTGGGCCCCGGGGTGCGGGGCCAGCAGCAGTTCGACCTCGTCGGTGCCGGAGGGCCCGTACCCGACCGGGCGGCCGTCGACCTCCACGCCTTCGGGGTCCTCGACCTGCCGGATGTCGATGGTCACCCGCGCGTGCGGCATCGCCAGCGACGCCAGCTCCTCCGTCACGGCGGAGGCGAAACGCGTGGCCGCCTCCACCCGGGCGTCCGTCAACGCCTGTGCCAGCTGCGAGAGTTCGGAGCGCAGCCCGTCCCGCTCGGCGGTCAGCTCCGTGATCCGCTCGTCGTCGCCGTCCAGTTCCAGCAGCCGCGTCGCGCCCCGTTCGGCCCACTCCAGTACGCCGTCCACGGTGCCCGTGGTGCCGTACTTGCGGGTCAGCTGGGTCAGCGCCGCCCGGCGCTCCTCCACCGCGGCCAGCCGCAGCGGATCGGCGTCCAGATCGTCCGCGTAGCCCGCCAGTTCCCCGGCCACGTCCGCGAGCAGGATGCCCAGCTCCCCGATCCGCTCGGCGAGCGCGCCGAGCGCCGGGTCGTGGGAGCGTACGGATTCCAGCGCGCGGTGGGCCCCCGCGACGAGCGTGTTCGCGTCGATGTCCTCCGAGTCCTCGGGGTTGCCCGCGAGCGCGGCGTGCGCGAGCTGCGCCGCCGACGCCAGCGATTCGGCGTGGCCGAGCCGCTCCGCCTCCGCCGCCAGCTCCGCGTCCTCGCCGGCCACCGGCTCCACGGCCGCGATCTCGTCCAGCCCGAAGCGCAGCAGATCCGCCTCCTGGGCGCGTTCCCGGGCCCGGGTGGTGATCTCCTCCAGCTCGACGGCGACCGCACGCATCCGCCGGTAGGCGGCCCCGTACTTCTCCAGCGGGACGGCTACCGCGTCACCCGCGTACCGGTCGAGGGCCTGGCGCTGCCTGGCGGGCCGCAGCAGCCCCTGCTGGTCGGTCTGCCCGTGTACGGCGACCAGGTCGTCGGCGAGCTCGCCGAGCAGCCCCACGGGCACGGAGCGGCCGCCGACGTGGGCGCGCGAGCGCCCCTCGGCGGACACGGTCCGGCTGATCAGGAGGGCGCCGTCGTCGAGCTCGGCTCCGGCTTCCTCGGCGCGTACGGCGGCGGGTGCGTCCGGGCGCATGACGATGCGGCCCTCGACCACCGCGGCCTTGGCGCCGATCCGTACGAGGGCCGGATCGGCGCGACCGCCGAGCAGCAGCCCGAGGCTGGTGACGACCATCGTCTTGCCCGCACCGGTCTCGCCGGTCACCGCGGTGAAACCGGGCGACAGCTCGACCACCGCGTCGTCGATGACCCCGAGCGACCGTATCCGCATCTCCTCAAGCACGGGACGACGATACCGAGGTTTCACGGGTGCCATGTGACGTCACCCGCCCCAAGTTCTCCGAACGGATGTGCTATTAGCGACACGGTGCCTCGTCCGTCAGTGAGGCGCCCCACGCCAGCCCGACACCGGCAGCGCGAACTTCGCGACGAGCCGGTCCGTGAACGAGGCGTGGTGCAGCCGGGCGAGCCGCACCGGTACCGCCCCCCGCCGGACCTCGACCCGGGCCCCGGCGGGCAGCTCCAGCATGCGCCGCCCGTCGCACCACAGCACCCCGTGCGGGGTGCCGGTCTGCACCTCCACCGCCAGCACCGAGTCCGGCGAGGTCACCAACGGCTTCGCGAACAGCGCGTGCGCGCTGATCGGCACCATCAGCAGCGCCTCAACCTCCGGCCAGACCACCGGCCCGCCCGCGGAGAAGGCGTACGCCGTCGAGCCCGTCGGAGTCGCGCAGACGATCCCGTCACAGCCGAAGCCGGACACCGGGCGCCCGTCGATCTCCAGGACCACCTCCAGCATCCGCTCCGGCGACACCTTCTGGACCGCGGCCTCGTTCAGCGCCCAGTCCCGGTGGACCACGTCGCCGTTCGTCCGCACGATCACGTCGAGGGTCATCCGCTCCTCGACCTCGTAGTCCCGGGTCACCACCCGGTCCACGACCTTGTCCAGGTCGTCGCGCTCGGCCTCGGCGAGGAACCCGACGCGGCCCAGGTTGACGCCCAGCATGGGCACCCCCGAAGCCCGCGCGAACTCGGCGCCGCGCAGCAGCGTCCCGTCCCCGCCCAGCACGATCAGCAGCTCACACCCGTCGAGCACGCCCGGGGTGGACTCCGTCACGAGCTCCACCTCGGGCGGCAGCGGCAGGTCCGCCGCCTCGTGCGCGAAGACCCGTACGCCCAGCCCGCAGCGCAGCAGGCCCTTCACCACCAGCTCGGCGCTGCGGATGGCCGCGGGCCGCCCGGTGTGCGCGAGCAGAAAAACGGTCCGTTCCCCCGATGAACCCGATGAACCCGATGAATCTGTCACTGCGGCCCCTCCGCCACTGCACGGTCAACATCCGCCGGGTCGAGTGCCGGTGCCCCCGCCCGCAGCCACAGAAAGTACTCGACGTTGCCCGACGGACCGGGCAACGGACTCGCGGTCACCCCGAGAACACCCAGCCCCAGCTTCCAGGCCTGCGCCGCCACGTCGCGTACCGCCTCGGCCCGCAGCTCCGCGCTGCGCACCACCCCACCGCTGCCCAGCCGTTCCTTGCCGACCTCGAACTGCGGCTTGACCATCAGCACCAGGTCCGCGTCCGGCGCGCAGCACCGTACGAGCGCGGGCAGCACCAACCCGATCGAGATGAAGGACAGGTCGCCGACGACCAGGTCCGCCGGAACCCCGTCGATCAGTTCCACCGTCAGTTCACGGACGTTCGTCCGATCCTTGACCGTGACCCGATCATCGCTCTGCAGCGACCAGGCGAGCTGCCCGTAGCCGACGTCGACGGCCACGACATGGTCCACGCCGGCCCGCAGCAGCACATCGGTGAACCCTCCGGTCGACGCCCCGGCGTCGAGCGCCCGGCGCCCCTCCACACGCAGCCCCTGCGGCTGGAACGCCGCCAGCGCCCCCGCGAGCTTGTGGCCGCCGCGCGACACGTAGTCGGGGTCGCTGTCGTCCTTCAGCACCACCAGGGCCGCGCTGGTCTCCACCTGCGTGGCCGCCTTGGTCGCGGTGGTACCGCCCACGGTCACCCGGCCCGCGGCGATCAGCTGCGCGGCGTGCTCGCGCGAGCGGGCCATGCTGCGGCGTACCAGTTCGGCGTCCAGGCGGCGGCGTGCCACTCCTGCCACGTTCGGTTCAGCTCCTGTTTTCGTAAGGTCCGGGGACGGGCGGTGCGTCCAGCGCGTCCAGCGCCTCGCGCAGTCCCCTGTGCACATCCTCGTACACCTCGACGTGTCCGTCCGCCGCGAGGTGGTCGGCGTCCGCCAGCCGCGCGAGCCGCGCGTCCACACCGTCGTGCCCGGTGGGCGTCCGTACGACCCCCAGCGGCGCGGCCCGGACCACGTCGACTTCCTCGGCTTCGTCGACTCCCTCGGCTTCGTCGTTCATGCCCCGACGCTACCCCGAAGCGCCCCACGACCACGCACGGCTCTGCGGTACCGTCGTGATCACGATGGCTACGATCGATGAGTGCCGAGCCGCACTCGACCAACTCTCAGACAACCTCGCCGGAGCGGACGGCGGCGTCCGCGGCGCGGCCGCCCTCGACCGCTCCCTGAGCTGCCACATCACGGACCTCGACCGGACCTTCACGGGCCGCCTCGAAGCCGGCCGCATCCGCGTGGACGCGGTCTCCCCCGGGCCACCCGCCACGAAGGCCGAGATCCGCCTTGCCATGACCGGCGACGACCTGGTCGCCCTGGTCGCGGGCAACCTCAAATTCGCCAAGGCCTGGACCTCGGGCCGAGTAAAAATGGAAGCCGGCTTCCGCGACCTCCTCCGCCTGAAGAGCCTGCTGTAATCCAGCCTCGCTGCGCCCCTCACCCCCGCCGGGGCAATTCCAGCCTCGCTGCGCCCCTCAGCACCGCCGGGGGCAAATCCAGCCCCGCCGGCGTTTGAGGCGCGGGGCCTGGGGCGGAGCCCCAGCAGCGGCGGCGCACCCGGTACTACACCGCGCCCCGCACGCGCGCAGCCCTGGCCGCCGGCACGACCAACGGCGTCCCGGTCTCCGGATCGGAGATCACCTGGCAGCGCAGCCCGAACACCCGCTCCACCAACTCCGCCGTGACCACGTCGGCCGGCGCCCCCTCGGCCACGACCTTCCCGTCCCGCATCGCGATCAGGTGCGTCGCGTACCGCGCCGCGTGGTTCAGGTCGTGCAGCACCGCGACCAGCGTCCGCCCCTGCTCCTCGTGCAGCTCCGCGCACAGGTCCAGCACGTCGATCTGGTGCTGGATGTCCAAGTACGTCGTCGGCTCGTCGAGCAGCAGCAGCGGCGTCTGCTGCGCCAGCGCCATCGCGATCCACACCCGCTGCCGCTGCCCGCCCGACAGCTCGTCCACGGCCCGGTCGGCCAGCTCGGCGACCCCCGTCGAGGCCATCGACTCGCGCACGATCCGCTCGTCCTCGGGCGACCACTGCCGCAGCAGTCCCTGGTGCGGGTACCGCCCGCGCGAGACGAGGTCCGCCACCGTGATGCCGTCCGGCGCGATCGAGGACTGCGGCAGCAGGCCCAGCGTCTTGGCGACCTTCTTCGCCGGCATCGAGCCGATGGCCTGCCCGTCGAGCAGCACCCGACCCGCCGTCGGCTTCAGCATCCGCGAAAGGGCCCGCAGCAGCGTGGACTTGCCGCACGCGTTCGGCCCGACGATCACGGTGAAGGAGTTGTCGGGGATCTCCACCGACAGGTTCTCGGCGATGACCCGCTGGTCATAGCCGAGGGTCACGTTCTCCGCGGTCAGCCGCTGCACTTGCGCACTCCCATTCGACTTCTTCATATACGTCCCGCCTTGCGCTCGGTGACGAGCAGCCAGAGCAGATAGACACCACCGACGAGCCCGGTCACCACGCCCACCGGAAGCTGGTCGGAGCCGAAGGCCCGCTGCGAGGCCCAGTCCGACACCAGCAGCAGCACCGAGCCCATGAGCGCGGCGGACAGCAGGTTCGCCCCCGGCGACCGGGTCAGCCTCCGTACCAACTGCGGCGCGGCCAGCGCCACGAAGCTGATCGGCCCGGCCGCCGCGCTCGCCGCGGTGGTGAGCAGGATCGCCCCGAGCATCAGCAACAGCCGCGTGCGTTCCACCCGTACCCCGAGGGCATACGCGGCGTCGTCGCCCATCTCCATCATCCGCAGGGCCCGGCCCTGCGTGAGGATCAGCGGGAAGAGCACCGCGCAGACCCCGAGCAGCGGCCACACCTGCGCCCAGTCCCGGCCGGCCAGCGAGCCGGTCAGCCAGACCATCGCACGGGTGGCCTCGACCATTTGGGCCTTCGTGATCAGGTACTGGATCACGGCGATGAGCATGGCGGAGGCGCCGATGCCGACGAGCACGAGCCGGTAGCCGTGGATGCCCCGCTTGTACGCCAGCAGGTACACGGCGATTCCGGCCAGCACTCCACCGAGCAGCGCACCGAAGGCCACCTCCGTGGCCCCGCCCTTGAACACGATGATGACGACGAGCGCACCGACCACCGACCCGTACCCGAAGCCGAGCAGGTCCGGGGAGCCCAGCGGGTTGCGGGACACCGACTGGAAGACGGCTCCGGACATCCCCAGGGCCGCGCCGACGAGCAGGGCGACCAGGACCCGGGGCAGCCGCAGGTCGTTGACGATGAAGTCGTTGGCGGGGCTGCCGTTGCCGAGCAGGGTCTGTACGACGTCCCACGGCGCGATCTGGAAGTCGCCGGTGCCTATGAGCAGCACGGACAGCGCGAACGCCGCGACGGCGAGCAGCACCCCGACGCCCAGCGCACGCCGTTCGACGCGCAGCGAGATCCCGCCGGGGAAGGTCAGCCGGCGGGCTTTGGCGGTCACGGTCACAGCTGGGCCATCCTCTTGCGCCGAACCAGGTAGATGAAGACGGGCCCGCCGATGAGGGCGGTGACGACGCCGACCTGGAGTTCGGCGGGCCGGGTGACGACACGGCCGATGACGTCGGCGCCGAGCAGCAGCACGGGCGAGAGCACCGCCGAGTAGGCGAGCACCCAGCGCATGTCGGGCCCGGTGAAGGCCCGCACCAGGTGCGGGATCATCAGCCCGATGAAGACGATGGGCCCGCAGGCCGCGGTCGCGGCGCCGCAGAGCAGGGTGATGGCGACCATGGCGGCGATCCGGGTCCGCGTCAGGTTGGCGCCGAGCGCCCGCGCGCTGTCGTCACCCAGGGCCATCGCGTTGAGCGAGCGGCCCAGCGTCAGCGCGAGCACCGCGCCGACCAGCAGGAAGGGCGCCACCTGGCGGACGGTGTCCATGTTGGCCGAGGACAGTGAACCCACCGTCCAGAAGCGCAGCTTGTCCAGCGCCTTGCTGTCCATCAGCTGCACGGCGTTGATGTAGCCGACGAGGGCCGCGCTGGCCGCCGTACCGGCGAGGGCGAGGCGCACCGGGGTGGCGCTGCGGCTGCCCCCGAGCACGTAGACGACGACGGAGACGACGGCGGCGCCGAGGAAGGCCCACCACACGAACTCGCTCAGCGAGCTCGCCCCGAAGAAGCTGATCGCGGAGACCACGGCGGCGGCCGCGCCCGCGTTGACGCCGAGGATGCCCGGTTCGGCGAGCGGGTTGCGGGTCAGCGCCTGCATCACCGCGCCGGACAGGCCGAGCCCCATCCCGACCATCAGTCCGAGTAGGGTGCGCGGGACCCGGAGGTCCCGCACCACCACGTCGGAGGGCGTGCCCGCATAGGCGAACAGGCCGTGCCAGACCTCGTCGAGGGACATCTGCTTGGCGCCCACGGCGATACTCAGTACGGCGATCAGCGCCAGCACCGCGACGGCGGCGAACAGGCCGGCGACGCGCGGGGCACGCCGCGGGCGGGCGTCGGCGGCCCGTACGGGCGCCACGCTCGGTTCGGGTTCAGGGGGACTCTCGACCAACACGCGAGTTAGGTTAGCCTACCCTCCACCTCTTACGGATCACCCGAACGGCCCCGACCCGGGCCCTAGAGACCCAGCTTGGCCAGTGCCTTCGCCGCGTCCAGCGTGCAGACCCCGTCACCGGCCTCCGTCCAGGCCGCCGCGCACAGCGCCCGCAGCCCGTCGACGGGGTCCCCGCCGTCACCGCGCAGTTCCAGCACACCGCCGTCCAGCGCGACCGCGGTCCAGCCCCCGCAGCGGAAGCCCTCCCCGGCCGGCTCCACTTCCGGCTGCCCGGTCAGCAGCCCCCGCAGGTCCCGGTCGACGTACGTGGGCCGGTGCCGGGGCTCGGCCCGCACCAGCTGTTCCGCGTCCGTCACCCCGGTCAGCACCAGCAGCGAGTCCACCTCCCCGTTGAAGGCACCCTCGATGTCGGTGTCCAGCCGGTCCCCGACCACCAGCGGCCGCTCCGCCCCGGTCCGCAGCACCGTCTCCCGGTGCATCGGGGGCAGCGGCTTGCCCGCCACCTGCGGCTCCGCGCCCGTGGCGATCCGTACGACCTCCACCGCGGCCCCGTTGCCCGGCGCGATCCCGCGCACCCCCGGAATCGTCAGGTCGGTGTTGGACGCGTACCAGGGCACCCCGCGGTTGATCGCGTACGAGGCCTCCGCGAACCGCCCCCACGCCAGGTCAGGACCCCCGTACCCCTGGACGACCGCCGCCAGCCCCTCCTCGTCCGCCGATTCCACCGGGACCAGCCCGCGCTCGCGCAGCGCGACCCGCAGCCCCTCCCCGCCGATCACCAGCACCTTCGACCCCGGCTGCACCTGCTCCGCGATCAGCCGGGCCACCGCCTGCGCCGAGGTGATCACCTCGCCCGCCTCGGTCGGAATGCCCAGCTCGCTCAGGTGCTCCGCCACCGCGTCCGGAGTGCGCAGCGCGTTGTTCGTCACGTACGCGAGGTGCATCCCGTCCGCCCGGGCGACCGCGAGGGACTCCACCGCGTGCGCGATGGCCTCCCCGCCCGCGTACACCACGCCGTCGAGGTCCAGCAGGGCGGTGTCGTAGGCCTCGTGCAGACTCCGCTCACTCGCCGCGGGACTGGTCCTGCTGTGCCGGGTCATCCGTCCGCTCCTCATGGGGGCCGCTCCCAGCGGTAGCCGGGGAGATCGATCTTGTCCGATTCCGTACTCCCCCGATCATCCCGCATGGCGAGACGCGACCTACCATGCACTAATGACCTCTTCTGGCACCGCGGACCACGGCCTGCGCCTGATCCCCTTCCACGGCCTGCGCTATGTCCCGGAACGTGTCGGCAGCCTCGCCGCCGTCACCTCGCCGCCCTACGACGTGGTCGTGCGCCCCGACGGAGTCGACCACCTCGAGTCCGCCGACCCGCACAACATCGTCCGCCTGATCCTCCCGCAGGCCGGCACCCCGGCCGCGCGCAACGAGCAGGCGGCCCGCACCCTGCACGAGTGGCTCGCCGAGGGCATCCTCAGCGCCGACCCGGAGCCCGCGCTGTACGTGTACGAGCAGCGCCGGGCCGGTCTGCTCCAGCGCGGACTCATCGGCGCCCTCGCCCTGTCCGCCGCCGAGGAGGGCATCGTCCTCCCGCACGAGGACGTCATGCCGGACGTGGTCACCGACCGGGCCGGCCTGATGCGGGCCACCGCGGCCAATCTCGAACCCCTCCTCCTCACCTACCGCGGCGACGACCCCGCCGCGGGCGCGGCAGCGGTCGTGGAGCGGGCGGCCCAACGCGTCCCCCTCCTCTCCACCACCACCGAGGACGGCTTCCAGCACCGCCTCTGGGCCATCACGGACCCGGCCGAGCTGGCCACCGTGACGACCGACCTCAGCCACCGCCAGGCCCTCATCGCCGACGGCCACCACCGCTGGGCCACGTACCTGCGCCTGCAGGAGGAGCACGGCTCCCCCACCGCGTGGGACTTCGGCCTGGTCCTCCTGGTGGACACCGTCCGCTACCCCCTCCAGGTCCGCGCCATCCACCGCATGCTGCGCCGCCTCCCGCTCCCGGACGCCCTCACCGCGCTCTCCGGCCGGTTCCGGATCCGGCAGGTCGAGGGACCGCTCCCGCTGGCCCTGGAGGCCCTCGGGGACGCCGCGGAGCGGGGCAACGCCTTCCTCCTCACCGGTGACGGCACCTTCCACCTGGTCACCGACCCGGACCTGGCCCTCCTCGACCGCACGGTCCGGCACGACCGCCCCGAGGCCTGGCGCCGGCTGGACGCCACGGTCCTGCACGCGACCCTGCTCGACGCCCTGTGGCACGTCCCGGACACCCCGGACCAGATCACGTACATCCACGACGCGGCGGCCACCGTGGAACAGGCCGAGCGCCACGGCGGCACCGCGGTACTCCTCCACCCCGTACGGGAGGAGGTCGTCCGGGACCTGGCCCGCCAGGGCGTCACCATGCCCCGCAAGTCGACCTCCTTCGGCCCGAAGCCGGCCACGGGCCTGGTCCTGCGCGGCCTCGGCTGAGCCTCTCGGCTGCTCCCACTCCGGCTGTTCCCACTCCGAACGTGCAGAAGGGCGGTACCCCGACCGGGGTACCGCCCTTCCTCACATCACCCTGCGTCAGTCCTTCTCGGAACCCTCGGCGTCGGCATCGGCCGCGGACTGCTCCAGCGGCTCGTACTCCTCGTCGTCCTCGTCGTAGTACTCGGCGACGTCGGAAGCACGCTCGGCCGCGGCGATCTCGGCCGCGTCCCCTTCATCGTCCTCGTCATCCTCGTCGTCGACGTCCAGGTCGGCGTCGTCCGGCAGGTCCACCGCGGCGTCGACGAACTCGACACCGTCGAGCTCGGCGAGGCGGTCCGAGGCATCGGTCGCCCCGTCCTTGTCGGCTTCGAGGGTCTTGCCGAACCACTCGCGTGCCTCGTCCTCACGACCGGCCGCCAGCAGGGCGTCGGCGTAGGCGTAGCGCAGGCGCGCGGTCCAGGGCTGGACGGTGTTGGAGGCGAGCTCCGGGCTCTGCAGGGTCACGATGGCGGCGTCGAGCTGCCCCTGGTCCCGCCGGGCACCGGCCGCAACCAGCCGCATCTCGACCTGGCCGGCCTTGTCCAGCTTCTGCACCTCGGGCTCACCGGCCATGGCCAGCGCCCGCTCCGGACGGCCGAGGCCGCGCTCGCAGTCGGCCATGACGGGCCACAGCTCCACGGAACCGGTCATCCGCTTGGCCGCACGGAACTCGGCCAGCGCCTCGCTGTACTTCGTCGTCGCGTACGCGGCGAAGCCGGCGGCCTCGCGCACGGCGGCGACACGGGAGGCCAGTCGCAGGGCGATGCGCGAGTACGCGTACGCCTGCTCGGGGTCCTCGTCGATCAGCCGCGCCACCATGACGAGGTTCTTCGAGACCTCTTCGGCCAGACCCTTGGGCAGGCTCAGCAGCTCCTGACGCACGTCGGCGTCGATCTCGAGGCCGGTGACGTCCTCGTCGATGGGAAGCCGCTTGACCGGGTCACGGTCGCGGTCGGCACGGTAGTCACGGTCGCCGCCACGGTCATCGCGACCACGGAAGCCACCGCGGTCACCACCGCGATCGTCACGCCCACCACGGAACCCGCCACGGTCCCCACCACGGTCGTCACGACGCGGGTAGCTGGGACGCTCGCCACCACGGTCATCACGGCGCGGGTAGGACGGGCGGTCGCCGCCACGGTCGTCACGACCGCCACGGAAGCCACCACGGTCGTCATCGCGACGCGGGTAGGACGGACGGTCCCCACCACGGTCATCACGACGGAAACCGCCACCGGCGCCGCCGGTGGGACGGTCACCACGGTCGTCACGGCGCGGGTAGGACGGGCGGTCGCCGCCACGGTCGTCACGACCGCCACGGAAACCACCACGGTCGTCATCGCGACGCGGGTACGAGGGACGGTCCCCACCACGGTCATCACGGCGCGGGAAGCTCGGACGGTCCCCGCCACGGTCGTCACGACGGAAGCCACCGCCGCCACCGGTGGGACGCTCGCCACCACGGTCATCGCGACGCGGGTAGGAGGGGCGGTCGCCGCCACGGTCGTCACGACGGAAACCGCCGCCACCACCGGTGGGACGCTCGCCACCACGGTCATCGCGACGCGGGTACGAGGGACGGTCCCCACCACGGTCGTCCCGACGGAAACCGCCACCGGCGCCGCCGGTGGGACGGTCACCACGGTCGTCACGGCGCGGGTAGGACGGGCGGTCGCCGCCACGGTCGTCACGACCGCCACGGAAGCCACCACGGTCGTCATCGCGACGCGGGTACGAGGGGCGGTCCCCACCACGGTCATCACGGCGCGGGTAGGACGGGCGGTCGCCGCCACGGTCGTCACGACCGCCACGGAAGCCACCACGGTCGTCATCGCGACGCGGGTACGAGGGGCGGTCCCCACCGCGGTCATCACGACGCGGGAAGCTCGGACGGTCGCCACCACGGTCGTCCCGACGGAAACCGCCGCCACCGCCACCAGTGGGACGGTCACCACGGTCATCGCGACGCGGGTAGGACGGGCGGTCCCCACCACGGTCATCACGACGCGGGAAGCTCGGACGGTCACCGCCACGGTCGTCACGACGGAAACCGCCGCCACCGCCGGCAGGACGGTCCCCACCGCGGTCATCACGACGCGGGAAGCTGGGACGGTCCCCACCACGGAAACCGCCGCCGCCACCGCCACCGGAGGGACGACCGCCACGGTCGTCGTCACGGCGCGGGTACGAGGGACGGTCGCCACCACGGTCATCACGGCGGAAACCGCCGCCACCGCCACCGCCGGCGGGACGGCCGCCACGGTCATCGCGACGGAAACCGCCGCCACCGCCGGCACCGGTCGGACGGCCACCACGGTCGTCACGACGGAACGGGGGACGGTCGCCGCCACGGTCGTCACGGCCCCCGCGGTAGCCGCCCCTGTCACCGCCGTCGTTGCGCCGAGGCTCGCGCTCCGGACGATCGTCGGGAGAGTTGGACATGGGTGTGACTCCTGTCTTCGGGGTACCGCTAGTCATTCTCGCGCAACCAACCCATGGCCGCGCTTCGGCGTAAAGAGGTGAAAAACAAAAAGGACCCTTGGTCCAGCGTTGAACGCTGGACCAAGGGTCCTTTGAAAGATTGTTCGGCGGCGTCCTACTCTCCCACAGGGTCCCCCCTGCAGTACCATCGGCGCTGAAAGGCTTAGCTTCCGGGTTCGGAATGTAACCGGGCGTTTCCCTAACGCTATGACCACCGAAACCCTATCGGTTTCGAGCGAACAAGCACACTTTGTAGTTATGTTCTAGCTCTAGAAACCAGCAACTGTTCGTTGCTTCAGAACTAACACAGTGGACGCGAGCAACTGAGGACAAGCCCTCGGCCTATTAGTACCAGTCAGCTTCACCCGTTACCGGGCTTCCACATCTGGCCTATCAACCCAGTCGTCTACTGGGAGCCTTACCCTCTCAAGGAGGTGGGAATACTCATCTTGAAGCAGGCTTCCCGCTTAGATGCTTTCAGCGGTTATCCCTCCCGAACGTAGCCAACCAGCCATGCCCTTGGCAGGACAACTGGCACACCAGAGGTTCGTCCGTCCCGGTCCTCTCGTACTAGGGACAGCCCTTCTCAATATTCCTACGCGCACAGCGGATAGGGACCGAACTGTCTCACGACGTTCTAAACCCAGCTCGCGTACCGCTTTAATGGGCGAACAGCCCAACCCTTGGGACCGACTCCAGCCCCAGGATGCGACGAGCCGACATCGAGGTGCCAAACCATCCCGTCGATATGGACTCTTGGGGAAGATCAGCCTGTTATCCCCGGGGTACCTTTTATCCGTTGAGCGACGGCGCTTCCACAAGCCACCGCCGGATCACTAGTCCCGACTTTCGTCCCTGCTCGACCCGTCGGTCTCACAGTCAAGCTCCCTTGTGCACTTACACTCAACACCTGATTGCCAACCAGGCTGAGGGAACCTTTGGGCGCCTCCGTTACTCTTTGGGAGGCAACCGCCCCAGTTAAACTACCCATCAGACACTGTCCCTGATCCGGATCACGGACCGAGGTTAGACATCCAGCACGACCAGAGTGGTATTTCAACGGCGACTCCACAACCACTGGCGTGGCTGCTTCAAAGTCTCCCACCTATCCTACACAAGCCGAACCGAACACCAATATCAAACTATAGTAAAGGTCCCGGGGTCTTTCCGTCCTGCTGCGCGAAACGAGCATCTTTACTCGTAGTGCAATTTCACCGGGCCTATGGTTGAGACAGTCGAGAAGTCGTTACGCCATTCGTGCAGGTCGGAACTTACCCGACAAGGAATTTCGCTACCTTAGGATGGTTATAGTTACCACCGCCGTTTACTGGCGCTTAAGTTCTCAGCTTCGCAACCCCGAAAGGTCACTAACCGGTCCCCTTAACGTTCCAGCACCGGGCAGGCGTCAGTCCGTATACATCGCCTTACGGCTTCGCACGGACCTGTGTTTTTAGTAAACAGTCGCTTCTCGCTGGTCTCTGCGGCCACCCCCAGCTCACGGAGTAAATCCGATCACCAGTGATGGCCCCCTTCTCCCGAAGTTACGGGGGCATTTTGCCGAGTTCCTTAACCATAGTTCACCCGAACGCCTCGGTATTCTCTACCTGACCACCTGAGTCGGTTTAGGGTACGGGCCGCCATGAAACTCGCTAGAGGCTTTTCTCGACAGCATAGGATCATCCACTTCACCACAATCGGCTCGGCATCAGGTCTCAGCCTTAATGAGGGACGGATTTGCCTACCCCTCGGCCTACACCCTTACCCCGGGACTACCACCGCCCGGGCTGGACTACCTTCCTGCGTCACCCCATCGCTTACCTACTACCACCTTGGATCGGCGGCTCCACCACTTTCCTTTCCCCGAAGGGTCCGGAACGGCTTCACGGCCTTAGCATTAGAGGATTCGATATTGGGCGTTTCAAAGCGGGTACCGGAATATCAACCGGTTGTCCATCGACTACGCCTGTCGGCCTCGCCTTAGGTCCCGACTTACCCTGGGCAGATCAGCTTGACCCAGGAACCCTTAGTCAATCGGCGCACACGTTTCTCACGTGTGTATCGCTACTCATGCCTGCATTCTCACTCGTGAACCGTCCACAACTAGCTTCCGCTGCTGCTTCACCCGGCACACGACGCTCCCCTACCCATCACAGCGGGCGTTGGCCCTATTGCTGCAATGACACGACTTCGGCGGTACGCTTGAGCCCCGCTACATTGTCGGCGCGGAATCACTTGACCAGTGAGCTATTACGCACTCTTTCAAGGGTGGCTGCTTCTAAGCCAACCTCCTGGTTGTCTCTGCGACTCCACATCCTTTCCCACTTAGCGTACGCTTAGGGGCCTTAGTCGATGCTCTGGGCTGTTTCCCTCTCGACCATGGAGCTTATCCCCCACAGTCTCACTGCCACGCTCTCACTTACCGGCATTCGGAGTTTGGCTAAGGTCAGTAACCCGGTAGGGCCCATCGCCTATCCAGTGCTCTACCTCCGGCAAGAAACACGTGACGCTGCACCTAAATGCATTTCGGGGAGAACCAGCTATCACGGAGTTTGATTGGCCTTTCACCCCTAACCACAGGTCATCCCCCAGGTTTTCAACCCTGGTGGGTTCGGTCCTCCACGAAGTCTTACCTCCGCTTCAACCTGCCCATGGCTAGATCACTCCGCTTCGGGTCTAGAGCGTGCAACTCAATCGCCCTATTCGGACTCGCTTTCGCTACGGCTTCCCCACACGGGTTAACCTCGCTACACACCGCTAACTCGCAGGCTCATTCTTCAAAAGGCACGCAGTCACGACCGTTGTTCCGAAGAACAACGGCGACGCTCCCACGGCTTGTAGGCACACGGTTTCAGGTACTATTTCACTCCGCTCCCGCGGTACTTTTCACCATTCCCTCACGGTACTATCCGCTATCGGTCACCAGGGAATATTTAGGCTTAGCGGGTGGTCCCGCCAGATTCACACGGGATTTCTCGGGCCCCGTGCTACTTGGGAGATTCTTAAGCAAGCCGCTGATGTTTCGTCTACGGGGGTCTTACCCTCTACGCCGGACCTTTCGCATGTCCTTCGACTACATCAACGGTTTCTGACTCGCCGACCGGCCGGCAGACCGATCAAAAGAATTCCCACAACCCCGCATGCGCAACCCCTGCCGGGTATCACACGCATACGGTTTGGCCTCATCCGGTTTCGCTCGCCACTACTCCCGGAATCACGGTTGTTTTCTCTTCCTGAGGGTACTGAGATGTTTCACTTCCCCTCGTTCCCTCCACACTGCCTATGTGTTCAGCAGTGGGTGACAGCCCATGACGACTGCCGGGTTTCCCCATTCGGACACCCCCGGATCAAAGCTCAGTTGGCAGCTCCCCGGGGCCTATCGCGGCCTCTCACGTCCTTCATCGGTTCCTGGTGCCAAGGCATCCACCGTGCGCCCTTAAAAACTTGGCCACAGATGCTCGCGTCCACTGTGTAGTTCTCAAACAACGACCAGCCACCCATCACCCTGACCTATACAGATCAAGTTCACTGGGGCCGGCACTGAAGATCGCAACCTTACGGCCGTACCTTCAGGACCCAACAACGTGCCAAGCACCAGACATCTTCCGTCTCCTCTTTCCACGCCGAAGCAGTACTCGAGAACCATCAGACAATCCGGTGCCAACTAATCAACGTTCCACCCATGAGCTGACCGTGCAGAACATTTGTCTGCAATCGGTACTGTGCTCCTTAGAAAGGAGGTGATCCAGCCGCACCTTCCGGTACGGCTACCTTGTTACGACTTCGTCCCAATCGCCAGTCCCACCTTCGACAGCTCCCTCCCTTACGGGTTGGGCCACCGGCTTCGGGTGTTACCGACTTTCGTGACGTGACGGGCGGTGTGTACAAGGCCCGGGAACGTATTCACCGCAGCAATGCTGATCTGCGATTACTAGCAACTCCGACTTCATGGGGTCGAGTTGCAGACCCCAATCCGAACTGAGACCGGCTTTTTGAGATTCGCTCCACCTCACGGTATCGCAGCTCATTGTACCGGCCATTGTAGCACGTGTGCAGCCCAAGACATAAGGGGCATGATGACTTGACGTCGTCCCCACCTTCCTCCGAGTTGACCCCGGCGGTCTCCTGTGAGTCCCCATCACCCCGAAGGGCATGCTGGCAACACAGGACAAGGGTTGCGCTCGTTGCGGGACTTAACCCAACATCTCACGACACGAGCTGACGACAGCCATGCACCACCTGTATACCGACCACAAGGGGGGCACTATCTCTAATGCTTTCCGGTATATGTCAAGCCTTGGTAAGGTTCTTCGCGTTGCGTCGAATTAAGCCACATGCTCCGCTGCTTGTGCGGGCCCCCGTCAATTCCTTTGAGTTTTAGCCTTGCGGCCGTACTCCCCAGGCGGGGAACTTAATGCGTTAGCTGCGGCACCGACGACGTGGAATGTCGCCAACACCTAGTTCCCAACGTTTACGGCGTGGACTACCAGGGTATCTAATCCTGTTCGCTCCCCACGCTTTCGCTCCTCAGCGTCAGTAATGGCCCAGAGATCCGCCTTCGCCACCGGTGTTCCTCCTGATATCTGCGCATTTCACCGCTACACCAGGAATTCCGATCTCCCCTACCACACTCTAGCTAGCCCGTATCGAATGCAGACCCGAGGTTAAGCCTCGGGCTTTCACATCCGACGTGACAAGCCGCCTACGAGCTCTTTACGCCCAATAATTCCGGACAACGCTTGCGCCCTACGTATTACCGCGGCTGCTGGCACGTAGTTAGCCGGCGCTTCTTCTGCAGGTACCGTCACTTTCGCTTCTTCCCTGCTGAAAGAGGTTTACAACCCGAAGGCCGTCATCCCTCACGCGGCGTCGCTGCATCAGGCTTTCGCCCATTGTGCAATATTCCCCACTGCTGCCTCCCGTAGGAGTCTGGGCCGTGTCTCAGTCCCAGTGTGGCCGGTCGCCCTCTCAGGCCGGCTACCCGTCGTCGCCTTGGTGGGCCATTACCCCACCAACAAGCTGATAGGCCGCGGGCTCATCCTTCACCGCCGGAGCTTTCAACCCCCGCCCATGCAGGCAGGAGTGGTATCCGGTATTAGACCCCGTTTCCAGGGCTTGTCCCAGAGTGAAGGGCAGATTGCCCACGTGTTACTCACCCGTTCGCCACTAATCCACCCCGAAGGGCTTCATCGTTCGACTTGCATGTGTTAAGCACGCCGCCAGCGTTCGTCCTGAGCCAGGATCAAACTCTCCATGAATGTTTACCGGTAATCCGGTTCACACACACGAAAGAGCGGGCCAGTCTTGGTCGGAATAAGACCGACTGACCACAACGTCCTCGCTGTGTTGTTGCCTGCAAGCACTCCACGAGGGAGCCTTACAGGTCTTTTTCAAAGGAACCTCATCCACCGAAGTGGACGGGGTATCAACTTCTGGCGTTGATTTTTGGCACGCTGTTGAGTTCTCAAGGAACGGACGCTTCCTTTGTACTCACCCTCAGCAACACTCGCTGGGGCTTTCCTCCGGGCTTTCGTTCTGCTGTCTTGCGTTTCCAACTCTACCAGATCATTTCCGTGTCGTTTCCGACTTGGATTTGAATTCGGTGACCGTTGGGGGTCTTTGCCTTTCGGCACTCCGCTACGTTAGCGCTTTTCCCTTGCGGCTCATAATCGAGCCGCTGGCCGGGAATTCGGGCATGCCGAATAAGACCCCGCCAGGGGTAAGTCGTAGGTAGTGGTTTGGCCGCTCTGGGGGTCTGCCGATGGCAGTGCCCCGTTCAAGCGGCTCGGGCTACGTTAGGCGTCCGGCAAGGGCGAGTCAAGTTGAGCGGCGGCGTGGCGCGTGGGCTCTGTACGGGCTCACCGTCGGGTCGTGCGTGATCCAGAAGCGGTAGGGGTGGGCCGCGCCGGCTCCGCCCACTCCCGTGCGGGGTCCGCTGCTCACCAGGTCGGGTGTGGTGGGGGTGCCGGTGAGTAGGGACAACGGGGAGTCGGGGCCGGCGCAGAGGTCCGTGCCGTCCAGGGAGCGGTCCACGTCCAGGGCCGCGGCCAGTCGGGCCGGGCCTTTGGCCAGTTCTCGGGGGTACCTGGCTGAAATTCGGCGTTTGGCGGCCAGGTCGGCACCCACCGTGACCTCACCTGCGCGGATCAGGACCCCGCTCGCGTGGTCCGGTGGGCCGCACACCAGGTTGAGGCTGAACCACATGCCGTAGATGAAGTACACGTACGCGTGTCCGGGCGGACCGAACATCGATGCGTTGCGTGCGGTGCGGCCGCGGTAGGCGTGGGAGCCCGGGTCGGACTCCCCCTCGTAGGCCTCGACCTCCGTGATGCGCAGTTCGATGGGGCCGTCCGGGGTGCGGCGGACGAGGGTGCGGCCGAGGAGGTCCGGGGCCACCGTGAGGACCGGGCGGTCGAAGAAGGACCGGGGCAGGGGCGTACGGTCGGGGCGCGCGCTCATCCGGTCGAGCGTAGTGGAACGCGTGCACCTGCAACCGGGGCCTAAGGTTCCGCGTTGGTAAGGGGTAGTCGCGGCGTACTCGCCAGAGGCGTTTCGCCAGATCCTTAGATCCATATCAGGGAGTTTGAGCATGGGGTTCAGGAAGCTGTTCGCGAGCCTGGGTGCCGGTGGTGCCTCGGTGGACACGGTCATCACCGAGCCGAACGTCGTGCCGGGCGGGATCGTCCAGGGCGAGGTCCGGATCCAGGGCGGATCCGTGGAGCAGAAGATCGAGGGGCTGTCCGTCGGTCTGCAGGCGCGGGTCGAGGTCGAGGGCGGTGACGACCAGGAGTACAAGCAGGACGTGGTCTTCTCCAAGCTGAAGCTCGGCGGTGAGTTCCAGGTGCAGGCCGGCGCGCTGCACGTGGTGCCCTTCGCTCTGGAGATCCCGTGGGAGACGCCGATCACCCACTTCGGGGGTCAGCACCTGCACGGGATGAACATCGGGGTGAGCACCGAGCTGGAGATCGCGCGCGCCGTGGACGCGGGCGACCTCGACCCGATCAACGTGCACCCGGTGCCGGCGCAGCAGGCGATCCTCGACGCGTTCCGGCAGCTGGGCTTCACCTTCCGCAGCGCCGACATGGAGCGCGGGCACATCCGCGGGACGCGGCAGACGCTGCCCTTCTACCAGGAGATCGAGTTCCTGCCGCCGTCGCAGTACCGGGGGCTGAACCAGGTCGAGCTGACCTTCGTCACGGACGGGCGGGAGATGGACGTCGTCCTGGAGATGGACAAGAAGCCCGGTCTGTTCAGCGAGGGCAGTGACACCTACCGCTGCTTCCAGGTGGGGCTGCAGTCGTACCAGGGAACGGACTGGGTGGCGTACCTGAACCAGTGGATCGCGTCGGTCGGTTCGCAGCGCAACTGGTTCTGACGTGCCGGAGCCCTAGGCTCCGTCTCCACGAGGTTTCCCGTTCCGGCCAGGAGGGTTCAGACGTGACCAAGCGAGACAGGGCGCCGCTTCCGCACGAGTTCCACCCCGAGGTGCACGAATTCACCGTGACCAGTGCCGATCTGGTGCCGGGCGGGGAGCTCGGTGCGGCTCAGGTCAAGGCCGGCGGCGACGTGTCGCCGCAGCTGCGGTGGGAGGGGTTCCCCGAGGGGACGAAGAGCTTTGCCGTGACCTGCTTCGATCCGGACGCGCCGACGGGCAGCGGGTTCTGGCACTGGGTGCTCTTCGACCTGCCGGTCTCGGTCACTGAGCTGCCGGCCGGGGCGGGCAGCGGGAAGTTCGAGGGGCTGCCGTCCGGGGCGGTGCACGTGCGCAACGACTACGGGACCAAGGACTTCGGCGGGGCTGCTCCGCCCGCCGGGGAGCGGCACCGGTACGTCTTCACGGTGTACGCGGTGGATCGGGAGAGGCTCGGCCCCGGCAAGGACGCGTCCCCGGCCGTGGTCGGTTTCCATCTGCGGTTCCACGCCCTCGGGCGGGCTCAGCTCATCGGTGAGTACGAGGCCCCCGCGAGCTGATCTCTTCTCCCGGCGTTTGCCCGGTCCTGGTCTAAAGAAGGCCCGGACCGGGCATTTTTATTGCGTTGTCCCGCGTGGCACGCGCGGCGAGAGTGGTTGCGGGCCTTGCCGCCACGGTGGTCGCGGGCCTGCACACGGGAGGTGGGCGAGATGCGGGACACGCTGGTGCTGAACGCGAGCTTCGAGCCGCTGTCGACGGTGACGCTGAACCGGGCTGTGGTCCTGGTGCTCCAGGACAAGGCCGTCGTCGAACAGTCGCACCCGGATCTGCGTGTGCGCGCGGCCACCATGGAGCTTCCGCTCCCCCGGGTGATCAGGCTCTGCAGGTACGTCCGGGTGCCCTTCCGAAGACATGCTCCCTGGTCGCGGAGGGGGGTGTTGGTCCGGGACCAACACCGGTGCGCGTACTGCGGGAAACGCGCGACGACCGTGGACCACGTGCTGCCGCGGGCCCAGGGGGGCGGGGACAGCTGGCTGAACACGGTGGCTTCCTGCGCCGAGGACAACCACCGCAAGGCGGCGAGGACTCCGGAGGAGGCTGGAATGCCGCTCCTCCGGAAGCCCTTCGTGCCGTCTCCGGCGGACGCCATGTTGCTGGCCCTGGGGGTGAACGGGCGGGACGCGCTGCCGGAGTGGCTGGAGCGTTCTGCCTGATCTGCCGGTCCGCTGAGTGACGTAGGGCTTCTACGTCGCTCAGCGGAGCAGTAGCTGGACGATCGCGAGGGTTCCGACCACCACGATGATCGCGCGGAGGACCGTCGGCGGGAGGCGACGGCCGACCTTGGCGCCGATCTGGCCGCCGATGGTGGAGCCGACGGCGATGAGCAGGACGGCCGTCCAGTCGAACTCGGCGACGAAGAGGAAGAACACGGCGGCGATGCCGTTCACCAGGGCGGCGACGACGTTCTTCACGGCGTTGATGCGTTGCAGGTCCTCGTGGAGGAGCAGGCCCATCAGGCCGAGGTAGAGGACGCCCTGGGCGGCACCGAAGTAGCCCCCGTACGCGCTGGAGAGCAGCATTCCGGTGAGCAGGGCGGGGCCGCCGTCGGGGTGGCCCGGGTCGCCTCCGGTGGACTCCTGGCGGCGGCGCAGGTAGGCGGCGAGGCGGGGCTGGAAGACGACGAGCACGAGGGCCAGTCCGATGAGGACGGGCACGATCGTGTCGAAGGAGTCGGACGGCAGGGTGAGGAGCAGGACGGCTCCCGCGAGACCGCCGACGAGGGACACGGCGCCGAGCCGCAGGATGCGGGCGCGCTGTCCCTGGAGCTCCTTGCGGTAGCCGATGGCTCCGCTGATGGAACCGGGCACCAGGCCGAGGGTGTTGGACACGTTGGCGGTGACCGGCGGCAGGCCGGTGGCCAGCAGCACCGGGAAGGTGATCAGGGTGCCGGAGCCGACGATGGTGTTGATGGTGCTGGCGCCGATGCCGGCCGCGAAGACCGCGAGTGATTCCCAGATGGACATGGGCGGGGTCGTCCCCTTTGCATGAGTGAGTCGCCTCCCCGCCGTGAAGGTCGAGGGGCCTCACTGATCATGCCGGAGGGGGCGGGCCGGGGTGTCCGGGGGGTCAGGGCCGGGCCCAGCCCTGGCCCCCCGGACACCCCCTAGTCGATGGGGGGCTGCTCGCGGCGTTCCGCGGCGTCCTTGTCGCGGGCGGCGGGGATGCCGCCGCCGTCCTTGCCGGCGTTCTGCGGGTTGAAGCCGGAACCGGCGCCCATCGGGCCGAAGTTGCCCATGGCTCCGGAGAGGCCCTTGAGGGCGTCGCCGATCTCGCTGGGCACGATCCAGAGCTTGTTGGCGTCGCCTTCGGCGAGCTTCGGGAGCATCTGGAGGTACTGGTAGGCGAGGAGCTTCTGGTCGGCGTCGCCGGCGTGGATGGACTCGAACACCGTACGGATGGCCTGCGCTTCGCCCTCGGCGCGCAGCGCGGCGGCCTTGGCGTCACCCTCGGCGCGGAGGATGGAGGACTGCTTCTCGCCCTCGGCGCGCAGGATCTCGGACTGGCGGACACCCTCGGCCTGGAGGATCGCGGCACGCTTGTCGCGGTCGGCTCGCATCTGCTTCTCCATCGAGTCCTGGATGGAGGTCGGCGGCTCGATGGCCTTGAGCTCGACGCGGTTGACGCGGATGCCCCACTTGCCGGTGGCCTCGTCGAGGACGCCGCGCAGGGCCGCGTTGATCTCCTCGCGGGAGGTGAGGGTCCGCTCCAGGTCCATGCCGCCGATGATGTTGCGCAGGGTGGTGACGGTGAGCTGCTCGATGGCCTGGATGTAGCTGGCCACTTCGTACGTCGCGGCGCGGGCGTCGGTCACCTGGTAGTAGATGACGGTGTCGATGTTGACGACCAGGTTGTCCTGGGTGATGACCGGCTGCGGCGGGAAGGGGACGACCTGTTCGCGGAGGTCGATCCGGTTGCGGATCGAATCGATGAACGGGACGACGATGTTGAGGCCCGCGTTGAGGGTGCGCGTGTAGCGGCCGAAGCGCTCGACGATGGCGGCGCTGGCCTGCGGGATCACCTGGATCGTCTTGACCAGTGCGATGAAGACCAGAACCACCAGAATGATCAGGACGATGATGATCGATGACATGCGGTTCCCCGTGCCCTTCCGGCTGTCTGTGCTGCCCCGTTGAACGGAGTCTCGCAGACCCGGGGGCCGCGAGCAGGATGCTTGTCACATGACGACGGCGGTCGCCCCGTCGATCTCCACGACGTCGACCGACTGGCCCGGTTCGAAGCTGGTGTCCGCGTCGAGGGTGCGCGCGGACCAGACCTCGCCGGCGAGCTTGATGCGGCCGTCGCGGCCGTCGACGCGTTCGAGGACGATCGCACTTCTGCCCTTCAACGCGTCGATCCCGCTGCGGTGTTGGGGGCGCTGGTCGCGGTGCCGGTTGGCGATCGGCCGGACGACGGCGATGAGCGCGACCGACACGATCACGAAGACCAGGACCTGTGCCACCACTCCCCCGCCAAGGGCCGCCGTGACGGCGGCCGCGACCGCGCCGGTGGCGAACATGCCGAACTCCGGCATGGCGGTCAGGACGAGGGGGATGCCCAGTCCGACCGCGCCGATGAGCCACCACACCCATGCGTCGATGTCCACATGGTCATGGTAGGCGGGGTGGGCGCGGTCGGGACAGGGTGCGGGGACCGTGCGCTGGTGTGCGGGCGCACTAGCGCAGGGGCAAACCCTGGGCGGTCCAGCGGTCGTTGCCGTTGCGCTCGACGATCAGCGGGAGGCCGAAGCAGAGCGAGAGGTTGCGGGAGGTCAGTTCGAGGTCGATCGGGCCCGCGGCGACGACCTTGCCCTGACGGATCATCAGGACGTGGGTGAAGCCGGGCGCGATCTCCTCGACGTGGTGCGTGACCATGACCATGGAGGGTGCGAGCGGGTCGCTGGCGAGCCGGCCGAGGCGCCGTACGAGGTCCTCGCGGCCGCCGAGGTCCAGGCCGGCGGCGGGCTCGTCGAGGAGCAGCAGCTCGGGGTCGGTCATCAGCGCGCGGGCGATCAGCGTGCGCTTGCGCTCGCCCTCGGAGAGGGTGCCGAACTTCCGGTCGAGGTAGTCGCTCATGCCGAGGCGGTCGAGGAAGGCGCGGGCGCGCTGCTCGTCGATCTCCTCGTACTCCTCCTGCCAGGTCGCCGTCATGCCGTAGGCGGCGGTGAGGACGGTCTGCAGGACGGTCTGCCGCTTGGGGAGCTTGTCGGCCATCGCGATGCCGGCGATGCCGATGCGGGGGCGCAGCTCGAACACGTCGGTGCCGGGCTTGCCGAGGGTGCCGCCGAGGATGGTGGCGGTGCCCTTGGTGGGGAAGAGGTAGCTGGAGGCGAGGTTCAGCAGCGTGGTCTTGCCGGCGCCGTTGGGGCCGAGGATCACCCAGCGCTCGCCCTCCTTGACCGACCAGGAGACCTGGTCCACCAGCGCCCGGCCCTCGCGGACCACGGATACGTCCACCAGCTCCAGAACATCGCTCATGAGCGTGTTGTCACCCCTTGCAGTCACGGTTCTGTGCGCGCCTGTAGGCGCGGCCCCAGGGGAAAACCTACGCCACTCGGAGCGGGGTCCGGGGCCGGGGCCCGGTGCCGGGGTGCATCCGTAAAGTAGGGGGATGCTTTTCGAACCACGTTCAGGGCGGCTGGCCGCCTGGGGGAACGCTCTGCTGGCCGGTCTGGTCTCGCCCGACGAGGCCGTGTTGTCGATCGTGGGCGAGGACGCCGTGCACCGGGTGGCGGGGCTGCCGGGTGAGGCGGAGCCGGTGGGGCTCACGCTGGCGCTCGGGCGGCTGCGGACGCTGGGGGCGAGCGGGCTGCGGGTGGCGCTGCCCGCGCCGGGGCATCCGCTGGGGCTGAGCGGGCCGCCGGAGTTCAACGCGCGGGCGCTGGAGGCCGAGGAGGCCGTGGTGTGCGTGGGCGCTGCGCTGGGCTTGGTGCCGGAGGTGACCGAGGCGGGCCCGGCGGGTGACGTGCACGTCTCGGTGGTGTGGCACTGCCTGCCGGTACGGGAGGCTCCACCGGCGGACGTGCCGTCGCTGGGCGAGGCGGAGCGGGAGCTGGCGGAGGCGCTGCGCGAGGCGACGGTGGTGCTGACGCGGCTGGACGTGGCGGGGTCGGGGCCGGTCGCGGAGGCCGCGCTGTCGGCGTACCGGGCGCGGGCGGAGGCCGGACCGTCCGGTGACGCGCTGGCGCCGGGGTATCCGGCGCGGGCGGTACGGGTGCTGTCGCTGGCGCAGCGGGTGGACCTGCTGGTGTCGCTGGCGTACGAGCACGGGCACGGGGGCGCGGTGTCCTCGTCCGAGATGGCTGCGCGGGCCGAGGCCTTGCGGCCGGTGGAGCGGGTGGCTCGGCGGGCGCTCGTCGCGGCGTACAACGCGGCCGTGGAGGAGCGCGAGCGGGGTCGCTAGCCGCGGGCTCGGGGGCGTGGCCGACCGGACGGGGCTGCGCCCCGGCTCCTGGGGCTCCGCCCCAGACCCCGCGCCTCAAACGCCGGCGGGGCTGATTTTTGCCCGGCGGCGCCTGGATGGCGGGCGGGCCCGGTTTTGCCCGGTGGCACTGGGATGCCCGGAGAGGCGTTCCTGCCCGGCGGGCTGGGGGCGGCCGGCCGGGCGCCGGCTGATGCCCCTCGGGCTGCACACGGCTGCGGCCCCGCTTCCCGGGGAGAGGGGGGAAGCGGGGCCGGTGTGAGGCGCCCTGCTACGCGGCCCGGGCCACACGACGGACGGAGTCCGGCGCAGCGGCTCGAAGCCTGCGGAGCAATGCGAGAGCTGCGTCGGGAATGGGCCCGGCGCAGCGGCTCGATGGCTGCGGAGCAGTGCGAGGGCCGCGTCGGGGATGGGCCCGGCGCAGCGGCTCGATGGCTGCGGAGCAGTGCGAGGGCCGCGTCGGGGATGGGCCCGGCGCAGGGCCTCGAAGCCCGCGGAGCGGTGCGAGCGGGCGTAGTTAGGAATTGACGCCCGTGTTGCCCCAGGCTCCGTTCAGCAGGCCGATCGCGGTGACCGAGTTGCCCACGACGTTGACCGGGACGTGGACCGGGACCTGGAGCAGGTTCCCGGAGGCCACGCCGGGCGAGTTCAGGGCCTCGCCCTCCGCCGACGCACTGCCGTGCGCCGAGGAGACACCGGCGCCGGCGGCGACGAGGCCGCCCGCGATCATGGTGACTGCTGCGGCCTTCTTGAAGTTCTTCACGTTCTCGTCCTCCAGTACGTCCGCCGCGACCAGCCGTCGCGGCACGTCATGGAGAACGGTCGGCCCGTGATCGGGATGCGCCATCCGGGCTACATACACCCGACCGTATGAATCTCCGCTTAGTGTCCGATTACTCCGCCAGGCCGTGCCTGACGGCCCAGAGCGCGGCCTGGGTGCGGTCCGATAGGTCCAGTTTCATCAGGATGTTCGAGACGTGCGTCTTGACCGTCTTCTCCGAGAGGACGAGGGCCCGGGCGATCTCGCGGTTGGAGCGACCGTCCGCGATCAGGCCCAGGACCTCGCGTTCCCGGTCGGTGAGGGATCCGGGGCGGCCGGTGCCGGACGGGTTCTGCTCCTCCTGGGAGAGGAGGGCCTGTGCCACCTCCGGCTGGAGGAGGACGTGGCCCGCGTGGACGGAGCGGATCGCGCCGGCCAGGGCGTCGGGGTCGATGTCCTTGTAGACGTATCCGGCGGCTCCGGCGCGCAGCGCGGGGATCGCGGTCCGCTGTTCCGTGAAGCTGGTGACGATCAGCACGCGGGCGGGGTTGGCGAGCGCGCGGAGCCGGCGCAGGGCTTCGATGCCGTCCGTGCCCGGCATCTTCACGTCCATGAGGATCACGTGGGGCCGCAGCTCCTCGGCGCGGGCGATGCCCTCCTCGCCGTCGGAGGCCTCGCCGACCACCTCGATGTCGTCCTGGACCTCCAGGAAGGTGCGCAGGCCGCGGCGGACCACCTGGTGGTCGTCGACCAGCAGGATGCGGATTCGGCCGGTGTCGTCAGCCACCGGGGACCTCCATCTCGATCGTGGTGCCCTTGCCGGGCTCCGAGTGGACGGTGAGCCGGCCGCCGACGCCGCTCGCGCGGTCCCGCATGGAGACGAGGCCGAGGTGGCGGCCCGCGCGGCGGACGGACAGGGGGTCGAAGCCCTTGCCGGTGTCGAGGACCTTGAGCACCGCGCCGCCGCCGTCGGCGGTGCGGGTCAGGGTGACCTCGACCCGGTCGGCGTCGGAGTGGCGCAGGGCGTTGTGGAGGGCTTCCTGGGCCACGCGCAGGAGTGCCTCCTCCTGGGTCGAGGGCAGGGCCCGTACACCGTCACAGGTGAAGGTGACGTGCGCGGTGTGCGCGCGGTCGAGCACGTGGACGTGGGTGCGGAGGGTGGCGACGAGGCCGTCCTCGTCGAGGGCGGCCGGGCGCAGCTCGGTGACGGCGGCGCGTAGTTCGTCGGCGGCCTCGGCGGCGAGGGCGGAGACCTGATGGAGCTCGTCCTTGGCGCGGGCCGGGTCGCGGTCGACGAGGGCGGCCGCCGCCTGGGCGGTGAGGCGGAGCGAGAACAGCTTCTGGCTGACCGCGTCGTGCAGCTCGTGGGCGAGGCGGGAGCGCTCCTCGGCGATGGTCAGCTCGCGGCTGCGTTCGTAGAGCCGGGCGTTGGTGAGGGCGATGGCCGCGTGCTGGGCGAGGAGGGCGAGGAGTTCCTCGTCCTCGTCGGTGAAGCCCTCCGGGCCCTTCTTGTTGGCGAGGAAGAGGGCGCCGAGGATCTCCTCGCCGTCGCGGACGGGCAGCCCGAGGAAGTCGGACATCTCGGGGTGGGCGGCCGGCCAGCCCCCGAAGCGGGGGTCCTGGCGTACGTCGGCCAGGCGCTCGGGGCCGTCCTGGTGGAGCATCGCGGCGAGGATGCCGTGCTGGCGGGGCAGCGGGCCGATGCGGCGCCACTGTTCGGGGGTGATGCCGTCCACCACGAACTGGGCGAAGCCGCCGTGGTCGTCCGGGACGCCGAGGGCCGCGTACTCGGCGTCCAGGAGCTCGCGGGCCGATACGACGATCGTGCGCAGGACGTCGCGGACCTCCAGGCGGCGGCTCATGGCGAGCAACGCGGTGCTCACTGCGGCCAGGCCGGTGCGTTCCGGTCCCGTGCGTCCTTTGTGCATGCGCTCACCGTACCCACGACGGTGACCTGCGGGATCGGGCCTCGGGCGTAGGTCCCGGGACCTGTACGGGTGGGTCCCACGGCCGAGGCGGGGGCGGCGGCGGGGGGTGTGAGCGGGTGGGCGGCGCCACCGGAGAAGGGACTGTATATAAGGGACATTCCGCCGGGGCTTGTGACCCGGGGGAGGCGGTGGTCGGGCGGGCGCCGTACGGCACGGGAACGCCCGCCGTGACGTCCCGGCTCTGCCTTTGGCACGAGTTCGGGACCTTCTCCTGCTACTCAAGGATGAGATCGGTCACCGATTGCATTGCTTCAGCAACGCTCGGTGAAATCGTTACGTGCCCGATGTGAGCCCGGGCATAGGACCCAGATCACTTACGAAGTTCCCTAGTGGACGGATAAAGGTCCCGTCAGTGCGGGTGCGCCTAGCGTCGAGGCCGGAAATCGAGCCTCCGCTCCCGCCCGTGATCCACTAAGCAGGATCGTACGTCACACCTTTGCCACAGCTTTTTGCCACCGCTAAGAATTGCCCTCGTCGCACAGCGCCGCGGATCCCAGATCCTCGCGGCGCTTTCCTGCGGCCCCCGCTATTCGAAGAGGTTGCCCCCGCCATGTCTGCTTCCAGCACTCCCGGTCACAGTCGTCTGACGAAGGCACACAAGCTGTCCATTGCCGGCGTCGCCACGTTCAGTGCCGCCGCGCTCGCCTTCTCCCTGGTCCCGGCCGACGCCGCCCAGGCCGAGACGGTCTCCGCCGCCCCCGTCGCCTGGACCCAGGCCGTCAACGGCACGCAGACCAAGGCAATGCACGGTCACCTCTCCGCACAGCAGGTCATCGCCGACGCGAACGCGAAGGCCGCAGCGAAGGCCAAGGCCGACGCCGCCGCCAAGGCCAAGGCCGAGGCCGCCGCGAAGAAGGACCGCGAGCAGAAGGCCGCCGCGAGCCGCTCCGCCGCCCGCACCCCCGTCTTCGCGAACAACCTGGACGGCTGGATCAAGGAAGCCCTCTTCATCATGAAGAAGGAGGGCATTCCGGGCACCTACGCCGGTATCCACAAGAACGTCATGCGCGAGTCCAGCGGTAACCCGATGGCGATCAACAACTGGGACATCAACGCCCAGAACGGCATCCCCAGCAAGGGTCTGCTCCAGGTCATCCTGCCGACCTTCAAGGCGTACCACGTCAAGGGCACCAAGTTCGACCAGTACGACCCGGTCGCCAACATCGTCGCCGCCTGCAACTACGCGGCCGACCGTTACGGCTCGATGGACAACGTCAACAGCGCCTACTAGGCCTGGGCCTCTGTGCGCCTCAGGGCGGCACCCGGATTCCGGGTGCCGCCCTGAGGCGTTCTCATGCGTTCTGGTGGGTGGGTGCCGCGGGTCGCGTTACTTGCCGGCCCGCATGACCTCCGGCTCGTGGCGGCGCAGCAGGCGCTGGACCAGGAAGCCGCAGGCGATGCCGATGAGCAGCAGGATGGTGATGTTCAGGCTCCACTGGCCGACCGTGGCGTCCCAGAGCGGGTCCGTGTTGGTCGGGTTCTCCGCGTCCCACGGCGGCATGAGCTTGCCGAGGTTCAGCGTGGTGCCCGCGGCGGCGATGGCCCAGCGGGACGGCATCAGCCAGGCGAACTGCTCCAGGCCCGGGGAGTCGTACACCTGGAAGAGGATGCCGGTGAACACGACCTGGACGATCGCGAACATGACCAGCAGCGGCATGGTCTTCTCGGCGGTCTTCACCAGCGAGGAGATCACCAGGCCGAACATCATCGAGGTGAAGCCGAGCGCGATGACCGACAGGCAGATCTCGACGGCCGGCGGCATGATCAGGCCCTCGGTGGGCAGATCGCGCGGGAAGAAGCCGATCGCGCAGATGATCACGCCCTGGATGGCCGTGATGACGCCGAGGACGATCACCTTCGACATGAGGTACGCGGACCGGTACAGGCCGGTCGCGCGCTCTCGTTCGTAGATCACGCGTTCCTTGATCAGCTCACGGACCGAGTTCGCGGCGCCGGAGAAGCACATGCCGACCGCGAGGATCAGCATGATCGTGCCGGCGTCGCCGTTGAAGCGGTGCGGCGCGACCGGCGGTGCCAGGCCGAACTTCGCGGGGATCACCGTGGAGACCACGCCCAGGACCGCGGGCAGCAGCACCATCAGGGCCAGGAAGCCCTTGTCCGAGGCGATCACCGAGACGTAGCGGCGGATCAGCGTGAACAGCTGCGAGCCCCAGCCCTGCGGCTTGGTCGGGCGCATCTGCTGGGCCGGGGGCATCGCAACCGACTGCGGGGCGACCGCGTCGAGGTCGGCGGCGTACAGCTGGTAGTGCTGCGAGCCCTTCCAGCGGCCCGCCCAGTCGTAGTCGCGGTAGTTCTCGAAGGCCGAGAAGACGTCCGCCCACGTGGTGTAGCCGAAGAAGTTCAGCGCGTCGTCCGGCGGGCCGAAGTACGCGACCGAACCGCCGGGGGCCATGACCAGCAGCTTGTCGCAGATGGCGAGCTCGGCCACCGAGTGGGTGACGACGAGGACCGTGCGGCCGTCGTCGGCGAGGCCGCGCAGCAGCTGCATGACGTCGCGGTCCATGCCCGGGTCGAGGCCCGAGGTCGGCTCGTCCAGGAAGATCAGCGACGGCTTGGTGAGCAGCTCCAGGGCCACGGACACGCGCTTGCGCTGACCGCCCGAGAGCGCGGTGATCTTCTTTTCCTTGTGGATGTCGAGCTTGAGCTCGCGCAGCACCTCGTCGATGCGGGCGGCGCGCTCGGACTCGGCGGTGTCACCGGGGAAGCGCAGCTTGGCCGCGTACTTGAGGGCCGTCCGTACGGTCAGCTCCTTGTGCAGGATGTCGTCCTGCGGGACCAGGCCGATGCGCTGGCGGAGCTCCGCGAACTGCTTGTACAGGTTGCGGTTGTCGTAGAGGACGTCGCCCTGGTCGGCGGGCCGGTAGCCGGTCAGCGCCTTGAGCAGGGTCGACTTTCCGGAGCCGGACGGGCCGATGACACCGATCAGCGACTTCTCCGGGACGCCGAAGGTGACGTCCTTGAGGATCTGCTTGCCGCCCTCGACCGTGACGGTGAGGTGGCGGGCCGAGAAGGAGACCTCGCCGGTGTCGACGAACTCCTCGAGGCGGTCGCCGACGATGCGGAACGTCGAGTGGCCGACGCCGACGATGTCGTTCGGGCCGAGCAGCGCGGTGCCGGACTTGGGCAGCGGCTGACCGTTGACGTAGGTGCCGTTGTGGCTGCCCAGGTCGTGGATCTCGAAGCGGCCGCCGGGCATCGAGCGGAACTCGGCGTGGTGGCGGGACACCTGGAGGTCGGAGACCACCAGCTCGTTCTCCAGCGCACGGCCGATCCGCATGACGTGGCCCAGCGAGAGCTGGTGGAACGTCGTCGGGCTGCGGTCGCCGTACGCGGGTGCGCCGCCCTGGGCGGGGCGGGCCGCGGCGGCGCCCTGCTGGTGCGGGAAGTGCGGCTGCGCCTGCTGCGGCTGCTGCTGTGCGTGCTGCTGCTGTTCCCAGACCTGCTGCTGCGGCTGCTGCTGCGGGGCCTGGTAGGCGGGAGCCGGCTGGGCGTACGCCTGCGCCGGGGCCGCCTGCTGGGCGTGCTGCGGCGCGGCGGCAGCGCTCAGATTCAGCCGCGGGCCGTCGGTGGCGTTGCCCAGGTGCACCGGCGTGCCGGGCACGAGCTCGGTCTGCTGGACCCTGGCACCGTGCACGTACGTGCCGTTGGTGCTGCCGTGGTCCTCGATGCCCCAACCCCGGCCGTTCCAGGCGATGGTGGCGTGCCGCCACGACACCCGCGCATCGTCGATCACCACGTCTCCCTGGGGGTCGCGCCCCAGCGAGTACGACCTGGACGGATCGAGCGTCCAGGTCCTTCCATTCAATTCCAGTACGAGTTCCGGCACTCCAGCCCCACTTAAGTCCCCCGAGAATCCCCCTGACGTCAGGGAGTCTAGGGATGGCGAACATCCGGGGGAACTATTTCAGGCCCGGGCCCACATGTGGAATCGGGGCCGCGATGCGGCGTCTACGTCTGCCCGTTGACGGGGTCGAAAGTGACCCGGAGAGTGAGATACGGGACTTCTCGCCTGCTCGGCCCGATCGGGGGACCGCGTATGAGCCTGCCTGCGCGCCGCACGCTCCGCGTTCGTTGGGGGGACGTGCTGCTGTCCGGTGTCGCCGCCGTGGGGTGGTCGCTGATCGTGATGGCCGCGGTGGCCGGGGCGGGGCTGCACCTGCTGGGGGCGGACGCCCACGGGGGTTCGCTCGGGGCGATGACGGCCGCCGTGGTGGTGCTGGCGGTCGGTGGGACGGTGACTCCCTCGGGTGACATGTCGGTCTTCGGGGTCGACGGGCCGGGCACGGAAGGCTCCCTGGACGTCATGCCCCTGGGGGTGGCGCTGGCCGGGGCGCTGGTGCTGGCCTCGGTGTTCCTGCGCTCGGTGCGGGCCGGGGCGGCGGCGGGCGAGCTGGCGGCCCGGGTGACGGCGGTCGCGGGGCTGTTCGTCGCGACGGCGGGCGGGCTGGCGTGGGCCGGGCACGACGTGGTCACGCTGGACGGGTCGCGGCTGCC
Organism: Streptomyces sp. NBC_01351; assembly: GCF_036237315.1. GTDB lineage: Bacteria > Actinomycetota > Actinomycetes > Streptomycetales > Streptomycetaceae > Streptomyces. The sequence continues at coordinate 6,474,592 of NZ_CP108356.1, read as the reverse complement.
GGGGGTTCCGGCTCCGGCGGAGGTTCCGCCGAAGCTGGAGATCCCGGGGATCGGGGACATCGGCGGGCTGCTGCCGGATCTGCCGGTTCTGCCGGATCGGGTCGGGGAGCTGATCGAGGCCCGGGCGCGGGTGGGCTTCTCGGTGGAGCTCGGGCCGACCCTGGTGGGCGCCGGGGTGTGGGTGGCGGCGGTGCTGGGCCTGGCGCTGCTGGTGTCGCGGCGCGGGCCGGCGGGCCTGGCCCGGTACCGCCCGGCCGCTTCGGCGGTGGTGGCGATGCTGCTGGTGGCGGTGGCGGCCGGGCTGGCGGCGGCGGTGTGGGCGGCCGTCCGGGCCGAGCCCGGGCAGGGGCGGCAGGTCGTGGGGGCCGCGCTGCTCGGTGCGCCGAACGGGGCCTGGCTGGGCGTGCTGCTCGGACTGTTCGTGCCGCTGAGCGGCCGGGCCACGGGGGCGCCGGCCCGGCTGCTGCCGGATCCGCTGGACGAGCTGCTGGTGGGGGCGGGCGCGCGGGATCCGGTGACGGTGGCCCGGCTGGCGGAGTACGACGGGCGGGTGTGGCTGCTGGTGGCGGGGGCGGCGCTGCTGCTGCTCTACGCGGGCGTGCTGGCTGCCGTACGCAGTCCAGGGCGCGGGATCGGGCAGTGCGCGGGGCGGCTTGCGGTGGGGGCGGGGGTGGCCTCGGCGGTGCTGGTGGGGCTGACGGGGTTCTCCGCGGACGCCTCGCTCGCGGTGCTGGGTGTGGACGCGGTGTCCGCGGGCGCGGAGCTGCGGGGGTCGGTGCCGTTCGCGCTGGCGCTGGGCGCGGGGTGGGGGGCGGCCGCGGGTGCGGCGGGCGCGGCCCTGACCCGGCACCGCCGCCGCCCGGCCGACCCGGCGTCCCCCGGCCCGGCGTGGCCGGACCCCGCCGCCCCGACGGCCGCGTACGGCCCCGGAGCCGACCCGGACCCCGCCGGAGCCCGGCGCAGCACTGACCCCGACGCGCGCACCGCCCCGCACGGCCAGGGTTCAGCCCCCTACCGCCAGGGGCTGCCCCCGGACCCCGACCCGGCCCCGGGGGCGGACGGCTCCTGGGACGTCACGGTCACCGGCATCCCGCCCAGGGCTCCCAAGCCGGCGAAGCCGCCCCTGCGCCCGCCCTTCACCCCGCCTCCCCCGCCGGGAGCGCCCCCGCCGCCGAGGCCGTCCACACCGCCGTGACCGTCTGCGGGTCCGGATCCGGATCCGCTGCGCGGAGCCGTCCCCTACCCGCCCTTCCACCGTTCCCTGGGGCTCCGCCCCAGACCCCGCGCCTCAAACGCCGGCGAGGCTGGATCAGGTGGACCAGGACGGGCGTGTGGCGGGGCGCAGGGCCGGGGCGAAGGTGGATCAGGGTGGACCAGGACAGGCCTGTGCCAGCCCGCCGGGGCCGGAGCGAGGCTGGATCGGGGGGATCAGGACGGGCGTGTACCGGCCCGCAGGGGCCGGGGCGAGGGTGGGTCAGGGCGGTGCCCGCCGGTTCGGACGGGGCCGGGTGTGCGGTGGGGCGTCCCCGCAGGGCGTCGAACGCAACCATGGCTCGGCCCACCGACCCCTCGACACGTTCGACGCCCGAGGAGACGCCACGGCGCGCGCCCGGCCACGGCCGGGCCGGCCCACGCGCACCCGGCCCCGCCCCGGCCGGGCCCGCCCGCCCCACCAGCCGTCCCCTGCTCAACCGGCCCGCCCCGCTCCGCCCCGGCCGGGCCCGCCCAGGCACGGCCCAGGCGTGGTGGAGTCGCGGGTGGGTTGGGGAGCGGCCCGCAGGGCGACCGGCCCGCCCGTGTCAATCGGCTGACCGACCCGTGGGACGGGGGTCCTGTCCCACGGGTCGGGAAGATACGGTGAGGGCACCATGAGCGCATCGCAGACCTCCGACGTCCCCACCCTCCTCGTCAAGATCTTCGGCAAGGACCGTCCCGGGATCACCGCCGGGCTGTTCGACACCCTCGCCGCCTACTCCGTCGACGTCGTCGACATCGAGCAGGTCGTCACCCGTGGCCGCATCGTCCTGTGCGCCCTCGTCACCAAGCCCGCCGGCGGAGCCGAGGGCGAGCTGCGGGCGACCGTCCACAGCTGGGCCGAGTCGCTCAAGATGCAGGCTGAGATCCTCTCCGGTACCGGTGACAACCGGCCCCGCGGCAGCGGCCGTTCGCACGTCACCGTGCTCGGGCATCCGCTGACCGCCGAGTCCACCGCCGCCATCGCCGCCCGGATCACCGCGACCGGCGGCAACATCGACCGTATCTTCCGGCTCGCGAAGTACCCGGTGACGGCGGTGGAGTTCGCCGTATCCGGCGCCGAGACCGAGCCGCTGCGCACCGCGCTGGCCACGGCCGCCGCGCAGATCGGCGTCGACGTGGCCGTGGTCTCGGCCGGGCTGCACCGCCGGGCGCAGCGCCTGGTCGTGATGGACGTGGACTCGACGCTGATCCAGGACGAGGTGATCGAGCTCTTCGCCGCGCACGCCGGCTGCGAGGCCGAGGTCGCCGAGGTCACCGAGCGGGCCATGCGCGGTGAGCTGGACTTCGAGCAGTCTCTGCACGCCCGCGTGGCGCTGCTCGCGGGTCTGGACGCCTCCGTCGTGGACAAGGTCCGCGCCGAGGTGCAGCTGACCCCGGGCGCCCGCACCCTGATCCGTACGCTGAAGCGCCTCGGCTACCAGGTGGGCGTGGTCTCGGGCGGGTTCACCCAGGTGACGGACGATCTGCGGGAGCGGCTGGGGCTGGACTTCGCCTCGGCCAACACCCTGGAGATCGTGGACGGGAAGCTCACGGGCAAGGTCACCGGCGAGATCGTGGACCGGGCGGGCAAGGCCCGGCTGCTGCGCCGGTTCGCGGCGGAGGCCGGGGTGCCGCTGGCCCAGACGGTGGCCATCGGTGACGGTGCCAACGACCTGGACATGCTGAACGCGGCCGGGCTGGGCGTGGCCTTCAACGCCAAGCCGGTGGTCCGCGAGGCCGCTCACACGGCGGTGAACGTGCCCTTCCTGGACGCGGTGCTGTACCTGCTCGGGATCACCCGCGAGGAGGTCGAGGCCGCCGACCTGGCCTGACTTGGCCCGACCTGGCCGACCTGGCCGACCTGGCCGACCTGGCCGACCTGGCCGACCGACATACGAACGGGCCCCGGCTGCCGATGCGGCTGCCGGGGCCCGTTCGCGCGTACGGCCCGGGACCGGGCCGGTGCCGTCAGTGCCCCTTGGGGGTCCAGTAGTCGAGCAGTGTGCCCACCCCGTGTTCCAGGGACTTCCACGATCCGGTGAAGGAGACGACGGCGAGCGCCGCGGTCGGGAATCCGGTACGGGTCATCCGTGCGAGGGTGTCGTCCGTCGCCCGGCCGGAGAGGGCGTCGGCTAGGGCGTGCATGCCCGGGTTGTGCCCGATGACGAGGAGGTCGGCCACCTCGTCGGAGGTCTCGTTCAGCAGGGCGATGAGCTCTCCGAGGGAGGCGTCGTAGAGCCGTTCCTCGTAGTGGGTCTTCGGCCGGTGCGGCATTTCCTGGACGGCGAGCTTCCATGTCTCGCGCGTACGGGCGGCGGTGGAGCAGAGGGCCAGGTCGAAGGCGATGCCGGTTTCGGCGAGCTTCAGACCGACGGCCGGCGCGTCCTTGCGGCCTCGTTCCGCCAGCGGGCGGTCGTGGTCGGACACCTGGGGCCAGTCGGCCTTGGCGTGCCGGAGGAGGGCAATCCTGCGGGGTGTGTCGGCGCTCATGGCTCCCAGCTTCGCACGAAACGGGGCGTACGGCGCAGGGTGTTGAAGGGGTCAGACGACGGCGCGCAGGAGCTGTTCGGCGACCTGGACCAGCGCCGGACCCTCGCCGGTGGCGGCCTCTGCCTGGCCCGATCCGGCAAGGAGCAAAAGGAGGAGGCCGAAGGCGAGGGCGGGCAGGGCCAGGGCCCACCAGTGCAGCCGGGCGTCGGCGCCGAACCGGGAGGAGCCCGTGAGCGGGCGGGAGCGGGTGTGCGTGGGGGCCGACATGGCCGCCTCCGTGGGTGCGCGGACGGGACTGGCTCTCTGCCTCTGAATCTATGGATCCGAGGCTGCCGTTCCCATCCGGGGCACACCCCACTTCACCCTGAGCCTGGCCCCCTAGGGGGTGGTGGGGTTACCCCCACCCTCACGGAGAGGCGAGCGTCGCGATGACCGCGATGACCACGGTCACGACGAGCATCGCGCCGAGTACGAGGCCGAGCTTCTTGCGGCCGTTCTGCGGGTTGGGTTCAAGTACGGGCGACATGCCGATCAGTCTCGCATGCCGCATTCGTCCTCGATCGTGCGGTCCCGGCCTGCCAGGACGCCGAGCACGATCTGCGGTACGAGCAGTCCCGCCATCAGGGCGAGCGGGAGGTCCCAGCCTCCGCTGTGCTGGTAGAGGGCGCCGATGAGGAGGGGGCCGGGGATGGAGATGAGGTAGCCGGCGCTCTGCGCGAAGGCGGACAGCTTCACGACCCCGGCCGGGGACTTGGCGCGCAGCCCGATGAGGGTGATGACGAGCGGGAAGGCGCAGTTGGAGACGCCGAGCAGGAGTGCCCAGGCCCAGGCTCCGGCGACGGGGGCGAGGTACAGCCCGAGGTAGCCGATGAGGCCGAAGACGCCGAGGGCCACGGCGATGGCGCCCTGGTTCTTCATCCGGCCGGCGAGGCCGGGGATGACGAAGGCGAGGGGGACGCCCATGACCATCGTGACGGCGAGGAGCACGCCTGCGGTGGAGGCGGGGACTCCGGCGTCGCGGAAGATCTGCGGGAGCCAGCCCATGGTGATGTACGCGCCGGTGGCCTGGAGGCCGAAGTAACTGGCGAGCGCCCAGGCGGTGCGGCTGCGCACGACGCTGGGGCCGGTGCCGGCCCGTACGGTCCCAGCGGACGCGGCGGTGGAAGCAGCGGCCGAAGCGGCCTCCGCGCGCTGCCGGCGGGAGGCGCGGGCGAGGGGCAGCCACAGCAGTGCGGCGATCACCGCGAGCCCGCCCCACAGGAGCAGGCCGGTACGCCAGCTGCCCCCGAGGGCCTCGGTCAGCGGGACGGTCGCGGCGGCGGCGAGGGAGGTGCCGGCGGCCAGGGCCATGGAGTACAGGCCGGTCATGGTGCCGACCTTCTCCGGGAACCAGCGCTTGACGATGACCGGGAGGAGGACGTTGGTCAGGGCTATGCCTGCCAGTGTCAGGGCGCTGGCGGCGAGGAAGCCGGCGGCGTTGCTCGCGAAGGGGCGGATCAGCAGGCCGGCGGCGACGGCGGCCATGCCGGCGCAGACGACGGTGGCCGGGCCGAAGCGGCGGGAGAGCCGGGGCGCGGTGACGCCGAAGACGGCGAAGCAGAGGGCGGGGACGGAGGTGATGAGTCCGGCGACGGTGCCGCTCATGCCGAGGCCCTCGCGGGTCTCTTCGAAGAGGGCGCCGAGGCTGGTGATCGCGGGCCGCAGGTTGAGGGCGGCCAGCACGATGCCGACGATGAGCAGGGGGCCGAGCCAGGCCGGCTGCGCCGGGGCCTGCAAGGTGAGGGCGCCGGTCGCGGGGCGGTCCGCCCCGGCCGCGGCGGTGACCGGCCGCGGGGGCTGGTGGCCCCCGGCGGCTCGGTCGAGGGTCTGGATTTCATCGTCGTACATTCAGCCATCATAGAATCATGGGATGATTGGTTGTCCAGCCGTCATCGCGTCACACCCCGCCACCTCCGAGAGGACCTCATGCCGCTGACCTCGCCCCGGCGCTCCGCACTCGTCGACCAGGTGATCGCCCAGTTGCGGAACCAGATCACGTCCGGCGAGTGGCCGGTCGGCTCCCGCATTCCCACCGAACCGGAGCTGGTGGAGTTGCTCGGCGTCGCCCGCAACACCGTGCGCGAGGCCGTGCGGGCGCTGGCGCACAACGGCCTGCTGGACATCCGGCAGGGTTCGGGGACGTACGTCCTCGCCACCAGCGAGCTGGCCGGTGTGATGCACCGCCGCTTCGCCGGGGCCGATCCGCGGCACATCGCCGAGCTGCGCTCGACGCTGGAGTCCTCGGCGGCCCGGCTGGCGGCGGAGCGACGCACCGAGCGGGACCTCGTACAGCTGGACGCGCTGCTGGCGCGGCGCGAGGAGGCCTGGGCGGGCGGGGACGCGGAGGTGTTCGTCGCGGCGGACGTGAGTCTGCACATGGCGGTGGTGACGGCCTCGCACAACGAGGTGCTGATCGAGCTGTACGCGGACCTCGGCGACCTGGTGGCGGACTGGCTGCGCACGGACGTGGGAACCGAGCTGCGCCCGGAGGCCCATCTGGACCATGCCCGGCTGATCGAGGCGATCCGGCGGGGCGACGGGGACGCGGCGTCCTCGGAGGCGGCCGGCTATCCGTTCGTCTGCCTCGGCAGGGACCCGGAGGCGGACTTCACGAGGACGGACTTCACGAAGGCGGACTTCACGGAGGCCGACCTCACGGCCGCTGGTGGCTGATCCAGGCCGAGCGGACTTCCTTCCAGCAGCGGCCGGTGAGTTCGACGCGGCCGGCCGGGCCGACGGCCACGGCGGCGCCGTCCCCGTCCACGTCCCACCAGCGGTCGCATTCGACGTGCAGCCGCACCAGGTCGGTCTCCGGATAGCCGTTGTGGCAGCGCGCCGTCACCTGCGAGCCCGAGATCTCGGTGTCGCAGTCGGCGCCGAACAGCTCCTGGGCCGGGCGCCGCGCGGGCTGTACGGGTGGCTCGGCGGGGATCTCGGCGAGGTCGACGACGGCCGGGACCCCTTCGGGGCCGGACGCGGGCTCGCCCCCGCCGGTCTGGGCGGCCGCCCCGGGGATCAGGAGTCCGGTCAGGATCACGGCTGTGACGAGTAGCGCTCCCGCTCCGCTCGGCCTCGCGCGCACTCCGCACCTCCTCCCCGCAGGAGCCGGGAAGATCCCGACCTGGCCAGTTTGCAGGCATCTGTTCCGGTTTTCGACTCGGGAAGATCCGATCAGCCGGTGAACACCCGATCGAGCAAGCACGCGACACGCACGGAAACGACGGCGGCCGCGCCTCCCCCTGGGGGAAGCGCGGCCGCCGCCGTACGTGCTCGGGGACCGGTCAGGCACCCATCGCGTGCAGACCGCCGTCCACGTGGACGATCTCGCCGGTGGTCTTCGGGAACCAGTCCGACAGCAGGGCCACGACGCCCTTGCCCGCCGGCTCCGGGTCGCTCATGTCCCAGTCCATCGGGGAGCGCTGGTTCCAGACGTCCGCCAGCTCGCCGAAGCCCGGGATGGACTTGGCGGCCATCGAGCCGAGCGGACCGGCCGAGACCAGGTTGCAGCGGATGTTCTCCTTGCCCAGGTCGCGGGCGAGGTAACGGCTGGTGGCCTCCAGCGCGGCCTTGGCCGGGCCCATCCAGTCGTACTGCGGCCACGCGAACTGCGCGTCGAAGGTGAGGCCGACGACGGCCGCGCCCTCCGCCGCGAACAGCGGCTTGCAGGCCATGGTCAGCGACTTCAGCGAGAACGCCGAGACGTGCATGGCGGTGGCCACCGACTCGAACGGGGTGTTCAGGAAGTTGCCGCCGAGGGCGTCCTGCGGCGCGAAGCCGATCGAGTGGACGACGCCGTCGAGGCCGCCCAGCTCGGCGCGGACGAGGTCCTCCAGGCGGGCCAGGTGCTCGTCGTTGGTGACGTCGAGCTCGATCACCTTGACCGGCTTGGGCAGCTTCTTGGCGATGCGCTCGGTCAGCGTCGGGCGGGGCCACGCGGTCAGGATGACCTCGGCGCCCTGCTCCTGGGCCAGCTTGGCGGTGTGGAAGGCGATGGACGACTCCATCAGCACCCCCGTGATGAGGATGCGCTTGCCGTCGAGAATTCCACTCATGGTGATCAGTGACCCATGCCCAATCCGCCGTCAACGGGAATGACGGCTCCGGTGATGTACGCGGCGTCGTCGGACGCCAGGAAGCTCACGGCTGCCGCGATCTCCTCGGGCTGCGCGTAGCGGCCGAGCGGCACCTGGCCGACGATGCCCGCGCGCTGCTCGTCGGTGAGCACCTTCGTCATGTCGGTGTCCACGAAGCCGGGGGCGACCACGTTGAAGGTGATGTTGCGCGAGCCCAGCTCACGGGCGAGCGAGCGGGCGAAGCCGACGAGGGCGGCCTTGGAGGCGGCGTAGTTGGCCTGCCCGGCCGAGCCGAGGAGTCCGACGACCGAGGAGATCAGGACGACGCGGCCCTTCTTGGCCCGGAGCATGCCCCGGTTCGCGCGCTTGACCACCCGGAAGGTGCCGGTGAGGTTGGTGTCGACGACCGACGAGAAGTCCTCCTCGGACATGCGCATCAGCAGCGTGTCCTTGGTGATGCCGGCGTTGGCCACGAGCACCTCGACCGCGCCGTGCGCATCCTCGACCTGCTTGTAGGCCTGCTCCACCTGCTCGGAGTCGGTGATGTCGCAGCGGACCGCCAGAACGCCGAGCGAGGTGAGCGCCTCCGGCGGCTCACCCGACCGGTACGTGATCGCGACCTTGTCTCCGGCCTCCGCGAAGGCTCGGGCGATGGCGAGGCCGATGCCCCGGTTTCCTCCGGTGACGAGAACCGAGCGGCTCAACGGATCACCCTTTCGCTAGCGGTCTGAATACCGAAAACCTATAGGTCCCATCCCCCGTACGGAGAATCGACCTCCGACAGGGCCTTGCGACGGGCTCTGTCGAGTCCCTACAGAAAGATGTAGGCACACGAGCCTCGATCGCGACATGATCGGGGCGACCGGCCCCGACTTCGGGAGGACTTCCGTGCCCCATTCCATCGACGCGGCCTTCACCGCACTGCCCCTGCGGGCGCTCGCCGATGCGGCGCTCGCCCGGGCGCGTGCGCTGGGCTCCGATCACGCCGACTTCCGGCTGGAGCGCATCCGCAGCGCCTCCTGGCGGCTGCGGGACGCCAAACCGTCCGGCGGTTCCGACACCACCGACCTCGGCTACGCGGTCCGGGTCGTGCACGGGGGCAGCTGGGGATTCGCCTCCGGCGTGGACCTGACCATGGACGGCGCCGCCAAGGTGGCCTCGCAGGCCGTGGCCATGGCGAAGCTGTCGGCGCAGGTCATCAAGGCGGCCGGTTCGGACGAACGGGTGGAACTCGCCGAGGAGCCCGTGCATGCGGAGCGGACCTGGATCTCCGCCTACGACGTGAACCCCTTCGAGGTGCCGGACGCGGAGAAGGCGGCGCTGCTCGCCGACTGGAGCTCGCGGCTGCTGGCGGCCGACGGGGTCGCGCACGTGGACGCCTCGCTGCTCGCCGTGCACGAGAACAAGTTCTACGCCGATACCGCGGGCACGGTGACCACGCAGCAGCGCGTGCGGATCCACCCGCAGCTCACCGCGGTCGCCGTCGACGGCAAGACCGGCGAGTTCGACTCGATGCGCACCATCGCCCCGCCCGCCGGGCGCGGCTGGGAGTACCTGACGGGCACCGGCTGGGACTGGAACGCCGAGCTGGAGCAGATCCCCGGCCTGCTCGCCGAGAAGATGCGGGCGCCGAGCGTCGAGGCCGGGCGCTACGACCTGGTCGTGGACCCGTCCAACCTGTGGCTGACCATCCACGAGTCCATCGGCCACGCCACCGAGCTCGACCGGGCGCTGGGCTACGAGGCCGCGTACGCGGGGACCTCCTTCGCCACCTTCGACCAGCTCGGCAAGCTCAAGTACGGCTCCCCGATCATGAACGTGACGGGTGACCGGACCGCCGAGCACGGGCTGGCCACGGTCGGCTTCGACGACGAGGGCGTCGAGGCGCAGAGCTGGGACCTGGTCAAGGACGGCACCCTGGTCGGCTACCAACTGGACCGGCGGATCGCGAAGCTGACCGGGCTGGGCCGCTCCAACGGCTGCGCCTACGCCGACTCCCCCGGGCACGTGCCCGTCCAGCGCATGGCGAACGTATCGCTCCAGCCGGATCCGGGCGGGCTGTCGACGGAGGACCTGATCGGCGGGGTGGAGCGCGGCATCTACGTGGTCGGCGACCGCTCCTGGTCGATCGACATGCAGCGCTACAACTTCCAGTTCACCGGGCAGCGGTTCTTCCGCATCGAGAACGGCAAGCTGGCCGGGCAGCTGCGCGATGTCGCGTACCAGGCCACGACCACCGATTTCTGGGGCTCGATGGAGAAGCTCGGCGGCCCGCAGACCTATGTCCTGGGCGGCGCCTTCAACTGCGGCAAGGCCCAGCCGGGCCAGGTCGCGGCGGTCTCGCACGGCTGCCCGTCCGCGCTGTTCCGCGACGTGAACATCTTGAACACCACGCAGGAGGCCGGCCGATGAGCCCGCGTACGAAGCCGCACGAGATCGTCGAGCGGGCGCTGGAGCTGTCCACCGCCGACGGTTGTGTCGTCATCGCCGACGAGGAGTCGAGCGCCAACCTGCGCTGGGCGGGCAACGCACTGACCACGAACGGCGTCACCCGGGGCCGGACCCTGACGGTCATCGCCACGGTCGACGGCAAGGAGGGCACGGCCTCGGGGGTCGTCTCGCGCTCCGCCGTCACCGCCGCGGACCTGGAGCCGCTGGTGCGGGCCGCGGAGGCCGCCGCCCGCGGGGCCGGGCCCGCCGAGGACGCCCAGCCGCTCGTGACCGGGACCCCGGCCTCGCCGGACTTCACCGACGCCCCGGCCGAGACCTCTTCCGCGGTGTTCGTGGACTTCGCCCCGGCCCTCGGCGAGGCCTTCGCCCGGGCCCGTGCGGGCGGGCGGGAGCTGTACGGCTTCGCCCACCACGAGCACGTCTCCACGTACGTCGGTACCTCGACGGGTCTGCGGCTGCGCCACGACCAGCCCAACGGCACGCTGGAGCTCAACGCGAAGTCGCCGGACCGCACCCGCTCCGCGTGGGCCGGCCGGGCCACCCGGGACTTCAAGGACGTGGACCCGATCGCGCTGGACGCGGAGCTCGCCGTACGACTCGGCTGGGCGGAGCGGAAGATCGACCTGCCGGCCGGGCGGTACGAGACCCTGTTGCCGCCGACTGCCGTGGCCGACCTGCTGATCTACCAGATGTGGTCGGCGACGGCCCGGGACGCGGTGGAGGGCCGTACGGTCTTCTCCAAGCCCGGGGGTGGCACCCGGATCGGCGAGAAGCTGTCCAAGCTGCCGCTGACCCTGCGCAGCGACCCGAACGCGCCGGGACTGGAGTCCGCACCGTTCGTGATCGCGCACAGCTCCCGGGACGACGCCTCGGTGTTCGACAACGGCCTGCCGGTGCCGGCGACCGAGTGGATCAAGGGCGGCGAGCTGACCCGGCTGACCACGACCCGGCACACGGCCGGGCTGACCAGCCTGCCGCTCGCCCCCGCGTTCGGGAACCTGATCCTGGACGGGGGCGGGGAGAAGTCGCTGGAGGAGATGGTGGCCTCCACCGAGCGGGGTCTGCTGCTGACCTGCCTCTGGTACATCCGCGAGGTCGACCCGGCCACGCTGCTGCTCACGGGGCTGACCCGGGACGGCGTCTACCTGGTGGAGAACGGGCAGGTCGTCGGCGAGGTCAACAACTTCCGGTTCAACGAGTCCCCGGTGGACCTGCTGTCGCGGGCCACGGAGGCCGGGCGGACCGAGAAGACCCTGCCGCGCGAGTGGGGGGACTGGTTCACCCGCGCCGCCATGCCGGCTGTCCGCATCCCGGACTTCAACATGAGTTCGGTGAGCAAGGGCGTCTGACCGGCCTAGACTGATCTCTTGCAACTAAGTGTTGCAATATCCATCCTTCGAAGGAGTCGAGAGACCGTGACGGACATCGTCGACGAACTGAAGTGGCGCGGGCTGTTCTCCCAGTCCACCGATGAAGAAGCGCTGCGCAAGGCGTTCGCGGACGGTCCTGTCACCTTCTATTGCGGCTACGACCCGACCGCGGCCTCGCTGCACGTGGGGCACCTGGTCCAGGTGCTCACCATGCGCCGGCTCCAGCTGGCCGGCAACCGGCCGCTGGCGCTGGTCGGCGGGGCCACCGGGCAGATCGGTGACCCGCGCCCGACCGCGGAGCGCACGCTGAACGACCCCACGGTCATCGCGGAGTGGGTGAACCGGCTGCGTTCGCAGATCGAGCCGTTCCTGTCCTTCGAGGGCGAGAACGCCGCGGTCATGGTGAACAACCTGGACTGGACGGCGGGCATGTCCGCCATCGAGTTCCTGCGGGACATCGGCAAGCACTTCCGCGTCAACAAGATGCTGACGAAGGACTCGGTCGCGAAGCGGCTGGAGTCCGACCAGGGCATCAGCTACACGGAGTTCAGCTACCAGCTGCTCCAGGGCATGGACTTCCTGGAGCTGTACCGGCGCCACGGCTGCACCCTCCAGCAGGGCGGCTCGGACCAGTGGGGCAACCTGACCGCCGGCCTCGACCTGATCCACCGGGTCGAGCCGGAGGCACACGTCCACGCGATGGCCACCCCGCTGATGGTCAAGGCGGACGGCACCAAGTTCGGCAAGACCGAGGGCGGGGCCGTCTGGCTCGACCCGGAGATGACCACGCCGTACGCGTTCTACCAGTTCTGGCTGAACGTGGACGACCGGGACATCTCCACCTACATGCGGATCCTGTCCTTCCAGAGCCGTGAGGAGCTGGAGGCGCTGGAGGCGCAGACCGCCGAGCGGCCGCAGGCGCGCGCCGCGCAGCGGGCGCTCGCGGAGGAGCTGACGACGCTGGTGCACGGCGCCGGTCAGTGCGCCGCCGTGATCGCCGCGTCGAAGGCACTGTTCGGCCAGGGCGACCTGACGGAGCTGGACGAGGCCACGCTGGCCGCGGCCCTGTCGGAGCTGCCGCACGCCAAGGTGTCCGAGCCGGGGCTGGTCGTCGACCTGCTCGCGGAGACGGGTCTGGTCGCGAGCAAGTCGGCCGGGCGCCGGACCGTGAAGGAGGGCGGGGCCTACGTGAACAACGTGAAGGTCACCGCCGAGGACGCGGTCCCCGCCAAGGAGGACCTGCTGCACGGGCGCTGGCTGGTGCTGCGCCGCGGAAAGAAGAACCTGGCCGCGGTCGAGGTCACCGGCGCCTGACGCCGGCCGGCGCCCCGTGGCGCCACACACGAACGCGGCGGAGGGGCCGACCCGGACCAGTGGTCCGGGTCGGCCCCTCCGCCGCGTTCCGGGACGGGACAGTGCGGTGCGGTGCGGGACTCGGCGGACGACGCCTAGGTCGTCTGGCTCTTCTTGCCTCGCATCGATCCGTAGGCCAGGTCGCCGAGGCCGACCACGGCGACGGCTCCCGCGAGTTGCAGCAGATGACGGATCCAGTCGATCCCCCGGGTCTCGTTGACGCCGATCCAGGTGGCCACGGCGTTGCCGAGGACGGCCCCGATGATGCCGAAGATGGTGGTCAGCCAGAGGGGTTGGTGCTGCTTGCCCGGCAAGATGGCACGGGCTATCAGGCCCAGCACGAAACCGACGATGATCGCCCACAACCAAGACATGTCGAGCCTCCTCCTGGCGCGTTGTGCGCACGTGGGCCCAGTCTCGACCCGTCCGGCGTAGCTCGCATTTCGGGCAGCCCCGTTCGGAGCAGTCCCGGGGCACCCGCCCTCCTCCCGGCCGAGGGTGCGGCGTACGGTGGGAGGCGGTCCGGACCGGGGAGTGTCCGGCGGTCGATCGGGTGGTGGAGCGTGGCACGGACGAAGCGGCAGAAGCGGAACGGGGCGGAGGTCTTCCGGATCACGGGGGCCCGGATGGCACTCGCGGAGGACGTCCGGGGCCGGCAGCGGCGGTACGTGATCTCGATGGTCATCAGGACCCTGTCGGTCATCGCGACCGTGCTCTTGTGGAACGTGCAGCGTCCTGTGGCGATCGTGACGCTCGTGGCGGGCGCCCTGCTGCCCTACGTCGCGGTGGTCATAGCCAACGCGGGGCGCGAGTCGACGCCCTCCCTGCCCTCGCACTTCATCCCCGCCCCTGTGCGGCCCGCACTGGACGCGGGAAACCTCAGTAAAAGCTCAGATCAATCATGAAGTTCGGCTGCACCGCAGCGGGTCCTGCGTGACATACTGCCTACGCGCTCCGCATCCCCCGTCGGAGCGACGGACCGACGCCGGGCAGCTCCCCCCGTGGCTGCTCGGCGTCGCCTTTCCGTTCTAGGGTTGAGCAGTGACTTCCTCTGACTCCCCGGGCACTGCCGAAACCCCCACCTGCTCCGCCAAGGGCTGCCGCGACGCGGCCGTCTGGGTCCTGGCGTGGAACAACCCGAAACTGCACGCGCCGGAGCGGCGCAAGACGTGGCTGGCGTGCGAGGAGCACCGCGAACACCTCTCCCAGTTCCTGGGGGTCCGCGGTTTCCTCAAGGACGTCGTGAAGCTCGACGAATGGGTGCAGCCGGAGGGCTCGGAGCGCCTCTAGGCGCTCCTCCGCGGCTGCCCGTCCGTGCGTCGCGGGTCAGCCGCCGATCGCCGACATCGGGCGGTCGGGCTGCAGGAAGGTCGGGTCGTCGAGGCCGGACCCGGCCTTCTTGCCCCACATCGCCACCTTCCACAGCCGGGCGATCTCCTCGTCCGGGGCGCCCGAGCGCAGGGCGGCGCGCAGGTCCGACTCCTCGGTGGCGAACAGGCACGTACGGATCTGGCCGTCGGCCGTGAGCCGGGTGCGGTCGCAGGCTCCGCAGAACGGGCGGGTGACCGAGGCGATGACGCCCACGGTGGCCGAGCCTCCGTCGACGACCCAGCGCTCGGCCGGGGCGGAGCCGCGCTCCTCCGAGCCTTCCTCGGTGAGCGTGAAGCGGGTGCGCAGGGACTGCAGGATGTCCCCGGCGGTGATCATGCCGTCGCGCTTCCAGCCGTGCTGGGCGTCGAGCGGCATCTGCTCGATGAAGCGGAGCTCGTACTCGTTCTCCACGGCCCAGGCCAGCAGGTCGGGGGCCTCGTCGTCGTTCAGTCCGGGCATCAGCACGGCGTTGACCTTGACGGGGGTGAGGCCGGCCTCGCGGGCCGCGGCCATGCCGTCGATGACGTCCTTGTGCCGGTCGCGGCGGGTGAGGGTCTTGAAGACCTCGGGCCGCAGGGTGTCCAGGGACACGTTCACCCGGTCCAGGCCCGCCGCCTTCAGGGCCATCGCGGTGCGCTTGAGGCCGATGCCGTTGGTGGTGAGGGACATCTTGGGGCGGGGTTCCAGGGCGGCGCACTGCTCGACGATCCCGACCAGGCCGGGACGGAGCAGCGGCTCGCCGCCGGTGAAGCGGACCTCGGTGATGCCGAGCTGGGTGACCGCGATGCGGATCAGCCGGACGATCTCGTCGTCACTGAGCAGATCGGACTTGCCGAGCCACTGCAGGCCCTCCTCGGGCATGCAGTAGGTGCACCGCAGATTGCACCGGTCGGTGAGCGAGACGCGCAGGTCAGTGGCCACGCGGCCGTAGGTGTCGAGAAGCACTGTGGGCCCCCTCCCCTGTCCGGAAGTAGGTGTACGCGCGAGATTGGATCCACTTCACGCGTTCTATTTCGAGACTACGTGACGCGTGTGTCCGGTAGTCGCGCCCGAATGAACGGAACGTCACGTGGCCGCGTCGTAGGGAAGTACGACGCGGCCACGCTCGGTGTTCGGACGATGTCAGTGAGCCCCTGTTCCGGTGAGGGAGCGCACCTCCAGCTCGGCGAACTTCTGGGGGTCCGCCTTCTCCTTGGACAGGACGGTTCCGAGCCAGCCCAGCAGGAAGCCGAGCGGGATGGAGATGATGCCGGGGTTCTCCAGCGGGAACCAGTAGAAGTCGGCGTCCTTGAACATCGAGGTGGGCTTGCCGGAGACGACCGGGGAGAAGAGCACCAGGCCGACCGCCGAGATCAGGCCGCCGTAGATCGACCAGAGCGCGCCCTGGGTGCTGAAGCGCTTCCAGAAGAGGCTGTAGAGGATGGTCGGCAGGTTGGCGGAGGCGGCGACCGCGAAGGCGAGCGCGACCAGCCCGGCCACGTTCAGGTCGCGGGCCAGCGCCCCGAGGCCGATGGCGACGGCGCCGATCACGACGGTGGACCAGCGGGCGGCGCGCACCTCCTCCTTCTCGGTGGCGTTGCCCTTGCGGATCACGTTCACGTACAGGTCGTGGGCGAAGGACGAGGAGGAGGCGAGGGTGAGGCCCGCGACCACGGCGAGGATGGTGGCGAAGGCGACCGCGGAGATCACGGCGAGCAGGATCGCGCCGCCGGTGGAGCCTGCGCCGCCGCCGATCTCCTGGGCGAGCAGGGGCGCCGCCGTGTTGCCCGCCTTGTTCGAGGCCAGGATGTCGTCGCGCTTGAGCAGGGCCGCCGCGCCGAAGCCGAGGGCGATGGTCATCAGGTAGAAGGCGCCGATGATACCGATGGCCCAGTTCACGGACTTGCGGGCGGCCTTGGCGGTGGGCACGGTGTAGAACCGGATCAGGATGTGCGGCAGGCCCGCGGTGCCCAGGACCAGGGCGAGGCCGAGCGAGATGAAGTCGATCTTGGTGAGCGAGTCCTTCCCGTACTTCATCCCCGGTTCGAGGAACTTGACGCCCTGGCCGCTGTTCTCGGCGGCCTGCCCCAGCAGGGCGGAGATGTTGAAGTTGAACTTCAGCAGCACCAGGAAGGTGATCAGCAGGGCGCCCGCGATCAGCAGGACGGCCTTGATCATCTGGACCCAGGTGGTGCCCTTCATACCGCCGATGGTCACGTAGACGATCATCAGCACGCCGACCAGCGCGACGACGGCCACCTTGCCGCCGTCGCTGGTGATGCCCAGGAGCAGCGAGACGAGCACGCCGGCGCCGGCCATCTGCGCGAGCAGGTAGAAGATCGAGACCACGATGGTGGAGGTGCCGGCGGCGGTCCGGACGGGCCGCTGGCGCATCCGGTACGCGAGGACGTCGCCCATCGTGTAGCGGCCGGAGTTGCGCAGCGGCTCGGCGACCAGCAGCAGGGCGACCAGCCAGGCCACGAGGAAGCCGATGGAGTAGAGGAAGCCGTCGTAGCCGAAGAGGGCGATGGCTCCGGCGATGCCGAGGAAGGACGCGGCGGACATGTAGTCGCCGGAGATGGCGAGACCGTTCTGGAAGCCGGTGAACTGGCGGCCGCCCGCGTAGAAGTCGGCGGCGTCCTTGGTCTGGCGGCCGGCCCAGATCGTGATGATCAGGGTGGCGACGACGAACAGCCCGAACAGGGTGATGATCAGCGGACGGTGCTCACCGGCACCTGCCGCGAGCGTGGTCGCGTGGAGCGCACCGCTCATTCCCCGGCCTCCATCCGCGCCTTGATGGCCGAGGCCTTCGGGTCGAGCTTGGCGGCAGCGTGCCGCGAGTACAGCCAGGCGATGAGGAAGGTCGTCGCGAACTGGGCGAGGCCGAGCACGAGGGCGACGTTGACGTTGCCGAACAGCTTGGTCCCCATGAACCCGCCCGCGTAGCTCGACAGCAGCACGTAGAGCAGGTACCAGGCGATGAAGGCCACGGTGAGCGGGAAGGCGAAGGAGCGGTAGGAGCTGCGCAGTTCGGCGAACTCGGCGCTCTGCTGGACGCTCGCGAAATCATCTGCCGTGGGGCCCGCCAGTGGCGTTCCCGCGCTGCCCGGGGGCGGCGCTGCTTCGGTGGTCACGGGGGACTCTCCTTGTGACGCGGGTGCGGTGGGGAAGACGGACAAAACAACCTCCGTGTGGGGGGACGGTGGTGCTGATCCCCCCTGTCAACGGCACGGACGGCGTGTCGCGGCGGTTCAACACCCACTGAT
Organism: Streptomyces sp. NBC_01351; assembly: GCF_036237315.1. Classification (GTDB taxonomy): domain Bacteria; phylum Actinomycetota; class Actinomycetes; order Streptomycetales; family Streptomycetaceae; genus Streptomyces. The sequence goes on along the minus strand of NZ_CP108356.1, from coordinate 6,456,964 downwards.
TCTTCGGGAACTGATTTCTCGAACTGATGGCGCAGAGGGGAACGAATTCGCTAGGTTCGCCTGTCATGAACCCGTCCGTCGCGACCGCGTACGGACGGCTTTTTCAAAGATGATGTGGAGAACCCATGGCTCATCTGGGATCCGGCCGCCGGCGAGCTCTCGCCGTACCGGTCGGCCTGGCGCTCACCGCCTCGCTCGCCTTCCTGCCCTCGGTCGCGGCCTCCGCCGCGCCGCTGGGCAACACGGCGGACGCGGCTGCGGCTTCCAAGGCCGAGACGACCGGCCCCAAGCTGTCGTACGTGGCGAACCTGAACTCGTATGCCACGGTCAAGGCGGCGAAGAAGGCCATCGAGCGGGCCGGTGGAACGGTCGTGACGGCCTATGAGCAGATCGGCGTCATCGTCGCGCACTCGCAGAACCCGGAGTTCGCCAAGACGCTGCGCGCCAACCGCGGCCTGTTCGTCTCGGTCGGCGCCACCCGTACGGCCCCCCTCCAGTCGGCGCGGACCACCGACGAGGGTGCCACGCAGCAGCTGAGCGCGGCGGACGCCGCCAAGGCGGCAGCGGCGGCCCAGGAGGGTCAGGAGCCGCTGGAGTCCAACCAGTGGGACCTGCGGACGATCAAGGCCGATCAGGCTCACAAGATCAACGATGGCAGCCAGGACGTCACTGTGGGCGTCATCGACACGGGTGTCGACGACACTCACCCCGACATCGCGCCGAACTTCTCCAAGGAGCAGTCGGCCAACTGTGTCGGCGGCGTCGCGGACACCAGCGAGGGTGCCTGGCGTCCGTACACGGACGGCAGCGACCACGGCACGCACGTGGCCGGCACCATCGCGGCCCCGCGCAACGGCATCGGCATCAGCGGTGTCGCGCCCGGCGTCAAGGTCGCGGGCATCAAGGTGAGCGAGCCCGGCACCAGCCTCTTCTTCACCGAGGCGGTCGTCTGCGGCTTCATGTTCGCCGCCGAGAAGGGGATCGAGGTGACCAACAACAGCTACTACGTCGACCCCTGGCTCTACAACTGCAAGTCGGACGACGACCAGAAGGCGCTGGTGGAGGCCATCGGTCGGGCCACCAAGTACGCCGAGCGCAAGGGCACGCTGCACGTCGCCTCGGCCGGCAACTCCAACCACGACCTGGCCGGCGACTCGATCCTCGACGACACCAGCCCGAACGACACCACCCCGGTGCCGCGCACCATCGACCCGAGCGTCTGCCTCGACCTGCCCACGCAGCTCCCGGGCGTGGTCACGGTGTCGGCGACCGGTGACAAGGGCCTGCGGTCGTACTACTCCAGCTACGGCCTCGGTGTCGTGGACGTCGCCGCCCCCGGCGGCGACAAGTGGCAGGTCCCGGCCACCCCGGACGCCAACGGCCGCGTGCTGTCCACCGTCCTGGGCGGCGGCTACGGCTACAAGCAGGGCACCTCGATGGCCGCCCCGCACGTCGCCGGCGTCGCGGCGCTCATCAAGAGCGCCCACCCGTCCGCCACGCCCTCGCAGATCCAGGCCATGCTCAAGGGCCAGGCCACGAAGGCGCAGTGCCCGGCGCAGATATACGACGCCACGGGCACGCTGATCAACGCGACCACCTGCGAGAGCAAGTGGGGCCAGACGGGCTACTACGGCTACGGCGTGGTCGACGCGCTGAAGGCCGTCAAGTAACCGGCTGATACGCGGAAGGGCCGGGCGGGGAACATCCCGCCCGGCCCTTCTTCGTCCGTACCCGTGCCGTCAGGGCTGGATCAGCACCTTGAGCGCACTGCGGTCGTCCATCGCCCGGTAGCCGGCCGGGACCTCGTCCAGGGACACCGCCCGGTCGAAGACGGGCGAGGGGTCGATCGCGCCGCTGAGCACGTCCTCCAGCAGCTCGGGGATGTACGCGCGGACGGGGGCCACGCCGCCCCGCAGGGTGATGTTGCGGTCGAACATCACGCCGAGGTCGAGGCCGGTGCCACTGCCGTGCGGGACGCCGACGTAACCGATGGCCCCGCCGTCGCGGGTGATGTTCACGGCGGTGCGCATGGACTGCTCGGTGCCGACGGCCTCGATGACGGAGTGCGCGCCCTGGCCGCCGGTGAGTTCGCGGACGGCCGCCTCGGCCGCTTCGCCGCGCTCGGCGACGACGTCGGTGGCCCCGAAGAGCTTCGCGATGTCCGTACGGGCCGCGTGGCGGCCCAGTGCGATGATCCGGTCGGCGCCGAGGCGCTTGGCCGCGAGAATGCCGCACAGGCCCACCGCGCCGTCACCGACGACGGCGACCGTGGAGCCCTTGCGCACGCCGGCGCCCAGCGCCGCGTGGTGGCCGGTGCCCATGACGTCGGAGAGCGCGAGCAACCCGGTCAGCAGGTGGTCGTCGGAGACCGCGTCGGCGGGCAGCTTCACCAGAGTGCCGTCGGCGTGCGGGACGCGGACGGCCTCGCCCTGGCCGCCGTCGTGGCCGACCGAGCCCCAGAAGCCGCCGTGCACGCAGGAGGTGTACAGACCCTCGGCGCAGTAGTCGCAGGTGCCGTCGGACCACATGAAGGGGGCGACGACGAGGTCACCGGCGCGCAGGCCGGAGACGGCCGGGCCGGTCTCCTCGACGACGCCGAGGAACTCGTGTCCGATGCGCTGTCCGGGCTGCCGCGCGGCCTCGCCGCGGTAGGCCCACAGGTCGCTGCCGCAGATGCAGGCGCGCAGGACGCGGACGACGGCGTCCTCGGGACGCTGGATCGCGGCGTCTGGCACCTCCTCCACGCGGATGTCGTGCGGGGCGTGGATGACGGTGGCGCGCATGGTGATGCAGTCCTCCGGCTAGGGGGTTCAGTCCGGGCTGTGCCCTTGTGGGGCTCCCCCACCGTACGCCTCTTCGCGGGAGGGGGCTCCGGTGGCCAGCAGGTACTGCGCCGCGATGTACGTGGCCATGATCCAGAAGTCCGGCCGGGGCAACTGGGGCCATTCGGCCACGCCGGTGGCGATGAGCGTGTCGGAGAGCAGGAACAGCGCCCCGCCGATCCCGGCCCGCGGGCCCAGCGCACTGGAGCGGTAGGCCATGGCGGTGAGCAGCAGGCTGTAGCCGGCGACCGGGACGCGCAGGTCGGCCGGGAGGTCCGCCCAGAGCATCGCGACGGTCCCGACGAGCGCTAGCGCGTACGCGCCCCCGAGCAGCGGGTTCGCGGCGCGCTTGCCGAAGAGCACGAGGTAGCAGACGTGCCCGACGGCGAAGGAGCCCATGCCCACGAGGAAGGCGGGCTCGGCGTCGAAGAGCAGAGCGAGGTCGCCGCCCCAGCCGAACAGCAGGGCGGCGACCAGCAGCCGGGGTGCGCCGCGGGTGACCACGTACGCGACGAGCAGCGGCATCAGGAGCGGCTTGGCGATGACGTGGCCGAGGTGCCAGTCGGCGAGCAGCGAGCCGAGGTCGACGGCGGTGGCCGCGGCGAACCCCACGAGGGCGGCGCGGCCCAGGCGGTCCCGGCCGGCGGCCGGACCCTGGGCGGTGGCCCAGGAAGGGGCGGGACGATCCGTGGACCCGGCGGCGCTCACGCGGCGTGCTCCGGCCCGGCGGGGGCGGACGCGGCGGCGGCGGTCGCGCCGCCGACCGGGGCGGTCGCGGCGCCGGCCGAGGCGGTCGCGGCGCCGGCCGAGGCGGTCGCGGCGCCGGCCGAGGCGGTCGCGGCGCCGGCCGAGGCGGTCGCGGCGCCGGCCGAGGCGGTCTGAGCGGACGCGGCCGGCGGCACGGGCACGGCGCCTCCGTCCGCCTCGGCGGCGGCCGCGGCGGGCTGCCAGCCGGGGCCGCGGAAGACCCGTCCGGCGCGCTCGCGCCAGCTGTCGGCGGCCCGGACGTCGCGGGCGATGGCGGCGTACTCGTGGGTGGCGACGCGCAGCGGGTTGTAGGTGCTGATGTTCTTCGTGAGGCCGAAGACGGGCTTGTCGGTCTCGCCCACCCAGGAGCCGAACATCCGGTCCCAGACGATCAGGATCCCGCCGAAGTTGCGGTCCAGGTAGCCGCCCTGGGAGGCGTGGTGGACGCGGTGGTGGGAGGGGGTGTTGAAGACGTACTCGACGGGCCGGGGCAGCCGGTCAATCCGTTCGGTGTGGATCCAGAACTGGTAGACGAGGTTGATGGAGTAGCAGAACGCGATCGCGGCCGGGTGCACGCCGAGGGCGATCATCGGCAGGTAGAACGGCCAGGAGGTGCCGCTGGTCCACGGCTGGCGCAGGGCGGTGGTGAGGTTGAACTTGCGGCTGCTGTGGTGGACGACGTGGCAGGCCCAGAGGATGCGGATGACGTGGTGTCCGCGGTGCTGCCAGTAGTAGCAGAAGTCCTGCGCGAGCAGCATGAGCGGGAAGGTCCACCACAGGAACGGCACGCGCAGCGGGGTCAGCTCGTACACCGCGGTGTAGATCGCGACGACGGGGATCTTCCAGAGCAGGTCGAAGCCGATGCTGCCGAGTCCCATGCCGATGCTGGTGACGGCGTCCTTCGTCTCGTACCCGGCGGCGTCCTCGTCGGGATGGATGCGGTAGCTCACCAGCTCGACGACGGTGAGCAGCACGAAGGCGGGTATGGACCACAGCACGACATCGGGCAGGTTCGGCATGTCCGCACCATAGAGGCGGCTCCGGGGGTGCCGCTAGAGGTTGTTACCGATCGGTATCCAACGGGGTTACCGAGGGTTCGAGAGATGATGTCCGGGCCAAAGGGAGGGCGGGGGATGACGGGCTTCGAGACGGTTCTCTTACGGGTGGCGGGGACGGCTGCGGGGGCGGTGGTGAAGTCGCTCCTGGCGCGGGCGCCGGGGGCGGGGCTGGTGGCGGATCCGGCCGTTCCGGCGCCGCGCTGGCGCAGGCCGCCGGTGGAACTGGGCGAGCGGGAGGTGGGGCGGCTGGCCCGCGTGCTCGCCGCACGGCTGGGCCAGGCCGCGGAACTGCTGCCGGAGCACGAGCTGCTGTCGGTGGTCGACGCGGTGAGCGACGCCTTCGCCTCACTGGGGAGCCTCGACGCCGATGCGGTCTTCGCGGCGGACCTCGATCCGCGGAGGCTCGCGACGATGCTTGAGCCGCCCCGCGGAGCAGCCTTGAGCGAGCCCGCGGAGGCCGTCTACCGCAATCTGGTCGCCCTGTGCTGCGAGCACGCGGTGGAGTACACGACGACCCTGCCGAGCTTCGGGGCGCGGGCCGATGTGGAACTGGTACGCCGCACGGCCGAGCTGACCCGCGCGTTGGAGCGGATGAAGGCGCGCGAGAACAGTGCGGCGCACGCCTTCGAGGAGCAGTACGCCCGCTACGTCACGGCCGCGCACGACCGGCTCCAGCTGTTCGGCCTCACCCTCGGCCGGAGCGACCGCCAGGAGTGGCCGCTGGACCTGGCCTACATCAGCCTGGCGGTCACCGGCGAGCGGCCGGCCAGCACGGAGGCGGGCCACACCGGGCCGGTCCGGGCGGAGCAGGCGCTCGGCCCGGCCCGCCGGGTGCTGCTGCGCGGGCCCGCGGGCTCCGGCAAGAGCACCGTGGTCCAGTGGCTCGCCCTGAACGCGGCCCGCCGCAGCTTCGGCCAGGACCTGGCGGAGCTCAACCTGTGCGTCCCGTTCGTCCTGCGACTGCGCTCCTTCCACTCCGCGGGCGGCCTGCCGGCGCCGCAGGACTGGCTGCGGGCCTCCGGCGTGCCGCTGCGCGCCCCGGACGGCTGGACCGAGGAGCTCCTCGCCAACGGGCGCGCTCTGGTCCTGGTCGACGGGGTCGACGAGGTGCCGCGGAGGCTGCGCAAGCGGACGGAGGAGTGGCTGCGTTCGCTGATCGCGGCCTTCCCGAACGCCCGGTACGTGGTCACCACCCGCCCCTCGGCGGTTCCGGAGGACTGGCTCGCGGGCCAGGCGTTCGTGCCGCACGCCCTGCTGCCGATGGAGCGGGACGACATACGGGCGTTCATCGCGCACTGGCACGCCTCGGCGCGGGAGGAGTGCGACGAGGAGGAGCGGGAGCAGCTGGACACGTACGCCTCCTCGCTGGTCCAGGCGGTGAACGCCCGCCGGGACCTGGGGCGGCTGGCCACCAACCCGCTGATGTGCGCCCTGCTGTGCGCCCTGAACCGGGACCGGCGGATGCAGCTGCCGAGGGCCCGGAAGGAGCTGTACGACGCGGCCCTGGACATGCTGCTGGTCCGCCGGGACAGCGAGCGGGAGATCAGCGGGGTGGAGGGGGTGTACCTGTCCCGGGACGAACAGACGGCCCTGCTCCAGCGGCTGGCGTACTGGCTGATCCGCAACGGTCACGTGGAGGCCGGCCGCGACGAGGCCGTGCGGATGATCGACACCTGGCTCGACGCCATGCCACAGGTCCGGGCCCAAGCCGACGCCGGGCAGGTCTTCATGCACCTGCTGATCCGCAGCGGGCTGCTGCTCGAACCCGCGCCGGGCGCGGTGGTGTTCGTACACCGCACCTTCCAGGACTATCTGGGCGCCAAGGCCGCGGTCGAGTTCCGGGACTTCGGGATGCTGATCTCGAACGCCCACGACGACGGCTGGGAGGACGTCGTCCGCATGGCGGTCGGGCACTCCCGGCCCGACGAACGGGCGGAGCTGCTCCGCGGACTGCTCCGCCGGGCGGACGACTCACCGCAGCAGCACGGCCGCCTGGTCCTGCTCGCGGCGACCTGTCTGGAACACGCCACGGAGCTGGCACCGGAGGTGCGTGATGAGGTCACGTCACGGACGAGCGGGCTGGTCCCCCCGCGCAGCCCGGCGCAGGCACAGGAGTTGGCGAAGGCCGGTGAGCTGGTGCTCGACCTGCTGCCCCCGCCGGAGGAGCTGGACGATCCGGAGGCCGCCGCGACCGTACTGACCGCCGCCCTGATCGGCGGGCCCCGGGCGCTGTCCCTCGTGGCGAAGTTCCGCCGGCAGACCGGTCCCGACGTGTGCCGCGAACTCGCCGACGCCTGGGGCCGGTTCCCGCTGGTCGAGTACGCGGAACAGGTGCTGGCCGACGCCACGCTCGGGGACGTCGAACTGCCCGTCGGCACGGGCGAGCGCATCCGGGCCCTCCCCGGGCTGCGGCGGATCAGGGGCGTCCACCTGCAGGGCGACTACGGCATTCCGGAGGAGATCACCGGTATGGAGCAGCTGGAGGGGCTGACGATCCGGTCGAACAACGTCAGCGATCTCTCACCGCTGGCCGCGCTGCCCGCCCTGAGGCGCCTGGCCCTCATCTACTGCCCCCGGCTGACGGACCTCGGCCCGCTCCGAAAGCCGGCCCTGGAAGAACTCACGCTGTCCATGTTGCGCGAAAGCCTGTCCCTGGCGCCGCTCGAAGAGCTGACCACCTTGCGCCGCCTGACCCTCGATACGCGTCTGCTGCCCGACCGGGTGAGCGAGATCCCCGCCCCGCCGGGGCTCAGCGCCCTCCATCTGAACGGCAGAACGGGCCTGGCCGTCGACAGCCTCGACCGCTGGCCCGTGCTGGACGAGCTCGCGCTGTCCGGGCGGCACACCGTCGACCAGTTGCTCCGGCTGCCGCAAGTGCCGCCCCTGACCACCCTCCACCTGGCGAATCACCCGGCCCTGGAGCCGGCCGCCCTCCAGCGCTTCGAACGGCTGCGCAGTCTGTACGCGTTCAACTGCCGGTTCGCGGGCGGGCTGGAGCCGCTGGCCTCGCTCCCCGATCTGTCCCTGCTCAGCCTGAGCGTCTGGGAAGGCCCTCCGGTCGACCTCTCGCCGCTGGCGGACCTGCCCGGTCTGACCATCGAGCTCTGGGAGGGCACCACCGTCACCGGGGCGGATCGGATCCCGCCGGAGCAGCTCAGGTTCCGTTCCTGAGCCGCCCCGGCGGCTCCGGGTCGTCACCAGACCCGCACCGACCCCCCTCGCGCGAAGGCCGGGCTGGTCGCCCCCGCCGGGACTTCCGTCAGCGGCTCGGCCACCTCCGAGACCAGCGGGCCGTGTTTGGCGGCGACCGCGTCCAGCAGGGCGAGGTCGAAGCCGTAGACGCGGGCCGCGTTGCCGCCGACCATCGCGGCGACCTCCTCGCGCGGGAGGCCCGCGTAGGCGATGCGGAGGCCTTCGCGGGAGAAGGGGGTGGTGCCCTCGTCGTGGGGGTAGTCGCTGCCCCACATGATCTTGTCGAGGCCGATCCGCTCCCGCAGCGGGACCTCGTGGGGGCGCATGAAGCTCGCTCCCACGAAGCAGTTGTCCCGCCATACCTCGCTCGGGCCCTTGCCCATCGCGTCCGCCAGGCCCGCCCCGAACTTGGACTCGGCCGTGCCGGAGGCCGCGACCAGGCGGCCGTGGTAGTAGTCCAGCATCTCCATCACGCCCGGGATCCAGCCGGAGCCCTGTTCCGTGAGGACCAGCTTGAGGCCGGGGTGCCGGCGGAAGGCGCCGCCGAAGATGAGGTGCCACAGGGCGCGGTGCGAGAACCAGGTGGTTTCGACCATGAAGACGGCCCGGGCGGCCGGTTCGTCGCCCAGCGGCGGGGAGGCCGAGCCGCCGTGGTGGTTGACCGGGACGTCCAGCTCGTCGCAGACCGCCCAGATCGGGTCGTACGCCTCCGAGTGGAGCTCGGGGACGGCCGAGCCGGGCGGGACGCCGGGCAGCAGGATGCCGCCGGTGAGGCCCTCGTTCCTGGTGCGGCGGATCTCCGCGACCGCCGCGTCCACGTCGTTGAGGAGGATCTGGACCACGCCCGCGCGGCGGCCCGGCGCCTGCGCGCAGAAGTCCGCCATCCAGCGGTTGTGGGCCTGGAGGCCCGCCCAGCGCATCGCGAACTCCGCGGGCGTCGGGGGCTGGGCCATCAGGGAGGACTTCGGGAAGAACGGCGGGATGGTGTTCGGGAAGAGGACTTCCGCGACGATGCCGTCGGCTTCCAGTTCGGCGAGGCGGACCGCCGAGTCCCAGTTGCGGTCCGCCTTGTCCGCAAGGAGGTCCTCGTACGGATTGACGTACGTGGCGGCCCAGGCGTCGAAGTCCTCGTGGTACCGCTTCTCCAGGTAGGGCTTGTAGTCCAGCAGGTCGGCGCCCGCGTGGCAGTCGGCCGAGATGACCGTGTAGCGGTCGTCGGACGTCACTGGTCCACCCCCAGTACCGGGAAGTCGTTGTCCGTCAGCCAGTGCCGACCCACCTCGCGGGAGCGGGCCCAGGAGGCCTCCACCGCCGCCTGGTCGGGCGACTGGCCCAGGTCGGCCGGGGTGGGGCCGATCCGGCGGGCGATCGGGGCCAGTTTGCCGGTGTCGAAGCCGAAGACCTCGGCGGCCGCCAGGCCCAGCATCCGGCGGGTCTCGGCGACCGGGATGTCGTGGAAGGTCTTCTTCAGCCAGTTCCGGGTGTCCGGCCAGGTGCCCTCGGGGTGCGGGAAGTCCGAACCCCACAGGATGTTGTCCACGCCGATCTCGTAGCGCTGGGCGAGTTCGCGCCGCTTGGTGTTGGTCGCGCAGATGAAGACCTGGCGGTCCAGGTACTCGCTCGGCGGGCGCTTCAGCTCCTCGAAGGGGGAGAGCTTCTTGCCGCCGTGCGCGCCGAGGTAGAGGCGGTCCATGAACCACAGCTGGTTCGGGAGCCACCAGCAGCCCGATTCCGCCACGCCGAACTTGAGCCCCGGGTGCCGCTCGAAGACCCCGGACCAGAGCAGGAACCAGAGCGGGCGGGCCGGCCACCAGGTGACCTCGGAGACGAAGATGCCGAGGTGGTCGCCGTACTCGTGGCGCGGCGAGGAGCCGGAGTGGGTGACGATCGGCATCTGCGTCTCGGCCGCCGCCGCCCACACGGGGTCGTAACGGCGGTCGTGGTAGGGCGCCTTGTCCACCCACATCGCCGGGATCATCAGCGCGCCCAGCCCGGATTCCTTGGCGCGGTATATCTCGGCGACGACCTTCGACGGCTCGCCGGTGATGGGGAGGAGGGCGACCCCGCAGTGGCGCTCGGGGTTCTGCGAGACGAACTCCGCCAGCCAGCGGTTGTGCGCCTGTGCGCCCGCCATGCCGAGTTCGGGGTCCTGGTCCCCGGAGAGGCCGAGGCCCACTCCGAAGGGGGCCGCGGTCTGGCTGTCGACGGCGTCCGCGTCGGGGAAGACGACCTCGCCGGCGACGCCGTCGCCGTCGAGTTCCTTCAGCCGCTGCGCCGTGTCCCAGCCTCCCTTGAGGCCCTCCTCGTGGTCGTGGAACCACTTCTCGGCGAAGGCCTCGTTGCGGACGCCCAGTCGGGTGGCCTCCGCTCGGCGGGCGTCGCGCTCGCCGAGGAACTCGTCGAACTGGGGGTGGAACGCGCTGTCCAGGTAGGGGCGGTACTGCTCGGTCGGCAGGCCCGCGTGGCAGTCGGAGGAGATGATCAGGTACGGGTCTTCGTACTGGTCTTCGTGCTTGTCGCTCACTGCTGACGCCCCTCAGTCGAGGATGAAGCTTTCCAGGTAGGCGGGGTTGGCGCGGTCGAGCATCGACTGCGACCGGGCGCGGATCTGCCGGTCGCTGTGCTCGCTGGCCGGGAGCATCCAGAAGCGGTCGGCGCGGATGCCGTCGACGACGTGCTCGGCGACCTCCTCGACGGGGGTGAAGTTCACCTCGTGGCCGGCTTGCTTCATGGCTGCCTCGTACTGGTCGAGGCTGCGGTACGGGGACTTGCGCGGCCGCTCCTTCGCGTACCGCTCGGGCCGGTTGCGGTGCGACTCCCACAGCCCGGTGCGCAGCATGTGCGGTCCCGGGAAGAGGACGGAGGCTCCGATGGCCGCGCCCTCCGCCTTGAGGTGGGCGTAGAGGGACTCGGTCATCGTCACCACGGCCGCCTTCGTGACCGCGTACACGGAGGCGGTGGGCAGCGGGGCGATGCCGCCGTCGCCGGAGGAGGTGTTGACGACGTGGCCGGGGGCGCCGCCCTCGATCATGCGGGGGACGAAGGCCTGGATGCCGTGGAAGACGCCCCACACGTTGACGGAGAAGGCCCATTTCCAGTCGTTGGGCTCGTGCTGCCACATCCGGCCTTCGGCGCCGGAGCCGACGCCCGCGTTGTTGCAGAGCACGTGCACGGCGCCGAAGGTCTCGTAGGCGGCGTCGGCCAGCGCGATCACCGAGTCGCGGTCGCTGACGTCCACGGTCCGCGCGAGGACTTCGGCGCCGTCGGCGGCGAGTTCCCCGGCGGCCTTGTTCAGGGCGCCCTCCTCCACGTCGGCGAGGACGACCTTCAGTCCCTCGGCGGCGAAGCGGCGGGCCATCGCGAGGCCGATGCCACTGGCGGCTCCGGTGACGACGGCCACCTGTCCTGGTTCGAGTCGCATGTCAGACGCTGCCTTTCGTACTTCCCGACGGGGGTGCGTCCAGGATCTGCATGGGGTCGTCGTAACGCTGGTGGATGTACGGGAGGAGGGCCTGGGCGCTGACCCGTTCGACGACCTTGCCCCGCTGGTCGGTGGTCTTCTCGCCGATGGTGATCTCGACGAGGCGGCGCACCGGGAGGTCCGCGATGGGGTCGAACATGGACTCGCGGAGCACCACGTCACCGGTGATGTGCTCCAGCTTGCGGACCTTCTCGTTGCGCGTGCAGTGCACGAGCACCGGGTCGGCGTCGAAACCCGAACCGTCCACCGCGGGGAGGAACTTGAAGTAGAAGTCGACCTTCTGGGTGGGCTCGGGCAGCGGCAGCTCCCGGTCCACGGCCCCGCGCACCTCCACGAAGGCGATCCCGTGCCGGGCGAGGGAGGCCCGTACGACGAGGCCTTCGCGTTCGACGGTGATCTCGCCGAGCTTCTTCGGCTCGCCGAACACCTCGCGGCCGCCGATCAGGGCCCGCTCCATGCTCATGGGCATGACCAGCGGGTACCAGCCCTCGACCCCTCCGTGCCGGGCGGCGACGGCCACCGAGCCGGCGCCGAGCGGGTAGCCGGGCAGGTCGACCTTGCTGATGTTGGCCCGTACGAGGGGCCGCTCGGCGGGCTTGAGTGGCGGCGGGAGGACTGCCGCCACCACGTCCGGGTCGGTCTCCCAGACGGCCACCACGCCGGTGGACCAGATGTCGGGGAGCTTGGAACTCTTCTCGCGCGACGCCGCGATCTCGGCCTCGGTTCGCGCTCCGTACCGTACGCGTGCCATCTTTCGCACCACCCTCTCCGGGGCCCCTCCCAGCGGCAGCTGGGGGCGGTTCTGTAACACAGTTACACCGCGACCGATGAAGGGTAAAGACCCTTGCACGCACCAGAACTGACGGATCGACAGATGGGTGGGCCGGATCCATGGCCAGAAGCACGCTGACCCGTGACGAGGTACTGGACGCCGCCACGTCCCTGGTCAAGCAGCACGGCCCGGCCGCCCTCACCATGCGCAAGCTCGCCGCCGAACTGGGCACCGCGGTGACCTCCATCTACTGGCACGTCGGCAACCGCGAGCAGCTGCTGGACGCCCTCGTGGAGCGGACCGTGGAGGAGATGGGCGCGATCAGGCCCGCAGGCCGCAACCCGGCCGAACGGATCCTGTCGGTGGCCCGGACCCTGCGCCGCGAGCTGCGCGAACGCCCGCACCTGATCGCGATGGTCCACGAACGCGGCCTCACCGAGCGGATGTTCCTGCCCGCCCAGCAGGCCCTCGTCCACGAGGTGCACGTCGCCGGGCTGCGCGGGGCGCGGGCGGCCGACGTGGTGCGCGCGATCCAGTTCCAGATCGTCGGCTTCCTGCTCGTCGAGCGCAATCGCGAACGCTCCCCCGCCCAGTCCCCCGCCGAGAGCGACCTCTGGGACCCGGCCGCGGCCCCGCACGACCCGGCCCTCGCCCGAGCCCTGGCCCGCCCGGCGGACCCGGAACGACTGTTCCTGCTGTCCGTGCAGGCCCTGACGGCCACCCTGCTCAAGCCGCGCGGCCAGGCCGTCTAATCGGTTTGCCCCGGCGCTCGGGCCCGTGATGGGATCGGCCGTGCGGGGGCGGCTCCCCGGCGTGCATCCTTCTCACTCCTTCATGAAAAGAACCCGCGCGCCCACTCTCCGCCCCCGCTTCGCCGTATCCGGAGGGAAACCACAGCCGTGTCTGCCATCGAGTCCGTCCTGCTGCGCCGGCTGCGGACCGTCTACGTCGACCAGCCGCCGGCCGCCTCTTCGCCCGGCCGCGAAGGTGTGCGGCCCCTGGAGGGCGAGCTCCTGGAGCGCGGTCACGCACTGAGCCCGGAGCTGCACGCGGCCCTCTCGGCGCTCGCGCCGACCGACCTCGCCGAGGAGCGGCTGCGGCTGTTCGCCCTGGTGGACGCGCTGATGGGCGCCGACCGGGTGCACAAACCGCTCTTCCGCCGCTTCCCCTTCTCCATCCCGCACGACACCGAGCGCTGGTACGTCAGCCGGATCTTCGCCCTGCTGCTCCAGGAGCCCGAGCAGCCCTGCGTGCTGTGCGCCGAGAGCACCACGGTGCACCCCGTCGCGCCCTGCGCGCACCTCGTGTGCCGCGCCTGCTGGGACGGCGCCGACTACACCGGCTGCCCGGTCTGCCACCGGCGCGTCGACCCCGCCGATCCCTTCCTGCGCCCGGACCTCGACGAAGGTGCCGACCGCGCCGCCCGGGCCGCCCGCAAGGGCAAGGGGCTGCCGACGGCTCCGCTGCGGCTGCTGCGGCTCGGCACCGACCGGCCGCAGGACTGCGCCCGGGTGATCGCCTCGCTGCTCGCCCGGCAGACCCCGCTGTCCCCCGAGGACCGCGACGACCTCGCCCTCCTGCTCTCCCACGCCCCGGCGGACCTCGGGTGGCTCCCCGAGGAGATCCCCGTACGGGAGACCAAGGCACTGGTCCTCGGCAAGCTGCTGGCCGACTGGCGGACCGAGGACGCGGCGCGGGCGCTGCTCGCCGCCCGGCTCACCACCGCCACCGACGTGCTGCGGCTGCTCGCCGTGTTCTCCGGCGGGGACCCGGGCCTGCTGCCGCTGCCCCGGTTCGCGGGGATCGGCCGGCCGCTGCGCCGGGAACTCCTCGCGGTGCTCGACGCGTTGAACCCGGAGTACCTGGTCGAGGACCTGCTGCGGCACCCCGTCGCCTGGAAGCGGGCCGCCGAGCGCCTGCACCCCTTCGAGCGGCACGCCCGGCATCCGCGGGCCGCGCTCGCCTTCGCCGTGCTGCGGGGCACGACCGTGTCCACCGCCGGCCCCTTCGGTGTGGCGCTGCTGGAGACGGCCGCCGCGCACCCGGAGGCCGTCCGCGTGGACGGGGACCGGATCCGCCCCGCCACCTGGGCGGGCCGGATCGAGGAGGCCCTGGCCCTGGGGGACGCGGGCGCGGCCGCCGCACTGGCCGGGCAGCGCCCGGGGGAACTCGTACGCCGCCTCGACCACCTGCTGCGCCTGCATCCGGGCGAGGAGCTCGTCCCCGAGCTGGAGGAGGCGCTCGCGCGCGGGCTGCCCGCCGCCGGCGCGGGTCCGCTGCTGTCCGCGTTCGGCGCGCTGCGGCCCCGGGCAGGGGACCGCAGGGGCGGGCGCCGGGTGTTCTTCCCGCGCGGCCAGGTCGCCCGTGCCCAGGTGGCGTGGGAGGAGCGGGCCCCGCTGCCCGCGCCGCTCCTCGCGGCGGCGGTGTCCCGGCTGGAGGAGGAGGTGCTGCGGCGGTTCGGCGCCGCCGGGGACGAGCCGTACGACCTGTCCGTCCTCGACTCCGGGCTGGCCGACCTGACCGTGCCCTTCGGCGAGCGCACCGCGGCCAAGGCGCTGGTGGCCGTACCGCGGGGCAGTACGCAGAGCCTGCCCGAGGGCGAGGTGCTGCGGCTTTTCCTGCACTGGACGGAGCCCGCGGACCGGATCACCGACCTCGACCTGTCCGTCGCCTTCTTCGACGCCGACTGGAAGTTCACCGGTCTGTGCGACTACACGAGCCTGCGGCACGGGCCGCGCGGGGCCGCCACCCACTCGGGCGACCTCACCTCGGCTCCCGCCCCGGACGGCGCCACCGAGTACGTGGACCTGGACCTGGCCGCGCTGGCGCGGAACGGCGACGTGTACGCGGTCCCGCTGGTCTTCAGCTTCAACAACGTGCCCTTCGAGGAGCTCCCGGACGCCTTCGCGGGCTTCATGGCCCTGCCCGCGGACGCCACGCGCGGCTCCTCGTACGACCCGCGCACCGTCCGTCAGCGCTTCGACCTCGCCGGGCAGTCGCAGGTGTGCCTGCCCATGGTGGTGGACCTGGCCGCCCGCCGGGCGCTGTGGGCGGACGTCCACCTGCCGCCGTCGGGCGGCTTCCAGAGCGTGGCCTCGCACGGGGAGCGGCTGGCGTCCGTGGCCCGCGACGTCTGGGAGCACTTCGGCTCCGGCGCCCGTACGAGCCTGTGGGACCTGGCCGTGTGGCGGGCCGCCGCCCGCTCCCGCGAGGTGGCCGTCGTACGCCGGGCCGTGCATCCGGTGCTCCCCGACGAGCTGTGGCTGTACCGGGCCGGGGACGGCGAGCCGGTGGCCGCGTTCGCCGCACGGGTCTCGACCCTGGAGCCGCCGCAGGAGCTCCGCGAGCCGGCGAACGCCGATGCGGAGGCCGCCGAACTGGCTGCGGGGAAGCGGGTGTTCCTGGCCCTGGTGCACGGGAGCCCGGCCCTGGCGGGGGCTTCGGGGACGGCGTACCGGCTCTTCCCTGGGCCCGTCGAAGTCCCCGCCGCCCTCACCTCGGTGACGGCCGGGGACCTGATGGCGGAGCTGGGCCGAGCTGACATCGCGGCCACGGCTGTCAGTCGGGGCCGATATCCTCTGTGACCATGCTCGCCGACCGTACGACCGCAGAGACGATGTGGCCGACCGCGTACCCGAAGGGGTACGCGGTCGTCGACGTGGAGACCACCGGGCTCGCTCGCGACGACCGGATAGTCTCCGCCGCCGTCTACCGGCTCGACGCGCAGGGCAATGTGGAGGACCACTGGTACACCCTGGTCAACCCGCTGCGTGACCCGGGACCCGTGTGGATCCACGGCATCACCAGCGACATGCTCCAGGACGCCCCGCTCTTCAAGGACATCGCCTCGGAGTTCGCCGGGCGGCTCGCGGACCGGGTGCTGGTCGCGCACAACGCCATCTTCGACTGGCAGATGATCGCCCGGGAGTACGCCCGGGCCGAGGAGACCGCGCCGGTCCGTCAGCGGCTGTGCACGATCGCCCTGTCGAAGGAGCTGAACCTCCCGCTGCCCAACCACAAGCTGGAGTCGCTCGCCGCGCACTTCGGCGTGGTCCAGCAGCGCGCCCACCACGCGCTCGACGACGCACGGGTGCTCGCCGAGGCCTTCCGCCCGTCCCTGCACGCGGCCGCCCGCAGCGGCGTACGGCTGCCCCTGCTGGAGTGCCGGCCGCTGACCGAGTGGTCGGACTCGGCCGCCGCTCCGCGGGTGGGCTACCAGTCCTCGTACGGGAACAGCGGCAGCTGGCGGCCCTCGCGCAAGCGGCCGCCGTGCCCGCACCCGAACCCGGGGCGCTACGAGGACGGCAAGCCGCTGAAGCAGGGGATGCGGATCGCCTTCTCCGGTGACACGTCGGTGGAGCGGGAGCTGTTGGAGGACCGCGCGGTCGAGGCGGGACTGCACATCGCGACGAGCGTGTCGCGCCTCACCAGCCTGCTGGTGACGAACGACCCCGACTCGGCGACCTCGAAGACGGTCAAGGCGAAGTCCTTCGGCACCCCGGTCGTCGACGAGGCGGCCTTCACGCAGCTGCTGCGGGACGTGGCGGACGCGGAGTCCTGAGCCCGGGCCCGCATTGCTCCGGGTGGGTGCAGGCACGGCGACTCACCCCGCTGGATCTTGTTCCGGTCCGCCGCCCTGCGCAGCATTCGGCGCATGGCACGTTGTGAGGTCTGCGGAAACGATTACGGCATGTCCTTCGAGGTGCACGCGCAGGGCGCGGTGCACGTCTTCGACTGCTTCTCCTGCGCCATCCACCGCATGGCGCCCGTCTGCGAGCACTGCAAGGTCTCGATCATCGGGCAGGGCGTCGAGGTCGAGGGCCAGTGGTTCTGCGGGGCGCACTGCGCCCGCGCGGAGGGGAAGGTGGGCATCGTCGACCGCGTCTGACTCCGGCTCCCCGACCCCTCGTCTCCCCGTCCCGTGACCCCGGACGGCCACCCGGCCGCCGGGGTCTTCCGCGCTGGGGGTACCGTCGTGGGCGTGTACCGCTTTGTGCTGACCCGGCAGTGGGTGTGCCTCACCCTCGTCGCCCTCGCCCTGATCCCCGCGATGATCAAGCTGGGGTTCTGGCAGTACCACCGCCATGTGCACCGGGTCGCGCAGAACGAGCTCATCGACGCGAACCTGCGGGCGAAGCCGGTCCCGGTGACCGAGGTCACCTCCCCCGGCCACGAGGTCCCCCGCGCGGACTTCTGGCGGGCCGTCACCGCGACCGGTACGTACGACTCCGCGCACGAGGTGGTCGTGCGCATGCGGACCTCCAACGACGACAAGGTCGGCTTCCACGTCCTGACCCCGCTCGTGCTCGGCGACGGCCGGGTGGTGCTGGTCAACCGCGGCTGGGTGCCCGGCGGCGACGACCCCCGCGCCTATCCGCCGGTGCCGGCGGCGCCCTCGGGCGAGGTCACCGTCGCCGGACGGCTGAAGGCCGACGAGACGAGCGGCGGCAGCGGCATCAAGGACCGCAAGGGCCTGCCGGACCGCCAGGTGATGCTGATCAACAGCGGACAGCAGGCCGAGTCCCTGGGCCGGCCCGTCCTCGGCGGCTACCTGGAGCTCACCGCTCCGGCTCCGGCGGACGACAGCCCCGAGATCATCACCGACCCCGACCACGACTCGATCGGCGCGCACATGGCGTACGCCGTCCAGTGGTGGCTGTTCGCCTCCGCGGTGCCGGTGGGCTGGCTGGTCCTCGTACGGCGGGAGAAGCGGGACCGCGAGGAGGAGGCGGCCAAGGCCGCGTCCGCGGCGGCGGAGCCGGCGGCCGCGTAGCGTGCGCGGAGCCCCCGAGTCCCCCGGGCCCCCGACCGCGTAGCGTGTCGGCATGGATCTTGGACTGAAAGACCGCGTCTACGTCGTCACCGGGGCCACCCGCGGCCTCGGCCTCGCCTCCGCCCGTGAACTCACCGCGGACGGCGCGAAGGTCGTCCTGACGGGCCGGGACGGCAAGCGGGCGGCCGACGCCGCCGCTTCGCTCGGCCCGAACGCCGTCGGGGTGGCCGCCGACAACTCCGACCCGGCGGCGGCCGGGCAGCTCATCGCCGCCGCGCGCGAGCACTTCGGGCGCTTCGACGGCATCCTCGTCAGCGTCGGCGGCCCGGCCCCCGGCTCCGCCGCGGACAACACCGACGAGCAGTGGTCGGCCGCCTTCGAATCGGTCTTCCTGGGCGCGGTCCGCCTCGCCCGCGCGGCCGCCGCCGAGCTGGGCGAGGGCGGGGTCATCGGCTTCGTCCTGTCGGGCTCGGTCCACGAGCCGATCCCCGGCCTGACCATCTCCAACGGCCTGCGGCCGGGCCTGGCGGGCTTCGCCAAGTCCCTGTCGGTGGAGCTGGGCCCGCGCGGGATCCGGGTCGTCGGCCTGCTGCCCGCGCGCATCGACACCGACCGGGTGCGCGAGCTCGACGCGCTGTCCGGCGACGCGGAGACGGCCCGCGCCGGCAACGAGTCCCGGATCCCGCTGGGACGCTACGGGACCCCGGAGGAGTTCGGCCGCACGGCCGCGTTCCTGCTCTCCCCCGCGGCCTCGTACCTGACGGGCGTCATGCTCCCGGTGGACGGCGGCTCCCGGCACGGCTTCTGACCGTCCGGGAGCAAGGTGTCACGTCACCCGCTGCGCCCGGTGCGAGGTCACCTTGAGGCGGGCCTCCGCCGCGAGTTCCGGGAGGCCCGCCGAGGTGCGGGCCCGGGTCAGGACCGGGCCCGCGAGAGCGGCGAGGGCATCGGCGGGCACCCCGTGGGGTTCCAGTTCCATCGCGACCCGCAGGGCGGGCGAGCCGCGCCGCCCGCGCAGCGAGGCCCGGCAGTGGGCCACGCCGTCGAGGCCGCCGACCTCCGCGGCCACCGCCTCCTCCAGCGCGCGCCCCCGCAGCACCGCGAACGCCCCGTCCCCGGTGTCGACCTCGACGGAATCCAGCCGCGCCCGCCGCAGCTGGGACAGCAGCCACCACAGCGCCAGCAGTACGCACAGCGCGAGACCGGCGAGCAGCGCCCACCACCACCAGCCGTCGGCGTGCCAGTACCGGCGCCGGGCCTCCTCGGTGAGCAGCGGCGCGTGCCGGCCGTGCAGCGGCCACGCCCCGGTGAGCAGCACGGCCCCGGCGGCCAGCAGGACCGCTCCGGCCACCGCCAGCAGGATCCGGTTCACCCTCCCGAGCACCTCCCGCTCACCTCCTGACCCGTACGCGCGGCTGCGGCGGATGGGCGAGGCCCAGTTCCTCGATGCCGACGGCGAGCACCTCGTCCAGGTCGGCCCGTACGTCGTCCAGCTCGCGGAAGTGCGAGGTGGCGCGCACCGCGATGTGGGACCGGCCCACCTTGACCCGTACCGACCGCACTCCGGACACCTCCATGGCCCGGTCCCGCAGCACCTGCGCGGCGTCCCTGCGGCCGAGCCCGGCCCGCACCCCGGTGGCCGGATCCGGGGTCCGCATCGGGAGGATCCCGCGCAGGCCGGGGGTGAACGCGAGCAGCAGGAGCAGTACCCCGGCCAGCGCGAGGGCCCCGCCGGTCAGCTGTACGGCCAGGTCGGCGGGGGTGCGCAGGGCGAGCCGGCGGGCGAACTCCGGGCGCCAGCCCATGCCGGGGCGGCCGGCCCGTACGGCGGCCAGGTCGTAGAGGAAGAGGGCCGCGACCCCCAGCACGACGAGTGCGGCGAGTGCGGCCGGGACGCGCCGGGAGGACCGGAACCGGGCGGCCGGGCCGGTCACCGCAGCCGCCGGTCCCGCCCGGCGGCGAGCCGGGTGTGGGTGGAGTGCAGGTGCTCGATGTCGATGTCCACCTCGGGTACGGACATCTCCGCGCACTCCTCGATGCGCCGGGCGACCTGGCGTCGTACGGCCGCGCACTGGGCCGCGAGGTCGGAGGGGTAGC
The DNA here is from genome assembly GCF_036237315.1 of Streptomyces sp. NBC_01351. Lineage (GTDB taxonomy): Bacteria > Actinomycetota > Actinomycetes > Streptomycetales > Streptomycetaceae > Streptomyces. Next base: position 6,437,022 of record NZ_CP108356.1, on the reverse strand, counting down.
CGAGCTCCAGGCTGACCCGGACCCGCGCGATGTCGTGGTGCACGGTGACGGTGGCGAGCGGGGGCGCGCCCGAGGGGGCGGTGAGCGCCTCGCGGGCCGCCTGGGCGGCGATCTTGGCGACGACCCGGTCGGCGATCCGGGTGGCCCCCCGGTCGGCGGGCGCCACCTTGGGCGGGACGGCCCGGGACGGGTTGCTCATCGGTGCCTCACCCGCGCCGGTCGTCGCGGCGGCGGAACAGGTCTCCCGGTTCGAGGTCCCCGTCGAGGAACCGCCCGCCGACGAAACCGATGGCGCCGAGGGCCGCCACCAGCAGGAAGGCCCCGAAACCGCCGAAGTACCCGGCGAACGCCAGGGCCATGCCGGCGAACAGGCCTGCGATCGCCATGTTCATAGCGCACTCCTCTCGGCTTCCCTCGGCTACTGGAGACGGGTCTCCGGCTCCTCGTCGGGCTCGTCGGGCAGTTTGACGTCGCTGACCGCGATGTTGACCTCGACGACCTCCAGGCCGGTCATCCGCTCGACCGCCGAGATGACGTTCTCCCGGACCGCCCGGGCGACCTCACGGATCGAGACGCCGTATTCGACGACGATCTCCAGGTCGAGGGCGGTCTGGACCTCGCCGACCTCCGCCTTGACCCCGCGGCTGACGGAGGCCTTGCCGCCGCCCGGGACGCGGTCCCGGACGGCGCCGAAGGTCCGGGACAGGCCGCTGCCGCTGCCCATGGCGTGTACGCCGACCACCTCGCGGGCGGCCAGCCCGGCGATCTTCTCGACCACCCCGTCGGCGATGCTCGTGCGTCCCCGGTCGCCGGGCTCCTTGGCGGAGCCGCCGCCTGCGCTGGATTCGGTCATGGCGTGCCCCTTCGTTCGCGCGGACTCACTCCGCACCACGTTAAGCGCGTGGCGGCGTCACCGCCCCGGGAGTAGGCCGGTCGGCCGGAATCCGCGCCTCAATCGCCGGCGCGGCTCAAGGATCGGGGCTCCGCCCCGCACCCCGCTCCTCAAACGCCGGAGGGGCTGGAATTGCCTTGCGGGCATTCCAGCCCCTCCGAGCGCAAGAGGCGCGGGGTCTGCGACGGAGCCCCAGGAGGCGGCGCCGCAGGTCAGTCCGAGAGGCCCGCCAGGTCGCGCAGGCGGCGGGCCTGGGCGGCGCGCTCGGCCGTGCGCTGGTCGTCGTACGGGCGCGACTGCGCGTCCCGCAGCAGCGCCTTGGTCTCGTTCACGGCGTCCCGCGGGGGTGCGAGCAGGGCCGTGGCGAGGTCCTGGACGGCCGCGTCGAGCTCGTCCGCCGGGACCACGAGATTCGCGAGGCCGACCCGCTCCGCCTCCTCGGCGTGCACGAAGCGGCCCGTGGCGCAGATTTCGAGCGCACGGGCATAGCCGACCAGCGAGGTCAGCGGCTGGGTGCCGGCGAGGTCGGGGACCAGGCCCAGGCTGGTCTCGCGCATCGCGAACTGCACGTCGTCCGCGACCACGCGCAGGTCGCACGCGAGCGCAAGCTGGAAGCCGGCGCCGATCGCGTGCCCCTGTACGGCGGCGACGGAGACGATGTCATTGCGGCGCCACCAGGTGAACGCCTCCTGGTACTCGGCAATGGTGGAGTCGAGCAGCTCGTCCGAACCACGTGCCAGATCGAGGAAGGACGGCTCGCCCTCGAAACCCTCGGGGGTGAACGCCTGCCGGTCGAGTCCCGCGGAGAAGGACTTGCCCTCACCGCGCAGCACGACGACCCGGACGGTGCCCGGCAACAACCTTCCGGCCTCTGCCAAAGCCCGCCAGAGCGCGGGGGATTGGGCATTTCGCTTGGCCGGATTGGTCAGTGTCACCGTGGCGAGCGTGTCGTCGACGGTGAGTCGTACGCCGTCCTTGTCGAGCAGAGCCATCCGTATGCCTCCGGTGTGCGGTCGGCCGCGATCTCGGCCTAAGTGACTGCACAGTAACCACCCAGTCGACCCAAAGGCCGACCGGGGGTCACCGAAGGTACATCCGGACCGTTGGAACCGATGGGACCGGGGTCAGGCCGTAGCCGTCTTCTTACCGCGCGTCGCGCCTCCGCGACCACGCAGCGAAACCCCGGACTCACTGAGCATCCGGTGGACGAATCCGTAGGACCGGCCGGTCTCTTCGGCCAGCGCCCGGATACTCGCACCGGAGTCGTACTTCTTCTTCAGGTCTGCCGCGAGCTTGTCGCGCGCGGCGCCGGTTACCCGGCTGCCCTTCTTCAGAGTCTCGGCCACCCGTGCCTCCTCGTGGGAAGTGCGCTCTGGACTTCTCATGATCACCCCTCCCCGGCTTCCTGGCCACCCATTCCGCAAGGTCGGCACGACGGCATTTCTCGAGGGGTGGACGCCCGAGCAGAACGGAATCTTCTCTTCCGCCGCATGACTTCCGTCACACTTCTCCACGCTCACCGGGAATCGCCAGGTCAGGGGCGTGGAGCGGAAAAAACGACGGCCCCGGTCGCGCACCTGCTCAGGTGCGACCGGGGCCGTCGTACGACGTAGGGCGGTACCAGACCGTCTCACTCAGATGATGGATCACCCCTGAGCCGAATGATCCATAAGGAACTGGATCAGACCGCGCAGGCCGTCGGGCGCGGGGTCAGGCGAGGGCCACCAGGTCCCGGTAGTCCGGGCCCCACAGGTCCTCGACGCCGTCCGGGAGCAGGATGATCCGCTCCGGCTCCAGCGCCTCGACCGCGCCCTCGTCGTGCGTGACGAGGATGACCGCGCCCTTGTACGTGCGCAGCGCGCCCAGGATCTCCTCGCGGCTGGCCGGGTCGAGGTTGTTCGTGGGCTCGTCGAGCAGCAGCACGTTCGCCGAGGAGACGACCAGCGTGGCCAGGGCCAGACGGGTCTTCTCGCCGCCGGACAGGACGCCGGCCGGCTTGTCCACGTCGTCTCCGGAGAACAGGAAGGAGCCGAGCGTCTTGCGTACGGCGACCAGGTCCAGGTCGGGCGCGGAGGAGCGCATGTTCTCCAGGACCGTGCGCTCCGGGTCCAGCGTCTCGTGCTCCTGGGCGTAGTAGCCGAGCTTGAGGCCGTGGCCGGGGACGACGGTGCCGGTGTCGGGCGTCTCCGTGCCCGACAGCAGGCGCAGCAGGGTGGTCTTGCCGGCGCCGTTGAGGCCGAGGATGACGACGCGGGAGCCCTTGTCGATGGCCAGGTCGACGTCGGTGAAGATCTCCAGCGAGCCGTACGACTTCGACAGGCCCTCGGCGGTCAGCGGGGTCTTCCCGCAGGGCGCCGGGTCCGGGAAGCGCAGCTTGGCGACCTTGTCGGAGACGCGGACGGCATCCAGGCCGGCCAGCAGCCGGTCGGCGCGCTTGGCCATGTTCTGCGCGGCCACGGTCTTGGTGGCCTTGGCACGCATCTTGTCGGCCTGCGAGTTCAGGGCCGCGGCCTTCTTCTCCGCGTTCTGGCGCTCGCGCTTGCGGCGCTTCTCGTCGGCCTCGCGCTGCTGCTGGTAGAGCTTCCAGCCCATGTTGTAGACGTCGATCTGGGAGCGGTTCGCGTCCAGGTAGAAGACCTTGTTGACGACGGTCTCGACCAGGTCGACGTCGTGGGAGATCACGATGAAGCCGCCGCGGTAGGTCTTCAGGTAGTCGCGCAGCCAGACGATCGAGTCGGCGTCGAGGTGGTTCGTCGGCTCGTCGAGGAGCAGGGTGTCGGCGTCCGAGAAGAGGATCCGGGCGAGCTCGACACGGCGGCGCTGACCACCGGAGAGGGTGTGCAGCGGCTGGCCGAGGACCCGGTCGGGCAGGCTGAGGGCGGCCGCGATGGTGGACGCCTCCGCCTCGGCGGCGTACCCGCCCTTGGTCAGGAACTCGGTCTCCTGGCGCTCGTACTGCTTCATCGCCTTGTCGCGGGTACCGCCGGAGCCGGTGGCGATGCGCTCCTCGTTCATGCGCATCTTCTTGATCAGCACGTCAAGGCCGCGCGCGGAGAGGATCCGGTCGCGGGCCAGGATGTCGAGGTCGCCGGTGCGCGGGTCCTGCGGGAGGTAGCCGACCTCACCCGAGCGGGTGATGGAGCCGGCGGCGGGCTGGCCCTCGCCGGCGAGGCACTTGGTGAGGGTGGTCTTGCCCGCTCCGTTGCGGCCGACCAGGCCGATGCGGTCGCCCTTGGCGACGCGGAAGGAGGCGGACTCGATGAGGACGCGGGCGCCGGCGCGCAGCTCGACGCCGGTGGCGGTGATCACGGAAATACTCCAGGGCGGGTGGGGACGGCGGAAGGGGGGCAGGACGCGAAGCTTCGACGCCGCTAATCCGCGAGGAGATTTGCCATGAGAGTCATTCTACCGGGGGTGCGCAACTACTTTCGGGGCCGTCCGCTCGGCCGCCCCGTCCCCCGTTCGGCCCAGCGATCGGGCCGGTGGGCCTGAGCGCGTACGAGGATGAACGGGTTGACACACACGTTCATCGCAAAGGCGGTGCGGGATGCAGTTCGACGACAACGCCAATCTGGACACGTCCGAGGTCAAGGACGTCCGGGGCAGCCGCATCCCGGGCGGGAGGGCCACGGTCGGCGGCGGCATCGTCGGCTTCATCGCGCTGCTCCTGGGCCTCTTCTTCGGTGTGGGTCCGGAGCAGCTGGGGCTGTCCTCCGGGGACCAGGAGCCGGATCCCGCCTCGTCCTCGGTCAATCAGGTGCAGCAGGCCTGCAAGACGGGGCAGGACGCGAACGCGCGCGAGGACTGCCGGCTGGTCGCTGTGGTGAACAGCACCCAGGACTTCTGGAGGCAGGAGTTCACCAGGCGCGGCGGCCAGTACAGCCCGGCGTCGACCGTGTTCTTCACCGGCAGGGTGAACACGGCCTGCGGGGCGGCCACCTCGGCGGTGGGCCCCTTCTACTGCCCCGCGGACCGGCAGGTCTACCTCGACCTGGGCTTCTTCAACGAGCTGCGGACGAAGTTCGGCGCGAGCGGCGGCCCCTTCGCCCAGGCCTACGTCGTGGCCCACGAGTACGGGCACCACATCCAGAACCTGACCGGGACCCTCCAGCGGGCCCAGGACGGGCGGCAGGGCCCGGACAGCAACGCGGTCAAGGTGGAACTCCAGGCCGACTGCTACGCCGGAGTGTGGGCGCACAACGCGACGAAGACCCCGGACGAGTCCACCGGGCGGCCGCTGATCACCGACCTGACCGGCCAGGACATGAAGGACGGGCTGGACGCGGCGGCCGCGGTCGGCGACGACCGGATCCAGGAGAAGTTCCAGGGCCGGGTGACCCCGGAGTCCTGGACGCACGGCTCTGCCGAGCAGCGCCAGCAGTGGTTCTACCAGGGCTACCGCACGGGCGACATGGCCCAGTGCAACACCTTCCGCTGACTGTCGGCCCCGCCTGCCATGCTGGTGTGACGCGGGTCACCGTCACGAGAGGGAGTGATCGTCATGGCAGGCGTTCCGTCCATCTGCCCCACGCTGGTCTACCGCGACGCGAAGGCGGCCATCAAGCTGCTGACCGAGGCCTTCGGCTTCAGCCAGGTCGCGGTGTACGAGGGTGAGGACGGCTCCGTGATGCACGCGGAGCTGGCCTACGGGAACGGCCTCGTCATGCTGGGCAGCAAGGGCACCGGCGGGGTGTTCGACAAGGCCATGGAGGGCGCAGGCCCCTCGGGGGTCTACGTGGTGGTCGACGACGTGGACGCCCACCACCGCAGGGCCGCCGAGCACGGGGTGGAGATCCTGATGGAACCCACCGACCAGGACTACGGCTCCCGCGACTACATGGCCAAGGACGCCGAGGGCAACATCTGGAGCTTCGGTACGTACGCACCACAGGTCTGAAACCGGCCCTCCGCCCCGGACGGGGCCGGATGCGTGCAGGCCGGTCCCCGCCGGTCCGGACGGGGCCGGGTGCGTGTCGGGGCGTCCCCGCAGGGCGTCGAACACAACCATGGCTCGGCCCACCGACCCCCCGACACGTTCGACGCCCGAGGAGACGCCCCGACGCGCGCCCGGACCCGGCCGGGCCGGCACCCCTGCCGCCCAGCGGGCCCAGCGATCAGGCGCCGCCGGTGTGGACCTGGAACGCGGCCCGGCGGACCGCCTTGGCCAGGGCCGGGTCGGGGTGGGCCGCGGCCAGCGCCACCAGCACCTGCACGGTGCGCGGGTGGCCGACCGCGCGGACCTCGTCCAGCAGCCGGGGCACGGTGGTGCGCACGGCCGAATCCAGATGGCGGGCGAGCAGCTCGGCTTCGCCGTGGTCGGCGATGGCGGCCGCGGTGTCCACCCAGAGCCAGGTCGACTCCTCGGCGGTGAGGACGTCCTGCGCCTCGTCGGGGTCGACCCCGTCGTGCTCGGCGAGCCAGAGCAGGGCGTAGGGCCGCAGCGCGGGCTCGCGCACGGCGGCGCGCACCTCGGGCTCGGCGGGCGCTCCGACCACGCGCAGTGCCTCGAAGGCGAGCCCGCGCAGCAGGGCGTCCTCGCCACGGGCGGCGTGCAGCAGCTCGCTGACGGCGTGGCCGACGGGCCGGGCGGCGAGCCAAGCCTGGTACTCGGCGCGGGCGGGTCCCGGGGTGAGCCGGGCGCAGCCGTGCAGCATGGCGGCGGCGGACTGCTCGATGTTGCCGGCCGGGCTCTGCGCGGCGACGCAGATCTGCTCCAGCTTGACCCAGACCGCCCAGCTGCCGAGCGGGGTGAGCGCGGCCCGCGCGGGGCCGAGCGTGACGGCGTCCACGGCGGCGAGCCCGCCCAGCGCCCAGCGCAGCAGCCGGGCGAGCGGGACGGCGGCGGTCGTCCGGGCCGCTGCTGCGGCCGCGGGCTGGGGATGGGGCCCGTACGGGACCTCGCAGCGCTCGTCGCGCAGTTCGGCGACGCGCTGCCCGAGCAGGTCGAGCAGGTCGGGGACGGTCACGGGACCGGCCGACAGCTGGAGCAGGGACAGGAGTTGGGGCATGGCCTCGACGACCTCGGCGACGGCCTCGGGGGCGATGTCGGCGGGGGCCGGGTGGACCAGCGACCAGGCGTCGAAGAGCGCGACCCAGCCGCGCAGCACGGCGGAGTCGTCGCGGTCCCAGGCGCGCAGCCGCCAGCCGGGCCGGGCGTGGCCGCCGTGCACCTCGACGAGGCCGGCGAGCCGGGCGCGGTCCCAGCCGACGCGGATCTGGCCGTGCGTCAGGTTCAGTTCCCCGGCGGCGCGTTCGACGTCAACGGCCGGGAGGGCGCCCGTGGGTGCGGGCCTTCCCCCGTCCCCGGAGCCGAGGTGGAGTTCGGCCCAGCGGGTCAGGCGCACGGCGTCGGCGAGCGAGGCCCGGGCCCGGTTCGCGAGGTCTGCGGTGGCGGGCGTGCCGGCCGGAGGCCTCGGGGCGGGCCGGGTGCGTCGGTCGGTCACCGCCTTGCGTGCCGCGGCGACGGACCGCGGCGAGACGAGTCGGAGTCTGGAGTCGCGAGCCAACTGCTCATCAGGCTTTCGGGACGTCACGGAAGCAGTCTCGCCCGTCACTGGCCGAAAGCCCAAACGGAACCGGCCATTTCCACTGCTCACGGGGGTCACAGACCGGGACAACCCGCCCGCAGGCCCTCGTCCGCCACACCGCCTTCACATGAGAGGGGTCAGGAAACGGCGCAGGGCCTCCTCGTAGCCCGCCGGGTCCGCGTTCCACATGGCACCGTGTTCGGCCTCGCGGACGGTGTGCAGGTGGACGAGGTCGGGGCGGGCGGCGGCGAGCCGGCGGGAGGGCTCCCAGGGGGCGAGCGTGTCGTCGGGGCCGTGGAAGATCAGGACGGGCATGCGCAGCGCGCCCGGGTCCGCTCCGGGCGGTCGGCGGTCGGCGCGCAGCCCCGCGCGGCCCTCGGCGGCCCTGACGGCGAGCGGCAGCACCAGCGCCGGGGTGTGCCGGGCGGCGGCGAGCCGGCGCAGGGTGGTGTGCCAGTCGAGCACGGGCGAGTCGAGCACCAGCCCGGAGATCCGGTCGGCCAGCGCGGAGCGCTCGGCGGCGTGCAGGGCCATGGTGGCCCCGGTGGACCAGCCGTGGAGGATCACCCGCCGGGCGCCGTAGCGCAGGGCGTAGCGGATGGCGGCGTCCACGTCGCGCCACTCCGATTCGCCGAGGTGGCCGAGGCCGTCCGGGGAGGCCGGGGCGCCGAGGTCGCCGCGGTAGGCCAGGTCGAGGACGGGCATCCGCTGGCGGTTCAGGAAGGGCATGACCACCATCGGGTGCTCCCGGCTGCTGCCGAGGCCGTGCACGGTGATCACCCAGGTGTCGCGGGCGCCCGGCACGAACCAGGCGGGCAGCCCGCCGAGCTCGCCGGGGACGTCCACGTCGGCGTGGTCGAGCCCGAGGGCGGTGCGCGGGTTGCCGAGGTGGACCTGGGGGGTGAGCCGGACCCGGGTGCCGGGGTCGAGGCTGCCGTGGGTGACGGAGAGGAGCCGCCGTACGACGGTGTCCGGGTCGTGCTCGGCCTCGGTGAGGACGGGTCCTACGACGGCGTGCACCCCGGGCGCGTCCAGGCCGTAGGTACCGGGGCGCAGGGAGGCGAGCGAGCGGGTCAGCTCGACCCGGCCGGCGGCGGTGGAGTGGATGCTGAGCCGGGCTCCGCCGGGCAGCGGGCGGCCGGGCTCGGGGCGCAGGGCCGCGTCGGCGGCGTACCGGCCGGCCGCGACGGCGGCCGCGCCGGCTCCCAGGAGGGTCGTGGTGACGGCAGCTGCCGTCGCTGTGGCGGTACGCACCGCTCCAGTGTCGAGGCGCGAGCTCCGGCGGGCCACCGGAGGGAGTCGCTCCGCGGACGGCGCGGGCGGGGTGATCTAGGTCTCTTCCGGCGCCCCGACCGCACGGTCGTATACGCCGCGGGGCCGGCGCGGAGGGGTCCGTTCACCCGGCTTTGACGTGCATTAATCGATATATCTACCCCAGAATCGGGACGAAGCCGCCGATCGCACGCCGGGCCGGTACACCGCGTCGCCCATGTCAGTTCACCTTCCGTTCATCCAGATTGCCTACGGTCGGCGAGCCACTGACGTCAAACAGAAGCCTGGGTAAATGGAGCACATAACGCTTCTCCTCGGGATCGTGATCATCACCGCTCTCGTGTTCGACTTCACGAACGGTTTCCACGACACAGCCAACGCGATGGCCACCACCATCTCGACCGGCGCCCTCAAGCCCAAGACGGCGGTGGCAATGTCCGCCGTGCTCAACCTCGTCGGCGCGTTCATGTCCGTGGAGGTCGCCAAGACGATCTCCAAGGGCCTGGTCAACGAGGAGGGCATCCAGCCCGAGGTGATCTTCGCCGCCCTCGTCGGCGCGATCCTCTGGAATCTCGTCACCTGGCTGATCGGACTGCCCTCCAGCTCCTCCCACGCCCTCATGGGCGGCCTGATCGGCGCCGCGGTCGCGTCCGCCGGCATGGGAGCGGTCAACGGCAGCGTCGTCGTCACCAAGGTGCTGATCCCCGCCGTCGCCGCCCCGCTCGTCGCCGGTCTGGCCGCGCTGCTGGCCGCGAAGGTCACGTACAAGCTCGGCAACCAGGTCGGCGAGAAGACCTCCGCCAAGGGTTACCGCGCGGGTCAGATCGCCTCGGCCGGCCTCGTCTCGCTCGCGCACGGCACCAACGACGCGCAGAAGACGATGGGCATCATCACCCTGGCGCTCGTCGCCGGCGGCGCCCTCGCGCCCGGCTCGAACCCGCCGGTCTGGGTCATCGTCTCGGCCGGTCTGGCCATCGCGATGGGCACCTACCTGGGCGGCTGGCGCATCATCCGCACCATGGGCAAGGGCCTGACCGACCTGCAGCCGCAGCAGGGCTTCGCCGCCCAGACCTCGGCCGCCAGCGTCATCCTGGCCTCCTCCTCCCTCGGCTTCTCCCTCTCCACCACCCACGCGTGCTCCGGCGCGGTCATGGGTGCCGGTCTGGGACGCAAGGGCGGCGTGGTCCGCTGGTCCACCGCCACCCGCATGTTCATCGCCTGGGGCCTGACCCTGCCGGCCGCCGCTCTGGTCGCCGCCGGCGCCGAGCTGGTCATGCGCACCGGTGACGTCGGCATCGCCGCCGTCACGGTCTTCCTGGTCGGCTCCTGCCTCGCCATCTGGCTCATCTCGCGCCGCCAGGTCGTCGACCACCACAACGTGAACGACGTGCCCTCGGCGGACGCCGAGGAGCCGGGCGTGGTCACCACGGCGATCGCCGCCGTCACCGTCCCGCCGACCGTCGCCGCCGCCGCATCAGCCGGTACCACCGCCGCGGTGACGGACGAGGACCTCAAGGCCACCATCCCGGCCGCGACGACGACTCCCGCGGCCCCCGCCGCGGCGGTCTGACCGAGACATACAGAGGAACGGCAGTATGAAGATCGACTGGGAAGCACTCGGCTCCGTCTTCGGGGTCAGCCTCTCCGCCACCGTCGCCCTCGTGGCCCTGTTCACCCTGGGCCTGGTGGGCCTGTCCAAGCACGAGGCCGCCACCGAGCAGGGCGGCGCCGCCACCCTGGCCCGCAGCGGCGCGTACGCCTGCTTCGCCCTGTGCGCGGCGGCCGTGGCCTACGGGATCTACCTGATCGTCGCCTGACGCATCACGTCCGACCCAGCACGTGTGAAGGCTCCCTCCGGGTTCTCCCGGAGGGAGCCTTCGCGTACCCGCCACCGCCCGGCCGCCGCAGGTCAACGGCGAGTTGACGGGCCTTCTCGGTGCGTGGTGGACTGCCCGAGCCAATACGGCGGCATGGAGAGGAAGTCCGGTGCGAATCCGGCGCGGTCCCGCCACTGTCACCAGGGCGTTCGGCTTCGGCCGAGCGCGCCCCGGGAGCCAGGAACTCTCGCCGCCGGACACGTCGAACCAGGGCGCGGACCCTGAGTGAGGACATACCTGCCACCATGCGTGCCGATCGCGTCTTCGCGTACGGCGCCACGGCGGGCCTGATCGGCGACCGGATCTTCGGTGATCCGCGCCGTGGGCACCCCGTGGCCGCCTTCGGACGAACCGCCGCCGCCGTCGAGCGCGCCCTGTGGCGCGACGACCGCGCCCGGGGCCTCCTGCACACCCTGGTGTGCGCCGGGGGCGCTGCCGCCGTCGGCGCGCTCGGTGCCCGCGCCGTGCGCTCCCGGCCCGCGGCCGCCCGTATCGCCCTGACCGCCGCCGCCACCTGGGCCGTCGTGGGCGGCACCTCGCTGGGCCGGGAAGCCCGTGCCATCGGCGGCGCGCTCGCCGCCGGGGACGCCGAGGTGGCCCGCGAGCGGCTGCCGCACCTGTGCGGGCGCGACCCGCAGGCCCTGGACGAGCAGCAGATGGCCCGCGCCGTCGTGGAGTCGGTCGCGGAGAACACCTCCGACGCGGTGGTCGGCGCCCTGGTGTGGGGAGCCGTCGCCGGGGTTCCCGGGCTGCTCGCCTTCCGTGCCGTGAACACCCTCGACGCGATGGTCGGCCACAAGTCCCCCCGCTACCTGCGCTACGGCTGGGCCTCCGCCCGGCTCGACGACCTGGCGGGCTGGCCGGGAGCCCGGCTCACGGCGCTCGCCGCGGTGGCGGCCGGCCCGGACCGTCGGGGGGCGGTTCGGGCCTGGCGCGATGACGCGGCCGCGCACCCCAGCCCGAACGCCGGCCCGGTGGAGGCCTCCTTCGCGGGGGCCCTCGGCGTACGCCTCGGCGGAACCCTGGCGTACGGCGGGCGGGTCGAGCACCGGGCCGTGCTCAACGGCGGAACGGGGCGGCCGGTCGAGGTCGCCGACATCGACCGGGCGGTACGGCTGTCGCGGCAGGTGACCTGGCTGGCGCTGGGTGCCTGCGTGGCGGCCCGGACACTGGTCTCCCGTAGGACAAGGAAGGGACGTCCATGAGCAGCGGCGCGAGGCGCGGCGGCGGACTGCTGGTCGCGGGCACCACGTCCGACGCGGGCAAGAGCGTGGTCACGGCGGGCATCTGCCGCTGGCTGGCCCGCCAGGGCGTGAAGGTGGCGCCCTTCAAGGCGCAGAACATGTCGCTGAACTCCTTCGTGACCCGGGAGGGCGCGGAGATCGGCCGGGCCCAGGCCATGCAGGCCCAGGCGGCCCGTGTGGAGCCGACCGCGCTGATGAACCCGGTGCTGCTCAAGCCCGGCAGCGACCGCAGCAGTCAGGTCGTGCTGCTGGGCAAGCCGGTGGGCGAGATGAGCGCCCGCGGCTACCACGGCGGACGCCAGGAGCAGTTGCTCGGCATCGTCACGGACTGCCTGGAGCAGCTGCGGGGCACGTATGACGCCGTGATCTGCGAGGGGGCGGGGAGTCCGGCCGAGATCAACCTGCGCCGGACCGACATCGTGAACATGGGGATCGCGCGGGCCGCGCGCTTCCCGGTGGTCGTGGTCGGTGACATCGACCGGGGCGGCGTCTTCGCGTCCTTCTTCGGCACGACGGCGCTGCTGTCGCCCGAGGACCAGTCGCTGATCGCCGGTTACCTGGTGAACAAGTTCCGCGGTGACGTCTCGCTGCTGGAACCGGGCATGGAGATGCTCCGGGGACTGACGGGCCGTGCCACGTACGGGGTGTTGCCCTTCCAGCACGGGCTGGGCATCGACGAGGAGGACGGCCTGCGGGTCTCCCTGCGGGGCGCCGTACGGGAATCCGTGGTGGCCCCGCCGGTCGGCGAGGACGTGCTGCGGGTCGCGGTGTGCGCGGTGCCGCTGATGTCGAACTTCACGGACGTCGACGCGCTCGCGGCAGAGCCGGGGGTCGTGGTGCGGTTCGTGGACCGGGCCGAGGAGTTGGCCGACGCCGACCTGGTCGTCGTACCGGGAACCCGGGGCACGGTGAAGGCGCTGGAGTGGCTGCGGGAGCGGGGACTCGCGGACGCGATCGCCCGGCGGGCCGCCGAGGGGCGGCCGGTGCTGGGCATCTGCGGCGGGTTCCAGCTGCTGGGCGAACGGATCTCCGACGAGGTCGAGTCGCGGGCGGGGGACGTCGACGGGCTCGGGCTGCTGCCGGTGCGGGTGCGGTTCGCCGTGGAGAAGACCCTGGCGCGGCCGGTCGGTTCGGCGCTGGGTGAGGAGGTCTCGGGGTACGAGATCCACCACGGGGTGGCCGAAGTCCTGGGTGGGGATCCGTTCTTGGACGGGTGCCGGGTGGGGTCGGTGTGGGGCACCCACTGGCACGGCTCGCTGGAGTCCGACGGCTTCCGCCGGGCGTTCCTCCGTGAGGTCGCCTCGGCTGCCGGGCGCCGCTTCGTCCCGGCCGCGGACACCTCGTTCGCCTCCCTGCGGGAGGAACAGCTTGACCTGCTGGGCGACCTGATCGAGGAGCACGCGGACACGGACGCGCTGCTTCGCCTGATCGAGGGCGGGGCGCCGGCCGGGTTGCCGTTCCTGCCCCCGGGTGCGCCGTGAGGGGCGCGGCCCTGCGGGGCTTCTCCCCCACCCCGCCCCTTCCCGAAACCGGGGGCAAGCCCCCGGCCCCCCGGACGTGCGCTTCGCGCCCGTGCGCTCAAACGCCGCGCGGGCTGAGATTGCTGCGCGATCCAGCCGCACAGACCCAGCCCCGCCGGCGTTTGAGGCGCGGGGTCTGGGGCGGAGCCCCGGCAGCGGCGGCGCGCACGGCAGCGGTCCGCATCATCCACGAAGGAGTGAGCAACGCATGAGCACGCCCTATCCGTTCACCGCAGTGGTCGGCCAGACCGACCTGCGGCTGGCGCTCCTGCTGAACGCCGTGAGCCCGGCGGTCGGCGGCGTACTCGTGCGCGGCGAGAAGGGGACCGCCAAGTCCACCGCCGTGCGCGCGCTTTCGGCGCTGCTGCCGCAGGTGGACGTCGTCCCCGGCTGCCGGTTCAGCTGCGCGCCCGGCGCGCCGGATCCCGCCTGCCCCGACGGCCCGCACGAGCCCGGTCCCGGCCAGGGCCGGCCCGCCCGCATGGTGGAGCTGCCCGTCGGCGCCTCCGAGGACCGCCTCGTCGGCGCCCTCGACATCGAGCGGGCCCTGTCCGAGGGCGTGAAGGCCTTCGAGCCCGGGCTGCTCGCCCACGCCCACCGCGGGATCCTGTACGTCGACGAGGTCAACCTCCTCCACGACCACCTGATCGACCTCCTCCTCGACGCCGCCGCGATGGGCGCCTCGTACGTCGAGCGCGAGGGCGTCTCGGTCCGGCACGCGGCCCGCTTCCTGCTCGTCGGCACGATGAACCCCGAGGAGGGCGAGCTGCGCCCGCAGCTCCTCGACCGTTTCGGGCTGACCGTCGAGGTGGCCGCCTCCCGCGAGCCCGCCCAGCGGGTGGAGGTCGTGCGCCGCCGGCTCGCGTACGAGGACGATCCGGCGGGCTTCGCGACCCGCTGGTCGGGGGACGAGCACGAGGTCCGCGCCCGGGTGGTGGCGGCTCGGGCACTGCTCCCGAAGGTCGCGCTGGGCGACACCTCGCTCCTCCAGATCGCCGCGACCTGCGCCGGCTTCGAGGTCGACGGCATGCGGGCCGACATCGTGATGGCCCGCACCGCGACCGCGCTGGCCGCCTGGGCCGGGCGGACCGAGGTCCGCAAGGAGGACGTGCGGCAGGCGGCCCTGCTGGCACTCCCCCACCGACGTCGTCGCAACCCCTTCGACGCACCGGGGCTGGACGAGGACAAGCTGGACGAGATCCTGGACCGGTTCCCCGACGAGGAGCCGGAGAACGAGCCCGAGCCCGACCCGGAGGGGCCTGAAGGGCCCGACGACAACGGGGGCGGCGGCGTTCCCCCGCAGGGTGGCGGCCCCGAGGGCGGCGGCCCGGCGGAGACCACCGAGAGCACCGAAGCCCCCTCCGAGGCACCCGAGCAGCAGCCCGACGCCCCGCAGCCCTCCGCCCAAGGAGGCGGCGGCGCGGCTCCCGAACAGGCCGCCGTACGGGCCTCCGAGCCCTTCCGGACCAAGATGCTGAGCGTGCCGGGGCTCGGCGAGGGCGCGGCGGGACGGCGTTCGCGGGCCCGTACCGCCCACGGCCGGACCACCGGCGCCCAGCGGCCCCGGGGCCAGCTGACGAAGCTGCACCTGGCGGCGACCGTGCACGCGGCCGCCCCGCACCAGAAGGCGCGCGGCCGGGCCGGGCGCGGGCTGGTCATCCGCAAGGACGATCTGCGGCAGGCGACGCGCGAGGGCCGCGAGGGCAACCTCGTCCTCTTCGTCGTCGACGCCTCCGGCTCCATGGCCGCCCGGCAGCGCATGAGCGCCGTCAAGGGCGCCGTGCTCTCGCTGCTGCTGGACGCCTACCAGCGCCGGGACAAGGTCGGCCTGATCACGTTCCGCGGCTCCGGGGCCGAACTGGCGCTGCCGCCCACCTCCTCGGTGGACGCCGCGGCGGCCCGGCTGGAGCAGCTGCCGACCGGCGGTCGCACGCCGCTCGCCACCGGGCTGCTGAAGGCCCACGAGGTGCTGCGGATCGAGCGGCTGCGCGATCCGAGCCGCCGGCCGCTGCTCGTGGTCGTCACCGACGGCCGGGCCACCTCGGCCGGTGCCCTCGGCGGCGACCCTCGCGAGCTCTCGGGGCGCAGCGCCCGGCTGCTGGCCGCCGAGGGGATCGCGTCGGTGGTCGTGGACTGCGAGTCCGGGCCGGTCCGGCTGGGACTGGCCGGGGTACTGGCCGCCGATCTCGGAGCGCCCGCCGTCACCCTCGACGGGCTGCGGGCCGACTCGTTGGCCGGGCTCGTGAAGAACGTACGTACCGCGGTGACATCCGCATCCCCCGCATCTGGAACATCCGCCGTATCCCACACCCACAGGAGGGCCGCGTAATGCCTCAGGGACAGCCGACCGTCGTTCCGGACGACGGACTCACGACGCGCCAGCGCCGCAACCGTCCGCTCGTGTTCGTCCACACCGGCCCCGGCAAGGGCAAGTCCACGGCGGCCTTCGGGCTGGCGCTGCGCGCCTGGAACCAGGGCTGGCCGATCGGGGTGTTCCAGTTCGTCAAGTCGGCGAAGTGGAAGGTCGGCGAGGAGAACGCGCTCAAGGTGCTCGGCGCCTCCGGCGAGGGCGGCTCGGTCGTCTGGCACAAGATGGGCGAGGGCTGGTCCTGGGTCCAGCGCGACGCGCAGCTCGACAACGAGCAGGCCGCCAAGGAGGGCTGGGAGCAGGTCAAGCGCGATCTGGCCGCCGAGACGCACAAGCTGTACGTGCTCGACGAGTTCGCCTACCCGATGCACTGGGGCTGGATCGACGTCGACGAGGTCATCGAGGTGCTGCGGGACCGTCCCGGTACGCAGCACGTGGTGATCACCGGCCGCAACGCGCCGGAGAAGCTGCTGGAGTTCGCGGATCTCGTCACCGAGATGACCAAGGTCAAGCACCCGATGGACGCCGGCCAGAAGGGCCAGAAGGGCATCGAGTGGTGACTTCGTTCAACGTTCCCCGGCTGGTCATCGCCGCGCCGTCCTCCGGCAGCGGCAAGACCACCGTCGCCACGGGCCTGATGGCGGCCTTCTCGGAGCGCGGCCTCGCCGTGTCCCCGCACAAGGCCGGGCCGGACTACATCGACCCCGGCTACCACGCGCTCGCCACCGGCCGCCCGGGGCGCAACCTGGACGCCTTCATGTGCGGGCCGGAGCTGGTCGCTCCGCTGTTCGCGCACGGGGCGGCCGGGTGTGACCTCGCCGTGATCGAGGGCGTGATGGGGCTCTACGACGGGGCGGCGGGCCGGGGCGAACTGGCGTCGACGGCGCAGGTGGCGAAGCTGCTGCGGGCGCCGGTGGTGCTGGTGGTCGACGCCTCCTCGCAGTCGCGGTCGGTGGCGGCGCTGGTGCACGGCTTCGCGTCCTTCGACCCGCAGGTGCGGCTGGGGGGCGTGATCCTGAACAAGGTCGGCTCCGACCGGCACGAGGTGATGCTGCGGGAGGCCCTGGAGGAAGCGGGGATGCCGGTGCTCGGCGTCCTGCGGCGTGCTCCGCAGGTGGCCGCGCCATCCCGGCACCTCGGTCTGGTGCCGGTCGCCGAGCGGCGGGCCGATGCGGTGGCCGCGGTGGCGGCTCTCGCCGATCAGGTGCGGGCCGGCTGCGACCTAGAGGCCCTGATGGCTCTGGCCCGCACGGCTCCGGCGTTGGCCTGCGAAGCCTGGTCCCCTGCTACTGCGCTGGCGCGCAGCTGGGGCTCCGCCCCAGACCCCGCTCCTCAAACGCCGGAGGGGCTGGGATTGCCTCGCGGCGGGGCTGGAACCGTCCTGGCGGACGGCACGAGCCAAAATCCAGCCTCGCCGGCGTTTGAGGCGCGGGGGTCCGGGGGCAGCGCCCCCGGCAACGGCGCCGCAGGGCAAGACCCCGGCAGGCGGCCCGTCGTCGCCGTCGCTGGCGGGGCCGCGTTCACGTTCTCGTACGCCGAGCACGCGGAGCTGCTCACGGCGGCAGGGGCCGACGTGGTCACCTTCGACCCGCTGCGGGACGAGGCGCTCCCCGAGGGAGCCACCGGCCTGGTGATCGGCGGCGGGTTCCCCGAGGTGTACGCGCCGGAGCTGTCCGCCAACGAGCCGCTCCGCGCCGCCGTCGCCGCGTTCGCCGCGGCCGGCCTCCCGGTGGCCGCCGAATGCGCCGGGCTGCTGTACCTCGCGCGTTCCCTCGACGGGAAGCCCATGTGCGGGGTGCTCGACGCCGACGCGCGGATGTCGGAGCGCCTCACCTTGGGCTACCGCGAGGCCGTGGCCGTCTCCGACAGCGCGCTCGCGCCCGCCGGGACCCGGCTGCGCGGGCACGAGTTCCACCGCACGGTGATCGAGCCGGGTGCCGGTTCGGCCCCCGCGTGGGGGTTCACGCATCCGGAGCGCCGCGTGGAGGGCTTCGTACAGCAGGGTGTGCACGCCAGCTACCTGCACACGCACTGGGCGGCGGAGCCGTCCGTCGCCCGCCGGTTCGTGGAAGCGGCGGCGGCCCGGCCGTGAAGTCGCCGAGATCATTCCGCGAGGCCGACCACGAGCCAGATCCCGGCCACCCCGCCCACCGTGCACATCAGCGTGGACAGGGCGGGGTGCTTGTGGTGGGCCTCGGGCAGGATCTCGGCGGCCGCCAGGTACAGCAGGACCCCGCCGAAGAATCCGAGGTACGCGCCGAGGGGTTCCTCCGGAAGGGTGAACAGCAGAGTGGACGCCGCGCCCACGACGGGGGCGACGGCGTCCGCGAAGAGCATCATCAGGGCTTTTCTGCGGTCGTTCCCGTAGAGGCTGGTCAGCGTGTACGTGTTGAACCCGTCGGCGAAGTCGTGGGTGATGACGGCCAGCGCCACTGTCAGCCCCATCCCGCCGCCGACCTGGAAGGCGGCGCCCAGGGCCACGCCGTCGGCGAGGCTGTGGCCGACCATGGCCGCCGCCGCGGTGAGGCCGACCTGGGGGGTCCGCCCTCCGTGGCCGTTCTCGGCGCCGTGCGCGGCCTGGCGTACGGCGAGGACCCGTTCGACGACGTGCGCGACGAGGAAGCCGGCCACGAAGAGCAGCAGGGCGAGCGGGACGCCGAGGAAATCGTCGCCCGCGGCGTGCAGGGCCTCCGGGAGCAGGTCGAGGCCGACCACTCCGAGCATGAGCCCACCGGCCAGGCCCAGCACGAGGTGGCGGCGGTCGGTGACGCGCTGCGCCGTCCATCCGCCCGCCAGGGTCATCAGGAACGCGCCCAACGCCACGATCACGGCCATGTGCCCCTGAATACCGACTCCCCGCCCCGCGCGCACTTCCGCGTGCGGGTGGCGGGCGGCGGACTGTTGACGACCGTGACGAAGGAGGAGGAGCGCCGGTGGGCGAGTACGTGACGCAGCAGCTGGTGGTCGGGGTCGGCGGGCGCGCGGGGGTTTCCGTCGCGGAGGTCTGCGCCCTGGTGGAGGAGACCCTGCGGGGGGCCGGGCTGGCCGCGGAGGCGGTGACGGCGCTGGCCACGGTGGAGTCGAAGGCGTCCGAGGCGGGGATCGCGGGTGCGGCGGAACGTTTCGGCGTGCCGCTGCTCGGCTACTCCGCCGAGCAGTTGGCCGCGCTGTCCGTGCCGCACCCCTCGGACACCGTGCGTTCGGCGACCGGCACCCCGTCGGTGGCGGAGGCCGCGGCGCTGGCGGGGGGCGGGGAGCTCCTCGTACCGAAGCGCCGGTCGGTGGCCGCGACCTGCGCGGTCGCCACGGTGCAGGCGCACGACCTGAGGCACCACGGGGACGCGGAGGTGATCGACGCCGGCTCGGGGCTGGTGGACCTGGCGGTCAACGTACGGGCGGACACGCCCCCCGAGTGGCTCAAGCAGCGGATCGCCGCCTCGCTCGGGGACCTCGCCGCGTACCCCGACGGGCGGGCGGCCCGCGCGGCGGTGGCGGCGCGGCACGGGCTGCCGGTCGAACGGGTGCTGCTGACGGCCGGGGCGGCGGAGGCCTTCGTACTGATCGCGCGGGCGCTGGGCGCGGTGCGGCCGGTGGTGGTGCATCCGCAGTTCACCGAGCCGGAGGCGGCCCTGCGGGATGCGGGGCACCGGGTGGAGCGGGTGCTGCTGAAGGCGTCGGACGGTTTCCGGCTGGATCCGGCGGCGGTGCCGGAGGAGGCGGACCTGGTGGTGGTCGGGAACCCGACCAACCCGACCTCGGTGCTGCACCCGGCGGCGGCGCTGGCCGCGCTGGCCCGGCCGGGCCGGATCCTGGTGGTGGACGAGGCGTTCATGGACGCGGTCCCGGGCGAGCGGGAGGCCCTGGCCGGGCGGACCGACGTGCCGGGGCTGGTGGTGCTGCGCAGCCTGACGAAGACGTGGGGGCTGGCGGGGCTGCGGATCGGCTACGTGCTGGCGGAGCCGGAGGTGATCGCGAAGCTGGCCGCGGCGCAGCCGCTGTGGCCGGTGTCGACCCCGGCGCTGGTGGCGGCCGAGGCCTGCGTGGCCCCGGCGGCGCTCGCCGAGGCGGAGGCCGCGGCGCGGCGGATCGGGGTGGACCGGGCGCACCTGCTGGCGGGGCTGGCGGAGTTCGACGAGGTCACGGTGGCGGGGGTGGCGGAGGGGCCGTTCGTCCTGATCCGGGTCGCGGGCGGTGCGGAGGTCCGTACGCGGCTGCGCGCGCTCGGCTTCGCCGTTCGCCGCGGGGACACCTTCCCGGGCCTCGACCGGTCCTGGCTCCGCCTGGCGGTCCGCGACCGCGCGACGACGGGGCGGCTGCTCCAGGCCCTGGACCACGCCCTTGCGCTGGCCGCGCGTTGACCGGATAGCGGCGGGGGCGGGCCGGCCCGGGGGCGGTCCCGCCGGGGCCGGGCGCGCCGGGGTGTCTCCTCGGGCGTCGAACGTGGCGAGGGATCGGTGGGCCGAGGGGGGTTGCGTTCGACGCCCTGCGGGGACACCCCGGCACACACCCGTCCCTGTCGGAACCGGCGGGCGACACTTCGGACGGCAGCCTCCGGAAGGGGTACGGGGGGCGCGCCTAGCATGAGCCCGAGGGGCACGGGCAGGGCAACAGGGGGTACTGATGAAGGCATCCGTACGGATAGGTGCGGTCGTCGCCGGGTTGGTCGTTGTGGGCGGCGGGGTGATCGTCGTTCCGCGGCTGGTCGACAGCGACGGGGCGCGCGGGCCCGCGGAGCAGCGGCTCGGGAGGCCCGCGCCGACGGCGAGCGCTCCGGCTGTCGGCCGGCCGTTCACCCTGGTGGCGACGGGCGACATCATCCCGTACCCGTCGATCGTGCAGCGGGCGGCGGAGGACGCAGGGCGGGGCGGGGAGTACGACTTCCGGAAGATACTCGCCGGGGTCAAACCGCTGGTTTCCGCCGCTGACCTGGCGATATGCCATCACGAGATACCGTACGGGCGGCCCGGCGGCACCTACACCGGCTACCCCCTGTTCAAGGCCCCCCACCAGCTCGCGGACGCCCTCAAGGACGCCGGGTACGACGGCTGTTCCACCGCCTCGAACCACACCCTGGACGACGGCTACGACGGCCTCGTCCGCACCCTCGAACACCTCGACCGGGTCGGACTCGCGCACGTCGGCTCGGCCCGCAGCGTGGAGGAGGCCACGGCCCCGGCGCTGCTCTCGGCCGGCGGTGCGAAGGTCGCCCAGCTCTCCTACACGTACGGCACGAACGGGATACCGGTCCCGGAGGACAAGCCGTGGGCGGTGAACCTCATCGACAAGGACCGGATCATCGCCGACGCCCGCGCCGCCCGGGCGGGCGGCGCGAACGTGGTGGTGCTCAGCCTCCATTGGGGAACCGAGTGGCAGACGGCTCCCGATGAGCAGCAGAAGGAGCTGGCGCAGGCGTTGACCGCTTCGCGGTCGGCCGAAGGCCTGCCGGACATCGATCTGATCATCGGTACGCACAACCACGTGCCGCAGCCCTACGAGAAGATCAACGGCACCTGGGTGGTCTTCGGCATGGGCGACCAGGTGGCCAGCTTCGTACCGGCCGACAAGCTCCGCGGCAACCAGTCCTCGGTCCCCCGCTTCACCTTCGCCCCCTCGACGGCCCGTCCGGGTCGCTGGGAGGTGGTGAAGGCCGAATACCTCACGCAGTACTCGGACATGGGGCCGCCGTTCCGCGTCGTCTGCGCCTCGTGCGCCGCGTCGGACACCTCGCTGCCGGCCGGCAAGCGGAGCGAGTACGCCCGCATCGACGAGCAGGTCACCTCGGCCGTGATGTCACGTGGCGCGGGCGACCAAGGGCTGGAGCACGCCACCCGCTGAGCACTCCCCTCCGTGTGCTCGCGCGGGCGGCCCGGCCCCTACGAGGCCCTGCTGCCCCGGCGGCTCACGACGAGCGCCCCCGCGCCGATGCCCAGCAGGATCAGCGCGCCGCCCGCGACGTACGGGGTCGGCGAACCGCCGCCCGTCTCGGCGAGGTTGGCCTGGGTGCCGGAGGCGACGGTCTGCGGCTTGACGTCCGGCTTGACGTCCGGTGTGGCGGACGGGGTCGGCGCCGGGCCGGTCGGGGACTCGCAGTGCGCCTCGGCCAGGACGATCTCCCCCTCCACCTCGGCCACGTTCAGCTTCAGCGGGTTGACGGACACCTTCAGGCGCAGCGCGGCGGCGGCCGCCGTCGTGGAGGTGGTCTGCGTACCCGACAGCTCCAGGCTGACCATGCCCACCCCGGGGACCTCGACCTTGGTCGGGGCGCCGCCCGCGGTCAGGGTGATCTTCTTGCCGAGCGCGGTCACCGTCCCGAGGACGTTCGAGGTGGCCACCGGCTGCTTGCCGGCCTCGCAGACGGCCTTGGAGGTGACCTTCTCCACCTCGATGAGGGACAGCGCGGGCAGGCCCGGGACGTGCACCCTGGCCTTGGCCAGGGTGGCCTCCGCCTCGGCCCGGTTCTTGTCGGCGGTCGCCTTGGACGTGGCCACGTCGGCGCGCAGCACGCTGACGGGCGCTCCGCCCTCGACCCCGTCGAGGGTGACGGACAGCGCCGTCTTCTCGGCCGTCGCCGGGGCGCTCACCTCGTTGAGGCTCGTCTTCAGCGGGATGTGGACGGTCTTGTTGAGCAGGCCCACGTCCAGTCCGGCGCGCAGGACGGCGGCGCCTGCCTTGCCCTCGCGCCCGGTGCCCCCCGTGGCGGAGGCGGGCGGGGCGGCGAGCAGGGCAACCGCTCCCGTGGCGAGCAGGACGGCCGCGGGCATGCGGAAGGTGTTGCTGTTCAAGGCGGTGGAACCCCCAGGGAGATGGGTGCCGTCGCGCCGCCAATGGGGGACATTGCGCGCGCCGACGGCTTCGACCCTCGGAATTTTTACGCACTGTGAGTGAACGGGCGGCAACCTGGCGTGAGTTCATCCCAAAGGGTGGTTTTCGTGTATCTATTCGATTTTTTGCGCCTCATGAAGAACGGAAGTTCCCTCCCGTCCCACGTCCGGTTGCCGTAGGAGCATCCCTAACGACCGCCGGGTATCGGATGTCACGCGCCGTCAACGCGGCGCTCAGGCCCTGACCTTGCCGTTCACCACGACCCGCAGCGGCCGGGCGAGCTCCCGGACGTCGGCCCGCGGATCGCTGCCGTAGACGACGAGGTCGGCCGGCGCGCCCTCGCTCAGGCCCGGCCTGCCGAGCCACTCGCGCGCCGCCCAGGCCGTCGCCGAGAGGGCGTCCAGGGGCGGGATCCCGGCCTTCACCAGCTCCGCGACCTCGGCCGCGACCAGGCCGTGCGGCAGGGAACCCCCCGCGTCCGTGCCCACGTACACCTCGAGGCCCGCGTCGTAGGCGGCCCGGACGGTGTCGTAGCGCCGCTCGTGGAGCCGCCGCATGTGCGCCGACCAGCGCGGGAACTTCGCCTCGCCGCCCGCGGCCATCTTCGGGAAGGTCGCGATGTTCACGAGCGTCGGGACGATCGCCACCCCGCGCTCCGCGAACAGCGGGATGGTGTCCTCGGTGAGGCCGGTGGCGTGCTCGATGCAGTCGATGCCCGCCTCGACCAGGTCGCGCAGCGAGTCCTCGGCGAAGCAGTGCGCCGTGACCCGGGCGCCCAGCCGGTGGGCCTCGGCGATGGCCGCCTCGACCTCCGCGCGCGGCCAGCAGGCCGTCAGGTCCCCGGCCTCGCGGTCGATCCAGTCGCCGACCAGCTTCACCCAGCCGTCGCCGCGCCGCGCCTCGCGGCCGACGTACTCCACGAGGTCGGCGGGCTCGATCTCGTGCGCGTAGTTGCGGATGTAACGACGGGTGCGGGCGATGTGCCGGCCCGCCCGGATGATCTTCGGCAGGTCCTCGCGCTCGTCGACCCAGCGGGTGTCGGAGGGCGATCCGGCGTCGCGGATGAGGAGGGTCCCGGCGTCCCGGTCGGTGAGGGCCTGGCGCTCGGCGGTCTCGGCGTCCACCGCGCCATGGGAGTCGAGCCCCACGTGGCAGTGCGCGTCGACCAGCCCGGGCAGGGCCCAGCCGGACACCGTGGTGATCTCGCGGGCGGCGCGCGGGCGCTCGTACGAGACCTTCCCGCCGACCACCCAGAGCTCGTCGCGGACCTCGTCGGGACCGACGAGTACGCGCCCCTTCACGTGCAGCACATCGCTCATGTCGGCACTGTAACGGCCTGCTCGGTAGGCTCTGGAGGCAACCGCGGACGTAACCGGACGACCCCGGACGAAGAGAGAAGCACCGACGTGTCCCACCCCCTCCTGGACCTCCCGCCGCTCACCGCGGAGCGTTTCGCGTCGATCGAACGGAGGGTCGCGGAGCTGCTGTCCACCCGGCAGGACGTGGTGATCACCCAGGGCGAGGCGCTGCTGCCGCTGGAGGGGTGCATCCGGTCGGGCGCCCGGCCCGGCTCGACCGCCCTGAACGTGGTGACCGGGCCGTACGGGACCACGTTCGGCAACTGGCTGCGCGACTGCGGGGCGAGCGTGGTGGACCTGGAGGTCCCCTTCGACACGGCGGTGACGGCCCAGCAGGTCGCGGGGGCGCTGGCCGCGCACCCGGAGATCGATTTCGTCTCGCTGGTCCACGCGGAGGCGGCGACGGGCAACACGAACCCGGTGGCCGAGATCGGTGAGGCCGTACGGGAGCACGGCGCCCTGTTCATGCTGGACGCGGTGGCTTCGGTCGGCGCGGAGCCGCTGCTCGTGGACGCGTGGGGCGTGGACCTGTGCGTGATCGGCGCGCAGAAGGCGATGGGCGGCCCGGCCGGCGTGTCGGCGGTGTCGGTGTCGGACCGCGCGTGGGCCCGGTTCGCCGAGAACCCGGCGGCTCCGCGCCGCTCGTACCTCTCGCTGCTGGACTGGAAGGAGCGCTGGATCGACGCGGGGCGCAAGGCGCTCCCGCACGCCCCGGCGCAGTTGGAGATGCTGGCGCTGGAGGCCTGCCTGGACCGCATCGCGGACGAGGGCCTGCCGGCGGTGACGGCCCGGCACGCGGCCGCCGCGGCGGCGACCCGTGCGGGCGCGACCCTGCTGGGGCTCGCCCCGTACGTGGGCCGGGCGGCGGAGGCAGCGCCGGTGGCCACCACCCTGCGGGCCGACGAGGCCTCGCTCGTGGTGGCCAAGGCCCTGGCGGCGGACCCGGCGGCTCCGCTCGCCGCGGGCGGCGGGGCTCTGGCGCGGGAGATGATCCGGGTCAACCACTACGGCCGGGCGGCTTCGCTGCCGGTGGTGCGGGCCTCCCTGACGGCACTGGCGGCCGCGCTGGGGGCCGAGCCGGACGCGGCGCTGGCCGCGTGCGAGTCGGCTTGGGCGGCGACCCTGTCGCGGTAGCGGCCCGGCCCGGCCGCGGTCAGGACAGGCAGCGGTCAGGACAGGGCGTCCAGGAGCCGGTCCACGTCCGCCTCGGTGGTGTAGAGGTGGAACGAGGCGCGCAGGGAGCCGGCGCGGGCGGAGGCGATGACGCCGGCGGCCTCCAGGGCCGGCTGGCGGTCGGCCAGCCCCGGTACCGAGACGATGGCGGCCTCGCCGGGCACGGGTTCGAAGCCGAGGCGGGCGAGACCGGCACGGTAGCGGGCGGCCAGGGCGGTGTCGTGGGCGTGGACGGCCTCGACGCCGATCCGCTCCAGCAGGGCCAGCGAGGGCTCGGCCGCGTGGTACGGGAGGAAGGCCGGGGTCTCGTCGAACCGGCGGGCGCCGTCGGCGAGTCGGGGCATCGGCCCGTAGGTGGCGTCCCACATGGAGTCGGCCGCCACCCAGCCGGCGTGCAACGGGGTCAGGGTGTCCTGGGCCTCCTCCGACACGGTGAGGTAGGAGGCCCCGCGCCCGCCGAGCAGCCACTTGTAGCCGCCGGTGACCGTGAAGTCGTAGGGCGAGGCGTCGAAGGGGAGCCAGCCCGCCGCCTGGGTCGCGTCCACCAGCATGCGGGCCCCGTGCGCCGCCGTCGCCGCGCGCACGGCGGCCAGGTCGGCGATCCTGCCGTCCGAGGACTGCACGGCGCTCAGGGAGACCAGCGCGGTGTCGGGGCCGACGGCCTCGGCGAGGGCGTCGAGCGGCGCGAAACGCAGCTTGAGGTCGCCCCGGACCAGGAAGGGGTTGATCACGGAGGCGAAGTCGCCCTCCGGACACAGCACTTCGGCGCCCGGCGGGAGCGATGCCGCGATCAGGCCGACGTGGGTGGAGACGGCCGAGCCGATGGCGACCCGGCCGACATCCACCCCGACCAGCCGGGCGAAGGCGGCGCGGACCCGGTTCACCCGGTCGAAGTCGCCGAACCCGGCGGGGATTCCGGCCGCCGCCGCCTCGGCCAGCTCCCGTACGGCCGCGACGGCGG
Source organism: Streptomyces sp. NBC_01351 (assembly GCF_036237315.1). Classification (GTDB taxonomy): domain Bacteria; phylum Actinomycetota; class Actinomycetes; order Streptomycetales; family Streptomycetaceae; genus Streptomyces. The sequence goes on along the minus strand of NZ_CP108356.1, from coordinate 6,411,008 downwards.
ACCCTGGGAGGACCCCGCAGTTGGCGGTGTTGAGGTAGGTGGTGGAGTGGGAGAACTCGGCACGGGTCGCTTCGGCGATCGAAAGATCCATGTCGTCAACTCTGCGCCAGGACCGACCCAAAGTCCATTGCCGAGTTTCCTGCGCTCACCCCAAGCAACACTTATACCTGCGGGACCGCGCACGCTCCGTCGGGCTCGCACGCCTCGGCGGCGGCCGCCGGCTCCTCGATCTCGCGCCCGGCCCACGCCTGCTCCAGGACCCGGGTGAAGACATCGGCCGGCTGCCCGCCGGAGATCCCGAACCGGCGGTCGAGGACGAAGAACGGCACGGAGTTGGCACCCAGTTCGGCCGCCTCGCGCTCGTCGGCGCGGACCTCGGCCGCGTAGGCGGAGTCGTCGGCGAGGACGGTGCGGGCCTCGGCCTCGTCCAGCCCGGCCTCGACGGCGAGCGCGATCAGCACCTCGGGGTCGAAGACGGAGCGCTCCTCGCCGAAGTTGGCCCGGTAGGCGAGGTCGAGCAGCTCCTCCTGGCGGCCGCGGGCGGCGGCCAGGTGCAGCAGGCGGTGGATGTCGAAGGTGTTGCCGTTGTCGCGCCCCTCGGTCCGGTACTCCAGCCCCTCGGCGCGGGCGGTGGCCGCGACGTGCTCCTCCATGCCGCGCGCCTCGTCCAGGGTGCGGCCGTACTTCGCGGCGAGCATCTCCACGACGGGGGCGGTGACGCCCTTGGCGCCGCCCGGGTCCAGCTCGAACGACCGGAAGACGACCTCCACCTGGTCGCGGTGGGCGAAGTCGGCCAGCCCCTTGGCGAAACGGGCCTTGCCGATGTAGCACCACGGGCAGGCGATGTCGCTCCAGATCTCGACGCGCATAGTCCTTCTTCTCTCCGGTCCTGGGTACGCAGCACTCATGTGCGCATGAACTGTTTGAGCTTCAACCACTCTTCGGGGCGTCTCATTCCCCGGACGGTGGCGGCACCGTGAGCCAGAGGGTGCGGTGGGAGCCTGTGCGGCCGGAGGCCGGGGCCGGGAGCCAGCCGTGACGGGCGTAGAAGGCCTGCGCGCGCAGGTTGTGCACGTAGACGTCGAGGCGGACCCGGGCTATACCGGCGCGGCGCCAGGCGTCGAGGCAGGCGGCGTGCAGGGCGGCCCCTGTGCCCCGGCGCCAGTGGACCGGGTCGACGTGGAGCTGGGTCAGGGTGGTCACGCCGCCCGCGGTGAGGAAGGCGGCGACCCCGGTGACCTCGCCGTCCCGCTCGGCGCAGAACACCCCGCCCTCGGCGGCGGGCCGGGCGAGGGCCCGCGACCAGCCCTCTCGGGTCCGCGCCGTCTCGGCCTCGCCGGAGTAGGCCTGCTCCGGGATGTGGCCCACGTAGTAGGTGGCCCGGGCCCTGGTGTGGAGGGCGGCGATGGCGTCGAGGTCGGCAGGCTGTGCGGTCCTGATCACGGAGAGGGAAACGCGCCGGGAACCGTGTCGGTTCCCGGCGCGTTCCGCGTGCTGTACGCGGCTACTTCTTGAGCCACGCCTGCATCATCTTCTGGGCGATCGGGGCGGCCAGCTTGCCGCCCCCGATCTCGGAGCGGTCGGTGTCCGAGTTCTCGATGACGACGGCCACGGCGATCTGCTTGCCGTTCGTCTTGCCGTAGGAGGTGAACCAGGCGAGCGGGGCGAGGCTGTTGTTGACGCCTCGCTGGGCGGTACCGGTCTTGCCTCCCACCTCGGCGCCCGAAACCAGGGCCGGCTTGCCGCCTCCCTCGGTGGCGACGGTCTTCATGGCGTCACGGATCATCGAGGCGGTCTTCTCGCTCATGACCTGCTGGGACTTCGGATCCTTGAAGCTCTCCAGCACGTTGCCGCCGGCGTCGGTGACCTCGGAGACCATGTGCGGGGCGACGAGCTTGCCGCCGTTCTCGATCGCGGCCGTCACCATCGCCATCTGGAGCGGGGTGGCCTGCACGTCGAACTGGCCGATGCCGGTCTGCGCGACCTGGTCGACGGACATCTTCTTCGACGGGTACTTGCTCGGCGGGTTGGTGCGGACCGGGGTGTCGATCTGCGTGTTGAAGCCGAGCTTCTCCGCCATGGCGCGCATCTTGTCCTGGCCGAGCTTGTGCGCGAGCTCCGCGAAGACGTTGTTGCAGGACAGCCTGAGGGCCGTGCGCACCGAGACGTTGTTGCAGGCCGCGGAGCCCGCCTCGCTGGGCAGCAGGGTGCGGGTGCCGGGGATCGTGTACGGGTCGGGGATGCCGGTCGTCTGGTCCAGGTTGGTGACGAGGCCGTTCTCGATCGCCGCGGCGAGGGTCACGAGCTTGAAGGTGGAGCCGGGCGCCTGGGGCTTGCGCAGCGCCACGTTCTCCATGGCCTTGCCCTTGTCGGCGGAGAGCTCCTGCCAGGCCTTGTCGTCGGCGGCTCCGGTGATGCGGCCCGGGTCGAAGGAGGGGTTGTTCACCACGGCGAGGATCTCGCCCGTCGCGGGGTCGATGGCCACGGCGGCGCCCTGCTTGCCCTGGAGCGCGTCGTAGGCGGCCTTCTGCACGTCCTTGTCGATGGTGGTCAGGACGTTGCCCGGGGCGGCACGCTTGTTGGTGAGCGTGTCCATCATGGTCTTCAGCCGGCTGTCGGAGCCGTTGAGGACGTTCTTGTAGATGCCCTCCAGCATCGTCGTGCCGTAGGCCTGGGAGCTGTACCCGGTGATCGGCGCGTAGAGGGGCCCGTCGGTGTACGTCCTCTTGTACCCGAAGTCCTTGCCGCCCGTCTTCGTCGAACCGGTGATCGCCTCCCCGCCCACGATGATGTTGCCCAGCGGGTTCTCGTACTGCCCGATGAGGTTCCGCCGGTTGTGCTTGTCGTCTGCGAGGGCCTGGCCTTGGTATGCCTGCACCCAGGTGACGCGGACCAGCAGGGCCAGCACCAGGAGCAGACAGAAGACCGACGCACGCCTGATCGTCTTGTTCATCCCCCAGAAGGACGTCCCGACCGCCCGAGCCGTTCCGCTCTGCCCCGATTGTGGCCGGGTTCTCAGCTTTTCTTCATGATGAAGCCCCCCTCGTAGGCCGCGATGACCGCCTGTGTGCGGTCACGGGAGCCCGTCTTGGTGAGGACCGCCGCCACGTGGGTCTTGACCGTCTGAGGGCCGACCCCGAGGCGTTCGCTCATCTCGTGGTTGGACAGTCCGGTGGCCATCAGGCGCAGTACGTCGGCCTCCCGGTCGGTGAGCCGGGACACCCAGGGCGCGGTGCCGGCCGGAGCCCCGGCCGTGTGGGCCGCGGCGAGGGAACGGACCGCGGCGGGGAAGAGCAGCGAGTCGCCGCGGGCCACGAGCCGGACCGCGCCGACCAGCTCGTCGGGATCGGCACGCTTGAGGAGGAAACCGGAGGCCCCCGCCCGCAGCGCGTCGTAGACGTAGGCGTCGTTCTCGAAGGTGGTGACGACCACGATCCGGGGCGGATCGGGCATGGTGGCGAGGATCGTCTCGGTGGCCCGGATGCCGTCTATCTCGGGCATCCGGACGTCCATCAGCACCACGTCGGGTGCCAGCGACCGGACCAGCGGGACGGCCTCGGCCCCGGTGGCCGCCTCGCCGACCACCTCCAGGTCGGGCTCGGCTTCGAGGATGACGCGCAGGGCGGTGCGGACCATCCGCTCGTCGTCGCAGAGCACGATGCGCAGCGGGGGCCGGCTCGGCGCGGTCATCGGGCGCCCTCCCCCAACGGCAGGACGGCCCGCAGCCGCCACCGGCCCTCGTGCGGGCCCGCCTCGATGCTGCCGCCGAGCAGCGCGGCCCGTTCGGCTGCGCCGCGCAGCCCCCGGCCTCCGGTGGTACGGGGCTCCCGCTCGTCCGGCGGGGCGGGCGGATTGGTCATGGTGATCTCCAGTTCACGAAGTACGACTTCCGGCCGGGGGCGCTGCCCCTCCTGTACGCGGGACACGTGCTGTTCGCGGATCCGCAGTTCCACCGGGCCCGCGCCGTGCCGCAGTGCGTTGCTGAGGCCCTCCTGGACGATCCGGTACGCCTCGCGGGAGGCGATCGCCGGGAGCTGCGCCCAGTTCCCGGCGGGCCCCGGATCCTGGTGGGCGGTGACGGTGGCGCCGGCCGCCCGGGTGCGGGCCAGCAGCCCGTCGAGGTCGGCGGCCAGGGTCGGTGCGGGTGCGGCGTCCGGCCGGGCCGGGTCCCCGTCGCGCAGCAGGCCCAGTACGGCGTCCAGCTCCCCCACCGTCCGCCGGGTGGTGTCCTCGATGGCGGCCAGCGCCTCCCGCACGAACTCCGGGTCCCGCTCCAGCACCCGCCGGGCGGCGACCGCCTGGAGGGTGACGGCGCTCAGTGCGTGCCCGACCGCGTCGTGCAGCTCCCGGGCCAGCCGGTTGCGCACGGCCAGGTCCGCGGCCCGCTCCTCGGCCGCCGCCAGCCGGTCCGCCGCGGTCGGCCCGAGCAGTACGGCCGCCAGCCGGGCCAGCAGCGCCCCGGCTCCGGCGGCGCAGAGCGTCAGCCCCGCCAGCAGGCCGATCCCGAGCAGCGGTGCCACGTACGGCTGGGCGTCGGTGGAGAACCAGCCGAGCCCCAGCCCGGTCTCCTGCAGCCCGCTCGCGAACGGGAGCGCGATCAGCACGACCCCCATGGGCGGCACCGCGAGCGTGAGCCCGCTGACCAGGGCGCCGACCCCGAGGTGCAGGGTCCACCAGGCGGAGGTCCGCCCCCGGGCGGCCCAGGACCTCGCCGGCCCCTCGGCCAGCCGGTCCCCCGGCACCTCGCACAGGGCCCGGACGGCCGTCACCGACAGCGGCCGCACCGGCCCGAAGGCGGCGGTGGCCGCGGCGAGCGGCAGGGCGGCCGCGTAGGCGGCGAGGGCCAGTGGGAAGGAGTTGAGGGCGTTGACCCCGCCGGCCACCATGCCGACGCCCACCTGGGTGAGGAAGAAGTACGGCATCAGCAGGGCCCCGCCGAGTATCAGGTGCACCCAGCGCAGCCGGGCCCGCGCCCCCAGCAACCCGCCCAGGGCCGCACGCATCACCCCTCGCGACGCGATATGAGGAACCGGGCGAGGACGGTGGCGGCGAGCGATCCGGTGATCATCTGGCCAGCGTAGGCCAACAGGGCTGCCGCCGGGGGCCCTTCGCCGCCGTCCAGCTGCGGCCCCGCCGACACGACGAGCATCCAGGTCCCCCAGCTCAGGGCCGCACCCGCACCGATCCAGGCGAGGCCGAGCGGCCACCGCGCCCGGAGCGCCCCGCCGCGGGCCAGGATCAGTGCCCCCGCCCCGGCGGCGAGCGCGCACATCCCGTGGACGAAGGACACCACGGCGGTGTCCGCCGAGTGGGCTGCCGCCCGCTCGGATCCCAGGCCGGCCGCACCCCCCAGGGCCCAGTAGACGTACACCGCCGCCACCGCCAGACCGGCCGCTGCCGCGGCTGCCGCCACCACCCCCGTGGACGACGGCAGCCGGGGCCCCGGCACGCCCTGCCACCGCCGGCCCCAGCGCTCCCGCGCATAGGGCACGAACAGCCCGGCCAGGGCGAGTCCTTGGATCGCGAACCCGGTGTAGACGACGTTGAACACCCAGGGGTCCAGGAACGGCTCGCGGACCGCCTTCGCGGCGGTGCCCTCCCCGAAGCCGAGCAGCCGTACGAGGAGTTGGCCCGGGAAGCCGGTGACGATCGGGGCCAGCAGCCCGGTCGCCACGAACACCGGGACGGTCAGCAGCCAGGCGGGCACCCGCAGCCCCCAAGGTCTGGTGAGGACCAGCACGAGCAGGATCACGCAGGCGTCCATGGCCACCGTCACGGCGTTCGCCGCGATGAGGAACGGATCCGGGTCCAGCAGCACGCTGCCGTCCGGTATGCCGATCCGGCTCCCGGCCAGCCAGGCCGTCTTGAGGGCGAGGTAGGGAACCGTGGCGGCCGGCGCCGCCACCGTCAGGGCCCGCCGCCACGCCCCCTGCCCGGGGGCGTGCCGTACCGGCCGCAGTGCGTGCTCCGCACGCTCCGGGTTCGGTGTGCGCATCGTGTGAACGGCTCGTTCGGTCATGACCCAACGGTCCCGCGCGCGCCGCCCCGCCACCTCCCCCTCCAAGGGGAACCTCCTCCCCCGGGCGGGGGAGGAACCTCGCCGTCCACCGCCTCACATGCGCCGCGTCGCCACCGACAGCCGGTCCCGCGCCTCGAACAGCGCCGCCTTGATGGCCTGCTCGTGCCCCGGCGTCAGCCGGGCCACCGGCACCGAGCAGCTCACCGCGTCCCGTGCCGGGGTCCGGTACGGAATCGCCACCCCGAAGCAGCGCAGCCCGAGCGTGTTCTCCTCCCGGTCCAGCGCGTACCCCTGCTCCCGGACCAGCGCCAGCTCCTCGATGAGCTGCTCCCGGTCGGTGACCGTGTGTTCGGTGACCGCTTCCAGCCGCCGCGGCAGCAGTCCTCGTACCTCTTCGTCCGTGTGCGTGGCCAGCAGCGCCTTGCCGAGCGCCGTCGAGTGCACGGGCAGCCGCCGACCGACCCGGGTGAAGGGCCGCAGGTAGTGCTGGGACTGGCGGGTGGCCAGGTACACCACGCTCGTCCCGTCCATCCGGGCCAGGTGGATGGTCTCCGTCGTGTCGTCGGAGAGCCGGTCCAGGGTGGGCCGGGCGGCGGCGACGACCTCGTCGCCGTCGATGTACGAACTGCCGACGAGCAGGGCCCGTACGCCGATGCCGTACCGCGTGCCCGTGGCGTCCGTCTCCACCCATCCCAGGTTCACCAGGGTGCGCAGCAGCATGTAGAGGCTGGACTTGGGCAGGGAGAGGTCGTTCTGGATGTCGGCCAGGCTGTGCAGTCCGGGCCGGGCCGCGAAGTGCTCCAGGAGCAGCACGGTCCGGACCGCCGATTTGACCGCCGCCGCCTGGGCCGGGGGCCCCGCCTCGGTCGTCGTCATGGGCGCGCTTCCCCTCTTGTCGCCTCTGGTCGCGCCTGCTCGCGGCTGGTCGCCTCTTGTCACGAGCAGGACGCGGAAATAGAGTCCGCAGCAGATGTGATCATTCATCCACCGGAACGGCGTTCAGAATACTGAACGATCCAGGAGGCAGCGGGCCATGACAACGACACCAGTCTGGAGTGTGGACCCCCGCACCGGGAAGCAGCGCGAGCAGGTTGCGGTGGAGGCCACGTCCCAGGAGGTGGACGAAGCGGTACGGTCCGCCCATGCCGCCCGCGGTGCGCTCGCCGACGCCACCGCCCGCGCCGCGTTCCTGCGCGCCGCCGCCGCGCTGCTCGACGGGGCCGCCGCCCACGTCATCGAGGCCGCCGACGCCGAGACCGCGCTCGGCCCCGGCCGGCTCACCGGCGAGCTCGCCCGCACCACCGGCCAGCTGCGCGCCTTCGCCGACGCCGTGGACGAGGGGGCGTACCTCGACATCCGCATCGACCGCGCCGACCCCTCCCTCAGCCCGCCGCGCCCCGAACTGCGCCGCTACAAGGTGCCGCTCGGCGTGGTCGCGGTGTACGCCGCCTCCAACTTCCCGCTGGCCTTCTCCGTCCCGGGCGGGGACACCGCGAGCGCCCTGGCCGCCGGCTGCCCGGTGGTCGTCAAGGCGCACCCCGACCACCCCGCCACCTCCGAGCTGTGCGCCTCGCTGCTGCGCCGGGCGGCGGTCGAATCCGGGCTGCCGGCCGATGTGGTGAGCGTGGTCCACGGCTTCGACGCCGGACTGGCCCTGATCCGCCACCCGCTGGTGGCGGCCGCCGGGTTCACCGGCTCCATCCGGGGCGGGCGGGCCCTGTTCGACGCGGCCGCCGCGCGGCCCGTGCCGATCCCCTTCCACGGCGAGCTCGGCTCCCTCAACCCCGTCGTGGTCACTCCGGCGGCGGCCGCCGAGCGCGCCGAGGAGATCGGCGGCGGGCTCGCGGGATCGGTCACCCTCGGGGTCGGCCAGTTCTGCGTGAAGCCCGGCCTGGTGCTGGTTCCCGAGGGCGCGGACGGCGACCGGCTCACCGGGGCGCTGACCAAGGCGCTCGGGGAGACCGAGCCGGGGGTGCTGCTCGACCACCGGATGCGGGAGAACTTCATCGCGGGGGTGCGCGAGCGGGCCGCGCTGTCCGGGGTCGACGCGCCGGTCACCCCGGGCTCGGGCGGGGAGCACACCGTCGGGGCGGGATATCTGACCGTGCCGGCGCGGCTACTGACGCAGGACGCCGAGGGCACCGAGCTGACCGAGGGCGGGTCCTACGAGGTCCTGCTGGAGGAGTGCTTCGGCCCCATCACCGTGGTCGTACGGTACGCCGACCAGCGCGAGGCGGCCGCGGTGCTCGGGCTGCTCCCCGGGAACCTGAGCGCCACCCTCCAGTTGTCGGCCGCCGAGACCGAGGGCGCGCCGGGCCCGGCCGCGGAGCTGATCGAGCAGGTCACGGGCCTGGCGGGGCGGATCGTGGTCAACGGCTGGCCGACCGGGGTCGCGGTGGCCCCCGCCCAGCACCACGGCGGCCCGTACCCGGCCGCGACCTCCCACTCCACCTCGGTCGGCGGGACCGCGATCGAGCGCTGGCTCCGTCCGGTGGCCTACCAGTCCGTCCCGGACGCCCTCCTCCCGGTGGAGCTCCGCGAGGCCAACCCGCTGGGGCTGCCCCGGCGGGTGACGGGCGGCTGAGCGGGCGCCCGCCGGTCCCTGCCGGTCCCTGCCGGCAAGCCGCGGGGACCGGGCTGCGGGTCGCGGGCACGGGCGCCCGCGCGCCCGCGGCGAAGGCCTCCGGGCCACGGACCGACCCGGCGCCCCGCCGTGCGTGCCGGGCTCCCTGCCGGGCCGCCCGTAAACCCGTTGCCCGCTCCGCCTCACGCGGGGCAGGCTCCGGGTATGCCGAAGCCGCACGGGTTCACGTACGAACGCCACAGGGACGACTCCGTCGTCATCACCCACCGGGGTCGCGCCGCGGCCACCCTGCGCGGGGGCCGGGCCGAGAAGTTCCTGGCCGAGGTGGAGTCCGGCGACGCGCAGCTCGTGATGGCCCGCTGGACCGGCTCGTACAAGTTCGGCAACGAGCGCGTCGCGCGGGGCCACCCCCGCAACCGGCGCTGAAATATCGCGCGAGAGCAAGGGAACGGCACGGCACCTCCGGTCGTTCTCCGGGCATGACCGCTATGACCCCTGGTTCCAACCTGCCGCTCAACACCGTCCGCGTGACGGTGGACGTGGCCGCGCCGGTGCGCCTCGACGTATCGGCCCTGCTCCTCACTGCGGACGGCAAGGTGCGCTCCGACGCCGACTTCATCTTCTTCAACCAGCCCACCGGGCCCGGTGTCAGCTACCGCTCCGGCGGCGGCACGGCTCCCGACTCCGTCACGGTGGACACCGGCGCGCTCCCCCCGGGCATCGAGCGGATCGTGGTCACGGCCAGCCCCGACGCCGCCGGTCAGACCTTCCAGGGCATCGAGCCCACCGCCACCGTGCGCGATGCGGTCGGCGGCTCGGTGATCTCCACCTTCACCCCGCCGCAGCTGGGCTCGGAGACCGCGCTCGTCGTCGTCGAGGTCTACCAGCGCGGCGGTGTGTGGAAGGTGCGCGCGGTCGGCCAGGGGTACGCGAACGGCCTCGCCGGCATCGCGACCGACTTCGGGGTCTCCGTGGAAGAGGAGCCGGCTCCGGCCGCGGCCGCCCCGCCCGTCGCCCCGCCCGCGCCGCCGACTCCCCCGGCGCAGCCCGCCGGCGCCTACCCGGCCTCCCCCTGGCTCGGCGGCGCCACGACACCCACGCCGGTCACCCCGGCAGCGCCGCCCGCCCCGCCCGCGCCGGCCCCCGCGGCCGCCCCGCCGGGCACCGGGAAGATCAACCTGGACAAGGGCCGGGTCAGCCTCCAGAAGAACCAGACCGTCTCCCTGGTCAAGGGCGGCCGCCCGCTGCTCTCCCAGGTCAAGATGGGCCTCGGCTGGGAGCCCGCCTTCCGCGGCCGGGACATCGACCTCGACGCCTCCGTCATCGCGTACGGCCCGCAGCGCAACCACATCGACAGCTGCTACTTCGGCAAGCTGTCCATCCTGGGCGGGGCCATCAAGCATTCGGGTGACAACCTCACCGGCGAGGGCGCGGGCGACGACGAGGTGATCGTGGTGGACCTGGGCCGGATCCCCGCCGACGCCACGGGCCTGGTCTTCACGGTCAACTCCTTCTCGGGCCAGAAGTTCACCGATGTCGCCAAGGCCTACTGCCGCCTGATCGACGCGGCGACCGGCGAGGAGCTGGTGCGCTTCGACCTCACCAGCGCCGAGCCGCAGACCGGGGTGATGATGGCGAAGCTGATCAAGCAGTTCTCCGGCGAGTGGGAGATGACGGCCATGGGCGAGTTTGTGAAGTCGCGCACAGTGCGCGGCATGGTCAAGCCCGCCGCGCAGGCACTCTGAGCAGGTGGGCGGGCACATGGAGCCACCGAGGACCGTTCCGGGTGATCGATTCCACCCTGAATTCGGAGGTGGCTGTCAGTGCCCGCCCGTAGCCTTGAACGCATGAAGGAGTCACTCACCCCCGCGGGGCCCGCCCGCCCGTCCGCCGCCGAGGCGAACGAGGCGATTCGGCACCTCGTCGAGACGCGGGTGGACGGCGAGTGGCCCTCGGACGCGTACGAGTTCCTGCTCGCCGAGTGGGCCGAGGCCTCCCGCGCGGAGGTTTCCGCGTCGCAGTAGCGGGACTCCGTGCCTGGCGCGCCCTCGCGTCAGGCGTCAGACGTCAGCGACCCAGCCGTCAGTTCGCGCGCCGCCACGGACCGGTGACGGCCAGCATGATGCCCGGGTCCTGGATGTTGACGTACAGCGTGCGCCCGTCCGGGGAGAAGCAGACACCGGCGAACTCGGAGTACTCCGGCTCCTCCGGCGTACCGATGTTCAGCTCGTTGCGGGCGAGCGGGTAGGTGCGGCCCGATGCGGTCGCGCCGAACAGGTGCTGCAAGCCGGAGCCGTCCTCGGCGAGGACCAGGCCGCCGTACGGCGACACCGTGATGTTGTCGGGGCCGTCGTAGCCGCCGGCCACCGACGGGTCCGCGTTGACCCCGATCAGCACGGTCAGCCGGATCGTGCGGCGCTTCGGGTCGTAGAACCACACCTGGCCGTCGTGGGCCGCGCCCGGGCTCTCCTCACGGGCGTAGGAGGAGACGAAGTACGCCCCGCCGTCGGCCCACCACATGCCCTCCAGCTTGCGGCCGCGCGTCACGGCGCTGTCCCCGAACTGCTTGCGCACCGGCACGGTCCGCGCGTCGCGGTCCGCGACGTCCACCCAGTCGACCCCGTAGACGGTGCCGATCTTCGTGGCGCGCGAGAGGTCGTCGACGAACAGGCCCGAGCTGTCGATGCACTTGGCGGCCTGGAGCACGCCCGCGTCGGCGGCGAGGGTACGGAGCTTGCCGCGCCCGTGCCGGAAGCCGGCCGGCGGGGTCCAGCGGTAGAGCAGCCCGTTGGGGCCGGAGGCGTCCTCGGTCAGGTAGGCATGACCCGTGCGCGGGTCGATGACGACGGCCTCGTGGTCGTAGCGTCCGAAGGCCTTGACGGGCCGCGGGTCCTGGTTGGCGCGGCGGTCGTGCGGGTCGACCTCGAAGACGTAGCCGTGGTCCTTGGTCATGCCGTTCTTGCCGGCGAGGTCGGAGTTCTCCTCGCAGGTCAGCCAGGTGTTCCAGGGGGTGGAGCCGCCCGCGCAGTTGGTCGACGTACCGGCGATGCCCACCCATTCGGCGACCTCTCCGCCGCGGCGGACCTCGACGACCGTGCAGCCGCCGGCCGCGGCCGGGTCGTAGACGAGGCCCTCGACGAGCGGGACGGGGTGGGCCCAGTTCGACCGCTTGCCCTTGAGCTCGTGGTTGTTGACGAGGAGCGTGACCCCGCGGTGGCCCTCGAAGGCGGCAGTGCCGTCGTGGTTGGACGGGGTGGTCTCGCCCGACTCCAGTGTGGTGACCCCGCTGTGGGTGATCACACGGTACTTGAATCCGGCGGGGAGCGCGAGGATGCCGGCCGGGTCGGGGACGAGGGGGCCGTAGCCGGGCTCGCAGGGCCGCCCGTGCTCGTCGCGGGGCGTGGTGTCCTCGGCCGCAAGGGCTCCCGGGGCGGTGGCGAGTGCGCCGACCGTCCCGGTGAGGGCGACTCCGGCACCGGCGATCACGGTGCGGGCGGTGAAGTCTCTACGGCTGAGCGGCATCGGGTCTCCAGGGGTGGGAGGTGGTGCGCCTGTGTGCGGTCGTCGGCGCACACGCTCCCGCCCGCACGTGAACGGCGGCTGAACTACCCACGAAGAGGGGTCGACCCCTTTCCGGTGGGCGGAATGGCCAACTCCGCGCCAAGAAGGGCGCGTTCCGGTCAGTTCTGCCGGGAGCGCGCCTTGAACGCCGCCTTCCGGGCCTCCTTCGCCGCCTTCTTGTCCGGGTGCAGCCGGCCCATCGCCTCCAGGACGTACGCCGTCGCCGGGTGCTCCACCCGCCACACCTGGTCGAAGAACCCCGCGTGATGAGCGGTCAGGGTCTCCATCAGCAGCGGCAGCTCCTCCGTCTCCCCGTCGGTGGCGAGCTGCGCCGCGATCGTGTCGACGGTCAGCCAGAACACCATGGCCCCGTCGGGCGCCGGTACGTCGGCCGCCCCGCGCTCGGCCAGCCAGACCCGGGCGAGCCCGCCGAGTTCCGGGTCGTCGAGCACCGCGCGGACAGCGGGCTCGGCCTGTGGCCCGGCCGGGGCGAGGGCCTGCTGGCAGCGCAGCCGGCGCAGCGGGGCACCCTCGTCGTCACCGCGGGCCGCGGCCAGCAGTTCGGCCACCGCGGTGGGCAGTTCACGGCCGGCCAGCCACTGCTCGATCTCGGCCTGCGCCGCGCTCTCCGGGTAGTGCGAGACCCCGTCGAGCAGCGCGTCGGCGCCCTTGTCGGCCAGGTCGCCGACGGCGGGGGCCTCGACCCCGGCCTCCAGCATGCGCGCGCGGATCCCGTACCGGCCGAGCGGGGTCAGACGGACCATCCCGTAGCGGGACACGTCCTCCTCGTCCCCGCCGAACCCGCCGCCCGCACCCTCGCCGTCCTCCGGTCCCTCGGCCTCCGCCATCAGCGCCTCGTCGACCGGCTGGTACTCCACCAGCCCGATCGGCTCCAGCTGCCGGAACTGGTCGTCGAGCCGCATCATCGCGTCCGAGACCTGCTCCAGCACGGCGTCGGTCGGCTCGCCCATGCCGTCGGGCACGACCATCGACGCGGCGAGCACCGGCAGCGGAACCGGTGCGTCCGCCACCCCGCCCTCGGCGACGGTGAGCAGGTAGAGGTTGGCGAGCACCCCGTCGAGGAAGTCCGCCTCGCGGCGCGGGTTCCAGTCCAGCTGGTCGAAGTCGATCTCGCCGCCCGCGTCCAGCGCGTCGACGAGGTCGTCCAGGTCGGGGACGGCGGCGTCGGCGAGCACCGTGTCAAGGGCCGCCAGCCACAGGTCGAGTACGTCGCCGGGCGCACCGCCCGTCACCAGCGCGAGGTCCTCTCCGGGCACGGCGGTGCCGGACTGCGCCGCGCCCGCCTCCCCGTCGGCCCCGGCCGCCGCGTCCGCCCCTTCCGCCCCTTCCTCATCGGGTTCGGTCACGTCGACCAGCCCGGTGTCCACGGCCACCCGCCACGCCTGGCTCGCGTACACGACGCAGTCCTCATCGGAGGGGTCGAGGCCGAGCACCGCGACGGCCTCGGGCAGTTGGTCGGCGACGAGTTCACCGCCCGCCTCGACGCGGGTGTCCGGTCCGGCCCAGCGGGCCAGCCGGACGGCCCGCGCGAACAGCGGGGCGACGAGGGCGTCGCGGGCCAGTTCCGCATCGGCGGGCAACCGTACCGGCGGCAGCGTGGGGTGCGGCTCTGCGGACATGGGGCGGTTCTCCTCGCGAAGCGAACGCTGTGGGGCGGGTCAGGGCGGGGCAGGTCGGGCCCAACCGGGCGGGCCGGAGCGGGGCCAGGGGCGAACCGGAGGCTGAGCCCGGCGCCCGTTCGACCGGCCGGCCTGCCGGCCGGAAGCCCCAGCGTAGACGCATTTCGGGCGGTCCTGGCGACCCATCACCTTTGGTTCATCCCACAGTCAACCGGCGTATTCCCTGGAGGGCTTGACAACTTTGCTGGTCACACAGGAAATTGACGCGCGTAGACATGTCGGGAACCAAGGGGCCGCAAACCCCGCGGGGCCCGCTGCCCACCCCCCTTCTGCGTCATCCCTCATCCCACACCGGAGTTCCTGCCCATGCGCTCCTCGCATCCCCGTTCCGCCGCCGTCGCGGCCCTCGTCGCCACCGCGCTGGCCACCGGCCTGCTCGCGGGCTCCGCCGACGCGGCCGAAGGCGCCGTGTCCGCCGATCCGATACGCATCCACGACATTCAGGGCACCACCCGGATATCCCCGCTGGCCGGCAAGCAGGTCGCCGACGTCACCGGCATCGTGACGGGCGTACGCACGTACGGCTCCCGCGGTTTCTGGATCCAGGACCCGGACGCCGACGACAACGACGCCACCAGCGAGGGCGTGTTCGTCTTCACCAGCTCGGTCCCGACCGTCGCCGTGGGCGACGCGGTCACCGTCTCCGGCACCGTCGGCGAGTACATCCCGGGCGGGGTCGCCTCCGGCAACCAGTCCGTCACCCAGATCTCCAAGCCCACCGTCAAGGTGGCCTCCTCGGGCAACGCCCTGCCCGCGGCCGCCGCGATCAACGAGTACACCGTGCCCGCCGAGTACGCCCCGGCCGGCGACGCGGCCGCCGCCGGCAGCATCAACGGCCTGGCCCTGGAGCCCGCGCGCTACGCCCTGGACTTCTACGAGTCCCTCGAGGGCATGAACGTGGCGATCGGCACCTCCCGCGTGGTCGGCGCCACCGACCCGTACTCGGAGCTGTGGGTCACGGTGAAGGGCTGGGAGAACCCCACCCGTCGCGGTGGCACGGTCTACGGCTCCTACGAGTCCCAGAACACCGGCCGCCTCCAGATCCAGCAGCTCGCGCCGATCGCGCAGCAGCCCTTCCCGGTGGCCAACGTCGGCGACAAGCTGACGGGCACCACCGAAGGCCCCCTGGACTTCAACCAGTTCGGCGGCTACACGCTGGTGGCCCGTACCCTCGGTACCGTCAAGGCGGGCACCCTCGCCCCGGAGAAGACCCGGGCGCAGAGCCCGGGTGAGCTCGCGGTGGCGACGTACAACGTCGAGAACCTCGACCCGACCGACCCGCAGGAGAAGTTCGACAACCTCGCCAAGGCGGTCGTCGAGAACCTCGCCTCGCCCGACATCCTCGCCCTGGAGGAGATCCAGGACGACAACGGCGCCAAGAACGACGGCACCGTCTCGGCCGAGCAGACGCTGACCAAGTTCACCGACGCGATCGTCGCCGCGGGCGGCCCGGCGTACCAGTGGCGCACCGTCAACCCGGAGGACAAGAAGGACGGCGGCGAGCCCGGCGGCAACATCCGCCAGGTGTTCCTCTTCAACCCCGCCCGGGTCTCCTTCACCGACCGCGCCGCGGGCGACGCGACGACCGCGAACGGCGTGGTCCGGGAGAACGGCCACGCGGCCCTCACCCACTCCCCCGGCCGGATCGACCCGGCGAACCCGGCGTGGGCCGACAGCCGCAAGCCGCTGGCCGGCGAGTTCGTCTTCCGCGGCCGGACCGTCTTCGTGATCGCCAACCACTTCGGCTCCAAGGGCGGCGACGAGGGCCTGGCCTCGCACCACCAGCCGCCGGTGCGCAAGTCCGAGGAGAAGCGCCTGCTCCAGGCGCAGGCCGTGAACTCCTTCGTGAAGGAGATCCTGGCGGCCGAGAAGCAGGCGAACGTCGTCGTCCTCGGTGACATCAACGACTTCGAGTTCTCGGCGACCACGCAGGCGCTCGCCGACGGCGGGGCGCTGTACCCGGCGATCATGTCGCTGCCGAAGTCGGAGCGGTACTCGTACGTCTTCCAGGGCAACGCGCAGGTGCTGGACCAGATCCTGACCAGCCCGTCGATCAAGAACTTCTCGTACGACAGCGTGCACATCAACGCGGAGTTCTCGGCCCAGAACAGCGACCACGACCCGCAGGTGCTGCGCTTCCGCCCGTAACCCCCGGACCGCAGGGGGTCCGGCCGCCGTCTCCCCCGGCTACCGCTGGGTGGGGGTACCCCCGGCCGGAGGCTGGGGGAGTGCCCCCAGGCCGGGCCCCCTGCCACAATCCGGCCATGAACTTCCGTGAGGCCACCCGCCGGGACCCCGCCGTACTCGCCCTGCTGGCCGACGAGGACCGGGTCGTGGACCCGGCTTCGGTCGTGGTCTGGGAGGCGCACGAGCGGGCCTTCTCGGCCATCGCGGCGACTGATGCGGCTGGCCGTGGAGCGGGCCCGCGAGCGCGGCTGCGGGCTGGTCCAGCTGACCAGCAGCAAGCGGCGTACGGCGGCGCACCGGTTCTACGAACGGCTGGGCTTCGCCCGCAGTCACGAGGGCTTCAAGCTGTCACTGAAGGACCGACTCGTACCAAAGTAGGGACTTTCGGCCCTGGCGTGACGCTCGCCACATCGCCTCCGAAATCGCCCGGTTGTGGTGTTGAGTGTCTGCACGCCCGATCTTGCACCCTCGCTTTTGGAGCACCGCGTGTTCCCCTCCATCTCCCTCGCCCAGGAAATCGGCCTCGCCGTCCTGCTCGTGGCCGCCCTCGTCTGGCTCGTCGGCCTGGGCCACATGCTGTGGGACAGCCGCTTCCACCAGCCCGAGCCAGGCGCCTTCGAGGGCCTGGCGGTGATCCCGGCGCAGCGCGGCACCGCCGCGCACCCGATGGAGGCGGTGGAGCTGACCGAGGCCGAAGAGGAGGCCTTCGCCAGCCTGGTCCGCAGGATGCCGCTGCGCTGACCCGCCCCCTCCCCGGCACACGAGAACGCCCTCCCACCCCGGTCGGGGTGGGAGGGCGTTCCGGTGTTCCGGTATCGGCGGGGAGCCTCAGTTGTGGCTGTGCAGGACCTCGTTCAGGCCGCCCCAGTTCGCCTTGTACGGGCGGGCCTCGACGGCGCCGGTGACCGAGTTGCGGCGGAAGAGGATGTTGTCGGCGCCGGAGAGCTCCAGGGCCTTGACGACCTGGCCGTCCGGCAGGGTGACGCGGGTGCCCGCGGTCACGTACAGGCCGGCCTCGACGACGCACTCGCTGCCCAGCGCGATGCCGATGCCCGCCTCGGCACCGATCAGGGTGCGCTCGCCGATCGAGATGATCTGCTTGCCGCCGCCCGAGAGGGTGCCCATGGTGGACGCGCCGCCGCCGATGTCGGAGCCGTCGCCGACCACGACGCCCGCGGAGATGCGGCCCTCGACCATGGAGGTGCCGAGGGTGCCGGCGTTGAAGTTGACGAAGCCCTCGTGCATGACGGTGGTGCCCTCGGCGAGGTGCGCGCCCAGGCGGACCCGGTCGGCGTCGGCGATGCGCACGCCCCTGGGGGCGACGTAGTCCGTCATCCGCGGGAACTTGTCGATCGAGGTGACCTGGAGGTGCAGGCCCTCGGCGCGGGCGTTGAGGCGCACGGTCTCGACCTGGTCGACGGCGACCGGGCCCAGCGAGGTCCAGGCGACGTTGGTCAGCAGGCCGAAGACGCCGTCCAGGTTCTGGCCGTGCGGCTTGACCAGGCGGTGGCTGAGCAGGTGCAGGCGCAGGTACGCGTCGTGCGCGTCCAGCGGCTTGTCCTCCAGGGAGGCGATGACGGTACGGACGGCTACGACCTCGACTCCGCGGACCGCGTCCTGGCGGATCGCCTTGGCCGCGGCGGCGCCGAGGAGCTCCACGGCCTGCTCGGCGGTGAGGCGCTCGGTGCCGGCCGGGCCGGGCTCGGCGACCAGCTCGGGGGCGGGGAACCAGGTGTCGAGGACGGTGCCGTCGGCGGTGAGGGTGGCAAGTCCGGCGGCGACGGCGCCGGTGGTACGCGTAGCAGTCATGCCCGAAACCTAACCGGCGACGGCCGCCCTGGGCGAACCGGTCTCATGTGCCGGTCGCCCGCGTCGCCGCACCCCCCGCGCGCCCATGGCCAGCACGGTTGCCCCGGCGGCCGCGCCGAGCACGGCGCACAGGGGCCACAGCAGGCCGGGCGCGGTGGCGTACAGGAGCCCGCCGAGGGGTGCGGCGAGGACGAAGCCACTGATGGACACGCCCGCGTACAGGCTCTGGAAACGGCCGATGGCGTGTTCCGGTGACTCGTCGGCGACGTACGCGGTGGCGGTGGTCTTGTAGAGGATCTCGCCGAGGGTGAGCAGCACCATCATCGCGACGGCGGTCGCGGCGCCCACCCCGAGCAGCAGCATCGCGTAGCCGCCGCCCACGAGCAGCAGGCCGGTCCCGATGATGGGCAGCGGGGAGCGCCGGCGCAGGGCCAGGGTGGCGGGGATCTCCAGGAGCATGATCACTCCGCAGTTGACCGCGATGAGCAGTCCGTACGCCTTGACGTCCATGCCGTGGTCGGCGAGGTACAGGGGGAAGGTCGTGAGGTGCTGCCGGTAGACGACGTCGATGACGACGATCGCGCCGAGCAGGACGAGTACGGCGGGGCGGGCACGCAGCTCGCGCCACAGCCCTCCGCGGCCCAGACCCCCGTCCGGGGCCGCGGATGGAGCTGCGGCCGCCCTGGCCGGGACGACCCGGGCGGTCCAGAGGGCGAAGAAGAGGGTGCCGAGGCCGTCCGCGACGAAGAGCCAGTCGTACGAGAGCCCGGTCGCGACGAGGGCGCCGAGCGGTGCACCCACGGCGAAGCCGGCGTTGGACAGGCTGCGGGTGACGGCGAAGGCCTGGCGCCGGGAGCCCTCGGGGACGGTGACGGCGACCAGCGCGGAGTTGGCGGCGCGGACCACCCCCGAGGCGTACTGGGCGAGCGGCAGGACGAGGGCCAGCAGGACGGTGGGGACCACCGGCAGGACGACGAGGGCGGCCCCGCCGAGCGCGGAGGCGGTGAGCAGCACCCGGCGGTGGCCGAAGCGGTCGCCGTACCAGCCGCCGGTGAAGTTCCCGGCGACCAGGCCGACGCCGCCGATGCCGACGATCAGGCCCGCCTGGGCGGCTCCGAGTCCGCGCGGGCCCGTCAGGTAGAGGAAGACGAAGACGAACGTGAAGCTGACGGCGGCATTGACGAAGATCCCCGCAGCCAGCAGCCACACGACCCTCGGTACGTCCTTGAACCCCTGCAGCACACCCGTGCCCCCCTTGTTCCCAAGTAAGTTCCTTTTGGGAACGGACTATGTCAGCATGACAGCCTGGGGTCAACGGACAAAGGAGTGCCCATGGCCCAGCGCACGCACCTCGGCGACGCGGACTGCTCCATCGCCCAGGCCCTCGACGTCGTGGGCGACTGGTGGACGCTGCTGATCGTGCGCGACACCGCCCGCGGCCTGCACCGCTTCGACGAGCTCCAGCGCGAGCTGGGGATGTCCCGCAAGGTCCTCGCCGAGCGGCTGAAGCTGCTCGTCGAGGCGGGAGTGCTGACGCGCGAGCCGTACCAGGAGCGCCCGGTGCGGCACGAATACCGGCTGACCCCGCGAGGGCGGGGACTCCTGCCGGTCCTGGTCGCCCTCCAGGACTGGGGGGACGCCTGGGTCCTGGGAGAGGGAGAGATGACGGCAACGACGACGGAGGCCTCCAAGGAGGCCGACCGGGTGCACGCGCTGCGCGGCACACGGGTGCCGGAGCTGCTGCTGCCGGATCGGTTCGGCGAGCTGCGCGACCCGGTGGCGGACACCCCGTTCACGGTCCTGTACTGCTTCCCGGGTGCGTACGCGCGCGCCGAGTCCTACCCGCCCGGCTGGGCCGGGATCCCGGGCGCCAAGGGCTGTACGTTCGAGTCGTGCACGTACCGCGACCAGCTCGCGGAGTTCACGGCCGCCGGCGCCACCGTGCACGGGGTCTCCACGCAGCGGGCGGACGAGCAGCGGGAGTTCGCGGAGCAGGAGCGGCTGCGGTTCCCGCTCCTCTCGGACGCGGAACTCGGCCTGACGGCGGCGCTGCGGCTGCCGACGTTCCGCGCGGCGGGCGTGAGCCGGATCAAGCGGCTGACCCTGGTCCTGGACCGCGACCGCGTGGTCCGCGAAGTCTTCTACCCGATCCGGGACATCGAGGCGAGCGTGACCGCGGCGCTGACGGCGGTCCGCACCGCGTAGCCCCACCGGAGGGCCGCCGCCTACGAGGGGGCGGGACCGGCGATGGCCGGGCCGGGCCGGCGATGGCCGGTCCCCGCGCGCCCGGACCGCCAGGGCCTCCGCACGGCCGGGGCCGCCGGGGCCGCTGCGCGGAGCCGTCCCCGCCCCGCCCTTCCACCGTTCCCCGAGCACCGCCCGGACCCGCGCCTCAAACGCCGGCGAGGCTGGAAGTGCCCGCACACAGCGCCCCGCATCAGCCTCCGGCGAGGCTGGAGGTGCCCGCGCAGGGCAGCCGGCATCAGGCGAATCCAGCCCCGCCGGCGTTTGAGGCGCGGGGTCCGGGGCAGCGCCCCAGGAAGCGGCGCCGCGCCCACCCGGCTACGCCGGCCGCAGCACCCGGGACAGGATTTCGCGGGCGTACGGCTCGTCGTACTCGGTGTCCGTCAACAGCACCTGCAGGCTGATGCCGTCCATCACGGCGACCAGCGCGCGGGCCGTCACCGGATCGGTCCGCGGGGCCAGCGCCGCCACGACCGACTCGCACCACTCCGCCGCCACCGGCCGCAGCGCCGGCCGCCGCAGGGCCGCCAGGTAGAGCTCGTACTCCAGCTCGACCCGGCCGCGGTCGGCCGACAGGAACTCCCCGAGCAGGCGCGCCAGCGCCCCCGCCAGGTCCGGCTCCGGCAGGGCCGGCGCCGGGGTGAAGCCCTCGTTGGCCTGCCGGAGGGCCGCGACCAGCAGGTCGTCCAGGGTCTTGAAGTGGTACGTCGTCGAGCCGAGCGGTACGTCGGCCTCCGCGGCCACGCTGCGGTGGCTCAGCCCCGCGATGCCCTTGGCCCCCACCACCCGGATCGCGGCGTCGATGATCCGCTGCCGCCGGTCGGGGTCGTAGCGCCGTACGCCGGGGGGCATCAGTGCGCCCCGCCCAGGTTCAGCAGGACCACCCCGGCGATGACCAGCACGAGGCCGGCGATCTTCGCGGCGGTGGCCGCCTCCCCCATGAACACCATGCCGATGGCGGCGATGGCGGCCGTGCCGACACCCGCCCAGATCGCGTACGCCGTGCCCACCGACATCGTCTTCAGCGTCTGCGCGAGCAGGGTGAAGGCGATGACGTAGCCGAGCAGCGTCCCCAGCGACGGCCACAGCTTCGTGAAGCCGTCGCTGTACTTCATCGCGGTGGTCCCGGCGACCTCGGCGGCTATGGCTGCGGCGAGCAGTACGTAGGGCATGCGTGCGAGTGTACGGGTGTACGCATCGCTGTGTACACCCGTACGCATGCGCATGCGCGCCCCCGGGTCAGCCCAGCTTGAACCAGGCGGACCGGGACTTCTTCCACTCCGGGTGGTCGAGGTCCTTGGCCTCCGTGCCGTCCCCGTAGAGGTCGGCGGCGCCGCTGTCGGTGATCAGCTGGATCCGGGCCCCGGGCACCAGCCGCTCGGGGACGTTCACGATGGCCTCCCAGCCGCCCGGGTCCGTGGTCGGCAGGTCGACCCGCTTCACCGGCGCGTGACCGGGGACGCCGTCCCACTGGTAGAGCGCGTACGGGTCCGAATTGTCGTCGGCGGCCCAGGAGCCGGCCAGGATCAGGTACTGGTCGGCCGCGTTCTTGCGGATGTCCCGGACGGCCAGCCCGCCGAGGTCCAGCTCGACGCCCGCACCGAAGACCGGCTTGGCCCCCGCCGCCACGACCTGGTCGAAGTTGGTGACCGGCACGATCAGCGCCTTGCCGCCGAGCGCGGCCGGCGCCAGCGGGGCCCGGAAGCCCACGTAGGCCGTGCTGGTGGATCCCGGGGCGAACTCCAGCCCCTCCACGTTGAACCCGTCGATCTGCTTCGGCACCTCGCCCGCGGCCGTGCCGGCCGCGAATCCGTACCGGTTCCCGTTCGCCGCGTCCCAGGCGACCAGGTCCTCCCGCAGCTTCCGGTAGGCGGTACCGAAGGTGATCTCGGTGTCGGCGCCCGACCCGGTGACCGTCGTGGTGAAGACGGTGTTGCGCTCGGCCTTGTACTTGCCGTCCTTGTTGTTGCCGAGGGAGCCCGTCCAGTAGATCGTGTCGCCGACCCGGGTGGCGGCCTCGATGTCGGCCTCCTTCTTCAGACCGAGCGAGGGCCCGAGGTCCCAGGTCTTCACGGGCGCGCCCGAGCGGGAGCGGTCGTACAGGCGCAGCACGTTGGTCTCGTCGTCCGCGACCAGCACGTGGCCGCCGCCGGCGTCCACGGCGGCCGAGGCGTCGGAGGATCCCGTGAGGTAGCGGGTGGTCAGGGCGCCATCCACCCGCGCCGAGGCCGCGTAGGACAGGGTGGCCGTGGCCGTCCGGCCGCCGCGTCCGGTGACCTGGAGGGTGAGCTCGGTGTAGCCCTGGCCCCGGGCGTGGACCGTCAGGCGCCGGTCGCCGCCGGGCGTGCGCACCTGCCGTACGTCGGCCACGTCCGCGACGGCGGGATTGCTGGAGGAGAGCACCGTGAGCCGCAGGAAGCCGTCGGGTATCCCGGCCTGCTCCACGTCCACCGTCACGGACGGGTCGCCGTACGCTCCGACCGCCCCGCTCAGGTGCGTGGCGGACAGCCCGATCGTCACGTCGGAGGCCGCCGGGAAGCCGGTGGCCGCGGACGCGGACGCGGGCGCGGTGAGCCCGGCGACGAGCAGGGCCGCGGCGCCGACGGCGCCCCAGGGGCGTACGGGTGCGAGGCGAACGGTCACAGAGGGTCCTCTCGATTCTGTGTCGGCGCCAGTTCCTGACGACCGTCGAGAAGATTCGGCCACCCCGGCCAACTCCGGGTGCACGTCACTCGTCGCCCCGGAGAACAGGGAGGGCCCCCGGCACGACCGTGCCGGGGGCCCTCACATGTACACGTCGGTCAGACGTTGAAGCCGAGCGCGCGGAGCTGCTCACGACCATCGTCCGTGATCTTGTCCGGGCCCCACGGGGGCATCCAGACCCAGTTGATGCGAAGTTCGTTGACGATGCCGTCCGTCGCCGACTTCGCCTGGTCCTCGATGACGTCCGTCAGCGGGCAGGCCGCCGAGGTCAGGGTCATGTCGAGGGTGGCGATGTTCGCGTCGTCGATGTGGATGCCGTAGATCAGGCCCAGATTGACGACGTCGATGCCCAGCTCGGGGTCGACCACGTCATAGAGGGCCTCGCGGACCTCTTCCTCGGTGGCCGGCTTGATCGACGCCTCGGGCGTCGCGTTCTCGGTCATGCCGTCTTCCTCTCCGCGTCGCCCAGAGCCTGGGCCGTCGCGTCCTTCCACGCCATCCAACTCAGCAGAGCACACTTCACGCGAGCCGGGTACTTGGAGACGCCGACGAACGCGACCGCGTCCTCCAGCACCTCTTCCATGGCCTCGTCGGGTTCGATCTTGCCCTTGGACTGCATCATCTCCAGGAAGACAGCCTGGATCTTCTGCGCCTCGGCCAGTTCCTTGCCCACGAGCAGCTCGTTCAGTACGGACGCGCTGGCCTGGCTGATGGAGCAGCCCTGGCCCTCGTAGGAGACGTCGGTGAGCGTCTCCCCGTCGTACTTCACGCGCAGCGTGATCTCGTCGCCGCACGTCGGATTGACGTGGTGCACCTCGGCGTCGCCGTCGCGCAGGCCGCGCCCGTGCGGGTGCTTGTAGTGGTCCAGGATCAGTTCCTGGTACATCGAATCCAGCTTCACAGCGTCCTCGTCGTCCTCGTCCTCGTCAGCCGAAGAAGTTCCGTACGTGCTCCAGCCCGTCGATCAGTGCGTCGACCTCCGCGGGAGAGGAGTACAGGTAGAAAGACGCTCGCGTCGTCGCCGGAATTCCGTAGCGCAGGCAGACGGGGCGCGCGCAGTGGTGTCCCACCCGTACGGCGATGCCCTGCTCGTCCAGCACCTGGCCGACGTCGTGCGGGTGGATGTCACCCAGGACGAACGAGATCGCGGCACCGCGGTCCTCGGCCGTGGTCGGGCCGATGATCCGCAGGTCGGGCACCTCCAGGAGGCGCTTGACCGCGTACTCGGTGATCGCGTGCTCGTGAGCGGCGATCTTGTCCATGCCGATCGCGGTGAGGTAGTCCACGGCCGCGCCGAGGCCGACGGCCTGGGCGATCGGGGGCGTACCCGCCTCGAACTTGTGAGGCGCCGGGGCGTACGTCGAGGCGTGCATCGACACGGTCTCGATCATCTCGCCGCCGCCGAGGAACGGCGGCAGGTCCTCCAGGAGCTCCTGGCGGCCCCAGAGGACGCCGATGCCGGTCGGGCCGCACATCTTGTGGCCGGTGAAGGCCACGAAGTCGGCGCCGAGGGCCTGGACGTCCAGCGGCATGTGCGGAGCGGCCTGCGAGGCGTCGATCAGGACCAGCGCGCCGACTTCCTGCGCGCGCCGGACGATCGCCTCGACCGGGTTGATCGTGCCCATGATGTTGGAGACCAGCGTGAAGGAGACGATCTTCGTCTTCTCCGTGATGACCTCTTCGATGTTGGACAGGTCGAGCCGGCCGTCGTCGGTGAGGCCGAACCACTTCAGCTTCGCGCCGGTGCGCTGCGAGAGCAGCTGCCACGGGACGATGTTGGAGTGGTGCTCCATCTCCGTGATGGCGATCTCGGTCTCGCGGTCGACCCGGTAGGGCTCGTCCGCCCAGCCGAGCATGTTCGCGACCAGGTTGAGCGACTCCGAGGCGTTCTTGGTGAAGATCACCTCGTCGCGGCTCGGCGCGTTGATGAAGGCGGCGACCTTGTCGCGGGCGCCCTCGTACAGTGCCGTGGCCTCCTCGGCGAGCACGTGCACGCCACGGTGGACGTTGGCGTTGTGCTGCTCGTAGTACTCGTTCAGCGCATCGAGCACCTGGCGCGGCTTCTGCGAGGTCGCAGCGTTGTCCAGGTAAACGATCTTCTTCCCGTCGTGGACCACACGATCCAGCAGGGGGAAGTCCTTGCGGATCGCCTCGATGTCGAGGAGGCCAGGCAACTGAATCACGCGGTCGCGCCACCCTTCGTGCTGTACGACTCGTAGCCTTCCGCCTCCAGCTTGTCGGCGAGCTCGGCGCCACCGGACTCGGCGATGCGGCCCTCGGAGAAGACGTGGACGAAGTCGGGCTTGATGTAGCGGAGGATCCGCGTGTAGTGCGTGATCAGCAGCGTGCCGACCTCGCCCGTCGCGTGGACGCGGTTGACGCCCTCGGAGACCTGACGCAGGGCGTCCACGTCGAGGCCGGAGTCGGTCTCGTCGAGGATCGCGATCTTCGGCTTCAGGAGCTCCAGCTGGAGGATCTCGTGGCGCTTCTTCTCACCGCCGGAGAATCCCTCGTTGACGTTGCGCTCGGCGAAGGCCGGGTCCATCTGGAGCTGCTCCATCGCGGACTTGACCTCCTTCACCCAGGTACGCAGCTTCGGCGCCTCGCCGCGGATGGCGGTGGCCGAGGTGCGCAGGAAGTTGGAGACCGAGACGCCGGGGACCTCGACCGGGTACTGCATGGCGAGGAACAGGCCGGCGCGGGCGCGCTCGTCGACGGACATCTCCAGGACGTCTTCGCCGTCGAGGGTCACGGTGCCACCGGTGATGGTGTACTTCGGGTGACCGGCGAGCGAGTACGCGAGGGTGGACTTGCCGGAGCCGTTCGGACCCATGATGGCGTGCGTCTCACCCTGCTTGACGGTGAGGTCGACGCCCTTGAGGATCTCGCGGGCGCCGTTCTCGGCCTCGACGGAGACGTGCAGGTCGTGGATTTCAAGCGTTGCCATGGATACCTCAGGACTCCTGGGTGAGGGAGACGAGCACGTCGTCCCCTTCGATCTTTACGGGGTATACGGGTACGGGGCGCGTCGCGGGCAGACCGGAAGGCTTGCCGGTGCGCAGGTCGAAAGCCGACCCGTGCAGCCAGCACTCGATCTGGCAGTCCTCGACCTCACCCTCCGAGAGGGAGACGTTCGCGTGCGAGCAGATGTCGTTGATCGCGAACACCTCGCCCTCGGTGGAGACGATGGACACCGGCGTGCCGTCGAGTTCCACCCGCTTGGGGGTGTTCTCCTCCAGCTCGCTCAGCGTGCAGGCCTTGATGTACGTCATCAGACCGCCGCCGCCAGCTCGGCCTCGATCTTCGCGATCAGGCGTTCCTCGACGTCCGCGACACCGATCTGCTGGACGAGCTCGGCGAAGAAGCCACGCACGACTAGGCGGCGGGCCTCGTCGGCCGGGATGCCACGGGACTGCAGGTAGAAGAGCTGCTCGTCGTCGAAGCGGCCGGTGGCGGAGGCGTGGCCGGCGCCGACGATCTCGCCGGTCTCGATCTCCAGGTTCGGCACCGAGTCGACCCGCGCGCCGTCCGTGAGGACGAGGTTGCGGTTCATCTCGTAGGTGTCGGTGCCCTCGGCGGTCTTCTCGATGAGCACGTCACCGATCCAGACGGCGTGGGCGTCCTGGCCCTGGAGCGCGCCCTTGTAGACCACGTTCGACTTGCAGTGCGGGGCGTCGTGCGTGACCAGGAGGCGGTGCTCCTGGTGCTGGCCGGCGTCCGTGAAGTAGAGCCCGAGCATCTCGGCTTCGCCGCCGGGGCCCGCGTAGGCGATGCGCGGGTGCAGGCGGACCAGGTCGCCGCCGAAGGTGACGGCCACGGACTTGAAGCTGGCGTCGCGGCCGACCAGGGCGTTGTGCTGCGAAGTGTGGACGGCGGTGTCGTCCCAGTCCTGCACGGACACGAAGGTCACCTTGGCGCCGTCGCCGACGAGGATGTCGACGTTGGCGGCGCGCACGCCGTCGCCCGTGTGGTCGATCACGATGATCGCCTCGGCGAACGGCTTGATGTCGAAGACGGTGTGACCGAAGGTCGTACCGCCCTCACCGTGCAGCGCGACGCGGATCGGCTCGTCGAGCACGGTCTCCTTGGGCACGGTGACGACCGTGGCCTTGGCGAACGAGGAGAACGCCTGCGCGGAGACCCGGTCGACGGGGGTGCCGGCCTTGCCGATCCGCTCGTCGCCGCGCTCGACGGACTCGATCGTCACGCCCTCGGGCGCGTCGATCTGGGCCTTCATGGTGCCGTTGGCGACCGCGGTGCCGTCGTGCAGACCCTTGAGGCGGGCCAGCGGGGTGAACCGCCACTCCTCCTCGCGGCCGTGCGGAACCGGGAAGTCGGCCACGTCGAAGGACGGGGGCGCGCTCATCCGGGTGGCGACGGTGGACTCGGCGGCCACCGCGATCGCGCCGGCGGTGGTGGAGCCCGCCGGAATGTTCTGAGCCTCAGCCATGGCTGTCGTCTTGCTCTCTTCCTTCGTCAAAGAATGTGCTGCGGACGGGGCGGTCGGGACTAACCGACCGAGCCCTCCATCTGCAGCTCGATCAGCCGGTTGAGCTCCAGCGCGTACTCCATCGGCAGCTCCTTCGCGATCGGCTCGACGAAGCCGCGCACGATCATGGCCATGGCCTCGAACTCGGTGAGGCCGCGCTGCATCAGGTAGAAGAGCTGGTCGTCGGAGACCTTGGAGACCGTGGCCTCGTGGCCCATGGAGACGTCGTCCTCGCGCACGTCCACGTAGGGGTACGTGTCCGAGCGGGAGATCGTGTCGACCAGGAGCGCGTCACACAGCACGTTGGACTTCGAGCCGTGGGCACCCTCACCGATCTCGACCAGGCCTCGGTACGAGGTCCGGCCGCCGCCTCGGGCCACCGACTTGGAGACGATGTTCGAGGAGGTGTTCGGCGCCATGTGGACCATCTTGGAGCCGGCGTCCTGGTGCTGGCCCTCGCCCGCGAAGGCGATGGACAGCGTCTCGCCCTTGGCGTGCTCGCCCATCAGGTAGACGGCCGGGTACTTCATGGTGACCTTGGAACCGATGTTGCCGTCGATCCACTCCATGGTCGCGCCCTCGTACGCCACGGCGCGCTTGGTGACCAGGTTGTAGACGTTGTTCGACCAGTTCTGGATCGTCGTGTAGCGGCAGCGGCCGCCCTTCTTCACGATGATCTCGACCACGGCGCTGTGCAGCGAGTCCGAGGAGTAGATCGGGGCGGTGCAGCCCTCGACGTAGTGGACGTAGGCGTCCTCGTCCACGATGATCAGCGTCCGCTCGAACTGGCCCATGTTCTCCGTGTTGATACGGAAGTAGGCCTGGAGCGGGATGTCGACCTTGACGCCCTTGGGGACGTAGATGAACGAGCCGCCCGACCACACGGCGGTGTTCAGCGAGGCGAACTTGTTGTCGCCGACCGGGATGACCGTGCCGAAGTACTCCTGGAAGAGCTCCGGGTGCTCCTTCAGCGCGGTGTCCGTGTCGAGGAAGATGACGCCCTGCTCCTCCAGGTCCTCACGGATCTGGTGGTAGACGACCTCGGACTCGTACTGGGCCGCGACACCGGCGACGAGGCGCTGCTTCTCCGCCTCGGGGATGCCGAGCTTGTCGTACGTGTTCTTGATGTCCTCCGGCAGGTCCTCCCAGGAAGCGGCCTGCTTCTCGGTGGAACGCACGAAGTACTTGATGTTGTCGAAGTCGATGCCCGAGAGGTCGGAACCCCAGTTCGGCATGGGCTTCTTCCCGAACAGCTTGAGGCCCTTGAGGCGGAGGTTCAGCATCCACTCCGGCTCGGACTTCTTCGCCGAGATGTCGCGGACGACTTCCTCGGACAGACCCCGCTTGGCAGCGGCGCCGGCCGCGTCGGAGTCGGCCCAGCCGTATTCGTAGGTGCCCAGGCCATCGAGCTCAGGGTGAGCAGTCTCCGTGGTCATGCGGGGTTCCTCCCGGCCGTACTTGCAGATACTGATGTGTCGGTCTGTGTGGCGCTCGCGCTACGCGGAATGAACGTGGTGCACACCCCGTCGCCGTGGGCGATCGTGGCGAGCCGCTGCACATGTGTCCCGAGCAGACGGGAGAAGACCTCGGTCTCCGCCTCGCAGAGCTGCGGGAACTGCTCGGCGACATGTGCGACCGGGCAGTGGTGCTGACAGAGCTGTTCACCGCTGTGCGGACCGGGAGCGCTCTTCGCCGTAGCAGCGTACCCGTCCGCGGTCAACGCCCTGGCAAGGGCCTCCGTGCGCTCCGCCGGGGCGGCCGCGTCGACGGCTTCCCGGTAGCTCCGCGCCTGCGTCTCCATCCGGGCCCTGGCGAAGGCGGCGACTGCCGCCTCCCCCTCCTCGCCTCCGCCGACGGACTGCGCGATCCAGCGCAGGGCGTCCGCGGCGAGCGTGTCGTAGGACTGGTCGAAGGCGTCGCGGCCGCAGTCGGTGAGCGCGAAGACCTTGGCGGGCCGACCCCGGGTGCGTGCGCCGTACACACGCTGCTCACGGGATGCGACCACGTCGTCGGTGACGAGCGTGTCGAGGTGGCGGCGGACGGCGGCCTGGGTGAGGCCGAGACGCTGGGCGAGGTCGGCGACGGTGGACGGACCGTGGTCCAGGATCGAGCGCGCCACGCGGTTGCGGGTTGACCGCTCCCCGGTGGCGAGCTCCCCCTGGGGGATCTCCGTCTGCCGTTCGCCGTATTTCACAACGCCATTGTTGCGTAATTAACCGAGCCCCGACAAGCCGTGACGGAGGCCACTCCTGGTGGCATCCATCACTAAGGGTTACCTTATTTATCGACGCAGAGTTATTCGGAGGCAAACAGTCCGCCTTCTCGTCTGGCCCCTCCGGCGAACCAGTAAACGGCTCCCACCAGCAGTCCTCCGCCCACGATGTTTCCCGGCACGGTGAACATCAGGTTCCGGAAAAGATCACCGAACGACACTGGGCCATCCAGGATCGCGAGGCTGAAAAGGGCCATGTTCGCAACGCAGTGTTCGAATCCCACGGCGACGAATACCGCCACGGGCAGCCACAGCACGAAGATCTTCGCGCCATCTCCCCGGGCCCGGGTGAACATCCAGATGCCCAGGCAGACGAGCATGTTGCACAGCACCGCACGCCAGAAGAGCTGTCCGCCGCTCAGCGCGATCTTCCCGTGGACCATCTCGGTGAGCATGGCCCGCGCGGACGGCGTGGAGGTCACCCCGGAGGCGTGCACCATCGCCCCGAAGGCAAAGGCCCCCAGCAGGTTGCCGGCCAGGCACAGGGCCCACGAGGACAGCAGGTGCCCGACCCCGGTCCGGCCGGACAGCGCGCCGACCAGCATCACCATCACGTTGCTCGTGAAGAGCTGCGCACCGGCGAACATCACGATGGTCAGGGCGATCGGGAAGACCGCGCCCTCCAGCAGCTTCACCGCCGCCGAACCGTTGGCCACGAACGGCGAGACCGCCACCAGCAGCAGCACCTCGCCGATGGCGATGTACGCCCCCGCGAGCACCGCCGAAACGAAGAATCGCGGCGGATGCCCCAGGTCGTGGGCCTTGTGCTCGGCCTGTCCCGAGGTGGCTTCGACGTTCTGAGCGATGCTGTTCCTTCAACGCTAGGGTCCGGGCCGCGCCCGGACCGCGCGAAAAGGTCATCGATGCGCGGGCCCGTGACCCTTGCGCCCCCGGGACCTAGGACCCCCCACCCGGCTCCGTAGACTCATCCCCCATGAGCAACGACCCCGCCGTGGAGATCCGCGGACTGGTGAAGCGGTACGGCCCCAGAACAGCGGTGGACGGACTGGACCTCACCGTCCGGAGGGCCTCCGTCACCGCGGTCCTCGGTCCCAACGGCGCGGGCAAGACGACCACTGTGGAAACCTGCGAGGGCTACCGCCGCCCGGACGCCGGCACCGTCCGTGTCCTCGGCCTCGACCCGGTCGCCCAGGCCGAGGCGCTGCGCCCCCGGATCGGCGTGATGCTCCAGTCCGGAGGCGTCTACTCCGGGGCCCGCGCCGTCGAGATGCTGCGCCACATGGCCAAGCTGTACGCCCACCCGCTCGATGTGGACCCCCTGGTGGAACGCCTCGGCCTCGGCGGCTGCGGGCGCACCCCCTACCGTCGGCTCTCCGGCGGCCAGCAGCAGCGCCTGGCCCTGGCCATGGCCGTGGTCGGCCGCCCCGAGCTGGTCTTCCTGGACGAGCCCACCGCCGGCCTGGACCCGCAGGCCCGCCGCGCGACCTGGGAACTCGTACGGGAACTGCGGGCCGACGGGGTGACCGTCGTCCTCACCACCCACCACATGGACGAGGCCGAGCAGCTCTCGGACGAGGTCGCCATCGTGGACGCGGGCAAGGTCATCGTCCACGGCAGCCCCGAGCAGCTGTGCCGGGGCGGCGCCGAGAACACCCTGCGCTTCACCGGCCGCCCCTCCCTCGACCTCGCCTCGCTGCTCAAGGCTCTGCCCGACGGCACCGAGGCCGCCGAGCTCACGCCGGGCGTCTACCGGGTCACCGGCGACGTCCACCCGCAGCTGCTGGCCACCGTCGCCTCCTGGTGCGCGCAGCACGGCGTGATGCCGGACAGCCTCTCGGTGGAGCGGCACACCCTCGAAGACGTCTTCCTGGAACTGACCGGTAAGGAGCTGCGCGCATGAGCGCCGGTACGTTCACCCCCCGCCCGGGGGCCGCGCCCGTGGGCCGCATGATCCTCGCGCAGACGGCACTGGAGACCCGGATGCTGCTGCGCAACGGGGAGCAGCTGCTGCTGACCGTGATCATCCCGGCGCTCCTGCTGACCCTGTTCTCGGCCGTCGACATCATCGACACAGGAGCAGGGAAGTCTGTCGACTTCCTCGCCCCCGGCATCCTGGCCCTCGCCGTGATGTCCACCGCCTTCACCGGCCAGGCCATCGCCACCGGCTTCGACCGCCGCTACGGGGTCCTCAAGCGGCTCGGGGCCTCCCCGCTGCCGCGCTGGGCGCTGATGGCGGCCAAGACCCTGTCGGTGCTGGTCACCGAGGTGCTCCAGATCGCCCTGCTGACGGTGATCGCCCTCGCGCTGGGCTGGTCCCCGCAGGGGAACCCGCTGTCGGTCGGCGTGCTGATCCTGCTCGGCACCGCCGCCTTCTCCGGGCTGGGGCTGCTGATGGCGGGCACCCTCAAGGCGGAGATCACCCTGGCCGCCGCCAACCTGGTCTTCCTGCTGCTGCTGGTCGGCGGCGGGGTGATCGTGCCGCTGGAGAAGTTCCCGGACACCGTTCAAGCCGTACTGGGCCTGCTGCCCATCTCGGCCCTGTCCGACGGCCTGCGCGAGGTGCTCCAGCACGGGGCCGCGCTGCCGTGGGGCGACGCGGCCGTGCTGACCTGCTGGGCGGTACTAGGGCTGGGTGGCGCTGCGCGCCTCTTCCGCTGGGATTGACTCCTCCCCCTCGCGAACGAGAGGGATTCCTGGCTCTCGCTGCTCGCCGCCCAGCCGACGGTCGGGACTCACACGATCAATGCCAACCGGGTTGAGACCCGCCCGGTTACTCGCTGCCCCGGTAGCATCACTCGACCACTGCATTCACCCATGAGGTGCGCGGACCACGACGCCGGGGGGCGGACATGGCGCAGCGAGAGGCCGTTCTGCGGCTGGACGGGCAATGGGCACGGGTACGCGCGGGGGCCGCGCACGCGGAGCCCCAGGACCGCGAGCGGCTCCTCGACGAGCTGATCGGCGCCCTGCGCCCGCTCACCGAGGACCCCGAGTGCACGGCGCTGCTGGGGCTGCGCCTGGCCGACCGGGCCGCCCTGCGCTTCGCCGAGGGGGACCGCGCCGCGGCCCTCGCCACGATCGAGGAGGGGCTGCGGAGCTCCGAGCGCGCGGCCCCGTACTCCCCCGCCTTCGCCCGCTGGTACGCACGCGGGCTGATCAACCACGGGGTGTGGCTGGCCTGGCCGCTGAGCGACGGGAACCGGCTGCCGCGGCACCCGCTGGGGCCGGCCGCCTCCGAGGGGCCGAGCGCGATGGAACGGGCGGCCGGCGAGCGCGCCCGTGACCTGACCCGCGCGGCCGTCGAGGTGTGGTCGGGCCTGGACCAGCGGGATCCGGTCAACCGGCGGGGGCTCGCCCAGGCGAAGGTGTTCCTCGGGGACCGTCTCGCGGAGCTGGGCCTGGCCGAGGAGGCGGTGGCCTGGGCGGTGGACGCGGAGGCGGACTTCCGGCAGCTGCTGCTCGCGGACACCGGCCCGGAGGAGTCCGAGGAGGCCGAGGAGGCCCTGGACCACATCGGCCGCCAGCTGGAACTGCGGCTGCGCTTCCTGGCCTTCGGCTCCCTCGTCCGGCTGCGCACGGAGGGGCTGCTGCCCGAACGGCTGCTGCCGCAGGCCGTGGTGGCCGCCCGCATCCAGGGGGTGCCGGAGGAGGAGATCGCCGCCCGGCTGGGGCTGGGCGCCGAGCAGGTGCACACGATGCTGGACGTCACGCCCTGGCTCGCGGTGTGGCGCGTGGAGGTGCGCGGCGCCGACGGGCTGTGGAACGTACTGGATCATCCCTGGCATAGCTCCACAGAAGTGCGAAACAGGACAGCGGCGGACGTAGCGTCGGAAGTGGTGCTCACCTTCACCGCCTCGGCCGACTGCCCGGGCGAGGGCGGCCATTGGCGCATCCGCCTGTGGTGGCACGAGGAGGGCGACCCCGCCGGGGCCCGGTTCCGGCTGACCGTCGGCCCCGACGCACCCGCCAACACCCCCTCGTGAAACTTTGCACAAGGCGACGCATACGATAGGGGCCGTGTTGAACCCATTCGCATACATCGCCAGCCGCTGGACGCCCTCACCCCGGACCGTCCGGCGCGCCGCGACCGCCGCGCTCCTCATGAGCGTGGCCATCATCGTCACCGGCGGCGCGGTGCGGCTGACCGGATCCGGTCTCGGCTGCGACACCTGGCCCAAGTGCACCGACGACAGCCTCGTCGTGACGCAGGCCCAGGGCTTCCACGGCATCATCGAGTTCGGCAACCGGATGCTGACGTACGTGCTCAGCGCGGCCGTCGGCTGGTTCATCCTCGCGGCGCGCTCGGCCAAGCCCTGGCGGCACTCGCTGACGCAGCTCGGCTGGGTCCAGTTCGCCCTCGTGATGTGCAACGCGGTCCTCGGCGGCATCACCGTCCTGACGGGGCTCAACCCGTACAGCGTCGCCGGACACTTCCTGCTGGCCACCGGCCTGATCGCGGTCACCACCGTCTCCTGGCAGCGCACCCGTGAGGGCGACGGCGCCCCCCGGCCGCGCGTACCCGGTCCGGTGCGCAAGCTGTCGTGGGCCCTGATCGCCACCACCCTCGTACTGATCGCGGCGGGTACGGTCGTCACCGGATCCGGACCGCACGCCGGTGACAAGAGCGAGATCAAGCGGATGCCGTTCGACTGGGCGACCACCGCCCACGTGCACGCGATCGCCGCCTGGGCGGTGTGCGCGCTGGCCGTGGCGATGTGGCTGGCGCTGCGCGTGGTCGACGCCCCCGCCGACACCCGGGCCCGTGCCCGGGACCTGCTGATCGTCCTCCTCGCGCAGGGCGGGATCGGTTACGTGCAGTTCTTCACCGAGCTGCCCGAGGTCCTGGTCGCCGCCCACATGCTCGGCTCCTGCCTGGTGTGGATCGCGGTGCTCCGGGTGGCGCTGAGCCTCCGTGAGCGGCCTGCGGAGCAGGCGGAGATCCCGGCCCAGGGCGACCCGCAGCTCTCCACCGTCTGAGCCCTGCGCAGCCCCGACCGAGCCCTACCCCCGCTCGTCCAGCCGGTAGACGCGGCGGGCATTGCCCGCCGCGAGCAGGGCGGCCACCCGTCCGGCGTCCCGCCAGGACCACGACCCGTCGGCGACCCAGCCGCCCAGCACCCGGCCCAGCGCCTCCCGGAACACCAGGGCGCCGACCGCGTGCAGTTCGGGGAGCCGGCTCCCGCCGCTGGAGAACATCAGCTTCCCGAACGGCGCGAGCTCCAGCAGCTCCGCCAGCACGGTCGCGGCCCCGGCGCCGGTCCGCCCGAGGGCCGCGCCGGTGTCGGCGTAGACGTGCGGGAAGGCCGCGGCCAGCCGCGCCGCGTGCCGGTGACGGGGGTACGCGCCCAGCAGTACGAGCCGCGCGCCCAGGCCCTCGGTGGCCCGTACGAAACCGGTCAGCGCGTCCTGCTCCCCCGCGACCGCGTGCAGCTGGAGCGGCAGCCCCGAGGACACCGCGCTCCACAGCAGGTGCCGCAGGATGACGGGGTCGCGTACGGCTCCGCCCCTGGTCCGCCGGTCCAGCCAGCGCCCGGCGGCCCCGCGCACCTCGCCGGGTCCCGGCGGCTCGGCGGCGAAGCCGGGGCCCAATCCGGTGGCGCAGGTGAAGGCCGCGGCCCCGGCGGCGGCGTGATGGACGGCCTCGGCGAGGTTGGCCAGGAAGGCGGCCACCGTCCCGGAGGTGTCGGCGACCTGCTCGGCCAGTAACTCCAGCCGGACCGTCTCGAAGGCCTCCGCGTCGCCTGCGAGCGCCAGCTCCTTGGGCCCGGTGAGGTCCCCCGCCTCCCCCGTGTCGACGAGGTAGGTGGCGACTCCGGAACCGCGCAGCAGCAGCCGCGCCGATTCGGCGGCGCCCAGCTCTCGGCGCCGGGCCAGGTAGCGGGCGGGGGTGGCGTGCGGCTCCAGCCCGAGCAGCGGTGGGCACCAGCGGCGCACGGCGAAGCCGGTCTGCGTGTCGAAGAAGGTGGTGCCCGCGGCGGGCGGGCCCGCCGCGGGCAGCAGCTGGGCCTCGAAGGTGCCCAGGCCCAGCTCCGTACGGAGTACTCCGTGGCAGTACTGGTCCACCAGGGGCGGCGTTTCGATCATCCGGGCATCCCGTTGCGGACGTGAGGAAGGGGCTTCCACACGTCCTAACGGGTGAGCGGGGTGTGAGGTGTTTCTCGCGCTGTTGACCGAGACGGCACCGGAGCTCCGGGAGGCCGGATCAGGCCGCCGGGTTGGCCGGTCCGCCGAGCTGGAGGCCGGCCATGCGCGTCCACTCGTACGGGCCGGTCTTCACGCGCGCGGCGAACTCCCCGTCGAACTCCTCGTGGAGGGTCAGTCCGGCCTTCTCGGCGGCCAGCTGCGCCACGGCGAAGGTGGGGGCGACCAGGTCGCCCCAGCCGCCGTCGGTGCCCACGAGCACGATGCGGGTGCCGGCCTGGCCGATGTGGGCGAGCTGACCCTCGGCGCCGCCGTGCTGCTTGGCGAACGCGCCGATCTGCTTGGCCAGCTTCGCCGCCGTACGGTCCTGCTTCTTGTCCGCGGTCTGTGCGGTGTCTGCGGTGTCTGCCATGGAGGGCATGCTACCGCTGAGTAATCAGCGGAGGAAGGGATCCACGGCCACCGCCACGAACAGCAGCGACACGTAGGTGATGGACCAGTGGAACAGGCGCATCTCCTTGAGCTTCCCGCCCGTCAGGCCCGCCTTGGCCCGCGCGTGCAGCGCGTGCGCCTCCCACAGCCACCAGCCGCCCGCGAGCAGCGCGACCGAGGTGTAGAACCAGCCGGTGTACCCCAGCGGGGTCAGCAGCAGCGAGACCGCCACCATCACCCAGCTGTAGAGCACGATCTGACGCGCCACGACCTGGTTCCCGGCCACGACCGGCAGCATCGGCACGCCGACCCGCGCGTAGTCGTCCTTCACCTTCATCGACAGCGGCCAGTAGTGCGGCGGCGTCCAGAAGAAGATGACGAGGAAGAGGATGACCGCGGCCCAGGAGACCTCGTTCTTGACGGCGGACCAGCCGATCAGCACCGGCATGCAGCCCGCGATGCCGCCCCAGACGATGTTCTGGGCGGTACGCCGCTTCAGCAGCATCGTGTAGACGACCACGTAGAAGAGGAGCGCGCCGAGCGCGAGCGCCGCCGACAGCCAGTTGATCAGCAGCCCGAAGAACAGGGTGGAGACCACTCCGAGGGTGATGCCGAAGACCAGGCACTCGCGCGGGCTGACCATGCCGGTCACCAGCGGGCGCTGCGAGGTCCGGTCCATCAGTGCGTCGATGTCGCGGTCGATGTACATGTTCAGGGCGTTGGCGCCGCCCGCGGACAGGTAGCCGCCGAAGCAGGTCGCGAGGACCAGCCACAGCGAGGGCACGCCCTGCTCGGCGAGGAACATCACCGGGACTGTGGTGATCAGCAGAAGTTCGATGATCCGGGGCTTGGTCAAAGCCACGAATGCCATGGCCCGGGCCCCGAACGGCCGGTGACCGGGGCTCGTCCCGAGCACCCCCGCTGGACGGGATTCGACGGCCGTCACACGCACCCCTGAGAGAGAAACCAGCAAGCTCCCCGTAAGGGCTTGCACGTACCACGCCACTGTAGACGTTGGTCATACGTCGCCCTGCGCGGGGGTCGCGTCGTGTTGGCCCGAACGGAGCTGAACAACCAGTGACGGACTGTGGGCACTCGAATAGCTGCACGCCGTTGCGGGGGTAGGCTCGGAATCGCGCCGGTGCACCGTTCGTCACCGGGATTCAGACATGTGGAGAGGAGCCTGACGCACGGTGAGCACCAAGCCGACGACCACAGAGCTCGACTGGACCGAACTGGACCAGCGGGCCGTCGACACCGCCCGCATCCTGGCCGCTGACGCGGTGCAGAAGGTCGGAAACGGCCACCCCGGTACGGCGATGAGCCTGGCCCCCGCCGCGTACACCCTCTTCCAGAAGGTCATGCGACACGACCCGGCCGACCCCGAGTGGGTGGGCCGCGACCGCTTCGTGCTCTCCGCGGGGCACTCGTCCCTCACCCTCTACACCCAGCTGTACCTCGGCGGGTTCGGACTGGAGCTGGACGACCTCAAGGCGTTCCGCACCTGGGGTTCCAAGACCCCCGGGCACCCGGAGTACGGCCACACGGCCGGCGTGGAGACCACCACCGGTCCCCTCGGCCAGGGCATCGCCAACGCGGTGGGCATGGCCATGGCCGCCCGCTACGAGCGCGGCCTGTTCGACCCGCAGGCCCCCGCGGGCACCTCCCCGTTCGACCACATGGTCTACGCGATCGCGGGCGACGGCTGCCTCCAGGAGGGCATCTCCCACGAGGCGTCGGCACTCGCGGGCCACCAGAAGCTCGGCAACCTGGTGCTGCTGTGGGACGACAACCACATCTCCATCGAGGGTGACACGGAGACGGCCGTCTCCGAGGACACCATGAAGCGCTACGAGGCGTACGGCTGGCACGTCCAGCGCGTCGAGCAGCAGGAGAACGGCGACCTCGACCCGAAGGCCCTGTTCACGGCCCTCCAGGCCGCCAAGGCCGAGACGGAGCGACCCTCCTTCATCGCGGCCCGCTCGATCATCGCCTGGCCCGCCCCGCACGCCCAGGGCACCGAGGCCTCGCACGGCTCGGCCCTCGGCAACGACGAGGTCGCCGCCACCAAGCGCGTCCTCGGCTTCGACCCGGAGCAGGCCTTCGAGGTCTCCGACGCGGTCATCGCCCACACCCGTTCCCTCGGGGACCGCGGCCGCGAGGCCCGCGCCGCGTGGGAGAAGGAGTTCTCCGCCTGGCGCACCGCCAACCCGGAGCGCGCCTCCGAGTTCGACCGCATCAACGCCAACGAGCTGCCCGCGGGCTGGGAGGACAAGCTCCCCGTCTTCGAGCCGGGCAAGGGCGTCGCCACCCGCGCCGCCTCCGGCAAGGTGCTCGAGGCGCTCGGCGCGGTCATCCCGGAGCTGTGGGGCGGCTCGGCCGACCTGGCCGGCTCCAACAACACCACCATCGACAAGAACTCCTCGTTCCTGCCGACGGGCAACCCGCTGCCGGAGGCCGACCCGTACGGCCGCACCATCCACTTCGGCATCCGCGAGCACGCCATGGCCGCGGCCATGAACGGCATCGCCCTGCACGGCCACACCCGCATCTACGGCGGCACCTTCCTGGTGTTCTCCGACTACATGCGCAACGCCGTCCGCCTCTCCGCGCTGATGCACGTGCCGGTCACCTACGTGTGGACGCACGACTCCATCGGTCTCGGCGAGGACGGCCCGACCCACCAGCCGGTCGAGCACATCGCCTCGCTGCGCGCCATCCCGGGCCTGAACGTGGTCCGCCCGGCCGACGCCAACGAGACCGCCATCGCCTGGCGCGAGATCCTCAAGCGCCACACCAAGGTGTTCGGCAAGGGCGCCCCGCACGGTCTGGCGCTGACCCGCCAGGGCGTGCCGACGTACGAGGCGAACGAGGACGCGGCCAAGGGCGGCTACGTGCTGTTCGAGGCCGAGGGCGGTCCCGCCCAGGTCGTCCTCATCGGCACCGGTTCCGAGGTCCAGCTCGCCGTCGCCGCGCGCGAGGCGCTGCAGGCCGAGGGCGTCCCGGCCCGCGTGGTCTCGATGCCGTCCGTCGAGTGGTTCGAGGAGCAGGACCAGGACTACAAGGACAGCGTCCTGCCGCCGTCCGTCAAGGCGCGCGTCGCGGTCGAGGCCGGCATCGGCCTGACCTGGCACCGCTACGTCGGCGACGCCGGCCGGATCGTCTCGCTGGAGCACTTCGGTGCCTCCGCCGACGGCGCCGTGCTGTACCGCGAGTTCGGCCTGACCGCCGAGGCCGTGACCGCGGCGGCCAAGGACTCGCTCGCCGCCGCGGCGCGCTGACGCCCTCCCCGACACCAGTAGGAGATGCAATTCCCATGACAGACGCACTCAAGCGCCTCTCCGACGAGGGCGTGGCGATCTGGCTGGACGACCTGTCCCGCAAGCGCATCACGTCCGGCAACCTGGCGGAGCTCATCGACCAGTCGCACGTGGTCGGTGTCACCACCAACCCGGCGATCTTCCAGAAGGCGATCAGCGGCGGCGAGGGCTACGAGCAGCAGCTCACCGACCTCGCCACCCGCAAGGTCACCGTGGAGGAGGCCCTGCGGATGATCACCACGGCGGACGTCCGCGACGCCGCCGACATCCTGCGCCCGGTCTACGGCCGCACCGACGGCCAGGACGGCCGCGTGTCGATCGAGGTCGACCCGCGCCTGGCGCACAACACCCCGGCGACCATCGCCGAGGCCAAGCAGCTCGCGTGGCTGGTGGACCGCCCGAACACGCTCATCAAGATCCCGGCGACCAAGGCCGGCCTGCCGGCGATCACCGAGGTCATCGGCAAGGGCATCAGCGTCAACGTCACGCTGATCTTCTCGCTGGAGCGCTACCGCGAGGTCATGGACGCGTACCTGGCGGGTCTGGAGAAGGCCAAGGCCGCCGGCCTGGACCTCTCCCTGATCCACTCGGTCGCCTCCTTCTTCGTGTCCCGCGTGGACAGCGAGATCGACAAGCGCCTCGACGCCATCGGCACCGACGAGGCCAAGGCCCTCAAGGGCAAGGCGGCCCTCGCCAACGCCCGTTTGGCCTACGAGGCCTACGAGGAGGTCTTCTCCTCGGACCGCTGGACCGCCCTGGAGCGCGTCGGAGCCAACAAGCAGCGCGCGCTGTGGGCGTCGACGGGCGTCAAGGACCCGGCGTACAAGGACACCCTGTACGTGGACGACCTGGTCGCCCCGAACACGGTGAACACCATGCCGGAGGCCACCCTGGAGGCCACCGCCGACCACGGTCGGATCACGGGTGACACCGTGCGCGGCACCTACGAGCAGGCTCGCGCCGAGCTCGACGCGGTCGCGAAGCTGGGCATCTCGTACGACGATGTGGTGCAGCTGCTCGAGGACGAGGGCGTCGAGAAGTTCGAGGCGTCCTGGAACGACCTGCTGAAGTCGACCGAGGCGGAGCTTGAGCGCCTCGCCCCCACGGAGGCCTGAACATCTTGTCTGTAAACGGAGCGAACCCGCTTCGTGACGCACAGGACCGGCGGCTCCCGCGCATCGCGGGGCCGTCCGGCCTGGTCATTTTCGGCGTTACGGGTGACCTGTCGCGCAAGAAGCTGATGCCTGCCGTCTACGACCTGGCCAACCGCGGCCTGCTCCCCCCGGGCTTCTCCCTGATCGGGTTCGCCCGCCGGGAGTGGGAGCACGAGGACTTCGCCCAGGAGGTGTACGAGGCCGTCAAGGAACACTCGCGCACGCCGTTCCGGGAGGAAGTCTGGCAGCAGCTGGTGCAGGGCTGCCGGTTCGTGCAGGGCGACTTCGACGACGACGCGGCCTTCGAGACCCTGAAGTCGACGATCGACGAGCTCGACAAGGCGCAGGGCACCGGGGGCAACTTCGCCTTCTACCTGTCCGTGCCGCCGAAGTTCTTCCCCAAGGTGGTCCAGCAGCTCAAGAACCACGGGCTGGCGCAGAAGGAGGGTTCCTGGCGGCGTGCCGTCATCGAGAAGCCCTTCGGCCACGACTTGAAGAGCGCGGAAGAGCTCAACAAGGTCGTCCACGAGGTCTTCCCGCGTGACGAGGTCTTCCGGATCGACCACTACCTCGGCAAGGAGACCGTCCAGAACATCCTGGCGCTCCGCTTCGCCAACACCATGTTCGAGCCGATCTGGAACCGGTCGTACGTCGACCACGTACAGATCACCATGGCCGAGGACATCGGCATCGGCGGCCGGGCCGGTTACTACGACGGCATCGGCGCGGCCCGTGACGTCATCCAGAACCACCTGCTCCAGCTGCTCGCGCTGACCGCGATGGAGGAGCCCGGCTCCTTCCACCCCAAGGCGCTGGTGGCCGAGAAGCTCAAGGTGCTGACCGCCGTGGAGCTGCCGGAGGACCTGGGCAAGCACACCGTGCGCGGCCAGTATTCGGCGGCCTGGCAGGGCGGCGAGAAGGTCGTCGGGTACCTCGAAGAGGACGGCATCGACCCCAAGTCGAAGACCGACACCTACGCGGCAATCCGACTGGAGATCAACAACCGCCGCTGGGCGGGCGTCCCCTTCTACCTCCGGACGGGCAAGCGCCTCGGCCGCCGGGTGACGGAGATCGCGGTGGTCTTCAAGCGGGCCCCGTACCTCCCCTTCGAGTCGGGCGCGACCGAGGAGCTGGGGCAGAACGCCCTGGTCATCCGGGTCCAGCCGGACGAGGGCGTCACGGTCCGCTTCGGCTCCAAGGTCCCGGGCACCTCCATGGAGGTCCGCGACGTCACGATGGACTTCGCCTACGGCGAGTCCTTCACGGAGTCGAGCCCCGAGGCCTACGAGCGGCTCATCCTCGACGTCCTCCTCGGCGACGCGAACCTCTTCCCGCGTCACCAGGAGGTCGAACTGTCCTGGAACATCCTCGACCCGATCGAGGAGTACTGGGACAAGCACGGCAAGCCCGCGCAGTACCCGGCGGGCACCTGGGGGCCGGTCGAGGCGGACGAGATGCTCGCACGAGACGGACGGAGCTGGCGCCGGCCATGAAGATCGACCTCACGGAGACCAACTCCAGCAAGATCAATGCCGCGATGGTGCAGGCACGCCGGGACATCGGCACGCCGGCCATCGGCATGGTCCTCACGCTGGTGATCGTGACCGACGAAGAGAACGCGTACGACGCTCTCAAGTCGGCGAACGACGCGTCCCACGAACACCCCTCGCGGATCGTCGTCGTCATCAAGCGGGTCAGCCGCTCGCCGCGCAGTCGCCGCGATGCCCGTCTCGACGCGGAAGTCCGCGTCGGGGCGGACTCCGGCAGTGGTGAAACGGTTGTGCTCCGCCTTCACGGCGAACTGGTCGACCACGCCCAGTCGGTGGTTCTCCCGCTCCTGCTGCCGGACGCTCCGGTGGTCGTCTGGTGGCCCGAGGGCGCTCCGTCCGACCTGGCGGGCGACCCGCTGGGCGCGCTGGGGCAGCGCCGGATCACGGACACGTACTCCTGCGAGCAGCCGGTCGGCGCGCTCGCGGCCCGGGCGGCGTC
This sequence comes from Streptomyces sp. NBC_01351, assembly GCF_036237315.1. Taxonomy (GTDB): domain Bacteria; phylum Actinomycetota; class Actinomycetes; order Streptomycetales; family Streptomycetaceae; genus Streptomyces. The sequence goes on along the minus strand of NZ_CP108356.1, from coordinate 6,368,443 downwards.
CTACGCACCCGGGGACACGGACTTGTCCTGGACCCGGATCACCCCGTGGCGCTCGATGCTGGCGGCCGCGCTGGACCAGCAGGCCCTGAAGGTCACCTCGGCGACCGTGGAGGGCGAGGGCGACAACCCGAGCTGCGAACTGCTGGCCATGTGGCTGGCGGATCGTCTCGGCGTGCCGGTCACGCGCACCCTCTCGGCCGGCCCGGGCCTGACGGCCGTACGCCTGGAGACCAAGGACGGCACGATCGTCCTGGACCGGGCGGACGGGTCCCTGGCCACGCTGTGCATGCCGGGGCAGCCCGACCGTGCGGTGGCGCTGAAGCGCCGCGACACGGCGGAGCTCCTGGCGGAGGAACTCCGCCGCCTGGACCCGGACAACACGTACGAGGCCTCGCTGAAGTTCGGCGTCGCCCGCCTGGCCGCTGGGACCGCTCCGGCGGCGCCGGCCCCGGCGGAAGCCCCGGCCAAGGCCGAGGCTCCGGCCCCGAAGCCGGCGGCCAAGCCGGCGAAGAAGGCGGCGGCCAAGTAGAACGGGGCCCTGCGGGGCTCTCCCCCACCCCGCCCCTTCCCGAAACCGGGGCTCCGCCCCAGACCCCGGTCCTCAAACGCCGGACGGCTGAAAGGCCCAGCCTCGCCGGCGTTTGAGGCGCGGGGTCCGGGGCGGAGCCCCGGGAAACGGAGAAAGGGCGGGGCGGGGAGCAGCTCCGCGCAGCGGCACCCGCCCGCACCCGCCCCACCCGCACTACCAACGAAGGCGGCAGCACATGGGTATGACGACTCCCCAGGTCGTCGTCCACCGGGACAAGGAGCTGATGGCCCAGGCCACGGCCGCCCGGCTCATCACGAAGATCGTGGACGCGCAGACGGCCCGCGGCACCGCGTCCGTCGTCCTCACGGGCGGCCGCAACGGCAACGGCCTCCTCGCCGCACTGGCGGCGGCCCCCGCCCGGGACGCCGTCGACTGGTCCCGCCTCGACCTGTGGTGGGGAGACGAGCGGTACGTCCCCGCCGACGACCCCGAGCGCAACCACACCCAGGCCCGCGAGGCCCTCCTGGACTCCGTCCCCGTCGACCCGGCCCGCGTGCACGTCATGCCGGCCTCCGACGGCCCGTACGGGCCCGACGTGGACGCGGCCGCGGCCGCGTACGCCGCCGAGCTCGCGAAGGCGGCCGGCCCCGAGGACCACGGCCCGGTCCCCCGCTTCGACGTGCTGATGCTCGGCGTCGGCCCGGACACCCACGTGGCCTCCCTCTTCCCGGAGCACCCGGCGGCCCGCGAGACCGAGCGCACGGTGGTCGGCGTCCACGGCGCCCCCAAGCCCCCGCCCACCCGGATCTCCCTGACGCTCCCGGCGATCCGCGCGGCCCGCGAGGTCTGGCTGCTCGCGGCCGGCGAGGACAAGGCCGGCGCGGTGTCCATCGCCCTCGGCGGCGCGGGCGAGGTCCAGGCCCCGGCGGCGGCCGCCAACGGCCTCTTCCGCACCCTGTGGCTCCTCGACCGCGCGGCCGCGGCCAAGCTCCCGAGCGGGATGTACCCCCCGGCCTCGTCCTGAACGCGACCGGCTGAACGGAACGGGCCCCGCACCTTCGAAGGTGCGGGGCCCGTTCCGTCGTTCCGGTCCGTGCGTCAGCTGCGGCCGCGCAGCGCCCTGTACGTGGCCACCAGGGCCTTCGTGGAGGCATCCAGCCCCGGCACGTCCGCGCCCCCGGTCAGCGCGGGCTCGACGCGCTTGGCGAGGACCTTGCCGAGCTCCACGCCCCACTGGTCGAAGGAGTCGATGTTCCACACCGCGCCCTGGACGAACACCTTGTGCTCGTACAGCGCGATCAGCTGGCCGAGCACCGCCGGGGTGAGCTCGTCCGCCAGGATGGTGGTCGTCGGGTGGTTGCCCTTGAAGGTCTTGTGCGGGACCAGCTCGTCCGGGACGCCCTCCGCCCGTACTTCCTCGGGGGTCTTGCCGAAGGCCAGGGCCTGCGTCTGCGCGAAGAAGTTCGCCATCAGCAGGTCGTGCTGGGCCGCCGGACCGTCCTCCAGCTCCGCCACTGGCCGGGCGAAACCGATGAAGTCCGCGGGGATCACCCGCGTGCCCTGGTGGATGAGCTGGTAGTAGGCGTGCTGCCCGTTGGTGCCGGGCGTGCCCCAGACCACCGGGCCCGTCTGCCAGTCCACCGGATTGCCGTCCCGGTCCACGGACTTGCCGTTGGACTCCATGTCGAGCTGCTGCAAGTACGCCGTGAACCGCGAGAGGTAGTGGCTGTACGGGAGCACCGCGTGCGACTGCGCGTCGAAGAACGCGCCGTACCAGATCCCCAACAGGCCCAGCAGCAGCGGAGCGTTCTCCTCGGCCGGCGCCGTGCGGAAGTGCTCGTCCATGGCGTGGAAGCCGCCGAGCAGTTCCCGGAAGGCGTCCGGGCCGATCGCGATCATCAGCGAGAGCCCGATGGCCGAGTCGAAGGAGTAGCGTCCGCCGACCCAGTCCCAGAACTCGAACATATTGGCCGGATCGATGCCGAAGTCCGTGACCTTCTCGGCGTTGGTCGACAGCGCCACGAAGTGCCGCGCCACCGCCGCCTGGTCTCCGCCCAGCCCGGCCAGCAGCCAGGTGCGCGCCGACGTGGCGTTGGTGATGGTCTCGATGGTGGTGAAGGTCTTTGAGGCGATGATGAACAGCGTCTCGGCCGGGTCCAGGTCCCGTACGGCCTCGTGCAGGTCGGCGCCGTCCACGTTGGACACGAAACGCACGGTCAGAGCGCGGTCGGTGAAGGCCCGCAGGGCCTCGTACGCCATCGCCGGACCGAGGTCGGAGCCGCCGATGCCGATGTTGACGACGTTCTTGATGCGCTTGCCGGTGGAGCCGGTCCACTGCCCCGACCTGATCTGGTCGGAGAAGGCCGCCATCTTGTCCAGGACGGCGTGCACGCCGGGGACGACGTTCTCGCCGTCCACCTCGACGACCGCGTCCCCGGGGGCGCGCAGGGCGGTGTGCAGGACCGCCCGGTCCTCCGTGGTGTTGATCTTCTCGCCGCGGAACATGGCCTCGCGCAGCCCGGCCACGCCCGTCGCCGCCGCGAGTTCGCGGAGCAGCGTCAGCGTCTCGTCGGTCACGAGGTGCTTCGAGTAGTCGATGTGCAGGTCCCCGACCCGCAGGGTGTAGCCGGTGCCGCGGCCCGGATTCTCCTCGAACAAGTCCCGCAGGTGCGTCTGCCCGAACTCTTCCCGGTGCTTGCCGAGTGCCAGCCACTCCGCGGTCCGGTTCAACCTCGTACGGCTTTCCGCATTCATCTCGGACATCAACCCGTTTCTTCCGTCCTGTCGTGCCCCGCCGAACTCCAACCTAAGGGATCCGAAGCGGCACAACCCACACAAAGAGGCCCGGTCGCGCAGGAGGAAGACTCCTGCGTGACCGGGCCTCAAGTCATGCTTGCCGCGTGCTATCAGATCTCTCCGCGGAGTTTGGCGAGCGCCTCCGCGAGGATGGCCTCGCCGTCGGCGTCCGTCCGCCGTTCCCGTACGTACGCCAGGTGCGTCTTGTACGGTTCGGTGCGCGGCGGCGCCGGCGGATTGTCGCGGTCCTGGCCGGCCGGGAACCCGCAGCGCGGGCAGTCCCAGGTGTCCGGCACCTGCGCGTCACTGGCGAAGCTCGGCTGCGTCTCGTGCCCGTTCGAGCACCAGAAGGAGATGCGCAGGCGGGGCGCGGACTCGCCGCGCTCGGCCTCGCCCATCGGCCCCGCGCCGACCCGGCTACCACGGATCGCGTTGCCACTTGCCACGGTCGTAACTCCCCTGCGTGATGGTGCCGCCAAGCATGAGGGCATTTCTGCTGGAGCGCCCCGGGTACGTGAAGCCCAACTCACGTTCAGCGTGCGGAGGGATCATCCCCCTCAGGTGCGGGGAGCAGAATAACTCGTTCCGCAACCAGGGCGCAGGACCTCATGATAGGCCGGGCTCCGTCGACCGTACTGCCGGTTGGCCAGAACGGTCAGGTGCTCGACTTCATGAGCAGGCCGAGGGCGACGATGCACGCGAACCACAGCAGACCGACGACGACGGTGATGCGGTCCAGGTTGCGCTCCGCCACGGAGGAACCGCCGACCGAGGACTGCATGCCGCCGCCGAACATGTCGGAAAGGCCGCCGCCCTTGCCCTTGTGCATCAGCACGAGCAGCATCAGCAGGGCGCTGAAGACGATCAGGGCGATCGAGAACCCCATAATCACGGCTGATTCCTACTTTCTGGCTTTACTGGCTTTCCGGCTTTGCGGTGCGTGCGCGGGGGCCAGCAGCTGATGGTTCAGCCCCTGGCCCCCGCAAGGGTACGACGGATCGGCCCTACCGCATACTCACTGGTCGCGGAAGCGGACGATCTTGACGAACTCGTCCACGTCCAGCGCCGCGCCGCCGATCAGGGCGCCGTCGACGTCGGGCTGGGCCATGATCGCCGCGATGTTCCCGGACTTGACCGAGCCGCCGTACTGGATGCGGACCTTGTCGGCCAGCTCCTGCGAGTACAGCTCCGCGAGACGGCCGCGGATCGCCCCGCAGACCTCCTGGGCGTCCTCGGGGGTGGCGACCTCGCCGGTGCCGATGGCCCACACGGGCTCGTAGGCGATCACGATGGACTCGACCTGCTCGGCCGGGACGTCCTTGAGGCCGCCGTCGAGCTGGGCCAGCGTGAACTGGACCTGCCGGCCCGCCTTGCGGACGTCCAGGCCCTCGCCGACGCACAGGATCGGGGTGAGCCCGTGCTTGAAGGCGGCCTTGACCTTGGCGTTGCAGAGCTCGTCGTTCTCACCGTGGTACTGACGGCGCTCGCTGTGGCCGACGGCCACGTACGTGCACTTCAGCTTGGCGAGCATCGGGCCGGAGATCTCGCCGGTGTAGGCGCCGGAGTCCTGCGCGGAGATGTCCTGGGCGCCGTACTTGATCTTCAGCTTGTCGCCGTCGACCAGGGTCTGGACCGAGCGCAGGTCGACGAAGGGCGGCAGCACCGCGACCTCGACGGCGTCGTAGTCCTTGTCGGCGAGGGCGAAGGCGAGCTTCTGGACGTGGGCGATGGCCTCGAGGTGGTTGAGGTTCATCTTCCAGTTGCCCGCCATCAGCGGGGTGCGTCCGTTTACAACGGCAGTCATGGGGTTTTAGCCCTCCAGGGCGGCGAGGCCGGGGAGCGTCTTGCCCTCGAGGTATTCGAGGGAGGCGCCACCACCGGTGGAAATGTGGCCGAAGGCATTCTCGTCGAAGCCCAGGATGCGGACCGCCGCGGCGCTGTCGCCACCGCCGACCACGGTGAAGGCGCTGCTGTCGACGAGGGCCTGCGCGATGGCGGTGGTGCCGCCCGCGTAGTCGGGGTGTTCGAAGACGCCGACCGGGCCGTTCCAGAACACGGTCTTGGCGTCGGCGATCTTCGACGCGTACAGCTCGCGCGTCTTCGGGCCGATGTCCAGGCCCTCCTTGTCGGCGGGGATCCCGTCCATGGCGACCGTCTCGAAGTCCGCGGGGGTCTTGCCCTTGAGGTCGGGGAAGTCCTTGGAGACCAGCACGTCGACCGGGAGGACCAGCTCGACGCCGGTCTCCTTGGCCCGCTTCATGTACTCGGTCACCGTCGGGATCTGGTCCTCCTGGAGGAGGGAGATGCCGACCTCGTGGCCCAGGGCCTTGAGGAAGGTGTAGGCCATGCCACCGCCGATGAGGATGCGGTCGGCCTTGCCGAGCAGCTCGTCGATGACGGCGAGCTTGTCGGAGACCTTGGCGCCGCCGAGCACGACCACGTACGGGCGCTCGACCTCGGCGGTGAGCTTCTTCAGGACGCCGACCTCGGTGGCGATGAGGTAGCCGGCCGCGTGCGGGAGGCGCGCGGGCAGGTCGAAGACCGAGGCGTGCTTGCGGTGGACGGCGCCGAAGCCGTCGCCGACGTAGACGTCGGCCAGCTCGGCGAGCTGGTCCGCGAAGGCGCCGCGCTCGGCGTCGTCCTTCGAGGTCTCACCGGCGTTGAAGCGCAGGTTCTCGATGACGGCGATCTTGCCGTCGGTGAGGGCTGCGACGGTCTCCTTGGCGGAGTCGCCGACGGTGTCGGTGGCGAACGCGACGTCGGTGCCGAGCAGTTCGCCCAGCCGCTTGGCGGCGGGGGCCAGCGAGAAGGCCGGGTCCGGGGCGCCCTTGGGGCGGCCCAGGTGCGAGGCCACGACCACGCGGGCGCCGGCTTCGGCGAGCTTCGCGATGGTCGGCTGGACGGCGCGGATGCGTCCGTCGTCGGTGATCTCACCGTTCGCGAGCGGCACGTTCAGGTCGGCGCGGACGAAGACCCGCTTTCCGGACACGCCTTCGGCGAGAAGTTCGTCGATCGTCTTCATGTGTTTCTACTCCTTGTTCCCGTGCGGGGCGTAGGGCCCACCGGGCGAGAAGAGGGTACGAGACAAGCAACAGGGCCCGTGCGGCGCACCATCGCGCTGTCACGGACCCTGTGCTCACATCGTGCTGCCTTGCCCTACGTTCTTAGAGCTGACCGCCGACGAAGACGGTGAGGTCGACGAGACGGTTGGAGTAGCCCCACTCGTTGTCGTACCAGCCGATGACCTTGACGTTCTTGCCCTGGACCATGGTCAGGGAGGAGTCGAAGGTGCAGGAGGCCGGCCAGTTCACGATGTCGGAGGAGACGATCGCGTCCTCGGTGTAGTCGAGGATCCCCTTGAGCTGGCCCTCGGCGGCCTTCTGGAAGGCGGCGTTGACCTCGTCCTTGGTCACCTCGCGCTCCAGCTCGATCACGAGGTCGGTCACGGAACCGGTGGGGACCGGGACGCGCATCGCGATGCCGTCGAGCTTGCCCGCCAGCTCCGGGATGACCAGGGCGGTGGCCTTGGCGGCACCCGTCGTGGTCGGGATGATGTTCTCGGCGGCGGCGCGGGCGCGGCGCAGGTCCGAGTGCGGGAAGTCGAGGATGCGCTGGTCGTTGGTGTAGGCGTGGACCGTCGTCATCATGCCCTTGACGATGCCGAAGTTCTCGAGGAGGACCTTGGCCATCGGCGCCACGCAGTTGGTGGTGCAGGAGGCGTTGGAGATGACGTGGTGGTTGGCCGCCTCGTACTTGTCCTGGTTGACGCCCATCACGATGGTGATGTCCTCGTCCTTGGCCGGAGCCGAGATGAGGACCTTCTTCGCGCCGGCGGCGATGTGCTTGGCGGCGTCGGCCTTCTTCGTGAAAATGCCGGTCGACTCGATGACGATGTCCGCGCCCAGCTCCGCCCAGGGCAGGTTCGCGGGGTCACGCTCGGCGAAGGTCTTGAACGTCTTGCCGTTGACCGTGATGGTGTCGTCGGTGTGGGAGACCTCTGCCTTGAGGCGGCCCAGGATGGTGTCGTACTTGAGAAGGTGCACCAGGGTGGCGTTGTCAGTCAGGTCGTTGACACCGACGATCTCGATGTCCGCTCCCTGCTCCAGGAGCGCCCGGAAGTAGTTACGGCCAATTCGGCCAAAACCATTGATGCCTACGCGGATCGTCACGAACCGATCTCCTCGTTGGTGCGCCGGCCTGTCCGCCGGCGAGCTGTATGGGATGTCCCCGACCGCTTACGACCCTACCTCTCCGTGAGCTTCTGAGTGACATCGAATGTGACCTGACACGCCCTGGAGCCCCGTGCCGCAGGCCGCGGAACGGGACCCCGGGGACCTTGGCCCCTGTCACTCAGAGTGAGCGCGGTACGGGGGTGCTGGTCAGCGGTTCAGCGCCCAAAGCGCCTTACCGACGAGTAGGGAGCGGTCGGCGGCGGCCGGCAGGTGTTCCAGGCCGAAGCCGAGGAGAACGGTGTCACGCGTAGTGACGGCCGCATAGGACTTGAACAGCTCCCCGGACCGGGACCAATCGCCCGGAACTTCAGGGCTGCCGGCGGGCGATCCCTGCGCGATCCAGGCTCCGAGAGACGTCTCGAAACCTTCAGTGGTCTGGTCCACTCCCCCCACGGACAGCCGTGCCTCGTCGGCGAAGACCCCTCGGCCGCCCACGCCTCCGTCGGCGATGTAGGAGAGCGAGACCTCCACGGTCTTGCCCGCGTAGGCGCTCAGGTCGAAGGAGACCTGCTTCCAGCCGCCGGAGGAGGCCGTGAAGGTGTTCCAGGCCCCGCTGGTGCCCTGCGCGGTGCAGCCCCCGCCTTCCAGGGTGAGGTAGTGGCGCAGGAAGGGGTGGCCGTTGATGAAGAATCCGGCCCCGCACTCCTCGGGAACGGTAGAGCTGGTCAGGCCGCCCGTGTCCGGCAGCGTGGTCCAGTCGTCCGCGCCGACCGTGTGCGCCTCCAGCGCCGCGTGGTCGTAGCCCTCCTCGACGTTCCAGCTCATGGCGAGCTTCAACTGCGGCTTGTCGGCTGCGGAGACGCCGGTCAGGTCGATGGTGCGTACGAGGCGCTTCCAGTCGTCGTCGGCGTGCAGCGCCGAAGCCATCTGGCTGCCCGCGTACGGGGCGTACGGGTTCACGACCCCGGCGAACCGGCCCGCCTGCGCGCTCTTGAACTGCGGGAACTGCTCGGGAGCCAGGGTCTCGGAGGTGACGGTGTAGGAGCCGGGGGCGTTCAGCGGGTTGCCCGCGGCGTCGCCGAGGGCGCTCTGGGTACTGCCGAGGGCGCCGGCTCCGGTGAAGGCGGTGGCGCCGGCGGCGTTGGTGCGGCCGTAGGCGCCGAGCCAGTACTGGCTGAAGTCGTTGGTCACGGCGCGGCCGACCTGGGCGTTGCCGCCCGCCAGCTCACCGGCCTCGATCAGTTTCCCGCCCTCGTTGAGGTAGTCGCGCACCGCGAGCTGGGTGTCGCCGCCGGGGGTCTTGGCGCCGGTGTAGTGGACGGCCGTACCGAAGTGGGAGAGCACTCCGAGGTGGTGCGGGGCGCCCTGGACGGCGACGTCCCAGACCGCGGCGGACCTGCCGTTGGCGCGCAGGGCGTCGACGTACGTCTGGGCGTGCTGGGCCTTAGCGCCCTCCTCGGCGATCACCAGCACGTCCGCGCGCGGCCGCTCGGCCACGGTGTAGGTGAAGTGCTCGCTCGAGACCTTCTTGCCCGAGCGGTCGCGGCCGGTGAACCAGACCTCGACCTTGTCGCCGGGCCGGGCGCCGTCGACCTCGGCCCGGTACTCGTCGAACCAGTTGTTGTCCTCGCCGCCGTAGACCTCGCCGCCCTTCCAGGCCTCCAGGTCCTCGTCGTGCGTACGGCCGCCGTTGATGCGGAAGTTGAGCTCCTTGTCCTTCAGCGACTTGCGGGCCGTGACGGAGACCGTCTGGTCCTCACCGCGGGCGACGTAGGAGGTGGTGAAGGGGTCCAGGGTGAAGTCGGGGGCGCTCAGGCCCACGGCCGAGGCCGGGCGGTCGGGGTGCGCGGCGCTCTCGCCGACCGTGAGCGCGAAGGGGATGTTCTTGGCGAACTCGGCCTGGATGAGCTTCTCGTCGTCCGGGAAGTTGAAGCCGGAGGCGCAGTCCTCGGGCTTCCACCGGTCGTTCGGGTCGATCTCGGAAGCCGTCTGGCAGGTGGTCATCTCCGGCGTGAACATCATGATGCCGTTGACGTTGGAGGCGTGGCCGTCGGCCTCGCCGTTGGTGGTGTAGAGCTCGGAGGAGACCTGCGGGTAGTAGCCGGGGACGGCCGGGTTCTCCGGGGTGCCGGCGAGCGTCTTGTAGGCGACGTCGTCGGGGGTGGGGGTGGCCACCTGCCAGCCCACGCCGTAGAGGATCAGCTCGGCGGCGGAGTGGTAGTTGATGGCGTAGTCGAAGCCGATGCGCTTCTGGAAGGCGTCGAGGGCGGTGGTCTCGGGCTCGGAGGAGGCGTTCGGGCCGCGGTAGGTCTCGCTGGCCTGGTTCGGCGAGGAGCCCTCGTTGTCGTAGCCCCACTTGTAGCCGAAGTTGCGGTTGAGGTCGACGCCGTCGCCGGTGGTGGTCTTGCCGTCGCCGTTGTTGTCGCGCAGGTTCTTGCGCCACAGCCGCTCGCCGTCGGGCGCGTGTGTGAAGTCGTAGCCGTCCGGGTTGGCGGAGAGCAGGAACCACAGCTCGGTGGAGTCGACCAGCTTGGTGATCCGCGGGTCCTTGCCGTAGCTGTCGACCGTGTGGTGCATCAGCCGCCGGGTCATCTCGGGGGTGATCCACTCACGGGCGTGCTGGTTGGACATGTAGAGCACGGAAGGCTTGTCGCCGTCCCTGGTCTTCTTCGCGTTCTTGCTGACCTTGAGGGCGAGGATGTCCTTGCCCTGGACGGTCTTGCCGATGGAGACGACCTTGGTGAGCCCGGGGTTCTCCCGGGCGGTGCGCAGGATCTCCTCCTGGAGGCCGCCCTTGCCGCTGTACGGGCGGAACACCCCGTCCCCGGCGGCCTTGGCCCGGGCCAGGCCCTCGGCCGCGACCTTGCGCTCGGCGAGCTTGACGCCCTGGGCGCCGAGCTCCTTGGCCTGGGCGCCGGTGAGGAAGAGCTCGACCCGGGCGGTGCCGGTCTCCGGGGCGCGTTCGGAGAGCTCGTGGGCATCCTGGCCGGCGGCGAGGACGAGCGGGACCTGCTCCCGGGTGATGTCGGCGTCGTAGACCCGTACCTCGTCGGCGGCGGGCGCGGAGCCGGACTGCTGCTGGGCCGCCGCGGGTAGCGCGGCGAGTGTGGTTCCGAAGACGAGTGCGCTTGCGGCGAGGATCGATCTCGCGCGGTGCCTCATGTGCCCCCCTGGGCGTCGTCAGCCACGAAAGCGTTCGGACGACAGGCTCACGATCAGCCCATGCTCATGTCAATGGGGCGTACCGGGTCGCGACGCGAACGGGCCCCGCACGAGTGACCGTGCGGGGCCCTTTGCCGTAACGGCGCCTTCGCCTCGGCCGACTAGCCGGCCATGTTGTCGGCCAGCTCCTCGCTGAGGTCGAGGTTCGACTCGGTGCCCGGGATGCCGAGGTCCTGGGCGCGCTTGTCGGCCATCGCCAGCAGGCGGCGGATCCGGCCCGCGACCGCGTCCTTGGTCAGCGGCGGGTCGGCGAGCGCGCCCAGCTCCTCCAGGGAGGCCTGCTTGTGCTCCATCCGCAGCCGGCCGGCCGCGGCGAGGTGCTCGGGGACCTCCTCGCCGAGGATCTCCAGCGCGCGCTGCACCCGGGCTCCGGCGGCCACCGCGGCCCGCGCCGAGCGGCGCAGGTTGGCGTCGTCGAAGTTGGCGAGGCGGTTGGCGGTGGCGCGCACCTCGCGCCGCATCCGCCGCTCCTCCCAGGCCAGCACCGACTCGTGCGCGCCGAGCCTGGTCAGCAGGGCGCCGATCGCGTCGCCGTCGCGGACGACGACCCGGTCCACCCCGCGCACCTCGCGCGCCTTGGCGGCGATGGAGAGCCTGCGGGCGGCGCCCACCAGGGCCAGGGCGGCCTCCGGGCCGGGGCAGGTGACCTCCAGGGAGGAGGACCTGCCCGGCTCGGTCAGCGAGCCGTGGGCCAGGAACGCGCCGCGCCAGGCCGCTTCGGCATCACAGGTGGCCCCGGAGACCACCTGCGGGGGCAGACCCCGGATCGGGCGCCCCCGGCCGTCCACGAGGCCCGTCTGGCGTGCCAGCTGGTCACCCCCGGCCACCACGCGGACCACGTAGCGGCTGCCGCGGCGCAGACCGCCGGGAGCCATGACCACCAGGTCCGAGGAGTGCCCGAAGATCTCCAGAATGTCCTTGCGCAGGCGCCTGGCCGCGATCCCGGTGTCCAGCTCCGCCTCGATGACGATGCGGCCGCTCACCAGGTGGAGGCCGCCCGCGAACCGAAGAATCGCCGAGACCTCCGCCTTCCTGCAGCAGGTCCGGGTGACGGGCAGGCGGGAAATCTCATCCTTCACCGCGGGCGTCATCGCCATGGGCCGATCCTTCCATGCATCCGAAAAATACGGTCGTACGCGGCGGCCAGCAGCTCCGGGTCATGCTTCGGAGAGCCGTCCTGCCTGGCCACCGGCGCCAGCTCGACCGCGGCGCCGAACCGTTTTGCGGCATCGGCGAGGGACTCGCGGTCGGGCACGGCGGCCTCGTCGGCCAGCACCACGTCCAGGGCGAGTTTAGGGGCGTGTCGGGCCAAAACCTCCAAATGACGCTGCGGAGAGAAGCCCTCTGTTTCGCCGGGCTGCGGCGCGAGGTTCAGCGAGAGGACCCGCCGGGCCTTCGTCTCGACCAGTGCGTCGAGCAGTTCCGGCACCAGCAGGTGCGGGATCACGGAGGAGAACCAGGACCCCGGACCGAGCACCACCCAGTCCGCGTCCAGCACCGCCGCCACAGCCTCCGGCACGGCCGGCGGGTCGCTCGGCACGACCTGCACGGAGAGCACCTCGCCGGGGGTGAGGGCCACCGTGGCCTGCCCGCGAACGGTGTCCACGTACTCGGGGCGCGCCGGATCGTGGCCCCTGACCAGGGCCTGGAGCTCCAGCGGCACCGCCGACATCGGCAGCACCCGGCCTTGCGCCCCGAGCAGCTTCCCGACGAGGTCGAGGGCCTGGACGGGGTCGCCGAGCTGTTCCCAGAGGGCGACGATCAGCAGGTTGCCGACGGCATGCCCGTGCAGCTCGCCCTCGGACTGGAAGCGGTGCTGGATGACGCGGGACCAGGTCTGGCCCCAGTCGTCGTCGCCGCACAACGCGGCCAGCGCCTTGCGCAGATCGCCGGGCGGCAGCACACCGAGCTCCTCCCGGAGCCGGCCGCTGGAGCCGCCGTCGTCGGCGACGGTGACCACGGCGGTGAGGTCACCGGTGATGCGGCGCAGGGCGGCGAGGGAGGCCGACAGGCCCTGGCCGCCGCCGAGCGCGACCACCTTCGGCGTGGCGCCGCGCCGACGGCCGGAGCGGCGTGCGCCCTCCTCGCCCCGGGTGGGGGCGAGGCGGCGCAGGCGGCTCAGCCGTGGGGTCCGTGCGGTCACTCGCGCCCCATGTCCCGGTGGACGACGACGGTCTCGACTCCCTCGGAGGCGAGGCGGGCGGCGAGCTTCTCGGACATGGCCACGCTGCGGTGCTTGCCGCCCGTGCAGCCGACCGCGATGGTCACGTACCGCTTGCCCTCGCGGCGGTAGCCGGTGGCGATGAGCTGGAGCAGCTCGGTGTACCGGTCGAGGAACTCCTTGGCGCCGGGCTGGCTGAAGACGTACGCCGACACCTCCTCGTTGAGCCCGGTGAAGGGGCGCAGCTCCGGGACCCAGTGCGGGTTCGGGATGAACCGGCAGTCCACCACCAGGTCGGCGTCGACGGGCAGGCCGTACTTGAAGCCGAAGGACATGACGGTGGCCCGCAGCTCGGGCTCCTCGTCGCCGGCGAACTGGGCGTCCATCTTGGCGCGCAGCTCGTGCACGTTCAGGCTGGAGGTGTCGATCACCAGGTCGGCGTCGCCGCGCAGCTCGCGCAGCAGGTCGCGCTCGGCCGCGATGCCGTCGGTGATGCGGCCGTCGCCCTGGAGCGGGTGCGGGCGGCGCACCGACTCGAAGCGGCGGACCAGCGCGTCGTCGGAGGACTCCAGGAAGACGATGCGGCGGGTGACGCCGCGGCTGTCGAGGTCGGAGAGGGATTCGCGCAGGGCGTCGAAGAACTGGCGGCCGCGGACGTCGACGACGACGGCGATGCGCGCCACGTTGCCCTGGGAGCGGGCGCCCAGCTCCACCATGGTGGGGATCAGCGCAGGCGGGAGATTGTCGACGACGAACCAGCCGAGGTCCTCCAGACACTTCGCCGCCGTACTGCGGCCGGCCCCGGACATCCCGGAGATGATCACCAGCTCGGGGATGGCCGCCTCGGCGGTATCGCCGGGCTCCACTGTCGTGCCCGTACTCACCTGTGCTCCGTCTCGGTCGTGCATGGTCTCGTCCGTGGTCTCGGCTGCGGCTTCGACTGCGGTCTCGGCTTCGGTGTCGTGCGTGGTCTCGTGCTCGGTCATTGCTCGGTCCCCCGATCGGACGACGATCCCGCTGGCGCGGGGGTCTCGTCCTCCATGATCTCTCCTGTGGCCGTGTTGACGGCAGGACCGGCCGGAGCCGCGTTCGCGAGCGCCGCGGCCACGGTCTCGGCCGTCTTGCGGCCTATGCCCGGGACCTCGCAGATCTGGTCGATTGTCGCCTGTCTCAGCTTCTTCACCGAACCGAAGTGCTTGACCAAGGCCTGCTTACGACTTTCCCCGAGCCCGGCCACCTCGTCCAGCGGCCCGGATTTCAGGCGCTTCCCGCGCTTGTTGCGCTGGTACTGGATGGCGAAGCGGTGGGCTTCGTCACGGACCCGCTGGAGCAGGTACAGGCCCTCGCTGGTGCGGGGCAGCACGACCGGGTCGTCCTCGCCGGGCAGCCAGACCTCCTCCAGCCGCTTGGCCAGGCCGCACACCGCGACGTCGTCGACCCCGAGCTCCTCCAGGGCCCGCTTGGCGGCGGCGACCTGCGGCTGCCCGCCGTCGACCACGACGAGCTGGGGCGGATACGCGAAGCGCTTGGGCCGCCCGTCGTCCTCCTCCGGGCCCTGCCCGTCCTCCGCGTCCTCGGGGGACCATTCGCCGGTCTTCAGCTTCTCCTGGAGGTAGCGGCGGAAGCGCCGGGAGACCACCTCGTGCATGGAGCGGACGTCGTCCTGCCCCTCGAACGACTTGATCTGGAAGCGCCGGTACTCGCCCTTGCGGGCCAGGCCGTCCTCGAAGACGACCATCGACGCGACCACGTCGTCGCCCTGGAGGTGCGAGATGTCGAAGCACTCGATGCGCAGCGGCGCACTGTCCAGCTCCAGGGCCTCGGCGATCTCCTCCAGGGCCCGGGAGCGGGTGGTCAGGTCGCCGGCGCGCTTGGTCTTGTGCAGGGCGAGGGACTGCACGGCGTTGCGGTGGACGGTCTCCATCAGCGACTTCTTGTCGCCGCGCTGCGGGATCCGCAGGCTGACCTGTGACCCGCGCCGCTCGGCGAGCCACTGGCTCAGCGCCGGGGTGTCCTCGGGGAGCGCCGGGACGAGCACCTCCTTGGGCACGCTCTCGCCGGTCTCCTCCCCGTAGAGCTGCTGGAGGGCGTGCTCGACGAGCCCGGCGGTGTCGACGGCCTCGACCTTGTCGGTGATCCAGCCGCGCTGGCCGCGGACCCGGCCGCCGCGGACGTGGAAGATCTGCACGGCGGCTTCGAGCTCGTCCTCGGCGACCGCGATCAGGTCGGCGTCGGTGGCGTCGGCGAGCACCACGGCGTTCTTCTCCATGGCCCGGCGCAGCGCCCCTATGTCGTCGCGCAGCCGGGCGGCCTTCTCGTACTCCATCTCCTCGGCCGCCTCGTGCATCTCCTTCTCCAGGCGGGAGAGGTAGGTGCCGGTGCGGCCGGCCATGAAGTCACAGAAGTCCTCGGCCAGTTCGCGGTGCTCCTCGGGGGTGACCCGGCCGACGCAGGGAGCGGAGCACTTGCCGATGTAGCCGAGCAGGCAGGGCCGGCCGATCTGCGCGGAGCGCTTGAAGACGCCCGCGGAGCACGTCCGCACCGGGAAGACGCGGAGCATCAGGTCGACGGTCTCGCGGATCGCCCAGGCGTGCCCGTACGGACCGAAGTAGCGCACGCCCTTCTTCTTGGGGCCGCGCATGACCTGCACGCGCGGGTAGTCCTCGTTCATCGTCACGGCGAGGGAGGGGTAGCTCTTGTCGTCCCGGTACTTGACGTTGAACCGGGGGTCGAACTCCTTGATCCAGGAGTACTCCAGCTGCAGCGCCTCGACCTCGGTGGACACCACGGTCCACTCGACGGAGGCGGCCGTGGTCACCATGGTGGCGGTACGGGGGTGCAGGCCGGCGAGGTCCTGGAAGTAGCTGGCCAGGCGTTGGCGCAGGCTCTTGGCCTTCCCGACGTAGATCACCCGGCGGTGCTCGTCGCGGAACTTGTACACCCCCGGGGAGTCGGGGATCTGTCCCGGCTTGGGTCGGTAACTGGAAGGGTCGGCCATGCCAACACCCTACTGGCGTGGGCTGACAACGGGCCGTACTCCTCTGGCGCGGTCCTGCCGCCGGTCTGGTGCGGCGCCGTTCCGCTGCGCGGGGCCCACGGCCACCCCGCCCCACCCGAAACCGGGGCTCCGCCCGGACCCCGGTCCTCAAACTCCCCCAGCTACCGCTGGGAGGTGCCCCCTGGACGGGCTTGAACGGCCCTGCGGGGCATCCAGCCGCGCTCGGCGGACGCCATCAGCGGAAATTCAGCCTCTCCGGCGTTTGAGGCGTGGCGGTCCCCCCGGACGGAGTCTGGGGGGAGGGTCTGGGGCGGAGCCCCAGCAGCCGGGCCGCAGGGCCCGGTCCCGGGTGGGGAGCCGGGCCCTGCGGGCGCGGGGGCTACGCCGCGGCGGCGGCTCGGCGGCGGCGCAGTGCCACCGCCCCGGCACCGGCCCCGGCCAGCGCGAGCGCAACGGCCCCGCCCACCAGCGGCGGCACGTCACCCGCGGCGGCGGACGGTTCGTCGAAGCCGCCCGCCGTACCCGCCTCGGCGTACCCGGAGCCGGGGAGCTTGTCCCCGTACGCCTTGACGACCCGCGCACGGTACGCGCCCAGCGTGGTCCCCCCGGCGCCCACCGCCCGCACCGCGTCCTCGTCCAGCGGCAGGACCCGCTCGCCCCCGGCGACGTACCACGCGTCGATCTGCGGCTCGCGGAACACCGTCCCGCCGGGCAGTTTCGCCGCGCCCATGCTCGCATAGCGGAACTCGTCGTCGCCGGTGGCGATGTTCACCACCTGCCACCCCGCCGCCGTCCGGGCGGTCCACAGCGCGGCCTGCTGCCCGTCGGCGGAGACGGCCTTGCCGGCGAAGAACTCCAGCCGGGCCACGGACGCTCCCGGCTTGCCGGCGACGAACTCCGGGGAGAGGTGGTGCACCGGTATCGCCTCCCCCTCTATGCGGGGTTGCGCGGCGCTCACCGAGACCTTGCCCTCCCTCGCGAAGAAGCGGGAGAGCGTGGCCAGGGTGTCCGGCGCCCCGGCCGCCCGCGCGGCCTCGGCCCTGGTCTCGGCGGTGGCGGCCTGCGGCTGCGGAACGGGGGCCGCGGAGGCCTGCGCGGCGAGCCCGAGGAGGGCGCTGGCCGCGAGGACCGCGGCGGCTGCGGAGGCGCGCAGGGGCATGGCGATCAGGGTCATGGCGGTCATCGCGGTCACGCCCCGATCCGGTAGAGGGAGTGGGTCCAGGAGAAGGTGCTGTTGTCCACGTACCAGGCGTGCGAGGCCCAGTTGTAGCGGTCGCTGGAGGGCCACGGGTCGCCCCAGTAGACCCAGTTGCTCGCGGTGTCGTAGCCGTAGATGACGTGCATGTGGCCGCCGCCGTTGGACCACTGGATACGGGTCTCGATCGGGCGGTTGGCGTTGATCTCGGTCTGGACGGTGGAGTACTGGAGCCAGCCGTTCACGTACGAACCGGGGTTGATCCCGGCCCAGCGCAGCCCGGTCTGGACGTTGCCGAGGGTGGCCTGGTTGTTCGGGCAGTCGTAGCCCTGCTGGCGGTTGAAGGCTGCGTTGCAGAACTGGTTCTGGGTGTGGTTGCGGCCGAACCAGGTGGCGATGGTGTTGCCGCCGGCGGCCCAGCACCAGTTGGTCTTCTGCTGCGCCTGCATGGTGATGTTCAGGCGCTTGTAGGCCAGGGCGGACTCGGCGTCGGTACCGGCGGCGGTGGCGGTACCGACACTGAGGGGCAGGGCGAGGAGCAGGGCGGTGACGAGGGCGGCCAGGGATTGCCGCCGGTTTCTGTTGCGCATCGCGTTCCTCCCGAGGTGGGGAGAGTGGGGGTGGAGGAGCGCGTCCGGACGCTGTGGAGGAGCATCGGGGTGTTGTCGCGATCAGGTCAACACGCTTCAATACGCGGTGACATTGCAGTGTGAACGGTGGAACTGCGGTGTGAACGGTGGCTGTCGTGCCACCTGCTCCCCTGGTACCACCGGCCCGGCCCCCCACGCCGGCGCGTGTGAACGTTCACAGAGGAGCGGCGATGCGGCCGACCGGGAACACGACGGACACGACCGACACCACGGATGCGGCGGGCACGCCGGAACTCGGCCGATTACTGCGCGCCGGCCCCTTCCACCTCGCCCTGCGCGCCGCCCTCGCCGCCCGCGGACTGCCCCTGCACCGGGTCCAGCACCGGCTCGCGGCACGCGGCATCAAGGTCGGCGTCACCAGCCTCAGTTACTGGCAGCAGGGCGCCCGAAGACCGCGCCACCCGGAGTCTCTGCGGGCCGTCACCGCGCTGGAGCAGATCCTGGAGCTTCCGGACGGCGCCCTGCTGCGCCTGCTGGCCTCCCCGGAACCGGACCCCGGGCCGGCCCGCCCGGCCGCCCGCCCGTACCGGGCCCTGTTCAGCATGGGCGGCGCGGTGGAGCGGCTGCTGGACGGGATGGAACTCCCCTCGGACGGCGGACTGCACACGCTCGGCCACCACGAGCGGGTCCGCATAGGGCCGGCCGGCGAGATGCGGGTCCGCGAGTCGCAGCAGATCGTCCGGGCGCACCGCGACGGCGTCGACCGCTACCTGGCCGTCCACCACGGCGACCCCGGCTGCGACGTGTCCCGGATGCGCGTGACGGCGTACGAGAACTGCCGCACGGGCCGGGTCCGCTGCCATCCGGAGGCCGGGGTGGTGGTCGCGGAGCTGCTCTTCGACGCGCGGCTGCGGCGCGGGGACACGTACGTCTTCGGCTACGCGGTCGAGGACGGCACGGGCGCCCGCAGCGGCGAGTACGTGCGCGGCTTCAGCTACGCGGGCGGCCAGTACATGCTCCAGGTCCGCTTCGACGAGGCGGCCCTCCCGGTCCGCTGCCGCCGCTTCGCCCGCTCCGGCCCCGACTCCCCGCGCACCGGCCTCACGGACCTGACCCCCAGCGGCCGGCACCGGGCAGTGCACCTGCTGGAGCAGTCGGTGCGGCGCGGGATCCTGGGGATCGCCTGGGACTGGGACTGAGCGGTGCGGATGCCCTTCCATGTGGAAGCGGGCGTCGGCGCCCCTGGGAGTCCGACTAGCCCGCGATCAGCTTGCCGTTCTCCACCTTGACCGGGACGGCCGGCAGCGGGTCCGTGGCCGGGCCCTTCAGGGCCTTGCCGGTGGTCACGTCGAAGCGGCTGCCGTGGCAGGGGCAGTTGCCCTCGCCCTTGTCGATCTTGTCCAGGACGCAGCCGGCGTGCGTGCACTGCGCGCTGAAGGCCTTGTACTGGCCCTCCGCCGGGCAGCTGACCATCAGCTTCTTCTCCCGGTACAGCTTCGCGCCGCCCACCGGGACCTCGCTCGCCGCGCCCAGTTCGACCGGCTCGGTCGGGACCGCCGGGCTGCCGTTGCCGCTGTTCGTCTCGGTGGAACAGGCCGCGAGGGTCGCACCGCCGCCGACGGCCCCGGCGAGCGCGGCGGCTCCCTTGAGGACGGTACGGCGGGCTGCGGACTGCGACGCGGGCATGCGGTTCTCCTGAGGTGTGCGACCGGCCGGGCACCGGCCCACCCGACGATACCGCCGTCCGATGGGGTAGCTTCCCCCGCGTGATCGTCGTCGGCGGAGAAGCCCTCATCGACCTGGTGCCCGTGGCGCAGCCGCCCGGCGCGCTGCTCCCCCGCCTCGGCGGAGGCCCGTACAACACCGCGCTCGCCCTCGGCCGGCTCGGCGCCGAGGTGGCCTTCTGCTCCCGGGTCTCCACGGACGGCTTCGGCGAGAGCCTGCTGTCCGGGCTGCGGGCGGCCGGGGTGGACCTCTCCCTCGTCCAGCGCGGGCCCGAGCCGACCACCCTCGCCGTGCCCTCCCTGGCCCCCGACGGCTCGGCCTCGTACGGCTTCTACGTCGAGGGGACGGCCGACCGGCTCTTCACGCTGCCGCCCGCCCTCCCCGAGGGGACCCGGGCCCTCGCGCTCGGCACCTGTTCGCTGGTGCTGGAACCGGGCGCGAGCGCGTACGAGGCCCTGCTGCGCCGGGAGTCGCGGCGCGGGCTGATGACCCTGCTGGACCCCAACATCCGGCCGGCGCTGATCCCCGACCCGGCAGCCCATCGGGCCCGCTTCCTGACCCGGCTGCTGCCGCACACGGGCGTCCTCAAGCTGTCGGAGGAGGACGCGGGCTGGCTCGGCGGTCGGGTCGGCGACTGGCTGGCGGCGGGGCCCTCGGCAGTGGTGCTGACCCGGGGTGCGGCGGGCCTGACGGTCTGGACGCGCGAGGGCGCGGAGCACTCGGTACCGGCCCGCCGGATCGCGGTGGCGGACACCATCGGGGCGGGCGACACCGTCAACGCGGCCCTCCTGCACCGGATCGCGGCGGCGCCGCCGGGCGAGCCGGTGGACTGGCCGGACGTCCTGGCGTACGCCGCGCACGCGGCCGCACTGACCTGTACCCGGGCCGGCGCGGAGCCCCCGTACGCCGCCGAGCTCAGCGGATAGCGGCCCACACGGTCCGGGCCACGGCCGGGGCGAACTCCTCGACCGGCTGGACCACATGGGCGCCGGAGAAGTGCAGGAAGAAGGCCCGCTGGAAGCACGCGCCCAGTAGGAGCGCGGCGGCCGCGCGCGGATCGGCGTCGGACCGCAGGCGGCCGGCGTCGAGCTCGCGCCGCAGCCTCCCCGCCAGCGCGTCCAGCACCACGTGCGGTCCCGCCCCCATCTCCTGGATGCCCTCGCGGTGGCGGGTGAGCAGCGCCGGTTCGGCGAAGAGCGAGGCCGCCATGGGCATGGCGTCGGCGTAGAAGAGCGCGGCGTGCCGGGCGATCTCGGTGAGCCCCTCCTCGACGCCCCGTTCCCCCGCACCTTCCTGCAGGGCGGCCATGAGCGGGCCCGCGTTGGGGGTGCGCTCCATCAGCACGCGCACGAAGAGCTCTTCCTTGTTCGTGAAGTGCTTGTAGAGCGCGGCCTCCGAGCAGCCGGCTTCCCGGGCGATGGCCTTCGTGGTGGCACTGGCCAGGCCGCTGGTGCGCATCAGCTGCTCGGCGGCGTCGAGCAGCCGCTCCGGGGTGGGACGGCTTGACTTCGAGGTGAGCATTCACTCACCATAGCCGAAGCGAGTGGTGAGTGAGTACTCACCCACCACCTGTTCCACCTTCTTCGACCATGGGGGTTTCCATGAAGATCACGGTGTTCGGTGCCACGGGCGGCGTCGGCCAGGAGGTCGTACGGCAGGCGCTCGACGCGGGGCACGAGGTGACCGCGGTGGTCCGCGACCCGGCCCGGCTGCCCCTTCCCGCCCACGAGCGGCTCCGCGTGGCCACGGTCGCCGACGTGACCGACGAGGAGGCGCTGCTACCGGTGGTGAGCGGCCAGGACGCGGTGGTGTCCGCGCTCGGCCCGGTGAGCAACAAGCAGGCCAAGGAGACGCCCATCGCCGGCCCGGCCCTGGGCGCGATCACCTCGGCCATGGACCGTGCGGGGGTGCGCCGGCTGTCGGCCGTGAGTGCCGCGCCGGTCGGCCGGCTGCCGGACGGCGAGGGGGTGTTCACCCGGGCCGTGGTCTACCCGCTGCTGCGCAGGCTGCTGCGGGACGTGTACGCGGACCTCGCGGACATGGAGGCGGCGATGGGGGCGAGCGGTACTCAGTGGACGGTCATCCGCCCGCCGATGCTCCAGGACAAGCCGCACACCGGGACCTACCGGCGGGCGATCGACGCCAATGTGCGGGGCGGCCGCGTCATCCCCCGCGCGGACGTCGCGGACGCGCTCCTCACGAGCCTGACGGACCCGGCCACCGCCGGCCGAGCGGTGGGCGTGGCCTCGTAAGCCTGCAGCCCCGCCGCTGGGGCTCCGCCCAGACCCGGCGCCTCAAACGCCGGCGGGGCTGGATCTTTCAGCCCCTCCGGCGCTTGAGGAGCTGGGGGGAGGGTCCGGGGGCGGAGCCCCCGGACCCGGCGCCGCTGCCGGACCGGCTACGCCTTACGGGCCCGCGTGGTCGCCTTCTTGGCCGGGACCACGGCCTTCTTCGCCGGGGCGGCCTTCTTGGCGGCGGCAGCCTTCTTGGCCGGGGCCTTCCGCTGGCCCACCACCGCCGGAGCGGCCCCGTCCGAGACCCGGTCCGCGCCCAGGATGTCCCGCAGGAACTTGCCCGTGTGGCTCGCCCCCACCGACGCGACCTGCTCCGGCGTGCCCTCGGCGACGACGAGGCCGCCGCCGTAACCACCCTCCGGGCCCATGTCGATGACCCAGTCCGCGGTCTTGATGACGTCCAGGTTGTGCTCGATGACGATCACCGAGTTGCCCTTGTCCACCAGCCCCGACAGCACCTTGATCAGCTTCGAGATGTCCTCGAAGTGCAGACCCGTGGTCGGCTCGTCCAGCACGTACACCGTCCGGCCCGTCGACCGCTTCTGCAGCTCGGAGGCCAGCTTCACGCGCTGCGCCTCGCCACCCGACAGGGTCGGCGCGGACTGCCCGAGCCGGACGTAGCCCAGCCCGACCTCGTTCAGCGTGCGCAGGTGCCGGGCGATCGTCGGCACCGCCTCGAAGAAGTCCAGCGCCTCCTCGATCGGCATGTTCAGGACTTCCGCGATGGACTTGCCCTTGTAGTGGACCTCCAGCGTCTCCCGGTTGTAGCGGTCGCCGTGGCAGACCTCGCAGGGGACGTAGACGTCCGGCAGGAAGTTCATCTCGATCTTGATCGTGCCGTCGCCGGAGCAGTTCTCGCACCGGCCGCCCTTCACGTTGAAGGAGAAGCGGCCCGGCAGGTAGCCGCGGACCTTCGCCTCCATCGTCTCCGCGAAGAGCTTGCGCACGTGGTCGAAGACACCGGTGTAGGTGGCCGGGTTGGACCGCGGGGTCCGGCCGATCGGTGACTGGTCCACGTGCACGACCTTGTCGACGAGGTCGTCCCCGTCCACCCGCGTGTGCCGTCCCGGCACCGAGCGGGCGCCGTTCAGCTCGCGCGCCAGGTGCGTGTAGAGGATGTCGTTGACCAGCGTCGACTTGCCCGAGCCCGACACGCCGGTCACCGCGGTGAGCACGCCCAGCGGGAAGGAGACGTCGATGTCCCGCAGGTTGTTCTCCTTGGCCCCGTGGACGGTCAGCTTGCGCTCCCCGTTCACCGGCCGGCGGATGTCCGGGATCGCGATGGAGCGCTTGCCCGACAGGTACTGCCCGGTCATCGACTCGGGGTTCTCCAGCAGCTCCTTCAGCGAACCGCTGTGCACCACCTTGCCGCCGTGCTCGCCCGCGCCCGGGCCGATGTCCACGACCCAGTCGGCCACCTTGATGGTGTCCTCGTCGTGCTCGACGACGATGAGCGTGTTGCCCATGTCCCGCAGCCGCACGAGCGTCTCGATCAGCCGGTGGTTGTCCCGCTGGTGGAGGCCGATGGAGGGCTCGTCGAGTACGTAGAGCACGCCGACGAGGCCGGAGCCGATCTGCGTGGCCAGCCGGATGCGCTGGGCCTCGCCGCCCGACAGGGTGCCGGCGGCACGGTTGAGCGAGAGGTAGTCGAGGCCGACGTCCACGAGGAAGCGGAGCCGCTCGTTGACCTCCTTCAGGACCCGCTCGGCGATCTTCTTGTCGCGGGCGTCGAGCCGCATCCGGCCGAGGAAGTCCGCGCACTCGCTGATCGACATCGCGGCGACCTCGGCGATGGACTTCTCCATCACCGTCACGGCGAGCACGATCGGCTTGAGCCTGGTGCCCTCACAGGTCGGGCACGGCACCTCGCGCATGTAGCCCTCGAAGCGCTCGCGGCTGGCGTCGCTCTCCGACTCCGCGTGCCGTCGCTTGACGAACGGAACCGCGCCCTCGAATGCCGTCGTGTAGGCGCGCTCGCGCCCGTACCGGTTGCGGTAACGGACCTCGATCTGCGTCTTGTGGCCGTACAGCAGGGCCTTCTTGGCTCGGACCGGCAGCCCGGCCCACGCGATGTCCGTGCGGAAGCCGAGCTCCTCGGCGAGCGCGCCGACCAGCCGCTGGAAGTAGTCCTTGGTGTGGCCGAGCGACCACGGTGAGACCGCGCCCTCGTCCAGGGACTTCTCCTCGTCCGGAACGATCAGCTCCGGGTCCACCTCCATGCGCGTGCCGATGCCGGTGCACTCGGGGCAGGCGCCGAAGGGCGAGTTGAAGGAGAAGGAGCGCGGCTCCAGCTCCTCGAAGGAGAGGTCGTCGTACGGGCAGTAGAGGTGCTCGGAGTACATCCGCTCACGCTCGGGGTCGTCCTCGGCGAGGTCGACGAAGTCCAGGATGACCATGCCGCCGGAGAGGCCGAGGGCGGTCTCCACCGAGTCGGTGAGGCGGCGCTTGGCACTGTCCTTCACCGTGAGGCGGTCGATGACCACCTCGATGGTGTGCTTCTCCTGCTTCTTCAGCGTGGGCGGCTCGGAGAGCTGGATGGTCTCCCCGTCCACCCGGGCCCGGCTGTAGCCCTTGGTCTGCAGGTCGGCGAAGAGGTCGACGAACTCGCCCTTGCGCTCGCGCACCAGCGGCGAGAGCACCTGGAAGCGGCTGCCCTCGGGAAGCGCGAGCACCTTGTCGACGATGGCCTGCGGCGACTGGCGGGAGATGGGGCGGCGGCACTCGGGGCAGTGCGGCTTGCCGATGCGGGCGAAGAGCAGGCGGAGGTAGTCGTAGACCTCGGTGATCGTGCCCACGGTCGAGCGCGGGTTGCGCGAGGTCGACTTCTGGTCGATCGAGACGGCCGGAGACAGGCCCTCGATGAAGTCGACGTCGGGCTTGTCCATCTGCCCGAGGAACTGGCGGGCGTACGACGAGAGCGACTCGACGTAGCGGCGCTGGCCCTCGGCGAAGATCGTGTCGAAGGCCAGGGAGGACTTGCCCGAGCCCGAGAGTCCGGTGAAGACGATGAGCGAGTCGCGGGGCAGGTCGAGCGAGACGTTCTTGAGGTTGTGCTCGCGAGCGCCACGAACGATGAGACGGTCGGTCACGCCGGTCCGCACCTTTCTTGAGAGAGCGGGGGCACGGGTCCCCGTCCCAGGGTATGGGGGGCGCCTCTGCGATGGAGATGCTGTCTTGGACTTCGAGCGTATAGCACGCACATTCGATTTACGGCACTCCTTCGACCTGTTCACCCGATCGTGTGGCCACGAAAGCGAAACCACTAGGCTCGCCGTCATGACTGATCATGTGCACGACCTGCGATCTGTACGTGAATCCACGGACCGGCTGCTGACCGCGGTCGCGAAGCTGGACAACGCCGCCCTCACCGAGGAGTCACTCCTTCCCGGCTGGACCCGCGGACACATCCTGGCCCACCTCGCCCGCAACGCGGACGCCCTCGTCAACGTCTTCGAGGGGCGCCCCATGTACGCGAGCGCGGCCACCCGGGACGCGGACATCGCGCGCGACGCCGGCCGACCCCTGGAAGAACAACTGACGGACCTCCGTGATTCCGGGGCCCGCTTCCTCGCCACCACCGAGCCCGAGCAGGACTGGTCCCGCACGGTGGAGCTGCGCAACGGCATCACGGACCTGGCCTCCAACGTGCCCTTCCGCCGCTGGGTCGAGGTCGAGCTGCACCACGTCGACCTGAACATCGGCTACGGGCTCGACAACCTCCCCGACGAGTTCACCGAGCGCGAGATCGTCTTCCTCGCCGACCGCTGGTCCGGGCGCCCGGAGGTTCCGCCGGTGGCCCTGGTCGCGACCGACGGGCGCACCTGGCGCACCGGCTCCGCCGGGGAGCCGGCCGTGACCGTGTCCGGCGCCGCCGCCGGGCTGCTGGCCTGGCTCGCCGGCCGTGGTGACAAGGGCGCGTCGCTGAGCACCGCGGGCGGCCCCCTCCCCGAGCTCCCCCCGCTCTAGGATCAGCTCATGACGTACACCGGAGAGGTCAAGGTCGGCGGTCCGGCCGACGTGCACGAGCTCGCGGACCTGATGATTTCCAAGGTCGCGGTGGGTTCGATGAACAACAACGCCTACCTGCTGCGCTGCCGCGCCACCGACGAGCAGCTGCTCATCGACGCGGCCGCCGAGGCGGGCACGCTGCTGAGCCTGATCGGGGACGACGGCATCGCCTCCGTCGTCACCACCCACCGCCACGGCGACCACTGGGGCGCGCTCGCCGAGGTGGTCGCGGCGACCGGGGCCACCACCTACGCGGGCGCCCTCGACGCCGAGGGCATCCCGGTGAAGACAGACGTCCCGGTCGCGGACGGGGACACCGTGCGCGTCGGGCGGGTCGAGCTGACCGCCCGGCACCTGGTCGGCCACACTCCCGGTTCGATCGCCCTCGTCTACGACGACCCGCACGGGCACGCCCACGTGTTCACCGGCGACTGCCTCTTCCCGGGCGGCGTCGGCAACACCTCGGGCGACCCGAAGGCCTTCGCCAGCCTGATCGACGACGTCCAGCACAAGCTCTTCGACCAGCTGTCGGACGAGACCTGGGTCTACCCCGGACACGGCAACGACACCATGCTCGGCGCCGAGCGGCCGCACCTCGCCGAATGGCGCGAGCGCGGCTGGTAGCCCCCGGCCGGCGGACCGCGGTCGCAGCCCGCGTACGCCGGCCCCGCATCGCGTCAACTTCTGTACGCGGTGCACTCCTTCCGGTCGTTCATGACCGAACGCACGTCCCGGGCGACGGGGAAGGGGTAACTGCTGCACCATGCAACAGGACCCCTCCCCCACCACCTCCCCCCGAACCCCCGCGGCCGGCAGCCCCGGCATGCTGCGGCTCGCCACGGCCTCCCTGGCCGGGACCGCGATCGAGTTCTACGACTTCTTCGTCTACGGCACGGCCGCCGCCCTCGTGCTCGGCCCGCTCTTCTTCCCCTCTTTCTCCCCGCTCGCCGGAACGCTCGCCGCGTTCGGCACCTTCGCCGTCGGCTTCCTCGCCCGCCCGCTCGGCTCCGCCGTCTTCGGCCACATCGGCGACCGCTACGGCCGGCGCCCGGTGCTGCTCGGCTCCCTGCTGCTCACCGGCCTCGCGACGGTGGCCGTGGGCTGCGTGCCGACGTACGCCTCGATCGGCATGGCGGCGCCCCTCCTGCTGCTCCTGCTGCGCTTCCTGCAGGGCCTCGGGCTCGGTGGCGAGTGGGGCGGCGCGGTGCTGCTGACCGCCGAGCACGCCCCCGAGAGCCGGCGCGGCCTGTGGTCGAGCTTCCCGCAGATCGGCCCGGCCGTGGGGTTCCTGCTGGCCAACGGCATGATCCTCGCGCTGTCCGCCTCCTTGAGCGAGGCCCAGTTCACCTCCTGGGGCTGGCGGGTGCCCTTCTGGGCGGCCGGGCTGCTGGCGCTGGCCGGCTTGTGGCTGCGCCGCTCGGTGGAGGAGACCCCGCAGTTCCGGGCGCTCGCCGAGACCGACCGCCGGGCGGAGGCCCCGCTCGCGGAGGTGGTGCGCGGCCACTGGCGGCTGCTCCTGCTGACCGGCGGGGCGCTCGCCGTGGGGTACGCCGTCTTCTACGCGGTCACCACCTGGTCCCTCGCGTACGCCACCGAGCACCTCGGCGTCAGCCGCACGGTGATGCTGGCCTGCATCATGGCCGCGGTCGCCCTCAAGGGCCTGGCGACCCCGCTGGTGGCGGTGATCGGCGACCGGTACGGACGGCGGCCCCTGTGCCTGGCCGGGTGCGCGGCCTGCGCACTGTGGATGTTCCCGCTGGTGGCGCTGTTGCGGACGGCGGACCCGCTGCTGATGACGCTGGGCTTCGTCGGGGCGCTGCTGGGCATGGTGACGATGTTCGCGGTGGTGGGCGCGTACCTGCCGGAGCTGTACGAGCCGAGGATCCGCTGCACCGGCGCGGCCGTCGGCTACAACCTGGGCGGCGTGCTGGGCGGGGCGCTGACCCCGATCGTGGCGACGGCGCTGGCGGACGGATCCGGGCCGCCGTGGGGCGTAGCCGTGTACCTGAGCGGGATCGCCCTGGTCAGCCTGGGCTGCTTCGCGCTGCTGCCGGAGACCAATCCGATGGTGGTGCGGAAGCGATCGCGCGCGGCCGCGGGTACGGAAACGGGGGCGGCCGAAGCGGCCGCCCCCGCGTAGCCCCGTAACTCCGGGGTCCCGCCTTACGCGTCGATGCTCTCCGTGCGGGCGGCGGCTTCGGCCGCCGCCTGCTTCTTGGAGGCCATCAGGCTGGTGATCGTGGTGATGACCAGGACACCGCAGATGACGCCCAGGGAGACCGGGATCGAGATCACCGGGACGTGCACGCCGGACTCGTGCAGGGCGTGCAGCACCAGCTTGACGCCGATGAAGCCGAGGATGATCGACAGGCCGTAGCTGAGGTGGACCAGCTTCTTGAGCAGGCCGCCGATGAGGAAGTAGAGCTGGCGCAGACCCATCAGCGCGAAGGCGTTGGCCGTGAAGACGATGTACGGGTCCTGGGTGAGGCCGAAGATCGCGGGGATCGAGTCCAGGGCGAAGAGCACGTCGGTGGTGCCGATGGCGAGCATGACGACCATCAGCGGGGTCAGGACGCGCTTGCCGTTGCTCTCGATGAAGAGCTTGGTGCCGTGGTACTTGTCGGCGACGCCGAACTTCTTCTCCACGGACTTGAGGAGGCGGTTCTCCTCGAACTCCTCGTCGTCCTCGTCCTTACGGGCTTCCTGGATCAGCTTCCACGCGGTGTAGATCAGGAACGCGCCGAAGATGTAGAAGACCCACGAGAAGCTGGCGATGATCGCGGCGCCGGCCGCGATGAATATCGCGCGCAGCACCAGGGCGATCAGCACACCGACGAGCAGCACGCGCTGCTGCAGGTGGGAGGGCACCGCGAACTTCGCCATGATCAGGACGAAGACGAAGAGGTTGTCGACGCTCAGGGACTTCTCGGTGATGAAGCCGGCGAAGAACTCCTGGGAGGCCTGGCCGTTGCCGAAGAACCACAGGCCGAGGCCGAAGAGTCCGGCGAGGACGATCCAGACGACCGTCCAGATGCCCGCTTCCTTGATCGATACGTCGTGCGGTTTGCGGCCGATGAAGAAATCGGCGCCGATGAGGAGCGACAGACCAAGAATGGTCAGCGCCCACAGGGTCCAGGAAACGTCCACGGTTGTCATGCCTCCGGCAGATGGCTCAGCACTTCGTCAGCGTCATCGCTGCCGGAGGTCTCTTCCACCCGAACGACCTGGAGGCCGTGGGCCGACGCCCCGGGACCGACTGCGCTCACACAACCGCAGTGGTCCGTATTGACGGGTACGCCGTAGCAGGAAAGCAGGAATACTCCCCTCCGCGCCGCACAGCATACCCGTCAAGGGCAGACAAGGTAAAGAGAGTCCCAAGGGACGGTCACGGGCGGGTTCTGCGGCGGGCTTCCGCCACCCGGTCCAGCACCTGGTCGAGGACCCGGCTGCCCTGCGGGGGAAGGTCGGGCTCGAAGGTCCAGGCGTGGTGCACCCAGGGGTCGGCGAGGTGGTTGTCCGGCACGGGCGACAGCCTCATCAGCGAACGCCACAGCGGATCGAGCAGCGGCCCGTAGGCCGAGGCCTCGTCACGGTCGGCGACCATCAGCAGGTGCACTCCGACCGCGGATCCCTCGTCGGCGAGATAGCGCAGCTGGGTGACGGCGCGGTCGTCGAAGCCGTGCGGGAAGTCGTGTACGACCAGCAGCTGCTCGGCCGTGTCCACGTCCGGCGGCAGGTCCTCGGGAGCTCCGGCCCGCAGGGCCATCTGTACGAGGTCCACGCGCCGGGTCAGCCGCGCCAGTGTCTCGGTGACCCCCGCGGCCCCGGCGGCGGGCGGCCCGGCCAGCACCCCGGCCCGCACGAGCGGCGCCAGCGAGGCGGCTCCGGCCCCGGCCGCGTCGATGACGTGGACGGAGAACCGGTCGGCCGGGTGGACCGCGAGCAGCCGTACCGCGTAGGCGACGGCCATGTCCATGGCGGCCCGGCGCAGCCGGTCGGTGTCCATGGTCATGGCGGCCTCGGAGCCGGTGCGGCCGTTGTCGATCCAGAGCCCGCGCTCCAGCGGCACCCGGACCAGCATCGGGATCCGCAGGGCGGGCCGCTCGGGCAGGTGCAGGTCGCCCAGGCGCAGGGCCAGCGGCTTCTCCTCGGGCAGCCCGGCCGAGCGGCCGGCGTGCCAGACCGGGTTGTCCCAGCGCGCGTACGAGGCGGGCAGGGCGGGCTCGACCACCTCGGACTCGGCGATCAGCTGCGCGAGGTCCCGGTCGAGGACGGACTGTGCCTGGGCGACGAGCTCGTCGCGACGGGCCCGTGCGGTGTCGCGGGCGGCATTGCCGGAGCCGCCGATCCGGTGGCGGGGGTCGGACAGCACGTCGTCGAGCTCGCGGTCCATGCGGGAGTCGGCGAACTCCACGGCGCCGCGATAGGCGGCGACCGCCCGGGCCAGGTCCTCGAACATCCCCCAGACCTGGTTGTAGAGGCGCTCCTCCATGGACCAGCCGTCGGCGTCGCCGGCGACGGGGCGCGGGAACTCGCCCGGCTGCTGCGACGAGGCGGCCGGCCTCGGGGCGGGCTCGGGCGGCTCGGTGCTGGTGCGGCGCCGCGGGTGGGCGTAGTTGACGGTGGTGTCGCCGGGGGCGGTCGCGGGGGCGCTGTCGGCCGGGGGCGGTGTCGGCGCGGGCGCGGGGCCCGGCGTGGGCGCGTACGGGACTCCGGAGACCGGGACCGGGTCCGGCGCGACCGGGACCGGGTCCGAGACCACCGGGGCCGCGACGCTCGCGTGCACGCGTGCGGCCAGCTCGGCCGCGGCGGGGGCGGCGAGCCCCTGGTCGGCGAACAGGGCCGTGAGGCCGCCGGCGTACCCCTGCCCGACGGCGCGGACCTTCCAGGCGCCCTGGCGGCGGTAGAGCTCCAAGGCCACCACGGCGGTCTCGGCATCCAGGTCGGTCAGGGTGTACTCGGCCAGCTCGGTGCCGTCCAGGCCCGCGACGGCGACGTGCGAGGCCGCGACGTCGCCGAAGCGGTCCGGGCCGCCCGGGGGGAGGGAGAGCAGGACGCCGACGCGGTGCACCTCTGCGGCCACCGCGTCGAGGTCGACGGAGAACCGGTGCCGGGCGGCCGACCCGTCGGGTGTCTCCACCCCCGGAAGGCCGCGCGCACCGGGGTGCGCGATCCCCTCCGGACCCGTCACGGCTCCCCGCTCGTCCCCGAGCGAGGCCAGCGCGAGCACAGGTGTGCCCGCCGAGACCGTGATCCGCACCTGGTGTTCGGCCAGGGCATGGTTCTGCCCCCGGACCAGTTCGGCCGCCATCGTCCCGTCTCCCCCCGTTCTTTCTTCGCTTACAGGTGCGGCAGGATCGCCGGCATCAGGTCCTGGAACGTCCGGCCGTTGGCCGGGTTACCCAGGGCCGTCATCTGCCAGCCGGCGCCCGCACGCGACACCTTCGCCATGATCTGCGCGGTGTACTGGCCGCCGCCGTCGAGGGTGTAGCGGGCCAGTTCCTGGCCGTTGGTCTCGTCGACGATGCGGCAGAAGGCGTTCTGCACCTCCTGGAACGTCTGGCCGGTGAAGGAGTTCACCGTGAAGACGATCTGGTCGATGTGGACCGGCACCCGCTGGAGGTCGACGAGGATCGACTCGTCGTCGCCACCCTGGCCGACGCCGCCGACCAGGTTGTCACCGGTGTGCCGGACGGAGCCGTCATCGCTCTGCAGGTGCCGGAAGAAGACGACGTCCACGGGCTGCTTGTCGGCGAAGAGCACCGCCGAGGCATCCAGGTCGATCTCCCGGGTCCGCGAGCCGAACAGTCCGCGGCGCTTCGCCGCTTGCCAGCCGAGGCCCATCCGGACCGCGGTCAGCGTCCCCCCGTCCGCCTTCTGCAGACTGATGGCCTGGCCCTTGGTCATGTTGACCGTCACGCGTGTCCCCTCTCCCATAGCCCGCCCCATTAACGGGCGCGCAGCATGTACCTGCGGCTGTGCCCAACCCTACTGACAGGCTCCGGGTCAGGCGAGGCCCGCTTCCCTCATCTGCCGAAGCTCCTTCTTCAACTCGCCCACCTCGTCCCGAATCCGGGCCGCCACCTCGAACTGCAACTCGGCTGCCGCACCGCGCATGCGCTCCGTCATCTGCTCGATGAGCGCGGCCAGTTCGGCGGCCGGCCGGTCGGTGAGCACCTCGCCGCCCTTGGCCCCCTTGGCCGCCTTCGCACCCTTTGCGGCCTTGCCGCCCAGTGCGGGCACCGGCGCCTTGAGGGCCTTGCCGTCCTTCGTCTGCCGGTAGCCGGTGCCGAGGAGCTCCTCGGTGTCGAGTTCCTCGCGGGCGATGGTGGCGACGATGTCGTTGATCTTCTTGCGCAGCGGCTGCGGGTCGATCCCGTTGGCCGTGTTGTAGGCGACCTGCTTCTCGCGGCGCCGGTTGGTCTCGTCGATGGCCTGCGCCATCGCCGGGGTGATGCTGTCCGCGTACATGTGGACCTGGCCGGACACGTTGCGCGCGGCGCGGCCGATGGTCTGGATCAGCGAGGTGCCGGAGCGCAAGAAGCCCTGCTTGTCGGCGTCGAGGATCGCCACGAGCGAGACCTCGGGCAGGTCGAGGCCCTCGCGCAGCAGGTTGATGCCGACGAGGACGTCGTACTCGCCGGCGCGCAGCTCGCGCAGCAGCTCGATGCGACGCAGGGTGTCCACGTCGCTGTGCAGGTAGCGGACCTGGATGCCGAGCTCCAGGAAGTAGTCGGTGAGGTCCTCGGACATCTTCTTGGTGAGGGTGGTGACCAGGACCCGCTCGTCCTTCTCGACCCGCTCGCGGATCTCGTGCACCAGGTCGTCGATCTGACCCTCGGTGGGCTTGACCACGATCTCGGGGTCGATGAGGCCGGTGGGGCGGATGATCTGCTCGACGAAGCCGTCGCCGCGCGAGAGCTCGTACTTGCCGGGGGTGGCCGACAGGTAGACCGTCTGTCCGATGCGCTCCTGGAACTCCTCCCACTTCAGCGGCCGGTTGTCCAGTGCGGACGGCAGCCGGAAGCCGTGGTCGACCAGGGTCCGCTTGCGCGAGGCGTCGCCCTCGTACATGGCGCCGATCTGCGGCACGGTGACGTGCGACTCGTCGATGACGAGGAGGAAGTCCTCGGGGAAGTAGTCGATGAGGGTGTTGGGCGCGGAGCCGCGCTCGCGGTCGTCCATGTGCAGCGAGTAGTTCTCGATGCCGGAGCAGGACCCGATCTGGCGCATCATCTCCAGGTCGTAGGTGGTGCGCATGCGCAGGCGCTGGGCCTCCAGCATCTTGCCCTGCTTCTCCAGCTCGGCGAGGCGCTCGGCCAGCTCGGCCTCGATGCCCCGGACGGCCTTCTCCATGCGCTCGGGTCCGGCGACGTAGTGGCTGGCGGGGAAGACGTACAGCTCGCGGTCCTCGCTGATGACCTCGCCGGTGAGCGGGTGCAGGGTGGAGAGCGCCTCGATCTCGTCGCCGAACATCTCGATGCGGACGGCCAGTTCCTCGTAGACCGGGAAGATCTCGATGGTGTCGCCGCGCACCCGGAAGGTGCCGCGGGTGAAGGCCACGTCGTTGCGCGTGTACTGGATGTCGACGAAGCGGCGCAGCAGCTGGTCCCGGTCCATCTCCTCCCCCACCTTGAGGGGGACCATCCGGTCCACGTACTCCTGCGGGGTGCCGAGGCCGTAGATGCAGGACACGGACGCCACGACGATCACGTCGCGCCGGGTGAGCAGCGAATTGGTCGCGGAGTGGCGCAGCCGCTCCACTTCCTCGTTGATCGAGGAGTCCTTCTCGATGTAGGTGTCGGACTGCGGTACGTACGCCTCGGGCTGGTAGTAGTCGTAGTACGAGACGAAGTATTCGACCGCGTTGTTCGGCAGGAGCTCGCGGAACTCGTTCGCCAGCTGGGCGGCGAGCGTCTTGTTCGGCGCCATCACCAGGGTGGGGCGCTGGAGCTTCTCGATCATCCAGGCGGTGGTCGCCGACTTTCCGGTGCCGGTCGCACCCAGCAGGACGACATCCTTCTCGCCGGCACGGATGCGCTTCTCCAGCTCGGCGATGGCCGCCGGCTGGTCGCCGCTGGGCTGGTAGGGGCTGACGACCTCGAAAGGCGCCACCGTGCGTTCGATCTTCGATACGGGCCGCATGGGTCAACCGTACGACCCCCCACTGACACTCACGCACCCCTAAGGGGACGCGCCGCGCGCGGTCGGTCGGGAGCCCGGCCCGGGACCCGGCCGGGCTCACCCCTTCTGGTCCGTTTGTCGTAGTTCGGTGGCGGCTCGGTGATCTTCAACCCCATGATCGCGGTGAAGGCCCGCCGTGAAGTGCCGTGCACCGCCGTGAACCGCCGTTTGGTCCATCGCCACAACGTCTGCCGCTCCGCACCCGTTTGACGCAGGAACAGGGCTCACGACCCGAGGAGAACGCACATGTACGTCCGACCCGCCGCCGCGACCGCCGCCGCATTCCTGGGCTTCACCCTCACCCTGCTGGGCGGTACGGCCTCGTCCGCCGCCACCGGCCCGGGCTCCGCCACCGGCCCCGCCACCGGCCGGGCGGCGGTGGGGGGACCCGTCGTGTACGCCCACCGGGGGGCTTCGGCGTACGCCCCGGAGAACACCCTCGACGCGATCGACCTGGCGATGCGGCTGGGCTTCGACTGGGTCGAGAACGACGTGCAGCGCACCAAGGACGGCGAGCTGGTGGTGGTCCACGACGACACCCTCGCCCGGACCACCGACGTCGAACAGGTCTTCCCGGACCGCAAGCCCTGGAAGGTCAAGGACTTCACGGCGGCCGAGATCGCCCTGCTGGACGCGGGCAGCTGGTTCGGCGAGGAGTACGCGGGTGCCTTCGTGCCGACCCTGCGGGAGTACCTCGACCGGGTACAGCGCAACCGGCAGCGGCTGCTGCTGGAGATCAAGAAGCCGGAGCTCTACCCGGGGATCGAGGAGCAGACCGTGAAGGTGCTCGGCGAAGCGGGCTGGCTCGACGAGCGCCATGTGACGCAGCGCCTGGTGGTGCAGAGCTTCAGCGCCGACTCCGTACGCGCGGTGCACGCGGTGCGCCCGGACCTGGTGACGGCCTTCCTGGGCACTCCGACCGTGGCCGACCTGCCGCGGTACGCCGAGTTCACCGACCGGATCAACCCGTGGCACACCACGATCACGGCCGACTGGGTCGCGGCGGTGCACGGCCTGCAGGGGGCCCACGGCAAGGCGATGGAGGTGGACACCTGGATCGTGGACGACGCGGCGACCGCCCGGAAGGTGAAGGCCATGGGTGTCGACGGGATCATCACCAACGCCCCGGACGTCATCCGGGACGCGGTCGGCGACTTCTGAGCCCGGCCGGGCCCGGCCCGAGCCCGCCCGAGCCCGGCGCTGTCGGTGGGGGCCCGTACCGTGGAGGCGTGGACAGCACCGAGCGGCCCCGCGGGCCGCACCTCGAATGGACCGTCTTCACCGGTGGCGACGGCATCGGCGTCGGGGACCTCCTCCTGGCCGCGACCCCGGAGGGTCTGGTCCGGGTCGAGTTCCATGCCGGGCCGGACCGGGTCGACTCGATGATCGGCTCGCTCGTCTCGCGGCTCGGCGCGGACGCGTGGCGGCCCGCGCCGGGCGAGGAAGTGCTGCTGACCGAGCCGATACGCCAGCTCACCGCGTACTTCGCCGGTTCGCTGCGGCGCTTCGAGCTGCCGCTGGACTGGCGTTTGAGCTCCGGCTTCAACCGGCAGGTGCTCCAGGAGCTGGACCGCTCCGTTCCGTACGGTGCCGTGGTCGGCTACGGGGAACTGGCCGCCCGCACCGGCCAGCCGGGGGCCGCGCAGGCGGTGGGCAACGCCATGGGGTCGAATCCGCTGCCGGTGGTCGTGCCCTGCCACCGGGTCGTGGAGAACGACGGCGGCATCGGGGGCTTCGGTGGCGGGGTGGAGACGAAGCGCCTGCTCCTCGCCCTGGAGGGCGTCCTGCCGGCACCCCTGTTCTGACCGGCGCCCCTGTTTTGGCCGGTGCCTCTGTTTTGGCCGGTGCCTCTGGTCTGACCGGCATCCCGGACCGGGCGAGCGGGCGGGCCGGGATTCCCGGTTCGGGCGAGCGGGCCGGGATTCCCGGTTCCGTCTCGCGGTAAGGGGTGGGAAACTGCCGCGGTGAGTACTTCTGCCGCCGCACCCGGCCTGATCTCTCCCCGCGCCCCGCTGCCACGACGGGGGTGTACCGCGTGACCACCTCGCCCGGCACCGACCGTCCGGCCACGGCCCCGACGCTCGCCCGGACGGAGGCGGAGCTGGCCCGGTTGCAGCGGCGCACCTCCTGGGTGCTCATCGCCAGCCAGGTGCTCGGCGGCCTCGGCGTGCCCATCAGCATCGCCCTGGCCCCCGTGCTCGCCACGCAGGTCAGCGGCACCGAGGCCCTCTCCGGCTTCGCCTCCACCGCCTCGGTGATCGGCACCGCCCTGCTCTCTCTGCCGCTGGCCGCCCTGATGACCGCGCGCGGGCGCCGCCCCGGGCTGGTGGTGGCGTACGCGATCGGCGCGGTCGGCGCGGCGCTCGTCGTCCTGGCCGCCACGATCAAGAGCTTCCCGCTGCTCCTGCTCGGCATGGCCGCCTTCGGCGCCGCCTCCTCCGCCAACCTCCAGGCCCGCTTCGCAGCCGCCGACCTCGCGGCCCCGGACCGCCGGGCCCGGGCGATCTCGGTCGTCGTCTGGGCCTCCACCCTCGGCGCGGTGCTCGGCCCCAACCTCTCCGCACCCGCCAGCCGCAGCTTCGCCGGCACCTCCATACCCGAGACGGCGGGCCCCTTCGTGTGGGCCGCCGTCGTCTTCGTCCTCACCGGCACGCTGATCTGCGTACTCCTGCGTCCGGACCCGCTCCTGACGGCCCGCGCACTGGCCGGGCCCGAGGAGCAGTCCCGCGAGGGCCGCTCGCTGCGCGCCGGGTTGGCCGCGGTCAAGGCCTCCCCGCGGGCCCGGCTCGCCCTCGTCACGGTCGCGGTGTCGCACACCGTCATGGTCTCGATCATGGTGATGACCCCGATGGACCTGGGCCATCACGGCGCCGACCTGGAGCTCGTCGGGCTGGTGATCAGCGGCCACATCGCCGGCATGTTCGCCTTCTCGCCCGTCATGGGCTGGCTCGCGGACCGCCTCGGCCGGCTCTCGGTGATCGGTCTGGCCGCGGGGCTCCTGTCCGTCGCCGCCCTGCTCGCCGGTACGGCCGGGCCCAGCCACACCCAGAGTGCGCTCGGCCTCTTCCTGCTCGGCCTCGGCTGGTCCGCCGGCATGGTGGCCGGCTCGGCGCTGCTGACCGACTCGGTGCCGCAGCCCGCGCGGGCCGCCGTACAGGGCCTGAGCGACCTCACGATGAACGCCGCGGCGGGCGTGGGCGGCGCGGCCGCCGGCCTGGTCATGTCCCAGGCGAGCTACGGCTGGCTGAACGCCATCGGCGCCGCGCTGCTGCTGCCGATGGCGGCGCTGGCGCTGTTCACCGCGCGCCGCCACCCCGTCCCCGTTACCGTCCCTGCCTCCGGAAAGGGCGGTCAGTAGCTGATGTGGTAGGCCTTGCGGAGCGTCTCGTGCACGGTCCAGGTGGTCTTGTCACCTTCCCGGAGGACGCAGGCGGACCCGGGGCCCACCTCCAGGGTCTCGCCGCCCTCGACCTCGATGGTGGCGCGGCCGCTGACGACCACGAACAGCTCGTTGGCCTCGATGTCGGTGACCACGCCGGGGGTGATCTGCCAGATCCCGCGCACCTGCTTGCCGTCCGCCGACTCCCACAGCACCTTGCCCGTCACGACGGGCTCCCCGGAGACGATCTGGTCGGGGTCGAGGTCCTCGATCTCCAGTTGTTCGTCCGGCACGGAGACGGCGAAGGAGGCGGGGGTTGCGGAGTGATCACTGGTGCTCATGGCGCGCCAGCGTAGTCCGGCCCGCCCGCGCGACGCGGTGAGCGGAGCGTCCAGGAACGGCGCGGCCGACGAGTCACCCTGTCCAGTGGTCCCGGTGGTCGGGGCGCCTGGCGGTGAGGACCGGCTGGTGGAACCCGGTGTCCTGCGGCGCGTGCCAGAGCGTGTCGCGCAACCCCGCCTCCCGGGCGAACTCCGTGGTCCGCTCCTGCGGCAGCGCCCAGTACGTCGCCCTCGACGTCCGCGTGGTCCAGGTTTCGCCCGTGGGCAGCAGCTGGAAGAGCTCCAGGTCGTAGCGTTCCCCGTCGGGGTGCCAGTGCCAGAGCTGGAAGGTGATGGTCCGCCCGTCGGGGCCCGTGCGGACGTGCGGGGCCTCGCTCAGCGGGCGGGTGCGGAGCAGCTCGCCGTACGGGCGGGTGGAGAGCAGGAGCAGGCCGCCGGGGCGCAGCACCCGCAGGGTTTCGGCCAGCGCGGTGCGCACGTCCGTCGCGGTCAGCAGGTGCGGCAGGGCGTTGTCGGCGCAGACCACGGCGTCGAAGGAGGCGTCCGCGAAGGGCAGGGCCCGCATGTCGGCGGCCGCGACGGGCAGACCGAGCCCCCGGCCGGCGGCCTCCCCCGCGGCGCGGGCGACGGAGACGGGGCTCAGGTCGGTGCCGGTGACCCGGTGTCCCAGCGCGGCGAGGCCCAGGGCCTGGGTGCCGATGCCGCAGGCGTTGTCGAGGACCGTGTGCGGGCCGGGGCCGAGTGCGGCGGTGAGCAGGGTGTCGAGGGCGCGGCCCTGACGGGTGACGGAGGCGTCCCAGTCCGCGTACATGAGGTCGTACCGGTGGGCCAGTTCGTCGTAGAAGCCTCGGATGTCCTCCGGGGTGTCCTTCGGGGTGTCTCTGGGCGTGTCCATGAAGGGACGCTACTCGGACAGCCTGGGGCGGGAGTGGCGGGAACGTGTTTGGGGGCGTCAATCCCGTGCCATGGATGGGGACATGTCACAGCACACAGCAGCCGCGTCCCCGCCGGTCGGCCCGGTCCTGTCGGAAGAGGTACGCGAGGCACTCGCGCGGGGCGGGCCCGTGGTGGCCCTGGAGTCGACGATCCTGGCGCACGGCCTGCCCCGCCCGCGCAATCTGGCGGTGGGCCTCGAACTGGAGGCGCTGGTCAGATCGGAGGGCGCCGTTCCGGCAACGATCGCGGTCGTGGACGGGGTGGCGCACGCGGGACTGGACAAGGGGCAGTTGGAGCGGATCGCCGGCGGTGACGGGGTCCGCAAGCTCGGACACCGGGACCTGGCGCCGGCGCTGGCCACGGGTGCGACCGGCGCGACGACGGTGTCGGCGACTGCCTTCCTGGCCGCGCGGGCGGGCCTGCGGGTCTTCGCCACGGGCGGGCTGGGCGGCGTACACCGCGAATGGGCGCAGACGCAGGACGAGTCGGCGGACCTGTCGCTGCTGGCACGGACGCGGATCACGGTGGTGTGCGCCGGGGTGAAGTCGATCCTGGACGTGCCGGCCACGCTGCAGCGGCTGGAGACGCTGGGGGTGGGCGTCCTCGGGTACGGGACGCGCCGCTTCCCCGGCTTCTACCTGGCCGATTCCGGCGAGCCGGTGGACTGGACCGTGGACCGGCCGGAGGAGGTCGCGGCGGTGATGGCGGCCCAGGACGCGCTGGGCGGACCGGAGTCGGCGCTGCTGGTGGCCAATCCGGTGGCGGAGGCGGAGCAGCTGGATCCGGAGCTGCACGACCGGGTGCTGGCGGAGGCGCTCGCGGAGTGCCGCGAGCGGGGGATCACGGGGCAGGCGGTGACTCCGTTCCTGCTGGGGTTCCTGGTACGGGCGACCGAGGGGGCCTCGCTGGAGGCGAACCTGGCGGCGGTGCGGGGCAACGTGCGGCTCGGGGCCAGGATCGCGGGGGCCTGGGCGGCACGGGCGTGAGCGGGGCGGGGGTGAGCGGGGCGGGGGCGCTGGTCGTCGTCGGGGACGTGGTGACGGATGTGGTCGCGGTGCATTCGGAGCCGCTGGCTCCGGCCACGGACACGGCCGCCCGCATCCGGACCCTGCCGGGCGGCGCCGGGGCCAACGCGGCCTGCTGGGCGGCCCGTACGGGGGCCGCGGAGGTCCGGCTGCTCGCGCGGGTGGGCGCGGATTCGGTGCGCTGGCACGAGGAGGCGCTGCTCGCGGCGGGGGTGCGGCCGCGGCTGGTGGTGGACCCGGACGAACCGACCGGGACGGTGGTCGCGCTGGTCGGCAAGGACGCGGAGCGGACCTTCCTGACCGACAGCGGGGCCGCGCTGCGGCTCTGTCCGGCGGACTGGACCTCGTCGCTGCTGGACGGGGCGGCCCACCTCCACCTGTCCGGCTACCTCTTCTTCGCCGACACCAGCCGGGAGCTGGCCCTGGTCGCGCTGCGGGCGGCCCGGACCCGGGGGGTGCCGGTAAGCGTGGACCCCGCATCGGCCGGGTTCCTGGCGGCGCTGGGGCCACGGCGGTTCCTCGACGCGGTGGCGGGGGTCGACGTACTGCTGCCGAACGAGGACGAGGCCCGGCTGCTGGCGGGGCTCCCGGAACCGGCGGGGGTGGCCCGGGCGGCGGTGGAGCTGAGCCGGCGGGTGCCGCTGGTGGTGGTGACCCGGGGCGCGGCGGGGGCACTCGTCGCCGAGCGGGGCCGGATCACCGCCGAGATCCCGGCGGAACCAGCCGAGGCGGTGGACTCCACGGGGGCCGGGGACGCGTTCACGGGCGGCTTCCTGGCGGCACGCCTGTCCGGCGCCGACCCGGCGGAATCGGCCCGCGCGGGCTGCCGCGCCGCGGCCCTGGCGGTAACCCGACTGGGCGGCCGCCCGACGCCGTGACCGGCAAGACCCCTGCCCACCGCCCCTACCCCACGAAGTCCGCCACGGCCCCCGCCCGAACACACCCCACCGCGCCGCCGCCTAAGGCGCGGGGTCCTGGGCCAGGCCCCCACCCCCAACCCGGCCGGGGCTCGAAGCCCGAGGCCCGGGGCCAAGCCCCACCCCCAGCCCCACCGCCACTCGCAGCCCGAGACCCAGAGCCGAACCCCCGCGCCCCAGCCCCACCGGCGCTTGGGCGCGGGGTCCGGGGCGGAGCCGCCACCCCCAGCCCCGCCGGCGTTTGAGGCGCAGGGTCCGGGGCGAAGCCGCCACCCCCAGCCCCGCCGACGCTTGGGCGCAGAGTCCGGGGCGAAGCCGCCACCCCCAGCCCCGCCGACGCTTGGGCGCAGAGTCCGGGGCGAAGCCGCCACCCCCAGCCCCGCCGACGCTTGGGCGCAGAGTCCGGGGCGAAGCCGCCACCCCCAGCCCCGCCGACGCTTGGGCGCAGAGTCCGGGGCGAAGCCGCCACCCCCAGCCCCGCCGACGCTTGGGCGCGGGGTCCGGGGCGGAGCCCCGGGGAACGGAGGAAGGGCGGGGCGGGGAGCAGCTCCGCGCAGCGGCACCCGCAGCCTCGGCCTTGCACCCGCACCCGCATCCGCATCCGCATCCGCATCCGCGCAGCGCAGCGCTACCGTTCCCGGAGCCCGCTCCAAGCGGGGTGTCGGGGATCATCGGCCCGGACCACCGCATCGGCCACCGCCCCCGGCTCCGTCTCGGCCTCGTACCGGGCGAAGGCGGGCAGCGTCCAGCGCGCGGACTCCTCCGTCCGACGCGCGAGCGCCCCCGCGGACAGCCGGATGTGCACGCTGAGGTCGAAGGGGAACCAGTGCCCCAACAGCAGCGGCCCGTGCACGATCAGGACACCCCCGGGCGGGAGCTCGACGTACGGACTGCGCGTCGCGCGGTCGGTCACCGGGTCCCAGAGGTCCGGCAGGACCCGCCCGCTCCCCCCGGGGTCCGTCGGCCCGAACACCTCCCTCCAGAGCGCGGCGGTGTCGTACCAGCCGCCGAGGTACGAGTCCACGTCCTCGCGCCCGAACTCGAAGCGCAGCGAGGCCGGCCGCAGGAACCCCTCCGCCGGGACCACCACCGCGGGCCGGCTGCGCAGCCGCAGCGCCTCGGTCAGGTGCCCCGCGAGTACACCGGTATCGGCGGCGGGTGCCCCGTCGATGCCGACTCGCTGCCAACTCCCCCGGTCAGGGGTGTCGTCGAGGTGACCGGCGAGCCGCTCGGCCATCCGCTGCCAGGTGATCGCTTCCAGCTGCACGCTTCCATTGTCAGCGAGCCTGCCCGCAGCAGACCGCCCGGGTGACTCCGGACGGAGCCGGGGTGGGTATGGAGAAGGGGGTTCCCTCAGGGCTCGCGGGGACGACGTGGAGGACGACCGGCTCGGTGCCGAGGTTGTGGCCCAGGTGGATGTGGCGGATGCCGGCCGGCTCCACGAAGGAGGTCCCCGCCGGGTGCACCTCGACCGTGCCGTCGTGCAGGACCCGGGTCAGGATTCCCGCCAGGACCACGGCATCCAGCCGGACGCGGTGGAAGTGCCAGCCGGTGCAGCCTCCCGGCGGGATGACGATCTCCCGGCCCAGCGGTCTGGGTGTGGCACGTGGCCGTGGGGCCCTCACCTGCAGTGCGGCCATGTGCCCTCCTCCGCGGCCCGGTTGTGGACCACCGCCTCACGGTAGAAGGGCGGCACGGGATCGAGGAAGAGTCGGCGAAACATCAAACTCCGCTTCTTGTCAGGTGATATGAGGGCCCTGAGGCGGTATCACACCTGTATGAGCCTGGTGGTGTTCGAGTCCGCGAAGCAGATCCACTGCGCGGAGTGCCGGCAGGGCCCCCTGCGACACCTCGTGCGCGAGGCCGGCGTGCCGCGCTGCCTGGACTGCGCCGATCTCGGGCATCTGGTGTACCTGCCGCGGGGGGACGCCGCGCTCACCCGCCGGTCCCGCGAGGCCAGTTCACTCTCCGCCGTCGTCGTCCGCTTCAACAAGCGCCGCCGCCGCTACGAGCGCCAGGGGCTGTTCGTCGAGGACGCCGCGCTCGCCGACGCGGAGCGCGCCTGTCTCGCGGACGCCGAGGCACGGGCCCGGCGCCGGGAGCGCGACCGGGTGCGGCGCGCGGCAGAGGACACCCGGTTCACGGCTGCCTTCGCCGCCGAGATCGTGCGGCTGTTCCCCGGCTGCCCGGCCGATCGGGCCGTGGCGATCGCCACGCACGCCTCGCTGCGCGGCAGCGGCCGGGTGGGCCGCACCGCGGCCGGCCGGGCCCTCGACGAACTCGCGGTCTCCGTCGCGGTACGGGCGGCCGTGCGGCACACCGACACCGAGTACGACGCCCTGCTGATGGCGGGGGTCCCGCGGTTCGCGGCCCGGGCCCGGCTGGCCGCGCGGATCGACGCCGTCCTGGACGGGTGGCGCGAGCGCCCCCGTACACCGCCTAGTTGAGGCGGAAGCGGCGGTAGAGGAGCACCCCGGCGAGGAGCAGGGCCCCGCCACCGGGCAGCAGCGAGCCGACGCCGTCGGAGCCGGTGTGGGCGAGCGCCCCCAGCTGCCGCGGCGGCTCGGGCGGGGTCACCGGCCGCTGGGTGGCGGGCGGCAGGACGGGCTCGGCTTCGCCGGGCGTCGTGCCGTTGACGGAGGTGTTGCCGTGCGAGGCGTTGCCGACGCCGACGACGTTCACGGAATTGCCGCTGACGTTCAGCGGGAGGTCGACCGGAA
The DNA here is from genome assembly GCF_036237315.1 of Streptomyces sp. NBC_01351. Taxonomy (GTDB): domain Bacteria; phylum Actinomycetota; class Actinomycetes; order Streptomycetales; family Streptomycetaceae; genus Streptomyces. The sequence goes on along the minus strand of NZ_CP108356.1, from coordinate 6,325,251 downwards.
GCTGGAGGCCGTTGCCGGACAGCACACCGGGCGAATCCTTTCCTCGGCCATCGGCGGAAGCGCCGCCACCGGCCCCGGACCCGGCCCCGGGTTTCGAGGGGGGCGACGGATGCGAGGGCCGGGGCTGCGGATGCCCGCCACCACCTCCGGGCGCCTCGTTGGAACAGCGGTTCCCGGCGGCCGGGTTGAGTACGCCGATCACGCTCACGGTGTTCCCGCACACGTTCACCGGGACGTGCACGGGCAGCTGTACCAGATTCCCCGACAGCAGCCCGGGCGAGCGTTCGGCGCGGCCGCCCGCGTCCGCATCGGCATGGGCGAAACCGCTCACACCCGCGACCGCCAGCCCACCTCCCGCAACCACCGCCGCGATCAAGCCATTCCGACGACTGTGACGCATCAGCTTCCCTGCCTTCCGGAGGAGTCCGCGGGTGTTGCACCCGCACCGGAGACAACGCTCTGAACCCGTTCGGGTTATAGAGCCGGTAGGCATTTCACTCCATCGTGTACTGGGTAGTCCCTATTTCATGACCGAACGCCCCGTGCTCCTCCTCGATGTGGACGGCCCCCTCAACCCCTTCCGGTCGCTCAGCGCCGGCCTGCGCGGATACACGAGCCACCGGATGCGACCGGACGTCTGGCTGGCCTACCGCGACCCGGATTCGCGCAAGGCCCGCCGTGGCGCGCGGGTCCGCCTCCATCCCACCCACGGGGCCCGGCTGCTGGCCCTGCCCTTCGAACTCGCCTGGGCCACCGCCTGGACCCACCAGGCCAACACCCTCATCGCCCCGCACATCGGGCTGCCCGGCGATCTCCCCGTCGTCGAATGGCCCGAACTCTTCGTCGACGACCCGGACGGCCTGTCCTGGAAGACCCGCGCCCTCGTCGACTGGGCGGCCGGCCGCCCCTTCGCCTGGGTCGACGACATGATCACCCCCCTCGACCGCGCCTGGGTCGCGGCCAACCACCCGGCTCCGGCCCTCCTCCTGCGCATCCACCCCCGCCGCGGCCTCCGCGACCGCGACTTCACCACCTTGACCCGCTGGGCCACCGGTCTCAGCGCAGCAGAGCGGTGACCGGGTCCGGGGAAGGGCGGCCCGTGGGCCACCAGTCCTCGTCCATGAGGCGGGACTCGTAGGGGTACCACAGGGCGTCGCGGCCCAGGCGGAGCTGACGGTTGCCGCTGGTGAGGCGGTTGCGGTCGGGGCGGAAGGAGCCCTGGGCGGCGGCAAGGAGGGCCGGGCGGGCGCGGTCGAAGGGGCCGGCCGGCGGGTCCCAGGGCTCTTCCAGGGCGGCGAGGGCGGGGCGGCCGCCCTGCCGCCAGGCCGCGGCGGCCCGTGCGAGGTCGGTGGTGGTGCGGCCGGTGGCACGGGCCAGGTCCCGGTAGAGGGTGCGGGCCGCCCCCGTGAGGCCGGCCGTGGGGTGCGCGGAGGCGAGGCGGACGGCGTCGTGCCAGAGGGTGAGCCCGGCGATCGGGTCCTCGCCGGTGGTGAGGAGGGCCAGGGCGCGGGCGGCCCCGTCGGAGGCGAGCTGGTCCAGGGCGAGCGGGTCGGGGGCCTCGGGGTCGGCCGGGTAGGCGGGCGGCATCCCGACCTCGGCGGGCGCGGCGAGCGGCGCGGGCAACGGCGGCAGGACGGTACGCGCGAGCGCCGCCCGGGCCGGGACGCCGGGGAAGTCCGGGGCGGAGTCCGGCTGTTCCCGCGCGGCGTGGGCGGCGCTGCGGCGGCCGAGCTCTTCGAGCAGCTCGCGCTCGCCCCGGCCGCGCAGGAGCAACAGGACGAACGGGTCCGTGTCGAGGAGGCGGGCCGCCCGGTAGCAGAGGGCCGCCGCGTGCTTGCACGGCGGACGTCCGAAGTCCGGGCAGGAGCAGTGCGGGACGAGCTCGCCCGCGCCGGGCAGCACGGACTCAGCGAGCGACTGCGGAACCTCCCGCTCCAGCAGGGCCGCCAGCGCCGCCGGGTCGGCCGCCACGGCTTCCAGGAGCTCCCTCCACTCCGCGTCCTCGAAGGCGGGCAGCGACAGCTCGGTGCGGTACGGGCGGGCCCTGCTCCCCCGTACGTACGCCACGATCCTTCCGGGGGTCACCGTGACCGCGTCGACGTGCCCTTCCTCGGCGTACGTACGGCCCCGGGCCAAGCGGGCCGCGTCCGGGGACGCCCCTTCCAGGGCCGACACCCAGGCCCGGCCCCACCAGCTGACGGCTTCCACTCCGGCGGGCACCGTCTCGAAGGTGCGGCGGCGGTCGTCGCGCGCGGTGATCATGCGGGCCTCCGCAGGGAGACGAGGTCGGCCAGCTCACGGTCGGTCAGCTCGGTGAGCGCCGCCTCGCCGGAGCCGAGGACGGCATCGGCCAACGCCCGCTTCGCCTCCAGCATTTCGGCGATCCGGTCCTCTACGGTGCCCTCGGCGATGATCCGGTGGACCTGCACGGGCTGGGTCTGGCCGATCCGGTAGGCACGGTCGGTGGCCTGCTCCTCGACGGCCGGGTTCCACCAGCGGTCGAAATGGATGACGTGCCCGGCGCGGGTGAGGTTCAAGCCGGTGCCCGCAGCCTTGAGGGAGAGCAGGAAGACCGGGACCTCACCCGCCTGGAAGCGGTCCACGAGCTCCTCGCGGCGCGGCACCGGAGTACCCCCGTGCAGCAGCTGGTGCGAGATCCCCCGGGCCGCCAGGTGCCGCTCGATGAGCCGGGCCATCGTCACGTACTGCGTGAAGACCAGCACCGACCCGCCCTCGGCGAGGATCGTGTCCAGCAGCTCGTCGAGCAGGGCGAGCTTGCCCGAACGGTGCGGGATCCGCGGCTGCTCTTCCTTCAAGTACTGCGCGGGGTGGTTGCAGATCTGCTTGAGCGAGGCCAGCAACTTCATGATCATGCCGCGCCGTTCCATGCCCTCGCTCGCCTCGATCACGGCCATCGCCTCGTCCACCGCGGCCTGGTAGAGCGAGACCTGCTCACGGGTGAGCGAGACCGGATGGTCGGTCTCCGTCTTCGGCGGCAGCTCGGGGGCGATGCCCGGATCGGACTTCTTCCGGCGCAGGAGGAAGGGACGGACCAACGCCGCTAGCCGGGCGACAGCCTCCTCATTGCCGCCGTCCTCCTCCTGCTGGTGCTCCACCGGGCGGGCGTGCCGGGCCCGGAAGGTGGTGAGCGGGCCCAGCAGCCCCGGGGTGGTCCAGTCGAGCAGCGCCCACAGCTCGGACAGGTTGTTCTCCACCGGGGTACCGGTCAGCGCCACCCGGGCCGGCGCCGGAACCGTGCGCAGCGCCTTCGCCGTCGCCGAATGCGGATTCTTGACGTGCTGGGCCTCATCGGCGACGACCATGCCCCAGCTCTGCTCGGCCAGCAGCGGAGCGCTGGCGCGCATCGTCCCGTACGTGGTGAGCACGAACCCGCCGGCCGGCGCGGTCAGGTCGTCGAGGCTGCGGCTGCCGCCGTGGAAGCGGCGCACGGGCGTACCGGGGGCGAACTTCTCGATCTCCCGCTGCCAGTTGCCCAGCAGCGAGGCCGGGCACACCACCAGCGTCGGCTCGGGGCGGTCCCGGTGCAGGTGCAGCGCGATCAGGGTGACGGTCTTGCCCAGGCCCATGTCGTCGGCGAGGCAGCCGCCGAGGCCGAGCGAGGTCATCAGGTCCAGCCAGGCCAGGCCGCGCGCCTGGTAGTCGCGGAGGGTGGCCTTGAGCGCGGCGGGCTGCGGCAGCGGGGCCAACTCCCCCGTCAGCCGCTCCCGCAGGGCGGCCAACGCCCCCACCGGAACGGCCTCCACCGGCTCTCCGTCGACCTCGGCCGTCCCCGTCAGCACGGTGGCCAGCGCGTCCACCGGATCCAGCACGCCCAGCGACCGCTTGCGCGCCCTGCGCACCAGCTCCGGATCGACCCGCACCCACTGGTCCCGCAACCGCACGACCGGCCGGTGCGCCTGCGCGAGCGCATCCATCTCCCCCGGGGTCAGCCGGTCGCCGCCCAGCGCCAGCTCCCAGGAGAAGTCGAAGAGGTGCTCGGCATCGAAGAAGGCGGTGCCGTCCGTCGCGGATCCGGGCGCGGTGGAGCGTACGACGGCGGTCGCGGACAGCGTACGAGCCAACTCGCGCGGCCAGTGGACCAGGACCCCGGCGCCCGCCAGCCGGCTCGCGACCACCCCCAGCAGGTCTTCGAGCTCCGGATCGGACAGGGCGAGGGCATCGGGAACGGGTTGGTCCAGCACCCGCAGCAGCGGCGGCCACACCCGGGCGGCCCGGCGCAGCGCGAGCACGGCATCGATCCGGGCGCGCGGCCCGAAACCGGCGGCCGCCGTACCCGCCCACAGCTGCGCGGCGTCGGTGACCAGCGTCGGATCGGCGAGGCTGTGCACCTGGACGACGGCGGCTCCGGCGCGGCGGGTGTCATCTCCCTCGGCCTCGTCGAAGAGGCTGAAGGAGGACAGGTCGAGCCGGAGCGAGATCCCCACACCGGTGTCGGACCCGGCCGCGACCTGCGCGGCCCACTCCTGCATCCCGGCCACCCGCTGCGGCTCCCGCGCCGCGAACGGCCGGCCGGCGGCCACGGCAGCCGCCGGCGTGCGGGGCAGGCTGTCGGCGACGGCGTCGAGGAAGGCGCGGACCAGCGCCTCCGGCTCGGGCAGCTGGAGCGGGCGGCGGCCGGCCAGCGGCGTCGCGTACCCCTCGTACGGCAGCGCGGCGGCGACCGCGCGGAGGTGGTCGACATCGGCGGCGTCGAGCGGCCCGGCACGCCAGGCGTCCATGCCCTCGGGGGTCAGCCCCGGCAACAGGCGGCCGCGCGCGGCCAGGGTGAGCGCCTGCGTGGCGGCGGTGCCCCAGGCGCGGGTGGCGGGATGCGCAGCGGGGGTCCGGGGCGCTTGCGCGAGCAGCGGCAGGGCGGACGCCACGGAGAAGGTCACCGCGGGCACCGTCCGGCTGCGGACCCCGTCACCGTGCGGGCGTACCACGGCGAGGGGCGTCGGCGTACCTGCGGCGGGCAGGGGGTCCCCGTCGGGAGCCCAGAAGGCGACCCGGCCCTCGCGGGGGACGGCGGCCGGCAGGAAGACGGCGGCGTGACGCAGCAGCGCCTGCGGCTGCGCCCGCTGTTGCTGTTGCTGTTGCTGTTGCTGCGCGAATGTCCGCGCCTGCGGCTGTGGTGTCACGACCTCCCCCTCCCTGTGGAACCGACCGGCCGATGGCGATCTCTTCTGCCGACGAGTCTAGGCGTGGGCACTGACAACGCCGCTGACCTGCCGGATCAGCGCCCCCAGCGGCCCTGTTCCGTCGCGTAGCCGTACACCGGCCGCCCCGTCGCGGCGCTGGTGCGCAGAGGCCTGCCGCCGCCGTCGTCGATGCGGAGGGTGCCGGAGCCGGAAGGGCCGGTCCACCGCAGGTCGAGCGACCAGTCGCAGTCGCAGCCCGTGGTGGTGGCCTCCACCCGCAGGACGACCGGCTCGGCCGCCGAGACCTTCATCGGGAAGGCCGGGGCCGGCACCGGCCCCCCGGTGCCGTTCCCGGCGACGGGCCGTACCAGCGGGCGGGGCGCGTCCAGGTTGACGGAGAACGCGGCCGGGGTGAGTCCCCCGCCGCAGCCCTGCGACATCTGGTAGACGTTCCAGGCCGGCGGGGTGCGCCGGGCGGCCACCCGTACCTCCAGGTCTTCCAGCACCACGGCGCCCGTGCCCGCACCCGTGCCGTGCACGGTGACCTCCACGATCTGCGTCCCGGCGTGCACGGCCCGCTGCGCCGCAGCCCAGGCGGGCGCGTCCGCCTCCACGGGCGGCGCGGGCACCGCCCCGGGTCCCCGTTCGACGAGGTACGCGTGATCGCATCCGGCGGCCCACACGTGCGCGCGTACGGCCGCCTTGACCGGGACGGGAGCGGGCGCACTCGACGCCGGCCCGGACACCGGCGGTGACCCCGGCGCGGGCGCCGACCCCGACTCCGGTGCCGCCCCCGACGCCGACGGCGGCACCGGAACCAACCCCGAAGGCGACGGCGCCGACGGTCCCGACACGGAAGAGGAAGGGGTAGCGGAAGCTGATGCCGCCGGTGGCGCCGATCCGGCCTGAGCCGCCCCCCACCCGCCCGCCGCCACCGCCGCGACGGTCACCGCCAGCGCGGCCGCCGTCACCCCCGCCGCCCCGAGCACGACGGCCCGTCGCCGGTACCAGGGACCCCGCCCAGCCGACTCCGGCGCCGGCGCCACGACAACCGTCGGCACCGGCACCGGCTCCGCGCCAGCCGTCGCCTCAGCCCCCGCCCCCGCCCGCCGCCGTGCGTCCGCCAACAGCCACGCCCTGTGGAGTTCGACCGCCTCCCCCGCCGAAGCCCCGCAGGCCCGCGCGAAGCGGTCCACCACCGCGAACTCCACCGGCAGCGCCTCCCCGTTGCAGTAGCGGTGCAGGGTCGACGTACTCGTGTGCAGCCGGCGCGCCAGCACCCCGTAGCTCAGCCCGGCGCGTTCCTTCAGCTCCCGCATCAGCCGTGCGAAGTTCTCCGCCTCGGCCGTCCCGTGACTCCGTTCCATGCCAGGGGTGTTCCCCCAGGTTGCGACCCGTACGGGCATTCCACTGTCCCGACTTCGCCGCAATCCGTCGCCGCGCGGCCCACCCGGGGAAGAGGCTCCGTACACACGAAGCACGAAGAACGAGCACCCACGGGGAGACCGCACATGTTTCGAGGTACCTCAGTCCGACGCACCACCGCCGCCCTCGCCGCGGCCGCCGCACTCCTGTTCACGCCCGCGCTGGCCACCTCGGCCGCCACGGCCGCCCCCACGGCCCCCGGGTTCGTCGACGGCACCGACCTGCCGCCGCACCCCACGTCCCCCTGGTACGCCGGCGAGGTCACCAAGGGGCTGCCCGAGTTCGGACCGATCTGTCTGGAGAGCGGGCTCCCGGCGGCCGGCAGCTGGCACCGCGACTTCGGCACCGAGTTCGACACCGGCGCCATGCAGCTCTCCGTACGGTCGGCCACCCCCGCGGCCGCCGCCAAGCTCGTCCGTGCGCTGGAGCGGCAGCTCGCGGCCTGCGCCGCCGACTGGCTGCGGGTCACCCCGGGCGGCACCGCCTCCTGGGAGGACTACGGAACGCTCCCGGTCGAGGAGGGGGCGCACGTCTACGGGGTCCACACCTCGCTCCCCGAGTCCGAGCCCGGCGTGCACCTCTTCGGAATCGGACGCGACGGCTCCACGGTGACCGTCGTGCAGTGGGGGCAGATGGGCAACCTGTCCCACGCCCCGGTCGCCGATTTCCGCCGGACGACCACGACGGCCGTGAACAAGCTCAACCCTTGAAAGGAACCACCCTGCGCGCACCGCCCCGGCGCCCACCACGCCTCCGGTGGGACCATGGAACCGAGAGGCGATGCGCATGCGATCCGGGAACGAGCCGGTGACCGCCCGTAGTCCGCTGCGGCTGCGGTTCTGGCTGAGCACGTGGGGGCTGATCTGGTCCGCCGCAGGGGCGGCCGCCTTCTCGGTGGCCGGCCGTCCCGGGTGGGCCGCGGCCTGCGCGGCGGTCTTCGTACTGGCCGCGGTGGACCTGGCCGTGGTCGTCCGGCACATCCGCCAGGGGCCGCACTACCAGCCCGGACGGGACATCCCGCCGTACGAGCCCCCGCAGGACCGCTGAGAACGGGCTCCGGACTCTGGGCTCCGTACTCTGGGCTCAGTTCTCGAAGCGGGCCGCTTCCAGGTACTCCGGCTGTGGGTCGAGCGCCGCCGCCAGCCGGAAGTGTTTGCGCGCCTGCTCGGGCTTCCCGGAGCGCTCGTGGGTGCGGGCCAGCGCGTAGTGGGCGAAGGCGTTGTCCGGTTCCCGCTCCAGCACCAGCTCGAACTCCAGCTCCGCCGGTCGCAGTTGGGCCGCCGCGAAGAAAGCCCGGGCCCGCAGCAGCCGGGCCGCCGTGTTCTCCGGGTGGGCCGCTATGACCGAGTCGAGCAGCTTCACCGCTCCGCGCGGGTCGCGGGCGGCGAGCAGCTGCTCGGCCGCCCGGTAGTCGATGACGTGGGTCTCGGGGCTGGCCGGCGGTGTGGGGCGCGTGGTGTCGGACACGGTGTGTTCCTTCCCTCTACGGGCGCGTTCAACGCCCCCGCCCCGCCCGCTATTCCATGCACACGTCAGGCAGCGCCGCCGCCCGGGCCTCCGTGGCCTCCGCCACTTCCCCTGTCTCCGCCACTTCCCCGGCCGCGGCGGCTTCCCCTGCCTCCGCCGCACGCGCCGTGAGCTCCTCCCACACCTTGCGCACCTGCGGTTCCAGCGCCTCCAGCGGCCCGTCGTTGTCGATCACGAGGGTCGCCACCGCGAGCCGCTGCTCCCGCGTGGCCTGCGCGGCCATCCGCGCCTTGGCCTCGGCCTCCGGCATCCCGCGCAGTGCGGTGAGCCGCGCCAGCTGCGTCTGCGGCGCCGCGTCCACCACGACCACCAGGTCGTAGAGCGGGGCCAGGGCGTTCTCCGTGAGCAGCGGTACGTCGTGCACCACGATCGCGTCGGCCCCCGCGGCGGCCTCCAGCTCGGCCGACCGGGCCCCGACCAGCGGGTGGACGATCGCGTTCAGCGTCTGGAGCTTTGCCGGGTCCGCGAAGACGACGGAGCCGAGCTTCGGCCGGTCCAGCGTCCCCTCGGGGGTCAGTACCGACTCCCCGAAGGCGGCGACGACGGCCGCGAGCCCGGGCGTGCCGGGTTCCACGACCTCCCGCGCGATCCGGTCGGCGTCCACGATGACCGCCCCGTACCCCGCCAGCAGCCGGGAGACCTCGCTCTTACCGGCACCGATTCCGCCCGTCAGGCCCACTTTCAGCATGCCCGCAGCCTAGACCCCGCCCGTACGGCGGCCACAGCCCCCTGCGTCAGCCCTCGCCCTCGCGCTCCGCCAGGAACCGCTCGAACTCGCGGCCGATCTCGTCCGCGGAGGGGATCTCCGTCGGCTCGGCCATCATGTTGCCCCTGGTTTCGGCGCCGGCGGCCGCGTCGTACTGGTGCTCCAGCCCCTGCACGAGGGTGACGAGCTCCTCGTCGCCCTCCCGGATCTGCCGGTCGATCTCCGTCTGGGTGCGGTGCGCCTCGGTCCGCAGCGCGTGCGCCACCGCCGGCAGGACCAGCCCGGTCGCCGCCGTGATCGCCTCCAGCACCGTCAGCGCCGCGTCCGGGTACGAGGACCGGGCGATGTAGTGCGGTACGTGCGCGGCGACGCCCAGCACGTCGTGCCCGGCCTGGGCCAGCCGGAACTCGACCAGCGACTCCGCGCTGCCCGGCACCTGCGCCTCGTCGAAGGGGCTGACGTGGCCCGGCATGAGGTCGGTCCGGTTGCCGTGCGGGGTGATGCCCACGGGGCGGGTGTGCGGGACGCCCATGGGGATGCCGTGGAAGTTGACCGACAGCCGGACCCCGAGGCGCTCGATGATCTGCCGGACGGCGACGGCGAACCGCTCCCACTCCACATCCGGCTCGGGGCCGGAGAGCAGCAGGAAGGGGGCTCCGGTGGCGTCCTGGACGAGCCGGACCTCCAGCCGGGGCTCCTCGAAATCCGTCCAGTGGTCGCGCTGGAAGGTGAGCAGCGGACGGCGGGCGCGGTAGTCCACGAGCCGGTCCGCGTCGAAGCGGGCCACCACCTGGTGGGGCAGGGTGTCCAGGAGCCTCTCGACGATCTGCTCCCCCGCCTCACCTGCGTCGATGTACCCCTCGAAGTGGTACAGCATGACCAGCCCGGCCGAGTCCTGGGTGAGCGCCAGGTCGGCCACCGCCAGGCCCTTGGCGTCCCATTCGTACAAACCCTGTGGATCAAGCACCGTCACCACTCCTCCCTCGCAGCGTTCTCCTGGAAGAACGTCCAAAGCGGCCCCGCCATTCCCCAGTTGGGAAACCGGGGCGAAACCGGAAACGCGGTGAGGCCCGCCCCCCGAAGGGGACGGGCCTCACCGTTCAACTCAACCAGCTCGGCTCACGCCCGGAGGCGTGATGCGCGCTGCGATCAGCTCTGGCCGCCGGCCAGCTTCTCGCGGAGCGCGGCCAGGGCCTCGTCCGACGCCAGGGCGCCGGAGGTCTCGTCCGACTCCGAGGAGTACGAACCACCCGAGATGCCCGCACCGGCGTTGCCACCGGCGGCCGGGGCGGCAGCGCCCTCGGCAGCGGCGGCCTCGTCGGCCTCGCGGCTCTTGATGACCTGGGCCTGGTGCTGCTCGAAGCGCTGCTGCGCCTCGGCGTACTGGGTCTCCCAGGCCTCGCGCTGCTTCTCGTAGCCCTCGAGCCAGTCGTTGGTCTCGGGGTCGAAGCCCTCGGGGTAGATGTAGTTGCCCTGGTCGTCGTAAGACGCGGCCATGCCGTACAGGGTCGGGTCGAACTCGACCGACGCCGGGTCGGCACCGAAGGACTCGTTGGCCTGCTTCAGCGACAGCGAGATCCGGCGACGCTCGAGGTCGATGTCGATGACCTTGACGAAGATCTCGTCGTTGACCTGGACGACCTGCTCCGGGATCTCCACGTGGCGCTCGGCCAGCTCGGAGATGTGGACCAGACCCTCGATGCCCTCGTCCACGCGGACGAACGCACCGAACGGAACCAGCTTGGTGACCTTACCCGGGACGACCTGACCGATCTGGTGGGTCCGGGCGAACTGCTGCCACGGGTCTTCCTGCGTCGCCTTCAGCGACAGGGAGACACGCTCGCGGTCCATGTCGACGTCGAGGACCTCGACGGTGACTTCCTGGCCGACCTCGACAACCTCGGACGGGTGGTCGATGTGCTTCCAGGACAGCTCGGAGACGTGGACGAGACCGTCGACGCCGCCCAGGTCCACGAAGGCACCGAAGTTGACGATCGAGGAGACGACGCCGGAGCGGACCTGACCCTTCTGCAGGGTGGTGAGGAACGTCTGGCGAACCTCGGACTGGGTCTGCTCGAGCCAGGCACGGCGGGACAGGACCACGTTGTTGCGGTTCTTGTCCAGCTCGATGATCTTCGCCTCGAGCTCCTTGCCCACGTAGGGCTGGAGGTCGCGGACGCGACGCATCTCGACGAGGGAGGCCGGCAGGAAGCCGCGGAGGCCGATGTCGAGGATGAGACCACCCTTGACGACCTCGATGACGGTACCGGTGACGATGCCGTCTTCTTCCTTGATCTTCTCGATCGTGCCCCAGGCGCGCTCGTACTGCGCGCGCTTCTTGGACAGGATCAGACGGCCTTCCTTGTCCTCCTTCTGGAGAACCAGGGCCTCGATCTCGTCGCCAACCTTGACGACCTCGTTCGGGTCGACATCGTGCTTGATCGAGAGCTCGCGGCTCGGGATCACGCCTTCCGTCTTGTAACCGATGTCGAGGAGAACCTCGTCCCGGTCCACCTTGACGATGACGCCGTCGACGATGTCGCCGTCGTTGAAGTACTTGATCGTCTCGTCGATCGCCGCGAGGAACGCGTCCGCGTCGCCGATGTCGTTGACCGCTACCTGCGGAGGGGTGGTGGCGGTGGTCTCGGTGCTGCTCGTCATGTGGGAAAGGGCTCCGGTTACGGACAGAAAGTCGTAGGTACTGCTACGCCGGGAGCCCTTATCGGCATCTGCCGAAGCCGGACAGCCAAGGAAGCCCGAATCCGCAGAAGCGGTAGGGCCTCGAAAACCGAGGGGACATCAACAGAAGCAAGCGCAGCCTGCTAGGTCTGAGGAGCACAGGCTCGCAGCGCAACTTGTAGCATACGGGGGCTGCCGGACAGGGTCAATGCGCGAAGGCGCACACCCCCGGCAGATCGCCGCATATCCGGCACAATTCGTGGGTGGGAAGGGCTTGATGGCCCTCCCGACACGTTTTCGCGGACACCCGTCCACGTCCGCGCGGCCCACGTACATCCATCCACAGACATCCGCACACTACGACGACGGGCCCCATGAACCAAGAGGACTACGCCCCCGAAGACGCGCCCGAGGCCGATCCGGGCCCGGAGGACGACGCCGAGGCCACGCGGCGTGAGGCGGGGGAAGCGGAGAGCAGCCGGGCCAGCCGCGGCTGGTGGGACCGCAACGCCGACGAGTACCAGAACGAGCACGGCGCCTTCCTCGGCGACGACCGCTTCGTATGGGGTCCGGAAGGGCTGGACGAGGCGGACGCGGCCCTCCTCGGCCCCGCCGCCTCCCTCAAGGGCAAGGACATCCTGGAGATCGGCGCCGGCGCCGCCCAGTGCTCGCGCTGGCTCGCGGCTCGGGGCGCCCGCCCGGTGGCCCTGGACCTCTCCCACCGCCAGCTCCAGCACGCCCTGCGCATCGGCGGCAGTGACGTGCCGGTGGTCCGGCTGGTGGAGGCCGACGCCGGCAGGCTGCCCTTCCGCGACGGCTCCTTCGACCTGGCCTGCTCCGCCTACGGTGCCGTCCCCTTCGTCGCCGACCCCGTGAACGTCATGCGCGAGGTCCGCCGCGTGCTGCGGCCGGGGGGCCGCTGGGTCTTCTCCGTCACCCACCCGATCCGCTGGGCCTTCCCCGACGAGCCGGGGCCCGAGGGGCTGTCCGTCTCCGCCTCCTACTTCGACCGGACCCCTTACGTGGAGCAGGACGAGCAGGGCCGCGCGGTGTACGTGGAGCACCACCGCACCCTCGGCGACCGGGTCCGCGACGTGGTGGCGGGCGGCTTCCGCCTGCTCGACCTGGTCGAGCCGGAGTGGCCCGCGTGGAACAGCCAGGAGTGGGGCGGCTGGTCCCCGCTGCGCGGCAACCTGATCCCCGGTACCGCGATCTTCGTGTGCGAGAGGGACTGATCCCTTGATCCGCCAGGCCGCCCTCGATTCCCTTCCCGTACGGGAGGCCCTGCCCGCGCTCGCCTCGGCCCTCGACGGCCACGGCGCGGCGGTGCTCTGCGCCCCGCCCGGCACCGGCAAGACCACGCTGGTGCCGCTGGTGCTCGCGGGCCTCGTCGGGGGCGGGCCGACGCGCCGGGTCGTGGTCGCCGAGCCCCGCCGGATCGCCGCCCGGGCGGCGGCGCGGCGGATGGCGTGGCTGCTGGGCGAGCAGGTCGGCGCCTCGGTCGGCTTCACCGTGCGCGGGGAGCGGGTCGTGGGCCGCGGGACCGTGGTGGAGGTGGTCACCACCGGCGTGCTGCTCCAGCGGCTCCAGCGGGACCAGGAGCTGGCCGGTGTGGACGTGGTCGTCCTCGACGAGTGCCACGAGCGGCACCTGGACGCCGACACCGTCGCCGCCTTCCTCCTGGACGTACGGCAGACCCTGCGCCCGGAGCTGCGGCTCGTGGCCGCCTCGGCGACGACCGACGCGGCCGGGTGGGCCCGGGTGCTCGGTCACGGCGGTCCGGGCGACGCCCCGGTGGTGGAGGCCGCTGGCATCTCGTACCCGGTGGAGACCGTGTGGGCGCCGCCGGCCCGGCCGGTGCGGCCGCCGCACGGGATGCGGGTGGATCCGGCGCAGCTGACGCACGTGGCGTCGGTGGTGCGGCGGGCGCTGGCCGAACGTTCCGGCGATGTCCTGTGCTTCCTGCCCGGTGTCGGGGAGATCGCCCGGGTGGCCGGGCAGCTCGGCGGGGTGGACGCGGAGGTGCTCCAGCTGCACGGCCGGGCCCCCGCGGCCGTGCAGGACGCGGCGCTGACCGCCTCGGACCACCGCCGGGTGATCCTTTCCACCGCCGTCGCGGAGTCGAGCCTGACCGTGCCGGGGGTGCGGGTGGTCGTGGACTCCGGGCTGGCCCGCGAGCCCCGCGTGGACCATGCCCGGGGGCTGGGCGCGCTGGCGACCGTACGGGCTTCACGCGCGGCCGGGCGCCAGCGGGCCGGGCGGGCCGGGCGCGAGGCCCCGGGGGCGGTGTATCGCTGCTGGTCGGAGGCCGAGGACGGGCGGCTGCCCTCCTTCCCCGCGCCGGAGATCCGGATCGCCGACCTGGCGCAGTTCGCCCTGCAGGCGGCGTGCTGGGGCGACCCGGACGCGACGGGGCTGGCGCTGCCGGACCCGCCGCCGGCCGGTGCGATGGCGGCCGCGCGGGAGGTGCTGGTGACCGTCGGCGCGGTGGACCCGGCGGGGCGGCCGACCTCGCGGGGGCTGCGGATGGCCCGGCTCGGACTGCACCCGCGGCTCGCGCGGGCGCTGCTGGACGGCTCCGCCGCGATCGGCGCCCGGCGTGCGGCGGAGGTCGTGGCGCTGCTGAGCGAGGAGCCGCCGCGGGAGTACGGGGACGACCTGGCCGGCGCCTGGCGGCGGGCCCGCGCGGGCGGCGACGGCTATGCGCCCCGCTGGCGCGCGGAGGCCCGCCGGCTGGAGCGCGCGGCCGCCGAGGACCCTGCGGGGCTCTCCCCCACCCCGCCCCTTCCCGAAACCGGGGCTCCGCCCCGGACCCCGTCGGGGCTCCGCCCCGAACCCCGCGCCTCAAACTCCCCCAGCTACCGCTGGGAGGTGCCCCCTGGCGAGGCTGAAATTGCGCTCCGCGCAATCCAGCCCGCCGAGCGGGAGCATCCAGCCCCTCCGGCGTTTGAGGAGTGGCGGTCCCCCCATGACGGAGTCTTGGGGGAGGGTCTGGGGCGGAGCCCCGGCGGCGGGGCCGGGCCCGATGACCTGGCCGCCGGGCTGGTCGCCGCGCTCGCGTTCCCCGAGCGGGTCGCCAAGGCCAAGGGCGAGGAGGCGTTCCTCATGGCCTCCGGCACCGCGGCCGAACTCGGCAACGGGACCGGGCTGCGGCACGCACCCTGGCTCGCCGTGGCCGTCGCCGACAGGCCCCCGCACTCCGCCTCCGCCCGTATCCGCCTCGCCGCCGTCATCGACGAGGACACCGCCCGGGCAGCGGCCGCCCACCTCCTGACCGAGGGCGAGGAGGTCCACTGGGAGGACGGGGACCTCGTGGCGCGCTCCGCGCACCGCCTCGGGGCGATCGAGCTCGCCGTGCGCCCATTGCGCGGGCCCGACCCGGCCCTCGTACGTGCCGCCCTGCTCGACGGCCTCCGCGCCGAGGGGCTGGGCCTGCTGCGCTGGTCCCCCGACGCGCAGGCGCTCCGGGCCCGGCTGGGGTTCCTGCACCGCACGCTCGGCGGTGCGTGGCCCGACGTGGCGGACGCCGACGCCCTGCTCGACCGGGCCGACGACTGGCTGGAGCCCGAGCTGTCACGGGCCCGGCGCCGCGCCGACCTGGGGCGGATCGACGCCGGGCAGGCCTTGAACCGGCTGCTGCCCTGGGCCACGGGCGAGGCCGCCCGGCTCGACGAGCTGGCTCCGGAACGGCTTGAGGTACCCAGCGGATCGCGGATCCGGGTCGACTACTCGGCGGAGCACGGGCAGCCGGTGCTCGCGGTGAAGCTCCAGGAGCTGTTCGGGCTGGCCGAGACCCCCAAGGTGGCCGGCGTGCCGGTGCTCGTACACCTGCTGTCGCCCGCCGGACGCCCCGCCGCGGTCACCGCCGACCTCGCCTCCTTCTGGCAGGGCGGCTACCGGGCCGTGCGCGCCGAGCTCCGCGGCCGCTACCCCAAGCACCCCTGGCCGGAGGACCCGGCCACCGCCGTGCCCACCCGCCACACCAACGCCCGGCTCAGGCGCTGAGGCCGGACTCCGCCTCCCGCACCCGCCGCCCGCGGGCCTCCAGCCACAGCGCGAGTCCGAACAGCACGAACCCGCCGGCGGCGAGGCCGATCGGCGCGTAGGTGTGGAGCGTGAGGACCTTCGTACGGTTCGCGCTGACCAGGTCGAGCGTGTAGTCGGCGTAGTCCTCGCGCATGGTCACGTGCCCGGCGAAGGCGGTGAGCTTGCCGTCGGGGCCACTGGCGGCGATGCCGCCGCGCATCTCCTGCTGGATGTCCTGCTCGGCGTTGACCGGCGCCCCGGTGACCGGGTCCACCCAGAACCTGGCCTTGACCGTGTACCAGAGGCTGGTCCCGGTGGCCGCCTCGATCGTGCTGGGGTCGATGCCCTCGATCGGCATCTTCTTGGGCATGGCGACCTTGGTCCACGGGACGGTCTGCTCGAAGAGGTAGACCTCCATGCCGCGGTGGTTGCGGGGGCCGACGTAGTGCATCGGCGACGCCTTGCGGGTCTGCGCGTCGAAGTAGAGGTAGTCGCGCGGCTCGGTGAAGAAGGGCCACTTGAACTCGATGCCCTCGCGCTTGACCGGGTCCCCGTCGACCATCTCGCCGGTGGCGTGCACCGGGTCCTGGGTGTGCGCGTCGAAGATGTAGCGCTCGGGGATCTGGGAGACCATCTTGCCGTCCGGCCCGATGATGTAGGACAGCGTGTCCCAGACCACCACGTCCTTGCCGGCGCTGGCCTCGATCTCCTTCGAGGCCTCGACGTTGCCCTTGAGGGTCTGGACGATGGTGACCTTGTCGACCTTCTTCGGCTTCATGCCGTCGTTGTAGTCGATGAGGGTCGCGTCCTTCGCCTCCAGGACCATCTCCTGGTACTGCTCCGGCGGGATCTTGGCGAGCCGCGGGTACGCGTACCAGCGCAGCAGCGGCGCGAGGGCCGCGAAGAAGACGGCTAGGGCCAGCAGGACAAGGCTCGCTCTGCGTCGCACGGCCGGGCCCTCCTCTTACTTTCCGGGCGCGGCGGGCGCGGTGGTGAGCAGGGGCTTGGGTGAGGTCTTGCCTTCGGGCGCCCCGAACGCCGTGATGGCGAGGACGAGGAGCACCGCGAGGACGAGCCCGCTGGCGGCGGCGATGAATGCGCGCATGCCGGGCCTCCGGAATCTGATAGGGCGTCAGGGCGGACGCACCGTAGCAACGCGAGGGCGAGATGAGAACCGTCTGGCACCCGCCCGTCCACGACCTGGTGGGCCTGCGCGGGCTCTGCCACGCTGACGGGTCATGACCGGATACGAAGTGCTCCTCATCGGCGGACGGTCGGGCGTCGGGAATTCCACCGCCGGCTGGGAGGTCTCGGAACTGCTGCGCCGGCGCGGGACCGCGCACTGCTACATGGAGGGCGACCTCCTGGACCAGATCCATCCGGCCCCCGAGGGCGACCCGGACCGCGCGGGGATCACCGAACGCAATCTCGCCTCGGTGTGGGCGAACCACACGGCGCCGGGGCAGCGCCGGCTCGTCTACACCAACACCGTGAGCATCCTCGACCTGCCCTGATCCACCGGGCCATTGCCGGGGACGGGGCCCCGGTCCCCGGCGCCGTCCCGATCCGGACGACGTGCGTGCTGCTCACGGCGCGGGAGGAGACCGTGCGGGAACGGCCGGCCCGGCGGGAGATCGGCTCGCAGCTCACGGTCCACATCGTGCGGAGCCGGCGGGCGGCGGCGGTGCTGGAGCGGGACTCGCCGCCGGGGACCGTCCGTGTGGCCACGGACGGCCGGCCGGTGACGTGGATCGCGGAACGGGTGCTGGAGGCGGCGGCCTGGTGACGGACGGCCGACACCGGCTGCCGGCTACGGGGAGGGCACGGTCCCGGTCCCGGGAGTCGCCGTGGCGGTCGGGCTGGAGCTCGGCGTCACCTTGGGGCTCGGCGCAACGGTCGGGCCGGGCGTCTCGGTCGGGGTCGGGGTCGGGGTCGGAGTGGGCGTCGGGGGCGGGCTCGACGCTTGAGTCAGCTCGGGTGTGGGCGTGGGTGTCGGGGTCGGCGTCGGGGTATGCGTCGGCGTCGGGCTCGGCGTGGGAGTCGGGGTCGGGCTCGGCGTAGGTGTCGGAGACGGCGTAGGTGTCGGAGACGGGCTCGGGGTAGGCGTGGGCGGCGGAGTCGGCGAGGGCGTCGGCTTCGGCGCGGGAGTCGGCGGCGGAGTCGGCTTCGGCGCGGGAGTCGGCGGCGGAGTCGGCTTCGACGTCGACGTCGACGGAGGCTTCGGCGAGGGAGTCGGCTTCTGGTCCGGTGTGCCCGTGTTCCCCCCGTCCGGGATCTCGTGCGTACCCGCCAGGTAGTACGTGAACCAGGACCGCACCGTCCGCAGGTACGCGGTGGAGTGGTTGTACGAGAGCACCGCCCGGTCCAGGTCCGCGGCCACCCGCAGGTCCCTCGTGCCCGCGCACAGGTAGCGGCCGGCCGCTAGGGCCGCATCGTGCACGTTGTTCGGGTTGCGGCGCCCGTCGCCGTCCGCGTCCTGGCCCCACGCCGCCCACGTGGAGGGGATGAACTGCATCGGCCCGATCGCCCGGTCGTACCGGGTGTCCCCGTCGTAGGCGCCGCCGTCCGTGTCGGAGATGTTCGCGAAGCCGTTGCCGTCGAGTACGGGCCCGAGGATGGGGCGGAGCGTGGTCCCGGCCGCGTCCACCCGGCCGCCGCGCGCCTGCCCGGACTCGACCTTGCCTATGGCCGCGAGGAGTTGCCAGCGCAGCCCGCACCCCGGGTCGCTCTCCCCCACCGTCCGCTCGGCCCTCCGGTACGCCACGAGCACGCTCGCCGGTATCCCGCGCACCGCCTCCGCCGGGGCGTCCTCGGCAGCGGCCGGCGCCGCCTGCGCCCGGGGTTGCGGGGCTGCCGCCTCGTCCGGCAGCGCGACTGCCGGCGGCTCGGGGCTGACCAGCGGCGGGAGTTCGGTGAAGTAGGAGGAGTCCCCTCCGTCTGCGCCCGCCCCCGCGTCGGCGGGCGCGGGCGCCGCCGTCTCCGACGCGGCCTCCGCCACGGGGCGCTGCGTTCTCCCGCCGACCGGTCCCTGAGATGCGGTCACCGCCGCGACCACCAGCGCGGTGACGAGGGCGGCGGCCCCGCCCCTGCGCAGCCTGACTCCGGTTGTTCGAGCCGACATGAGCCGGACCCCTCCCCCTCGACGTCGGCGTGACCCTACGTCAGCTCCCCGCACAGGGCACGAGCCACGGAGCGGAATTCACCACATCCCCACGTCCGTGCGGGGGCCACGCATACTGTGCGGACCGCCCCGTCACGAGGAGAAGCGCCATGCCGTTCACACTGAGCCACGCGGCCGCCGTACTTCCGGCCATCCGCCGGACCGGGCGTGCGCGGGGCCCTCTCGTGGCCTCGGCGCTGGTCCTCGGGTCCTTCGCGCCGGACACGTTCTACTTCGCGGACACGATCGTCTCGGGCGTCAAACCGTACGGAACCTTCACGCACTCCCTGCCCGGGATCCTCACCGTCGACGCGGTGCTCACCGCCGTCCTCGCGGGGTTCTGGCTGCTGCTGCGCGAGCCGTTGATCGCGCTCCTGCCGCGCGGCCGCCGGGGCCAGGTGCACGCGCTCGTCCGGGGAGAGGCCTGGCGCGGGCGCCGACTGCCCTCGCTGACCCTGTGGTTCTACCTCTCGGCCGTCGCCGGTTCCCTCACGCACGTGCTGTGGGACAGCTTCACGCACATCGACCGGTGGGGGACGAACAGTCTGGACCTGGGCCGTCCGCTCGCCTTCGGCCTGCCCCTCTACTCGTACCTGCAGTACGGCAGTTCGGCGCTCGCGGCCTGCGCCCTGGTCTGGTTCACGGCGACCGCGCTGCGCCGCCTGCCGCGCTCCGAGCCGCCGCCGTCCGTCCCGGTGCTCGGCCGGGCCGGGACGTGGGGTGCGCTCGCCCTGGTCCTCGTGTGCGTGGCGGCCGGGGTCACCCTGCGCGTGATCCGCTTCTACACCTTCTTCGACCGGATCCGCACCCCGCTCGACATCATCCCGACCGTCTGCTTCGGCGCGGGCGGCGGGCTCATCGTGGCCCTGCTGCTCTACGGGACCCTCGTGCGGCTGCGCCACCGGCCGGGCCGCGTCCGCGGCGGCACCACGGACGAGGAAACGCGAACGCCCGTCCCCACCGCCTGAGCGGAAGGGACGGGCGGGGCACCGATGGTCCGCCGAAGGCGGTACGCGCCTCAGTGCGCGGCGGACTCCCAGTCCGGGCCGTCGCCCACGGACACGTCCAGCGGGGCGCGGAGCTCGACGGCGGCGCCCATCTCGCGGCGCACCAGCTCCTCGACCTGCTCGCGCTCGCCCGGGGCGATCTCCAGCACGATTTCGTCGTGGACCTGGAGCAGCATCCGCGACTTCAGCCCGGCCGCCACGATCGCCTTGTCCACGCGCAGCATCGCCACCTTGACGATGTCGGCGGCGGTGCCCTGGATCGGGGCGTTGAGCGCCATCCGCTCGGCGGCCTCGCGGCGCTGGCGGTTGTCGCTGTTGAGGTCGGGCAGGTAACGGCGGCGGCCGAAGATCGTGGCCGTGTATCCCGTGGCACGGGCCTCGTCGACCACGCGCTGGAGGTACTCGCGGACCCCGCCGAACCGCTCGAAGAAGGTCTCCATCAGGCCGCGCGCCTCGGCGGGCTCGATGTTCAGCTGCTGGGCGAGACCGAAGGCGGAGAGCCCGTAGGCGAGGCCGTACGACATGGCCTTGATCTTGCGGCGCATCTCGGCGTCGACCTGCGAGCGCTCCACGCCGAACACCTGGGAGGCGACGGTGGTGTGGAGGTCCTCGCCGGTCGCGAAGGCCTCGATCAGGCCCTCGTCCTCGGAGAGGTGGGCCATCACGCGGAGCTCGATCTGGCTGTAGTCGGCGGTCATGAGGGAATCGAAGCCCTCGCCGACGACGAAACCGCGGCGGATGGCGCGGCCCTCGTCGGTGCGCACCGGCACGTTCTGCAGGTTGGGGTCGGTGGAGGACAGGCGTCCGGTCGCGGCGACGGTCTGGCTGAAGCTCGTGTGCACCCGGCCGTCGGCGGCGATGGTCTTGACCAGGCCCTCGACGGTGACGCGCAGCTTGGCCTGCTCCCGGTGCCGCAGCATGATCACCGGCAGTTCGTGGTCGGTCTGCGTGGCCAGCCAGGCCAGCGCGTCCGCGTCCGTCGTGTAGCCGGTCTTGGTCTTCTTCGTCTTCGGCAGGTCCAGCTCGCCGAAGAAGACCTCCTGCAGCTGCTTGGGCGAGCCCAGGTTGAACTCGTGGCCGACTGCGGCGTGCGCCTCCTTCACGGCCTGCTGCACCGCGCCCGCGAACTGCTGCTCCATGGCCTCCAGGTGGTCGCGGTCGGCGGCGATGCCGGCCCGCTCCATCCGGGCGAGGAGCTCGGAGGTCGGCAGCTCCATGTCGTGGAGCAGCTCGACCGCGCCCACCTCGTCGAGCTTGTCGGTGAAGGCGTCGCCGAGGTCCAGGACCGCGCGGGCCTGCGCCATCAGCGCCTCCGCCTCGGCCGTGTCGTCCGCGCCGAAGGCCAGCTGGCCGTCGGCGGCGGCCGGCGCCAGCTCGCGGTGCAGGTACTCGTTGGACAGGACGTCCAGGGCGAAGGACCGGCGGCCCGGCTTGACCAGGTAGGCGGCGAGCGCCGTGTCCATGGTGACGCCGGAGAGGGTCCAGCCGTGCTCGGGGAAGACCCGCATCAGGCCCTTGGCGTTGTGCACGACCTTCGGCTTCGCCGCATCGGCGGCCCAGGCCGCGAAGGCCTGCTCGTCGGCCCCGTCCAGCTCGGACGGCTCGAACCAGGCGGCAGCGCCCCCGGCCGCGGCCAGCGCGATCTCGCTGACATTGCCCTGGCCCAGCGCCCAGCTGTCGACGGTCGCCACGCCCAGCGGGCCGCCCGCGTGTGCCGCCAGCCACGGTGCCAGCTCGCCCGCGCCCAGTACGGAGGCGTCGAGCTCCACGCCCGCCGCCGCCGGGGCGGGGGCCTGCTCCTCGGCCGCGCCCGGGTCCACGGCGAGCAGCCGCTCGCGCAGCGAGGCGTTGCGGATCTCCAGCACGTCCAGCACGCCGATCATGGCGGTCCGGTCGTAGGGGGCGCGGGCCAGGTCGGCGGGGGTCTTGGGCAGCTCGACGTCCTTGACCATCTCGGTCAGGACCCGGTTGAGCTTGACGGCCTCCAGGTGGTCCCGGAAGTTCTGCCCGGCCTTGCCCTTCACCTCGTCCGCACGCTCCACGAGCTCCGCGAACGAGCCGAACTGGGTGATCCACTTGGCCGCGGTCTTCTCACCGACGCCCGGGATGCCCGGCAGGTTGTCGGACGGGTCGCCGCGCAGCGCCGCGAAGTCCGGGTACTGCTGGGGGGTGAGCCCGTACTTCTCCTCCACCTTCTCCGGGGTGAACCGGGTCAGCTCGGAGACGCCCTTGGTCGGGTACAGCACGGTGGTGTGCTCGGAGACGAGCTGGAAGGAGTCCCGGTCACCGGTGACGATCAGCACGTCGAAGCCGGCGGCCTCCGCCTGCGTCGCCAGCGTCGCGATCACGTCGTCGGCCTCGAAGCCCTCCACGGCGAACCGGGGCACCTTCATCGTGTCGAGGAGCTCGCCGATCAGCTCGACCTGCCCCTTGAACTCGTCGGGGGTCTTGGAGCGGTTCGCCTTGTACTCGGGGAACTCCGTCGAGCGCCACGTCTTGCGGGACACGTCGAACGCCACCGCGAAGTGCGTGGGCGCCTCGTCGCGCAGCGTGTTCGCCAGCATCGACGCGAAGCCGTAGATGGCGTTGGTCGGCTGGCCGGTCGCCGTCGTGAAGTTCTCCGCGGGCAGCGCGAAGAACGCCCGGTACGCCAGGGAGTGCCCGTCCATGAGCATCAGGCGGGGGCGGTCCGCTGCGGTCGGCTGGTCGGTCTTCTTCGATGCTGAATCTGCCACGCCCCCGATCCTAGGCGCCCCCACCGACAAATCCGCCGTCGGCGATGTCGGCGGAGCGTGACAGGATCAGATGTGTACGAGATGAGTACGCGAAGACAGCTCAAAGGGGAGCGACATGGCCACCAAGCCGCCCGCAGGTGATCCGGTGCAGGACGCGCCGCAGGTAGCGCCTCCCCAGCACGCGGCCGCCGGACTCCCCGCGATCGGGCACACCCTGAAGATCGCGCAGCAGCAGATGGGCCTGGCCCGCACCGCCCGCACCCTGCTCAAGGTCAACCAGAAGAACGGCTTCGACTGCCCCGGCTGCGCCTGGCCCGAGGGCGACAAGCGGCACACCGCCGAGTTCTGCGAGAACGGCGCCAAGGCCGTCGCGGAGGAGGCGACGCTGCGCCGGGTCACCCCCGAGTTCTTCGCCGCGCACCCGCTCGCCGACCTGGAGACCCGCTCCGGGTACTGGCTGGGCCAGCAGGGCCGGATCACGCACCCCATGTACATGGCCGAAGGTGCCGACCGCTACGAGGCCGTCAGCTGGGAACGCGCCTTCGCGATCATCGCCGAGGAGCTGACCGCCCTCGACTCCCCCGACGAGGCCCTCTTCTACACCTCGGGCCGCACCAGCAACGAGGCCGCGTTCCTCTTCCAGCTCTTCGCCCGCGAGTTCGGCACCAACAACCTGCCCGACTGCTCCAACATGTGCCACGAGTCCTCGGGCTCCGCACTCAACGAGACCATCGGCATCGGCAAGGGCAGCGTCTCCCTCGAAGACCTCCACCAGGCCGACCTGATCATCGTCGCCGGTCAGAACCCGGGCACCAACCACCCGCGCATGCTGTCCGCCCTGGAGCAGGCCAAGTCCGCCGGCGCGAAGATCATCTCGGTGAACCCGCTGCCCGAGGCCGGCATGGAGCGGTTCAAGAACCCGCAGACCCCCCTCGGCATGCTCAAGGGCACGGCACTCAACGACCTGTTCCTCCAGATCCGCATCGGCGGCGACCAGGCCCTCTTCCGCCTCCTCAACAAGCTCGTCATCGAGGCGGGCGGCGCCACCGACGAGGAGTTCATCCGCGAACACACCCACGGCTACGAGGAGTTCGCGGCCACCGCCAAGGAAGCCGACTGGGCCGAGACCCTCACCGCCACCGGCCTCACCCGCCCCGAGATCGAGCACGCCCTGGCCATGATCCTGGCCTCGGACCGCACCATCGTCTGCTGGGCCATGGGCCTCACCCAGCACAAGCACGCCGTCGCCACCATCCGCGAGGTCGTCAACCTGCTCCTGCTGCGCGGCGACATCGGCCGCCCCGGCGCCGGCGTCTGCCCCGTCCGCGGCCACTCCAACGTGCAGGGCGACCGCACCATGGGCATCTTCGAACGGCCCGCGCCGGCCTTC
This sequence comes from Streptomyces sp. NBC_01351, assembly GCF_036237315.1. Classification (GTDB taxonomy): domain Bacteria; phylum Actinomycetota; class Actinomycetes; order Streptomycetales; family Streptomycetaceae; genus Streptomyces. The sequence goes on along the minus strand of NZ_CP108356.1, from coordinate 6,301,458 downwards.
CTCGACGCCCTCGACAAGGAATTCGGCATCACCTCGCCGCGCGCGCACGGCTTCGACGTGGTCCGCTCCATCCGGGCCCTGCGCGACGGCGAGGCCAAGGTCCTCTTCGCCATGGGCGGCAACTTCGTCGGCGCCACCCCCGACACCGAGGTCACCGAGGCCGCGATCCGCCGCGCCTCCCTGACCGTGCACGTCTCCACCAAGCTCAACCGCTCCCACGCCGTCACCGGCAGGCGCGCCCTGATCCTGCCCACCCTCGGCCGCACCGACAAGGACGTACAGGCGTCGGGCAAGCAGTTCGTGACCGTCGAGGACTCCATGGGCATGGTCCACTCCTCCCGCGGCAACCTCGCCCCCGCCGGCCCCCACCTGCTCTCCGAGCCCGCCATCGTCGCCCGCATGGCCCGCGCCGTCCTCGGCGACACCTCGAAGACCCCGTGGGAGGCGTTCGAACGCGACTACTCCCTCATCCGCGACCGGATCGCCCGCGTCGTCCCCGGCTTCGACCACTTCAACACCCGCGTCGCCCGCCCCGGCGGCTTCCGGCTCCCCCACGCCCCCCGCGACGAACGCCGCTTCCCCACGAAGACCGGCAAGGCCAACTTCACCGCCGCGCCCGTGGAGTACCCCCGCGTCCCCGAGGGCCGCCTGCTCCTGCAGACCCTGCGCAGCCACGACCAGTACAACACCACCATCTACGGCCTCGACGACCGCTACCGCGGCATCACCGGCGGCCGCCGCGTCGTCATGGTCAACCCCGAGGACGCCGCCGAGCTGGGCCTGGCCGACGGCTCCTACACGGACCTGGTGAGCGAGTGGAAGGACGGCGTGGAGCGCCGCGCGCCCGGCTTCCGCGTCGTGCACTACCCGACCGCCCGCGGCTGCGCCGCCGCCTACTACCCCGAGACGAACGTGCTGGTCCCGCTCGACTCCACCGCCGACACCAGCAACACCCCCGCGAGCAAGTCCGTCGTCATCCGCTTCGAACCGGCCTGAACCGGCCTGATAGAACGACCCCAGGACAATCAGGTTAACGATCGTTGACGAACGGAGCCGGCCCATGGGTCAGGAGCACGCTGTGAAGTTCCCGCAGGAAGTACTCGACGAGTACGCGGCCAAGGGCATCGACCTGCCCGCGCTGTTCTCGGCGGGCGCCCTCGGCGAGCGGATGGAGATCCGCATCCTGGAAGCCTCCGCCGAGCGCGTCGTCGCCACCATGCCCGTCAAGGGCAACACCCAGCCCTACGGACTCCTCCACGGCGGCGCCTCCGCCGTCCTCGCCGAGACCCTGGGCTCGGTCGGCGCGATGATGCACGGCGGCATCGACAAGATCGCCGTCGGCGTGGACCTGAACTGCACCCACCACCGCGGAGTGCGCTCCGGCACCGTCACCGGCGTCGCCACCCCCGTCCACCGCGGCCGCTCCACCACCACCTACGACATCGTGATCAGCGACGAGCAGGACCGCCGCGTCTGCACCGCCCGCCTCACCTGCCTGCTGCGCGACACGGAGTCTTAACAAGAGGGCCGCTACGAGCAGTTGTGCAGCCACCGGCGCCGGTCTAGCGTTCCCGCATGGGATCGGGACCGGCGCCGCGGCACGCCACGGCCACCTGCGCGGCGACGGCACTCCTCGCCGCCGCGCTCCTGGGATGCACCCCCGACGCCCCCGCCTCCGCGGCCCCGGACACCCCGGCCCCGCACACCACCTCCCCCCAGGACCTGTGCACCTCCCTGATCACCCACTGGGCCGGGGTCGTCCTCGACGCCGGCGAGGGCCGGGACGCCGTCGGCCTCGACTACCAGGCCATGGGCCTGTCCGGCGGCCAGAACGACATCCTGCGCGCCGTCCTCGACGAGGCCCGGGCCGAGCAGCGGGACAAGGGCCCCGCGGCCGCCCGTGAACTCACCGCCCGCGAGGCCGTCCGGCGCTGCGCCGAGCGCTACCGCTCGGGCACCCCGACGGGCGGTCCCTGGTGAGGAGCGGCGGAATAGGCCCGGTCGAGCCCGGGGACGGCACCGAGGGCCGCGAGGGCCCGCACAGGGAGCCCCGTACGCCCGCCGCCCGGGGCTCGGCCTGGATGCGTGACCGGTACGCCCGCCACCGGCGGGCCGTGCTCGCCGTGGCGGCCGCCGCCGTGCTGGCCGCGGGCGCCGCCCGCTGGTACGCCACCCGGCCGGCGCCGACCGCGGCTCCGCCCCCGCCCGCACCCTCACAGTCCGTGTCCGTTCGGTATGTGGAGCCACTGGATCCGGCCCCCGACGGCAGCACCTTCGCCCTCACCGTCCGTGTGCACAACAGCTCCGGCCCCGCCGTCGTGGTGGAGCGGATCGGTCAGCCGTCACAGGCGCTCAGCGTGACGATCCGGCCATCGCTGCCAGTCACGATCGGCCCCGGAGAAGCACGGGACCTCGCCGTGCTCTTCCGAACCGAAGACTGCGTGCATGTGGCACGGAATTCCGGACTCCCATTCCTGGAGGTAACCCTCAGTAATGGATTCCAGAAAGAGGATCACAGTTACATCCCGGGTGACCGTTATGCCAGGGATCTTTCCGCCGCCCTGACCAGGGCGTGTCCCGAAGATCGAGACGCCGCCGCCGCGGCGCCGTCATGACCAAAGCCCCCCAGAGTCCTGGCAAGACAGCAGCTAAACTGCAGTTCGGTCCTCACCTATCTCAACATGCGGACAAGACGAAACGGCCTGAATTCCCCCGTTCCACCCGCAGACATCCGCTATGCATTACGCCGTGGCATAACAAGAGAGTCACATCATTGGCCTCAGCCCTCCATAACTGACGATCCGCCGCCTAGAGTCACGGCCAGTTACCGCGACCGCCGGATTTCCTTCAGTTCGGTTCCCCGCGTTCGACTCGACGCGTCCCACGGGGGACGCGGCGCCAGGAAAGGACTGATCGTGCGTCATCGTCAGCTCATCGCCGTGACCGCCGCCCTCGCCGCGGGTGCCCTCACTCTCACCGCCTGCGGATCGCGCGACGACAAGGGCGGCGCCACCGAAGGTGGCACCACCGTCGTCATCGGCGTCGACGCCCCCCTGACGGGCGACCTCTCCGCCCTCGGCCTCGGCATCAAGAACTCCGCCGACCTCGCCGCCAAGACGGCCAACGAGAAGGGCTACGTCAAGGGCATCACCTTCAAGGTCGAAGCCCTCGACGACCAGGCGCAGGCCTCCTCCGGCCAGCAGAACGCCACCAAGCTCACGGCCAACAAGGACGTGCTCGGTGTCGTCGGCCCCCTGAACTCCTCCGTCTCCGAGGCCATGCAGAAGGTCTTCGACGACGCGAAGCTGGCCCAGATCTCCCCGGCCAACACCAGCCCGTCCCTGACCCAGGGCCCCAAGTGGGCCGAGGGCCAGAAGACCCGCACCTACAAGAGCTACTTCCGCACCGCCACCACGGACGCCATCCAGGGCCCGTTCGCGGCGCAGTACCTCTTCAACAAGGGCGGCAAGAAGAAGGTCTTCATCATTGATGACAAGAAGACCTACGGCGCCGGCCTCGCCGGAACCTTCAAGGGCGAGTTCACCAAGCTCGGCGGCCAGGTCGTCGGCGAGGGCCACATCGACCCGGAGTCCAAGGACTTCTCCGCGATCGTGACCCAGGTCCGCAGCTCGGGCGCCGACGTCGTCTACTACGGCGGCGAGTACCCCGCGGCCGGCCCGCTCAGCAAGCAGATCAAGGCCTCCGGCACCGCCATCCCGCTCGTCGGCGGCGACGGCATCTACGACAAGAAGTACGTCGAGCTCGCGGGCGAAGGCGCCGTCGGCGACTTCGCGACCTCCGTCGGCGCCCCCGTCGAGAGCCTGCCGTCCGCCAAGGACTTCGTCGCCAACTACACGAAGGCCGGCTACAAGGACCCGTTCGCGGCCTACGGCGGCTACTCGTACGACTCGGCCTGGGCCGTCATCGAGGCCGTCAAGAAGGTCGTCGACGCCAACAACGGCAAGCTCCCCACGGACGCCCGCGCCAAGGTCCTCGAAGCCGTCCAGGGTGTCTCCTTCGACGGCGTGACCGGCAAGGTCTCCTTCGACGAGTACGGCGACGCCACCAACAAGCAGCTCACCGTCTACAAGGTCGAGGGCGGCGACTGGAAGTCCGTCGAGTCCGGCACCTTCGGCGGCTGACACATCTCCAGCGGGCTGGCACGCTGACCCGCCAGCCCACACCCCTACTTGCCGCGCGGGGCGCGCACCAAGCGCCCCGCGCGGTGTCACATCCGTCGAAAGACTCGGAGGACCTGCGGTGCACGAACTGCCGCAACAGCTGGTCAACGGCCTGCTACTGGGATCCATGTACGGGCTCGTCGCCATCGGCTACACGATGGTCTATGGCATTGTCCAGCTCATCAACTTCGCCCACGGCGAGATCTTCATGATCGGAGGGTTCGGAGCCCTCTGGGTCTGGACGGCTCTCCCCGGCGGCACCACCATGTGGGTCGCCCTGCCCCTCATGCTCATAGGCGCCGTCATCGTCGCCACCATCGTCGCCGTCACCGCGGAACGGTTCGCATACCGCCCCCTGCGGGGCGCGCCACGGCTCGCCCCGCTCATCACCGCCATCGGCCTCTCGATCGTCCTCCAGCAGGCGGTCTGGGCCTGGTACCCGTCCTCCGTGGTCTTCCCCGAGATCTCCGGCGGCCCCTTCCACCTCGGCAGCATCACCATCCAGACCGGTGACGTCTTCCTCCTGATCGCAGCCCCGCTCTCCATGGCCTTCCTCGGCTTCTTCGTCAAGAAGACCCGCAGCGGCCGCGGCATGCAGGCAACCGCCCAGGACCCCGACACCGCCAAGCTGATGGGCATCAACACCGACCGCATCATCATGATGGCGTTCGCCCTCGGAGCCGTCTTCGCCGCCATCGGCGCCGTCGCCTACGGCCTCAAGTACGGCGAAGTCAACTTCAAGATGGGCTTCCTGCTCGGCCTCAAGGCCTTCACCGCCGCCGTCCTCGGCGGCATCGGAAACATCTACGGAGCCATGATCGGTGGCCTCGTCCTCGGCCTCGCCGAGACCCTCACCACCGCCTACGTCGCCGAGATCCCCGGCTTCGAGCAGCTGGGCGGACAGTCCTGGGGCAACACCTGGGCGTTCGTACTTCTCATCCTCGTGCTCCTCTTCCGGCCCCAGGGCCTGCTGGGGCAGCGCGTGGCGGACAGGGCGTGAGAACCATGACGACCATCACCGCGGTCAACACCACCGCAAAGAACGACACGACGAACAAGGGCTTCATCGGCATCCCCGAGAAGACCGCACGCACCCTCGTCATCGCAGGCGGCGCCCTCACCATCGCCTCCTGCTTCCTGGCCTGGACCTGGACCGCCAAGTACCCCGGCAACCTCACGGTCACCGGCTACCCCGGCGGCCTCCAGTGGCTCGTCCTCGTCGGCGGCGCCCTCACCGTCCTCCTCGCCCTCGCCTCCTACGGCGTCAAGGGCCTCGGCTGGCTCACCCCCGCAGGCGCCGACGGAGCGATCAAACTCGCCGCCCTCGCAGCCTTCGGCACCGCCTGGTACACCGGCATCTCCATCGCCGCGACCCTCGGCGGCCCGATCAACCTCGAGCCCGGCGCCGGCGTCGCCATGCTCGCCACCCTCATCGCCCTCGTCGGCGCCCTCGCCCTCCCCTTCGAGCGCCCCGCGCTCGAAGCCGGCGACCCCGACGACAACGGCTGGGACCAGTTCAAGCACGACCTCGGCAACAAGTGGACGACCTTCAAGGCGGCCTTCGCCTCCGGCCCCGTCCGCCCCGTCCGCGAACTGCCCGCCTGGGCCGAGATCCTGCTGATCGCCGCCGTCCTCGGCATCGGGCTCTTCGTCTTCACCTACGGCATCACCACGCCGTACCAGGAACTCTTCATCGGCTTCCTGATCACGGCGGGCTTCGGCGCCGGCGCCCTCAACAAGGCCGGCCTCATGGCCCGCGTGACCGCCCTCACCGCCAAGCACCGCAACGTCGCCCTCGTCGGCGCCTTCGCCGCGGCCGCAGCGTTCCCCCTCACCCAGACCGACGACCAGTACGCGAACCTCGGCGTCAACATCCTGATCTTCGCCACCGTCGCCCTCGGCCTGAACATCGTCGTCGGCCTCACCGGCCTCCTCGACCTCGGATACGTCGCCTTCCTCGGCGTCGGCGCCTACACCGCCGCCCTGGTCTCCGGCTCCCCGAACTCGCCGTTCGGCGTGCATCTCCCCTTCTGGGCCGCACTCCTCGCCGGCGCCGCCGCATCCATGATCTTCGGCGTCCTCATCGGCGCCCCCACCCTGCGACTGCGCGGCGACTACCTCGCCATCGTCACCCTCGGCTTCGGAGAAATCTTCCGAATCTCGATGAACAACCTCGACGGCGTCTCCGGCCCCGACATCACCAACGGGCCCAACGGCATCGCGAACGTCCCGAACATCGACCTCTTCGGATTCGACTTCGGCGTACCGCACACCATCGCCGGATTCACCATCGGCCGGTTCGCGAACTACTTCCTGCTGATGCTCCTGATCACCCTCATCGTGGTCCTGGTCTTCCGCCGCAGCGCGGAATCCCGCATCGGCCGCGCCTGGGTCGCCATCCGCGAAGACGAAACCGCCGCCGAAGCCATGGGCATCAACGGCTTCCGCGTCAAGCTCATCGCCTTCGCCCTCGGCGCCACCCTCGCCGGACTCGCCGGAGCCGTCCAGGCACACGTCAACTACACGGTCACCCCCGACCAGTACGTGTTCGCCAACGCCGTCCCGCCGAACTCCGCCTTCCTGCTCGCAGCCGTCGTCCTCGGCGGCATGGGCACCATCTCCGGACCCCTCGTCGGCGGAGCACTGCTCTTCCTGCTCCCCAACAAGCTCCAGTCCCTCGGCGAGTACCAGCTCCTCGCCTTCGGCATCGCGCTCGTCGTCCTGATGCGCCTGCGTCCCGAGGGCCTCATCCCCAACCGGCGCAACCAGCTTGAGCTCCACAAGGACCTCGAAGCGCCCACAGTCCTCAGCAAGACAGGGGCCTGACCCATGACGACCACCACCACCGCCGTCGCGGCGGAGACCGTCCTGGACGCACGCGGCGTCACGATGCGGTTCGGCGGCCTCACCGCCGTCAAGAACGTCGACCTCACCGTCAAGAGCGGCGAGATCGTCGGCCTCATCGGCCCCAACGGCGCCGGCAAGACCACCTTCTTCAACTGCCTCACCGGCCTCTACATCCCCACCGAGGGTGAAGTCCGGTACAAGGGCACGGTCCTGCCCCCCAAGTCCTACAAGGTCACCGCGGCCGGCATCGCCCGCACCTTCCAGAACATCCGTCTCTTCAACAACATGACGGTCCTGGAAAACGTCCTCGTCGGCCGCCACACCCGCACCCGCGAAGGCCTCTGGTCCGCCCTCCTGCGGCTGCCCAGCTTCGGCCGCGAGGAAGCGGCCAGCCGCGAGCGGGCCATGGAGCTGCTCGAGTTCATCGGCCTCGCACACAAGGCCGAACACCTCGCCCGCAACCTCCCCTACGGCGAACAGCGCAAGCTGGAAATCGCCCGCGCCCTCGCCAGCGACCCCGGGCTCATCCTCCTCGACGAGCCCACCGCCGGCATGAACCCCCAGGAAACCCGCGCCACCGAAGAACTCATCTTCGCCATCCGGGACCAGGGCATCGCCGTCCTCGTCATCGAGCACGACATGCGCTTCATCTTCAACCTCTGCGACCGCGTCGCCTGCCTCGTCCAGGGCGAAAAGCTCATCGAAGGCACCGCCGCCGAGGTCCAGGGCGACGAACGCGTCGTCGCGGCCTACCTGGGCGAACCCTTCGAAGGCGCCCCCGGCGCCGAGGAGATCGCGGAGGTCGAAGCCGCCGAGGCGCACAGCACCACCAGCACGGACGGAGAAGCCAAGTGACCGCCCTCCTCGAGGTCGAGGACCTCCGCGTCGCCTACGGCAAGATCGAAGCCGTCAAGGGCATCTCCTTCAGCGTCAACGAAGGTGAGATCGTCACCCTCATCGGCACCAACGGCGCCGGCAAGACCACGACGCTGCGGACCCTCTCCGGCCTGATCAAGCCCAAGAGCGGCCAGATCAAGTTCCAGGGCAAGTCCCTGAAGAAGGTCCCCGCCCACAACATCGTCTCGCTCGGACTCGCCCACTCCCCCGAGGGGCGGCACATCTTCCCGCGCATGACGATCGAGGACAACCTGCTCCTCGGCGCCTTCCTCCGCAAGGACAAGGAAGGCATCGCCAAGGACGTCCAGCGCGCCTACGACCTCTTCCCGATCCTGGGAGAGCGTCGCAAGCAGGCCGCGGGCACCCTCTCGGGCGGTGAGCAGCAGATGCTGGCCATGGGCCGCGCGCTCATGTCCCAGCCGAAGCTGCTCATGCTGGACGAGCCCTCCATGGGCCTGTCGCCGATCATGATGCAGAAGATCATGGCGACCATCGCCGAGCTCAAGGCCGCCGGCACGACCATCCTCCTGGTCGAGCAGAACGCCCAGGCCGCGCTGTCCCTGGCCGACCAGGGCCACGTCATGGAGATCGGCAAGGTCGCACTGTCGGGCCCGGGCCGCGAGCTCCTCGTCAACGAGGACGTCCGCAAGGCCTACCTCGGCGAGGACTGACCCCCGCCCGGCTCAGCCCTGCTGTGCCTTGTAGTGCGCGTGAGGCCCGTCTCCCCTCGGGGGGAGACGGGCCTCACGTATGTCCAGGGGCCTTGCTTACTTACTTCCCGCTGTCCTTCTTCTTCGCCTCGGCGTCCTCGATGACCACCTCGGCGACCTGCTGCATCGACATCCGGCGGTCCATGGACGACTTCTGGATCCACCGGAACGCGGCGGGCTCGGTCAGGCCGTACTGCGTCTGCAGGATGCTCTTGGCCCGGTCGACGAGCTTGCGGGTCTCCAGCCGCAGCGAGAGGTCCGCGACCTCCTTCTCCAGCGCGCGCAGCTCCGCGAAGCGGGAGACGGCCATCTCGATGGCCGGCACGACGTCGCTCTTACTGAACGGCTTCACGAGGTACGCCATCGCGCCGGCGTCCCGCGCCCGCTCGACGAGGTCGCGCTGCGAGAACGCGGTGAGCATGAGCACCGGGGCGATGGACTCCTCGGCGATCTTCTCGGCGGCGGAGATCCCGTCCAGGACGGGCATCTTCACGTCGAGGATGACGAGGTCCGGGCGGTGCTCACGCGCGAGCTCCACGGCCGTCTGCCCGTCGCCGGCCTCGCCGACGACGGAGTAGCCCTCCTCTTCGAGCATCTCTTTCAGGTCGAGACGGATGAGCGCCTCGTCCTCGGCGATGACGACACGGGTCGTCAGCGGCGGAACGTGCGACTGGTCGGCGTCGGGCGTGGGCGTCGACTCGTGCTCGGCGGTCACGGGGGGCTCCTTGTTGCAAGGCGATTCAGCTCCCCCGAGCCTACCTAGCTCCTGTATGTTTGTGGCACGGAGGGTCTTAGGTATCCTTCGTTTCGAAGGGGCCCCGGTAGCCCAGCGGTAGAGGCGATGGATTCAAAACCCATTCAGCGTCGGTTCGAATCCGACCCGGGGTACTTCTCCTTCATTTTCAAGGTCGCGAAGGCATTTCGCGATCTTCACTCGTCACGGTGAACGAAACTTCGAATCACGGTCAACCGGACGAACAGCAACAAAGCTCCCAGGTGTGGAGCACAATCCTTCGATACGCGAAGAAGCAGTCCTACTCATGCGCCGGGGCGTGGCCAATCGCGTCGTGGCGGAGCATCTCGGCGTACCGCGCGGCACGATCGGCTGGTGGCGGTCCGAGGATCGAAGACACCGGGGTGAGGCGTACACACAGCCGACCGACTGCCCGAGGTGCACAGGCCGCGAAGTCGATCAGCAGGCATACGCCTATCTCCTGGGCCTTTACCTCGGCGACGGCCACATCATCTCCAAGTACAAGCAGCACCACTTGTCCATATTCTGCGACGCATCCCGCCCCGGGCTCATCGACGCCGCTGAACAGGCGATGCACCTGGTCATGCCCCTACCCAAGGTGGGGCGCGTACAACGGCAGGGGTGCATCGAGGTCAAGTCCTACACCCTCCACTGGACATGTCTGTTCCCGCAGCATGGGCCGGGAAAGAAGCACGAGCGCCACATCGCTCTGGAGGAGTGGCAGCAACAGATCGTCGACGCGCACCCGTGGGAGTTCCTCCGGGGGCTCATCCACTCCGATGGGTGCCGGGTCACCAACTGGACCACCCGAGTCGTCGCCGGGGTCAAGAAGCGCTACGAGTACCCGCGGTACTTCTTCACCAACAAGTCGGACGACATCCGGAAGCTCTGCACCGACACGCTCACCGCCGTCGGTGTCCAGTGGACGATCCTGGCCAGAGGCAGCGACCCGTTCAACGTGTCCATCGCCCGCAAGGAATCCGTCGCCCTCATGGACGCTCACATCGGCCCGAAGTACTAGCTAGTCGTCCGCCCCCACGACCACCGTCATCCGCCCCGCCGCCCGGTCGATGAGCACGAACTCGTGGAAGTACTCGTGCACGCGGCCCCAGTCGTGGATGTTCTCCTCGCCGAGCTCGCCCAGGTAGTACACGCGGTCGGCTGCGGCCATCCGGTCAAAGACCTCGCGCTGCAGGTCCGCCCCCAGCTCCGCCGAATCGGGCCAGTTTCCCTTAGGGGAGGTCTCCGGAGCCGCCGAGGTTGGCGACCATGCGGCGCAGGACGTCAATGGTCGCCGCGTATTCGGCCGTGGTGATGCCCTCCCGCATGCGTTCGTGGACGACGGCGTTGCGGTCGTGGGCGCGGAGGCGCGCTGCTTCGCCTTCGTCGGTGAGGGTGAGGGTGTCGTCTGATTCCGTGAGCCAGCCGCGGGCTGCCAGGTCGGTGTAGAGGGCTTCGAAGTCGGTGTTCTGGTCGTCGAAGGGGGCCAGCTTGGTGGTGAGGGTGGTGCGGGTCCACTCCCCCGGGGTTCCGGCGACGTGGTTGAGGGTCCACCAGTGGGGTTGGGTGAGGTCTTCTTCGGCGAGGGCGGTGCGGAGGCCTCCGATGACGAGGCCGGCGGTTTCGCGGCTCCAGTAGCCGATGGGCTGGGCGGCGAGTTGTTCTTGGGAGTATTCCTTGGTCGTTGTCATGTTGTTGACCGTAGGACCTGAAGTTGGGTTGAGGTCAATGTGGGTCGAGAAGGGGATTGTGGGATGAGCGAGAAGGCCCGGAAGTTGTTCGACGCGCTGGATCTGAACCATGACGGGGAGTTGACCCGCGCGGAGGTGATTTCGGCCCTGCGGTCGAAGGGGCCGACGTTGGCCGCGCACGGGGATCTGCCGTTCTGGGCGTTGGGTGATGCGGATGTGTCGTCGGCGTTGTTTGATGCGGCTGATGCGAATGGGGATGCGGTGTTGAGCTTCGAGGAGTTCGAGGCTGTGGTCGACCGGCGGTTCGGTTGGTAGGTCGCACCCCGTTACGCGTGGCGTGTGAGGCCTTGTAGGACGGTGGTGACGTGGGCTTCGGCGTCGGTGGGGTCGAGGGGGGCGTGGTTGATGAGGAGGCGGTACCAGAAGGGGCCGAAGATCAGGTCTGTGGCGTGGTCGAGGTCGGTGGTGGGGGGGAGTTCTTCGCGGGTGATGGCGCGGCGGAGGAGGGTGGTGACGACTTCGCGGCGGGTGGCGACCCAGGCGCGGAAGGGTTCGGCGAAGGCGGGGTCGAGTTGGGCTTCGGCCATGAGGCCGGTGAGGGCTTTGGTGCGGACGGGGTCGGGGCCGATGCGGTAGAGGTCGGTGACGAAGGTGGTGAGGTCGCCGGCGAGGGTGCCTGTGTCGGGTTCGGGGACGCGGGTGGCGGTTTCGTGGGCGTAGGCGTCCATGACGAGGGCGGGCTTGGATTTCCACCAGCGGTAGACGGTGCTCTTGGCGACGTTGGCGCGTTTGGCGACGCCTTCGATGGTGAGGGCGCCGTAGCCGTTTTCGACGAGTAGGGCTGCTGTGGCTTCGAGGACGGAGTGGTGGGCGTCTTCGTTGCGGAGGCGTCCGCCCGTTCGGGGCGTGGGGTTCTGGGGAGTGGTTGACACGGGATCACGATAGCCCTTAACTTTTAATCGAAACGCTGCGTAGCGTTTCGATTGGCAAGTCGATCAGGGGGATGAGTCATGAGCAGGATCGTGATCGCGCACGGGTACGGGATGGGCAGTGGGGAGCACTGGTACGGGTCCGTGGCGGAGGAGCTGTCCGGCGAGGGGCATGAGGTGCGCGTGCCGGACTTTCCGGAGCCGTTCGCGCCGGATGCCGGGGCGTGGCTGAAGGGGCTGCGGGCGGAGACGGAGGGGGTGCCGGCGGGTGAGACCGTGCTGGTGGGGCACAGCCTGGGCGGGGTGAGTGTGCTGCGGTTGCTCCAGGAGCACGACACGGAGGCCGAGGGGGCTTTCGCGGGGGTGGTGTTCGTCGCGTCGATGAGTGGCGAGGTGGGCTATGACGCGTTGGCGCCGTTCTTCTCGCCGGAGTTCGACTGGGCGAGGATCCGTGGGGCGGCGCGGGGGTTTCGGGTGTTGCATGCGGCTGATGACCCGGTGACCGGGGAGAAGACCTCGGAGCACGTCATGCGGTTCGTGACGGAGTTGGGGGCGACGGCGAGGGTGACCGCGTCGGGCGGGCATTTCCCGAGTACGGGAGTGAGTCTGTTGGAGCTGCCCGACGCGGTGCGTCTCATACGTGAGGTGTTGTAGCGGCCGTGCGGTTGTGCGGTTGGCGGCCGTCGTTGGGGTTAGCGGACGGGGTCGCCGATGTGGTGGATGCGGACCAGGTTGGTGGAGCCGGGGACGCCGGGCGGGGAGCCGGCGGTGATGACGACGGTGTCGCCGGGGGCGCAGCGGCCGATGCGGAGGAGTTCTTCTTCGACCTGGGCGACCATCGCGTCGGTGGAGTCGACGTGGGGGCCGAGGAAGGTTTCGACGCCCCAGGTGAGGTTGAGCTGGGAGCGGGTGGCCGGGTCGGGGGTGAAGGCGAGGAGGGGGATGGGTGAGCGGTAGCGGGAGAGCCGGCGGACGGTGTCGCCGCTCTGGGTGAAGGCGACGAGGAATTTGGCGTCGAGGAAGTCGCCCATTTCGGCGGCGGCTCGGGCGACGGCTCCGCCTTGGGTGCGGGGCTTGTTCCGCTCGGTGAGGGGCGGGAGGCCCTTGGCGAGGATGTCTTCTTCGGCGGCTTCGACGATGCGGGACATGGTGCGGACGGTTTCGACGGGGTATTTGCCGACGCTGGTTTCGCCGGAGAGCATGACTGCGTCGGTGCCGTCGATGATGGCGTTGGCGACGTCGGAGGCTTCGGCGCGGGTGGGCCGGGAGTTGTCGATCATCGAGTCGAGCATCTGGGTTGCGACGATGACGGGCTTGGCGTTGCGCTTGGCGAGTTTGACGGCGCGCTTTTGGACGATCGGGACTTGTTCCAGGGGCATTTCGACGCCGAGGTCGCCGCGGGCGACCATGATTCCGTCGAAGGCGGCGACGATGTCGTCGATGTTGTCGACGGCCTGGGGCTTTTCGATCTTGGCGATGACGGGGAGGCGGCGGTCTTCTTCGTCCATGATGCGGTGGACGTCTTCGATGTCGCGGCCGCTGCGGACGAAGGAGAGGGCGATGACGTCGGCGCCGATGCGCAGGGCCCAGCGGAGGTCTTCGATGTCCTTGTCGGAGAGGGCGGGGACGGAGACGGCTACGCCGGGGAGGTTGAGGCCCTTGTTGTCGGAGACCATGCCGCCTTCGATGACGGTGGTGTGGACGCGGGGGCCGTCGACTGCGGTGACTTCGAGGGTGACTCGGCCGTCGTCTACGAGGATGCGTTCGCCGGTGGTGACGTCGGCGGCGAGTCCCTTGTAGGTGGTGCCGCAGGTGTGGCGGTCGCCTTCGTGGTCTTCGACGGTGATGGTGAATTCGTCACCGCGTTCAAGGAGTACGGGTCCTTCGCGGAAGCGGCCGAGGCGGATCTTCGGGCCTTGAAGGTCGGCGAGGATGCCGACGCTGCGGCCGGTCTCGTCCGAGGCCTTGCGTACGCGCTGGTAGCGCTCCTCGTGTTCGGCGTAGCTGCCGTGGCTGAGGTTGAAGCGGGCGATGTCCATTCCGGCTTCGACCAGGGCTTTGATCTGGTCGTATGAGTCGGTTGCGGGGCCCAGGGTACATACGATTTTCGCTCGGCGCATGGGGCGAGCGTATTCCCCTACTTAGGAGTAGGTAATCGCTTCCGGGTGTCCACTCAACAACCTTTGAGCAAAAGGTTGTTGACAACAGTTGAATGTGCATGGGGGTGCTCTGATGAGCACCCCCGAGGCGCCGAATGCGGGGGTTCTAGAGCTGGGGAGGGGTCATGGTGAAGCGGGCGTTCACCTGGGCGTAGACGGTCTGGCGCTGGGGTTCGAGGTCGAGGGGCGGGGGGCCGGCGTCTTCGGCGGCGCTGAAGGCCATGGTGCGCATGCCGGCGCCGGAGGCGGGCGGGAAGGGGGTGGCGTTCTCGGCTCCGAGGTCGGCGAGTTCGACGAGGGCGGCGAGTCGGGCGCCGAGGGCTTCGGCGTATTCGCGGGCGCGCTGGACGGCTTCGAGTACGGCTTGGCGGCGGGCTTGGCCGTGGGCGGGTGAGGTGGGGCGCAGGGCCCACCAGGGGCCGTCGACCTGGGTGAGTTCGAGGTCGGCGAGGCGGGTGGTGAGTTCGCCGAGGGTGGTGAAGTCGTTGAGTTCGGCGGTGATGTGGACGCGGCCGTGGTAGGCGCGGATGCGTTCGGCTCGGCCGTGGCGGGTGAGTTCGGGGGTGATGGAGAAGGAGCCGGTTTCGAGTTTTTCGACGGGTTCGCCGTAGCTCTTGATGAGGTCGAGGACGGTGTTGTTCCGGCGGGTGAGGTCTTCGAGGGCGGTGCGTCGGTCGGTGCCGCGGGCGCTGACGGTGATGCCGATGCGGGCGATTTCGGGGTCGACTTCGAGGCGGGCTTCGCCGCGGACTGCTACGCGGGGGACTTCGGGGGTTCCGTAGGGCTGGTGCGATGCGTCCTGAGTCATGGATTCACTGTCGCACTGTGGCCCCTGTGGGTGAGAATCTACGCGCGTTGTTCACGCCTCAAAAGGGGAGATGGCATGGCGTTCGACCGCAGGACTTTTCTGGGGAGCACGGCTGTGACGGGTGCGGCCGTGGCGTTGACGGGGGCCACGAGCTCCCCGGCGGCGGCCGCGCAGTCGGCGGCTGGTTCGCGTACGTACGCGTTCACGGTGATGGGTACGACCGACTTGCACGGGAATGTCTTCAACTGGGACTACTTCACGGACAGGGAGTTCGACGACAAGGCGCACAACGACGTGGGTCTGGCGAAGATCTCCACGTTGGTGGAGCAGGTGCGTGCGGAGAAGGGGCGGTGCAACACGCTGCTGATCGACGCGGGTGACACGATCCAGGGCACGCAGTTGTCCTACTACTACGCCAAGGTGGATCCGATCACGGCGCGGCGGGGCCCTGTGCATCCGATGGCGCAGGCGATGAACGCGATCGGGTACGACGCGGCGGCGCTGGGGAACCACGAGTTCAACTACGGGATTCCGGTGCTGCGGAAGTTCGAGGAGCAGTGTGATTTCCCGTTGCTGGGGGCGAATGCGCTGGATGCGCGGACGTTGCGGCCGGCGTTCCCGCCGTACAGCATGCACCGGCTGCGGACTCCGCACGGGCGGGACGTGAAGGTGGCGGTGCTGGGGTTGACGAACCCGGGGATCGCGCTGTGGGACAAGGCGAACGTGCAGGGGAAGATGACCTTCCCGGGGCTGGAGGAGCAGGCGGCGAAGTATGTGCCGCGGTTGCGTTCGATGGGTGCGGACGTGGTGATCGTGTCGGCGCATTCGGGGTCGAGCGGGACGTCTTCGTACGGGGACCAGTTGCCGTACGTCGAGAACGCGGCGGGTCTGGTGGCGGAGCAGGTGCCGGGGATCGACGCGATCTTGGTGGGGCACGCGCACACGGAGATAGCCGAGTACCGGGTGCGGAACGAGGCGACGGGTAAGGACGTGGTGCTGTCGGAGCCGCTGAAGTGGGGGCAGCGGCTGACGTTGTTCGACTTCGAGCTGTCGTGGTCGCGGGGTCGTTGGTCGGTGGAGAAGGTCTCGGCGAAGGTGTTGAACTCGAACGCGGTCGCCGAGGACCCGAAGATCGTCGGGTTGTTGGAGGACGAGCACCGCAAGGTCGTGGCGTACGTGAACCAGGTGATCGGTACGTCGACGCAGGCGATGTCCTCGGCGGAGGGGCCGGTGAAGGACGTGCCGATCATCGATCTGATCAACCACGTGCAGGCGGAGACGGTGAAGGCGGCGCTGGCCGGGACGGAGTGGGCGGCGCTGCCGGTGCTGTCGCAGGCCTCGTGCTTCTCGCGGACGGCGGCGATACCTGCCGGGCAGGTGACGATCAGGGATGCGGCGGGTCTGTACCCGTTCGAGAACACCCTGGAGGCGCGGCTGGTGACGGGTGCGCAGCTGAAGGACTATCTGGAGTATTCGGCGAAGTACTTCGTGCGGACGGCGCCGGGTGAGGTGGTGGATCCGGCGAAGCTGACGAACGCGGACGGTACGCCGGACTACAACTACGACGCGGTGTACGGGCTGACGTACGACATCGACATCGCGCAGCCGGCGGGTTCGCGGATCACGGGGTTGTCCTTCGCGGGGAAGCCGTTGGATCCGGCGGCGCGGTTCGTGTTGGCGGTGAACAACTACCGGGCTTCGGGCGGTGGGAACTTCCCGCACGTGCCGGGTGCGCAGCAGTTGTGGGCGAACTCGGACGAGATCCGCAACACGATCATCACGTGGGTGAAGGCGAAGGGGACGGTGGATCCGGTGGCGTTCGCTTCGGTGGACTGGCGTCTGATGCGGGCGGCCGTCCCGGTGTTCTAGGGATCCGGTGTTCTAGGGATCCGGTGTTCCAGGGCTGCGGGTGGTGTGCGGCCGGGGCCTGTTGTGGCGGGCTCCGGCCGCGTGCCGGTCAGGGGGCGTCGCGGACGAGTTCGGTGGGGACGGCGGCGTCGAGGGCGGCGATGAGTTGTTCGCCGCGCTTGAAGTACTGCGGGTAGATCGTCATGTCGCAGCCGCAGCCGGTGAGGACGGCGCGGTTGTCGCCGTCGCGGATCATGAGGGCGATCTCGTCGAAGCGGATGTCGTGTTCGTCGGCGGTGCCGTCGCGGCAGACGAGGCCCCAGGGGGTGAGGACCCATTCGCCGCGTTCGTCGCGGGGGCTGATGGCGCGCCGGAGGCGGGGCATGGGGAAGAGGGTGCCGGTTGTCGGCGGTCCTTCGGTGCGCCAGCAGTCGGAGTTGCGCAGGCCGGTGCCGCGGGGCCCCGTCAGGCGGGGGAAGACCTGGTGGGGGACGACGAGTACGGCGTCGGTGAGGGCCTGTTCCAGGTAGTGGCGTACGTCCTGTGGGGTGACGGCTTCGAGGCCTTCGAGGAGGGTGCGGTCGTCGAGGAAGGGCGTGCCGAAGAGTTCGGCGGTCACGGCGCGTTCGAGGGCGCGCCAGTGGGCGCCGATGAAGTCCAGTTCGGCGTGGACGTAGGCGGTGTACTCGTCGAGTTCTGTCTGGGCGGGGCCTTCGCGGGTGAGCCGCAGGGTTTCGTGCCAGAGCGTTTCCGCTGCCTGTTCGGCGTGCCCGTCGAGGATGTCGAGGAGCAGGACGCGGTCCTGGGTGAGGCGGTCGCGGATGAAGAAGTGGGCGCTGACCTGGTTGCTGACGCCGTACAGGTCTCGGACCGCGCGTTCGACGCGGCGGCGCAGGGTCATGTGGGCGGCCATGGCGGGGGCTGAGGAGGTGCCCGAGGTGAGCAGGAGGGAGACGGTGTCGACGGGCCGGTGTTGCCAGGAGCGGCCGGCGCGGGTGCGTGGGGTGGTGCGCTCGGGTCCGGGGCCGGCGGGCAGCGGGAGGGTGAGTCCTTCGGGGACCGGTCCGTCGAGGGCGAGGACGGCGTTGCCGCGGGTGAAGTAGGTGGCGGCGTGGGCGCGGACGGTGTCCGGGGTGATGGCCGCGTACATGTCGGTGTCGTGGTGGAGTACGAGGCCGAAGGCGTGGGGGCCGAAGCGGGCGCCGAGGGGTGCGACGGCCCCGTGCTCGGGTATCGGGGCGCCGTCGATGCTCAGCAGGCGGGCCGTGTGTTCGGTGCGGTGCAGCGGCAGGTCCGACAGGGTCCGGCAGACGGTGTGCAGGAAGTCGGTGACGGCTTCGGGGGTGCCGGCGGCGTGGAAGTGGGTCTCCTCGGCGTCGACGATGGACGCGAACTGGTGGAGGCGTGGGCCGACCTCCGCCATGACGAGGGCTTCTATGACGCGGGTGACGCCCATGGTGGGGGCGGTTTCGTCCCTGACCCCGCATCCGAAGCTGAGCTGGGCGGTGAGGGGGCCGGGTGCGTCCGTCCACAGGACGGTGACTCCGTCGGCACTGGTTCGCTGCATGGCGGCGACCCTAGTGCCGGGGCGGTGGGCGGGTGGTCGGGGGGTCTGGTCAGGGGTGTTCCACGAGGGGGAGCAGTTCGACGGTGGGCTGGGGGCGGGTGTGTTCGCGTTGTTCGAGGCCGAAGGTGGTGAAGGCGGTGCGGGTGGGCTGGGGGTAGGGCTCTTTGCCGGTGAGGGTGTTGAGGATGGCGGCGCTGCGCCATGCGGCGAGGCCGAGGTCGGGGGCTCCGACGCCGTGGGTGTGGCGTTCGCCGTTCTGGACGAAGATGCTGCCGGTGACGCTGGGGTCGAGGATCATCCGGTGGCGGTCGTCGATGCGGGGGCGGCCGGAGGAGTCCTTGCGCAGGTAGGGGTCGAGGCCTGCGAGGAGCCGGGTGAGGGGGCGTTCCCGGTAGCCGGTGGCGAGGACGACGGCGTCGGTGGTGAGGCGGGAGCGGGTGCCCTGGTCGATGTGTTCGAGGTGGAGCTCGACCTTGGTGGTGGCGACGCGGCCGGCGGTGCGGACGCTGACTCCGGGGGTGAGGACGGCGTCGGGCCAGCCGCCGTGGAGGGTGCGGCGGTAGAGCTCTTCGTGGATGGCGGCGATGGTGTCGGCGTCGATGCCCTTGTGGAGTTGCCATTGGGCGGGGACGAGTCTGTCGCGTACGGGTTCGGGGAGGGCGTGGAAGTAGCGGGTGTAGTCGGGGGTGAAGTGTTCGAGGCCGAGCTTCGAGTACTCCATGGGGGCGAAGGAGGGGGTGCGGGCGAGCCAGGTGAGGCGTTCGCGGCCGGCGGGGCGGGCGCGGAGCAGGTCGAGGAAGACTTCGGCGCCGGACTGGCCTGATCCGATGACGGTGACGTGGTCGGCGCCGAGGATGCGCTCACGGTTGTCGAGGTAGTCGGCGCTGTGGATGACGGGGGCGGTGGGGGCTTCGGCGAGGGGGCGCAGGGGTTCGGGGACGTAGGGCTCGGTGCCGATGCCGAGGGCGAGGTTGCGGGTGTGGGTGCGACCCAGGGCTTCGGCTTCGCCGTCGGTGTCGAGTTGGGTGAAGTCGACTTCGAAGAGGTCGCGTTCGGGGTTCCAGCGGACGGCGTCGACCTGGTGGCCGAAGTGGAGTCCGGGGACGCGGCCGGCGACCCAGCGGCAGTAGGCGTCGTATTCGGCGCGCTGGATGTGGAACTGCTCGGCGAAGTAGAAGGGGAAGAGTCGTTCCTTGTGCCTGAGGTAGCTGAGGAAGCTCCAGGGGCTGGTGGGGTCGGCGAGGGTGACGAGGTCGGCGAGGAAGGGGACTTGGAGGGTGGCTCCGTCGATGAGGAGTCCGGGGTGCCAGCGGAAGTCGCGGCGTTGGTCGTAGAAGGCGGTGGCGAGTTCGCCGGCTCCTTGTTGTGGGAGGCCGTGGGCGAGGGCGGCGAGGGAGAGGTTGAAGGGGCCGATGCCGATTCCGACGAGGTCATGGGGTGCATCGAGCTGGGCGGTCATCGGTGGGTGCTGCCTTCCAGGAGGGTGATGAGGGTGTCCAGGTCCCTCGCCGTGGTGTGGGGGTTGAGGAGGGTGGCTTTGAGCCAGAGGCGGCTGTCGGCGTGGGTGCGGCCGAGGACGGCGCGGCCTTGGTGGAGGAGGGTGCGGCGCAGGGTGGCGATGTCCTCGTCGGTGGCGTCGGCGGGCCGGAAGAGGACGGTGCTGATGGTGGGGGGTGCGTGGAGTTCGAAGCCGGGGTGGGCGTCGAGGCGGGTGGCGAGGTCGTGTGCGAGGGCGCAGGTGTGGTCGATGAGGGCGACCAGGCCGTCGCGGCCGAGCGCGCGCAGGGTGGTGGCGATCTTGAGGGCGTCGGGGCGGCGGGTGGTGCGCAGGGAGCGGCCGAGGAGGTCGGGGAGGCCGGCTTCGGTGTCGTCGGTGGCGTTGAGGTAGTCGGCCTGGTGCGCGAGGGGGGCGAGCAGGGCGGTGTCGGGGACGAGGAGGAGTCCTGCGGCGACGGGCTGCCAGCCGAGTTTGTGGAGGTCGACGGTGATCGAGTGGGCGCGGTCGATTCCGGCGAGTTTGTCGCGGTGGCGGGGGCTGAGGGCGAGCGGTCCCCCGTAGGCGGCGTCGATGTGGAGGTCGGCGCCGTAGCGGTCGCAGAGGTCGGCTATGTGCGGGAGGGGGTCGATGAGTCCGGCGTCGGTGGTGCCCGCGGTGGCGGTGACGAGGGTGGGGCCGGGGGTGGCGGCGAGGGCCTCGGCGAGGTGGGCGGGGTCGATGGTGCCGGTGGGGGTGGGGAGGGTGCGGGTGGGTGGGAGGCCGAGGAGCCAGGCGGCGCGGGTGATGGAGTGGTGGGCGTTGGCTCCGTGCAGGACGGTGAGGCCGGGGCCGTGGCGTTCGCGGGCCAGGAGCAGGGCGAGTTGGTTGGCTTCGGTGCCGCCGGTGGTGACGAGGGCGTCGGGGTGGGCGGTGTCGTAGAACTCGGCGGCGAGCGTGCGGGTGACGAGCGCCTCGATCGCGGAGGCGGCGGGGGCCTGGTCCCAGGAGTCGAGTGAGGGGTTGAGGGCGGCGGCGGCGAAGTCGGCGGCAGCCGCGACGGCGAGGGGCGGGCAGTGCAGGTGGGCGGCGCAGAGGGGGTCGGCGGGGTCGGCGGCGCCTGCGGCGAGGGTGTGGACGAGGGTGCGGAGCGCTTCGTGCGGGCCGGTTCCGTGGTCGGGCAGTACGTCGCCCAGTGCGGCCGTGACGTGTGCGGTGACGGTGTCGGGGCCGCCGGGTGGGAGGGGGCCGCCGCGTTCTTGTGCGCCGGTGTGGAGTGCGGTGAGGACGGTGTCGAGGAGGGGGCGCAGGGCCGCGGCGCCGGTGGCTCCGCCGGCGAGTGGGGGTGTTTCGGGGGCGGGGCCGTGGCGGTGGCCCGGGCCGGGGCGGGGGCCGGGGCGGGGGCCGGGGCCGGGGCCGGGCGGCGGCGCGGTCATGTCGGTGTCCTCACGGGAAGGGCGGGGCGGCGGCAAGGGGCCGGCCCTTCGTGGGGGCACGTGGCGGTCAGGGCGGTGCTGCGGTGGCAGCCGGTGCCCGAGGGGTACAACGATCAGACCCGAATGGGGTAACCGCCGGGGATTTTCCGGTTCTGTACTCGTCCCGGGCCCTGTGGAGCCGGTTCCCTGCGGGGCCTGGGCCGGGTGGCCGGGCCTGGGTGGTTCGGGGTGCGGGTGGTTCGGGGTGCGGGTGGTTCGGGGTGCGGGTGGGCCGCTGCGCGGGGCCTCTCCCCCACCCCGCCCCTTCCCGAAACCGGGGCTCCGCCCCAGACCCCGCTCCTCAAACGCCGGAGGGGCTGGGGAGGGTGGAGGTCCCGCCCCAGCTGGACCCCCGTCCCGCCCCGGCTGGGCCCGTCTCCTGCCCCGGCTGGGACCCGGTCCGGTTCTGGTTGGGACCCGGTCCGGTTCTGGCTCGGGTGGGGGCCGGACCGGGTTGACGCGGGAGTGCGGCCTAGTTGGTTGGGCGGACTTTGAGGGCTCGGGAGAGGTCGTCCAGTTGGTCGATCAGTTTGCGGCGGAGGAGCGGGAGGATGGCCGGGTCCCGGAGGCAGGTGTGGCCGGACTGGAGGTTGGCCTCGTCGATGGCGTAGACGGGGAAGGCCCAGCGGCCGGCGGCTTCGGCGATGGCCGGGCCGCGGCGGGCGCCGAGGGCCACTGCCTCGGGGTAGTAGCGGGGCACGTATTCCCGTACGAGGTCGGTCTGTTCGGGCTGCCAGAAGCCCTGGGCGGTGGCGCTGAAGAGGTAGTTGGACAGGGTGTCGTCGTGGAAGAGGCGCTGCCAGGCGGCGGCCTTGGCCTCGGGGGTGGGCAGGGCGGCGCGGCAGCGGGCGGCGCCTTCCTGGCCGGTGGCGCTGGGGTCGGCGGCCAGCGCGGTGTCGATGGCGGTTTCGTCGACCGTGCCGAGTACGGAGAGGCGGGCGAGGATGCGCCAGCGCAGCTCGGGGTCGAGTTCGGGGCCGCCGGGGACGGAGTCGTCGGCGAGCCATGCGGCGATGGTGTCGGGCTGGGTGGCGCTGTCGACGAGGGTGCGTACGGCGGTCAGCCGCAGGCCCGGATCCGAGCCGTCCTCGGTGCGGCGCAGCAGGCCGCGGGCGATCGACGTGAGGGTGGCGAGGGCCGCGGTGCGCTGTTCGGGGGCGAGGTAGCGGACGGCGATCTGGGTGCGGGCGAAGGTGATGACGCCCTGGACGATGGCGAGGTCGTTTTCCTCGGGGAGGTGGGCCTCGGCGGTGGTGAGGTAGTCCTGCGGGTCGAGTTCGCCGTCGCGGACCATGTCGCGCAGGGAGTTCCAGACGACGGCGCGGGTGAGCGGGTCGGGGATGCCGGAGAGGCCGCGCAGGACGGTTTCGACGGAGGTTTCGTCGAGGCGGACCTTGGCGTAGGTGAGGTCGGTGTCGTTGAGGACGAGGAGTGCGGGGCGGGGGCCGCTGACGGAGAGGACCTCGTCGGAGGGGACGTCGAGGTGGAGGAGTTCGGTGCGCTCCAGCATGCGGCCGTCGGCGGGGTCGCGGTCGTAGATGCCGACGGCGATGTGGTGGGGGCGGCTGCCGCGGCGGTCGATGGTGAGGGTCCAGCCGGTGGGGGCGCCGTTGGTGTGGGGGTCTTCCTCGATCTGGGGGGTGAGGGTGTCGATGCCGGTGGTGCGCAGCCAGATGTCGGCCCAGGCGTGGACGTCGCGTTCGGTGTGGGCGGCGAGGGAGTCGACGAAGTCGGCGAGGGAGGCGTTGGCGAATTTGTGGCGGGCGAAGTGGGTGTTGATGCCGGCGAGGAAGTCCTTCTCGCCGAGCCAGGCGACGAGTTGGCGCAGCGCGGAGGCGCCCTTGGCGTAGGAGATGCCGTCGAAGTTGAGGAGGGCGGAGGCGGTGTCGGGGACGTCGTCGGGGTGGGGGGCGACGGGGTGGGTGGAGGGGCGCTGGTCTGCGTCGTAGCCCCAGGATTTACGGGTGACGCCGAAGTCTGTCCAGGTGTCGGTGAAGCGGGTGGCTTCGGTGAGGGTCTGGTAGCCCATGTATTCGGCGAAGGATTCGTTGAGCCAGATGTCGTCGAACCAGGCGAGGGTGACGAGGTCGCCGAACCACATGTGGGCCATTTCGTGGGCGATGACCATGGCGCGGGTCTGGCGTTCGGTGTCGGTGACGGCGGAGCGGTAGATGAACTCGTCGCGGAAGGTGACGAGTCCGGGGTTCTCCATGGCTCCGGCGTTGAATTCGGGGACGAAGGCCTGGTCGTAGGAGTCGAAGGGGTAGGGCTCGGTGAACTTCTCCTGGTAGCGGTCGAAGCAGGCCGTGGTGATGGACAGGATCTCTTCGGCGTCGGTGTCCATGTGGGGGGCGAGGGACTGGCGGCAGTGGATGCCGAAGGGCAGTCCGGCGTGCCGGGTGTGGATGCTGTGCCAGGGGCCTGCGGCGACTGCGGCGAGGTAGGTGGAGATGAGGGGGGTGGGGGCGGAGTGCCAGGTGCCGGCTGCCGCGGGTCGCTCGCCCGCGTCGCCGTCGTCGCTGCCGGGGTCGCGTTCGGCGGTGCGGGTGGTGACTCCGTTGGCGAGGACCGTCCAGTGGGCGGGGGCCGTGACCGTGAACTCGAAGACGGCCTTGAGGTCGGGCTGGTCGAAGGCCGCGAAGACGCGCTGGACGTCGTCCATGAACATCTGGCTGTAGACGTACGTCTCCCCGTCCGCGGGGTCGGTGAAGCGGTGGAGGCCTTCGCCGGTGCGGGAGTAGCGCATGCGGGTGTCGATGCGCAGTTCGTGGGGGCCTTCGGTGAGGCCGGTGAGGGGAAGGCGGTTGTCCTGGAGGGCGGTGACGGGGAGGGGTTCGCCGTCCAGGAAGGCGGATTTCAGGTGTTCGGGCTTGAGCTCGACGAAGGTGTCGCCCGCGGCGCGTGCGGTGAAGCGGATGTCGACGCTGGAGTCGAAGGTTTCGTCGCCGACGGTGAGGTCGAGGGTGACGGCGTAGTGGTGGACGTCGAGGAGCCGGGCTCGGAGTTGCGCTTCGGTGCGCGTCAGTGCGGACATGGGGCCCATGCTGCCGCAGTGGGCAGTCGGACCCCAGTCACGCGCTCGGACGTTGTCTGACGGTGTCTGCCCGTGCCGGTGGGCTTCGGTCGGGGCCGGTCAGCGGCGGCGGTCGGCGGCTACTTGTCTTCTTCGCCCGCGGCGATCGTCTCGTGGTGGCGGATGACCTCGGCGATGATGAAGTTGAGGAGCTTCTCGGCGAAGGCCGGGTCGAGTTTGGCGTTCTCGGCGAGCTGGCGCAGCCGGGCGATCTGGGCGGCTTCGCGGCCCGGGTCGGCCGGGGGCAGCTGGTGGCGGGCCTTGAGGTGCCCGACCTGCTGGGTGCACTTGAAACGCTCGGCGAGCATGTGGACCACGGCCGCGTCGATGTTGTCGATGCTGTCGCGCAGGCGGGCGAGTTCGGCGGCGACGCGTTCGTCGATCCCGTTGTCGATGTCGCTGTCGGTGTCGCTGTTGTTCATGGTTCCCGAGAATACGGGGCGGGGGGCGGCACAGTCTCGGGGCAGTCGGTTGGTGAGACGGCGGTGGTCACAGGGGCAGGAGCGCGGTGACGAGCCAGCCGCCTTCGGGGGTGGGGCCGGCGGTGAGGGTGCCGCCGAGGGCTTCGGTGCGTTCGGCCATGCCGGCGAGTCCGTAGCCTCCGCCGCGGGCGTTCTCGGAGAGTTTGGCGGGGCGGCCGCCGTCGTCGGTGATGCGGACTTCGAGGCCGGTGGAGTCGGTGGGGCCCGCGGGGCCGGTGAGGCGGGTGGGGACGGTGCGCAGGCCGATGCGGACGGCGGTGGCGGTGGCGGCGTGCTTGCCGATGTTGGTGAGGGCTTCGAGGACGATGCGGTGGGCGGTGGCGGCGACGTGGCCGGGGAGTCGGTTGTCCAGGCCTTCCTCGATGTAGAGGACCACGGGCGGGCCGGTGGCGGAGAACCGTTCGGCGAGGTCGCGGATGTCGGCGAGGCCGGCGACGGGGGTGGTGGCGGCGGTGGAGCCGTCGTTCTCGCGGAGGACCTTGACGAGGCGGCGCATCGAGCCGAGGGCTTCGTCGCCGGCGGTTTCGATGCGGCCGAGGATCTCGGCGGCGTGTTCGGCGGAGACCTTGGTGAAGCGGGCGGCGCGGGCCTCGACGACGATGCCGGTGACGTGGTGGGCGACGAGGTCGTGGAGCTCGCGGGCGAGTTCCAGGCGTTCGGCGGTGCGGACGGCGTGCAGGTCGCGTACGCGCTGGACGGACTGGAGGCGCAGGAGGAGCGAGTAGGTGCTGATGACGACGGTGAGGACGGAGAAGAGGAGGGTGAAGCGGCCGGGGTCGGTGTCGCGGACGGGTACGGCCATGCAGCCGAGGCCGAGGAGGGGGCCGAGGACGGCGGCGGTGCGGGCGGGGGCGCGGAGCAGGACCTGGGAGAGGAGGACGAGGAGGGCGAGGGCCTCGCCGCCGCCCCAGACGACGATGGGGTGGTTGCCGAAGATCAGGACGAGGGTTGCGGTCCAGGTGACGGCGGCGGCGAACCAGGCACGGGTGAGGAGGGGGATGGCCGGCCAGGGCGCGGCGCTGAGGCAGACGAGGATGCCGGACACCCAGACGGTGGCGTGCGGGAGGCTGGGCCGGCGGGCGAGGACGACGCCCTCGAAGGTGACGAGGGCGAGGAGGACGAGGGAGAGGGCGAGGCGGATCAGGTCGGCGGTGTGGGGGTGCCGGCGGGCCCAGCTGCGCAGGGGGCTCATCCGTGGCCCCTTGTCCCCGGGACTCCGTCCCGGACCTGGGCGGTGGGGGTACGGGTGCGTGTGTGGGCGGGCGGGCGTGGGTGGGGGGCGGCTGCGCCGCAGGTCCGGGCGGCAGGGGTACGGGTGCGTGTGTGGGCGGGCGGGCGTGGGTGGGGGGCGGCTGCGCCGCGGCTCCCTGGGGCTCCGCCCCGGACCCCGCGCCTCAAACGCCGGCGGGGCTGGTTGTGGCTGATGCAGTCCGCCCGGCGCGGCTCAAAGACCGGGGCTCCGCCCCGGACCCCGCTCCTCAAGCGCCGGAGGGGCTGAATTTCGCCCGGCAATGCCGGGAAGCAGCTCAGGGGGGCGCGGGCGCGTGGCCGGCGTGGGCTTGGCCGTGCCGGGATGGGGGGCGGGGCTGCGCCACGGGACGTCGGGGGCGGCGTCACGCCGTCGTGGCGGCCAGGCCGCTTTCCCAGGCCCAGGCGGCGATTTCCACGCGGTTGCGAGCGTCAAGTTTGGCCTGGACGTTGGCCAGGTGGGTTTTGACCGTGGAGAGGGAGACGTAGAGCTCCCCCGCGATCTCGGCGTTGGTCAGGCCGCGCGCGAGGCAGCGTACGACCTCGCGTTCCCGTTCGGTCAGGGGTTCCGCGGGGCGGCGGGCCGGGTGGGCGGGGGTGCGGGGGGCCATTTCGCGGAGGAGGCGGACGGTGATGGCGGGCGAGACGAGGGAGTCGCCGACGGCTGCCGCGCGGACCGCTTCAACCAGCATGGCCGGGCTCGCGTCTTTCAGGAGGAAGCCGGACGCTCCGCCGTGGAGCGCCGCGTGGACGTACTCGTCGAGGTCGAAGGTGGTGACGATGACGATGCGTGGCCGGTCGCGGCCGGAGAGGCGTCGGGTGACTTCGAGGCCGTCGAGTTTCGGCATGCGGATGTCGAGGAGGAGGACGTCCGGCTGGTGCTCGTCGACGGCGGCGAGGGCGGCCTCGCCGTCGACGACGTCGGCGACGACCTCGATGTCCGGCTGGCTTTCGAGGATCATCCGGAAGCCGGTTCTGACCATGTCCTGGTCGTCCGCGATGACCACTCTGATCGCCATGCGCTGCCTGCCCCACTGTCGCCCGCTGCCGATGGATCCTTCCCATGGGACCGTCGTGTGCGGCGGCCCGCAACCGCACGGGGTGGGGACTGCGGTGGTCCGGCCTCGCGCTTCTTCGGCAGACGTTACGTGCGTACGGGGTGCGGGGCTTCGTCCTTCCGGCCCGTTGTGGTTCGGCCGGAAGGACGAAGGGTTCTTGCTAGAGGGTGGCCGCGGCGGCCTTGATCTCGGCCGCGAAGGTGGACACCTCGGTGTAGACGCCGGGGTAGTCGGGGCGGGCGCAGCCCTGGCCCCAGCTGACTATGCCGACCTGGATCCAGGCTCCCGCGGTGTCCCGGCGGAACATGGGGCCGCCGGAGTCGCCCTGGCAGGTGTCGACGCCGCCCTGGTCGAGGAAGCCCGCGCAGATTTCCTGGGTCGGGACGAGGTCGCTGCCGTACGCGGCCTGGCAGTCGGCGTCGGAGACGAAGGGGACGGTGGCCTTCATGAGGTAGCGCTGCTGGCCTCCGCCTTCGCGGGTGGCGCCCCAGCCGGCGACGGTGAAGGTGCCGTTGTCGAAGGCCTTGGTCTCGGCGATCTTGAGGGTGGGCAGGTTGATGGGCTTGGCGAGTTTGACGAGGGCCCAGTCCTTGCCCTTGCCGTTGTAGCCGGGGGCTTGGAGGACCTTGGTGGATTTGACCTTGATGGCGCTGGAGCTGCGCAGGTCGACGACGCCGGCGGTGGCGGTGATGGTGGTGTTGTTGCCGGAGCCGTTCACGCAGTGGGCGGCGGTGAGGACGATCTGCTGGGTGTAGAGGGCGCCGCCGCAGCCCATGGAGAGGCGGACCATGAAGGGGAATTCGCCTTGGGCCGCGCGGGTGCCGCCGACGACGGGGTTCGTGGAGGCGGTGGCGGTGCCGGGCTGGAGGCTGACGGCCGCGAGGGCGACCGCGCTGGCGGCGAGGGTGCGCTTGAGGAGTCGCGCGAGGGTGGACACAGTCAACACACTGCCTTTCGTGGGGGGTTGGGCGGTGCGCGCCATCAAAGAGATGACGGGGCCATGACACACCCGTCCCGCGCCGGGCATCAAGAAGGCATTTTTGGCCAACAGGGGGCAGACGCCGGAGAGTTTGCTGCAAGGGGTGCGCGATGACGCACGACACGAGGCCGGGCAGCCCGATCGAGCACGGATTTCCGCACCTGCCCGTGGTGCGCGCCTCGATCACGGCGCTGTTCCGGCGGCTGTCGGCCGACGGGATCCGCGCCTACGCCACGAGCCTCTCCCCCGCCGACGCGGCCTTCGACGCCTCCGACGACCTGCACCTCGGTGCGCAGCGAGTGGCCTCCGCGGTGGTGCGCGCGCTGCGACTGCCGGACGCGCGGATGGTGGTGGGCTTCCGGGAGATTCAGGACGCGGCCACGGTGGAACTGGCCGCGGGCCCGGAGTACTTCGTCGAGGTCAACGACCGTTTCCGCACGCACCGCCGGGACTTGGCGGCCGCGCTCTCGCACGAGGCGGCCCACGTGCTGCTGCACCGGCTGGGCCTGCGCTTCCCGGACACCGCGGAGAACGAGATCCTCACCGACACCGCCGCCGCCTACCTCGGCGCCGGCTGGCTGCTGCTGGACGCCTACCGCGAGGACGCGCTGACCCACCAGCGGTTCGGCTACCTCACGCCGGAGGAGTTCGGGTTCGTACTGGCCAAGCGGGCCGCCCTGTTCGGCGAGGACCCCTCCGCCTGGTTCACGAGTCCGCAGGCGTACGAGGCGTACGTGCGCGGCCGCGCCCTGGCCGAGCGGGACCGCCGCCGGGCTCCGCTGGCCGCCGCGGGGCCCGTGGCCCGGCTGCGGTACGCCAAGGACCGCCGCGCCGGGGCCACTTCGGCCCGCGGGGCCGCGTACCGCTTCGAGCCGGAGGAGGACGGCGCGCCTCGGGTGACCTTCCCCTGCCCGGTGTGCGAGCAGCGCGTGCGGGTGCCGGTGCGCGGGCGGCTCCGGGCCCGGTGCGGACTGTGCCGCACGGTTCTGGACTGCGAGACCTAGCGAGGGTTCACCGGTCAGCCATAAAAAGTTTCCTACCGGCCAGTAGACATGGGGCGGGATGTGGCCAAGTCTGGACGCGTACATGCCAATCGCGTGATCGAGGAGCGTCCCCCACATGCGCAGCACCCGTACCGCCGCCACCACCGCCGCACTGGCCGCGGCCGCCGCCGTCCTGACCCTGGTTCCGGCCACGGCAGCCCAGGCGGCCCCCACTGCCACCACCTCGTACACCGCGTCCGCGCCCGGCGGGAACGCGGCCATTCTCGGCATCGACTACGGCACGTGGCAGCGCGACGTCGCCACCGTCATCGACGGGGTCCGCCCCGCGATCGAGCAGCGCATCGCCACCGCCAAGCCCGGCGAGAAGCCCGCGATCGTCCTCGACATCGACAACAGCTCGCTGGAGACGGACTTCCACTGGTTCTGGACCGTCCCGACCCCCGCGATCGCCAAGGTGCGCGAGCTCACCCGGTACGCCAACGAGCGCGGGGTGGCCATCTTCTTCGTCACCGCCCGCCCCGGGATCCTCTACTCCCCCACCGCGTGGAACCTCCGGACCGTCGGCTACCCGGTGACGGGCCTCTACGTCCGTGACCTGCCCGCCCTGTTCGGCGAGGTCAGCGCCTACAAGACGGCCAAGCGCGCGGAGATCGAGGCGAACGGCTACACGATCATCGCCAACATCGGCAACAAGGAGAGCGACCTCGTCGGCGGGCACGCCGAGCTCACGGTCAAGCTGCCGGATTACGACGGCAAGCTGTCCTAGCCGGATCTGGGCCGTCTCTCCGAGGGAGACGGCCTAGGCCTCGCACCCGCCGGAGCCGAGGGGGTCGTGGTCGCAGTCGTCCGTGTTCCGCGGCGACCCGTCCCCCTCACCGGACGCGACGAGCCACGCGCCGAGCATGACGGTGCCGAAGAACAGCACGACGATGAACAGCACCATCCCGGACGTGTGCATCCCGGCCCCCGTTCGGTCACTCCCCCTGTCGGGGGTGTGCCCGGTCCGCCGGGCCGGAACACACCCTTCCGTCAGCGGGCCGGGGCCGGGGCCGGCGCCTCCCCCGCGATGGCGTTGACCGCCGCCCAGCTGAAGGCCATGGCCGGGCCGATCGTGGCGCCCGGGCCGGGGTAGGTCTCCCCCATCACCGCCGCCGAGCAGTTCCCGGAGGCGTAGAGGCCCGCGATCACCTCCCCGTCCTCGCGCAGCACCCGGCCGTTCCCGTCGGTGACCAGACCGCCCTTGGTGCCGATGTCCCCCGGGTGTACGGGCACCGCGTAGAAGGGGCCCTTGTCGATCGGCGCCAGGTTCGGATTGGGCAGGGTCGGGTCGCCGTAGTAGCGGTCGTAGACGCTGTTCCCGCGCCCGAAGTCCCCGTCGACTCCCTCCTCGGCGAAGCCGTTGAAGCGGCGGATCGCGGCGGGCAGTGCGGGCGCCGAGATCTGCCGGGCCAGCTCCTCCACGCTGTCGGCCCGCTTCAGGAAGCCGCTCTCCAGCCACCGCTTGGGGAAGGGTTGCCCGGGGAAGAGGCCGGCGAAGATGTACCGGGCCTTGGAGCGGGCGTCGAGGATGAGCCAGGACGGCACGGTCCGGGCATCGGGACGGTCCGCGGCGTACATCCGGTCCACGAACGCGTGGTACGGCGCTGCCTCGTTGGCGTACCGCTCCCCCGCCTCGTTGACGATGACCATGCCCGGGATGCCGCGGTCGGCGACGAGGAAGAACGGCTTCTCCCCGGGCGGGCACACCGAGGGCGCGCCCCACACCTTGTCGAGCAGGTCGGTGGCGGCCCCCAGTTCCGCAACCAGCCGCAGGGCGTCACCGGTCTGCCCCTCCGAGGCGTGCGTCCAGGCCGTGGAGGTGGGCTGCGGAAGGTACTTCTCGCGCAGCGCCTGGTCGTGCGAGAACCCGCCGGAGGCCAGCACCACCCCTCCCCGGGCCCGTACGGTCACCTCGCGCCCTGCCTGGGTGACCCGTACGCCGGCCACCCGGCCGGACGCGTCGGTGACCAGGCCGGTCAGCGGCGCCGACAGCCACAGGTCCCCGCCGAGCCGGTGCAGGGAGAGCCGCATGCGGGCGACCAGCGCCTCGCCGAGGGAGAGCAGGGTGCGGCCGGTGGCCAGTGCCTTCACCGCGCGCGCCCCGACCTTCAGGGACACCTTCTTGCCGGCCCAGGTGCGGCTGACCATGTTCAGGAAGCGGAAGTCGTACGAGGTCATGGTCAGCCCGTACGTGGGCAGGCCCGCCCGGCGCATGTCGTGGCGCAGCGCGCCCAGCTGCTTGAAGTCCACGATGCACGGCTCGATGGAGCGGCCCTGCGCCATGCCGCCCTGCGCCTCGGGGAAGTAGTCCGAGTAGCCGGGGGTGTACATGAAGCGGATCTCGGTGCGGTCGTGGAACTCCTTGACCATGCGCGGCCCGTGGGCGAGGTAGGCGTCCTTGCGGGCCTCGGGGACCCGGTCGCCGACGGTGGCGTCGAGGTAGGCGCGGGCCTTGTCGTAGGTGTCGGCGAGGCCGGCCCGGTCGAGGTGGAGGTTGCCGGGGACCCAGATCGCGCCGCCGGACAGGGCGGTGGAGCCGCCGTACTTGTCGGTCTTCTCCACGACGAGGGCGGTCAGGCCCCGCAGCCGGGCGGTGACGGCGGCGGCGAGTCCGGCCGCGCCGGATCCCACCACGACCACGTCGTACTCGTACTCGTACTCGGGCTCGTACTCGGGCTGACTGTCGGACGTCATTCGAAGGCTCCGGTGGCGTAGTCGCTGCGGAAGTACAGCAGGGGCGATCCGCCGTCGCGGGCGGCCGGTTCGAGGACCCGGGCGGTGACCAGGTAGTGGTCACCGGCCTCGTGGACCTCTTCGAGGGCGCAGTCGACGGTGGCGAGCGCCCCGGAGATCCGGACCGCCCCGTGCTCGGACAGTTCCCAGTCCACGCCGTCGAACTTCTCGCCGCCGCGCCGCCCGAGGGCCTGGCAGACCTCCCGCTGATCCTCGGCGAGGATGCTGACCCCGAACCGGCCTGCCGCCCGGACGGCGGGCCAGCTGGAGGAGGACTTCCCCACGCACAGCAGGACCAGCGGCGGGTCCAGGGACAGGGAGGCGAAGGACTGGCAGGCCAGTCCCGCCGGGCGGCCGTCGTCCCCGACGGCCGCGACGACGGTGATCCCGGAGGCGAAGGCTCCGAGCACCTCGCGGAACGCGGCCGGGTCGATCAGCCGTTCCACTGGTGGCCCCAGAAGCTGTCCGCGGTGATCTCCTTCGCCGTCCAGGTGGCGGGGTCGACGATCAGCCCGTCCCAGCCGTACTCGACCTGGAAGCCGCCGGGGGCCTGCGCGTAGAAGGAGACCATGTGGTCGTTGGAGTGCCGGCCGAGGGTGGAGGCGATGGGGATGCCCGCCTTGTTCATCCGGTCCAGGCAGTAGCCGACGTCGTCGAGCCGCTCCAGTTCGACCATGAAGTGGACGATGCCGGGCGGCAGCGCGCCCGGGTAGAGGCCGAGGCTGTGGTGGCGGCGGTTGGGGCTGAGGAAGTGCATCCAGTGGAAGTCCTTGCCGGGGGCTCCGGTGGGGACGGCGACCGGGGGCAGCTTCATCGAGTCGCGCAGCTGGAAGCCGAGGAGGTTCTCGTAGAAGTCGAGGGTGGCCTCCGTGTCGGGGGCCGGCAGGACGACGTGGCCGAGGCCCATGTCGCCCGTGACGAAGCGGTTCCCGTACGGGGCGGCGAGCGGGGTGTGGTCCTGTGCCTGGCCCCAGTAGAGCTCCAGGGGGTTCCCGCTGGGGTCCTCGCAGTGGACCAGGCCCTGGACGCGCCGGTCGGCGAGGGTGGCGGCGTCGCCCCCCTTGACCGCATATCCGGCGGCCTCCAACTCGGCGGCCGCGTCCTGCAGGGCGCGGGCGTTCGCCACCTCGAAGCCGGCGGCGAGCAGCCGGTCCTGGGCGCCGGCGACGAACTGGAAGCGGTGGATGCGATCGTCGATGCGGACGTTCAGCTGCGTGTCCGTGGAGCCCTGGGCCTCGTTCATGCCGAGGACGTCGAGGACGTACGTACGCCACGCGGCGAGGTCGGCGGTCTCGATGCGGAGGTATCCGAGTGCGCGGATGTCCATGTGCGGGCTCCCTAGCCGTGGAGGAAGAAGGCGGTGGCGAGTCGGTTGAATTCGGCGGCGGCCTCGGTCTGCGCCCAGTGGCCGCAGCGCGGGAAGACGTGGAGGCGGGCGTCGGGGATGGCCTTGAGGGCGACGAAGGCCCCGTCGACGGGGTTGACCCGGTCCTCGCGGCCCCAGGTCAGCAGCACGGGGCAGGTGATGCGGTGGGCCTCGCGCCAGAGCATGGTGTCCTGGGGCCACCGGGCGAAGGAGGCGCCCATCCGGGCGTTGCCGAGGGCGGCCTCGGGGTCGGTGGCCTGGGCGTAGCGCTCCTCGACGAGTTCGTCGGTGACCAGGGCCGGGTCGTACACGAGGGTGGTGAGGAAGGCCCGCATCCGCTCCCGGGTGGGCTCGGCGGAGCCGGCGAACTCGAAGAGCCTCTTGATGCCTTCGGTCGGGTCGGCCGAGAAGAGGTTGAGGGAGATCCCGCCGGGGCCCATGAGCAGCAGCTTGTCGACCTTGTCAGGGTGGTCGAGGGCGATACGCGTGGCGGTGCCGCCGCCGAGCGAGTTGCCGATGAAGTGGGCCTTCTCGATGCCCAGTTCGTCCATGAGGGCGGCGGTGGCGTCGGCGGCGAAGCTGAAGAAGTCCTTGTCGAGCTCGGGTTTGTCGGACTTGCCGAAGCAGGGCTGGTCGAGGAGCAGGGTGCGGAAGTCCCGGGCGAAGTGGGGCAGGTTTCGGCCGAAGTTGGACCAGGCGGAGGCGCCGGGGCCACCGCCGTGCAGCAGGATCACGACCGGACCGTCGGGCGAACCGGCCTCGTGGTAGTGAAGGTTCAGGCCGCCGGCCTTGACGGTGCGCGAGGTGCTCTCGTAAGTGATCATCAGAGCATCGTGTCCTGGATGTCGAGGCCGAGGGCGCCCTGGCCGAAGAGGACGAGGGCCCGCTCCGGGTCGTTGGCGGCGTGGCCGCGCCCGGTGTGGACGTCGCGCCAGGCCCGCTGGACGGGGTTCGCGCCGGTGCGCATGGCGCTGCCGCCGGCGTTCTCCATGAGGAGGTCGACGGCGGCGACGCAGCGCTCGGTGGCCAGGACCTGGTCGCGGCGGGCCCGGGTGCGCAGCGCGGTGGGGAGCTCCTCGCCCCGTTCGGCGAGGGCGTACAGCTCGGCGATGTTGCGGTGGAGCTGGAGCCAGGAGGCGTCGATGTCGCTCGCGGCGCGGGCGATGCGGACCTGCGCGAAGGGGTCCTCGGCGACCTGCTGGCCGTAGGAGATGCGGAACCGCTCGCGGGTCGCGGCGACGTACGCCTCGTAGGCGCCCTCGGCGATGCCGACGATCGGAGTGGAGATGGTGGTGGTGAAGACGGAGGCGTACGGGAGCCGGTAGAGCGGCTCGGAGTTGACCGCGTGACCGGGGACCTTCAGGGCCGTGACGGGGCCGAAGCTCAGCGCGCGGTGCTCGGGGACGAACACCTGGTCCAGGGTGATGTCGTTGGAGCCGGAGCCGCGCAGGCCGACGGTGTCCCATACCTCGTCGATGCGGTACTGGGAGCGCGGGACGAGGAAGGTGCGCATGTCCACGGGCCGGCCGTCGGCGTCGGTGACGAGCCCGCCGAGCAGGGCCCAGTCGGCGTGGTCGCAGCCGGAGGAGAAGTGCCAGCGGCCGCTGACGGTGAAGCCTCCGTCGACGGGGGTGACCTTGCCGGTGGGCGCGTACGAGGAGCAGATGCGGGTGTCGGGGTCGGCGCCCCAGACCTCTTCCTGGGCGCGGGGGTCGTAGAGGGCCACGTGCCAGGGGTGGACGCCGACGACGGAGGCGACCCAGCCGGTGGAGCCGCATGCCTTGGCTATCTCCTTGACGGCGGCGTAGAAGACGGCGGGGTTCGCGGCACGGCCGCCGTGGGCCTTCGGCTGGAGGAGGCGGAAGAAGCCGGTGCCGGCGAGCTCTTTGATGCTCGCCTCGGGGACCTTGCGCTGGGCCTCGGCCTCGGCGGCGCGTTCGCGCAGGGCCGGGGCGAGGGCGCGGACTGCGTCGAGGACGTCTTCGTCGCTCATGCTGTCGCTCTCTTTCTCGGGGTCGACGGCTTCGAGGTGCGGTGAACGTACGCCTGGGGGTCGGGGGCGTGGAACGGGCCGTTCCCGGTGAGTGGGAAGCCGCGCCCGGGGCGGCCCTTGCCCTGCCGGGGGCCCGCTCGGGCCCTGCCCGGGGCCTTGCCGGCGCCTGCTCGGGACCTGGCCGGGGGCTACCCGGGGCCTTCCCGGAGCCTGCTCGGGACCTTCCCGCAGCCTTCCCGGGCCCTGCTCGGGCCCTGCCCGGGCCTCCTCCCGGCTCTCCCCCGTCCCTTCCTTGAGGCTCTACCTGGCTACTCGAAGTATTACTGAATGAAATACATCCTTCCGGGTCCTTCCCTCCGCCCGGGGGCCCGTGGCAGGGTCGCCCCAACGCCTCACGCAGGGGGTTTCTCGTGCTTGACCAGGTCTTGGAGTCCGAGCTCGCACCGCTGTCGCTGCTGGAGAAGGCCGCGCGGGTGCTGGGCGCCTTCGAGGGTCCGCAGCCGCGGCTCTCGCTCACCGAGGTCGTCCGCCGCTCCGGGCTCCCGCGCTCCTCCGCCCACCGGATCCTCGACCAGCTGGTGCGGTTGCGCTGGCTGGACCGCGAGGGCCGGGACTACCGGATGGGCATGCGCATGCTGGAGCTCGGCGCGCTCGCCTCCCACCACAACCGGCTGCGCCGGGCCGCCCTGCCGCTGCTGCACGCGCTGCACGAGCAGACCGGGCAGCTGGTGCACCTGTGGGTGCTGGACGGGGCCGAGGTGGTCTGCCTGGAGCGGATCGGCGGCTCCGACACCACCACCGTGCCCTCGCGGGTCGGCGGCCGGATGCCCGCGTACTGCACGGCCGCCGGCAAGGCGGTCCTCGCGTTCAGCGACCCGGCGGACCTGGAACACGTCCTGGCGCAGGGGCTGCGGCCGCGCACGCCCAGGACCCTGATCCGGCCGCTCGCGCTGCGCGCCGAGCTCGCGGCGACCCGTGAGCGCGGGATCGCGTACGACCGGGAGGAGAGCTTCCGGGGCATCTCCTGCGTGGCGGCCCCACTGCGGGGCGCGGGTCGCGCGGTGGCCGCGGTCTCGGTCTCCACCGGCCGCGGGGAGCGCGAGCTGGCCCGGCTGGCGCCCGCGGTGAGCGCGTGCGCGCGGGCGGTGTGGCGGGAACTGTACGGGCGCGGGCGGGCGGGGCGGGCGGCCGCGGCCCCGCGCCAGGACCTCGAACCGGCCGTTTCCGCGCAGGCGATGGACAACATGATGGGCTGGCTGCGGTTCAGCGAGTGGATGTAGCGGGTAGTCATATCCCGACGCACGCACGAAGACCCGGACCCGACCCCTCGCCAGGGGGCCGGGCCCGCTTCGTGCCGGGACGGGGCGGGCCGCCGGCGAGCGGGGTGGTTCCGCGGGGCCGGTTCCGCCGGGCCGGGCGCGCGCCGGGGCGTCTCCTCGGGCGTCGAACGGTTCCAGGGGGCGGTGGGCCGAGCGGGGTTGCGTTCGACGCCCTGCGGGGACGCCCCGACACACACCCGACCCCGTCGAAACCGGCCTAGCCCCCGTAGGTGATCCGGACGCGCTCGCCGAGCCGCATCGCCTGGCAGGCCAGGACGTAGCCCTCGGCCAGGTCCTCCTCGGCCAGAACTTCGTTGCGGGCCATCGTCACCTTCCCCTCCACGACCCGGCAGCAGCAGGCGCTGCACGCCCCCTCCCGGCAGGAGTACGGAGCCGGGACGCCCGCGGCGAGCAGGGCGTCGAGCAGCGGGGTCCCCTCGGGCCAGGGAACGGTGTGGACACGGCCGTCCAGCTCCACCTCGGCTGCCGGAGCGGCGGCTACCGTGGCCGGCTGCGGGGCGGTGGCGAAGACGTCGCCGCTCAGCGAGAAGTACCGCTCCCGGTGTATCCCGCGCGGGAGCGCCCCGGTCGCGCGCAGCGCGGTCTCGGCGGCGTCCATCAGCGGGCCGGGACCGCACAGGTAGGCCTCGCGGCCGGCGTACGGGGCCACGAGCGGGCCGAGCCGGACGGCGGTCGGCAGTCCCTGGAGGCTCTCCAGCCAGTGGATGACGGTCAGCCTCCCGGGATGCGCCTCGGCCAGCCCCCACAGCTCGTCGCGGAAGATCACCGACTCGGGGTCCCGGTTGGCGTACACCAGGGCGACCCGGGACCGGCCGGCGGCGAGCGCCGATTTGGCGAGGGAGAGCACGGGGGTGATCCCGCTGCCGCCCGCGACCAGCAGGAGGTCCCGGTCCAGGCCGCCGGGGCCCGGGGTGAAGGTGCCGGCGGGCGGCAGCACCTCCAGCTCGTCCCCGGCGGCCACCTCCTGGCAGATCCAGCCGGAGCCGAGCCCGCCGGGGACCCGCTTGACGGTGATCCGCATGGGCTCGCCGGTGTGCGGGGAGCTGGCCAGGGAGTAGCAGCGGGCCGCGCCGCCGGGGATCCTCAGGGTGAGGAACTGGCCGGGGGCGTAGGGCAGGTCGCAGTCCAGTACGAGGGACACCGCGTCCGGGGTCTCCTGGACCCGCTCCCGGACCCGTACCCTCAGCGGACCCGGGCGGCCCGGCGGCAGCTCGTCAGACATCGGCGGGTACCTCCAGCCGGCCTTCCCGGACCGCCGCGTCGATGCTCGTGCGCAGCGCCGTACAGGAGCGGACGCGGGCGCTGAGTTCTCCCGCGGACACCCGGGCGGCGATGCGGGGGCAGGTGGCGGCGGCCTCTTCGGTCCACTGGACCTGGGTGTGGGCCGGGCTGAACTTCTCGCACAGCACGGCGGTGCCGCACTCCGTGCAGGTGACGGGGCGCATCATGCGCCCTCGGCCGCGCGGCGGGCCAGGTTCTCGGCGACCTCGGCCTTCCAGGCGGCGTTGGCGCGGGCGGTGTCGATCTCGAACTCGAAGCGCCGCACCATCTCGTCCTTGACGTCGGCGGCGTCCACGTAGAACTGCTCGTACCAGCGGCGCAGCTGGTAGACGGGCCCGTCCTCCTCCGTGAGGAGGGGGTTGTCGATACGGGCCTTGTTCTTCCAGATCTCGACGTCCTGCTCGAAGCCGACGGCGAGGCCCTCGGAGGTCAGGCGGGCGGCGTCGGCGGCCTGTTCGTCGGTCATGCCGGGGAGCTTCTTGACGATCGTCCCGTACATGAGCATGAAGCTGTTCTCGTCGATCGGGTAGTGGCAGTTGATCAGGACGGATTCGAGCTCGGCGCCGCCGCCGATGTCGCTCCAGAGCTTGTCGATCATGTACGAGGGCCCGTAGTACGAGGCGTCGGAGCGCAGGCCGCCGCCGGTGGAGAGGGTGCCGAGGTCGACGTCTCCGCGCGGGGTGGACTCCATGTACTGGGTGGCGACGTGCCCGTCGAAGACGTTCTTGAAGTAGTGCGGGAAGGCGTAGTGCACGTAGTAGAAGTGCGCCATGTCGACGACGTTGTCGACGATCTCCCGGCAGTTGGAGTTCTCGACGCGCAGGAAGTTCCAGCTCCAGTCGCTCCATTCGGGGCTGCCGACGCCCTCGATCTCGGGGATGGTGACGTCCGCGGGCGGCGGGTTGCCCTCCGGGTCGTTCCAGACGTAGAGCTGGGCGTTGCGCTCCAGGGTGGTCCAGGCGCGGGTCCGCGCGCGGGCCGGGACGCGGCGGGCGTAGGGGATGGCGGCGCAGCGGCCGTTGCCGGACCAGCGCCAGTCGTGGAAGGGGCAGGCGAGGGTGTCGCCCTTGACGGTGCCGTGGGCGAGGTTGCCGCCCATGTGGGGGCAGTGGGCGTTCAGGACGTGCAGTTCGCCGGTGTCCTGGCTCTGGAAGACGACGAGCTTGGTGCCGAAGGCCTCGACCTCGTGCGGGTTTCCGTCCCGGAAGGAGGCCGCGAGACCTAGGCAGTGCCAGCCGCGGGCGAAGCGGGTGGGGACGGCGGCCGCCTCTATCACGCGGGGCGCTTCGTCGATTGAGGTCATGGGGCTCTCCACTTCGTCGGGGTAAGCGGTGTGGTTCGGTTCGCGGTCCGGCTGGGCGCCGTGTCCGGGGGCTCCGCCCCAGACCCCGCGCCTCACACGCCGGCGGGGCTGAAATGCCTGCTCAGCGCTCGGCGAGTTCGACCGCGATGTCGATCAGCTGGTCCTCCTGGCCGCCCACCAGGCGGCGTTCGCCCGCGCGCAGCAGGATCTCGGCGCCGGAGACTCCGTAGCGCTCGGCCTGCCGGTAGGCGTGCTTGAGGAAGCTGGAGTAGACGCCGGCGTGCCCCATGAGCAGGGCCATCCGGTCGAGTTGGCATTCGTCGTCCATGACGGGCCGGACCACGTCCTCGGCCGCGTCGATGATCTTCAGTACGTCGATGCCGGTGCGGATGCCCATCTTCTGGCAGACGGCGGCGAAGGCCTCGACGGGCGTGTTTCCGGCGCCCGCGCCGAGGCGGCGCGTGGAGCCGTCGATCTGGAGGGCACCGGCGCGCACGGCGGCGACCGAGTTGCCGACGCCGAGGCCGAGGTTCTCGTGGCCGTGGAAGCCGACCTGTGCGTCCTCGCCGAGTTCGGCGACGAGGGCGGCGACGCGGTCGGTGACCTCGTCCATGACCATCGCTCCGGCGGAGTCGACGACGTACACGCACTGGCAGCCGGCGTCGGCCATGATCCGGGCCTGGCGGGCGAGGTTCTCGGGGGTGGTGGAGTGGGCCATCATCAGGAAGCCGACGGTTTCCAGGCCCATGTCGCGGGCGAGGCCGAAGTGCTGGACGGAGATGTCGGCCTCGGTGCAGTGGGTGGCGATCCGGCAGATCTGCCCGCCGTTGCCGTGGGCGGCCCGGATGTCGTCCTTCACGCCCAGGCCCGGCAGCATAAGGAAGGCGATCTTCGCGTTCCGTGCCGTCTCGGCGGCGATCTTGATGAGCTCCTGCTCGGGGGTCTTGGAGAACCCGTAGTTGAAGGAGGAGCCGCCGAGTCCGTCCCCGTGGGTGACCTCGATGACGGGGACGCCCGCGCCGTCGAGGGCGGTGACGATCGACCGTACGTCCTCGCCCGTGAACTGGTGGCGCTTGGCGTGCGAGCCGTCGCGCAGGGAGGAGTCGGTGACGCGGATGTCGAGGGTGTCGGAGTACGTGTTCACGCGATGATCCCCTTCGCGAACTCCTCGCCGACCTTCGCGGCGGCGGCGGTCATGATGTCGAGGTTTCCGGCGTAGGGCGGCAGGTAGTCGCCCGCGCCCTCCACCTCCAGGAAGATCGCGACCCGGGCCATCCCGCCGTTGAGCGCGGAGGGTTCGTCGAACTGCGGCTCGGTGCGCAGCCGGTAGCCGGGTACGTACGTGGCCACGTCCGCGGCGATCTGCTTGACGGAGGCGGCGATGGCCGCG
This sequence comes from Streptomyces sp. NBC_01351, assembly GCF_036237315.1. Classification (GTDB taxonomy): domain Bacteria; phylum Actinomycetota; class Actinomycetes; order Streptomycetales; family Streptomycetaceae; genus Streptomyces. Next base: position 6,260,829 of record NZ_CP108356.1, on the reverse strand, counting down.
TGGTCGGCGTCCGGCGGGATCGCGCAGAAGATGGTGTCGCGCATCATTACGGGTGGGTCGGCGGGATTGAGGATGATGATGGCCTTGCCGCGCGCGGCGCCGCCGATCTCCTCGATGCCCCGGGAGGTGGTGCGGGTGAACTCGTCGATGTTGGCGCGGGTGCCGGGGCCGGCCGAGACGGAGGCCACCGAGGCGACGATCTCCGCGTAGGCGACGGGCACCACGCGCGAGACGGCGTACACCATGGGGATGGTGGCCTGACCGCCGCAGGTGATCATGTTGACGTTGGGCCGGTCGAGGTGGGCGGTCAGGTTCGCGGGCGGTACGACGGCGGGGCCGACGGCGGCGGGGGTCAGGTCGATCGCCTTGATGCCGAGTCCGGCGTAGCGCGGGGCGTTGGCCCGGTGCACGTACGCGGAGGTGGCCTCGAAGACGAGGTCGGGGAGCTCGTCCTGGGCCAGGAGCCAGTCGACTCCCTCGTGGGAGGCGTCGAGTCCGGCGCGGCGGGCGCGGGCCAGGCCTTCGCTGTCCGGGTCGACGCCGATCATCCAGCGCGGCTCGATGTGCGGGGACCGCTGGAGTTTGTAGAGCAGGTCGGTTCCGATGTTGCCGGAGCCGACGATGGCGGCGGTCGCTTTCGTCTTGGTCACGGTCACCTCAGGAGAAGGAGAGGGACACCGAGCCGAGCCCGGTGAAGTCGGCGGTGTAGGTGCGGCCGGCGGTCACGTCCACGGCGCGGGTGCAGGAGCCGGGCAGGACCAGGTGGCCCTTGCGCAGCGGGACTCCGTAGCGGGCGACGGTGCGGGCCAGCCAGGCGACGGCGGTGGCGGGGTCTCCGAGTACGGCGTCGGCGCGGCCGGTGGCGAGGGTCTCGCCGTGGCTGTGCAGGCGGGCCTCGACGTCCTTGAGGTCGAGTTCGCGCGGGTCGCGGCCCTCGCCGATGACGTATCCGGCGGAGGAGGCGTTGTCGGCGATGGTGTCCGCGATGGAGATCCGCCAGTCGGCGATCCGGCTGTCGATGAGCTCCAGGGCGGGGACGACGCGTTCGGTGGCGGCCAGTACATCGGCCTCGGTGCAGCCCTCGCCGGGCAGGTCGGCGCCGAGGACGAAGCCGACCTCGACCTCGACGCGCGGCGCGCAGTACGCGGCGGCCGGCACGGGGGTGTCCTCGTGGAGCTCCATGGCGTCGAGGAGGTGGCCGTAGTCGGGCTCGTTCACGCCCATCATGGCCTGCATGACGGGGGACGAGAGCCCGACCTTGTGCCCGGTGACGCGGGCGCCCTCGGTGTGTGTGCGGTGGCGGACGTTGAGGAGCTGGATCTCGTAGGCGTCCTGCGCGTCGATGCCTTCGTACAGCTCGGTCAGCGGCCGTACGGGGGCCCGCCGCCGTTCCGCCGCGCGCAGCACCTCGGCGGCTTCGCGCCGGTGCCGGTCGTTCAGCATGGGGTCCTCCCGGCTGCGGTGGTGTGTGGTGCGGCAGACGGTAGGCGGGGGGCGGGCGCGGGCGGGAGGCCGTGTTCCCGCTGAGCGGGAAGCCGTACGTGCGGCCCCGCCCCGGCGCCTCAAACGCCGGCGGGGCTGAGGGTGCCCGCTGTGTCGGGGTCGGCCTGTTGGGGCGGTGCCCCGGCGGAGTGTCTCCTCGTCCTCGCGCACTGAGCCGCCGCTTCGAAGCGCAAGCGTGGTTGCGCGCTCGTCCTGCGGGGACACTCCGCCGTGTCCCCACCCCAACGCACGCTCCCGGCCCAGCGGGCGGGGGCACAGGGGCGTACCCGCACCACCGCACGCTCCCGACCCACGGGGCGGGACCCTTGGCCGACGGGGGGAGCGGGGGCGCTCCGGGGCGTCCCCGCAGGACGAGCGCGCAACCACCCTGCACTTCCAAAGGTGCCTCGGTGCGCGAGGACGAGGAGACGCCCCGGAGGGACCCCGCGGACCAACCCGACGGCCAAAAACCCCGCCCCGGGGGGGCAAACCCAGCCCCGCCGGCGATTGAGGCGCGGGGTCCGGGGCGGAGCCCCGGCAGACGGCCCCGCCTGCTAGACGGCGCCGTACACCGGGTGCGGGGGCTCCGAGGCGGCGAGGAGTTTCGCCGCGGTCTCCCCCGCCTCCGCCGGGGTCCAGCGGGCGCCCCGGTCGGCGGTGGGGCCCGCCCGCCAGCCCTCCATCACCGTGATGCGCCCGCCCTCCGCCTCGAAGACCCGGCCCGTGACGCCCGCCGAGGCATCGGAACCCAGCCACACCACCAGCGGGGACACGTTCTCGGGAGCCATCGCGTCGAAGGAACCGGCGACCGGCGCCGCCATGGTCTCCGCGAAGGTCTGCTCCGTCATCCGGGTCCGCGCCGCCGGGGCGATCGCGTTGACCTGGACCCCGTACCGGCCCATCTCCGCCGCCGCGACCAGCGTCAGGCCCAGGATCCCCGCCTTCGCCGCGCTGTAGTTGCCCTGTCCGACCGAGCCCAGCAGCCCGGCCCCCGAGGAGGTGTTGACCACCCGCGCCGCCACCGGCCGGCCGGCCTTCGACTCCGCCCGCCACCAGGCGGCCGCCGACCGCAGCGGCAGGAAGTGCCCCTTCAGGTGGACCCGCATGACCGCGTCCCAGTCGTCCTCGTCCAGGTTGACGAGCATCCGGTCCCGCAGGAACCCCGCGTTGTTGACCAGGGTGTCGAGCCTCCCGAAGGTGTCGACCGCCGCCGCCACCAGCGAGGCCGCGCCCTCGCTCGTCGCGATGTCCCCGCCGTGCGCCACCGCCTCACCTCCCAGCGCCTGGATTTCGGCGACGACCTGCGCCGCCGGGGAGTCCGGGCCCGGCAGCCCGTCCAGTCCCACCCCCAGGTCGTTGACGACGACCTTCGCCCCCTCCGCCGCGAAGGCCAGCGCGTGGGCCCGGCCCAGCCCCCGCCCCGCGCCCGTCACGATGACCACACGACCGTCGGCAAGTCCCATCTCAGTTCTCCTTGTTCACAGTTGCCGCATCCAAGAACGCGGGGCGCTCCCCGCCCCCGTGCACCAGCAGGCTCGCCCCGCTCACGTATCCGGCCCGGTCGGAGGCCAGGAACACGGCGGCCTCGCCCACGTCGGAGGGTTCCGCCAGCCGCCCCAGCGGGACGGTCGCGCCGACCGCGGCGATCCCGGCCTCGTCCCCGTAGTGCAGGTGGGACAGCTCGGTCCGCACCATGCCCAGGACCAGCGAGTTCACCCGCACTTCGGGCGCCCATTCGACGGCCATGGAGCGGGCCAGGTTCTCCAGGCCCGCCTTGGCCGCGCCGTACGCCGCCGTCCCCGGCGAGGGCCTGGTCCCGCTGACGCTGCCGATCATCACGACCGAGCCCCGCGTCTCCCGCAGCCAGGGTCGGGCGGCCAGCGAGGCCGTCATCGGCGCGATCAGGTTGAGCTCGACGACCCGCGCGTGGCGCTGCGCCTCGCCCTCCCCCAGCAACCGGTACGGGGTCCCGCCCGCGTTGTTGACCAGGCAGTCGAGCCGTCCGTAGTCGCTCGCGACCGCGCCGAAGAACTCCTGGACGGCGGCGGGATCACGCAGGTCGAGGGCACGGAACGAGGCCTTCCGCCCATCCGCCGCGACCGGTTCCTCCGGTGGCCGCCGCGCGCAGACGACGACCTGCGCGCCGGCCGCGAGGAACGACCGGGCGATTCCGGCGCCGACGCCCCGGGTTCCCCCGGTGACGACGACAACCCTCCCGTCGAGCTCCATAGGCTGCTACCTTCCTCACCTAACAAATGTTTGGTGGAAAGGTAGCTGATCCGCTCATGGGTGTCTCCACCTCAAGCCCGGACAAGGGCATCGCACTCGTCACAGTCGACTTCCCGCCCGTCAACGCACTGCCCGTGCAGGGCTGGTACGACCTCGCCGACGCCCTGCGCGCCGCCGGCCGCGACCCCGAGGTCCGGTGCGTGGTCCTCGCCGCCGAGGGCCGCGGCTTCAACGCCGGCGTCGACATCAAGGAGATGCAGCGCGACTCCGGCCACGCCTCCCTCATCGGCGCCAACCGGGGCTGTTACGAGGCCTTCGCCGCCGTCTACGAGTGCGAGGTGCCGGTCGTCGCGGCCGTGAACGGCTTCTGCCTGGGCGGCGGCATCGGCCTCGTCGGCAACGCGGACGTGATCGTGGCGAGCGACGACGCGACGTTCGGCCTCCCCGAACTGGACCGCGGCGCGCTCGGCGCCGCCACGCACCTGGCCCGCCTCGTCCCGCAGCACCTGATGCGGGCCCTGTACTACACCTCGCGCACCGCGACCGCCGCCGAACTGCACGCGCACGGCTCGGTCTGGAAGGTGGTCCCGCGGGAGGAACTGCGCGCCGCCGCCCTGGAGCTGGCGGCCGAGATCGCGAAGAAGGACGGCTACCTCATCCGGCTGGCCAAGGCCGCCATCAACGGGATCGACCCGGTGGACGTGCGCCGCAGCTACCGCTTCGAGCAGGGCTTCACCTTCGAGGCCAACCTCAGTGGGGTGGCCGACCGGGTGCGGGACACCTTCGGGAAGGAACAGGGACAGAGCGCATGACCGACAAGACCATGAGCCCCGAAGAGGTCGTCGGGCAGCTCCGCAGCGGGATGACCATCGGCATCGGCGGCTGGGGGTCCCGGCGCAAGCCCATGGCCCTGGTGCGGGCACTGCTCCGCTCCGAGATCACCGATCTCACCGTGATCTCGTACGGGGGCCCCGACGTCGGGCTGCTGGCCGCCGCCGGCCGGATCCGCAGACTCGTCGCCCCCTTCGCCACCCTCGACTCGATCCCGCTGGAGCCCCACTTCCGGGCCGCCCGCGAGCGCGCCGCCTTCACCCTCACCGAGCTCGACGAGGCCATGTTCATGTGGGGCCTGCACGCCGCCGCCAACCGGCTGCCCTTCATGCCCGTCCGGGCCGGCCTCGGCTCCGACGTGATGCGGGTCAACCCGGAGCTGCGCACCGTCACCTCCCCCTACGCCGACGGCGAGGAGCTGGTCGCCGTCCCCGCCCTGCGGATGGACGCCGCCCTGGTCCACCTGAACCGCGCCGACCGCCTCGGCAACGCCCAGTACCTGGGCCCGGACCCGTACTTCGACGACCTGTTCTGCGAGGCCGCCGACGCCGCCTACGTCTCCTGCGAGCAGCTCGTGGAGAGCGCCGAGCTCGCCAAATCCGGCCCCGCTCAGTCCCTCCTCGTCAGCCGCCACTCCGTCACCGGGGTCGTCGAGACCCCGAACGGCGCGCACTTCACCTCCTGCGCCCCCGACTACGACCGCGACGAGGCCTTCCAGAAGCTCTACGCGGCCACCCCCTGGCCCGAGTTCTCCGACCGCTTCCTCTCCGGGGCGAGCGAGCACGACTACCAGTCCGCCGTCCGGACCTGGCACGAGGAGCAGCAGTGATCAGCCGTTCGGAAGTCTGTGTGATCGCCTGCGCCGAGGCCTGGCGCGACAACGGCGAGGTGCTCGCCAGCCCGATGGGCCTGATCCCCTCCTTCGGGGCCCGGCTCGCGAAGCGGACCTTCTCCCCCGACCTGCTGCTGACCGACGGCGAGGCCATGCTCGTCGGACTCGACGGCACGGCCGAGGGCTGGCTCCCGTACCGGCGCCACCTGACCATGGTCACCGGCGGCAAGCGGCACGTGATGATGGGCGCCAGCCAGATCGACCGCTTCGGCAACCAGAACATCTCCTGCATCGGCGACTGGGAGCAGCCGGCCCGCCAGCTCCTCGGAGTGCGCGGAGCGCCGGTCAACACCCTCAACAATCCGGTGAGTTACTGGATCCCCAGGCACTCCGCGCGGGTCTTCGTCGAACGCGTCGACATGGTCAGCGGCGTGGGCTACGACCGCGCCGAGGCGGCCGGGCCCTCGGCCACCCGCTACCACCGCCTCCCCCGGGTCGTCAGCGACCTCGGCGTCTTCGACTTCGCCGGCCCCGGCCACTCGATGCGCCTGGCCTCCCTGCACCCCGGGGTCACCGTCGACCAGGTCCGGGAGGCCACCGGCTTCGAGCTCGCGATCGCGGACGAGGTCCCGTACACCCGGGAGCCGACCGCCGAGGAACTGCGGCTGATCCGCGAGGTGATCGACCCCAAGGGGCTGCGCGACCGGGAAGTACGGGGCTGATCCGACATGGAGACGGCATTCACCAAGCTGGTCGGCGTCCGGTACCCGATCGTGCAGACGGGCATGGGCTGGGTCGCCGGCCCGCGCCTGGTGTCGGGCGCGGCGAACGCGGGGGCCCTGGGCATCCTGGCCTCGGCGACGATGACCGTCGAGCAGCTGCGGGCGGCGGTCCACGAGGTCAAGTCCCGTGTCCCGGAGGGGACCCCCTTCGGGGTCAACCTGCGCGCGGATGCCGGGGACGCGGCCGAGCGCGCCCGGTTGATCATCGACGAGGGCGTACGCGTCGCCTCCTTCGCCCTCGCCCCCTCCAAGGAGCTGATCGGCCGGCTCAAGGACGCGGGCGTGGTCGTCATCCCCTCGATCGGTGCCCGGCGGCACGCCGAGAAGGTGGCCGCGTGGGGCGCCGACGCGGTGATCGTGCAGGGCGGCGAGGGCGGCGGCCACACCGGGGACGTGGCCACGACGGTGCTGCTGCCGCAGGTGGTGGACGCCGTGGACATCCCGGTGGTCGCCGCGGGCGGCTTCAGCGACGGCCGCGGCCTGGTCGCGGCGCTGGCCTACGGGGCGGCGGGCATCGCCATGGGCACCCGTTTCCTGCTGACCTCCGACTCCACCGTCCCGGACGCCGTGAAGGCCGAGTACCTGAAGGCCGCCGTCAAGGACGTCACCGTCACCACGGCCGTCGACGGTCTGCCGCACCGGATGCTGCGCACCGAGCTGGTCGACTCCCTGGAGCGGGCGGGCCGCACCAGGGCGCTGGCCCGGGCCGTCCGCCACGCGGCCGGCTTCAAGAAGCTGTCCGGCCTGAGCTGGTCGCAGATGGTGCGCGACGGCCTGGCGATGAAACACGGCAAGGACCTGTCCTGGAGCCAGGTCCTGCTCGCCGCGAACACCCCGATGCTCCTCAAGGCGTCCATGGTCGAGGGCCGTACGGACCTCGGAGTCATGGCATCAGGCCAGGTCGCGGGGGTGATCGACGATCTCCCGTCCTGTGCGGAGCTCGTCTCCCGCGTCATGGCCGAAGCACGACAGGCACTCGAAGAACTGCAACAGCTGCACTCGCTCGGCACCCTGCCACCACCAGGGTGATCCCCCTTCTCCGTCACAGGAGTCGCATCCATGAGCCGTGCCCGAATCCGCCTGGCGACCGCGGCGGCCGCCGCCGCCCTCGCCATCGGGACCCTTCCCGCCTCCGCCCACGCGGTGGCGGCCCCCGGAGCCGGGGTCAGTGCCCGGCACCACCAGCAGCAAACCGAACCGATCCGCCAGATCACCCTCCAGGGCGCGGTCAACTTCCGTGACCTGGGCGGCTACCGCACCTGGACCGGCGGCAAGGTCCGCCAGGGCCTGGTCTACCGCTCCGACGCACTGAGCAAGCTGACCGCGGCGGACATCACCACCGTGGGCGGTCTCGGCCTCACGAAGGCCGTCGACTTCCGCGTCCCGATGGAGCTCCAGTACGACGGCGCCGACAAGCTGCCGCCGGGGCTCACCCCCACCTCGCGCTCGGTCAACGACCTCGGGCTCTTCGGAACCCTCGTCGGGGCGATCTCAAGCGGCGACCCCGTCAAGCAGGAGCAGATGCTCGGCGGCGGACGCGCCGAGGCGTACATGCGCGACATCTACCGCAACTTCGTGACCAGCCCCGAGAACCGGGCGCAGTTCGCGCAGACCGTGCGGGAGATAGCGGACGGCAACCAGGGACCGCTCCTCTACCACTGCACCTCCGGCAAGGACCGGACCGGCTGGATGAGTTACGTCCTGCTGCGCGCCCTGGCCGTCCCGGAGAGCACCGCCGAGGGTGACTTCCTGGCCTCGAACACCTTCCGCGCCACCTACGACGCACAGGTGCGCGCCGGCCTCAAGCAGTCCGGCCGGATGCAGAACCCCGACCTGCTGATCCCGCTCCAGGAGGTCCGCCAGGACTACCTGGACGCGGCGACGGCGCAGATGGAGGCCGACTACGGCAGCTTCTACGGCTATCTGACGAACGGCCTCGGCCTGGACCTGCGGACGCTGGCGAAGCTCCAGAACAAGATGGTCCGATAGTTCCCCGAGCGGACAGCACTACGCCGGGCAGTGGTGAAAGCACTGCCCGGCGTAGTGGACGCGATCCTATGCGGTCAGACCGCCCTGCGGCGGCCCTGCCCGCCCGAGCCGACGCGGCTGCGCGCGGAAGCCGCGGCCGCACCGCCGGAGGCGCCGCCACCGGTGCGCCGGCCGCGCTCGCCGGAGCCGGTGGCCCCGCCGCCGCTGCCGCCGCCCTGCGCGCGACGGGCCTGGCCCGAACCGGAGGCTGCCGGTGCCTGCCCGGAGCCGCCGGCGGAGCGGCGGCCGCGGCCGCCGGCCGCCGGTGCGCCGCCCGTGGCGGAGCCGGTGCGCGGCCCGCCGGAACGCCGGCGCGCACCGGAGCCCGAACCGGAACCGGAACCGTTGCGCGGCTTCGGCGGGGTCGGCTGCGGCACGTCCAGCACCACCGGGATGCCCGAGGGCTCCTTGGCGCCGGTCAGCCGGGCCAGCTCCTCGTCGGAGGACTTGATCTGCGCGGTGCGCGGGGAGATCCCGGCGTCCGACATCAGGCGGGTCATGTCCCGCTTCTGGTCGGGCAGGACCAGGGTGACCACGCTGCCGGACTCGCCGGCGCGGGCGGTACGGCCGCCGCGGTGCAGGTAGTCCTTGTGGTCGGTGGGCGGGTCCACGTTCACGACGAGGTCGAGGTCGTCGATGTGGATGCCGCGCGCGGCGACGTTCGTCGCCACCAGCGCGGTGACCTCGCCCGTCTTGAACCAGTCCAGCGTGCGGTTGCGCTGCGGCTGCGAGCGCCCGCCGTGCAGGCCGGAGGCGCGGACGCCGTCGGCGAGCAGCTTCTTGACCATGCGGTCCACGCCGCGCTTGGTGTCCACGAACATGATCACCCGGCCGTCGCGAGCGGCTATGCGCGTCGCCACGGCCTTCTTGTCGGTCTCGTCCATGACGTACAGGACGTGGTGCTCCATCGTGCTGACCGCACCGGCGGACGGGTCGACGGAGAAGGCGACCGGGTCGGTGAGGAACATCTTGACGAGCTTGTCGATGTTCTTGTCGAGGGTCGCCGAGAACAGCATGGTCTGGCCCTCGGGCTGGACCTGCTTGAGCAGGGCGGTGACCTGCGGCATGAAGCCCATGTCGGTCATCTGGTCGGCCTCGTCGAGGACCGTGATGGAGACCTGCGAGAGGTCCGCGTCACCGCGGTCGATGAGGTCCTTCAGACGGCCGGGGGTGGCGACGAGCACCTCGGCGCCGCGGCGCAGGGCGCCCGACTGCCGGTTGATCGACATGCCACCGACGACGGTCGTGATGCGCAGGTTGACGGCCGTGGCGTACGGGGCCATCGCGTCGGTCACCTGCTGCGCGAGCTCACGGGTCGGTACGAGGACCAGCGCGAGCGGCTGCTTCGGCTGCGCGCGGCGGCCGGCGGTACGGGCCAGCAGCGCCAGGCCGAAGGCCAGCGTCTTGCCGGAGCCGGTACGGCCGCGGCCGAGCAGGTCACGGCCGGCGAGCGAGTTCGGCAGCGTCGCGGCCTGGATCGGGAACGGCTCGGTGACGCCCTGGGCTGCGAGGGTCTTCAGCAGCGCCTCGGGCATGTCCATGTCGCCGAACGCCTCGACCGGCGGCAGCGCCGGGGTGACCGGCTCGGGCATGGTGAATTCCTGGGGCCGGGGAGCGGGGGCCGACTTCTGCCGTCCCGCGCCAGCCTTCGGACGTCCCTGGGCCGCACCTCGACCCCGGGTGGGGCGGCGGCTGGGTCGTGCGGAGCTGGAGCTGGTCATGCGAGAAAGCCCTCCTGAAACCGGCACCCTCCTGAGAACCGGCAGGTGCAACAAAGGTCGAAACAGCAGACAAGCCGGGGCCCGCACCTCACGGTGCGGACCCCGGCATGCTGAAAAAATTAGGCGGGGAGGATGTTCTCCGCCTGGGGGCCCTTCTGGCCCTGGGTGACGTCGAAGGACACGCGCTGGCCCTCGGTGAGCTCACGGAAGCCCTGGGTGGCGATGTTCGAGTAGTGGGCGAAGACGTCCGGGCCGCCACCGTCCTGCTCGATGAAGCCGAAGCCCTTTTCCGAGTTGAACCACTTCACGGTGCCAAGTGCCATTTTAAATCTCCTGAATAGGCGGCAAAGGGCCCCATCCGGAGATTCCGGCAAAACAATAAAAGCGCCTGCGGAGCATTCCCGTCAGGCGCACATAAAGTTCATGGGTACCACAACTGCAACGAGCTCTAAGCTAGCACACGTCTGTCGGGCAGTGTCGCCACGAGGGTGTGACCTCCGTCCTTCGTCGTCCCGGCGCGCAGTGCACCCCCCACCTCGGCCAGGGCGGCCCGCAGGCCCGGAAGGCCCATCCCGCCTGAGTCGAGGACGATCCGCTCCCCTTCCGGGGCGGTGTTCACCACCTCCAGTCGGACCTCCCCGTCCTCGGCGAAAAGGTTCATCCGGACGGCTGACCCGGGGGCGTACTTGGCCGCGTTCGTGAGCCCCTCGCGGGCGATCCGCAGCAGCAGCCGTCCGTCGGCCGCCGGGAAGTCGCCGAGGCCCGGCTGTACCCGGTGGCTGATCTCCATGCCGGTGGCGCGCATGTTCCGGGCCAGGGCGGCCAGGAAGCGGCCCACGTCGACGGGGGCGGTGTACGCGCGCCGCCCGGCCGGGTCGGTCAGCATGTCCAGCACCTCCCGAACCTCGGCCATCGCGGCCCGCGCCGATTCCTCCACGGCCGCCGCGCCCTCCCGGACCCGGGGGTCGGCCTCGGCGTCCAGGCGCAGGGCGGCGGCCTGCATGGTGAGGGCGGTGAGCCGGTGGCCCAGGCCGTCGTGGGTGCGTTGGGCCAAACGGGTGCGTTCCTGTACGACGGCCAGGTCCGCGGCCTGGTCCACGGCGGCGTGCGCCTGCCGGGCCCGTTCGCGGAGCACGGCCATGACGTACCGGTTGCGGCGCACGGTCTCCCCGTAGAGGCCCGGTACGAGGATGGCGCCGAGGACGAAGGAGGCGGGGTCGCGCCCGGCGTACCCGGCGGGCAGGAACATGTCGCGCGTGACGACGTAGACGACGCACATGAGCAGCCCGCCGAGGAAGCGGTGGGAGCCGCCGTACGCGGCGAGGGCGTAGGCGGCGAAGATCAGGGGCCCCCGGTCGTCGGAGACGAGGGTGGCCGCCATGGCCACGGCGGCCGGTATCCAGGGGCGGGACCGGCGCCAGAACAGGGAGGCGGCGGCGATCCAGCCGACGGCCAGGCTGGTGGCGTAGTCGTCGATGAGCCCGATGCGGTGGACGTCCTGCAGGTTGAGGGTGCTGAGCAGTCCGCAGAGGACGATCAGGCAGAGGTCGGCGCGTCGGGCCCGCCGCGGATCGGGCGCGCCGGGGCCCTCACCGGTGAGCAGGCGCGGCACGCGCTCCAGGAAGTGTCCGATCCGGCCGGGCACGAGCTGCATGCCGATGTCCCCCCTCTGATGCACCCTTATGTACGCAAACGTCCCCCCAGGTTGCCCAAGTTCCGCCGAACGGGCATCCCGGAGGGACGTGTGTCTACGTATCAATCCGTCCGTGTCAGAGGGAGACGCCGTACTTGGCGAGCCAGGACACGGGGTTGATGTCGGCGCCGTAGCTGTTGCTGGAGCGGACCTCGAAGTGGAGGTGCGGACCGGTGGAGTTGCCGGTGTTGCCGGAGAGGCCGATCTGCTGGCCGGCGGAGACGCGCTGGCCCGCGGAGGCGCCGGCCTTGGAGAGGTGGGCGGAGAGGGAGTAGCGGCCGTCGTCGTGCTTGATGACGACGGCGTTGCCGTAGGAGCCCTGCCATCCGGAGGACACGACGGTGCCGGCGGCGGCCGCCTTGACCGGGGTGCCGGTGGAGACGGCGAAGTCGATGCCGGTGTGGTGACCGGCGGCCCAGCCGCCGGCCTGGTGGTAGCGGGCGCTGATGGAGCCGCCGGAGACGGGCTTGGCGCCCTTGCCGTTGCTGCCGGTCTCCGCCTTGGAGGCCTGCGGGGCGGTGGGCTTCGGGGCGGTGGGCTTCGGGGTCGTGGACTTCGGCGCGGCCTGCTGCCCGGCGGCCGATCCGTACGCGAGGCGCTGACCCGGCATGATCACGTCCGGGTCGCCGCCGATGACGGAGCGGTTGTCGGAGTACAGCTTCTGCCAGTCGACCCCGACCTTGGAGCCGATCCGGCCGAGGGTGTCGCCGCTGACCACGGTGTAGGTGTTGCCGCTCTTGGACGGCGTCTGGGCGGCGGGGGCGCTCTGCCTGGCGGGGGCGGCGGGCGTCTCGGGGGCCGGGCCGCCGCGCTGCAGGCCGGCGGCCTTGCCGCAGCTGGGCCAGGCGCCGGGGCCCTGGACCTTGAGGACCTTTTCGGCGACGGCCATCTGCTGCGCCTTGGTGGCCTGGTTGGCCTGCGGCGCGTACTGCCTGCCGCCGAACTCCGCCCAGGTGCTCGACGAGAACTGGAGCCCGCCGTAGTAGCCGTTGCCGGTGTTGATGCTCCAGTTGCCGGTGGACTCGCACTGGGCGACCTTGTCCCAGGTGCCTGCCGACGCGGCGGCCGCGGGCTGTGCCACGAGGGCGACCGCGGCGGGGGCGGCGATACCGGCCACGACGAGGCCGGCGAGGGCACGGGTGCGGCTGCGGCGGGCGTGACGACCAGAGAAAGACATGCGGGTTTCCTGACTTCGGGGGCATGGACGAGGCCGTTCGCGCCGTAGCGCTCTCGGCCTCGGTATCCACCGTCCGGGAGGGAGGGGGGTCGCCGAAGTCGCCGAAAGAGGACAAGGGGGACAGCAAAAGGGGACTGGGCAGGGAGGGTTACGGGGACTTAGATCCCGATATGCCGGTAATGTCCGCTGCAGGACGGGGCTTACGGGCCTTCAGCGGAGGCGGGGAGAACCATGGCGATCCGGGTGATGGTGGTCGACGACCAGAGCCTCATACGGACCGGGCTGGTCACCCTGCTCGCGAGCGCGCCGGACATCGAGGTGGTCGCGCAGGCGCAGGACGGTGCGGAGGCCGTGCCGCTGGCGCGGGAGCACCGGCCGGACGTGGCGCTGATGGACCTGGTCATGCCGAAGGTCGACGGCATGGAGGCCACCCTCCAGCTGCTGCGGCTGCCGGAGCCGCCGCGGGTGCTGGTCCTGACCGGGTACACGGCGGACGACCTGGTGCTGGACGCGCTGCGGGCGGGGGCGGCGGGGTTCCTGCTGAAGGACCTGCGCCCGGAGGAGCTGTTCGCGGGCATCCGCACGGTGGCGGCGGGCGGCAGCGTGCTCGCACCGCAGGTGATGCGGGCCCTGCTGGAGCGCGCCGCCGTGGGCCGCCCCGACGCCCCGGAGCACGCGGAACGCCTGGAGTCCCTCTCCCCCGGTGAACGGGGCGTCCTGGCCCTGGTCGGCGAGGGCCGCACGAACCAGCAGATAGCGGAGGCTCTCCACCTCTCGCCGGCGAGCGTGAAGACGTACGTCTCCCGCATCCTGACGCAGCTGGACCTCTCGAACCGCACCCAGGCGGCCATCCTCGCGCACGAGGCGGGCCTGGTCCGAGCGGCGTAGCCCTCCCGGGCGGTGCACCGCAGTCGGCCGCGGCGCCACTGCCGGGGCTCCGCCCCGGACCCCGCGCCTCAAACGCCGGCGGGGCTGAGGGTGCCCCCTGGGCCGGGGTCGGCCTGTTGGGGCGGTGCCCCGCCGGAGTGTCTCCTCGTCCTCGCGCACTGAGCCGCGGCTGCGAGACGTGAGGGTGGTTGCGCGCTCGTCCTGCGGGGACACTCCGCCGTGTCCCCGCCCCAACGCGCGCTCCCGGCCCACGGGGCGGGGGGTCTGGGCCGTCTGGCCGGTCCTGCGGGGGCACTCCGGGGCGTCCCCGCAGGACGAGCGCGCAACCACCCCCCACTTCCAAAGGTGCCTCGGTGCGCGAGGACGAGGAGACGCCCCGGAGGGACCCCGCGGACCAACCCGACGGCCAAGAACCCCGCCCCGGGGGCAACCCAGCCCCGCCGGCGATTGAGGCGCGGGGTGCCGCCCAGCAGCAGCGGCGGCCGGGCTACAGCCGCTCGATGATCGTCACGTTGGCCTGGCCGCCCCCCTCGCACATGGTCTGGAGCCCGAAGCGGCCCCCCGTGCGCTCCAGTTCGTGGAGGAGGGTGGTCATGAGCTTGACCCCGGTCGCCCCCAGCGGATGCCCCAGCGCGATCGCGCCGCCGTTGACGTTGACCCGCTCCGGATCCGCGCCGGTCTCCTTCAGCCACGCCAGGACCACCGGCGCGAACGCCTCGTTGATCTCGACCAGGTCGATGTCGGCCAGGGACATGCCGGTCTTCTTCAGCGCGTACGCAGTCGCCGGGATCGGCGCCGACAGCATGCGGATCGGGTCCTCGCCCCGTACCGAGAGGTGGTGGATCCGGGCCCGCGGCCGCAGGCCGTGTTCGCGGACCGCCCGCTCGGAGGCGATCAGCATCGCCGCCGCGCCGTCCGAGACCTGGGAGGAGACGGCCGCGGTGATGGTGCCGCCCTCGACGACCGGCTTCAGGGTCGCCATCTTCTCCAGGGTCGTGTCCCGCCGCGGGCCCTCGTCCACCGTTACGTCCCCGTACGCCACGGTCTCGCGCTCGAACCGGCCCTCGTCGATCGCGCGCAGCGCCCGCTGGTGCGAGCGGAGCGCGAACTCCTCCATGTCCCGGCGCGTGATGCCCCACTTCTCCGCGATCAGCTGCGCGCCGTGGAACTGGTTGACCGGTGCGTCGCCGTAGCGGGCCCGCCAGCCTTCCGAGCCCGCGTACGGGCCTTCCGTGAAGCCCAGCGGTTCGGCCGCCTGTCGCGAGGCGAAGGCGATCGGGATCATCGACATGTTCTGGGTGCCGCCCGCGACCACCAGGTCCTGGGTGCCGGACAGGACGCCCTGCGCCGCGAAGTGCACCGCCTGCTGCGAGGAGCCGCACTGGCGGTCCACCGTCACCCCCGGCACCTCCTCCGGGAGGCCCGCCGCCAGCCATGCCGTCCGCGCGATGTCGCCCGCCTGCGGCCCGACCGTGTCGAGGCAGCCGAACACCACGTCCTCCACGGCGGCCGGGTCCACCCCGGACCGCTCGACCAGCGCCTTCAGGACGTGCGCGCCCAGGTCGGCGGGGTGGACGGCCGACAGGCCGCCCTTGCGCCGCCCGACGGGGGTGCGTACCGCATCGACTATGTAGGCCTCGGGCATCGGATCTCCTCTTGATGGGTCAGGTGCGTAGGGCGATCCCGTCCAGCACCATCGACAGGTACTGGCGGGCGATCTCCTCGGGGCTGTGCTGTCCGCCCGGCCGGTACCAGGAGGCCGCCACCCACACCGTGTCGCGCACGAAGCGGTAGGTGAGGCGGATGTCGAGGTCGGCGCGGAAGACCTTGGCCGCGACCCCCCGCTCCAGCGTCCCCAGCCAGGCCTTCTCGAACTTCACCTGGGAGTCGGACAGGTAGTGGAAGCGGGGCTGCGCGGAGAGGGTGCGGGATTCCTTCTGGTAGATGGCGACGGCGGCACGGTGCCGGTCGATCTCCCGGAAGGACTCGGTGACGAGGGCCTCGATGGTCTCCCTGGGGCCGAGACCGGCGTCGAGGACGGTGTCGTAGCCCTCCCACAGCTCGCTCAGGAAGGCCGAGAGGATCTCGTCGAGCATCGATTCCTTGGAATCGAAGTGGTAGTAGAGGCTGCCGGCGAGCATTCCGGCGGCGTCGGCGATCTTGCGGACGGTGGTGGCGTTGTAGCCCTGCGCGGCGAAGACCTCGGCTGCGGTGTCGAGGAGTTCGCGGCGCCGCTCGGGTGAGGCCGTCACCTGCGGCTTCTTCTTCTGGGGCTGAGTCGGCTTGTTCGTTGGCACGCGTCCATTCTCGGCCTACGCGTGCTGGCTGCTGACCGACACGGTCTCGCCGGTCATGTACGACGAGTAGCCGCTGGCGAGGAAGACGATGACGTTGGCGACCTCCCAGGGCTCGGCGTACCGGCCGAAGGCCTCGCGGGAGGTGAGTTCGGCCAGCAGCGCGGCGCTGGTGACCTTCACCAGGTGCGGGTGCATGGCCAGGCTCGGGGCGACCGCGTTGATCCGTACTCCGAACTCGGCGGCCTCCAGGGCCGCGCAGCGGGTCAGCGCCATGACCCCGGCCTTGGCGGCGGCGTAGTGGGCCTGGCCGGTCTGGGCCCTCCAGCCGATGACGGAGGCGTTGTTGACGATGACCCCGCCGCCCGTGCCGGCCGCCTGGAAGGAGCGCATCGCGGCGCGCGTGCAGCGGAAGGTGCCGTTCAGGGTGACGTCGAGGACGCGGGACCACTGTTCGTCGGTCATGTCGACGAGGGCCGCGGTGCCGCCGAGGCCGGCGTTGTTGACGACGATGTCGAGGCCGCCGTGGGTCTGCTCGGCGAGCGCGAACAGGGCCCGTACCTGCTCCTCGTCGGTGACGTCGCAGGGCAGGGAGGTGACCCGGTCCGCCCCGAACTCGGCGGCGAGCGCGTCCTCGCTCTCCTTGAGCCGGCGGGCGTGGGCGTCGCTGATGACGATGCGGGCGCCCTCCTCCAGGAAGCGGCGGGCGGTCGCCCCGCCGATGCCGGCTCCGGCGGCGGCGGTGATGACGGCGGTGCGGTCCTTCAGCAGGTCGTGCCCGGGGACGTAGGTGGGGGTGTTCACGCCCGTACCTCCTTGGGAAGGCCGAGGATCCGCTCGGCGATGAGGGTGCGCTGGATCTCGTCCGAGCCCGCGTAGATGGTGTCGGCGCGGGAGAAGAGGAAGAGCCGCTGCCGGTCGTCGAGGTCGTACGGGTCCCCGTGCGCGCCCGCCGCGAGGAGCGAGGGGGCTCCGCAGACGTCCATCGCGAGCTCGCCGAGGTCGCGGTGCCAGCGGGCCCAGTACAGCTTGGCCACGGAGGGCGCCGTGGGGCGCAGGGCGGTGGCGCGCAGGGTTTCGAGGCCTATCCAGGCCTGCGTGAGGCGGTCGCGGATCAGCGGGTCGGCGAGGGCCCCGTTGGCGCGGGCGAGTTCGGCGAGGTCTTCGAGTTCGCGGCGGAAGCCGACCTGCTGGCCGAGGGTGGAGACGCCGCGCTCGTAGCCGAGGGTGGCCATGGCGATGTTCCAGCCGTCGCCGGGGGCGCCGACGACGTGGGCGGCGGCGGTGCGGGCGCCGTCGAAGAAGACCTCGTTGAACTCGGAGGTACCGGTGAGCTGCACGATGGGCCGGACTTCGACCCCGGGCTGGTCCATGGGGACCAGGAGGTAGGAGAGGCCGGCGTGGCGGCGGGAGCCCGGTTCGGTGCGGGCGAGGACGAAGCACCACTGGGCCTCGTGGGCGAGGGAGGTCCACGTCTTCTGCCCGTCGACCACCCACTGCCCGTCGTGGAGCGTGGCACGGGTGCGGACGCCCGCGAGGTCGGAGCCGGCGTCGGGTTCGCTGTAGCCCTGGCACCACAGTTCCTCCACGGCCCGGACGGGCGGCAGGAAGCGGCGCTTCTGCTCCTCGGTGCCGTGGGCGATGAGGGTGGGGCCGAGGAGTTGTTCGCCGATGTGGTTGACACGGGCGGGGGCGTCCGCGAGGGCGTACTCCTCGTGGAAGGCGATCTGCTCCTCGGTGCTCGCGCCGCGGCCGCCGTACTCGACGGGCCAGCCGAGGCAGGTCCAGCCGTGGGCCGCCATGTGCCGTTCCCAGGCGAGGCGTTCGGCGAACGCCTCGTGCTCCCGGCCCGGTCCGCCGCGGCCCTTGAGGGTGGCGAACTCGCCGGTGAGGTGGGCCCGTAGCCACCTCCGAACCTCGGTGCGGAACTCCTCGACGCTGCTCATGGCCGTACGTTAACCTACCAAACACTTGTTAGGGAAGGATCCGAGGATGCCCGACGACACCGACGACGGCCACGACGCCCCCGTGCTCTACGAGCGCCGCGGCCCGGTCGCGTACGTGACCATGAACCGCCCCCGCTACCGCAACGCGCAGAACAGCGCGATGACGTACGCCCTCGACGACGCCTTCTACCGCGCCGCCGACGACCCCGACGTGAAGGTGGTCGTCCTGCGCGGAGCCGGCGAGCACTTCTCCGCCGGCCACGACATCGGCACCCCCGGGCGCGACGCCCACCTGCCCTTCGAGCGGCGGGCCGGCCTGTGGTGGGACCACTCGGGGCGCTCGGGCGCCGAATCCCGCTTCGCGCGCGAGTCCGAGGTGTACCTGGGGATGTGCCGGCGCTGGCGGGAACTGCCGAAGCCGGTGATCGCCTCGGTGCAAGGGGCGTGCGTGGCGGGCGGGCTGATGCTGGCCTGGGTGTGCGACCTGATCGTGGCGAGCGAGGACGCCTTCTTCGCGGACCCCGTCGTCCGGATGGGCATCCCCGGCGTCGAGTACTTCGCGCACCCGTGGGTGATGCCGCCGCGGATCGCGAAGGAGTTCCTGTACACGGGCGACCGGATGCCGGCCCGCCGGGCGTACGAGATCGGCATGGTCAACCGTGTAGTGGATCGTGCAGAGTTGACGGACGAGACCGACCGGCTGGCCCTGCGCATGGCCGAGATGCCCGGCTTCGGCCTGGCCCTGACCAAACGGGCCGTCAACCAGGCCGAGGACCTCCAGGGCCTGCACACCGGCATGGACTCGGTCTTCGGCCTGCACCACCTGGCGCACGCCCACAACGCGGAGACGGCGGCGGACTCGCTCGGAGGCGTCAACATCGCCGCCCTGAAGGAGGCGAACACCTGATGGACCCGGTGGACCCCACGATGAGCCTGACCCAGACGGCGGAGGTGGAGGCCTTCCGGGCCGAGGCCCGGGCCTGGCTCGCCGCCCACGTGCCCGCCGCTCCCCTGCCCTCCCTGGAGACGGAGCAGGGCTTCGCCGCGCACCGGGAGTGGGAGGCGCGGCTGCACGCGGACCGCTGGGCGGTGGTGTCCTGGCCCGAGGAGTTCGGGGGCCGGGGCGTCGACATCGTGAAGTGGCTGGTCTTCGAGGAGGAGTACTGGGCGGCGGGCGCGCCCGGCCGGGTCTCCCAGAACGGCATCAACCTCCTCGCCCCGACCCTCTTCGACCACGCCACCGACGAGCAGCGGGCCCGGGTGCTGCCCTCCATGGCGAGCGGCGAGGTGATCTGGGCGCAGGCCTGGTCGGAGCCGGAGTCGGGCTCCGACCTGGCCTCGCTGAAGTCGCGGGCGGTGCGCACGGAGGGCGGCTGGCTGCTGTCCGGGCAGAAGACCTGGTCCTCGCGGGCCGCCTTCGCGGACCGCGCCTTCGGCATCTTCCGCACGGACCCGGACGCCCCGAAGCCCCACCAGGGGCTGACGTACCTGATGTTCGACCTGCGGGCGCCCGGGGTGACGGTGCGGCCCATCGGCCGCCTCGACGGCAAGCCCGCCTTCGCGGAGCTCTTCCTGGACCAGGTCTTCGTACCGGACGAGGACGTGATCGGGGAGCCGGGCCAGGGCTGGCGGATCGCGATGTCGACCACGGGCAACGAGCGGGGGCTGACCCTGCGCTCCCCCGGCCGGTTCCTGGCGGCGGCCGACCGGCTGCGCACCCTGTGGGAGACGGCCGGTGACCCGGCCGACACGGCGCTGCGGGACCGGGTCGCGGACGCGGTGGTCGGGGCGCGCGCCTACGAGCTGTTCACCTGGGCCAACGCCTCCCGCTTCGCGGCGGGCGAGACGATCGGCGCGGAGTCCAGTCTGAACAAGGTGTTCTGGTCCGAGTACGACATCGCCCTGCACGAGACCGCCCTGGACCTGCTCGGCCCGGACGCGGAGCTGGCGGCGGGCGAGTGGGCCGAGCCGTGGGTGTTCTCGCTGGCCGGGCCGATCTACGCGGGCACGAACGAGATCCAGCGCGACATCATCGCCGAGCGGCTGCTCGGCCTCCCGAAGGGCCGCCGCTGATGCGCTTCCTGCTGACCGACGAACAGGCGGACTTCGCCCGTACCGTGCGCTCCCTGCTGGGCGCGGCCGAGGTGCCGGCGGCGGTACGGGCCTGGGCGGCCGGCGACCAGAACCCGGGCCGGGCCGTGTGGGCCCGCCTGGCCGACACGGGCCTGTTCGCGCTGGCGGTGCCGGAGGCGTACGACGGCGCCGGCCCGCTGCCGCTGGAGCTGGCCCTGGGCTTCGTGGAGCTGGGGCGGGCGGGGGTGCCGGGGCCGGTGGTGGAGAGCGCGGCGGCGTCCGTACTGATCTCCGAGCTGGGCGACGAGGCGCTGGCGAAGCTGTTCCTCCCGGGGCTGGCCGCGGGCGAGACCTCGGCCACCCTGGCCCTGCCGGGCGGGAGCCCGTACGTCCTGGACGCCGACTCGGTGAACCAATGCTTCACGGTGTCGGCGACGGGTGAACTCCGCCTGACCCACGGCATCGTGGGCGAACGGCTGGCCTCCCTCGACCCGGCCCGCAGGCTCTCCCGCCCCCTGGCGGCCGGGGCGCTGCTGGCGACGGGCCCCGCCGTCACGGCGGCGGCCGGGACGGCCGGGCGCTGGGCGCGGCTGCTGACGGCGGCGCAGTGCCTGGGCGTGGGCGAGGCGCTGCTGGCGCGCACGGTGGAGTACGCGAAGCAGCGCACCCAGTTCGGGACCCCGATCGGCTCCTTCCAGGCGGTCAAGCACCGGCTGGCGGACACCCTGCTGGCCCTGGAGTTCGCCCGGCCGCTGCTGTGGGCGGCGGCGCTGTCCCTGTCCCCGGCCGACGTGGCCGCGGCGAAGCTCGCGGCGGGCGAGGCGGCGTACGCGGCGGCCATGACCGCCCTCCAGCTCCACGGCGCGGTCGGCTACACGGAGGAGCTGGACCTCTCCCTGTGGCTGCGCAAGGCCCGCCCGCTGCGTGACGCCTGGGGCACACCGTCGGCCTGCCGGGCGGAGGTCCTTCAGCCGCGCGTGCGGTGATAGGTCGCCAGGGCGGTGTTCACGAGCACGATCCCGCCGAACCACAGGGCTCCGGTCCGCCACCCGACCGCGTACAGCGCGAGGGCGGCGGACCCGAACACCACCGCCTTGACACCGAGCTGGGCGACGAGCGGAACGGCGTAGGCGGCCTTGGGTGCGGCGAAGGCACCCCACAGCACGCCGGCGGCGACCGGGGCGGCCACGGCGAGCCCGATGGACCAGACCCGGCCGATGTCCCGGGTGTACCCCCACCAGGCCAGCGCGGCGAGGGCCGCGAGTTCGAGGAGGAAGGCCAGGACGTCGTTGACGCCGAAGAAGACCCGCAGGAAGGAAGTCATACCGGCAACCTCTCCGACCGGGCCCGGAGGCGTCCACTCCTTAACCGCCCCTTCTCACATGACGGCGACCCTGAGCGTGACGACGTAGTGCTCCTCGACGGTGCCGTCGGGGAAGAGGGGCTCCAGCCGGGCGCGTTCGGCGTCGAGGAACGCGCGGGTGTCGTCCTCGCCGATCAGCAGGAAGGCGGAGTGGCTGGCGTGGTTGGCGAGGTGCGTGGTCAGCGGGATCCGCCGGGACCACCGCACCTCGCGGGTGGTGACGTCGAGCCCTTCCAGGGACTCGCGGGTGGGCAGCCCGGTCGCCCCGAAGAAGGTACGGAGCCGTGCGTCCTGCTCGGCGACCCAGGGGACGGTGGTGTCCATGTCGTTCCACCAGAGGGCGAGCGCGCCGCCTGGCCGGAGCACGCGGCGGGCTTCGGGGACGGACCGGGCGGGGTCGGTCCAGTGCCAGGCCTGGGCGTACGTGAGGAAGTCGAACGCGCCGCCGGCGAGGGGCAGCCGGTCCCCGTCCCCGCGTACGACCGGGATCCCTGGGTTCGCCGCCCGGAATTCGGCGGCCATCCCGTCCCCCGGCTCCACGGCGAGCACCTCGGCGCCCCGCCCCCGCAGCAACGCGGTGGCGATCCCGGTCCCCGCCCCGACGTCGGCCACCCGCGCCCCGGCGAGCGACCGCCCGGCGAGTTCCTCGACGGCGTCGAAGAGGGCGGGCGGGTAGCCGGGCCGGTTCGCGCGGTAGAGCGCGGCGGCGGCGTCGAAGGACCGGGCGCGTTTCGTCATGCGGCCATTGTTTTCGATCACGCGCCCCGGGACCACCGTGGCCGACGCAGCCAACGTAGGGAACCGATAGGGGATCTGACGGCATCCCTGTGATCGAACGTACGACGAACGACCGAGAACGAACGAGGTACTGGGAACATGCGAAGCACGAAGACCGGGATGATGACGCTGTGCGCCGCGACGGCGGCGGTGCTGCTCACCGGCTGCGGAAGCGACAAGCCGAAGCCGGCCGTCGACGACGCCAAGCCCGCGGCCTCCCAGAGCCCCGCCCCCGCGTCCTCCGCGCCGGCGGCCAAGACCGGCGGCGCGACCCACGAGGTGACCCTGGAGGTCGGCGGCACCGGCAAGACCGCGGTCATGTACAGCGGCATCGGCAGCGGCTTCGAGACGCAGACCCTGCCGTGGACGAAGTCGGGCACCGCCGAACTCACCGCCGCGGAGCAGAAGGTGGGCTACCTGGTGAACGTGGTCCCGGGCCTCATCACGGGCGCCGACGGCAAGCTGGTGTCGGCGCCCTGCTCCATCAAGGTGGACGGCAAGGTGGTCTCGGAGAGCGACGGCATCAAGAACTCGAAGGGCTGCTCGTACATCATCAAGCAGTAGCCCCGGCGGCTGCCGACCGGCTCAGGGGCGGAACTCGTGCACGACCTCGATGCGGCCGACGATGTGCCGGTTGAACTCGTCGAGCTCCTCCGCCGGGACCCACAGCTCCAGGATGGTCTCGCCGCCGGCCTGCTGGACCGGGTAGCGGGTCAGGAAGTCCGAGTCGACCTCGAAGCGGGTCACGAAGCCCGCCCCGTCGTGCTTGACGTTCCAGTCCCGGGCGATGCGGATCGCGTAGTCCTCGTTCATCACGGGATAGAAGATGGGCTGCTCGGGCAGGCGCGGCGGCCAGGCCCGCCAGTCGAGGGCGCGGACCAGGTCGAGCTCGACGGGGCCGGTCGGCCGCCAGAGGGTGGTCGTGGTGGACATGCGGCGACCCTAAGGGCTGGGCCACCGCGTTGACCAGCGGGTTTCAGTCGCGGGGGCGGCGTAGGGAGAGCCGGCCGAGGGTGGCGGTCTGGAGCAGGAGGAGCGCTGCCGTGGCTGTCGCTTCCCCGAGGGGTTCGGAGGGGCGGGGGCCGACGGACCACGCCGGGCCGTTGGGGTCCACCGTCACCGTGAGGCGGGCGCCGACGGCGAGGTCCATGGAGACCGAGCCGGGCAGGTCGCGGCCCGCCTCCGTGCGCAGGCGCAGCGACGGCGAGTAGACGGAGCCGTCCTCCAGCATGGCCCGCGAGGCCACCACCGCGACTTCCTCGCGGCCCCGGTCGTGGAGGGTGTGGTCGTCCCAGGCGATCCAGCCGAGCCCCACGACCCCCACCGCGGTGAGCGCGACGGTGGTGCGGGCCACGAACTCCGCGCCGGTGCCGTGCGGTACGGCGGCGCCGATGACGAAGACGCCGAGCAGGATCGGTATCCAGAAGCCCTCCGGGCCCCGCAGCAGCAGGATGGCCCCGAACTCCGCTGCCAGGAGGAGGCAGTTGCGGAGCAGCGCCCCCGACAGCCGCCGTATCAGTTCGACCATGGACACATCATGCCCGGGATGCGTTCGGCCCTGAACCCGCGGTGCGGACCCGCCGAGCCCCCGCCTAGGATCGGAGCCAGGGGCGGGGTCGTAGCACAGAGGTAGTGCACCTACACAGCATGGAGGAGGACGCCGGTTCGAATCCGGCCGCCCCGCCCCCCTTACTCCAGCGCCGCCACCCAGGCCGCGGCCGCCGCCAGTGCGGCGCCCCCGGCCGGGAGCGGTAGTCCCAGGAAGCCGTGGAAGACGCCCGGGTGGAGCTGGACCGTGCAGTGCACGCCCGCCGCCGCCAGCCGGCGCCCGTACCCGAGGCCCTCGTCGCGCAGCACGTCGCAGTCCGCGAGGACGATCAGCGCGGGCGGCAGGCCCGACAGGTCGGGGGCGTGGAGCGGGGAGACGTGCGGGTGCGCCGGGTCGCCGCCGTACTGGTCCCAGTACCAGGCCATGTGGGCGGCGGTGTGGAAGTAGCCCTTCCCGTACGCCTCCACCGAGGCCGAGGCCATGGACGCGTCGAGCGGTGGGTAGAACAGCAGCTGGCCCGCGATGAGTTCGGGTGCCCGCAGGGCGGTGACGGCGGCCAGGTTTCCGCCGCTGGAGTCCCCCGCCATGACGATCCGGTCGGGGTCGCAGCCCAGCGAGGGCGCCTGCGCCCGGGCCCACAGCAGTACGGCCAGCGCGTCGTCCGGCGCCGCCGGCCAGGGGTGTTCCGGGGCGAGCCGGTAGTCCGCGGAGATGACCACCGCTCCGGAGGCCGCCGCCAGGGTGCGGCAGAGCGCGTCGTGGGTGTCGAGGCCGCACATCACCCAGCCGCCCCCGTGGAGGAAGACGACCAGGGGACGGTTTCCGGAGCCCGGCTCGGGGTCGTAGACCCGGACCGGGACGCCGGAGGCGACCGTGTCGTGGACCGAGGCGACGGCCGGGCCCGGCGGGCCGGGGACGGACGCCGCCGCCCGCAGGGCCGCCGCGTCTCCCGGGCCCGGGAAACCCGCCGTCATCGCGTCGCACCAGCGCCTGGCCTCGGGTGAGAGCTGGTCACGGGTCATGCCGTGGTCATCCCGCCGTCGACGGTGAACTCCGTGCCCGTGACGTACGAGGACGCGTCCGAGCAGAGGAAGAGCACCAGCTCCCCGACCTCCTCCGGCCGTCCCATCCGCCCGAGCGGTACGTGCGACCAGTCCCGGCCCGCGACCTCCGCCACCATCGGGGTGTCGATGGCCCCCGGATGCACCGAGTTGACCCGGATCCGGTCCCCGGCCAGGTCCAGCGCCGCCGACCGGGTGAGCCCGCGCAGCCCGAACTTGGTCGATCCGTACGCCGCGTGGCCGGGGATCCCGACCAGCCCGGCCGTGGAGGAGATGTTGACGATCGAGCCGCCCCCGCCCGCCCGCAGCACCGGCGCCACCGCCTGGATGCCGAGGAAGGGGCCCAGCAGGTTGACCCGCAGCAGGGTCTCGAAGTCCTCCAGGGACTGCTGCTCCACGTGGGCCGTGCGCCACAAGGCCGCGTTGTTGACCAGTGCCGAGATCGTGCCGAAGGCCTTGACCGCCTCCGCGACGACCCCGGCCCAGCTCGCCGGGTCGGCCACGTCGTGGGGTACGTACAGTCCCTGGTCACCGAGCGAGGCGGCCACCGCCCGGCCCTCGTCCTCCCGTACGTCCGTGACGACGACCCGCGCGCCGGCTTCCGCGAACAGGCGGGCCTCGGCCGCGCCCTGGCCGCGTCCGGCTCCGGTGACGACGACGACCTTCCCGTCGAGGGAGATGCTCATGGCTCAGGCCTCCTGTTCCAGGGCACGGAAGTGCGGGATGACCTTCTCGCCCCACTGGCGGATGGTCTCCAGGCAGGCCTCCTGCGGGACCGTGCCCATCTGGATCAGGCACATCACCTCGTCGACGCCGATCTCGCGCAGCTGCTCGACGTAGGCGATGGCGGTCTCGGCGCTGCCGTACGCGTGCTCCGCGTTGTAGGTGCCGGTGTCGACGGGCCGCGCCGGGATGTTGGCCTCGTGGAGCTTGGCGACGAGCTCGTCGCGGCCCTTGGCGAGCGCCCCTACGTGGTCCTCGTCCTCGGCGTAGCCGGTCGGTGCGGGGGCGTTGCCGTACCAGTGGGCGATGGACTCGGCGAAGAAGCGCTGGCCGCGCGTGCCGAGCCGCAGCGCGCGCTCGGCGTCGTCGAGGACGATGGTCGGGCAGAGGGCGGAGAGGTGGTCGTTGACCTCGCTCGACACGAGGCGCTCGCCGGTGCGGGTGGCGATGGCCTCGTCGTAGACCTTGCGCATCGCGCGGACGTCGTCGGCGCCCGCGAAGCCCATCACCAGGGCTCCGATGCCGAGTTCGGCGGCGAGTTTGAGGGTGTCGTGCTTGGAGCAGGCCATGAAGAGCGGCGGGTGCGGGTCCTGGACCGGGCGGGGCAGGATCGCACCGGGGCCGATGTCGATGGAGCCGTGCCATTCGAACTCCGGCTCGCGCCAGGCGGCGGAGAAGATCCGCAGTGCTTCTTCCATCTGCGGGTAGGTGTCCTCGGGCTTCACCCCGTACATGGACATCTCCTGGCGGGTGGCGCCGCGCCCGGCGCCGATGTCGACGCGTCCGCCGGAGAGCACGTCGAGCATGGCGGCGCGCTCGGCGACGCGGACCGGGTGCTGGTAGCCGAAGGGCATGGTGACGACGCCGTGGCCGATGCGGATCTTCTGCGTCCGGGCGGCGACCCAGGTCAGGAAGATCTCGGAGGCGCTCATGTGGGCGTACTGGGTCAGCGAGTGGTGTTCGACGGCCCAGATCCGGTCGAAGCCCATCTCCTCGGCGAGGACGGCCTGTTCGACGCAGTCGTGGATGACCTGGCGCTCGCGCTCCGGGGTCGGGTCGACGAGCTGGGCCTCGAAGATCATCGAGAACTTCACGGGGAGGTCCCTCCATCCAGGGAGTGGTATTTCGATTAGGAATACTTCTAGCAGTCATACCCCTCGGGGGGAAGGGCACCGCGGGGACCGGTCGTAGACTGCGCTGCGTGGCAGAAGAGAAGGCAGACGAGTCGAACAAGCGAGCACTCCCCGCGACCAGCTGGGCGGTGCTCGGGCTGCTCTCCTTCGGGGAGGAGCTCTCCGGCTACGACCTGAAGAAGTGGTCGGACTGGTCGCTGCGCTTCTTCTACTGGAGCCCGTCCTTCAGCCAGATCTACAGCGAGCTCAAGCGCCTGGAGAAGGCCGGCTACGCCTCTTCACGGCTCGTCACCCAGGAGACCGGCACCCGCGACAAGCGGGTGTACCGGATCACCGACGAAGGCATGACGGCCGTACGGGAATGGGCCCGCGAGGCCCCGGTCGACCCGCCCGCGCTCAAGCACGGGCCGATGCTGCGACTGTGGCTGGGCCACCTGCTGGAGCCGGAGCAGATGCGGGAAGTCCTGGGCCGGCACCAGGAGTTCGCGGAGAAGATGCGGCGTCGGGCGGTGGCCGACGTGGAGGGCGCGAAGGACGAGTCGGCCTGGGCCTACCCGACGCTCACCCTCAAGTGGGCCGAGCGGTACTACGCCTCCGAGCGCGACCTCGCGGCCGCCATGCTGGAGGACATCGAGGCACTGGCCGCCGGGCGGGGCGAGCGCGGCGAGCTCGGCAAGCGCCCGTAGGCGCGCCGGAAGTAGAGCAGCGGCGGCTCGCCGGCGCGGTGCGCGGTCAGGGCGGTGACCCTGCCGAGGGCGATCTCGTGGTCGCCGCCGTCCAGCACGTCCTCCAGATCGCACTCGACGCTCGCGAGGACTCCGTCGAGCAGGGGCGCGCCGTTTCCACCCGGACGCCAGGGGACGCCGGCGAACTTGTCCCCGCCGGTCACGGCGAACCGGCGGCACAGTTCCTGCTGGTCGGCGGCCAGGATGTTGACGGCGAAGGCGCCGGCGGCCCGGATCTTCGGCCAGGTGGTCGAGGTACGGGCCGGACAGAAGCAGACCAGCGGCGGGTCCAGCGAAACCGATGAGAACGACTGCACGGCCATTCCGACGGGACGGCCGTCGCCTTCGCATGCCGTGATGACGGCGACGCCGGTGCAGAAGCTGGAGAGGACCGACTTGAGGGTCTCCACGGGAGCCTCCAAATATTTCTACTAGGTATATGCCTAACCGAAACACCTGTGATTGGATACCGCCCACGCTCGCTCGTCAAGTAGGGAGGGTCCGTCCGATGCCACCGGCACCGCCACAGTCACCGCCACCGGTCCCACAGCCGGCACCGCCACTGCCACCGCCCGCCACGCTCGCCCGGCTCCCCGAGTACGCCGCCGCCGTGTACGGGGACCGCGAGGCGCTCGCCGACGGGGAGGTCCGCTGGACCTTCGCCCGGCTGGCCGTCGAGATCGCCGCCGCCGCCCGCGCGGCCATCGCGCACGGTGTCCGGCCCGGCGACCGGGTGGCGATCTGGGCCCCGAACAGCCGCCAGTGGATCGCCGCCGCGCTGGGCGCGGTCGGCGCGGGCGCGGTCCTCGTACCGGTCAACACCCGCTACAAGCCCGCCGAGGCGGCCGACATCATCCGGCGCAGCGGCGCCCGCGTGCTCTTCACCGAGCGCGGCTTCCTCGGCACCGACTACGTCCGTGACCTGCACACCTCCGGCGAGGACCTCGGCGCCCTCACCTCCACCGTCGTCCTGCGCGGCGGGACGGGCCCCGGGTCCTGGGAGGCGTACCTGGCCGCCGGGGATTCCGTCACCGAGGCGGAGCGGCTCGCCCGCGCCGACCGGATCCGCCCCGAGGACCTCAGTGACATCCTGTACACCTCCGGCACCACCGGCCGCTCCAAGGGCGTCATGACCACCCACGGCCAGACCCTGCGGCTCTACGCCTCCTGGTCCGAGCTGGTCACCCTGCGCCCCGGGGACCGGTACCTGCTGGTCAACCCCTTCTTCCACACCTTCGGCTACAAGGCCGGGGTCCTCGCGTGCCTGCTGCGCGGGGTCACGATGCTCCCCGAGGCCGTCTACGACACCGACCGCGTCCTGGCCCGGATGGCCGCCGAGCGGGTGACCTGCCTGATGGGCCCCCCGACGGTCTTCCACGGCCTGATCCGGCACCCCGCCCTCGCCTCGCACGACCTGTCGGCGCTGCGGCTGGCCGGGACCGGGGCGGCCTCCGTCCCCACCGCCCTCGTCGAGCAGATCCGCGAAGTGCTCGGCGCGCCCGACGTGTTCACCGCGTACGGGCTGACGGAGTCCGGCGGGGTCGTCTCCGTCTGCCCCACCGACGCGGACGCCTGGACGGTCGCCCACACCGTGGGCCTGCCGCTGCCCGACACCGAGGTACGGATCGCCTCCCCGCTCGGCGAGGTGCTGCCGGCCGGGGAGCCGGGCGAGGTGCAGGTCCGCGGCTACCACGTCACCCCCGGCTACCTCGACGACCCGGCCTCCACCGCCGAGGCCGTGCTGCCCGGCGGCTGGCTGCGCACCGGGGACATCGGCGTCCTGGACGGGCGCGGCTACCTCTCGATCACCGACCGGCTGAAGGACATGTACGTGGTCGGCGGGTTCAACGCCTACCCGGCGGAAGTGGAGAACGTCCTGCTGACCCATCCCGCCGTCACCGACGCGGCCGTGGTCGGGGCCCCGGACGAGCGGCTCGGCGAGGTGGGGGTGGCCTACGTGGTCACGGCCGGGCCGCCCGTCACGGCCGCCGAGCTGACGGCCTGGGCCCGCGAACGCCTGGCCAACTTCAAGGTGCCCAGGCGCTTCCACCTCGTACCGGAGCTCCCGCGCAACGCCGGCGGCAAGCTGCTGAAGACCGAGCTGCGGCGCGCGGCGCGGGGGGAGGGCTCGTGAGCGGCCTGGAGTGGACGCCCGAGCAGGAGGAACTGCGGGACGCGGTACGGGCGGTGCTGGCGCGGCATCCCGGCCACGCGGCCTGGGCCCCGCTGACGGCCCAGGTGGGCGCGGCCGCGCTGGCGGTACCGGAGGAGTACGGCGGGCTGGGCTGCGGGGCCGCCGAGGTCGGGGTGGTCATGGCGGAACTGGGCCGCGCGCTGAGCCCCGTACCGTACCTGGGCTCGGCGGTGCTGACCGTACGGGCCCTGCTGGCCGCGGGCGACGAGGAGTCCTGCGCGAAGTACCTCCCGGCCCTGGCGGACGGCTCCCTGGTAGGCGCCCTGGCCTGGGCGGAAACCCCCGGCGGGGGCGTCGGGCGCGGGGGCTGGGAGGCCGCCGACATGGCCACCCGGGCGGAGCCGAACGGCGGCGGGTGGCTGCTCACGGGCACCAAGCGGTACGTGCTGGCGGGCCCGTCCGAGCCGTCCCTGGTACTGGTCTTCGCCACCATCGGCGGCGACCCCGACCCCGAGCCTGAACCCGGCACCGGCACCGGCACCGGCACCGGCACCGAGCCCGGCCGGCGCACCGCCATCAGTCCCGGCGGCCAGGGCAACGGCAGCCCTTCCTCGCCCGGCCAGGGCAACGGCAGCGGCCGGCTCGCCCTCTTCGAGCTCACCGCCCCGCCCGCGGCCTTCACCCCCCGGTCCACCGTGGACCGCACCCGGCCGCTCGCGGAGCTCACCCTCGCGCGGACCCCGGCCCGGCTGCTCTCGCCCGACGGCGCCGGAGTCCTGGCCCGGGTCCGGGACCTGGCCTGCACGGCGCTCGCCGCCGAACAGGCGGGGGCCGCCGGAGCCGCGCTGGAGGCCACGGTCCGCTACGCGAAGGACCGGGTCCAGTTCGGCCGCCCCATCGGCTCCTTCCAGGCCGTGAAGCACCGGCTCGCCGACATGTACGCGGCCGTGGAGTCGGCCCGCTCGATGGCGCTCGCCGCGGCCGCCGCCGACGCCCCGCCCCACCTGGCGGCGGCCGCCAAGTCGGCCTGCTCGCAGGCGTACTCGTACGTCGCCGGGGAGATGATCCAGCTGCACGGCGGCATCGGCATCACCTGGGAACACGAGGCCCACGAGTTCTTCAAGCGCGCCCACGGCTCCGCCCTCCTCTTCGGCTCGCCGGCCGAGCACCGGACCCGGCTCGCGGCCGAACTCGGTTACGTCAGGGCGGGCTGACGTACCCTCGGAATCATGACGCGCAGTGCGATAAACCTCCGCAAGGTCGAAGAAGCGGCTCCGGCGCTCGTGAGTCTCTACAAGAGCGCCGGGGTCTCGCTGCGCAAACACGGCATGGAGGACGGGCGCGCCGCCGTCTACCTCGTACTGGACTACTCGGGGTCCATGAAGCCGTACTACGCGGACGGCAGCGTGCAGGCCCTCGCCGACCGGGTGCTGGGCCTGTCCGCGCACCTGGACGACGACGCCCGCGTACCGGTGGTGTTCTTCTCCACCGAGGTCGACGCGGTGGAGGAGATCTCCCTCGTCGGGCACGAGGGCCGGGTCACCGAGATCGCCTCCCGCCTCGGCCACATGGGCAAGACGGCCTACCACGCGGCGATGGACGCGGTGATCGACCACTACCAGGACTCGGGTTCGACGCTGCCCGCCCTCGTCGTCTTCCAGACCGACGGTGGGCCGATCAACAAGCTCGCCGCGGAGAAGTACCTGTGCAAGGCGGCCCCCCTCCCCCTCTTCTGGCAGTTCGTCGGCTTCGGCAACACCCGCAGCTCGCAGTTCGACTTCCTGCGCCGACTCGACGAACTGCCCGTCCCGGAGCGCCGCGTGGTGGACAACGCGGGCTACTTCCACGCGGGCCTGGACCCGCGCACCGTCCCGGACGCGGAGCTGTACGACCGCCTCGTCGGCGAGTTCCCGGCCTGGCTGGCGGCGGCGCGCGGCGCGGGCATCGTACGGAGCTGACTCCGCGCGTCGCGCCTGAGCGGCGACCATCAGCACCTCGCGCTTTGATGGAGCTATGACGACGAACAACTGGGCAGCGTTCGAAAAGGCGGAACCGAAGTTCGCGGCGGCGGTTCAGGCCCGCTTCGCGCAGTACCCGCACCACGTCCTGGCCACCCTGCGCAAGGACGGCTCACCCCGGGTGGCCGGGCTGAACGTCGACATCCGCGGCGGGGAGCTGTGGCTCGGCATGATGGCGGGCTCCATGAAGGCCAGGGACCTCCAGCGCGACCCGCGGTTCGCCCTCCACACGAACCCGGGCGCGGGTGAGGAGATGCCGGACGGGGACGTACGGATCTCCGGGCGCGCGCTGGAGCAGGTCGACCCGCCCGAGCTGCACCGGTACGCGGAGGAGACGGACACCCCGCACCCCTTCCACCTCTTCCACGTCGACCTGACCGAGGTGGTCCACATCGGCGTGGAGGGCGACGACCTCGTCATCCGCTCGTGGACCCCGGCGCACGGCCTGCGCACCATCCGCCGGGGCAATGACGACGAGCCGCCGCGCGAGGATCCGGCTAGCTGAGGGGCGGCGGCACCGGGAGCGGGCCGAGGACCGACGGGTCGACGTCCAGCCAGTTGCGGTCGATGTTGATGGTGACCCCGCCGTACGAGGCGTCGTGGTCCCCGCGGAACTGGTGCGCCCGGCGCCGGCCGGACCACTTGCCGGTGCCCTCGGGCAGCCCCATGTCCGCGTCCGTCACGGACGCCGCGCCGTTCCAGCGGGCCACCCACAGCACGTCCGGCATGGCGTCGGGGGCCTGGTGGTGGTGGGCGCTGAGCGCCTTGGCGCCGGAGCTCGCCGCGACGTAGGCGCCGGAGCGGTGGCCCAGCTCGTGCAGGCGCTCGGTCCAGGCGGTCAGGTAGGCGACGACCGGGGCGTCCCAGGTGGCGCGGTCCGTGTAGTTCTCCAGGTCGTTGTAGAGCACCGCGCCCGCGCCGAGCCCCAGCGAGCGGGCGGCGTCCACCGCGCCCTCGGCGGCGGCGCGGCCCTGCTCGTTCGCCTCGGAGGGATCGGTGGACAGGCCGGTGCTGGAGCTGTGCCAGGGCTGCGGGCCGACCCAGAGGGGCATCAGGTGCCAGCCGGCGTCGGCTTGCCGCCGGACCCAGTCGGCCGTGAGCCGGGGCTGGGCGCAGGCCCGGGCACGGCCGCCGATGTAGATGCCGACGGCGCCGAAGGGCGATTCGGCGCGCCAGGTGTCCATGGCCCGCTGGGTCGGGGCGGTACAGGCGTCGAAGCCCTCGCCGGTGAAGGCCTGCTGCCCGGTACGGGGCTTCGCACCGTCCGCCGCCACGGCGGGCAGGGCGGGCGCAGGCAGGCTCGCGGCCACCGTACGGGCTTGCGCGAGGATCCCCCGTACGGTGTCGGGCGCGTCCCCGTAGGACACGGTGGCCACGACGCCGGCCCGGCGCAGGACGTACCGCAGCTCGTTGCTGTCGGTACGGGGCACGGGCGCGGACAGCTCGCCGACGGTCGGGATGTCGGCGCGCGGCGGGGCACCGTCGAGGGGTTCGAGGTGCAGGGTGTCGGCCCGGCGGACGACGGCGCGGCCGGTGCATTCGGCCTGGGTGCCGGCGTGGCCGAGGTAGAGGGTGGGCACATCGAGTCGCAGGCAGGCGTCGGGCTCCCGCTCAAGGTCGACGACCCGCCAGCCGACGGGGACGGCGAGCCGGAGCCCGCGGTACTCGACGGTGCGGGTGGCCGCGTCTGCGGCGGTGGCGGTCGGCACGGAGATCAGCAGGGCGGCGCCGAGCAGCCCGCTGAGCAGGGCTCGGGTGGGGGTGGGGGTGGGCATGGGGCCCACTGTTACCAGACGAGGCCGCCCTCAACTGCACGGTTCCGCCGGGCAGATGCCCCATCCGGCCTACGCCCTCCCCGGGGTTCCGCGCCTCAAACGCCGGCGGGGCTGAGGGTGCCCCCTGGGCCGGGACCGGCCTGTTGGGGCGGTGCCCCGCCGGAGTGTCTCCTCGTCCTCGCGCACCAAGGCACCGCTGCGAGACGTGAGGGTGGTTGCGCGCTCGTCCTGCGGGGACACTCCGCCGTGTCCCCACCCCAAGGCGTACTCCCGACCCACGGGGCGGGGGCGCAGGGACCCCCCCACCCCAACGACGCATCCCCGGCCCACGGGGCGGGGGCGCAGGGACCTCCCCACCCCAACACGCTCCCGGCCCACGGGCGGGACCCTTGGCCGACGGAGGGACCCCGCGGACCGGCCCGACGGCCAAAAACCCCGCCCCGGGGGGCAAACCCAGCCCCGCCGGCGATTGAGGCGCGGGGTCCGGGGCAGAGCCCCGGCAGCGGCGCCGCACCGGTCGGCCTCGCCACCCGCCCAGGGACAGGTCAGGACTGGTCCTGGAAGGCCGGCAGCGCGAAGATCCGCTCCTTCCCCGCCTCCTCCATCCGCTCGACCAACGGCAGCACCAGCTCCCACAGGTCCCGCTTGTCGACCTCCCTCACCAGCGCGTCCAGCTCCCCGTCCCCCAGCCCGGCCGCCGCATCCGCAACCACCTTCCGCGCATCCTCCGGCAGCACCCCCACCAGCGGCAGGAACTCCCCCCACAGCCCGGTCGCCACCACGGCCGCCACCACCCCGGCCAGCACCAGCGGATCCCGCAGGGACTCCAGCCGGGCCACCGCCAACCGGTCCTCCTCCCCCAGCAGGGCGACGAGCGGCAGCAGCGCCTCCCACAGCCCCTCCGCATGCGTCACCCGCACGAGCGAGTCAAGATCCGCCGCGTCGAGCCGCGCCGTGAGCTGCGCGATCCGCAGCCGCTGCTCCCCTCCCACCGAGGCCGCGACCGCGAGGGCCTCCTCCCACAGCCCGTCGGCCGCGGCGGCCCGGACCACCGCCCCGAGCCGCTCGTCGCCCATCAGCTCCAGGATCCTCGGCAGCCGCTCGGGCTGGTCCACGTAGAACCCGGCCTTCAGCACATCGGCGTCGCCGACCTGCCCCAGGATCCGTCCGAGCACCTGGTCCCGCATGTGCCCGACGAACCGCCCCATGGTGAGGTGGTCGCCCTTCTCGGCGAGGGCGACCGCGATCCGTACGACGAGCCCCTCGTCGAGCCGGTCCACGATCCCGGCGATCTTCCTCGGGTCCAGGTGCCCGCACGACTCGGCCGTGAACGACACCGGCAGCTTCGCGATGATGTCCGCGGCACGCCCCGCCTCCAGCCGCCCGGCGACGGCCGCCGCCAGCCGCGGCCCCAGCGCCTTCTGCGAGATGGCCGCGGCGACCCCGGCCGGCACCAGCTTCGTCGCGGCGGCGATCCGGTCGAGCATCTCGGGGGCGCCGTCGTTCAGTACGGCGCTCGCCTGCTCGCGGAACCTCCGCACGTCCTGCGTCGGCAGCCCGCGGAGGAACCCGAGCTCCTCCTCCCCCAGCAGCCGGGCGACCTTTTCCGCCTCGGCCCGGCTCACCGGAACAGCACCTTGCGCACGGCGCCGCGCGCGAGCGCGGGTACCAGCCGGAGCGCCTCTTCGGCGGCCTCGTTCAGCCCGTCGGCCTGCCGCGCCCGCTCGCGGCTCAGCGCGTCGGCCAGCCGTACGAGCTCCTCCGCGCTCAGTTCCTTGAACGAGTCGGGAAGCTGCACTCCACCGAACTCCACACCCAACCGGCCCAGTTCCTGATCCACACCCACGGGACGACCTCCCCTACCGGAGACGAACGACGGCTCGTCCCGAGCGTGGCCCCGTATTGACTATTAGTCAATACTCGCGGGTAGGTCGTGCTCACCGCCCGGTCGACGCCAACTCCTTGAGCACGAGGTCCAGTTCCGTGGCCCGCACTCCGAGCACGCGCTCCGTCCCGGAGGCGTCGAGGCGCAGCTCGCGTTCGTACTGGTAGGCCATCTCCGGGATCTCGGCCACCACGGCGTCCGCCGCGGCCGCCGCGGCGAGCTCGTCCGGCGTCATGGTCCGCAGCCGCGGAGCCGGCGCCCCGGCGAGCTCGGCCAGCCTGGCCATCAGGTCTCTCGGGGACAGCTCGGAGGTGGACGGCACGTGCCAGGCGCGGCCCCAGCCGTCCTCGTGCGCGCCGGCGGCGATCAGGGTGCGTGCGACGTCGCCCACGTAAGACCAGGCGTGCGGCGCGTCGAGCCCCACCGGGAGGACGGCCTCCGTGCCGGCCAGTACGGCGGGCACGGCCACCAGGGGGAAGAGGCCGATGGCGCCGGCCCCGAGGAAGTCGCCCGGCCGGACCTCGGCGACCCGCACCCGCCCGGCCCCGTGCGCGGCCAGGGCCTCCTCCCACATGGCGGCGCGGACCCGCCCCTTGTCGGAGTTCGGCCGCATGGGCCGCTCGGGCGCGATGGGCCCTTCGACCGGCCCGTACCCGTAGACGTTCCCCAGCATCACGTAGTCGGCGCCGGCCCGTTCGGCAGCGGCGAGCAGCGCAGCGGCAAGGGGCGGAAACTCGGTCCGCCAGTCCTGGTAGGCGGGGGCCGCGGCGTTGTAGAGGGTCTTCGCGCCCCTCAGCAGCTCGGCCAGCCGCCCGGTGTCCGTGACATCGGCGGCGACCCGCTCGACGAGCGGGTGCTCGGGCCCGCCGCCGCTGCGGGTGATGACGCGCACCTGTTCGCCGGATGCGGCGAGGAGGCGTGCGGTGGCGGTGCCGATCGCACCGGCGCCCGTGATGACGTGCAAGGCCATGGCTGTACTCCTGTACGGGAACTGCGAGTTGGTTCTGCTGACGGGATCAACCCTCGCCCGGCGCGGAGCCGTACAGTAGTGGCCCGAATGCCAGCCTTCCGGAGATTCGAGCCATGGCCACTCCCCCCACCCGCCCGCACCGCATCGTGGTCATCGCGTGTCCCCCGCTGACCACCTTCGACCTGTCGATCCCGGGGGTGGTGTTCGGTGCGACGAGCATCGGCGATCAGCCCGCCTACGAGGTGACGGTCTGCACCCTCGTCCCCGGCGTGCTGGAGGCGGCGTACGGCACGGACGTGGTGGTGCCGAACGGCCTGGAAGCGGTCGAGCGGGCCGACACGGTGATGGTCACGGGGACGGCCGACCGGGATGCCACCGACCCCCGGGTGCTGGACGCCCTGCGGGCCGCCGCCGCACGCGGCGCGCGCATCGCTTCCATCTGCACGGGCGCGTTCGTCCTGGCGCAGGCCGGTCTCCTGGCGGGCCGCCGCGCCACGACCTTCTGGTCGGCATCAGCGGACTTCCGGCAGCTCTTCCCGGACGTCGACCTCGTGCCCGGCGTCCTGTTCACGGAGGACGAAGGGGTACTGACCTCGGCGGGCATGTCGGCCGGGATCGACCTGTGCCTGCACATGGTGCGCTGCGACTACGGATCGGCGGTCGCGAACGCCACCGCCCGCCTGGTGGTGGCGGCCCCCGTCCGCCCGGGCGGCCAGGCCCAGTACATCGAGACCCCGCTCCCGGCCGAGCGCGGCACCTCCCTCGCCGCGACCCGCGCCTGGGCGCTGGCCCGCCTGGACGAGCCGACGACGCTGGCCGATCTGGCCCGGCACGCGGGCACGAGCGTCCGCACCCTGACCCGCCGCTTCCGTTCCGAGACGGGCGCCAGCCCCCTCCAGTGGCTGCTGCACCAGCGCCTGGACCGCGCCCGCGAAATCCTGGAGACGACCACCCTCCCGATGGACCAGGTCGCCACCCGCAGCGGCCTCGGCACGGCCGACTCCCTCCGCACCCACCTCATCCGCCACACGGGCCTGACCCCCAGCGCCTACCGGGTCGCCTCGCGCACCCGGGCCGTTGTCAGTGGCGACGCATAGCCCGGCGGAGATCGGATCTGCTCAACGCATCCCTCCCCGTTCACCCTGAACTGCCCCGCGGGCAGCCCCGCCCGCATAACGGTCCCCCTGGCACAGGCCTGGGCTGTGGCTTCGGAGCCGGCGTGACGGCCTCGTCCCCGTCCATCCGCTGGGGCGCCACCGTCGTACAGCCCGAATGGCGGGCGGGCGCACCGCAACCGCCTCCCGCACCACGGCAGGGGACGCAGCGGCCGTAGAGTCGAGGGAGCGGCCGAAGCCAGTTGCGTTGGCTTCGGCCGCCCCCTCACCCCACCCCGCCATCAGGCCACTCGGCGCCGCAGCCACCAGGAGCAGAAGCCGGCCAGCAGCCCGGAAAGGGCGAGGAAGATCCCCGTCTCGATCCACTGGAAGGTCCAGTAGCGGTCGGCGGGCTGATAAGCCACCTTGATGTGCAGGTTCGACGTGGCGAAGCACTCGAAGGGGTCCACCCGGGGGTCCGCGCAGCCCTGGGTGCCGCGGACCTCTCGACCGGACGGGTCGAGCGCCGAACCGGGCTCGGAGACCACCCAGTCGCCGGGCCTGGCCACCCCCACCAACATGCTGGCGTTGTCACCGGATCCCGTGAGCTGGATGTGGACCCCCTTCCAGCCGTCCTTCGGCCCCCCGAACGCGCCGCCGTCGACGCCCGGTGCCATGGCGAGGGACTTGAGCGCCACGTCGCTGCGCTCGGGGGCCATGTAGTGCGGGCGGACCACGAAGGGCACGAGGATCTGGACGGCGGTGAAGAGGACGAGGGTCGCGGCCATCGCGGGTACGGTGCGCCGGAGCAGTAGCCCGGCGCAGGCTCCGAGGGTGAAGGCGAAGGCCGTGTAGCCGAACGGAACGATCGCGCGTCCGCTGAACATCAGCGGGGTGAACCGGTCCATGGTGATCCGGTCGATGGGACTCGCCCACCAACTCACCAGCAGACTCAGCAGTCCGACGACGACGACGGCGACGAGACCGACGACCCCGAGCTTGGCCAGCAGCCAACGGCCTCGGGTGATGCTCTGGTTCCAGATCAGCCGGTGGGTGCCGGTCTCCAGTTCGCGGGCGATCAGCGGAGCACCCCAGAAGACCCCGATGATGCCGGGGACGGCGATCAGCAGAGCGGTGACGTAGTAGGTCAAGGTCTGGTATTGGGCGACCAGCGCCTCCTTGACGCTGTCACAGCCGCCGCCCTGGCAGCCGGCGACGGTGCTGTCGTACGCGTCCCGCATCTGGAAGCCGGTGACCACGAGGAATATCGCGAGCGCGGCCAGGGCGGCGAGGGCGACGAGCGTCTGGACGCGGTACTGGCGCCAGGTCAGCCATATCATCGCGGGTCCTCCGGAGTGGGTCGGCGGCCGGGCCCGGCCGTGGCGCCCTGGCTCATGTAGGTGAGAACGAGGTCCTCCAGGTTGAGGGGCTCCAGCACCCAGGAGGGATCCTGGACCGGCTTCTCGGCCCGCACGATGAAGGTGCTCTGCCGCTCGGTGTGGGTTTCCTGGATGACCCGCATGCCCTCGGGCAGCGTGGCGGCATCCCGGCGCGCGGTGGTGAGCCGGAAGTGGCTGGCGAGGAGGTCGTCGACGTCACCCGCCACCTGCACCCGTGAGGCGACCAGCGAGACGAGGTAGTCGCAGACCCGCTCCAGGTCGGAGACCAGGTGCGAGGAGAGCACGACGGTGACCCCCTCCTCGGCCACGAACTCCATCAGGCTCTGCAGGAACTCCCGCCGGGCCAACGGGTCCAGGGCGGCGACCGGCTCGTCGAGCATCAGCAGCTCGGGCCGCTTGGCCACGGCGAGGGTCAGCGCGACCTGGGCGCGCTGACCGCCGGAGAGCTTCCCGGCCTTCTGCTTCGGATCCAGTCCGAGCTGCCGGATCCGCCCTTCCGCGAGCGCGGCGTCCCATCCCGGGTTGAGCCGGGCACCGAGCTTCAGGTGGTCGGCGATGGTCAGCCCCGCGTACGTGGGCGTGTCCTGGGCGACGAAACCGACCTTGGCCAGCTGCTCGGGCCCGGAGGCGGGCCGCCCGCCGAGCACTTCGATGCTGCCGGAGGTCGGTCCGATCAGCCCGCAGGCCAGCTGCAACAGGGTCGACTTCCCCGCCCCGTTGGGCCCGACCAGCCCGACGACCCGCCCGGCCGGGAGGCTCAGGGTGCAGTCGGACAACGCTTGTTTGCGGCCGTACCGCTTGCCCAGCGCGTGGGCTTCCAATATGGCGGTCATTTCTCCTCTTCGGCGTGCGTGTGCGCGTGCGTGTGCGTACTCCGATTACGGAAGGTGCTCAGGAACAGGGCCTCGATGCTCTCCTCGTCCAACCCGGCACTCCGCGCCTTCGCCAGCCACCGCTGCAACTCCTGCCGCAGCGGCTCGTGCTCGGACAGCGAGGCGTCGTCGCCGAGCGTCCCGGAGATGAACGTCCCGACCCCGGGCTTCTTCGCGACCAGCCCCTCGTACTCGAGCTCCCGGTACGCCTTCAGCACGGTGTTCGGATTGATCGCCACCGAGGCGGCGACGTCCTTGACCGTCGGCAACCGGTCCCCCTCGGCCAGCAGCCCCAACCGCAGGGCCTGCCGTACCTGGTGGATCAACTGCATGTACGGAGCGACGCCGGACCGGGCATCGAGGTGAAACTCGATCACCGTCCACCTCTATTCATCTAGCTTCCTAGCACTATAGGACTGTACATATGTGATCGCCGTCAAGAGGGCACGCCTAGTGTGGGTGCGTGAGCGAGAGCGGATGGACCAGCACCTCGATGCCGTACGTGACCCCGCGCGCGGCCGGGGATACGGACGCCTGGACGGAAGAAGCGCAGGCCGGAGGCGGTCGGGGCGGACAGCGCATCCTGCACGCCGGGGAGGTCTCGGCCCCGGCCGAGGTCGCCCGAATGCTCGGCCTGCCGGACGCCGCCCTGGTGGTGGTCCGCCGCAGACTGATCGAACTCGACGGCGAACCGACCGAGCTGACGGACACGTACTACCCCGCCGACATCGCCGCGGGCACCCCACTGGCCGGCACGGCGAAGAT
Source organism: Streptomyces sp. NBC_01351 (assembly GCF_036237315.1). Taxonomy (GTDB): domain Bacteria; phylum Actinomycetota; class Actinomycetes; order Streptomycetales; family Streptomycetaceae; genus Streptomyces. Next base: position 6,220,609 of record NZ_CP108356.1, on the reverse strand, counting down.
CCGCGGCGGCGCCGTGACCCTGCTGGCTGCCTTGGGGCACGTCGGCGTACGGGTCGTAGAGAACGTGACCGCACGCATGCCGCGTGACGAGGAACGTGAGCAACTGCGCCTCGGGGCGGGCGAACCGGTGCTTCACCTGGCCCGCACCACCTACGGCGCGGCGGACCGCCCGATCCAGGCGGACGTGATGGTCATGCCGGCAGGCCGTCAGCAGCTGCGGTACGAGATCAGGCTTGAGCTTTCACGGCCTGGATGAACGGAGCCCACGCGGCGAACGGGAACACCAGCACCGGACCGGCGCCCCCGCGCTTGGTGTCCCTTACGGGGACGATGCCGCGGAGATCGTCGGAAACCTCTACGCAGTTGCCGCCCTCGCCGTTGCTGTACGAGGACTTCCTCCAGGACAGGCCGTTTACGTCTGCGCGCATTTCGCGTGCTCCTCCGCCACCGACTCGATCAAGGTCAGGGACACCTCCGGCGACAGTGCGGCAGCCCTTGCAAGATCGTATGACCTCCAGTGGCGCTGAACCAGTGCCGGATCGTCGAGCAACTGCCCTGCGTGAGGCCCCTCGGTGTACGCCACATCGGGTGCGTCGGCGAACTGCATGATCCTCACAGACGCATCCAGGACGCCATGGGCACCGGCGGAGAACGGCACTACCTGCACGGTGATTCGATGGGCGCGGACGCACGCCGAGACGTGCCGCAGCTGAGCGGCCATCACAGCAGGCCCCCCGACCGCCGTCCGCAGCACCGCCTCGTGCAGGACGACCCACATCTCGGGGGTCTCCGGATCACCGAGGAGCCGTGCGCGTTCAACGCGTGCCGCGACCAGCTTTTCGACGTGTTCCGCCAGGGCGGTGGGACTAGTAGCCCGAGTTACGGCGCGAGCGTAGTCCGCTGTCTGGAGCAGCCCGGGAACCAGCGTGGGGCCGTAGTCGAAGATGGCCGTCGCCAAACGTTCCAGCTCGGCCGCTTCGGCGAAGTACTCGACGTGCTTGGACTTGAACGCCATGGCCAGGCGGGTGAAGTAGTCCCCTGTGCCGAGCTCCCTGTCGATCACCTCCGCGATCTCCGGCCGCAGCCGCCGCGTGCCGCACTCCATCTGCCCGACGTACGCCCCACTCGTGAAGATCCGCTCACCCAGTCCCGCCTGGGACAGCCCGGCCGCTTCCCGGTGCCGACGCAGTTCCTCGCGGGCAAACTCCCCCGGCGTCTCCGCCCCACTCAGATCCTTCGACTTCGGCATGCCCCCCGCTTCCGCAGTGCCCTTGCTCCGCAAGAAGCGTAGGCCCAGCCACGCCACAGGATCAGCGAAACGCATTCATACGACTACAGAACGCCACAGCGCCCGCCACCCCTGGTCGGGGACGTGGCGGGCGCTGTGTCAGGTTTCCGTACTCCGTTGTACGGACCGTATGAGGGGTCCCGCCCTTCGCGGGGCGGGGGTACTGCTCGGTGTTACACCGTCAGGGAACGGTCCGTCGGCTTGACCGGGTACGGGAGGGTACTGGCTCCGGTCAGGAAGCGGTCCACGCCGCGGGCGGCCGAGCGGCCTTCCGCGATGGCCCAGACGATGAGCGACTGGCCGCGGCCGGCGTCGCCGGCGACGAAGACGCCGTCGACGTTGGTCGCGTAGGACGAGTCGCGGACGATGTTGCCGCGGCCGTCCAGCTCCAGGTCGAACTGGCCCACGAGGCCGTTCTCCTGGTCGGTGCCGGTGAAGCCCATCGCCAGGGTGACCAGCTGCGCGGGGAGGACGCGCTCGGTGTCGGGCTTCTGGGTGAGCTTGCCGTCGATGAACTCCACCTCGACGAGGTGCAGCGCCTTGACGTTGCCGTCCTCGTCGCCCTCGAAGTGGGTGGTGGAGACGGAGTAGACCCGCTCGCCACCCTCCTCGTGCGCCGAGGTGACCTTGTACAGCATGGGGAAGGTCGGCCAGGGCTGCCCGGTGGGGCGGTCCTCGGACGGCTTCGGCATGATCTCCAGCTGCGTGACCGAGGCCGCGCCCTGGCGGTGGGCGGTGCCCACGCAGTCCGCGCCGGTGTCGCCGCCGCCGATGACGACCACGTGCTTGCCCTCGGCCGTGATGGGGGGCGCCATGAAGTCGCCCTCCTGGACCTTGTTGGCGAGCGGCAGGTACTCCATCGCGAAGTGGATGCCGCCGAGCTCGCGGCCCGGGACCGGGAGGTCGCGGGAGACGGTGGCGCCCGCCGCGATGACCACCGCGTCGAACCGCTTGCGCAGGTCGGTGGCGGTGATGTCGCGGCCGACCTCGATGCCCGTGCGGAACTTGGTGCCCTCCGCGCGCATCTGCTCGATGCGGCGGTTGATGTGTACCTTCTCCATCTTGAACTCGGGGATGCCGTAGCGCAGCAGGCCGCCGATGCGGTCGGCGCGCTCGTACACGACCACGGTGTGGCCGGCCCGGGTCAGCTGCTGGGCGGCGGCCAGACCGGCCGGGCCCGAGCCGATGACGGCGGCGGTCTTGCCGGACAGGCGCTCGGGCGCCTGCGGGGTGACGTCGCCGTTGTCCCAGGCCTTGTCGATGATCGAGACTTCGACGTTCTTGATGGTGACGGCCGGCTGGTTGATGCCGAGCACGCACGCCGACTCGCACGGGGCCGGGCACAGGCGGCCCGTGAACTCCGGGAAGTTGTTCGTGGCGTGCAGGCGCTCGGAGGCCGCCGTCCAGTCCTCGCGGTACGAGAAGTCGTTCCACTCGGGGATCAGGTTTCCGAGCGGGCACCCGTTGTGGCAGAACGGGATGCCGCAGTCCATGCAGCGGCCGGCCTGCTTGCTGATGATCGGGAGCAGCGAGCCCGGGACGTAGACCTCGTTCCAGTCCTTCAGCCGTTCGGCGACGGGACGGGAGCAGGCGGTCTCGCGGGGGGTGGTGAGGAAGCCCTTCGGGTCAGCCATTGGTCGCCGCCTCCATCATCTTCTCCGTGGTCTCGGATTCCGAGAGTCCGGCGAGCTCAGCGGCGTCCTTGGCGGCGAGCACTGCCTTGTACGTGGTGGGGATGATCTTGCTGAAGCGGTCCACCGAGACGGACCAGTCAGCCAGGAGCTTCGCGGCCACGGTCGAGCCGGTCTCCTCCTCGTGGCGGCGCACCACATCGTGCAGCCACTGCTTGTCGGTGTCGGAGAGGACGGTCTCGACCGCGCCCGCGTTGCCGACGTTGACGTTGTGCGGGTCGAGGTCGATGACGTACGCGACGCCGCCCGACATGCCGGCCGCGAAGTTGCGGCCCGTCTCGCCCAGGACGACCGCTGTGCCGCCGGTCATGTACTCGCAGCCGTGGTCGCCCACGCCCTCCGAGACGACCAGGGCGCCGGAGTTGCGGACGCAGAAGCGTTCGCCGGTGCGGCCGCGCAGGAACATCTCGCCGCCGGTGGCTCCGTAGCCGATGGTGTTGCCGGCGATGGTGGAGTACTCGGCGAGGTGGTCGGCGGCGCGGTCCGGGCGGACCACGATCCGGCCACCGGAGAGGCCCTTGCCGACGTAGTCGTTGGCGTCGCCCTCCAGGCGGAGGGTGATGCCCTTCGGCACGAAGGCGCCGAAGGACTGGCCGGCGCTGCCCGTGAAGGTCAGGTCGATGGTGTTGTCGGGCAGGCCCGCTCCACCGAACTTCTTGGTGACCTGGTGGCCGAGCATGGTGCCGACGGTCCGGTTGATGTTGCGGATCGCGACCTGGGCGCGGACCGGCAGGGCCGCCTCCGCGGTGTCGGCGTTCAGTGCGTCGGCCGCGAGCTCGATGAGCTCGTTGTCGAGGGCCTTCTCCAGACCGTGGTCCTGCTCGATCAGGGCGTGGCGGACCGCGCCCTCGGGCAGCTCGGGCACGTAGAAGAGCGGCTCCAGGTCGAGGCCCTGCGCCTTCCAGTGCGTGACGGCCTTCGTCGTGTCGAGCAGCTCGGCGTGGCCGACGGCCTCCTCGATCGTGCGGAAGCCCAGCTCGGCGAGGATCTCGCGCACCTCCTCCGCGATGAACTCGAAGAAGTTGACGACGAACTCGGGCTTGCCGGAGAAGCGGTCGCGCAGGACCGGGTTCTGGGTGGCGATGCCGACCGGGCAGGTGTCCAGGTGGCAGACGCGCATCATGACGCAGCCGGAGACGACGAGCGGCGCGGTCGCGAAACCGAACTCCTCGGCGCCGAGCAGCGCGGCGATGACCACGTCGCGGCCGGTCTTGAGCTGGCCGTCGGTCTGGACGACGATGCGGTCGCGCAGCCCGTTGAGCAGCAGCGTCTGCTGGGTCTCGGCGAGGCCGAGCTCCCAGGGACCGCCCGCGTGCTTCAGGGAGGTGAGCGGGGAGGCGCCCGTTCCGCCGTCGTGGCCGGAGATGAGGACGACGTCCGCGTGGGCCTTGGAGACACCCGCGGCGACCGTACCCACGCCGACCTCGGAGACGAGCTTCACGTGGATGCGCGCGACCGGGTTGGCGTTCTTGAGGTCGTGGATCAGCTGAGCCAGGTCCTCGATGGAGTAGATGTCGTGGTGCGGCGGCGGGGAGATCAGGCCGACGCCCGGGGTGGAGTGCCGGGTCTTGGCGACCCACGGGTAGACCTTGTGGCCGGGCAGCTGGCCGCCCTCGCCGGGCTTGGCACCCTGCGCCATCTTGATCTGGATGTCGTCCGCGTTGACCAGGTACTCGCTCGTGACACCGAAGCGGCCGGAGGCGACCTGCTTGATGGAGGAGCGGCGCGCCGGGTCGTACAGGCGGTCCGGGTCCTCGCCGCCCTCACCGGTGTTGGACTTGGCGCCCAGCTGGTTCATGGCGATGGCGAGGGTCTCGTGCGCCTCCTTGGAGATGGAGCCGTACGACATGGCGCCGGTGGAGAAGCGCTTGACGATGTCGGCGACCGACTCGACCTCGTCGATGGAGAGCGACGGGCGGTCCTCCGTCTTGAAGCCGAAGAGCCCGCGGAGCGTCATCAGGCGCTCGGACTGCTCGTTCACCCGGTCCGTGTACTGCTTGAAGATGTCGTACCGGCGGTTGCGCGTGGCGTGCTGGAGGCGGAAGACCGTGTCCGGGTCGAACAGGTGCGGCTCGCCCTCGCGGCGCCACTGGTACTCGCCGCCGATCTCCAGCGCGCGGTGCGTGGCCGCGATGCCGGAGGCCGGGTACGCCTTGGCGTGGCGCGCGGCCACCTCCTTGGCGATGACGTCCAGGCCGGCGCCGCCGATCTTGGTGGCGGTGCCGCTGAAGTAGGCCCCGACGAACTCCTCGTTCAGGCCGACGGCCTCGAAGACCTGGGCGCCGCGGTAGGAGGCGACGGTGGAGATGCCCATCTTGGACATGACCTTCAGGACGCCCTTGCCGAGCGCGTAGATCAGGTTCTTGATGGCCTGCTCCGGCTCCAGGCCGGACAGGAAGGTACCGGCGCGCAGGAGGTCCTCGACGGACTCCATGGCGAGGTACGGGTTGACCGCAGCGGCGCCGTAGCCGATGAGCAGGGCGACGTGGTGGACCTCGCGGACGTCACCGGCCTCGACGAGCAGACCCACCTGGGTGCGCTGCTTGGTGGCGATGAGGTGGTGGTGCACGGCGGAGGTGAGCAGCAGCGACGGGATCGGCGCGTGCTCGGCGTCCGAGTGGCGGTCCGAGAGGACGATGAGGCGGGCGCCGGCCGCGATGGCCGCGTCGGCCTCGGTACGGATCTCCGCGATCCGCGCGGCGAGCGCGTCGGCGCCGCCCGAGACCCGGTAGAGGCCCGAGAGGGTGGCGGCCTTCATGCCCGGCATGTCGCCGTCGGCGTTGATGTGGATGAGCTTGGCCAGCTCGTCGTTGTCGATCACCGGGAAGGGCAGCGTGACGCTGCGGCACGACGCGGCGGTCGGCTCCAGGAGGTTGGACTCCGGGCCGATCGAGGACAGCAGCGAGGTGACGAGCTCCTCGCGGATGGCGTCCAGCGGCGGGTTGGTGACCTGCGCGAAGAGCTGGGTGAAGTAGTCGAAGAGCAGGCGGGGGCGCTCGGACAGGGCCGCGATCGGCGAGTCCGTGCCCATGGAGCCGAGGGGCTCGCCGGCGGTGCGGGCCATCGGCGCGAGGATGATGCGGAGCTCTTCCTCGGTGTAGCCGAAGGTCTGCTGGCGGCGGGTGACCGAGGCGTGGGTGTGCACGATGTGCTCACGCTCGGGCAGGTCCGACAGCTCGATCTCGCCGGTCTCCAGCCACTCCGCGTAGGGGGCGGCGGAGGCGAGCTCGTTCTTGATCTCCTCGTCCTCGATGATCCGCTTCTGGGCGGTGTCGACGAGGAACATCTTGCCGGGCTGCAGGCGGCCCTTGCGGACGACCTTGGCCGGGTCGATGTCGAGCACGCCGACCTCGGAGCCGAGGACGACGAGGCCGTCGTCGGTGACCCAGTAGCGGCCGGGGCGCAGACCGTTGCGGTCGAGGACCGCGCCGACCTGGGTGCCGTCGGTGAAGGTGACGCAGGCGGGGCCGTCCCAGGGCTCCATCAGCGTGGAGTGGTACTGGTAGAACGCGCGGCGGGCCGGGTCCATGGAGGTGTGGTTCTCCCACGCCTCCGGGATCATCATCAGCACGCTGTGCGGGAGCGACCGGCCGCCGAGGTGGAGCAGCTCCAGGACCTCGTCGAAGGAGGCCGAGTCGGAGGCGTCCGGGGTGCAGATCGGGAAGATGCGGTCCAGCACGCCGTCGCCGAAGGCCTCGGACGCCAGCTGGGACTCGCGGGCCTTCATCCAGTTGCGGTTGCCCTTGACCGTGTTGATCTCGCCGTTGTGCGCGACGAAGCGGTACGGGTGGGCGAGCGGCCAGGCCGGGAAGGTGTTCGTCGAGAACCGCGAGTGGACCAGGGCGAGCGCCGAGGCGAAGCGGCGGTCCGAGAGGTCGGGGAAGAAGGGCTCCAGCTGGCCGGTGGTCAGCATGCCCTTGTAGACGATCGTGCGGGCGGAGAGCGACGGGAAGTAGGTGCCCGCCTCGCGCTCGGCGCGCTTGCGCAGGACGAAGGCCTTGCGGTCCAGCTCGATGCCGGTGCTGCCGTTGCTGACGAACAGCTGGCGGAAGGCCGGCATGGTGACGCGGGCGCCGTTGCCGAGCAGGTCCGGCGTGACCGGAACCTCGCGCCAGCCGAGGACCGTCAGGTTCTCCTGGGCGGCGATGGCCTCGATCTGCTCCACGGCGACGGCCTGTGCGGTGCCGTCGGCGGGGAGGAAGGCGATGCCGACGGCGTACGCGCCGGCCTCGGGGAGATCGAATCCGGCGACCTCGCGCAGGAACGCGTCGGGCACCTGGGAGAGGATTCCGGCACCGTCGCCCGAGTCCGGCTCGGAGCCGGTCGCGCCGCGGTGTTCGAGGTTCCGCAATACGGTCAGGGCCTGCTCAACGAGGGTGTGGGTGGCCTCGCCGGTGAGGTTCGCCACGAATCCGACGCCACAGGCGTCCTTCTCGTTGCGCGGGTCGTACATGCCCTGCTGGGCGGGGCGACCGTCCATGGGCGACCAGGCGGTGGTGCTGGGGCCGGTCGCGGAGTGCGTGGATGCGGAACGCATCGGCTCTCCCGTCGTCGTCGTGGCATATGTGCATAGCCGAGGGACGACGTTGGCCCTCTGCGAAATTTCGTGCAGATTACATGATGACGACAATCCCGCGAAGCGGATATGCCATTCCAGCATGCGGACATCGCACGAGGCAGAAAGAAGGGACCTTCGCGGTGTTCTGAGGAACGCATCACGGGGAGAAGGTCCCGGCGCGTGGCGGGCATCATTGCCCGGGCGCCCTGGTCTGATGCCCAGCGGACACGGAATCGAAACCGCCGGGTAACGGACTACTTATGCTGCGTACCGCATAGTGTCTCACTCCCTGCTGGGTCAGCCTACGGCTCCACCGATCCAGGTTCCCAGGATGTACGTCACACCGGCGGCGGCGCCACCCAGGACAAGCTGGCGCAAACCGCTGTACCACCAGGACCTGGCGGTGATCCGGGCGACGACCGCCCCGCAGGCGAAGAGCCCGACCAGCGCCAGCAGCACCGCGGGCCACAGGGACGTGGCACCGAGCAGGTACGGCAGCAGGGGGAGCAGCGCGCCCAGCGCGAAGGAGCCGAAGGACGAGACCGCGGCGACCAACGGCGAAGGCAGGTCGTCGGGGTCGATCCCGAGCTCCTCGCGGGCGTGGATCTCCAGCGCCTGCTCGGGGTCGCGGGACAGCTGCATGGCGACCTCGCGGGCGAGGGCCGGCTCGACGCCCCGGGAGACGTAGAGCTCGGCCAGCTCCTCCATCTCGTCCACCGGGTGCTTGCGCAACTGCTGTCGCTCTATGTCAAGTTCGGCGAGCACCAGCTCGCGCTGCGAGGCGACGGAGGTGTATTCGCCGGCCGCCATCGAGAAGGCACCGGCCGCGAGGCCCGCCAGCCCGGTGATCGCGACGACGTGCGGGGCGACGGCACCGCCCGCCACACCGGTCATGAGGGCGAGGTTGGAGACCAGTCCGTCCATCGCTCCGAAGACCGCCGGCCGCAGCCATCCGCCGTTGACGTCGCGGTGGGTGTGGTTGTCCCGGTGGGCGGTGTGCAGCGGTGCTTCGATGTCGATGATGGACATGCCGATATCTCCCCATTTGTGCGAACGGGTGCCGCGAGACCTCCCGCTCCCCCTGAACACCTCGAAACTACGCACGATTTCCGCCGCCCGCCAGCAAGGAAGGCCGTACTTACCTGCGGTTTTGCGGGTCGGCGACCGGGTGACGGCGACGTTCGCGGGGTGTTTCGCGACGAGCGACAAACCACATGCCGTGGCACAAATCCCCCAAGGGCTCATCATGAGTCCCATCAAGTGGAGAGGCGCGCCATGGAGCTGATTGCATGCAATCCGCAGGTCCTCCTCGAACGGGCCAGGGGCGCTCTTCTGGGACTGGCGGTGGGTGACGCGCTGGGCGCCCCCGCGGAGAACATGAAGCCTTCGGAGATCCGGGCCAAGTGGGGCCGCATCGAGGGCTTCGTGTCGGAGGACCCGGCGGGCACGGACGACACCGAGTACGCGATCTTCTCCGGGCTGCTGCTGGCCCGGCACGGCTCGGCGCTCACCGTCTCCCACGTGGAACGGGCTTGGCACCACTGGATCGCGGACCTCGACGAAGGCCCGTTCCGCGGGGCGGGCTTCTCGGAGCGCGGCACCCTGGAGAACCTCCGCCGCGGTCTGGCGGCCCCCATCTCGGCCCAGCACCGGCACGCGTGGTCGGACGGCCTCGCCATGCGGGCGGCCCCGTTCGGCGTGTTCGCGGCGGGCCGGCCGGCGGAGGCGGCCCGCCTCGTAGCCATCGACGGCTCGGTCAGCCACGACGGGGAGGGCATCTACGGCGGCCAGGCGGTCGCCGCCGGGGTTGCCGCGGCCATGGCGGGCGGCTCCCCCGCCTCCGTCGTCTCGGCGGCGCTGTCCGTCATCCCCTCCGACTCCTGGACGGCCCGCTCCCTGCGGCGCGCCGTCACGGCCGCCCCGCGCGGGGAGCGGGCCGTGCGCTCGGCGGTCGTCATCGGCGGCTACCCCTGGACGGACCTGGCCCCCGAAGCCGTGGGCCTGGCCTTCGGCGCCTTCGCGGCCTGCCGGGGCGACTTCGCGTCCTCGGTCCTGACAGCGGTCAACATGGGCCGCGACGCCGACACCACGGCGGCGGTGGCGGGCGCCCTGTCCGGCGCCCTCTCCGGAGCCGCCGCGATCCCCACCGCCTGGTCCTCGGCCATCGGCCCGGTCCGCGGCAGCTGCCTCCCCTCGATGCGGGGCTACCACGTCCTGGACATCGCGGACCTCCTCACCCCGGAATACGAGGCCCCCCGATGACCCCACCCCCTTTCACCCCGGACACGACTCCCACCACCCCGGCGGAGCGAGCGGCCCCGGCAGACCGGGAGCCGGGCCGCCCGACTTCCCCGGCCCAGCAGTCCCCCGCCCCGACGAACCCGGCCACCCCGACGGGCCCGTCCTCCCCGGCGGGCCTGCCCGACCCGGCGGGCCTGCCCGACCGCCCCCCGCCCGCCCCGGCGGAGCGGGAGCCGGGCCGGGGGGCCCAGACCGCCCTGGCCTCCCCACCGGGCCCGGCCGTCTCCCCGCCCCTGGCGGAGCCCACCGCCGGGTCGGAGGCCCATACCTGGGCCCGGGTCGAACGGCAGCCCGGCCTCTCAGTCGACACCGCACGCGCGGAAACCAGTACGACCACAGCCCCACCCGGAGGGAACCGGCCCACCGGATCCGAGCCGCGAAGCCGGGCCCGGGTCACGGAACGCCCCGGCGGCGCAGCCGTCACCGCACGCGCGCAGACCGATACGACCACAGCCCCACCCGGAGGGAACCGGCACGCCGCCACCCCCGCCCGGACCGGGCCACGAGAAGGCAGCCGGGCCGACCGGAGCCCCGACCCCGCCGAGCCCCCCACAGGGGCCCGCCGGATCGAGGGACTCCTCCTCGGGCTCGCCGCAGGCGACGCGGCCGGATGGCCCGCCGCCCGCCACCGCGCGAGCCGCATGCCCGAGTGGACCCGCCGCCTCACCCGCGAGCTCGACACCTTCGCGGAGCAGAACGCCACCACCACCCTCCCCGTCCCCATCGCCCTGAACCAACCGCCCGAACCCCTCCGCCTCGGCCCGTCCGACGACGCCGAGTGGGCGGCCTTCGTCGCCGAGTCCGTACTCACCGCCGCAGGAGTCCTGCTCTCCGACCTCAGCCGGTCCCGCCGTATGCGCGCCGCCATCGACCTCGCGTGGAACGCCCTCGCCTCCGAGGTGGCCGCGGCAGCGGAACGCGCGCCCGAAGTCGAGTCCGCCGTACTCCCCCTCCGCGCCCGGATCTCCGTCCGCGCCGGCCTCGGCAACCTCGCCACCGGCCTGCGCCCGCCCGCCACCGGCCACGACAACCCGCATTACTTCGACGACGCCGCCTGCATCCGCGCCTGCGTGCTCGCCGTCGTCCACCCCGGCGATCCCCACGCGGCGGCGGACCTGGCCGAGTTCGACGCCCGCTACACGCAAGACGGCGACGGGGTCCACGGCGCCCGCGCCATGGCCGCCGCCATCGCCACGGCGCTGGCCACCGCCGACGTGGACGCCTCCGTCGACGCCGCCCTCGCCCAGCTCCCCGCGGCCACCGAGATCGGCCGCAACGCCCGCCACGCCGTCAAGCTGGCCCGTGCCCACACCGACGGCGGCGCCTTCGCCATCGTCCCCACCCTCGAACACGAGATCGTCGACCACGTCTACAGCTACGGGATCGCCGCCGCCGAGACCGTCCCCGTGGCCCTCGCCCTCACGACCGCCGCCCGCGGCAAGGTGACCGAGGCCGTCCCGGCGGCCGCCTGCCTGTCCCGCGTCGCGGACTCCGCCCCCGCCCTGGCCGGCGCGCTCACCGGCGCGCTCGGCGGCGGCGACTCGATCCCCGCCGCCTGGCGCGAGGCCTGCCGCACCCTCTCCGGCTGCGCGCTGCCCCGCCTCGCCGGAACCGACCTCGTCGAACTCGCCGCGCTCCTCACCCGTACCGAACTCACCTCACCCAACCCACAAGGAATGATGCGAACATGACGCTCATGCTGGAGGACCGGGCCACCGGCGCCCTCGTCGGAGCCGCCGTCGGCGACGCGCTCGGCGGCCCGGTGGAGGGCTGGACCCCGGACCAGATCGTGGAACGTCACGGCGGCCGCATCCACGGCATCGTCGGCCCCTGGCACGAGGACTGGCGCACGGCCCGCCCCATCGCCCCGTACCACAAGGGCGACGGCCACGTCACGGACGACACCTTGATGACCCACGCGCTCGTACGCGTCTACGAGGCGGTACGCGACCACCTCGACGCCTACTCGGTCGCCGAGCACCTCGTCCCGGACCTGATGACGAACCCCCGCTGGATCCCGGAACTGGAGGCGGAGGTGCTCCCCCTCCAGCGGATCTTCCTGGCCGAGAAGTGGATCGTCACCCGCCTCCACTACGCCCACGTCGACCCCCGCGAGGCGGGCAGCGGCAACATCGTCAACTGCGGTGCGGCCATGTACATGGCGCCGGTCGGCATCGCCAACGCGGGCAACCCGGCGGGCGCGTACGCGGAGGCCCTGGACATCGCCGGCGCGCACCAGTCCTCGTACGGGCGGGAGGCGGCGGGCGTGTTCGCGGCGGCGGTGGCGGCCGCGTGCCTCCCCGGCGCGACGGCCTCCTCGGTAGTGGACACCACCCTCTCCCTCGCCAAGGACGGCACCCGAGCCGCCATCGCCGCGGTCGCGGAAGTCGCCGCCCGCCACCGGGACTTCGAGTCGGCCCTGACCCCGCTCCGGGCGGCGGTCGCCCCGTACGACTCGGTGGGCCCCGACTACCGCGCCCCCTCCCTCGGCGCGCGGCGCCCCTCCCGCCTCCACTCCATCGAGGAACTCCCGATCGCCCTCGGCATGCTGCTGATCGCCGATGGTTCGTACGAGACCTCCGTGCTCGGAGCCGTGAACTACGGCCGGGACTGCGACTCCATCGCCACCATGGCGGGCGCCATCGCCGGAGCCCTGGGCGGCGAAGCGGCCGTCCCGCCCGCCTGGGCGAAGCAGGTCGCCGAGGCCAGCCGCCTGGACCTGCACGCCCCGGCCGCCGCCCTGGCCGCCGTGACCCGGGAGATCTTCGCCCGGGACCGCACCCGCCGCCACGCCCACGAAACCGCCTTCACCACCCTGACGGCCCCCCGATGACAACCCCCTGCCCCCCACTCCCGACCCACCCGAGCCCCCACCCCTCCCCCGCCCTCGTACGCCTCACCTGGGCGCAGCCCGAGGACCTGATCGGGCACGAGCTGCGGCAGGCCGTGGAGGACGGCCGGGACGCCGGACCCGCCCGCCGGGCCTGGCTGGCGGCGGGCGGCCACCCGGCCCCCGCCCGGGCCGGCGCCTCCCCCGCCCCGGCCCCGCCGGAACTCCGCGCGCTCGCCACCCGCCTCCTGGACGAGCTGGCCGCCCTCCCCTCCCCGCTCTCCCCCGACGAACCGGACTCCTGGGAGTCCATCCGCGCCACCTGGCCCGAGCACCCACCCCCGCACCGCGGATCCGCGTACACCCCACCCGCCCGCCCCGCGCCGGGCGACGGCGACGGCCCCACCCCCGACCCCCGTCTCGCCGCCCGGCTGGAGGCCGCCTGGGTCGGCCGCGCCGCCGGGTGCCTGCTGGGGAAGCCCGTCGAGAAGCTGCCCCTGCACGGCATCCGCGCCCTGGCCCGCGCCGCGGGCAACTGGCCCCTGAACGACTGGTTCACCGCACACCGCGTCCCCCCGGAGGTTCTGGCCGCGCACCCCTGGAACCGCCGCTCCGCCCCCACCTCCCTCGCCGAGAACATCGACGGCATGCCCGAGGACGACGACCTCAACTACCCCCTCCTCGGCCTGCTCCTGCTCCAGCGGCACGGCAAGGGCTTCACCACGGCCGACGTGGCCCGGCTCTGGCTCGACGAGCTGCCCGCCGGGCGGACCTTCACCGCCGAGCGGATCGCGTACCGCAACCTCCTCCACGGCGTGGAGCCCCCGCTCACCGCCACCCGCCACAACCCCTTCCGCGAGTGGATCGGCGCCCTCATCCGCGCCGACGTCCACGGCTGGACCAACCCCGGCGACCCGGCCGCCGCCGCGGCCCAGGCGTACCGGGACGCCGTCCTCACCCACACCTCGAACGGGGTCTACGCCGGCCTCTTCATCGCCGCGGCCACCGCCACCGCCGCCACCGGCCGGGCCGGCATCCACTCCGCGCTCCGCACCGGCCTGGCGGTCGTACCGCCCCGTTCCCGCCTCGCCGAGGCCGTCCGCTTCGGCATCTCCACCGCCGGGGAACACACCGACTTCGCCCTCGTCGTGGACCGGCTGCACGCCCGCTACGGCCACTACCACTGGGTCCACGCCGTGCCCAACACCGCGCTGATCGCCGCCGCCCTCACCCACGCCGACGGGGACTTCACCCACTCCGTCTGCCGGGCGGTCTCCGGCGGCTGGGACACCGATTCCAACGGGGCCACCGCCGGCGCCCTCGCCGCCCTCGTCGCGGGCGAGGTCCCGCACCGCTGGGCGGCCCCCCTCAAGAACCGCCTCGCCACCACCGTCCCCGGCTTCGACGGCATCGGCTTCGACGCCCTCGCCCACCTCACCGCACAGGAGGCAGCACGCTCATGACGGCCATCGCCGTGCTCGGCAGTACCAACATGGACCTCGTCGCCTACGTACCCAAGGCCCCCCGTCTCGGCGAGACCGTCACCGGCCGCGCCTTCCGCACCGTCTCCGGCGGCAAGGGCGCGAACCAGGCCGTCGCCGCCGCCCGCTCCGGCGGGGAGGTGGTGATGATCGGCGCGGTCGGGGCCGACGAGTTCGGCGTACGGTTGCGCTCCGCGCTCGCCTCGGCCGGCGTCGAGACGGCCGGCCTGCGCACCGTGGAGGGCGCGAGCGGCACCGCCCACATCACCGTGGACGACGAGGGCGCCAACAGCATCATCGTCATCCCGGGCGCGAATGCCCACGTCACGGGCCTGGAGGCGGGCGACGAGGCCCGGATCGCCGGGGCCGGCGCCCTGCTCCTCCAGCTCGAACTGCCCTTGTCCGCCGCCCTCTCCGGCGCCCTCGCCGCCCGCGCCCACGGGGTCCGTACGGTCCTCACCCCGGCCCCCGCCCAGCCGCTGCCGGCCGAGCTGCTCGCCGCCGTGGACCTGCTGGTCCCCAACGAGCACGAGGCCGCCGCCCTCACGGGCCTCACCGACCCCCACCAGGCGGCCGCGGCCCTGCTGGACGACGTGCCGGAGGTGGTGATCACCCTCGGCGCGGGCGGATCCCTGTACGCCGCCCGCGGCCGGGAGCCGCTGACCGTGCCCGCGCCGAAGGTCCGGGCCGTGGACACGACCGCCGCCGGGGACACCTTCGTCGGCGCGCTCGCGGTGGCCCTGGGCGAGGGCCGGTCCGTGCCGCAGGCGCTGCGCTGGGCCTCGTGCGCGGCCGCGCTCTCCGTACAGCGCCCCGGCGCCCAGGACTCGATGCCGACCCGCGCCGAGACCGACGCCTTCGCCGGATCCCTGCCCGGGGGCACACTTTGAGGGACACCGATCCGGGGCCCCTGCGAGGACTGCGCGTCCTCGACCTCGCCACCCTGTTCGCGGGCCCGCTGGCCGCCACCCTGCTGGGGGACTTCGGTGCCGAGGTGGTCAAGGTCGAGCACCCCGGCCGCCCCGACCCCTCCCGCGGCCACGGCCCCGCCAAGGACGGCATCGGCCTGTGGTGGAAGCTCCTCGGCCGGAACAAGCGGACGATGACCCTCGACCTGTCCACCCCCGGCGGCCGGGACACCCTGCTGCGGCTGGCCACCACCGCCGACGTGGTCATCGAGAACTTCCGCCCCGGCACCCTGGAGCGCTGGGGTCTCGGCTGGCCCGAGCTGTCCGCCGCCAACCCGCGGCTGGTCCTGGCCCGCGTCACGGCCTTCGGCCAGCAGGGCCCGTACGCCCACCGCCCCGGCTTCGGCACCCTGGCCGAGGCGATGAGCGGTTTCGCCGCGATCACCGGGGAGCCGGACGGGCCGCCGACTCTCCCGCCCTTCGGCCTCGCCGACTCGATCGCCGCGCTGACCACCGCGTACGCCGTGATGACCGCCCTCACGGGCCGCGACCGCACCGGGCACGGCCAAATCGTCGACCTGGCCATCATCGAGCCGATCCTCACCGTGCTCGGCCCGCAGCCCATCTGGTACGACCAGCTCGGCTACGTCCAGCCGCGCACCGGCAACCGCTCCACGAACAACGCCCCCCGCAACACCTACCGCAGCGCCGACAACCGCTGGCTGGCGGTGTCCACCTCGGCGCAGTCGATCGCGGAACGGGTCATGCGGCTGGTGGGCCGGCCCGAGCTGATCGCCGAGCCCTGGTTCGCGACCGGCACCGGGCGGGCCGCCCACGCGGAGGTCCTGGACGAGGCGGTCGGCGGCTGGATCGCCCGCCACAAGGCGGAGGAGGTCCTCGCCGCCTTCGAGGACGCGGAGGCGGCCGTCGCCCAGGTCTACGACATCCGGGACGTCATGGCGGACCCCCAGTTCGAGGCCCTCGACACCGTCACGGAGATCGAGGACCCCGAGCTGGGTCCGCTACGGATGCAGAACGTCCTGTTCCGGCTCTCCGAGACCCCCGGCGGGATCCGCTGGGCCGGCCGCCCGCACGGCGCGGACACCGAGGCCGTCCTGACCGAGCTCGGCCTCTCCGCGGCCGAGATCGAGGCCCTCCGCGAAGAAGGAGCGCTGTGATCCTGACCTGGCTGTACGCACCGGGCGACCGCCCGGAGGTGGTCGCGAAAGCCCTCTGCCGCGGGGCGGACGCCGTCATCGTGGACCTGGAGGATGCGGTTCCGGTCTCCCGCAAGGAGTACGCCCGCGCCGCCACCGCCGAACTGCTCTCCGAGCGGCCCCCGGTCCCCGTCCACGTCCGCGTCAACGCCCTCGACTCCCCCTGGGGCGGCGCCGACCTCACCGCGCTGTCCGGCCTGCGGGGCCTCGCGGGACTCCGGCTGCCGAAGATCAGTGCCCCGGAACAGATCGCCGCCGTCGCCGACCGCACCGGCGGGGTCGGGCTGCACGCACTGCTCGAAACGGCGCTGGGCGTGGAGCGGGCGTACGAGATCGCCCGCGCGCACCCGGCCCTGCGCGGGCTGTCCCTCGGCGAGGCGGACCTGCGGGCCGATCTGGGCGTCAGCGCGGAGGCGGGGCTGGACTGGCCGCGCTCCCGGGTGGTGGTAGCGGCCCGGGCCGCCGGGCTGGCACCCCCGGCCCAGTCCGTGTTCCCGGACATCCGGGACCTGGAAGCCCTGGCCGTCTCCTGCGCACGCGGCCGCGCCCTGGGCTTCCTGGGCCGCGCGGCGATCCACCCCCACCAACTCCCGGTGATCGAGCGGGCCTACCTCCCGGCGCCGGCGGAGGTCACGGCTGCCGAGGAGGTCCTGGCCGCGGCCCGTGCCACCCCGGGGGCGCTGGCCCTGCCGGACGGCCGCTTCGTGGACCCGGCGGTGGTTGCGGCGGCCCACCGCACCCTTGCGCTCGCCGCGCGAATGGCCACCCGCTAACCCCGCCCCCGGATCGGGTGCGGCCCCCCTCCTGGGGCTCCGCCCCAGACCCTCCCCCAGACTCCGTCCGGGGGGACCCCCACGCCTCAAACGCCGGCGAGGCTGAAACGGGCGGCTTCGAGGTGGGGCGGTGCCCCTGCGGGGCCTCTCCTCGGCTTGCGAACCCTGGCGGGGTCGGGGCCCCCGCAGTGTCCCCGCCCCACGGCCCCCGGGGGCCGCCCGCCGGTTTCGACGGGGACGGGGGTGTGCCGGGGCGTCCCCGCAGGGCGTCGAACTGGGCCCCCTCGGCCCACCGACCCCCCGACACGTTCGACGCCCGAGGAGACGCCCCGGCGCGCCCCCGGCACCGGCGGAACCGGCCCCCCGCCGACCCCGCCCGGGAAACGCGAAGGGGGCGCCGCGTTGGTGCGCGGCGCCCCCTTCGGACCGTACGGGTCAGCTCTTCCCGGCCTCCGGGGCCTTGGCCTCGGCCTCGGCCTCGGCGGGAGCGTCCTTCGTCAGGACGGCCGCCTTCGGCGCGGAGGCTTCCGACTCGGCCGCGTCGGCGGCCTTGCCGTCCCCGGGCACGGAGTCCTTCGGCTCGGCGTCCTTCGCCTCCGCGGCAGCGTCCGCGTCGGCCGGAGCCGAACCCTTACCGCCCTCACCGCCGGGGGCGACCGGTTCGACGATCTCCTCGCGGCCCGGCCGCAGCTTCGCGGACAGCACCAGGTAGACCACGGCCAGGACGAAGACCACGATCGCGGTCCATACGTTCAGCCGCAGGCCCAGGATGAGGTGCGCCTCGTCGACCCGCATGTACTCGATCCAGACGCGGCCGGAACAGTACGCCGCCACGTACAGGGCGAACGCCCGCCCGTGGCCGAGCTTGAAGCGGCGGTCGGCCCAGATGACCAGCAGGGCGACGCCGACGCACCACAGCGACTCGTACAGGAAGGTCGGATGGTAGGTGCCGGCGACCCGGTTCGGGCCCTCGCTGATCTCCACCGCCCACGGCAGATCGGTGGCGCGGCCGTACAGCTCCTGGTTGAACCAGTTGCCCCACCGCCCGAACGCCTGGGCCAGTGCGATGCCGGGGGCCAGGGCGTCCGCCCAGGCCGGCAGCGGGATGCCGCGCAGCCGGCAGCCGATCCAGGCTCCGACCGCGCCCAGCGCGATCGCACCCCAGATGCCGAGGCCGCCCTCCCAGATCTTGAAGGCGTCGACCCAGTTGCGGCCTTCGCCGAAGTAGAGCTGGTAGTCGGTGATCACGTGGTAGAGGCGACCGCCGACAAGGCCGAACGGCACCGCCCACACGGCGATGTCCGCGACCGTGCCGGGCTTTCCGCCGCGCGCGACCCAGCGCTTGTTGCCGAGCCAGACGGCGACGAAGACACCGATGATGATGCAGAACGCGTAGCCGCGCAGCGGGATCGGTCCGAGATTGATCACGCCGGTCGACGGGCTGGGGATGTAAGCAAGGTTCATGGCAGTGATGACGCTACCCTGCCGGGCGGTGGGCACCGCAACCCGCCCGGCAAGCCGAAACCAAATCCACACATGCCCCGGGCGTCCCTCAGTCCCCCGCGGCCCCCGTCGCGGAGGCCTTCGACGCCCCGGCGGGGGACGGCGAGCCCGTCTTCGACGAGCCCTTCGCCCGGGCCGAGGGAGACGCCGAAGCAGAGGCGGAAGCGGACGGTGAGGCCTTCGTCGCACCGCTGCCGGAGCTCTTGGCCGTGCCCTCCACCTGCTCCTTGAGCTTCTGCGGGGTCATCGGGTTCGTCTGGTCGGAGAAGATGTCCTTGCCGTCCAGCTGCACGGTCGGCGTGCCCCGGAACTTCCCGGCGCGGAAGGCGTCCTGGGATTTGCCCACCCAGCTGTTGTGCGTGCCGTCCTCGACGCAGGCGCGGAACTCGGGGGTGTCCAGCCCCTCCACCTTGCCTGCCAGTTCCAGCAGCTTGGCGTTCTTGCCGTAGGCGTCGTCGACCTCCTGCGGCTGGTTGACGAAGAGGACGTCGTGGTAGGCGGTGAACTTTCCGGCGTCCTGAGCGCAGGCCGCCGCGTTCGCGCTCTTCAGGGATCCGCTGCCGCCCATGTTCCCGTCGATGAGCGTGACCAGGTGGTACTCGGTCTTGAGCAGGCCCTTGGCCTCCAGCTCGTGGATGGTGTCCCGGTAGTTGTCCTCGAAGGACTTGCAGGCCGGGCAGCGGAAGTCCTCCCACACCACCAGGGTGTGCGGCGCCTCCGCCTTGCCCGCCTGGATGGCGAGCGCGTCCTTGCCCGTGGCCCCCGAGGGGGCGACGACCGGACCCGCCTTGGCGGACTTGTCGCCCTTGCCGGCGTTGGCCGCGATCACGCCGACGACGGTCGCGAGGCCGAGCACGCCGACCACCGCCGCCGCCACGATCAAGGTCCGCCGGCGCTTGTCCCGGGTCTTCTGCCGCTCGCGCTCCATCTGGAGTCGCTCCCGGGCCGATCGTTTCGTCGCATCGCGGTTCGCACCGTCGTTCATCTCGCTCACGTTCGGCCAAACGAAGCGGGGAGGCACTCGCGTGCCTCCCCGCCCCGACTTCCACCCGATCGGACTACAGAACCCGCTCAGGTGTCCACGTCCTGATCGAACGCGCGAGTCAGCTCCTGCGCACGCCCGCCGCGAGGTCGGCCGCCAGCGCCCGTACGGCGGCCAGCCCGGCCGCCTCATCCGGTGCGTCGAGCAGCAGCTTCACGAAGGCCGAGCCGACGATCACACCGTCGGCGAAGCCCGCGACCTCCTTGGCCTGTGCGGCGTTGGAGACGCCCAGGCCGACGCAGACCGGGAGCTCGGTGGTGGCGCGGGTGCGCCGGACGAGGTCCTGGGCCTGGTTGCCGACCGACTCGCGGGTGCCGGTGACGCCCATGAGGGAGGCGGCGTAGACGAAGCCGGAGCCGGCCGCCGTGATGGTGGCCAGGCGCGCGTCCTGGCTGCTGGGGGCCACGACGAAGACGGTCGCCAGACCGTGCTTCTCCGCGTGCTCCCGCCACAGCGCGGACTCCTGGACCGGCAGGTCGGGCAGGATGCAGCCGGCGCCGCCCGCCTCGGCGAGCTCGGCGGTGAACCGCTCGACGCCGTAGCGGTCGACGGGGTTCCAGTACGTCATCACCAGGATCGGGGCCCCGGTCGCCTCGTGGGCCTCGCGCACGGTGCGCAGCACGTCGGCGATCTTGACTCCGCCGCGCAGGGCGATGTCGTCGGCGGTCTGGATGATCGCGCCGTCCAGGACCGGGTCGCTGTGCGGGAGGCCGATCTCGACCACGTCGGCGCCGCCCGCGATGACGGCCTTGACCGCCTCGATGGCGCCGTCGACGGTCGGGAAGCCGGCCGGGAGGTAGGCGACGAGAGCGGCGCGGTCCTCGGACTTCGCCTTGGCCAGCGTGTCGCTCAGAAGCTGGATCTTGCCGTTGCTCACTTCGACTCCCCCTCGGCGCTCTCGCTGCCGTCGTACAGCCCGAAGTAGCGGGCTGCCGTGTCCATGTCCTTGTCACCGCGGCCGGACAGGTTGACGACCATCAGGCCGTCCTTGCCCAGCTCCTTGCCGAGGTCCAGCGCGCCGGCGAGGGCGTGCGCGGACTCGATCGCCGGGATGATGCCCTCGGTGCGTGACAGCAGGCGCAGGGCCTGCATCGCCTGGTCGTCGGTGACCGCGCGGTACTCGCCGCGGCCGGAGTCCTTGAGGTAGGAGTGCTCCGGGCCGATGCCGGGGTAGTCCAGACCGGCCGAGATGGAGTACGGCTCGGTGATCTGGCCCTCCTCGTCCTGCAGGACGTAGGAGCGGGAGCCGTGCAGGATCCCGGGCTCGCCGGCGGTCAGGGTGGCCGCGTGCTCGCCGGTCTCGACGCCGTGTCCGGCGGGCTCGAAGCCGACGAGGCGGACGTCGGCGTCCGGGATGAAGGCGTGGAAGAGGCCGATGGCGTTGGAGCCGCCGCCGACGCAGGCCGCGACGGCGTCGGGCAGCCGGCCGGCGCGCTCCAGGATCTGGCGGCGGGCCTCGACGCCGATGACCCGGTGGAAGTCTCGGACCATGGCCGGGAAGGGGTGGGGGCCGGCGACCGTACCGAAGAGGTAGTGGGTCTGGTCCACATTGGCGACCCAGTCGCGGAACGCCTCGTTGATGGCGTCCTTGAGCGTCCGGGAGCCGGACTTCACGGCGATGACCTCGGCGCCGAGCATGCGCATCCGGGCCACGTTGAGGGCCTGGCGCTGGGTGTCGATCTCGCCCATGTAGATGGTGCAGTCGAGGCCGAAGAGGGCGCAGGCGGTGGCGGTGGCCACGCCGTGCTGGCCGGCTCCGGTCTCGGCGATGACCCGGGTCTTGCCCATGCGCTTGGTGAGCAGCGCCTGGCCCAGCACGTTGTTGATCTTGTGCGAGCCGGTGTGGTTGAGGTCCTCGCGCTTGAGGAAGATCCGGGCGCCGCCGGCGTGCTCGGCGAACCGGGGCACCTCGGTGAGGGAGCTCGGGCGGCCGGTGTAGTTGACCATCAGGTCGTTCAGCTCGGCGGCGAAGGCCGGGTCGCTCTTGGCCTTCTCGTACTCGACGGCTACCTCGTCCACGGCGGCGACGAGCGCCTCCGGGATGAACTTGCCTCCGAAGTCACCGAAGTAGCCTTCGGAGTTCGGAACGTGACCCTCAGGGTCCGGGATGAAGTATTGGCTGGACATGCCAGTGCTCCTACGGGATGCGGCGAGTGGGTTCACCGTATTGCGCCGCTCGCTCACGACACACGTGCCCCGCTCGGGGGCCGGTGGTGTGTCGGTACGAGGAGACCGCGCCCGGAGCCGGCGGCTCGGGGCGCAGGCCGCACGGGAGCCGTGGCCCGGCGCGGTACGTCTTGGGTACCGGGCCGGGGCAGCCCTCGTTACAGCGCGTCTCCGGGACGCCATCGCATGCCGTTGACCTGACCGGGCTCGGAGCCGATCACGTACCGGACCCGCCGCCCGTGGACGCGCCGGGCCGGGGCGCGGCAGCCACGGGGGCGGCAACCGCGCGCCAGGGGCGCGTGCGCCGTCGGCACGTCGACCGGGCCGCGGCGAGGTGCCGGCGGCGCGGGCTGCGTGCTGACGGAGGGCGGGTTGTGGGCCATGGGTGGGGTCAGCTCCGCCCGTGGCGCAGGGCGGGGTGGGCGCCGGCGGCGACGAGGTCGGCCACGGCCGCCTTCGGGTCGCGGCCGGTCACCAGGGACTCCCCGACGAGGACGGCGTCGGCGCCCTCGTTGGCATAGGCGATCAGGTCGTGCGGGCCACGGATGCCGGACTCGGCGATCTTGACGATGTGGTCCGGGATCTCGCCGACGACTCGCTCGAAGGTGGAGCGGTCGACCTTGAGGTCCTTGAGGTTGCGGGCGTTGACGCCGATGATCTTGGCGCCCGCGGCGACCGCGCGCTCCACTTCCTCCTCGTCGTGGACCTCGACGAGCGGGGTGAGACCGATGGACTCGGCCCGCTCGATGAGGGAGACGAGGGCCTCCTGCTCCAGGGCCGCGACGATCAGCAGGACGAGGTCGGCGCCGTAGGCGCGCGCCTCCCAGAGCTGGTACGCCGTGACGATGAAGTCCTTGCGCAGGATCGGGATGTCCACGCGGGCGCGGACGGCCTCCAGGTCGGCCAGCGAGCCACCGAAGCGGCGCTGCTCGGTGAGGACGGAGATGACCGCCGCACCGCCCGCCTCGTAGTCGGCGGCGAGTCCGGCCGGATCAGCGATCGCGGCCAGCGCGCCCTTGGACGGGCTGGAGCGCTTGACCTCGCAGATCACCTTGACGCTGTCGCCGCGCAGAGCGGCGACGCCGTCCTTGGCCTGGGGCGCCTTGGCGGCACGCTCCTTGAGCTCGTCGAGGCTCACGCGGGCCTGCCGTTCGGCAAGGTCTTCGCGGACCCCTTCGATGATCTCGTCGAGCACACTCACGCGAGCGGCCCCCTTCCGGGTCGATGACGGTCGGCCGCCTTGCAGACACGTACCCATGCAAGGTCGGCAATCAAATGGTATCCGCAGGTGGCGTCGCCCTCCGCACGCGGTTGACGCCGTCCCAGTAACTGGACATTCGGAATCCGGGCTTCATTCGGGGCCCCGCACGGCTCTCAGGGCGCCAGCGCCGAACCGAAAGAAAGATTTCGGACGATGGCGAAAAGCAGGGCCACCGCACCCAGCCCCCACCAGTACAGCGACTTCAAGGCAGGCCTTGGAGCGGGCCGGCCACGGTAGGCGCGAACCAGCCACAGGACCGCGAATCCCGCGAAGACGAAGTAGCCGACGACGGCCAGGGCATTTGCCCCGATTGCTGCAAAGAGATCGCCGTGGGCGAACGCGTGTGCGCTCCTGAGCCCACCACAACCGGGGCACAGGATTCCGGTCAGTCGGAACAGCGGACAGACCGGGTAGTGGCCCGGTTCGTTGGGATCCACCGCGCCCACGTACGCGAACGCCGCGACGGCCCCGACCAGGGTGATCGCCGGAGCGGCGAGCCTCCGGGCACGGGAAGACCGGGCGACGGGAGGCGACGGCGACGGCACGAGATCGGGAGTGCGAGAGGCGTCCACCCGCTGATTCTCGCGGATCATCACAAAAGTCGCAGCACGACAAAAGGCGCAGCCCGACGGGGCCGCGCCTTTCGAATCCTCGGTACCGCTCAGACCTTGGCGGGGACCTTGGAGGCGGCGATGACCTCGGCGAGGTCCTTGTGGGCGGCCTTCGGCGCGCCCATGCCCGCGGCCTTCATCGCCATGCCGACGACACCGCCGAGCGCGACGACGACGAGACCGGCCCAGAAGCCCCACACGTTCGCGATCACCATGAAGGCGCCGGAGATGCAGAAACCGATGAAGGCGATGATGACACCGGTCCAGGCGGCCGGGGTGTGTCCGTGGCTAGTGCCCGCCATGAGTTGCTCCTCGTTGCTCTGCCGCGATGCCGTGTTGGTAGAAAGCGCGGTCTGTGTCGAACGCTCGGTGGCCATTGTCCCGCACCCGGCCGGGGCCGCGCTCACGGGGGTGGGGTCGAAGTGCCGGTCAGCGCCCCGGATCGGAGGTCGGGTCCTCGCCCCGGTCCAGAGCCTTCCACAGATCCTCCGGCCGGTCCGGATCCACCACGGCGGCCTTGCGGGGCCGCGGGCTGCCGTCACGCTCGTAGCGGCCGCCCATCGCCGGCCAGCTCCGGCCGAAGCGCAGGGCCAGCAGCCCGGCGACGAGGATCAGGGCCGCGCCCGCGGCCGTGACGTAGGGCCAGGCCGTTTGGGTCAGCCCCGCCACCTTCGCGGCGGTGTCCGCGGTCGTCCGGGCGGCCTCCGCGTCGAGCGCGCTGCGCCCGTCGGCGGCGAAGACGGCCGCCAGCGCCGCGCCGAGGCCGCTGAGCGCCAGCAGTGCGGAGACGAGCAGCCGGCTCTTGCCGCGTACGGCGAAGACCGCGACGAGAGCGGCCAGCGCCACGATGGCCAGGGCCGCGGGCAGCCCGGTGACGGCCTGCCCGTCGGCGGTCAGCCGCAGCGAGTCGTCGCCGAAGGCGGTGGTGCCCCGGGCCCAGACCCGGCCGGAGGCGAGCAGGACGACGGTGGCCCCGAGGGTGCCGAGCAGCAGGGCGGCGGCCACGCTGCGGCGGCTGCGGCGGCTGTCCGGCGCCTCGGACCGGGTCTCGGACCCCGGCTCGGAGCGGGGCTCGGGCTCGGGGGCGTCATCGTTTCGGGGCGGGGGTACGGCACTCACGTACCCCACTATCCCCTACGGCCTCAACGGCCGTGGAGGCGGTTCGCCGCTCCGACCGCACGCAGCACCGCGGCCGCCTTGTTGCGGCACTCGTTGTCCTCCAGCTCGGGCACCGAGTCGGCGACGACCCCGGCGCCCGCCTGGACGTACGCCGTGCCGTCGCGCAGCAGCGCGGTGCGGATGGCGATGGCCGTGTCGGAGTCCCCGGCGAAGTCCAGATAGCCGACGCAGCCGCCGTACAGGCCGCGGCGGGTGGGCTCCAGCTCCTCGATGATCTGCATGGCGCGCGGCTTGGGCGCGCCGGAGAGGGTGCCGGCCGGGAAGCAGGCGGTGAGCACGTCGAAGGCCGTCTTGCCCTCGGCGACCTGCCCGGTGACGGTGGACACGATGTGCATCACGTGGGAGTAGCGCTCGATCGACATGAAGTCGACGACCTCCACCGATCCCGGCTCGCAGACCCGGCCGAGGTCGTTGCGGCCCAGGTCGACGAGCATCAGGTGCTCGGCGCGCTCCTTGGGGTCGGCGAGCAGCTCCTCCGCGAGGTCGTGGTCCTCCTGCGGGGTCGCGCCGCGGTGCCGGGTGCCGGCGATGGGGTGGACCATGGCCCGCCCGTCCTCGACCTTGACCAGCGCCTCGGGGCTGGAGCCGACCACGTCGAAGCCGTTCTCGAAGCGGAAGAGGTACATGTACGGGGACGGGTTGGTGGCCCGCAGTACCCGGTAGACGTCCAGCGCGGAGGCCTCGCAGGGGGTCTCGAACCGCTGGGAGGGCACCACCTGGAAGGCCTCCCCGGCCCGGATCCGCTCCTTGATGTCCTCGACGGCGTCCTGGTACTGCGCGCCGCCCCACAGCGCCGAGAACTCGGGCAGCTCGGAGGCGGGCAGCGGAGTGGGCGTGTAGGGGGCGGGCCGCGCGAGGTCGGCCTCCATCGCGTCGAGGCGGGCGACGGCGTCCGCGTAGGCCTCGTCCACTCCGGTGTCGAGGTCGTTGTGGTTGATGGCGTTCGCGATGAGCAGGACCGTTCCGTCCCAGTGGTCCATGACCGCCAGGTCCGAGGTGAGCAGCATGGTCAGCTCGGGCAGTTCGAGGTCGTCGGCCGTGTGCTCGCCGATGCGCTCCAAGCGGCGCACGATGTCGTAGCCGAGGTAGCCGACCATGCCGCCGGTGAAGGGCGGCATGCCGCCCGCGAGGTCGCGGGGAGTGTGCAGGACCTCGACGGTCGCGCGCAGGGCGTCGAGCGGGTCGCCGCCGGTGGGCACGCCGACGGGCGCATTGCCGATCCAGTGCGCCTGGCCGTCCCGGACGGTCAGCGTCGCGTCGCTGCGCACGCCCACGAAGGAGTACCGGGACCACGAGCGGCCGTTCTCGGCCGACTCCAGCAGGAAGGTGCCGGGGCGTTCCGCGGCCAGCTTCCGGTAGAGCCCGACGGGGGTGTCCCCGTCGGCCAGCAGTCTGCGGCTCACGGGGATGACGCGGCGGTCGGACGCGAGCTTGCGGAAGGTGTCGAGATCCATGACGTGGGACCCAATCCGGCTATTCGGCCAGCAGGAGGACATCGGCGTCGAAGCAGGTGCGGGCGCCCGTGTGGCAGGCGGCTCCGACCTGGTCGACCTTGACGAGCAAGGTGTCGGCGTCGCAGTCGAGGGCGACTGACTTCACGTGCTGGAAGTGGCCGGAAGTGTCCCCCTTCACCCAGTACTCCTGCCGGCTGCGCGACCAGTACGTGCAGCGTCCGGTGGTCAGCGTGCGGTGCAGGGCCTCGTCGTCCATCCAGCCGAGCATGAGCACCTCACCGGTGTCGTACTGCTGGGCGATGGCCGGTACCAGGCCGTCGCCGGAGCGCTTGAGGCGCGCGGCGATGGCGGGATCGAGGGAGGACGTACTCATGCGTGCCATTGTGCCGCGAGATGGGACCGGCAATGGATCTCTGTCCGCCTGATGAGCAGGCACAGGGCGAGTTCCGGCCGTAGGCTGGCCCGCATGTCTACCCATGCGAAGCGTGAACGACTGCTGCTGGCCGACCTGTTGGAAGCGGCCGGTCCTGAGGCCCCGACGCTGTGCGACGGCTGGACCTGCCGGGAACTCGCGGCGCACGTGGTGGTCCGCGAGCGGCGTCCGGACGCGGCGGGCGGGCTGCTGTTGAACGTACTGAAGGACCGCCTGGACAGGGCGATGGCGGAGTACACGGCCAAGCCGTACGAGGAGCTCGTCCAGCTGATCAGGACGGGTCCGCCGAAGCTGTCGGTGTACGCGCTGAAGCAGATCGACGAGGCGGCGAACGCGGTGGAGTTCTACGTCCACTCCGAGGACGTGCGGCGGGCCCAGCCGGACTGGTCGCCGCGGGAGCTGGACCCGGTGTTCTCGGACGCTTTGTGGTCCCGCCTGGAGAAGCTGGCCCGGCTGACCGGCCGCCGCTCCCCGGTGGGCCTGGTGCTGCGGCGCCCCGACGGCCGCACGGCGGTGGCGCACAAGGGCGTCCCGGTGGTGACGGTGACGGGCGAGCCGGGTGAGCTGACGCTGTTCTGCTTCGGCCGGCAGGGCTCCGCGGCCGTGACCCTGGAGGGTGACAAGTCGGCGGTCGCCAAGCTGACGACGGCGCAGCTGGGCATCTAGCGGGCCCTCATTTCGGTCCGATCCACCCTCTTGCCTGGCAGGGACACGGCGTGCTTAATGAAGCCCCGCTCCGTCCACGGTCGACAGCGCACGGGGGAAATCATGTCCAATCCGGTCCCGCCGCCACCCTTACCGTCCCAGCCGCCACAGCCTGCCCCGCCGGCTCCGCCGGCCCCACCGCTACCGCCGAGACGCCCCGGGTCCGGCGTGGAGCTGCGGGTCAGCAGGCGGCTGCTGTGGGTGGACGACGCGGCGTATCCGCTGCACAACATCGCCCGGGTGCACACCTTCGAGCTCAAGCCCGACCGCTGGAAGGCCTTCCTCACGTTCTTGAAGGGGCTCGCCGCCACAGCCGTGGCCCTTGTCGTGCTCCAGGTCGCCAACGAGGACTCGGGGCCGTTCAGCAGCTCGGGCTACGGCTCGGACGACACCGCGGACACTCTGTGGACCTTCGCCTTCCTCGTGGCGTTCGGCCTCTTCGTCTGGCTGCTCACGCAGCTGTTCGCGCGTCCCGAGCACGTGCTGTCCGTGGAGACCTCGGGCCCGCCCGTCGCTCTGGTGACGCTGCCCGACAAGGAGCAACTGCGGCAGTTGGTCGGGCAGATCGTGCACGCCATCGAGAACCCGACGGCCGAGTTCGCCGTACAGGTGCAGCGCGTCGGCGACACGGTGAACATCTACGGCGGCCAGGGACACACGGGAGTGAAGAAATGACCGAGGGCAACCACATCGGCGACGTCGTCAACATCCACGGCGGAACGCACATCATCGGCATCGTGAAGAACCAGTCCCCGACCATCGCCCCGCAGCTGCCCGCCGACCAGCGCGAGGCGATCGCCGAGCTGATCCGGCTGCTCGAGGGCCTGCGCGAGCAGATGCCGCCGGGCGGCGCCGAGACCGTCGACGATTCCCTGCGTGCGATCGGTTCCGCCGACAGCAGCCCGCAGCAGCGGCGCAGCGCGCTGATGGCCGTGGCCGGCGTCGCCTCGTTGATCGGCGCCACCGCCCAGCCGGTCACGGATGCGGTGAACGCCGTCCTGCGGCTGCTCGGCGCCGGCTGAGCCGACGGCCAACGGCCGGGCCCGCCCGGGGACCGGGCGGGCCTTCACCACGTCAGCGGACGGGGTGGCCGGCTTCCCGCAGGGCGGCCTTGACCTCGGAGATCCGCAGGTCGCCGAAGTGGAACACCGACGCCGCCAGCACCGCGTCGGCACCCGCCGCGATCGCCGGGGGGAAGTGTTCGAGCTTGCCCGCGCCGCCCGAGGCGATCACGGGGACCGTGACGTGCTTGCGTACGGCCGCGATCATCTCGGTGTCGTAGCCGTCCTTCGTGCCGTCCGCGTCCATGGAGTTCAAAAGGATCTCCCCGGCGCCCAGTTCGGCGGCCCGGTGGGCCCACTCGACGGCGTCGATGCCCGTGCCCTTGCGACCACCGTGTGTGGTGACCTCGAAGGACCCGGAGGCGGTCCGGCGCGCGTCCACGGACAGGACGAGGACCTGCCGGCCGAAGCGCTCCGCGATCTCCTGGATGAGCTCGGGGCGGGCGATGGCGGCGGTGTTGACGCCGACCTTGTCCGCTCCGGCGCGCAGCAGCTTGTCCACGTCGTCCGCGGTGCGGACGCCGCCGCCCACGGTCAGCGGGATGAAGACCTGCTCGGCGGTCCGCCGCACCACGTCGTACGTGGTCTCGCGGTTGCCGGAGGACGCGGTGATGTCGAGGAAGGTGAGCTCGTCGGCGCCCTCGGCGTCGTACAGCTTGGCCATCTCCACCGGGTCGCCCGCGTCGCGCAGGTTCTGGAAGTTGACTCCCTTGACGACCCGGCCGTTGTCGACGTCCAGGCAGGGGATCACGCGTACGGCGAGGCTCATGACGAGACCTCCTTGTACGCCTCGACCTCCACCTCGACGACCATGGACGGGTCGACGAAGCCGTTGACGATGAGCATCGTCGCGGCGGGGCGGACGGTGTCGAAGAGCTCCTTGTGGGCGCGGCCCACGTCGTCCACGTCCCGGGCGTGGGTGAGGTACATGCGGGTGCGCACCACGTGCTCGGGGCCGAGACCGGCCTGGGCGAGCGCCTTGAAGGCGACGCCGAAGGCGGCCACGGCCTGGTCGTACGGGCCGCCTGCGTCGCCCGCGGTGCAGCCGGAGACGAGCACGAGCCCGTTCGACAGCTGCACGGCGCGGGAGTACGCGATGACGTCCTCGTAGGGACCGCCGGAGGAGATGCGGCGTACCGCGTCCGGGGAACTCATGCGGAGACCACCTTCAGGGCTTCTTCCAGGGTGAAGGCCTTGGCGTACAGGGCCTTGCCGACGATGGCGCCCTCGACGCCCAGCGGCACCAGCGCGGACAGGTCCCGCAGGTCGTCGAGGGAGGAGATGCCTCCGGAGGCGACGACGGGCCGGTCGGTGGCGGCGCAGACGTTCTTCAGCAGCTCCAGGTTGGGGCCGGTGAGCGTGCCGTCCTTGCCGATGTCGGTGACGACGTAACGGGCGCAGCCCTCGGAGTCCAGGCGGGCGAGGGTCTCGTACAGGTCGCCTCCCTCGCTGGTCCAGCCGCGGCCCTTGAGGGTGGTGCCGGTGACGTCGAGGCCGATCGCGATCCTGTCGCCGTGCTCGGCGATGGCCTTGGCGGCCCACTCGGGGGTCTCCAGGGCGGCGGTGCCGAGGTTGACGCGGGTGCAGCCGGTGGCGAGGGCGGCGGCGAGCGAGGCGTCGTCGCGGATGCCGCCGGACAGCTCGACCTTGATGTCCATGGCGCGGGTGATCTCGGCGACCAGGGCGCGGTTGTCGCCGGTGCCGAAGGCGGCGTCCAGGTCGACCAGGTGCAGCCATTCGGCGCCGGAGCGCTGCCAGGCGAGGGCCGCCTCCAGCGGGGAGCCGTAGGAGGTCTCGCTGCCGGACACGCCGTGCACGAGGCGGACGGCCTGGCCGTCGCGGACGTCGACGGCGGGGAGGAGTTCCAGCGTCTTCTGGGTCTGGGTCATCAGAGGGTCTCGATCCAGTTGGTGAGGAGCTGGGCTCCGGCGTCTCCGGACTTCTCGGGGTGGAACTGGGTGGCCCACAGGGCCCGGTTCTCCACCGCCGCGACGAACCGCTCGCCGTGCGTGGCCCAGGTGACCCTGGGGGCGCGGATCAGCGGGTTGGTGACTTCCAGGCTCCAGTCCTTCGCCGCGTAGGAGTGCACGAAGTAGAACCGGGCGTCGGCGTCCAGGCCGGCGAAGGCCTGACTGTCGGCGGGGGCCTCGACGGTGTTCCAGCCCATGTGGGGGACGATCGGGGCCTTGAGCGGGCCGACGGTGCCGGGCCACTCGTCCAGGCCCTCGGTCTCGACGCCGTGCTCGATGCCGCGCTCGAAGAGGATCTGCATGCCGACGCAGATGCCCATGACGGGGCGGCCGCCGGAGAGCCGGCGGCCGATGATCCAGTCGCCGCGGACGTCCTTGAGGCCCTTCATGCAGGCGGAGAAGGCGCCGACGCCGGGGACGAGGAGTCCGTCGGCGTCCATGGCCTTGTCGTAGTCGCGGGTGATCTCCACGTTCGCGCCGACGCGCGCGAGGGCGCGCTCGGCGGAGCGGACGTTGCCGAAGCCGTAGTCGAAGACGACGACGTTCTTGGTGGCTGCGCTCATTCCCAGATCCCTTGGATTCGCAGGACTCCGGCGGCCAGGCACATCACGGAGCCGATGGCGAGCAGGACGACGACCGACTTGGGCATCTGCTGCTTCTGGAAGGAGTAGACCCCGCCGGCCAGGAAGAGGCCGACGACGATCAGGATGGTGTTGAGCCCGTTCACGGCTAGAGGGCGCCCTTCGTGGAGGGAAGGATGCCGGCGGCGCGCGGGTCGAACTCGGCGGCGTAGCGCAGGGCCCGCGCGAGGGCCTTGAACTGGCACTCCACGATGTGGTGGGCGTTGCGGCCGTACGGGACGTGGATGTGCAGCGCGATCTGGGCCTGCGCGACGAAGGACTCGAAGATGTGCCGGGTCATCGTCGTGTCGTACTCGCCGATCATCGGCGCCATGTTCTCGGGCTCGGTGTGCACGAGGTAGGGCCGGCCCGACAGGTCGACGGTCACCTGGGCGAGGGACTCGTCGAGCGGCACGGTGCAGTTGCCGAAGCGGTAGATGCCCACCTTGTCGCCGAGGGCCTGCTTGAAGGCGGCGCCGAGCGCGAGGGCGGTGTCCTCGATGGTGTGGTGGCTGTCGATGTGCAGGTCGCCGTCCGTCTTGACCGTGAGGTCGAAGAGGCCGTGGCGGCCGAGCTGGTCGAGCATGTGGTCGTAGAAGCCCACGCCCGTCGAGACGTCGACCTTGCCCGTGCCGTCGAGGTTTATCTCGACGAGGACCGAGGTCTCCTTCGTGGTCCGTTCGACCCGTCCGATGCGGCTCATGCGTGCTGCTCCTTCTTCAGTGCGCGAACCGCTTCCAGGAACGCGTCGTTCTCGGCCGGGGTGCCCGCGGTGACCCGCAGCCAGCCCGGCACGCCGTTGTCCCGGACCAGGACGCCCTGGTCGAGGATCTTCTGCCAAGCGGTGTGGGAGTCCTCGAACCTGCCGAACTGGACGAAGTTCGCGTCGGACTCGGTGACCTCGTAGCCGATGGCCCGCAGCTCGACGACGAGGCGGTCCCGCTCGGCCTTGAGCTGCTCGACGTAGCCGAGCAGGGTGTCGGTGTGCTCCAGGGCGGCCAGCGCGGTGGCCTGGGTGACGGCCGACAGGTGGTACGGCAGGCGCACCAGCTGGACGGCGTCGACCACGGCGGGGTGCGCGGCCAGGTAGCCCAGGCGCAGGCCGGCGGCGCCGAAGGCCTTGGACATGGTCCGGGAGACCACCAAGCACGGGCGACCCTCGATGAGGGGCAGCAGCGAGTCGCGGTGGCTGAACTCCACGTACGCCTCGTCGACGATGACCAGGGA
This sequence comes from Streptomyces sp. NBC_01351, assembly GCF_036237315.1. Classification (GTDB taxonomy): domain Bacteria; phylum Actinomycetota; class Actinomycetes; order Streptomycetales; family Streptomycetaceae; genus Streptomyces. The sequence continues at coordinate 6,188,330 of NZ_CP108356.1, read as the reverse complement.
GGCCAAACCTCGATCGGCACGCGCCGCCTGCGCGGCCTCGTAGAGCGCGAGGACGGTGTCCGCCTCGACCGCGGTACCCGTGGGGTTGTTCGGCGAGGCGATGAAGACGACGTCGGGTGCGTTCTCGGCGATGGCCTTCTCGGCCGCCTCGACGTCGATGGTGAAGTCCTCGCGGCGCGGCCCGGAGATCCACCCGGTGCCGGTGCCGCGGGAGATCAGCGCGTGCATCGAGTACGAGGGCTCGAAGCCGATCGCGGTGCGGCCGGGCCCGCCGAAGGTCTGCAGCAGCTGCTGGATGATCTCGTTGGAGCCGTTGGCGGCCCATACGTTCTCCCGCGCGACCGGGTGCCCGGCCGTACGGGTGAGGTAGGCGGCCAGCTGGGTGCGCAGCTCGACCGCGTCCCGGTCGGGGTAGCGGTTGAGGGTGCGGGCGGCGGCGGCCACGCGCTCGGCGATGCGCGCCACGAGCTCCTCGGGGAGCTCGTACGGGTTCTCGTTGGTGTTCAGCTGGACGGGCACGTCGAGCTGCGGGGCGCCGTACGGGGTCTTGCCGCGCAGCTCGTCCCGGATGGGGAGGTCGTCGATTCCGATGGCGCTCACTGGGTCGGCACCTTCCATCCGAAGCGCGCCTTCAGGGCGGCGCCGTGTGCGGGCAGGTCCTCGGCCTCGGCCAGCGTCACCACGTGGTGGGTGACCTCGGCGAGGGCGTCGCGCGTGTAGTCGACGATGTGGATCCCGCGCAGGAAGGACTGCACGGACAGGCCCGAGGAGTGGCAGGCGCAGCCGCCGGTGGGCAGCACGTGGTTGGAGCCGGCGCAGTAGTCGCCGAGGGAGACCGGGGCCCAGGGGCCGACGAAGATCGCGCCGGCGTTGCGCACGCGGGCGGCCCAGGCGGCGGCGTCGGCGGTCTGGATCTCCAGGTGCTCGGCGCCGTACGCGTCGACGACCTTGAGGCCGTCCTCCAGGCTGTCGACGAGCACGATCGCGGACTGCTTGCCCGCGAGGGCCGGCTTGATCCGGTCCTCGACGTGCTTGGAGGCCGCGACCTGCGGCTCCAGCTCCCGCTCGACGGCGTCCGCGAGCTCCGCGGAGTCCGTGACGAGGACGGCGGCGGCCAGCGGGTCGTGCTCGGCCTGGCTGATCAGGTCGGCGGCGACGTGCACCGGGTCGGCCGTGGAGTCCGCGAGGACCGCGATCTCGGTCGGGCCGGCCTCGGTGTCGATGCCGATCTTGCCGGTGAAGTAGCGCTTGGCGGCGGCCACCCAGATGTTGCCGGGGCCGGTCACCATGTTGGCGGGCAGGCACTCTTCCGTGCCGTACGCGAACATCGCGACGGCCTGGGCCCCGCCGGCCGCGTACACCTCGTCCACGCCGAGCAGCGCGCACGCCGCCAGGATGGTCGGGTGCGGCAGCCCGCCGAACTCCTTCTGCGGCGGGGACGCGAGCGCGATCGACTCGACGCCCGCCTCCTGCGCCGGTACGACGTTCATGACGACGGAGGACGGGTACACCGAGCGGCCGCCCGGGGCGTACAGCCCCACGCGCTCCACCGGAACCCACTTCTCGGTCACCGTGCCGCCGGGGACCACCTGGGTGGTGTGCTCGGTGCGGCGCTGGTTGCGGTGCACGATCCGGGCGCGCCGGATCGACTCCTCGAGTGCGGCGCGGACGGCCGGGTCGAGCTCGTCGAGAGCGGTCTTGAGCGCCTCTGCCGGCACTCTGACCTGCTCCAGCGTCACCCCGTCGAACTTCTGCGCGTACTCGATCAGCGCCGCCGTGCCACGATGATGGACGTCCTCGCAGATGGGCCGCACCTTCTCCAGGGCAGCTTCTACGTCGAACTCGGCACGGGGCAGCAGATCGCGCAGGGCGCCACCCTCGGGGAGGGCGTCACCGCGCAGGTCGATACGAGAGATCACCTCCCAATTCTCTCAGACCGCCCAGCGGCACCGTTCGCCCGTATCACTGGCTGATACACGCCCCGGGTGTCACAGGCCCCCGATAACTTTGATCTCCACGCAGGGCAAGCGGAGGGGGGCCGCCGTGACCGAGGCAGGCGCGGGCGAGGAACCGGCGGATCTGACCGCCGCCGAGCGCCGCATGTGGGAGGCGTTCCGCACGGGCAGCGTCTGCGATCTGAGCGTGCGCACCGCCGACCGTGACGATCCGCACGCCGACCACGTGTGGGGCCCCGAGCGCAGCGTCCGCGCCCGGGTGGTGGCCCTGCTGCTGCTCCACGGGCCGCCGCCGGTGCCGGGCCGGGTGGCCTCGCTGAAGCTGCGCGGGGTGCGGATCGCGGGGCGGCTGGACCTGTCCGGCGGCACGGTGGGCCCGTACGTGGAGCTCCAGTCCTGCCGCTTCGACAGCGAGGTCCAGCTGTCGGAGGCCCGCTTCGGCACGCTGCGCCTGGTGAACTGCGCGATACCGCGGCTGGAGGCGGCACGCCTGCACACCGAGGGCGATCTGCACCTGCCGCGCTGCCGGGTGCAGCGCGGGATACGGCTGACCGACGCCCAGATCGGCACGGACCTGCTGATCAGCCAGGCCGTGGTGCAGCGGGACTCCAAGGGGCGGGCGATCGCCGCCGACGGGATGGCGGTCGCGCAGGACTTCCAGGCCGAGCTGCTGGAGACGTACGGGGAGATGAGCCTGCGCGGCGCGAAGGTCGGCGTGTCGATGAACATGCGCGGCGCCCGCCTGCGCAACCCGAACGGCCGGTACGCGCTGAACGCGCCGCAGCTGACCGTCGAGCGCACCCTGTACCTGACCTCGATCGCGCTGGACTACGTCCCCGGCGGGAACTCCTCCACTCCCCCGTACGGCCTCGGGCTGACGCCGACGCGCGGGCAGCGGGCGCAGCGCTTCGAATGCCTGGGCAGCCTGCGCCTGGACGACGGGCGCTTCGGCGACGCCATCGACTTCTACGGGGCCCGGTTCCTGCTCAAGGACGGGCAGGAGCTGTCGCTGCGCCGGATCCAGACGCCCGAGTTCCGCTTCGTGGGCGAGCGGCCCGAGCGCGGCCGGGTGGTGGTGTCGGGGGCGAAGGTGATCAAGCTGGTGGACACCTCCACGAGCTGGCCGGGGCCGGGCGGCGTGTCGATCGAGGGCTTCGTCTACGAGAACCTCGCACCCCGGGGCCACTTCCCCCTCGCCCGCCGACTGGAGTGGGTGGAGGCGGCGACGCCCGAGTACTCGCCGGAGCCGTACGAGCGGCTGGCCGCCGTACTGCGGGCCAGCGGCGAGGACGCGGACGCCCGCGAGGTGCTGCTGGCCAAGCAGCGGCGGCGCCGGACCACGCTGCCGCCGGGGCAGAAGGCGTGGGGCTACCTCCAGGACTGGACGGTGGTCTACGGGTACCGGCCGGGCCGGGCCGCGCTGTGGATGGCGGTGCTGTGGGCGGCGGGGGCGCTCGTCTTCTCGCAGCACGATCCGCCGCCGCTCAAGGAGGACGAGCACCCCCTGTGGAGCGCTCCCCTGTACGCCCTGGACCTCCTCCTCCCGGTGATCGATCTGGGGCAGGAGGGCCGGTGGAAGCTGGAGGGCGGCTGGCAGTGGGGATCGGCGGCGTTGGTCCTGCTGGGGTGGATCCTGGCCACGACGGTGGCGGCGGGGGCGTCCCGGCTGCTGCGGCGGGGGTGACGGGGCCGGGCTCGCGGCCATTACCCTGTGCCTCGTGACCACCGTTCGCCTGCCACTCTTCCCGCTGAACTCGGTGCTGTTCCCGGGACTCGTCCTCCCGCTGAACGTCTTCGAGGAGCGTTATCGCGCCATGATGCGCGAACTGCTGAAGGGGGGCGCCGACGACCCGCGCCGCTTCGCCGTCGTCGCGATCCGCGACGGCCGGGAGGTGGCCCCGACCGCGCCCGGGCTGCCGGACCAGACGGCCGTGCCCGAGCGGGGCCCGGCCGCGGGCTTCGGCGCGGACCCGATCCAGGCCTTCCACCGGGTGGGCTGCGTCGCGGACGCGGCGACGATCCGGGAACGGGAGGACGGCAGCTTCGAGGTCCTGGCGACGGGCACCACCCGCGTACGCCTCCTGTCGGTCGACGCGACGGGCCCGTTCCTGGTGGCGGACCTGGAGGAGCTCCCCGAGGACGCCGGCGAGGGCGCGGGCGCGCTGGCCGAGGGAGTGCTGCGGGCCTTCCGCAACTACCAGAAGCGGCTGGCCGGAGCGCGCGAGCGGTCCCTGACGGGTGCGGAACTCCCCGACGAGCCGTCGGTGGTCTCCTACCTGGTGGCAGCGGCGGCGGTGCTGGACATCCCGGCCAAGCAGCGCCTCCTCCAGGCCCCGGACACGGCCACCCGCCTGGCGGAGGAACTCAAGCTCCTCCGCGCGGAAACGGCGGTGATCCGCCACCTTCCCTCCCTCCCGGCAGTGGACCTGACCCGCGCGCCGACGAGCCCGAACTGATGGCGAAGAAGCCGAAGTCCAAGCCGACGTCCGGCACCCCCGCGATCGTCGCCCTCACCGCGGCCGGGGCGGACTTCACCACGCACTCCTACGACCACGACCCGGCGCACCCCTCGTACGGCGAGGAGGCGGCGCAGGCGCTCGGCGTCTCGCCGGACCAGGTGTTCAAGACGCTGCTCGCGGACGTGGACGGCACCCTGACGGTGGCGGTGGTCCCGGTCTCGGGCTCGCTGGACCTGAAGGCCCTGGCCGCGGCGGTCGGCGGCAAGCGGGCGGCGATGGCCGATCCCGCGCTGGCGGAGCGGACCACGGGGTACGTCCTCGGCGGCATCTCCCCGCTGGGTCAGCGCCGCCGCCTGCGCACGGTGCTCGACGCCTCGGCCTCCGCCCACGCCACGATCTGCGTCTCGGCGGGCCGCCGCGGCCTGGAGGTCGAACTCTCCCCCGCCACCCTGACCACCCTCACGGAGGCCGTCCTGGCCCCGGTGGCCCGCCGATAAGGCCGTGTGCGGCGCCGCTTGGCCGAAGATGCCGCTGCGCGGCACCCTGGGCTCCGCCCAGACCCGCGCCTCAAACGCCGGCGAGGCTGGAATTGCCCCGGTGCAAAGCGCGATGGCATGCATGCGGTTGCGCTACGCGCAGTTGCAGGCCGACGCCGGCCAAAATCAGCCCCTCCGGCGATTGAGGCGCGGAGTGCGGGGCTGAGCCCCGGCAGTGGCGGCGGCCGGTCAGGGACGCGGCGGCTCCGGCGCGGCGGACGGGTCCGCGTGGACGTGCGGCGGCGGGTAGACCGCCCAGGCAGGGACCGGGTCCGGGTCCCGCGGGGACCACAGCGCCGTGAGGGCCAAGTGCACCAGCACCGCCGCCATCGGCCACACCAGCAGCATCCCGTGCGCCAACAGCTCCAGCGGCGCGTCGAAGGGAACCCCCTTCCCCGCCCGCACGGCCCCCTCGACCAGGTTCGCCGACGGATCGAGCGTGAGCCCCAGCCGCCACCCCACCAGCCCGGCGAATACGGACCCCACCGCGAGCCCGATGACCAGCGGCACTCCGCCGGCCCGCCGCCACAGGAACGTGCCGACGGCGCTCAGCACGCCCAGCCCCACCGCCAGGAGGAAGAACGTCCCGTCGGACCCGATCCGCGCTTCGCTCTCGCTGTTGCGCAGGAACACGGCCTCCCCGTTGGAGACGTACTGCACCCGCGGTGCCAGCCAAGCCCACAGCACGGCGAGGAGCACACCGGCCAGCCCGACCGCCAGTGCGACGGCGGCCCCGTCGCGGATGTCGGCCGGGGTGATGCCCCCGGCGCCCGCACCCGGCTTCTCGGGCGGGAGCGACGGCGGGTCGAATGGAGACGGAGGGGTCACGGCTTCGGTCACCCCCACATCGTGCCAGGTGCGCCCCACCGCGGCGGCACCGGCGTCAGCGGACCGCCGCCCGCCGGTACGCCCAGGTGGCGACGGCCAGCGACAGCACGCCCACCGCCGCGCACACCCCGAGGTCGAGGGCGACGGCGGCCCAGTCCGGCTCGGGGGTGAAGGTGCGGGCGAACGCCTCCACGCCGTACGTGGACGGCAGCAGGTCCCGCGCCCACACGATCACGTCCGGCATCCGCTCGGGCGGCAGCACTCCCAGCAGCAGCGCCGCCGACATGCCGAGCTGCCCGGCCAGCGTGGCCAGCTCCTGCCGCGGCGCGAGCAGCCCCAGCGCCGCGCCGAGCCCGGCGAGCGCCGCCCCGGCCAGCGGCACCACCGCGGCCAGGATCCACAGCCCGCCCATCGGCAGCCCGAACAGCACGCATCCGAAGACGGCCGTCACCAGCGTCCCCGGCAGCGTGAAGGAGGCGTACGCGGCGGCCGCTCCCAGCACCACCGACGCCGGCGGCACGGGCAGGGTGGCGTAGTGGTCGAGCCCGCCGCCCGCCCGCAGCTGCCCGAAGTACTGCGCGAGCAGGTTCAGCGCGACGAAGGCGACGACGAGCACCGAGGAGCCGGCCACGACGGCCCGGGCCTCCGAGCCGCCGTCCACGACCCCCCGCATCAGGATCATGATGCCGACGGACTGGAAGGTGGCCACGAAGAGCAGCGGGATCCGTGCCACCCGGGCCCGGGAGAGCTGCGCCCGGTACACGGCGGCGAGCGCGGGCAGGAACCCGGCCCGGGGTGCCAGCGGCTCGGCGGCACCCTCCCGGCCGGTGTTCGCCGGGGCTGCGTCCTGCCCGAGGACGGACTGCCCGAGGGCGTCCTGCCCACCGGCGGCCTGCCCGACGGCAGCCTGCCCGACGGCGGACTGCGGCGTGGACTCGATCGGCGCGAGAGCGCCTGCCGGACTGTCGCTCACAGCTTCACCAGCCCTTTCGTCTTCCCGCCGAGCGCGAGGTACACGTCCTCCAGACTCGGCGTGGCCAGCGTGAAGTCGTCCAGCGCCGCGAAGGCCGGCCCTCCGGTCACCGCGGCCACCACGGCCCGCGCCTCGTCCGGCGCCATCCGCAGCACCCACCGGCGCCCGGATTCGGCGGCCCGCGGGGCGAGCGCGGCAACCTCGGGCACGTCCAGCGGCGGGGCGGACCGCCACACCAGTTCCAGCCGGACCTCGCCCGAGACGGAGGCCTTCAGGCCGGCCGGGGAGTCGCAGGCGATGACCTTGCCCTGGTCGATGACGGCGACCCGGTCGAGGACGGTCTCGGCTTCGATGACGTTGTGGGTGACCAGCAGGACCGTCGCGCCGTGCTGCGCGCGCCGCCGGTCGACTGCCGTCCAGACGGCCCGCCGGGCCACGGGGTCCATGCCGGTGGTGGGTTCGTCGAGCACGAGGACCGGCCGCTCGCCCACCAGTGCGGTGGCGAAGCAGGCGAGGCGCCGTTGCCCGCCGGAAAGTTTCTTCAGGGGCCGGCCGGCGATCTCGGTCAGCCCGAGCTCCTCCAGTACCTCGTCCCGCGCGGCCCGCGCCGCCCGTACGGGCAGTCCGCGCAGCCGCCCGGTGGTCTCGGCGGCGAGGGACACCGTGAGCTCGTCGAGGGCGGTGGACTCCTGCCCCAGGTAGGCGAGCAGCCGGGCCGCCCGCTCGGGGTGGCGTACGAGGTCGTGGCCCAGCAGGGTGACGGTGCCCGCGTCGGGGCGCATCAGGCCGGTGAGCTGGCGGACCAGGGTGGACTTGCCGGCGCCGTTGGGGCCGAGCAGGCCGAAGATCTCGCCGCGCCGCACGTCCAGGGAGATGCCGTCGTTGGCACGGGTCTCGGGCAGGGCCGGAGAGCCGCGCCGGCCGCGTACCGCGGCATACGTCTTGACCAGGTCACGCACCGCGCACACGACGCCGGGATGCCCGCCCGCGGCTGTCGCCGTACTGCTCTGCTCTTGTGCCGTGCCCTTACTCACGAGGGAGCAGCCTACGCGGCTTCTCCCCCGGCTACCGCCGGGAGGTACCCCCAGCTCTACTCGGCGGCCGGGGTCGCCGGGCCCGCCGGTCCCGGGGAGGCGCCCGCCGGGCCCGCCGAGGGGACGGCGGCCACGTGTTCGGCTGCCGCGCGGACGTCGATCTCCCGCCAGAAGCCGGCCCGGATGGCGTACCGGTCGTGCTCGTCGATCTGGTCGTCCTTGTGCGCGAGCAGCCCGAAGCGGGCGGCGTAGCGCAGCAGCTCCCCGTCGATCCGGTGCGGGATGCGCGGGTACATGGTGGCGAGCTTCTGGAGGTGCACGGTTTCCGGGAGGCGTTCCATCCAGCGCCGGGCGAACACCTGTCCGACCTCGAACGGGTCGCCGCCGACGGTGGTGATGTCCTCCTCGCGGTCCGCCCAGCGCTGTTCGGCGCTGGTGAGCTGGGCGAGGGTGGGCAGCGACGCGGTTTCGGCGGGCTCGCCGAGCGGTCCGGCCCGGTCGATCCAGCCCTTGTCGGAGGACCAGCGCAGGGCGCTGCCGGCCGGACCGGCGCCGGGGTGCCCGGTCGGCGCGGGCGGACCGGCCTGCTGCCCGGGGGCGCGCAGGGCTCCGGCCAGGTCCTTGGGCGTGGGTACCGTCTTGCTCCCGCCGGTGGCCGGCGCCGGTACGGGGACCCCTTCGGCCTCCTCGTTCCCGGCGGGCGCGCCGTTGCGGGCGGCTTCGGCGAGGGCCGCCTCGGGGAGCGGGGCGGAGAGGATGGCGGCGATGTCGGGGCGCGGCGCGGGCGGCGGGGAGCAGAGCCCGGTGAGGTCCTTGGCGCGGACGGCCCGGGTGATCCAGGCGCGGTCGAGGACGCGGCGTTCGTCGGCCTCGGCGACGAGGTCCTCGGACTGGTTGTAGTCCCCGTCGGCGGCCTGTACGGCCCACAGGTGGACGGCGACGCCGTGTTCCTTGGCGGACATCAGGCCGGGCAGCAGGTCGCCGTCGCCGGTCACCAGGACCACGTCGGAGCAGGCCCGGTTGCGGGCGAGCTCGGTGAGCTCGGCGTGCATGGCGGCGTCGACGCCCTTCTGCGCCCAGCGGCCGTCGCTGCGGGTCAGAGCGCCCAGCCGGACGGTGACGCGGGGCATGACGCGCAGCCGCCGGTGCTCGGGCTGCGGCACCCGGTCGGGTGCCCCGTCGAACCAGTAGATGCGCAGCAGGGGCTGCTCGGTGTCGGCCTCGGCGCGTTCGCGCAGGCCCTGGATGAGGGCGGCGTGGTCGACGGTGATGCGGGAGCGTGAGGGCTCCCCTGCGAGAAGGCTCGCGGCGGCGCCCAGCAGATAGCCGGCGTCCACCAGGACGACGCAGCGGTCCACGCGTTCCACCTCTTCCCTGGGGGTCCTCAGTGTTCATTCGGCGGGTCCCCCGAGTCTGCCCGACCGCAAGGGTGTTGACGGCCGGAACTCGATCATCGGCGTGGCGGAACTTTTGGTTCTACCGGCTACGCGCAGTAATGATCCAAAATGCGCGCTTTCTGGCGCTGTGTGAGTGTGAAGGCGGTCCTGGCCCCTAGACCCTCACGGAGGTTCCCCCATGGCCAAGAACAAGCAGCAGAAGCAGCCGAAGCAGCAGGCCCGCTCGTCTTCGCAGGACCCGTCGAAGAGCTCGATGGAATCCTCCGGCGAGTCGGTCAATCCGTCGCCGAGTCCGATGGACCTGGCCCACAAGAGCAAGCAGAAGAAGTTCGGCCACAACTGACGCCGCACACAGTGACGGAAGGGCCTGCCCGGGTTCACCGGGCAGGCCCTCGCGTGTGTTCGCCGGACCGGGGCGGCCCGCCCCCGACCGTTTTTATCCGGCCAGGCAGGACGGCCCGAGCAGCACCTTGAGGTCACCGAAGAGCGCGGGGTCGGGCTTGACCCGGTGCTTGTCGAGGCGCAGCACGGTGGTGGTGCGCGGCCCCTGGAGCTTGATCCGCACCTCGCTGTTGCCCTGGTGGTGGCGCAGGATCTCGCCCAGACGGGTCACCATCGGCGGGGTGACCTTGACGGTGGGGATGGTGAGGACGACGGGTGCGTTGGTCCCGGCGGAGGAGAGGTCGGGGACCATCATCTCCATGGCGACCAGGCGGGGGACGTCCTCGCGCTTGTCGAGGCGGCCCTTGACGAAGACGACGGTGTCCTCGACCAGCTGGGTGGAGACGAGCTGGTAGGTCGCGGGGAAGAACATGCACTCGATGGAGCCGGCCAGGTCCTCGACGGTGGCGATGGCCCAGGCGTTGCCCTGCTTGGTCATCTTGCGCTGGAGGCCGGAGATGATGCCGCCGATGGTGACGACGGCGCCGTCGGAGTGCTCGCCGCCGGTGAGCTGGGAGATGCCGGCGTCCGTCTTGTCGGAGAGGACGTGCTCCAGCCCGAAGAGCGGGTGGTCGGAGACGTAGAGGCCGAGCATCTCGCGCTCCTGGGCGAGCAGGTAGGACTTCTCCCACTCGACGTCGGAGAACTCGACGTCGAGGCCGAAGCCGGGCTCGTCGCTCGCGTTCTCGTCACCCATTCCGCCGAAGAGGTCGAACTGGCCCTCGGCCTCCTTGCGCTTGACCGCGACCACGTTGTCGATCATCGGCTCGTGGTGGGCGACCAGGCCCTTGCGGGTGTGGCCCATCTCGTCGAAGGCGCCGGCCTTGATCAGCGATTCGACGGTCCGCTTGTTGCAGACGACGGCCTCGACCTTGTCCAGGAAGTCGGGGAAGGAGGAGTACTTCCCCTTGGCCTTCCTGCTCTTGATGATCGATTCCACGACGTTCTGGCCGACGTTGCGGACGGCGGTGAGGCCGAAGAGGATCACGTCGTCGCCCTGGGCGGCGAAGTTCGGCTCGGACTCGTTCACGTTCGGCGGGAGCACCTTGATGCCCATGCGGCGGCACTCGTTCAGGTAGATCGCGGACTTGTCCTTGTCGTCCTTGACCGAGGTGAGCAGGCCGGCCATGTACTCGGCCGGGAAGTTCGCCTTGAGGTAGGCGGTCCAGTAGGAGACGAGCCCGTACGCGGCCGAGTGGGCCTTGTTGAAGGCGTAGCCGGCGAAGGGGACCAGGACGTCCCACAGGGCCTGGATGGCCTTGTCGTTGTAGCCGTTCTTCCGGGCGCCCTCCTGGAAGATGGTGAAGTTCTTCGCCAGCTCCTCGGGCTTCTTCTTGCCCATCACGCGGCGCAGGATGTCGGCCTCGCCGAGCGAGTACCCGGCGATGATCTGGGCGGCCTTCTGCACCTGCTCCTGGTAGACGATCAGGCCGTAGGTGACCGCGAGCACCTCTTCGAGGGGCTTCTCCAGATCCGGGTGGATCGGGGTGATCTCCTGCTGCTTGTTCTTGCGCAGGGCGTAGTTCGTGTGCGAGTTCATGCCCATCGGGCCCGGCCGGTACAGGGCCGAGACGGCGGAGATGTCTTCGAAGTTGTCGGGCTTCATCAGGCGCAGCAGGGAGCGCATGGGCCCGCCGTCGAACTGGAAGACGCCGAGGGTGTCACCGCGGCCGAGCAGTTCGAAGGTCTTGGGGTCGTCGAGCGGAAGGCCGAGGAGATCGATGTCGATCCCCTTGTTGGCCTTCACCATCTTGACGGCGTCGTCCATGATCGTGAGGTTGCGCAGGCCGAGGAAGTCCATCTTCAGCAGGCCGAGCGACTCGCAGCTCGGGTAGTCCCACTGGGTGATGGTGACGCCGTCGGTGTGCCGCACCCAGACGGGTACGTGGTCGGTGATCGTCTCGCTGGACATGATCACGCCGGCGGCGTGCACGCCCATCTGGCGGACCAGGCCCTCCACGCCGCGGGCGGTGTCGATGACCTTCTTGACGTCCGGCTCGTTCTCGTACATCCCGCGGATCTCGCCGGCCTCGCCGTAGCGGGGGTGCTTCGGGTCGAGGATGCCGGAGAGCGGGATGCCCTTGCCGAGGACGTCGGCGGGCATGGCCTTGGTGAGCCGGTCGCCCATGGCGTAGGGGTAGCCGAGGACGCGCGCGGAGTCCTTGATCGCGTTCTTGGCCTTGATGGTGCCGTAGGTGCCGATCATGGCGACCTTGTCGGCGCCGTACTTCTCGGTCACGTACCTGATCACTTCGACGCGCCGGCGCTCGTCGAAGTCGATGTCGACATCGGGCATGGAGACGCGCTCGGGGTTCAGGAAGCGCTCGAAGATCAGGCCGTGGGTGAGCGGGTCGAGGTCGGTGATGCCCATGGCGTACGCGACGATCGAGCCGGCCGCGGAGCCTCGGCCCGGGCCCACCGCGATGCCCTGGTTCTTGGCCCACATGATGAAGTCGGCGACCACGAGGAAGTAGCCGGGGAAGCCCATCGAGATGATCGTGTCCATCTCGTACTCGGCCTGCTTCATCCGGTCGTCCGGGATGCCCCCGGGGTAGCGGCGGTGCATGCCGCGCATGGTCTCCTCGCGGAACCAGGTGACCTCGGTGTAGCCGTCCGGGATGTCGAACTTCGGCATCAGGTTCCGGAACGTGAACATGCCCTCGGTGTCGACCTGGTCCGCGACCAGCTTCGTGTTGGCGCAGCCCTCCTGCCAGGCGTCCGAGGAGTCGATGGCGTACATCTCGTCCGTGGACTTCAGGTAGTAGCCCGATCCGTCGAAGCGGAAGCGGTCCGGGTCCGAGAGGTTCTTGCCGGTCTGGATGCACAGCAGGGCGTCGTGGGCGCCGGCCTCGCTCGCGTAGGTGTAGTGCGAGTCGTTCGTCACCAGCGGCGGGATCCCGAGCTTCTTGCCGATCTCCAGCAGCCCGTCGCGGACCCGGCGCTCGATCTCGATGCCGTGGTCCATCAGCTCCAGGAAGTAGCGGCCCTTGCCGAAGATGTCCTGGTACTCGGAGGCCGACTTCAGGGCCTCGTCGAACTGGCCGAGGCGCAGCCGGGTCTGGAGCTCGCCGGAGGGGCAGCCGGTGGAGGCGATCAGTCCCTCCGACCACTTGGAGATCGTCTCCTTGTCCATGCGCGGCCACTTCGTGAGCCAGCCCTCGGCGTACGCGTCGGAGGACAGCCGGAAGAGGTTGTGCAGGCCGGTGGCGTTCGCCGCCCAGATCGTCTTGTGGGTGTAACCACCGGAACCGGAGACGTCGTCCCGCTTCTGGTGGGGCTGGCCCCACTGGATGCGCCGCTTGTTGCGCCGGGACTCGGGGGCGACGTACGCCTCGATGCCGATGATCGGCGTGATGCCGGACTTCTGGGCGGTGTGGAAGAAGTCGTAGGCCCCGTGCAGGTTGCCGTGGTCGGACATGGCGATGTGGCTCATGCCCATCTCGTTGCACGCGTTGAACATGTCCTTCAGCCGCGCGGCACCGTCCAGCAGCGAGTACTGGGTGTGGACGTGCAGGTGCGTGAACGGCGTCTTTGACACGGTGGGGGCCTCCGGGGGGAGAGAGGGGCGGCAGCTCTGAATCCTACGTCTCCCGGGTGACAGATCACGGGCACTGACGGGTACGGTCGTGCGTTGCAGAGCCAAGGACCCGTGTCCGAAAAGCGATCCACCCCGCGCCACCAGGAGGCATCCGCCATGGCGGTTCCCGAGACGACAGACGAGCAGCGCGCCGAGGAGATACTCGACGTCTTCGACACCGCCTTCGGTGAGCTGCTCGCCGCCGACCCCGCTGCCTTCCAGGTCAAGTTCCGCAAGATGGCGGCCTCGGCCTTCGCCTTCTACCGGGGCACGGCCTGTCTCTTCTACGCCGACCTGGAGCGGGAGCGGCACGGCGGTCCCTATCTGGACGAGCGGACGGGCCGGGTGTGGATCCACGGCGATCTGCACGCGGAGAACTTCGGCACGTACATGGACGCCAACGGGCGGCTCGTCTTCAACGTGAACGACTTCGACGAGGCGTACGTGGGCCCCTTCACCTGGGACCTCAAGCGCTTCTCCGCCTCCGTCGCCCTGATCGGCTACACCAAGGCGCTCAGCGACGAGCAGATCGGCGAGCTCGTACGGATCTACGCGGGCGCCTACCGGGAGCGCATCCACCAGCTCGCCACGGGTGCCAAGTATGAGGAGGTCCCCTCCTTCACCCTGGACACCGCCGACGGCCCGCTGCTCGCGGCCCTGCGCGACGCCCGCCGGCGGACCCGTTTCGCCCTGCTGGACTCGATGACGGAGATACGGGAGCACGAGCGCCGCTTCACCTCCGGCTGGGGCTCCATCGAGCTGGACGCGGCCACCCGCTACAAGGTCCTGGCCGCTTTCGACGGGTACCTGGAGACCCTCCCCGACGAGTCCCTGGTGCGCCCGGACTCCTACCGGGTCAAGGACGTGGTGGGCCGCCGGGGCATCGGCATAGGCTCGGCCGGCCTGCCCTCCTACAACATCCTGCTGGAGGGGCACAGCGACGCCCTGGAGAACGACGTAGTGATCTACATCAAGCAGGCGCAGACCCCGGCGGTGTCGCGGCACATCACGGACCGGGCGGTGCGGGAGTACTTCCGGCACGAGGGCCACCGCACGGTGATCTCCCAGCGGGCCCTGCAGGCGCACGCCGACCCGTGGCTGGGCTGGACCGAGCTGGACGGTTCGGGGCAGCTGGTGGCGGAGGTCTCCCCGTACGCGGTGGACCTGGACTGGTCGGACCTGGACGACCCGGAGGAGATAGCCGCCGTGGTCGCGGACCTCGGCCGGGCGACGGCGACCATGCACGCGGCGGCCGACGAGGCCGAGAGCGGCCAGTCGCTGGTCCCGTTCTCCACCGAGCGCGCCATCGACGCGGCGATCGCCGCCGACGAGGAGGGCTTCGCGGAGCTGCTGGTCGACTTCGCCCACGCCTACGGGGCCCGGGCGCGCACCGACCACCGGATCTTCGTGGACCTCTTCCGCAACGGCCGCATCACGCCGTAGGGCCGGATCGGGTGCCGCGGCGGTGGCGGGAAGCCGACCTGCGGACCTCCTTCACAGGGTCACGTGGCACACTCGCGACGATGGACATATCAGGGGTGAGACTTCGAGGGCTGCGGGCCGCGCTGTTCAGCGCGCTCGTGGTGCTGCTCTCGGCCGGCTCGCACGTCCTCATGTCCCGGGTTCCGCTGCCGCCCCTGCTGGTGGCCGGGGCCTTCGCCGCCGTGTTCGGACTCGCCTACGCGCTGGCGGGCCGCGAGCGGGGCTTCGGCCCCATCGCCGGGCTGCTCGTGCCCCTGGAGCTGGCCGCCGACACCGTCTTCACCGCCGGGCAGCACGTCTGCTACGGCCCCGCGGGCGGCCCGGTCGCGGGCCCGCTGCGCGCGCTGGGCCTGGAGGAGCTGTGCGGCGGCACCCCCGTCGGCGGGCCGCTGACGGAGATGACCGGGCAGGCCGCCGATCCGGCCGCGCTGCTCGCCTCCCCCGGGCCCTGGGCCCCCTGGCTGCTGCTCGGCGCGCACGTCTCGGTCGGACTGCTGGCCGCCGCGTGGCTGCGCCACGGCGAGCGTGCGCTGGGCCGGGTGCTGCGGGCGGTGGCCGCGTTCGCGTTCCGGCCGCTGCTGCTGGCCGTGGGCGGGGCGGCGACGGCCGCTCGGCCGGCACCCCGGGTGGCGCGGCCGGCGCTCCCGGGCGGGTGGGCCCGTACGCGGTTCCCCGCGCACTCCGTGGGACGGCGGGGACCCCCCGTGCTCGGCGCGCTCGCGCGCGCCTGACGCACGTACTGGGGGCACTCCCCCAGCCTCCGGCCGGGGGGACCCCCACCCAGCGGTAGCTGGGGGACAGTCCCTTCAGCAGTCCCCTTCACACGTCACACCCCACGGAGATCACGATGAGTTCACGCAACAGCCAGGCGAACAAGGCAGCGGCCCGCGAGCGGCTGCGCGCCGAGCGCGAGGCCCAGGCGAAGAAGGACAAGGCCCGCCGCCAGGTGATCGTGGCGAGCGCGGTCGTCGCCGGGCTCGCCCTCGTCGGCGCCATCAGCTACGGGGTCGTTCAGATGAACCAGCCGGGCTACTGGGACAAGGCCGCCAAGGCCGAGCTGGTCAAGCCGAAGAACACCGAGGGCGAGGACGGCACCACGGTCGTCATCGGCAAGCCCGACGCGAAGAAGACCCTGGAGCTCTACGAGGACTCGCGCTGCCCGGCCTGCGCCGGCTTCGAGCAGGCGGTCGGCGGGCAGATCGACAAGGACGTCGAGGCGGGCAAGTACAAGCTCCAGTACTTCGGCGCCACCTTCATCGACAACGCCGTCAAGGGCGAGGGTTCGAAGAACGCGCTGAGCGCGCTGGGCGCGGCTCTGAACGTCAGCCCGGAGGCCTTCCTCGACTTCAAGGCGGCCCTGTACTCCAAGGACCTGCACCCCGAGGAAACCGTCGACAGCTTCGCCAAGGACGACTACCTGCTGAAGGTCGCGGACGCGGTCCCGGAGCTCAAGGGGAACGCCGAGTTCAAGAAGGCCGTCGAGGACGGCACCTACGACCGGTGGGCGCTGGAGATGTCGAAGGCCTTCAACAAGTCCGGGGTGACGGGTACCCCGACGCTGAAGATGGACGGCAAGAAGATCGACACCCCGCAGACCGCGGAGCAGTTCACGGCGGCGATCGACAAGGCCCTGCAGGGCTGATCCCCGGACATTCCCGGAATGCGCTTTCAAGACAGGGCGCACCAACGAGCGGGCGAACTCCCAGAGTTCGCCCGCTCGTTGCATTCCGACATCTCCCCAATTGACGTACCGGTCAGTAATATGACCGCCCGTGACCAGTCATCTCACCCCCGCTCCGACCGCTGCGACTCCCCGTCGCCGTACGGTCGTTCTCGCCGCCGCGGCCACGGCCGCCCTGGCCGCCCCCCTCACCTCGCTGGGCGCCTCGGCCGCCCACGCGGCGGGCGCGGCGCCCGCCTTCCTGCACGGCGTCGCCTCCGGTGACCCGCTGCCCGACGGGGTCCTGCTGTGGACCCGCGTCACCCCGACCCCCGAGGCCGTGCCCGGCTCCGGGCTGGGCCCGGCCACCTCGGTGAACTGGGAGGTGGCCGCGGACAAGGCCTTCTCCCGGGTCGTCGCCAGTGGCACCGTCTCCGCCGGCGCCGCCACCGACCACACGGTCAAGGTGGACGTGCGCGGGCTCCAGCCGCAGACCTCCTACTGGTACCGGTTCACCGCCGGCGCCACCGTCTCCCCCGTCGGACGCACCAAGACCACCCCGGGCCACGACGTCACCACGTCCGGGGTCCGCTTCGGCGTGGTCTCCTGCGCCAACTGGGAGTCCGGCTACTTCTCCGCGTACCGCCACCTGGCCGCCCGCAGCGACCTGGACGCGATCCTGCACCTGGGCGACTACATCTACGAGTACCAGGCGGGGGGTTACCCGGAGGCGAAGTACGGCGTGCGACAGCACGAGCCGAAGCACGAGATCGTCACGCTCGCCGACTACCGCACCCGGCACGGCAACTACAAGACGGACGCCGACCTCCAGGCCCTGCACCACGCGCACCCGGTCGTCGCCATCTGGGACGACCACGAGATGGCCAACGACGCCTGGGCGGGCGGCGCCGAGAACCACACCCCGGGCGCCGAGGGCGAGTGGGCGGCCCGCGCGGCCGCAGCCAAGCAGGCCTACTTCGAGTGGATGCCCGTACGCGCCTCCATCGCGGGCACCGTCTACCGGCGGCTGCGCTTCGGCACCCTCGCCGACCTGCACCTGCTCGACCTGCGCTCGTTCCGCTCGCAGCAGGTCAAGGTCGGCAGCGGATCGGTGGACGACCCGGAGCGCACCCTCACCGGGCGCGCCCAGCTGGACTGGCTCAAGGCGGGCCTCGCCGGCTCGACCGCGACCTGGAAGCTGGTCGGCACCTCGGTGATGATCTCGCCGGTGGCCTTCGCCTCGCTGCCCGCGCACCTGCTGGCGCCCCTCGCCAAGCTCCTGGGCCTGCCCGAGGGCGGCATAGCTGTCAACGTGGACCAGTGGGACGGGTACACGGACGACCGCAAGGAGCTGCTCGGTCACCTGAAGGACCGCAACGTCAAGAACACGGTGTTCCTGACCGGCGACATCCACATGGCCTGGGCGAACGAGGTCCCGGTGAACATGGCCACCTACCCCGGTTCGGGCACCGCGGCGACCGAGTTCGTCGTCACCTCGGTGACCTCGGACAACATCGACGACATCCTGCACGTGCCGGCGGACACCGCCTCGCTGGTCGCGGAGTCGGCCATCAAGGCGGCCAACTGGCACGTGAAATGGCTGGACATGGACTCCCACGGCTACGGCGTGCTGGACGTGACGGCCGAGCGCTCACAGATGGACTACTACGTGGTTTCGGACAAGCGGCGGCAGGACGCGACGTCCGCGTGGGCGCGCTCGTACCGGACGCAGAACGGGACCCAGAAGGTCGAGCGGGTGTGGCAGCCGGTCCGCTGACCCGGCCGACTCCACAGACTTTCCGGACAAATTAACTGACTGACCGTCAATTTTACGCCGCAGAGGGGCGTCTGGTGCAGACCAGGCGCCCCTCTGTCATCAGAAGCAACAAATCTTTTACGTAAGAGGCTTGACCCCTGCATGTCATGAACACATAAGCTTCCCGCCAACGTGAGGAGATCCTTCACGCCAAACCCCCCACGCGAGGAGCACCCGTGCGCGCTGTTGCCCGCATATCCCCCCTTCTTCGCCGCCGCCTGATGGGCACGGCGGTGCTGGCCGGAACCCTGGCGTTCACGCCGCTCGCCGCCCCCACCACGCTGGCCGCCGCCAAGTCCCCCGCCGAGGTGTGCGCCGAGGAGTCCACCGGCGGCGCGGCCAACGCCCGTGTCAGCCGCGAACACGACGGACACGCCGGACACGCCGCCGAGCCCAACGAGGTCACCGAGGCGCAGGCGAAGGCCATGGACGCCGACCTCAAGTCGAAGCTCGACAAGGCCCTCAAGAACCAGCCGCAGCGCAGCCTCAGCGGCGCCGAGGCCGTCGTGAACGTCCCCGTGTACTTCCACGTCGTGCACTCCGGCACCACCGGGAAGCTCTCGACCACGGACATCAACAACCAGCTGTCGGTCCTGAACGCGGCCTACGGCGGCCAGGGCACCGGCAACGTCAACACGAACTTCCAGTTCACCCTGGCGTCCACCGACTACACGGACAACGCCTCCTGGTACAACCTGGCCTCCGGCTCCCAGGCCGAGAAGGACATGAAGAACACCCTGCGCAAGGGCGGTCCGGGCGCGCTCAACTTCTACACCGCCAAGCTCTCCGGCGGCCTGCTGGGCTGGGCGACCTTCCCGACCTCTTACAACTCCGCCCCGAAGATGGACGGCGTGGTCGTGCTGGACAGCTCGCTGCCCGGCGGCTCCTCGGCCAACTACAACGAGGGCGACACCGCGACCCACGAGGTCGGCCACTGGCTGGGGCTCTACCACACCTTCCAGGGCGGCTGTAACGGCAACGGCGACTACGTCTCCGACACCCCGGCCGAGAAGAGCCCGGCGTACGAGTGCCCGACCGGGCGCGACAGCTGCGCCAGCAAGCCCGGCGCGGACCCGATCCGCAACTTCATGGACTACACGTACGACTCCTGCATGTACCAGTTCACCGCCGGCCAGGTGACCCGCATGGCCAGCAACTGGACCGCCTACCGGGCGGGCTGAACCCCAGTCGCGTAAAGGGTGCGGGGCACGGACCGGCGAACCGCCGGACCGTGCCCCGCACCGCTTCCTCCGGGCCCCTACAGGGAATCCAGGAACGCCAGCGCGACCTTCCAGGTCTGCTCGGCGGCCTCGGCGTCGTAGTCGTCCAGCTCCGGGTCGGTGAACAGGTGCCCGGCGCCCGGGTAGCTGTGGACCTCCACGTCGGCCCCTGCCCGCTGCATCCGCAGGTACCAGGCCGTCAGCCAGTCGTGCGGCTCGAAGGGGTCCGGGTCCGCGATGTGCAGCTGCACGGGCAGCTCGTCCACCGACGCACCCTCCTCCAGGTCAGCCGTCCCGTGCAGGAGCAGCAGCCCGCGCGCCTTCTCGTCGGCCATCGCCAGGTGCTGGGCGACCGAGCCGCCGAAGGAGAAGCCCGCGTAGACCAGACCCTGGTCGGAGTGGGGGGCCGAGGCCAGCACCGCGCGCTTGAGCAGCTCGTCACGGCCGATCTCGTCCCGGTGGGCCATGCCCTCTTCGACGGTCTCGAAGGTGCGCCCCTCGAAGAGGTCCGGCACCTGGACCTGGTGCCCGGCCGCACGCAGCCGGTCGGCCGCCGCGTGCACCGCGGGCCGCAGCCCGTACGTCGAGTGGAAAAGCATGATGTTCATGCCTCCCATCGTGCCAGGGCGTCGTCCCGCTACGTTCTTCCCCATGGAGATCGAGAACGTCCTGCGCCCCGTCACGGTCCTCGGCGGCTCTCTGGCGATCACCCTGATCGCGGGCTGGGCAGCCGACCTGCTGCTCCGCCGGGCCGACACCCGGCATCCCGAAACCCCGCTCTGGGGTCTGCTGCGCCGCTGCCGGCTCCCGTTCCAGGTGGTGCTCTGCACCTCGCTGCTCAGAGGCTCGTACCGGCAGGCCGGGACCCTCCCCGACCACTCCTTCGCCGTCGGCCGGATCCTCACCCTGATCCTGATCGCCTCGGTGGCCTGGCTGGCGGTCCGCATCGCGACGGCCGCCGTCGACTCCGTGTACGCGCGCTACGCCGCGGCGGCCGCGGCCGAGGACGAGGCCCGGGTCCGCCGGGTCCGCACCCAGGTCACGCTGATCCACCGGGTGGTCACCGCGGTGGTGATCGTGGTCGCCCTCGCCGCGATGCTGCTGACCTTCCCCCCGATGCGCGCGTTCGGCGCCTCGATGCTGGCCTCGGCGGGCGTCCTCGGCATCGTGGCCGGCATCGCCGCCCAAGCGGCGCTGGGCAACCTCTTCGCCGGCCTCCAGATCGCCTTCGGCGACACCGTCCGCATCGGCGACACGGTGGTGGTCGACAAGGAGTGGGGCAAGGTCGAGGAGATCACCCTGACCTTCCTCACCGTCCGCACCTGGGACGAGCGCCGCATCACCATGCCGGTCTCGTACTTCACGAGCAAGCCGTACGAGAACTGGTCCCGCGGCGGCGCGGAGATGACCGGGACGGTCTTCCTCCACCTGGACCACAGCGCGCCGGTGCCGCTGCTGCGGGACCACCTGGAGCAGCTCCTCCCGGACATCCCGGAGTGGGACGGCCGCGCCTGGGCCCTGGTGGTGACCGACACCACCCCGTACTCCATCCAGGTCCGGGCCACGGCCACCGCGAAGGACGCCGACGACGTGTGGACGCTGCGCTGCGCGATCCGCGAGCGCCTCCTCTCCTGGCTGGCCGCCCACCACCCGTCCGCCCTCCCCCGCGTGGCGGCCACCGAGGCGGTGCCCCGCCCGGGCCCCTGATCAGGGCTCCTGATCAGGGCTCCTGATCAGGGCTCCTGCACGATGCCGAGCAGCGCGGCGGCGGACTCCTCCGCCAGCTCTTCGGCATACGGCGGCATCGTGTCGCCGGCGCGCAGGTGCCGGCGGACCACGGTCAGCGGCAGCTCGACCACGGCCAGGACGACCCGGTCCCGGTCCAGGGCCCCGGCCGCACCGAGGGCCGTGGCGAGCTCGCCGAGGGAGGCGAAGACGCGGCGGTTGCCCGCGTCCGCCCGCTCCCGGTGCTCCTCGGACCAGCCGGACCGGCCGAACTCCTCGGCCCCGTAGAGGAGGAGCGAGGCCTCCTCCGGATGCGCGCGGCTCCAGGACACCACGTGCCGGGCGGCCGCGCGGGCGGCCCGACGCGGGTCGGGGTCGCTCCGGAGCGCGTCGAAGTAGCCCTCCTGGAACCGCTCGACGGTCCGCAGCCACACCTCGGCGAGCAGAGCCGGCCGTCCGGAGAAGCGGTGGTACACGGATCCGCTGGGCGCACCGATCGCCTGGGCCACGGCCGACATGCTCACGCCGCCCGGTCCGGCGGTGGCGGCGAGCCGGACGGCGGCATCAAGGATCTGGTCGTTGTCGAAGCGGGCTGGTCTGACCATGAATCAGAGAGTACCCTCCAATTAATTAGAGACAGATCTCTAATACCCACGGGGAGGAAGAGACCATGGCCGTCTTCAACGTGCACGAACGCCTGCTGGCCGCGAAGGCGAGCGAGGTGGGAGCGCTCATCGACACACTCGCCGCCGGACCGGCGGACCGGCTCTGGCCGGGCACGGCCTGGCCGGAGATGAGGCTCGACCGCGGCCTGACGGTCGGCGCGGCCGGCGGCCACGGACCGGTCGGCTACACGATCACCGCGTACGTGCCCGGCACCTGGATCCGCTTCACCTTCACCAGGCCGCGCGGCTTCCACGGCTTCCACGAGTTCGCCGTACTGCCGGTCGACGAGGGCCGCACCGTCCTGCGCCACACCCTCGCGATGCGCGCCACCGGCCCGGCCCTCCTGACCTGGCCCCTGGCCTACCGACCGCTGCACGACGCCCTCCTCGAGGACAGCCTGGACCGCGCGGAGCTCGCCTGCACCGGCACCCTCGCCCACCGCGCCCGCTGGACCCCGTACGTCCGCCTCCTGCACGCCCTCCGCCGCTAGGCCGTCCCTTCCGGATCTTGCTCCCCCAGCCACCGCTGGGTGGGGGTCCCCCCGGCCGGAGGCTGGGGGAGTGCCCCCAGACCCGCGCCGCCCGGCAAGATCCGAAAGAGACGACCTAGGAACTGCGCAGACTCCGCACGTCCAAGTGCCGCAGCACCCGGTCGACGATCTCCGGATCGGCACCGGGTTCGCTGCGCGCGGAGAGCACCTCGTGGCGGGCGGCGGACATCATCTCGCGCTGGATCCGCTGGATGTCACGGAGCCGCTCGACCCGCTTCGCGTACGCCTCCCGCCGCTCCTCGTCGACCATGTCGGGGCTGATCCTGGCCCCCACGTCGTACGCGCGCCGGTGCAGCTGCTCGACCAGGTCCTCGGGCAGCTCCTCGACCTCCTGGATCTCCTTCAGCCGCCGCTTCGCGGCCTTGGCCGCGCGGATCGCCAGCTGCCGCTCGGTCGCGCGCTCCGCGTCCGCGTCGGCCTCCACGCCCAGCCTCCGCACCAGCCACGGCAGGGTCAGCCCCTGGCACACCAGGGTCGTCATGATCACCGCGAACGCGATGAAAACGATCTCGTCCCGCGCCGGAAAGGGCTCACCGGCATCGGTCTTGAACGGAATCGCCAGCGCCAGGGCCACCGAGGCGACCCCGCGCATCCCCGCCCACCACATCACCACGCTCTCCCGCCAGCTCATCGGGATCTCCTCGTCCAGGTCGCGCCGCGAGTGCAGTCGCTTGGCGAGCCAGCCGGCCGGCAGCAGCCACACCAGCCGCACGCCGACCACCACCGCGACGATGGCCGCCGCCCACCCGGCCATCTCCCACGGGCGGCCCGTCGCCGCGACGAAGACGTTGTGCAGCTCCAGCCCGATCAGCCCGAACGCCACCCCGGTGACCAGCATGTCGACGACTTCCCAGAAGGTGTGCCCGGCCAGCCGGCCCAGCACGTCGTCGGCGTCGGTCGCGTACTCGGCGAGGAACAGGGCCGTCGTCAGCACGGCCAGCACCCCCGAGCCGTGGAGTTCCTCGGCGACCACGTACGAGACGAACGGCACGAGCAGCGTCAGCCCGATCTGCAGGGTGGCGTCGCCGAGCCGCCCCATGAGCCGGTTGGCGGCCCACCCCAGCGCGAGCCCCACGGCCACGGCCACCACCGCGGACAACACGAACTCCCCGAACGCCTCCGACCAGGAAAAACTCCCACTCACGGCAGCCGCAACGGCCACGTGATACAGCACGATGGCCGTCACGTCATTGAAGAGCCCCTCCCCCTCCAGGATCGACACCATCCGCCGGGGCAGCCCGAGCGATCCGGCCACGGCGGTGGCGGCGACGGGGTCGGGCGGGGCCACGAGCGCGCCGAGCGCGATGGCGGCGGCGATCGGCAGCCCGGGCACGATGGCGTGCGCGACGAACCCCACGGCGGCGGTGGTCACGAACACCAGCGCCACGGCCAGCAGGAAAATGGGCCGCACATTGGCGGCGAACTGCCGCCAGGAGGTGCGCTGCACGGAGGCGTACAGCAACGGCGGCAGCACCAGCGGCAGGATGTACTCGGGCGGGATGTCGACGTTCGGCACGGCCGGCACCAGCGCGAGGACGGCTCCGCCGATGGTCATCAGAACGGGCGCGGGCAGCCCGAGCCGGTCCCCGAACGGCACGCTGACGACGGCCCCGAGCAGCAGCACGAACAGCAGAGCAAGCTGATCCACGCCCCCACCTTCGCAGGCGGCGTGCCGGCGGCTGCCCTGCGGCAGACGTGTCGCCCCCGGCAAGCGAGCTCGCCCCAGACCCGCGGTACGGGGCGGAGCCCCGGATCTTTGAGCAGCACTGAACAGACGGCATCAACCGCATCCGGCCTCGCCGGCGTTCGAGGCGTGGGGGTCCCCCCGGACGGAGTCTGGGGGAGGGTCCGGGGCGGAGCCCCGGCAGCGGAGCCGCACCCGTACATTCGGCAGGGCTACCGCAGGCCCCGCCGCATCGACCGGTGCGGGATGCCCGCGTCCTGGAACTCCGGCCCGTACGCCACGTACCCCAGCCGCTCGTAGAAACCGAGCGCATGCGTCTGCGCGCCCAGATCCACCGCGGTCAGCCCCAGCCACACGGCCTCCGCCTCGACCGCCCGGACCAGCGCCACGCCCACGCCCAGCCCCCGCGCGACCTTCCGCACCGCCAGCCGCCCCAGCGAGCCGACGTCCTCGGCCCCGGTCTTGGCCAGCGCCGCAGGCCCGTACAGCAGCCGGCCGGTGCCCAGCGGGGCCCCGTCCGCGCCCACGGCCAGCACGTGCACCGCGTCCGCGTCGTACGCGTCGTACTCGATCGACTCCGGTACGGACTGCTCGACCACGAACACCTCGGTCCGCACCTCGAAGCACGCCGACAGGTCGGCCTCCCCCGAGGCCACCCGGACCGAGAAGCCGACCGCGGCGGTCACTCGCTCTCCGCCCGGATCACGTCCAGCGCGTGCTGCAGGTCCGCCGGGTACGTGCTCTCGAACTCCACCCACTGCCCGTCCGACGGGTGCTCGAAGCCGAGCCGCACCGCGTGCAGCCACTGCCGGGTCAGACCCAGCCGCTTCGCCACCGTCGGGTCCGCGCCGTACGTCAGGTCGCCGACGCACGGGTGCCGGTGCGCGGACATGTGCACGCGGATCTGGTGCGTGCGTCCGGTCTCCAGCTTGATGTCGAGCAGCGAGGCCGCGCGGAACGCCTCGATCAGGTCGTAGTGCGTGACGGACTCCTTGCCGTCCTGGATCACGGCCCACTTGTAGTCCGCGCTGGGGTGCCGCCCGATCGGCGCGTCGATCGTGCCGCTCATCGGGTCCGGGTGGCCCTGCACCAGCGCGTGGTAACGCTTGTCCACGACCCGCTCGCGGAACTGGTTCTTCAGCGAGGTGTACGCACGCTCCGACTTGGCGACGGCCATCAGGCCGGACGTGCCGACGTCGAGGCGGTGCACGATGCCCTGGCGCTCGGACGCGCCGGAGGTCGAGATCCGGTAGCCGGCCGCGGCGAGGCCGCCGATGACGGTGGTGCCGGTCCAGCCGGGGCTCGGGTGGGCGGCGACGCCCACCGGCTTCATGATGACGACGATGTCGTCGTCGTCATGGACGATCTCCATGCCCGGGACCGGCTCGGCCACGACCTCGACCGGCCGCGGCGGCGCGGGCATCTCGACTTCGAGCCAGGCGCCACCGTGCACGCGCTCGGACTTCCCGACGACGCTGCCGTCGACCGCCACCTTCCCCGCGGCCGCGAGTTCGGCCGCCTTCGTCCGGGAAAACCCGAACATACGGGCAATGGCGGCGTCGACGCGCTCGCCTTCAAGGCCATCGGGAACGGGCAGGGTGCGGATCTCGGGATTGGTACTCACCCGTCGAGTATGCCTTGTCAGTCCTTGTGGACGGTGCCGTCCGGGTCCAGGCCCTTGAAGGACAGCAGCACGATCAGGATGCCGCCGCACACGATCGCCGAGTCGGCGAGGTTGAAGACGGCGAAGTGGGCCGGGGCGATGAAGTCGACGACGGCACCGCGGAAGACACCCGGCGAACGGAAGATCCGGTCGGTCAGGTTGCCCAGCGCACCGCCCAGCAGCAGGCCGAGCGCGATCGCCCACGGCAGGCTGTACAGCTTGCGCGCCAGCCGCACGATCACCACGATCACGGTGGCCGCGATGCAGGTGAAGATGATCGTGAAGGCCTCGCCGAAGCCGAAGGCGGCTCCCGCGTTGCGGACCGCCTCGAACCTCAGCAGGTCGCCGATGACCTCGATCGGCGGCTGGTGCTCCAGCTTCGCCACCACGACCATCTTGCTTCCGAGATCCAGCAGGTAGGCGAGGAACGCCACGATGAGCAGCGCCGCGATCCGCCGTCGCCCCTTGGGCTGTGCGGACTCCGGCTGGGCATCGTCCCCGACCTCCGGCGTACCGATGATGCTCTCCGCCTCTGCCACGTGAGTCCCTCGAACCTGCTCGAACCGGCTTGCTGACCAGACACGAGGGTACGTCAGGGTGACGCCGGGCCACCTGCCCGCCGCCCACCCTCTTTCCCGCCGGCGGATCCGACCCGACCCAACCCGAACCGACCCGTCCCAACCCGAACGGACCCGGCCCAACCCGGACCGACCACCCGGCCCAACCCGGACCGATCCGGACCGATCCGGAGGCCGGCCGGCCCGCCTTAGTGCCGGCGCTCCTGCTTCTGCTTGCAGTCCACACACAGCGTGGCCCGCGGGAAGGCCTGCATCCGCGCCTTGCCGATGGCCTTCCCGCAGTTCTCGCAGAGCCCGTACGTGCCCGTGTCCATGCGCTCCAGGGCCCGCTCGGTCTGCTCCAGCATCGAGGTGGCATTGGCCGCGAGGGCCAGCTCGGACTCCCGGGTGATGTTCTTGGTGCCCGTGTCGGCCTGGTCGTCGCCCGCGCCGTCGCCCGAGTCCCGCATCAGGCCGGAGATGGCCACCTCCGAGGCGTCGAGTTCCGCGCGCAGCCGGAGCACCTCCGTCATCAGCTCGCTGCGGGCCTCCGCGACCTCCTCCGGGGTCCAGGGGTCCTCCCCGGGCCGTACGGCGAGCTCGCCCGGTTCGGTGACCGCCGTGGCCCGCGCCTTGGGCAGTCCGCTCGTGGCGGCCGCGGCCGTCTTCCTGGCCGTGCCGGTGCTCTTCTTGGCAACCACTTTCCGGACTCCCGTCTTCTTCGCGGCCTGCGCCGCCCCCTCGGCTCCGGCCTTCTTGGCCGGAGCCTTCCGCGTCCCGACGGCCGTCGCCTTCTTCGCGGCCGCCGACCCGTCGGCGGCCGCCTTCTTGACCGCAGCCTTCTTGGCAGGCGCCTTCACGGCCGCGGTCTTCTTCGTCGCGGCCTTCTCGGTCGGCACCTCCCCGGCGGCAGCCGTCCTCGTAGTACTCCCGGCGGTCTTCTTCGCCACCATGGCCGCGGCCCCTTCACATACTGTGATCATTGCTCGCGAATCGTGCCGGAACGATAAATCGACTCCAGTCCCGCGGCAACGGGGCACGCTTCCTTCGAGGCCAACCTGCATCCGTTGTGCCCAGCAGGGGCCCCGGTAATCCGCCCCACCCGCCCCACCTGGATCCCTACCGGCGCGTCAGCCCGTTCGGGTCATCCACCACCCCACCGGCGGCCGTGTACGGGGCGCCGCGCGAGCGCCCGTACGAACCCCCGCGCGGCGCCCCGTAAACCGGTCTGCCGACGGCCGCCCCGGCCCGTACACTGGGCCCAGCGAAAGGCATGGATGGGGACGAGTAGCGTCGGACGCAGCCAGGAGCGACCCGGGGACGGTGAGAGCCCGGGGGCGAGCGCGATGCGAAGGATCACCCCGGAGCCGCCGGAAGAAAGCCCTCAGGGCCTGTAGAACCGGCTTCGCACCCCAATGAGGGGGCCCACCGGCGCGTCCGGGGGCCAAGGAGGGTGGTACCGCGGGAGCAAGCACGTCCCTGGAATCAGGGGGTGCCTCTCGTCCCTCCGGACGGAAGTGACACACCGCCGGAGGAAGAGTTCAGCCTCATGACCACACCGCCGCAGTACCGCCCGGTACCCGCCCAGGTCGACCTGTCCGCGCTTGAGCACGGGGTCCTCGACTTCTGGCGCGAGAGCAAGATCTTCGCCAAGACCCTGGAGCAGTCCGAGGGCCGCCCCGAGTGGGTCTTCTACGAGGGCCCGCCCACCGCGAACGGCATGCCCGGCGCCCACCACATCGAGGCCCGCGTCTTCAAGGACGTCTTCCCTCGCTTCCGCACCATGCGCGGCTACCACGTGGCCCGCAAGGCCGGCTGGGACTGTCACGGCCTGCCCGTCGAGCTCGCCGTCGAGAAGGAGCTGGGCTTCAACGGCAAGCAGGACATCGAGGCGTACGGCATCGCCGAGTTCAACGCCAAGTGCCGCGAGTCCGTGACCCGCCACACCGACGCGTTCACCGAGCTCACGAACCGGATGGGCTACTGGGTCGACCTGGACGACGCCTACCGGACGATGGACCCCGAGTACATCGAGTCCGTGTGGTGGTCGCTGAAGGAGATCTTCAACAAGGGCCTGCTGACCCAGGACCACCGCGTCGCCCCCTGGTGCCCCCGCTGCGGCACCGGCCTCTCGGACCACGAGCTGGCGCAGGGCTACGAGACGGTCGTCGACCCCTCGGTCTTCGTCCGCTTCCCGCTGACCAGCGGCCCCCTGGCCGGCGAGGCGGCCCTCCTCGTCTGGACAACCACCCCCTGGACCCTGGTCTCCAACACCGCGGTGGCAGCCCACCCCGAGGTCACGTACGTCGTCGCCACTGACGGCAACGAGAAGCTCGTCGTCGCCCAGCCGCTGCTGGAGAAGGCCCTCGGCGAGGGCTGGGAGGCCACCGGCGAGACGTACACCGGCAAGGAGATGGAGCGCTGGACGTACGAGCGCCCGTTCTCCCTGGTCGAGTTCCCCGAGCCCGCCCACTACGTCGTGAACGCCGAGTACGTCACGACCGAGGACGGCACGGGTCTGGTCCACCAGTCCCCCGCCTTCGGCGCCGACGACCTCGCGGTCTGCCGCGCGTACGGCCTGCCCGTCGTGAACCCGGTCCGCCCCGACGGCACCTTCGAGGAGGAGGTCCCGCTGGTCGGCGGCGTCTTCTTCAAGAAGGCCGACGAGAAGCTGACCGCCGACCTCGACGCGCGCGGCCTGCTCTTCAAGCACATCGCGTACGAGCACAGCTACCCGCACTGCTGGCGCTGCCACACGGCGCTGCTCTACTACGCGCAGCCGTCCTGGTACATCCGCACCACCGCCGTCAAGGACGCGATGCTGCGGGAGAACGAGAAGACCAACT
This sequence comes from Streptomyces sp. NBC_01351, assembly GCF_036237315.1. GTDB lineage: Bacteria > Actinomycetota > Actinomycetes > Streptomycetales > Streptomycetaceae > Streptomyces. The sequence continues at coordinate 6,159,261 of NZ_CP108356.1, read as the reverse complement.
GGTTCCCGGACTCGGTCAAGCAGGGCCGCTTCGGCGACTGGCTGAACAACAACATCGACTGGGCGCTGTCCCGCAACCGCTACTGGGGCACCCCGCTCCCGATCTGGCGCTGCGAGGAGAACCACCTCACCTGCGTCGGCTCCCGCGCGGAGCTGAGCGAGCTGACGGGCACGGACCTCTCCGCCCTGGACCCGCACCGCCCGTACATCGACGACGTCACGTTCCCCTGCACGCACGAGGGCTGCTCCCTGACCTCGGTCCGCGTGCCGGAGGTCATCGACGCCTGGTACGACTCGGGTTCGATGCCGTTCGCGCAGTGGGGCTACCCGTACAAGAACAAGGAGATCTTCGAGAAGCGCTATCCGGCGCAGTTCATCTCGGAGGCGATCGACCAGACCCGCGGGTGGTTCTACACCCTGATGGCGGTCGGCACCCTGGTCTTCGACAAGTCGTCCTACGAGAACGTGGTCTGCCTCGGCCACATCCTCGCCGAGGACGGCCGCAAGATGTCCAAGCACCTGGGCAACATCCTCCAGCCGATCCCGCTGATGGACCAGCACGGCGCGGACGCGGTGCGCTGGTTCATGGCGGCCGGAGGCTCCCCCTGGGCAGCCCGCCGGGTGGGCCACGGCACGATCCAGGAGGTCGTCCGCAAGACGCTCCTCACGTACTGGAACACGGTCGCCTTCCAGGCCCTGTACGCCCGTACGTCGAACTGGGCGCCCTCCGCGGCCGACCCGGCGCCGGCGGACCGCACGGTCCTCGACCGCTGGCTGCTCTCGGAGCTGAACACCCTCGTCGCCGAGGTCACGGACGCCATGGAGGCGTACGACACCCAGCGCGCCGGCAAGCTCCTCTCCGCCTTCGTGGACGACCTCTCCAACTGGTACGTCCGCCGCTCGCGCCGCCGCTTCTGGCAGGGCGACGCGGCCGCGCTGCGCACGCTGCACGACGTGGTCGAGACGGTCACGCGCCTGCTGGCCCCGCTCACTCCCTTCATCACGGAGCGGGTCTGGCAGGACATGATCGCCCCGGTCACCGCGGACGCCCCGGAGTCGGTGCACCTGTCCACCTGGCCGGAGGCGGACACCTCCCAGGTGGACCGGACCCTGTCCCAGCAGATGCTGCTGGTGCGGCGCCTGGTGGAGCTGGGCCGCGCGACGCGCGCGGAGTCCGGGGTCAAAACCCGCCAGCCCCTCTCGCGGGCACTGGTCGGCGCGGTGGGCTTCGACGCGCTCTCCCCCGAGCTCCAGTCCCAGATCACGGAGGAGCTGAACGTCTCCTCGCTGGCCTCCCTCTCCGAGGTGGGCGGCTCCCTCGTCGACACCACGGCGAAGGCGAACTTCCGCGCGCTGGGCAAGCGCTTCGGCAAGGGCGTCCAGGACGTGGCGAAGGCGGTCTCCGCCGCCGACGCGGCCGCGCTCTCCCTGTCCCTGCGCTCGGGCTCCGCGGTGGTCACGGTCAACGGTGAGGAGGTCACCCTCACCCCCGAGGAGGTCATCATCACGGAGACCCCGCGCGAGGGCTGGTCTGTGGCGTCCGACTCGGGCGCGACGGTCGCCCTGGACCTGGAGATCACCCCGGAGCTGCGGCTGGCGGGCCTGGCCCGTGACGCGATCCGCCTGATCCAGGAGGCCCGGAAGAACTCCGGCCTCGACGTGGCCGACCGCATCGCCCTCCGCTGGTCCTCCTCGGACCCGGAGGTCGTGACGGCCCTGACGGACCACGCGGCGCTCATCGCGGACGAGGTCCTGTCCACGGACTTCTCCTCGGCGGACGCGGACGCCACCTACGGCGACCCGTTCACGGACGAGCCCCTGTCCCTGACCTTCCGCCTCCGCAAGGCATAACGGCTCCGCCGCCGAGCGGCCCGTGCCTCCCCCGCCGGGGTGGGTGCGGGCCGCTTTGCTTAGAGCCCTTACGGCGCTCCGCGCCCGCTCCTCAATCGCCGGCGGGGCTGGATTGCCCGGAGGGCAGTTCCAGCCCCTCCGGCGTTTGAGGAGCGGGGGTCCCCCCGGACGGAGTCTGGGGGAGGGTCCGGGGCGGAGCCCCGATCTTTGAGCCTCACCGGCGGACGGCAGCGGCGCCGCGCCCGGGTACGGGAACGGGCCGGGCCCGGTGCCCCCGAAGGGGAACCGGGCCCGGCCCGTAAAGGCGACTGCCGTCAGACGCGGCGGCGGCGCTTAGTTGTCGTCCTCGTCGATCAGGAAGCCCCGCATCGGCGACGGCGCCTGCATCGGCTGCGGAGCCGCCGGCCGGACCGGAGCCATCGGCTGGGTCATCGCCGGGGACATCTGCTGCTGGCCGCCGTACGAGGGGCCACCCATCGGGGAGGGGCCGCCCATGGGGGACGGGCCGCCCATCGACGGGCCGCCCATGGAGTGACCCATGGCACCGGCCGGAGCCATCGACGGGGACGGCGACGGCGGCAGCGCGGGACCGGCCGGGTTGCGCGGCGGGGCCAGCGAGTCGTCGGCCTGGGTCTCCAGCTGGCGCAGCTGCGACTCCAGGTAGGACTTCAGACGCGTACGGTACTCACGCTCGAAGCCCCGCAGGTCCTCGACCTTGCGCTCCAGCGTGGCGCGGGCGGACTCCAGCGAGCCCATCGCGACGCGGTGCTTCTCCTGCGCGTCCCGCTCCAGCGCGTCGGCCTTGGCGCGGGCGTCCCGCTCCAGGCCCTCGGCGCGGCTGCGCGCCTCGCCGACGATCTTGTTGGCCTCGGAACGGGCCTCCGCGATCGCCTGGTCTGCGGTCTGCTGCGCCAGCGACAGGACGCGGGCGGCGCTGTCGCCACCGGGGCCCTGCTGCGGGAGCTGCTGCGGCTGCTGGTGCTGCTGGTGCATCTGCTGGCCCATGGGCTGCATCTGCTGGCCCATCTGCTGCATCTGCTGGCCCATGGGCTGCATCTGCTGGCCGAGCGGGTTCTGGCCGCCCATGGACTGCTGGCCCATGCCCTGCTGGCCCATGCCCTGCTGACCCATGCCCTGCGGCCCACCCATGGGGTGCTGCTGCATGGGGCCGCCCATCGGGCCCGGACCCTGGGGTCCGTGTCCGCCGGGGCCGGCCGGGAGCTGCGGCGGGCCGCCCGGCAGCTGCGGCGGTCCCATCTGGGGCTGCTGCTGCGGCGGGCCGGATATGGCCGCGGGCACGGGGGCGCCGGGGCCACGCTGGTCCTGGGGTTCCGGCTTGCGCATGCCCTGCTGCTGCTGGTTCTGCGCGGCGGCACGCGTGGCGGCAGCCAGCTTGGCGCGCAGGTCCTCGTTCTCGCGCAGCAGGCGCGTCAGCTCGGACTCGACCTCGTCGAGGAAGGCATCGACCTCGTCCTCGTCATAGCCTTCTCGGAGGCGGACGGTCGTGAACTGCTTGTTCCGCACGTCCTCGGGAGTCAGCGGCATGTCTTCTTCACCTCTACGTAGTCGTCGGCAGTCGGCAAGACCGTATCGGGACTGTCCCCGCGCGCGCGGAGAAGTTCATCGTTCACACGCTTCTCGCAGCGGTGCTCACGAAACTGATGAGGATGTAAACGATGATCATCAGAACGAAGAAGGACAGGTCGAGTGCCACGCCCCCGAGACGCAACGGCGGAATGAACCGCCGAAGAAGCTTGAGCGGTGGATCGGTAAGAGTGTAGGTGGCCTCCAGAACGACCACCATCGCCTTGCCGGGTGTCCATGAACGTGCGAACTGGAACACGTAGTCCATGACCAGTCGGAAGATCAGCACGATGAGGAAGCACATCAGCGCGATGTAGACCACCTGTAGTGCGACGCCCATCCCGCGCTTCCCTCTCCCCGTTTCCCGCTCTGTTCCCGGTCCCGTATCTGACGGATCGGTCTAGCTTTGGTTGAAGAACCCGCCCTCCGCGATGCGAGCCTTGTCCTCCGCCGTGACATCGACGTTAGCAGGCGACAGCAGGAACACCTTCTGTGTCACGCGTTCAATACTGCCGTGCAGCCCGAAGACGAGTCCGGCGGCGAAGTCCACGAGACGCTTCGCATCCGTGTCGTCCATCTCCGTGAGGTTCATGATCACCGGAGTGCCCTCACGGAAGTGTTCCCCGATGGTACGGGCCTCGTTGTAGGTCCGGGGGTGCAGCGTCGTGATGCGGTACGGCTCCCTCTCGGAGACGACCTTGGGCATGATCACGGGTGCGTTCTTCTCCAGGTTCGAGCGGTCAGGTGTGATGGATGCCACGGGGGCAATACGCGCAGGACGTCCGTTTTCAACCGGAATTGGGATGGGTTCGCGCTGCGCCGGAGGGTGTACCACTCGTACCGGTTCGTCCGATACGGGCGCTTGGTGCACGGGCTGCTGTCTGCGATCCCGGTCCCGGGCGCGCTCAGGTTCCGGCTCGGGCTCGAACTCGTCGTCGGGGTCGTACCCCGGGTTGTCGTACCGGTCGTCCTCCACGAGGCCGAGGTAGACCGCCATCTTGCGCATCGCGCCGGCCATTCTCCGAGTCCTCCGCTCTGTGGTGGATCGCCCTGTCGCAGGTGCCGCTGTGTCACGAATGTCACCAACTGCCCGCGATCCACGTGGTCTGCCCGCTTATATACGGGAATGACCATATTTTCTGCTGTGGTCCGACTTTCTTCGCGACGTTACCCGAGCCGGGGTCTCGCGCCGAGTACCGCAGTGCCGACGCGTACATGTGTCGCACCGGCCGCAACGGCCTGTTCCAGGTCTGCGCTCATCCCGGCCGACACCATCGTGGCAGCAGGATGGTCCGCGCGCAGGCGGGATGACAATTCCATCAACCGCTCGAAAGCGGCCTGTTCGCGTCCCGCGTACTCGCCCGACAACGGAGCGACGGTCATCAGCCCGTCGATCCGCAGTCCCGGCGCCTTCGCGACGAGCTCCGCCAACTCGGCCAGTTGCTCCGGCGCCGCGCCGCCGCGGGCGGCGCGCTCCCCCGACTCCGCGTCGAGGGCGATCTGCACGAGACAGCCGAGCTCGCGGCCCGCACCCTCCGCGGCCGCCGAGAGCGCGGTCACGAGCCTGGGCCGGTCGACCGACTGCACCACATGCGCGTATCCGGCCACGGAACGGACTTTGTTCGTCTGCAACTGTCCGACGAAGTGCCAGTTGAGCGGCAGATCCGCGCAGGCCCCGGCCTTGGGGGCGGCGTCCTGGTCACGATTCTCCGCAACATGACGGATGCCCAGCTCCGCCAGCAGTCGTACGTCGCTCGCGGGGTAGGTCTTGGTGACCACGATGAGGGTCACCTCGTCCCGCTCGCGTCCCGCCGCCGCGCAGGCGGACGAGATACGTTCATCCACCCGCTTCAGGTTCTCGGCGAGTTCCGACTTGCGATCCGTCATCAGTCCAACCAGACATATCCGGCGAGCCGCCCGGTCACCCGGTCACGGCGGTACGAGAAGTGGTCCCGCGACTCCAGTGTGCAGACCGGGGATCGGCGTACGTCCACCACCCCCGCCTCCGCGAGCTGCGCGTGCACCCCGGCGACCACGTCCACGGCCGGTGTCCCCCAGCTGGTCTCCGCCCGGGCGGCCGGCACCACTTCGGCGACCGCGTCCCGCATCTCGGCGGGCACTTCGTAGCAGCGTCCGCAGATCGCCGGTCCGGTACGGGCGACGATCCGGCCGGGCTCGGCGCCGAGGGAGACCATCGCCTCCAGGGCGGCGGGCACCACTCCGGCGACCAGTCCGGGCCGCCCGGCGTGGGCGGCGCCCGCGATCCCGGCGACGGGGTCGGCGAGCAGGACGGGCGTGCAGTCCGCGGTGAGCACGGCGAGGGCCAGTCCCCGACGGGCGGTCACCACCGCGTCCACGGCGGGGACGGCCGAGTCGGCGCCCCAGGGTCCGGGGACCACTGCCACGTCCCGGCCGTGCACCTGGTTCATCCAGACCACGTGGTCCGGCGCCAGGCCCAGGGACTCCGCGGCGCGGGCCCGGTTCGCCAGAACGGCGGCCGGGTCGTCTCCGACCGCGCCGCCGAGGTTGAGCTCTTCGTACGGAACGGCGCTCACTCCGCCCCACCTGTCGGTGAAGGCGAAGTGGGCGCCGCCCACGTGGTGCTGCTCCGGTGTCACTTCAAGAAGTCCGGGACGTCCAGTTCCTCGGCCGGGCTGTCCTGGTACGGACGGGCCGTCGGGACCTGCGGCGCGGGGGCGTGGGCCTCGATCGGGGCCGCCTCGACCGGCGCCGGGGGCTCCTCGCGCGGAGTGACCGAACCGAGTCCGCCGAAGGCCGGACGGACCGGCTCGGCCGCACGGACGGGAGCCGGGGCCGGCTCCTCGCGCTTCGTGGACGCCGCGCCGATGACGTTGTCCCGGCGGGCCGGGGGCTGTCCGCCGTCGAACCCGGCGGCGATGACGGTGACCCGTACCTCGTCGCCGAGCGCGTCGTCGATGACGGCGCCGAAGATGATGTTCGCCTCGGGGTGCGCGGCCTCGCTCACCAGCTGCGCGGCCTCGTTGATCTCGAAGAGACCGAGGTCCGAGCCACCGGAGATGGAGAGCAGCACGCCACGGGCGCCGTCGATGGACGCCTCCAGCAGCGGCGAGGAGATCGCCATCTCCGCGGCGGCCACCGCGCGGTCGTCGCCGCGGGCCGAGCCGATGCCCATCAGGGCCGAGCCGGCCTCGGACATCACGGACTTGACGTCGGCGAAGTCGAGGTTGATCAGACCCGGGGTGGTGATGAGATCGGTGATGCCCTGGACGCCGGACAGCAGGACCTGGTCGGCCGACTTGAAGGCGTCCAGCACGCTGACCTGGCGGTCCGAGATGGACAGCAGGCGGTCGTTGGGGATGACGATGAGGGTGTCGACCTGCTCGCGGAGCTGGGCGATGCCGTCCTCGGCCTGGTTCGCGCGGCGCCGGCCCTCGAAGGTGAACGGCCGGGTGACCACACCGATCGTCAGGGCGCCCAGCGAGCGCGCGATGTTGGCGACGACGGGTGCGCCGCCCGTTCCGGTGCCGCCGCCCTCACCGGCGGTGACGAAGACCATGTCGGCCCCCTTGAGGACCTCCTCGATCTCCTCGCGGTGGTCCTCTGCCGCCTTGCGGCCGACATCCGGGTTGGCGCCGGCGCCAAGACCCCGGGTGAGTTCACGGCCGACGTCGAGCTTGACGTCGGCGTCGCTCATCAACAGCGCCTGGGCGTCCGTGTTGATGGCGATGAACTCGACGCCCTTGAGACCGACCTCGATCATTCGGTTGATGGCATTGACACCACCGCCGCCGACACCGATGACCTTGATGACTGCGAGGTAGTTCTGCGGTGCTGCCACGTCGAAGGCCTCTCGCCTCGATTACGTGTCGTCGCCTCGCGGCCTGCGTTGCGACGACTGATGCCGAAATAGGGACGGTCCGAACGCGCCGACCCGAACCCTCACCCTGAAGTTTAGGGTTAGGGGTGTGTCTGTTCCTTGGACTCTTCCGAACAGGACACTAAGTCGACAAGTAGCGCGTGTTCAACGAACACGCCGAACCTCCCGTTTTTCTTTTCACCCTATGTGATCACCCGTATCGCTGGCCAACCAGGGTGCTCCGCTGTTCGACCGGGAGTCAACTCCCGGACACGGCAGGGGCGGTGGGGACGCTCACGTCGAAGTGACCGGCCTTGGGCGCGGCCTTCAACAGGGCTGTCAGCGCACGACCCTTCGCTTCGCTCTGTTCGCCGCTCCCCCACATCACCGTCCGCCCCCCGGTGAGCTCCAGTACGACCGAATCGTACGAACCCACCTTGACCTGCACGGTCGCCTTCGCGATCGGCTCCGGGAGGGCGCCCGCGACGAGCACGGCCTCGTGCAGCAGCCGTTCCTCGTCGAAGCGGCGGACGCTCGGGGAGGCCCCCGCGTTCAATTCGAGGACCGGAACACCGGCCGGCGCTTTCGGGATCGTGTCGAATCGCACACCCGAAGCGTCCACTTCCACGAAGTTGGCGTCCTTTTTGATGAGCAGGACGGGTTTGCGTTCCGTCACTTTCAGCCCGATTCCGTGCGGCCAGGCCCGTACCACGTCGACCGAATCGATGCGGGGCAGCCGGCCGCGGACCCGGTTCTCGATCTCGTCGGTGTCCACGCTCACCATGGGCGCGCCGACGGGCACCGCCGCGGCGGCGAGCACCTGTTCGGGGGTCAGCACCTCCGTGCCGGCGGCGGTGACCTTCTCGACGCGCAGCCAGGAGGACCCATAGAGCACCCAGGTGCCGCCCGCGGCGAGGAGCACCGCGGCGGCCAGGGAGGCCAGCACCACGGGGCCGCGGCGCGTACGCGCGCCGGGGCCCCGTGGGCCGACTCTCTTCTCCGACTTGGGTGGCTTACCGGATTTGGGCGCCTTGGGCGGCTTGGGTGGCTTGGGAGAGCCGGTGCCCTTGCGGGCGGACCGGTCAGAGCCCGGGTTGCCGCGCTGTGCGGTCGTCGCTCCGGCCACTCCTGTGCCTCCTGCCTCAGCGGCTCCTGTGCGCCGCGATCGCCTCGTACACCATTCCGACCAGCAGCTCGTCGGCGTCCCTGCGGCCGAACTCGCCGGCCGCGCGGGACATCTCGTACAGGCGGTGCGGGTCGGACAGCACCGGGAGGACCTGGCTGAGCACCCACTGGGGCGTCAGCTCCGCGTCGTCCACGAGCAGGCCGCCACCGGCCTTCACCACCGGCTGGGCGTTGAGCCGCTGTTCGCCGTTGCCGATCGGCAGCGGGACGTAGGCGGCGGGGAGCCCGACGGCGGAGAGTTCGGCGACGGTCATCGCACCCGCGCGGCACAGCATCATGTCGGCGGCGGCGTACGCGAGATCCATCCGGTCCACGTACGGTACCGGCACGTAGGGCGGCATCCCGGGCATGTTGTCGACACGCGGCAGTTCGTTCTTCGGCCCGACGGCGTGCAGGATCTGGATCCCGGAGCGCTGGAGGGTCGGAGCGACCTGCTGGATGACCTCGTTGAGGCGGCGGGCGCCCTGCGAGCCGCCGGAGACCAGCAGCGTCGGCAGGTTGGGGTCCAGGCCGAAGGCGGCGCGGGCCTCGGGGCGGACCGCGGCCCGGTCGAGGGTGGAGATGGACCGGCGCAGCGGGATGCCCACGTAGCGGGCGCCACGCAGCTTGCTGTCGGGCGTGGAGACCGCGACGGCGTGCGCGTACCGGGAGCCGATCTTGTTGGCCAGTCCCGGCCGGGCGTTGGCCTCGTGGACGATGATCGGCACCCCGAGCCGCTTGGCGGCGAGGTAGCCGGGCAGGGCCACGTAGCCGCCGAAGCCGACGACGCAGTCGGCCTTGGTGCGCAGGAGGATCTCCTCCGCGGCCTTGATGGTGCCGCGCAGCCGTCCGGGGACGGTGATCAGCTCGGGCGTGGGCTTGCGGGGCAGCGGTACGGCGGGGATCAGCCCCAGCTCGTAGCCGCGTTCCGGCACCAGGCGGGTCTCAAGTCCGCGCTCCGTGCCGAGGGCGGTGATGCCCACTGAAGGGTCCTGCCTGCGCAGGGCGTCCGCGAGGGCGAGCGCCGGCTCGATGTGGCCGGCGGTCCCCCCACCGGCGAGTACGACATGCACCGAAATTCACCGCTCTCCGGACGGACGCTTCTTGACGCGCCGTCTCATCGACTTCCATCTCACCCCGGTCCGCCGCCAGCCGGTCTTCGGCTGGCGCATCGCGAGGGCCGCGCGCGCTGCCGGCTCCTCCCGCGCGAAGGCGATGAGCAGTCCGACAGCGAACATGGTCGGCAGCAGGGCTGACCCTCCGTAGGAGAACAGCGGGAGCGGGACTCCGGCGATCGGCAGCAGGCCGAGCACCGCACCGATGTTGATCACGGCCTGGGCCGTGATCCAGGTGGTCACGCCTCCCGCGGCAAACCGTACGAAGGGGTCCTCCGTGCGTCCGGCCACGCGGATACCCGCATAGCCTAGAGCCGCGAACAGGGCGAGCACCGACAGCGTCCCCGCCAGACCCAGTTCCTCCCCGGTGATGGCGAAGATGAAGTCCGTGTGGGCTTCGGGTAGTTGCCCCCATTTTTCCACACTGGCACCCAGCCCGGAACCGAACCATCCGCCCGATGCGAGGGCGTAGATCCCGTGGACAGCCTGCCAGCAGAGGTCGTTCCTGCCGGGATCCGTCGCGCCGAGGCACTCCAGCCGGTCCATCCGGTGCGGGCTCGTCTTGATGAGCAGCGCGACGATCGCACCAGCGAAGAGCAGCACCCCCACGAAGAGCCTCGTCGGCGCCCCCGCCAGCCACAGGAGGCCGAAGAGGATCGCGCCGAGGATCATCGCGGTGCCCATGTCCCCGCCCAGCATGATCAGCCCGAGCAGCAGGAAGGCCACCGGGACCAGCGGCACCAGGAGGTGCTTCCACTGGCTGAGCAGCCCCTTGTCGCTCTTGCGCGCCAACAGGTCGGCGCCCCACAGGATCAGTGCCAGTTTGCCGAACTCACTGGGCTGCAACATGAACGGACCACCAAGGGAGATCCAATTCTGGTTGCCGTTGATGGCCACTCCTATCCCGGGGACCTGGACCAGGACCATCAGGAAGAGCGTGCCGGCGAGCACCGGATAGGACAGCGCCCGGTGGAGCTTCACGGGCATCCGGGAGGCGAGGAGCAGCAGTCCGGTGCCGATGAGGGCCGCCAGGAACTGCTTCTTGAAGAAGTAGGCGTCGCCCAGGCCGAGCTGGAGCGCCTTGATCATGGAGGCCGAGTAGACCATCACGAGGCCGAGCACGGTGATGAGCAGCGAGCTGCCGAAAATCAGGTAATACGCCGTGAGCGGTCGGTCCCACGCCTTGCGCAACTTCCGCTGCGTACGCCGGATCCCGGCCAGCGGCCCGCGCGCGGCGGGCCGCTTCGCGCTCACCACGGGGCGTTTGCGGCCCTGCGCCCTCACGGCGGAAGGCCGCCGCCCCGGCAGCATCTGCTTGGCCGGCATCTGTGTTCTTCCCCTCCACTCGTACGAGGCGAGCAGCCGGCCGGAGGGAACCGCTCCCGGAGCCCTCGGCCTAGGCCGTGTTCGCGGCGCTCTCCGCGGCCAGTTCGCGCACCGCGTCGGCGAACGCGTCCCCACGCTCGTTGTAGTTCGCGAACATGTCCATCGAGGCGCAGCCGGGCGCCAGCAGGACCGTGTCGCCGCGCTCGGCGAGCCGGGCCGCTTCCCGGACGGCTGCGAGCATCGCCCCAGTGTCGGTCCGGTCGAGGTCGACGACCGGGACCTCGGGGGCGTGTCGCGCCAACGCCTCGGCGATCAGCGCCCGGTCGGCGCCGATCAGCACCACGGCGCGCAGCCGCTTCGCGGCCTTCTGGACGAGCTCGTCGAAGGTCGCGCCCTTGGCGAGGCCGCCGGCGATCCAGACGACGGGCTCGAAGGACGCGAGGGAGGCCTCGGTGGCGTGCGTGTTGGTGGCCTTGGAGTCGTCGACGTACGTGACCCCGTCGACCTCGTCCACGTGCGCGACGCGGTGGGCGTCCGGGCGGAAGTCGCGCAGCCCGTCGCGGACCGCACGCGGCTCCACGCCGAAGGCGCGGGCCAGGGCCGCGGCGGCGAGCGCGTTGGCGATGTTGTGCGGGGCGGGCGGGTTGACGTCCTCGACGTGCGCGAGTTCCTGGGCGTTCTTCTGCCGGTTCTCGACGAAGGCGCGGTCGACGAGGATGCCGTCGACGACGCCGAGCATGGAGGGGCCGGGGGCGCCGAGGGTGAAGCCAATGGCCCGGCAGCCCTCCTCGACGTCGGCCTCCACGACCAGGTCCTCGGTGGCCTTGTCGGCGGCGTTGTAGACGCAGGCCACCGTGTTGCCCTCGTAGATCCGGCCCTTGTCGGCGGCGTACGCCTCCATGGAGCCGTGCCAGTCGAGGTGGTCGGGGGCCAGGTTGAGCACGGCCGCGGAGTGGACGCGCAGCGAGGGCGCCCAGTGCAGCTGATAGCTGGAGAGCTCGACGGCGAGCACGTCGTGCTCCTGCTCGCCGAGCACCACGTCGATGATGGGCGTCCCGATGTTCCCGACGGCCGCGGTCCGCAGCCCGGCGGCCTTCAGGATCGACGCCAGCATCTGCGTGGTGGTGGTCTTGCCGTTGGTGCCGGTGATGGCGAGCCACTCGGCTGCGCCGCGCACGGGCACCTCGGCGTAGCCGGCGGGCTCGGCCGCATCCGGCTCGGCGGCCTCGGCGGCGGAACCGCCCGCCGGGGCCGCGTCCGCGGCCGCTCGGGCGGCCCGGAGTTCGGCACCGGCCCCGCGCAGCCGCCAGGCGATCTCGACGTCGCCGACGACGTCGACGCCCGCCTCGGCGGCGGCGAGGAAGAGCGGGCTCTGCGGCGGCCAGCCGGGCGAGGTGACGACCAGTTCGGTGCCCTCGGGCAATACCTCGCCTGCGCGGGCGCCGCCCTCCAGGCGGCCGAGGCGGGTCTCGATGCCGAGCTCCGCGAGCTCCGCGGCGCGGGCCCGGTGCGCGTCGCCGTCGCCATTGTCGACGACGGTCACGACCGCGCCGAGCCGGGCCAGCGCCCGGGCGGCGCTGATGCCGCTGACGCCCAGGCCCGCCACGGTGATCCGGCCGGGCAGACCGAACCGGCCCAGGGCATCGGGGCCGAGCGCGCCGGCCAGATCGGTGGTGCTCACTTTTCGGCTGCCCATCCCGCGTAGAAGAGGCCGAGGCCCACGATCACGCACATGCCCTGGATGATCCAGAAGCGCACCACGACGAGGACTTCGGACCAGCCCTTGAGTTCGAAGTGGTGCTGCAGCGGTGCCATCCGGAAGACGCGCTTGCCGGTCAGCTTGAAGGAGCCGACCTGGATGACGACCGACATCGTGATGAGCACGAAAAGGCCGCCGAGCAGGGCGATCAGGAACTCCGTACGGGAGCAGATCGCGAGACCGGCGAGCGCGCCGCCGAGGGCCAGCGAACCGGTGTCGCCCATGAAGATCTTCGCGGGCGAGGTGTTCCACCACAGGAAGCCGAAGCAGGCGCCCATCAGGGCGGACGCGACGACCGCGAGGTCCAGGGGGTCGCGCACCTCGAAGCACGCGTTGGGGTTGGTCAGCGTGGCCGCGTTGGCGCAGGACTCCTGGAACTGCCAGACACCGATGAAGGTGTACGCGCCGAAGACCATCACCGCCGCGCCGGTGGCCAGGCCGTCGAGGCCGTCGGTCAGGTTCACGCCGTTCGACATCGCCAGGATCATGAACAGCGCCCAGACCACGAACAGCACCGGGCCGATCGACCAGCCGAAGTCCGTGACGAACGACAGCTTCATGGAGGCCGGGGTGAGCCCGCGCGAGTCCTTGAACTGGAGCGCGAGCACCGCGAAGGCGATGCCGACGATCAGCTGGCCGGACATCTTGGCCTTGGCCCGCAGGCCCAGCGAGCGCCGCTTGACGATCTTGATGTAGTCGTCCAGGTAGCCGACCACGCCCATGCCCGCCATCAGGAACAGGACGAGCAGACCCGAGAAGGTCGGCTCACTGCCCGTGATGACCTTCGTCAGGACGTAGGCGACGATCGTGGCCAGGATGAAGGAGATGCCGCCCATGGTGGGCGTGCCCTTCTTCCCGGCGTGGCCGCGCGGGCCGTCGTCCCGGATGAACTGGCCGTAGCCCTTGCGGGCCAGCAGCTTGATGAGCAGCGGGGTGCCTACGACCGTGAGGAACATGCCGATGACACCGGCGAACAGGATCTGCCTCATCGGTCGGCGACCTCGCCCTCGCGCTCCAGCAACGCCAGCGCGACCCGCTCCAGGCCGACCGACCTGGAAGCCTTCACCAGCACGACGTCACCTGGGCGCAGTTCACTGCGCAACAGGTCGACCGCCGCCTGCGCGTCGGACACGAGCACCGACTCCTCACCCCACGAACCCTCGTTATATGCGCCCAGTTGCAGCCAGGACGCTTCCCTGCCCCCGACTGCTACGAGCTTGCTCACGTTGAGCCGGACGGCAAGCCGTCCCACCGCGTCGTGCTCGGCCAGCGATGCGTCACCGAGTTCGGCCATGGGGCCGAGCACCGCCCACGTGCGTCCCCCGTTCGCCCTGGCGGAGCCGCCCATCGCGGCAAGTGCGCGCAGTGCGGCCCGCATGGACTCGGGATTCGCGTTGTAGGCGTCGTTGACGATCGTCACACCGTCCGCCCGCTCGGTGACCTCCATCCGCCACCGGGACAGCGTGCCCGCCCCCGAGAGCGCGGTGGCGATCTCTTCGACGGACATTCCCAGTACATGGGCTACGGCGGCCGCGGCGAGCGCGTTCGACACGTGGTGCTCACCGTACAGCCGCAAGGTCACATCACTGCACCCGGTCGGTGTGTGGAGTGTGAAGGAGGGCTGTCCCGCCGGCGTCATCCGCACCTCGGTGGCCCGCACTTCGGCGTCTTCGGCCTCGCCGAAGAGGACCGTACGGGCCTTCGTGCGGGTGGCCATCGGGCGCACCAGCGGGTCGTCGGCGTTGAGGACGGCGATGCCGCCCTCGGCCTCCGCCGGGAGGGCCTCGACCAGTTCGCCCTTGGCCTGGGCGATCTGCTCGCGGCCGCCGAACTCGCCGATGTGGGCGGTACCGACGTTGATGACGACGCCGATGCGGGGCGGGGTCAGGCCGGTGAGGTAGGCGATGTGGCCGATCCCGCGGGCCCCCATCTCCAGTACCAGGTGGCGGGTTTCCGCGGTGGCCTTGAGCGCGGTGAGCGGCAGGCCGATCTCGTTGTTGAGGGAGCCCGGTGTCCACACTGTGGGCGCGTGGGCCTGGAGGACCTGCGCGATGAGGTCCTTGGTGGAGGTCTTTCCGGCGGAGCCGGTCAGGGCCACCACGTCGGTGCCGAGCCGCTCGACGACGGCCCGGGCGAGGGCGCCGAGCGCCTTCTCCACGTCGGGGACGACGACGGCCGGCACACCGACCGGCCGGGCCGCGAGGACGGCCGCGGCTCCGGCGGCGACCGCGCGCTCGGCGTAGTCGTGGCCGTCGACGTGCTCGCCGTCGAAGGCGGCGAACAGGCTGCCGGCCTCCACCTGACGGGAGTCGATGACGACGGGCCCGCTGATCCGCACCGACGGATCCGGTATGTCGTGGGGTTGCCCGCCGGTGATGTCGGCGATCTCGGCGAGGGAAAGGGCGATCACTGGTTCACCTCGGCCTGTCGGCCATCTCGGCTGTGCACTGCTGCCTGGCGTTCGATCGCGGCGCGGAGCACCTCGCGGTCGTCGAAGGGGCGTACGACCCCCGCGGTCTCCTGGCCCTGCTCGTGGCCCTTCCCGGCCACCAGCACGGTGTCACCGGGCCCGGCGCGCGCGACGGCGGCGGCGATGGCCGCGGCCCGGTCGGCGTCGACGAGGACGGTGCCCCGCTCGGCGGGCGGTACGGACACGGCGCCCTCGAACATCGCGGCGAGGATCTTCAAGGGGTCCTCGGAGCGGGGGTTGTCCGAGGTCAGCACGGCCACGTCGGCGTACCGGGCGGCCGCGGCTCCCATCGGGGCGCGCTTGGTGGTGTCCCGGTCGCCGCCGCAGCCGAGGACGATGTGCAGCGTGCCGGTGGTGACCTCGCGCAGCGCCCGCAGCACCGACTCGACGGCGTCCGTCTTGTGGGCGTAGTCGACGACGGCCAGGTACGGCTGTCCCGCGTCCACCCGCTCCAGACGCCCGGGGACCCCGGGGACCGCGGCGACGCCGTCGGCGGCGGTCTGCGGGTCGAGGCCGGCGGCGGCGAGCGTGACGACGGCGGCGACGGTGTTCGCGACGTTGAACGGGCCGGGCAGCGGCGCGGTGGCCCGTACGCGCTGTCCTTCGGGGCCCAGCAGCGTCAGCGTGGAGCTCGCCGGACCGAAGACCACGTCCTCGGCGCGCCAGTCGGCGGCGGGGTCACCCGTCGCGGAGAAGGTGACGACCGGGACCGTCGCCTCCTTGGCGAGGCGGCGGCCGTACTCGTCGTCGAGGTTGACCACGCCCAGGCGGGCCCGGCGGGGGGTGAAGAGCCCCGCCTTCGCCTGGAAGTAGTCGTCCATGTCGGAGTGGAACTCCATGTGTTCCGGGCTC
Source organism: Streptomyces sp. NBC_01351 (assembly GCF_036237315.1). Taxonomy (GTDB): domain Bacteria; phylum Actinomycetota; class Actinomycetes; order Streptomycetales; family Streptomycetaceae; genus Streptomyces. The sequence continues at coordinate 6,143,303 of NZ_CP108356.1, read as the reverse complement.
AGGTTGTTGAAGACGGCCACGTCGAAGACCGAGCCGTCGACGCGGCCGAGCACCAGGGCGTGGCTGGAGACCTCCATGGCCACGGCCTCGACCCCGCGTTCGCGCATGACCGCGAAGAGGGCCTGGAGGTCGGTGGCCTCGGGGGTGGTCCGCTCCGACTTGATGCGCTCGTCGCCGATGCGCATCTCGACGGTGCCGACGAGTCCGGTGCTGCGGCCCGCGGCGCGCAGCCCGCCCTCGACGAGGTACGCCGTGGTGGTCTTGCCGGAGGTGCCGGTGATGCCGATCTGCAGGAGGCCCTCGCCGGGGTGGCCGTAGATCGCGGCGGCGAGCTCGCCCATCCGGCCGCGCGGGTCGGCGACGGTCAGGACGGGCAGTCCGGTGGCGGCCGCGCGCGCCTCCCCCGCGGGGTCGGTCAGCACGGCGGCGGCGCCGAGGCCGGCCGCCTGGGCGGCGAAGTCGGCGCCGTGCGTCCTGGCGCCGGGCAGGGCCGCGTACAGGTCGCCGGGGCGGACCGCCCGGGAGTCGTGCGTGATGCCGGTGATCGCTGCGGCGGCCGGTTCCGGCAGCCCCAGCAGGGCGGCCAGCTCGCCGAGCTCGGTCGGTCGTACGGACTGGGGCCGCGGCGCTCCCGGCGGCGCTGCCGGGGCGTCCTTCTGAGTGTTTCTGGGCTGATCAGCGTGGGACACGGCGGTGAGCGTACCGGGCGCGGCGGGGCGCCCGCGAAGTGAGGGCCCGGCCTCCGCGCCGGCGGCCGACTGGTTCCCGGGTTTCGGGGTGATCGTTGTCACTGGTGGTGCCTCACGCTGTTCGGGCCGGGCTGCCGGTCACTGACCCGGCTTCGCAGCGGGCTGCGGGCCGGGTTCGTAGGTGACCGGGAGTCCGGCGGGGGCGGATCCGGTGGGGGCGACCTGGAGGGTCTTGAGGGCGAACTCCATGACCTTCTTGTAGATGGGTCCGCAGATCTGGCCGCCGAAGTAGCTGCCCTTGGTGGGGTTCTGGATGGCGCAGTAGACGGTGATCCGCGGGTTGTCGGCCGGGGCGAAACCGGCGAAGGAGGCGGTGTAGCCCTTGTAGCGGCCGGTGGCCGGATCCACCCGGTTGGAGGTGCCGGTCTTGCCGCCGACCCGGTAGCCGGGAATCTTCGCCTTGGTGCCGGTGCCCTCCTGGTCGTCGACCACGGATTCGAGCATCTCGGCGAGCGTCTTGGCGGTCTCCTGGCTGATCACCTGGTTCCGCTCGGGGGCCGGGGCCGGGGTGAACCGGCCGTCGGGGCCCCTGGTGCCGCGGACCAGGGTCGGCTCGATGCGGACACCGCCGTTGGCGATGGTCGAGTACACGGAGGCCGCCTGCATCGCGTTGAGGGACAGGCCCTGGCCGAAGGGGATCGTGTACTGCTGGGAGGTGGACCAGTCCTCGGGCTTGGCCAGGATGCCGCGGGACTCGCCGGGGTAGTTCAGCCCGGTGGGCTGCCCCATGCCGAACTTGGTCAGGTAGGAGTACAGGACCTTGTTGGCCTCGGGCTGGGTGGGGCCGAGCTGGCCGGTGGCCAGGATGGTGCCGATGTTGGAGGACTTGGCGAGGACCCCGTTGAGGGTCAGGTACCAGGTCGGGTGGTCGATGTCGTCCTCGAAGAGCCGGTCGCCGCGGTGCAGCCGGTTGGGGACCTCGACGTGGGTCTCGGGGGTGGCCTTCTTCTCCTCCAGCACCGCGGCCATCGACATCACCTTGGCGGTGGAGCCGGGCTCGTACACGTCCTGGAGGGCGGCGTTGCCCATGGCGGCCGAGCTGGCCTTGGACAGGTCGTTGGGGTCGAAGCCGGGGGCGTTGGCCATGGCCAGCACCTCGCCGGTGCGGGTGTCCTGGACGATGACGTAGCCGCGGTCGGCGCCGGACTTCTCGACCTGTTCGGCGATGGCGCTCTGCGCGGCCCACTGGATGTCGCGGTCGATGGTGAGCGCGATGTCCTCGCCGGGCACGGCGGGCTTCTCGTCGGAGCCGGCGGTGGGGACCTTGCGGCCGCCGGACTGGGCGTAGGTGATCTCCCCGTCCTTGCCGGCCAGCTTCTTGTCGAGGGAGGACTCCAGCCCGCCCGCGCCCTTGCCCTCGGCGTTGACGTAGCCCAGTATCCCGGCGGCGAGGTCGCCGTTCGGGTACACGCGCTTGCTGCTGTCCTCCTTGAAGACGCCCGCCAGGACGTTGGCGCCGGGGCCGTTGTTCTTCTTGTCGGCCGCCGCCTTCTCCGCGAAGACCCGCTTGAGGTCCTTGATCTGGTTCCAGACCTGGGGGGTCTGGCGGTGGGCCAGGATCACGTAGCGGGAGTTCTTGGTCTGCAGCTTGGCGGTGAGCTTCTTGGCGTCCTGCCCGAGGATGGGCGCGAGGAGGGCGGCGGCCTGCTCGGGGGCGTCCGGGGCCTTGCTGTCCTGCGGGGTGAACATCTTCGGGTCGGCGGTGATGTCGTACGCGTCGACGCTGGTGGCCAGGGCCACGCCCTTGCGGTCGGTGATCTCTCCGCGTTCGGCGGCCAGCTTGACGCTGGTGTAGCGGTTCTTGGAGGCCTCCGCGGAGAAGGTGGCGGCGTCGACGGCCTGCACCTGGAGCAGGCGGACCACGAAGGCGACCATGACGAGGGTCAGACCGACGCTGACGAGGCGCAGCCGGGGGCGGGGGCTGCCGAGCCGGATGGTGTGGGGTTTGCGCTGCGCGGCCGGGCGCCGGGTCGCCGGGCGCGACCCCGCCGGCCGTGCGGTGGCCCGGGCCCCCGGCCGTGGCCTGCCCGGCCCGGGCACCCGCCGCCGCGGCGGCTCCCCTGCGGGGCTCACCGGGTCACCGCCCTGGGGCTCCGCCCCAGACCCCGCTCCTCAAACGCCGGAGGGGCTGGATTTTGGCCGGCTTCAGCCTGCACGTGCGCGCAGCGCGGCGGGCTGGATTGCCCGGAGGGCAATTTCAGCCCCTCCGGCGTTTGAGGAGCGGGGGTCCGGGGGCGGAGCCCCCGGGGGCGGGTCCGGGCGGAGTCCGGGGAACGGAGGAAGGGCGGGGCGGGGTAAGGCCCCGTTGGGGGTACCCCCAGCGGTAGCTGGGGGAGGGTCCGCGTCACGGCGTCACCTTCCAGGAGTGGGCTGGGGCGCGGGGGAGGATCCCCCGGGGGTCTGGCTCGGGGCCGCGGCGGCGGAGGGAGGCGGCGAGGACGGGGCGTCGGCGGCCGGCGACGGCGCGTGCAAGTCGGCCGCGGAGGCCGGCGGCGGGGCCGAAGCCGCCGGCGGCGGGGCCGAAGCCGCCGGCGGCGGAGGAGACGGCGCCGGCGGGGGCTCCGCTTTGGCCGCCGTGCCGGTGACCTTGCCGTCCGGGCCGATGAAGACCGGGCTGCCGCCCGGGACCAGCCCCAGCTCCTGCGCCCGCCGCTGCAGCGCGCCCGGCGCCGAGTACGCGTCCACGTCCCGCTGGAGCGCCTGCTCCTCGTCCGTGAGGGCGGTGGTCTCCTTCTTCAGCTTGGTCAGCTGGAAGGAGCCCTCGTTCAGCGCGGAGTTCAGGAGCAGCAGGCTGATCAGGCCACCGCCGAGCAGGGCCACGACCAGCAGCACGAACGGGGTCCGCGCCGCCTGTCCGCCGGATCGGGGGCGGGGGCGCGCGGGGCGGACGGGCCGCCCGCCGAGCGCCCGGCGCGTCAGCGTGGAGAACCTCCCCGGTCCGGTCCCGGCGGCCTTGGTCACAGTCGCGCCTCCCGGATGCGTTCGACCCCGCGGAACCTGGCCGGGGCGGCCCGCCGGTTCTCGGCGATCTCCTCCTCCGTCGGCAGCTCCGCCCCGCGCGTCAGCAGCTTCAGCTTCGGCTGGTACTTCTCCGGCACCACCGGCAGCCCGGGCGGGGCCGTGGAGGTGGCGCCCGCCGCGAAGACCTGCTTGACCAGGCGGTCCTCCAGCGAGTGGTACGAGAGCACCGCGATCCGGCCGCCGACCGCGATCCGGTCCACCGCCGCCGGAATGGCCCGCTCCAGGCCCGACAGCTCGCCGTTGACCTCGATGCGCAGGGCCTGGAAGGTCCGCTTAGCGGGGTTGCCGCCGGTCCGCTTCGCCGCCTGCGGCAGGGAGTCGCGGATCAGCTCCACCAGCCGGGCGCTGTTGGTGAAGGGCTCCTTCTCCCGCTCCCGGACGACCGCGGACACGATCCGCTTGGCCTGCTTCTCCTCGCCGTACTGGCGCAGGATCCGTACGAGCTCGCCCGGCGCGTAGCTGTTGAGGACCTCGGCCGCGCTGATGCCCGTCGTCTGGTCCATCCGCATGTCCAGCGGGGCGTCCTGCGCGTACGCGAACCCCCGGTCGGCCTCGTCGAGCTGCATGGACGAGACGCCGAGGTCGAAGAGGATGCCCTGGACGGTCGGGATCCGCAGACCGTCGAGGACCTCGGCCAGGTCGGCGTAGATCGCGTGGACGAGGGTGGCCCGGTCACCGAAGGGCGCGAGGCGTTCGCCGGAGAGCCGCAGGGCCTCCTTGTCGCGGTCGAGGCCGATCAGGTGGACCCCGGGGAACCGGGTCAGCAGGGCCTCGCTGTGGCCGCCGAGGCCGAGGGTGCAGTCGACGACGACGGCCCCGGGCCTCTCCAGCGCCGGGGCCAACAGGTCCAGGCACCGCTGGAGCATCACCGGGACATGTCGGGACTCGCTAGTCAAAGCGCCCTCTCAGATAACGGCGCGGCAGGCATACGCCGCGCCGCGCACGCGGAGTGTTACCAGGGGGCCGGGCGGCCGGTCAGGGCCGGGCCCCGGCCGGTTCGCGCCACTTTAGTGCAACGGTCGCCGCGGTCAACGAACCGCCCCGGTACGGTGTGCCCCTCTCGCGATGAAGCGGCAAAAGCCGCGAATCACCCGTACGGCCTCCCCCGTCTCACCCCTGTGGATTAGCTCACAACCAACCCGGTTGACCTGACTTGTCCGCCCTCACCCAATGCCTGCACAAGCTGTGACCACTAACGTCGTATCCATGACGACTTCCGCATCCGTGCCCGCCGGGTCCGCACACAAGACTTCCGGCGGCGGCACCGTCACCGACCGACTGGTCGCGGCGAACCGTGCCTACGCGTCGGGCTTCGCCGATCCCGGCATGGACGCACGCCCCGTGCTCCAGGTGGCGATCGTCGCCTGTATGGACGCCCGGCTCGACCTGCACGCCGCCCTCGGCCTGGAACTCGGCGACTGTCACACGATCCGCAACGCGGGCGGGGTCGTCACCGACGACACCATCCGCTCCCTCACCATCAGCCAGCGGGCCCTCGGCACCCGCTCGGTCATCCTCATCCACCACACCGGATGCGGTCTCGAAAGTCTGACCGAGGACTTCCGGCACGAGCTGGAGGACGAGGTCGGCCAGCGCCCCGCCTGGGCGGTCGAAGCCTTCCGGGACGTGGACCAGGACGTCCGCCAGTCCATGCAGCGGGTTCGGACGAACCCCTTCCTGCCCCACCGCGACGATGTGCGAGGCTTCGTCTTCGACGTGCACACCGGACTCCTGCGGGAGATCGATCCCAGCTCTTGAGTGACACAAGGCCTTAACGCCGTCAAGAATGCGGGGAGACGCCACCCGGGACCCCCCGGGCCGGTGTCCGTGTTTCTGGGGTGGGCCGGTGAAGCGCCAAGGGCGTCGGCCCTGGAATTTGGGCCGAGGAGTACCACGTGACGACGTATGACGACCGAGCGACCCTCGCTGATCTGACGAGCACGGCGGAGCGGGTGCGCCGCTCCGTCGAGAGCGTGATCGAGGGGAAGCCGGAGGTCGTTCGCCTCGCGCTGACCGTCCTCCTCGCCGAGGGGCACCTGCTGATCGAGGACGTCCCGGGCGTCGGCAAGACGATGCTCGCGAAGACCCTCGCCAAGTCCATCGACTGCTCGGTCCAGCGCATCCAGTTCACGCCGGACCTGCTGCCCTCCGACATCACCGGTGTCAGCATCTACGACCAGCAGCGCCGCGAGTTCGAGTTCAAGCCCGGCGCGATCTTCGCGCAGATCGTCATCGGCGACGAAATCAACCGCGCCTCCCCCAAGACCCAGTCCGCGCTGCTGGAGTCGATGGAGGAACGCCAGGTCACCATCGACGGCACCACCTACGCGCTGCCGAGCCCCTTCATGGTCGTCGCCACCCAGAACCCGGTGGAGATGGAGGGCACCTACCCGCTGCCCGAGGCCCAGCGCGACCGCTTCATGGCCCGCGTCTCCGTCGGCTACCCCTCCCCCGACGCCGAGCTCCAGATGCTCGACGTGCACGGCGGGCTCTCCCCGCTCGACGACCTGACGGCCGTCGCGCACGCCCACGAGATCGTCAAGCTCATCGAGGCCGTCCGCGAGGTGTACGTCGCCGAGCCCGTCAAGCGGTACGTCGTCGGCCTGGTCTCCGCCACCCGCAGCCACCCGGACCTGCGCCTGGGTGCCTCGCCCCGCGCCACCCTGCACCTGCTGCGCGCCGTGAAGGCCTCCGCCGCGCTCGCCGGCCGGGACTACGTCCTGCCCGACGACGTGCAGGCGCTCGCCGCCCCCGTCCTCGCGCACCGCCTGCTGCCCACCGCGCAGGCCCAGCTGAACCGGCGCACCGCCGAGCAGGTCGTCGCCGACATCCTGCAGCGCACCCCCGTGCCGGCCGCGCACGCCGGCGGCGAGATGCCGCCCGGCGCGGGCATCCGGAGCTTCTGATGAGCGCCGGTGCCCCCCGCGGCGCCGGCGGCCCGGACCGCGGCGGCGTCGGCGGGCTGCGCGCCTCCCTGTCCGGTCTGACCACCCGCGGCCGTTCCTTCCTCGCGGCCGGGATCGCCGCCGCCGTGTGCGCGTACGTCCTGGGCCAGGGCGAGCTCCTGCGGGTCGGACTGCTCCTCGCCGCCCTGCCGCTGATCTGCGTCATCGCCCTGCACCGCACCCGCCACCGGGTCTCCGGCAGCCGCCGGCTGACCCCGGGGCGGGTGGCCGCGGGCGCCGAGGCCCGGGTGCAGCTGCGCATGGACAACGTCTCCCGCATGCCCACCGGACTGCTGATGCTCCAGGACCGCGTGCCGTACGTACTGGGCCCGCGCCCGCGGTTCGTGCTGGACCGGGTGGAGCCCGGCGGCCGCCGCGAGGTCTCCTACCGGGTCCGCTCCGACCTGCGCGGCCGCTACCCGCTGGGCCCGCTCCAGCTGCGCCTGACCGACCCCTTCGGGCTGGTCGAGCTGACCCGCTCGTTCAGCTCGTACGACACCCTCACCGTCATCCCCCGCACCGAGGCCCTGCCGCCGGTCCGGCTGGCGGGCGACTCCTCCGGCTACGGCGACGGCAGCCGCCGCTCGCTGGCCCTGGCCGGCGACGACGACGTGATCCCGCGCACCTACCGGCGCGGCGACGACCTGCGCCGGGTGCACTGGCGCTCCACCGCCCGCTACGGCGAGCTGATGGTGCGCCGCGAGGAGCAGCCGCAGCGCAGCCGGGCCACCGTCCTGCTGGATACCCGGGACATCGCCTTCGAGGGCGCCGGCCCCGACTCCGCCTTCGAGTGGGCCGTCTCCGGAGCCGCCTCCACCCTGGTGCACCTGCTGGAACAGGGCTTCTCGGTGCGGCTGCTCACGGACACCGGGAACTCGGTGCCCGGCGAGGGCGGCGGAGGCTTCTCCTCCGGCGGCCAGGAATCCGCGGAGGCCGCCGGACTGATGATGGACACCCTCGCGGTCATCGGGCACTCCGACGGCGCGGGGATCTCCCGGGCCTACGACGCGGTGCGCGGCGCCGTCGACGGCGGCGGTTTCGGCGGAGCCGGCGGTGACGGGCTCCTCATCGCCTTCTTCGGGGACCTGGACGACGTACAGACCGAGCTGGCGGCCAAGATGCGCCAGCGTGCCGGGGGCGCGGTGGCCTTCGTACTGGACTCGGCGACCTGGACCGGGGAGTCCGCGCCGCGTCAGGACCTGCCCCCGCTGGAGGAGCGGCTGCACAGACTGCGGGAAGCGGGCTGGACGGCGGTGGCCGCCCCGCCCGGGGTGGCCTTCGGCGAACTGTGGCGACAGGCCGGGGCCGCTCCGCTCGGCACGGGAACCTCCGGAGGACGCGGATGAGCGGGCGCGCGAGACTGACGCTGTTCGCGGCACTGGCGACGCTGCTCACCTCGTGGGCGCTGACCCCGCTGGTGCAGTCGGCGGGCTGGCTGATCCAGGCGGCGCTGCTGCTGGCCGTGCAGAGCGCGGTGGGGGCGGGCGCCCGGCGGGTGCCGCTGGCCCGGTCGCTGACCGTGGCCGCGCAGGCCCTGGTGTCGCTGGTCCTGCTCGCGTTCCTCTTCCTGGGCAAGGGCGAGTCGACCGGGGAGGGGCCGCTGGCCTACCTGGTCACGGACTTCGGGGCGCTGTTCCAGCGGGGCGTGCAGGACGTGAGCGAGTTCGCGATCCCGGCGCCGCTGACGGACGGCATCCGGCTGCTGCTGTTGTCCGGGGTGCTGCTCATCGGGCTGCTCGTGGACGCGCTGGCGGTGACCGCGCGGACCGCTGCGGCGGCCGGGCTGCCGCTGCTCGCGCTGTACTCGGTGGCCGCGGGCCTGTCGGGCGGCGGGAAGGCCTCCTGGTTCTCCTTCCTGCTGGCGGGCTGCGGCTACCTGATGATGCTGCTGGCCGAGGGCCGCGACCGGCTCGCCCAGTGGGGCCGGGTCTTCGGCGGTGCCCCGCGCGACCGGGTCTCGGCCGCCTCCGGCCTGGGCGGCGGTACGGGCGGTCACGCGACGGCCCCGGTGCGGACCGGGCGGCGGATCGGCGCGGTGGCGCTGGGCATCGCGCTGGCGGTGCCGGCGGCGCTGCCCGCGCTCGGCGGCGGACTGCTGGGCGCGCAGGCCGGCGAGGAGGGCGGCGGCAGCGGGGCGGGCGGGACCATCTCGGCCGTCAACCCGCTGGTGTCCCTGCAGAGCAGCCTGAACGCGCAGGACAACCGGGTGGTCCTGAAGTACCGCACGGACAATCCGCAGCAGGGCGACCAGTACCTGCGGATCCTGGCGCTGGACGAGTTCAACGGGGTCAAGTGGGAGGCCTCCGGGCGGTCGCTGACCGACGTCCCGGCGCAGCTGCCGACGCCTCCCGGGCTCAGCCCGGCGGTCCGGGCCGGCGCGATCGAGGTGATTACCAGCGTCTCCGCGGCGAACAGCTACACCCAGCGCTACCTGCCGATGCCGTACCCGGCGACGCAGGTGGACATCGGCGGGAAGTGGCGGTTCGAGCCGGAGGGCCGGACCCTGGTCGGGGACCAGCTGGGCCGGGACAAGTTCCAGAACGTCCAGGGCGCGAAGTACACCGTGGGGAGCCTGCTGCTGAAGCCGACGGCGCAGCAGCTGTCCAGGGCCCCGGAACCGGACCCGGCGATCCGGGCCGAGTACACGAAGCTGCCGGACAACCTGCCGCCGGTGGTCGCCGAGACGGCCCGCCAGGTGACGCAGGGCTCGAAGGACAACTACACGCGGGCGGTCAAGCTCCAGGACTACTTCGCGGTGACCGGCGGCTTCCGCTACAACACGAGGACCGCTTCGGGCACGGGATCGGACGCGGTGGCGCGGTTCCTCGCCGCGAAGGAGGGCTTCTGCGTCCACTTCGCCTTCTCGATGGCCGCGATGTCCCGTTCGCTGGGGATCCCGGCGCGGGTGGCGGTGGGCTTTACCCCGGGTGAGAAGCAGGCCGACGGCAGCGTGAACGTCTCGATGCGGGACGCGCACGCCTGGCCGGAGCTGTACTTCCAGGGCGTGGGCTGGACCCGGTTCGAGCCGACGCCGCGGTCGGGCCTCACCGTGCCGGACTACTCCCGGCCGCAGGCTCAGGCACCCCAGCCGTCGGCTCCGGCGCCGCTGCCCTCGCAGAGCGCCCCGGCGCCTTCGGCCGCGCCGTCGACGGCCGACGACTGCCCGCCGGAGCTGAAGAGGCTCGGCGAGTGCGGTGCGGCCGCGCCGGCGCCGGGCTCCTCCGGTGGCGGTTGGCCCTCGGCGGGAACGCTGGCGGTCTGGGCGGTGGCCGTGCTGGTGGTGCTGGGCCTGCCGCTGCTGCCGCTGCTGTGGCGGACCCGGGCGCGGGCGCGTCGGCTGGGATCGGGCGAGGTCCTGGCGGCCTGGCGGGAGCTGGGTGACGCGGCCTGGGACGTGGGCGTGGCCCCGGACGGGGCGCTGTCCCCGCGCCGGGCCGCCGCGCGGGTGGCCGACCTGGGCGGGCTGGACGCGGAGGCTTCCGCCGCCGTGCACCGGGTGGCGGGCGCGGTGGAACGGTCCCTGTACGCGCCCCCGGGCGCGGAGGTCTCGTACCCGGAGCTGGCTTCGGACGTCCTGCTGGCCCGCGCGGGCCTGCTGTCCGCGGTGTCCCGCGGGGCGCGGCTGCGCGCGCTGCTGGCCCCGCGCTCGGCGGCCCGTCTCTCCTGGGCGGCGTCGAAGCGCTGGTCCGCCGCGGCCTCTGCGGTATCGGCCCGCCTGGCCGCGCTCCGGCTCCGGCTGCCCCTGCGCGGCCGCGGCTGACGGGGGGCGGGGCCCTGCGGGGCCTTCCCCCACCCCGCCCCTTCCCGAAACTGTGGGCTCCGCCCCCAGACCCTCCCCCAGCTACCGCTGGGGTTGCCCCCAGCTCCTCAAACGCCGGCGAGGCTGAATCTCCAGCCCGTCCGGCGTTTGAGGACCGGGGTCCGGGGCGGAGCCCCGTTCTTTGAGCCGCACTGAGCAACCGGCATCTGCCGGATCCAGCCCCGCCGGCGTTTGAGGCGCCGGGTCCGGGGCGGAGCCCCGGGAGCGGCGCCGCACCCGGCCACCCGCGGACGCGAAAAGGCGGCGAGGCTCGATCCCCCCGAGCCCCGCCGCCTCACCTCACCCCGTAAACGGACGAGGAGGCACCCGGTCCGCTCCGCAGCCCCGTGTCGGCGGTGCGGACCGGGTCTCCCGTTCGTCGCCCCCAGTCTGGCGTCCGCGCAGGTGGGGGCCCATCCGTGCACGTACTCATTTCCGCGTCTAGGTACGGATACTCAGTGCCGCGCCCGGCAGGCCCCACCAGTTGTACGGGCTCCTCGTCCCGCGCGGACACCGCCGACCGGGGGTCTTACCGCCCGCTGACCCGGCCCCGCAGCAGCAGTGACAGCGCCGAGTGGACGTCGTCCAGGGACCGCTCGCTCTGGAAGGACTGCCAGTCCAGCGCGGCGACCAGCACCATCCCGACCAGCGCCGCCGCCGTCAGCGGCACGTCGATCTCCGCGCTCAGCTCACCCCGCTCGACGCCCTCCCGCAGCACCTTCTCCACCACGGCGACCGCCTCCTGCCGGACCACCATCAGCGTGGACTGCCAGGTCCGGTTGGTGCGCCACAGCTCGGCGACGTACAGCTGTGTGAAGGCCGGGTAGCGGTCGATGAAGACGAGGCCGGCCCGGATCATCCCGTCGAGGGCCTCGACCCGCGTGCCGCCCCGCGCCTCGGTCGACTCCGCCGCCTCCCGCAGTGACGCGGTCAGCAGTCCGACGCCGTGCCGCAGGAGCTCCTCGAAGAGGTCGTTCTTGCTCGCGAAGTTGTAGTAGACGGTGCCCTTCGCGACGCCCGCCCGTTCGGCGATCTCGTCGACGGTGGTGGCCGAGAAGCCCTGCTCCGCGATGAGCGTCACCGCCGCCTCGTAGAGCTTCTGCCGGGTGGCCTGGCGTCGGCCGCCGCCGCCCGCGCTTGTACCGGTGCTGCGTTCCATGGCGCTGATTCTCACAGGTCAACAGCTCTCTACAGGCTCAGTTCGGGGTGCAGCCGGTCCATGGTCCACACCTGCTTGCCGCGCGCGGCGAGCGCGGTGAGCGCCAGCGCGCCCGCCGTGAAGGCCACCAGGACCGCGGAGCCCTGCCAGACCGCGGTGAGCGGGCCGCCGCTGATCAGGTGGCGCAGGCTCTCGACGACGTACGACATCGGCAGGTACGGGTGGATGGCGTTGAAGAAGCCGGGGCTGGTCTGGACGGGGTACGTCCCGCCCGCGGAGGTCAGCTGGAGCATCAGGACGGCGAGGACGAGGATCCGGCCGGCCGCGCCGAACTTGGCGTTGAGCCACTGCACGATCGCCGCGAAACAGCCCGTGACCAGCAGCAGGAAGCCGACGGTGAGGGCCGGGTGGGCCATCTCCAGGCCGAGGCCCCAGTGCAGTACGGACATCAGTGCGCCCACCTGCGCCGCGCCGAGGGCCGCCACGGGCAGCCAGCCGGCGAGGGCGATCCGCCAGGGCGAGGCGCCTGCCGCCAGGGCCCGCTTGTTGAGCGGGGCGATCAGCATGTAGGCGACCATCGCGCCGACCCAGAGGGAGAGCGGGATGAAGTAAGGGGCGAAGCCGGTGCCGTAGTTGGGCGCCTTGTGCAGGGATTGGTTGGCGAGCCGGATCGGGTCGGCCATGACCTCGGTGCGGGCGTCGCGCTGCTGCTCGTCGTAGTCCGGGATCTTGGTGACGCCCTCGTGCAGGCCGTCGGCGAGGGCACCGTTGCCGTCGACGAGCTTGTAGATGCCGCCGTTCAGGTTGTGCGCGCCGTCGCCGATCTTGCCGACGCCCTCGCCGATGGCGGCGGAGCCGTCGGTGGCCTTGCCCAGGCCGGCGTGGAGCTGGGCCATGCCGGTGGCAACCTTGTGGGCGCCGTCGTTGAGGGCCTTGACGTCCGCGACGGCCTGGTCGAGCTTGCCGGCGAGGCCGGGGGCGCCGACGGCGAGCTTGCGGGCCTGCTTCTCCAGGTCGGTGAGTTGCTTGCGCAGGGCGGCCAGGTCGCCGTTGGAGTCCTTGACCAGGGTGTCGACGTCCCCGGTGAGCAGGGCGGCCTCGGCGGCGGCGTCCTTCAGCTTCTTCATGTCGGCGCAGGCGGCGGGCAGCGGCTTGGGGGCCGAACCGGTGCAGGTGCGGGTGTAGGTGTCGGCGGCGAGGACGGCGGCCTGCTTGCTGACCTTGGCGGCGGCCGGGACCTTCTTGCCGAAGGTGTCGAGGTGGTTGTTGACGACCTTGGCGGTGTCCGCGACGAGGACGGCCGCGTCGGCGAGCTGCTTGGGGTTGTCCAGGTAGGGGCGGACCTGGCCTGCGGTGCCGTTGACCTTGTCCGCGACCTGCTGGGTGCCGGCGGCGATGTCCTTCGTACCGGTCGCCAGCTTGGCCGCCGCCGAGTTGAGCTTCTTCAGCCCGCCGGTGAGCTCGCCGTTCTTCTCCTCGACGGTGTCGAGCCCGTCGGCGATCTCCTTGGCGCCCTGCTGGGCCTTGCTCGCGCCGTCCTTGAGCTTGTCGGCGCCGTCGGCGGCCTCGGCGGTCTTGTCGTGGAGGTCGGAGAAGGACACGAAGATCTTGTCGAGGAAGCCGCGGGAGGTGTTGGTGGACGCCGCCGAGCGGACCTCGGAGAAGACGGTGCGGGAGATCGAGCCGACGATGTAGTTGTTGGCGTCGTTCGTGTGGACCTGGAGCGCGCCGGCGGCGGGGTCCTCGCCGGAGCTGGAGGCGATCTTCTCGCTGAAGTCGGCGGGCATGGTGAGGGACAGGTAGTACGTCCCGTTCTCCAGTCCCTTGGCGGCCTCCTCGGCACTGACCTCGTGCCAGTCGAAGGTCTTGCTGTCGTGGAGCTTCTTGGTGATCTCGTCGCCGGCGGTGATGCGCTCGCCTTCGACACTGGCGCCCTTGTCGGAGTTGACCAGGGCGACGGGCACCTTGTCGAGGCGGCTGTACGGGTCCCAGAAGGACCAGAGGTACAGGGCCCCGTAGAGCAGCGGCAGCAGGAGCAGTGCGACGAGAGCGGCCCGGGGCAGCTTCCCCCGCCCGAACCGCTTCAGCTCAAGCGCGGCCAGCTTCGGCGAGCGCATCGTCCGCCCCCTTCGTGTCTTCGTCGGTGTGGTCGTTGGTGCCGGTGTCGGCGTCGGCGTCGGTGCCGGTGTCGGCGTCCCTGTCCGTGTCCGTGTCCGCTGGGTCCGCGGGCTCCGCGGTGTCGGGCGGGCAGGTCCGCAGGACGGTGGCGTCCGCCGGGGCCTCGCTGCACACCGCGAGGACGGTGGTGCCCGCTGCGGCGATCCGGCGGAGCAGGGCCCAGGCCTCTTCGCGTTCGGCGTCCGAGAGCTTGAGGTCGAGGTCGTCCAGGGCCAGCAGCCGTGGGGCACCCAGCAGGGCGATGGCCACGGACAGCCGTACGGACTCCAGTCGTTCGAGGTCCCGTACAGAGGTCCGCGGGCCCTTCGGCAGCGCGGCGAGGTCCAGTCCCGCGACGGCCAGCGCGGCGTCGATGCGGGCCGCGGTCGCGGCGCCGCGCTCGGCGCGGGGGCGCAGCAGGGCGCGGACGGAGCCTTCGTAGCGGCGCTGGAGCAGGGCGCCCTCGCGCAGTTGCTCGGCGACGGTGAGGGCCTGGTCGAGCTCGTTGACCCCGGTGACCGGGCCGAGCGCGGCGATCCGGCGGACCGCGGTCATCCGCTTCGGCAGCCGGTGGCGGCCGACCTCGGCATGCCCCTCGGTCGCCTTCATCCGTCCGGTGAGGGCGAGGAGCAGGCAGGTGCGGCCGCTGCCGGAGGGGCCTTCGACCGCGATGAGCGAGCCGGGCGCCGCGTCGACGCCGATTCCACGGAAGGCCCAGCCGCGCGGGCCCTTGAGTCCGAAGTTCTCGGCTTTGACGGCCGCGCCGTGCGGGCTGTCCACGCCGTCCCCCTTCTTTTTGAACTGACCGGTCAGTTCAAAAACTAGCATCCCTTTGCGCACCGGCGGTGCAGGAGGGGGCAGTTGCCCGGCTTGTCACTGCAAAAGCGCAGGTCAGCGGGATTGTCAGTGGGGCCGGTCACGATGGGGACAAGGCAGAAACGCACCGTGCAACGCAACGACAGGAGGTTCGTCATGGCCACACCGTCCCCGTCCCCTGTCCATCCCGTCCCGCGCAGGTCGGCGGCTCCGCCGGCAGCGCTCGACCTGCTCGAAAAGGCCCGCGGCGGCCTGGCCGAGGCGGCTCGGCTGACCAGGCCCAACGAGCGGTACGCCACCGCGCACCTCGCCGCGCTGCGCACCGCCGCGGCCGTGCTCGCAGCGCGCGGCCGGCCCGAGCCGGTCAACCCGCGGCGGCGGCCCCGGATCCGCAGCGCGTGGGAGGTGCTCCCGGAGATAGCGCCGGAGCTCGCCGAGTGGAGCGCGCTCTTCGCCTCCGGTGCGGCGCGGCGGGCCAGGGCCGAGGCGGGGATAGCGGGCGCGGCGAGCAGCCGGGAGGCGGACGATCTGGTGCGTGCGGCCTCGATGTTCCTGCGCCTGGTGGAGCGGATGCTCGCCCTCCGGCCGCTGGCGCAGACCCTCCCGGGGCCCTTGCCGGGGCCGCGTCCGGAGCGTCCGGACGCGGGATGAGCTGCCGGGCTGCCGAAGGCAATAGGGTGGGGCCGGGTGGGGCACTGACCGCTCCCCCCTTCCCTAGCGCGCCGAGGAGCCATCAGTCGTGTCGGACAATTCCCGCCCCCGCGCCTCCCTTCGCACCGCCGTGGTGTGGGAGGTCCTCAAGGAGGCCCTCGACCGCCGGGTGAAGGCGACCGGGCGGGATGTGCTGGACGTGCTCGACACCGGGGGCGGCACCGGCAAGTTCGCCGTGCCGGTGGCCCACCTGGGCCACCGGGTCACCGTGGTCGACCCCAGCCCGAACGCACTGTTCGGGCTGGAGCGCCGGGTGTCCGAGGCCGGTCTCGCCGACCTGGTCCGCGGTGTCCAGGGCGACGCCCAGGGCCTGTTGGAGGTCGTCGAGCGCGATTCGTACGACGTCGTGCTCTGCCACGGCGTGCTGGAGTACGTGGACGACCCGGCCGAGGGCGTGGCCAACGCGGTGGCCGCTCTGCGCCCCGGCGGCACGCTCAGCCTGCTGGCCGCCGGCCTCGGCGGGGCCGTGCTCGCCCGCGCGCTGGCCGGCCACTTCACGGAGGCCCGGACCGCCCTCACCGACCCGGCCGGCCGCTGGGGCAGCGGCGACCCGGTGCCGCGCCGCTTCACCGCCGAACAGCTTTCCGAGCTGGTCGGCGGGGCCGGTCTGGCGGTCGGCGCGGTGCACGGCGTGCGGATCTTCGCCGACCTCGTCCCGGGCGTCCTGGTGGACACCGAGCCGGGCGCGGTGGAGGCACTGCTGCGCCTGGAGGAGGCCGCGGCGGAGCTCCCCGCCTTCCACGCCGTCGCCACGCAGCTGCACGTACTGGGTGAGAAGCAGGCTTGATCTGCGATCTTCCGCGCATGGAGTCGGCCACACACCCTCCGCTATGGCGTTCGGCCCCGTATGATCGGGTGACCGACCGGCATGGCGGACGGATCATTGGGGAATAACCGCCTCAGTGGCCGCTCACAGGCCGTGTGGCCAGTGCAGCTTTTGAAGAAGTGCAGTTTCCGGCAGTGCATTTTTAGGAACGTGGCGTAGAGGGCGGGTATCACGGGGGCGGTTCCCCGCCTATCCTGAAGGGGACCCCTGGTCGCTACCCCCCGCGACCGACGGATGAGGAGGACTCCCGTGCCGCTCTCGGAGCACGAGCAGCGAATGCTCGAGCAGATGGAGCGAGCGCTGTACGCCGAAGATCCCAAGTTCGCGACAGCGCTTGAGGGAAGCGGACTGCGTACGTACACCCGGCGACGGGTCTACCAGGCAGTCGCAGGCATTGTGGTGGGTATCGCGCTCCTCATGACCGGTGTGATCATTCCGAACGTGCTCTGGATCAGCGTGGTGGGCTTCCTCGTCATGCTGGGATGTACGGTTCTCGTGGTCACCGGTTGGCGCAAGGCACCCAAGCCTGGCGAGCAGCCCGTCTCCGGCAGTACAGGCGGTTCGGCCCACGGCCGCAACCGGCAGCGTCGGTCGATGATGACCCGCATCGAGGAACGGTGGCAGCGCCGCCGTGACGAGCAGGGGCAGTAGCACCAGCCCCGGAACAACGTGAACGAGGGGACGGCCGCCGCCCGGTGGCCGTCCCCTCGTCGTTGCGCCTGCCGCTCCCCACAGGTCCCGATCCCGGTTCCGCCTCTGTTCCGACCAGGTTCCGCCCCGTTCCGCCCCCGGCTGCGGCATGATGATCAGGTGAGTGTGCTCCCCCTGGTCTTCACCAGCGGCTGGGCCAGTGGGATCAACGCATACGCCGTGGTCCTCCTGCTCGGCATCTTCGGCGCGACCGGCCTGACCGACGAGGTCCCCGAGTCGCTGCAACGCACCGACGTGCTGATCGTCGCCGGCGTGCTGTTCCTCTGCGAGGCGGTCGCCGACAAGATCCCGTTCGTGGACTCGATATGGGACTCGGTCCACACCGTGATCCGGCCCGTGTCCGGCGCGGCCGTGGGGGCCCTGCTGGCCGGTCAGAGCGGTTCGCTCTCCGACATCGCCGCCGGTGCCATCGGCGGCTCCACCGCGCTGGCCAGCCATTTCGTCAAGGCCGGCACCCGGATGGCGATCAACACCTCGCCCGAACCGTTCAGCAACATCGTGGCGAGCACGGCCGAGGACCTCGGCGTGGGCGTCATCGTCACCTTCGCGATGTTCAACCCCGAGGCCGCCGCGATCATCGCGGCCGTCCTGCTGGCCGCCGGCCTGGCCCTGCTGATCTTCCTCTGGTCCCGGATCCGCCGCTTCCTGCGCCGACGCGCCCAACGCCACGAGGAGAAGCGGCTGGCCGCCGAGGCCCGTGAGGCCACCGGGGCCCCGCCACCCCGCTGATCCGGCTCGATAGGCTCGGCCGCATGGCACGAATTGCGGTGATCGGCGCCGGGATGGGCGCGATGGCGACGGCGGCCCGGCTGGCCGTGGCGGGGCACCATGTGACGGTGTACGAGCGCGGGGCGACGTACGGCGGGGCGCTCGGTCGGTACGAGCGCGAGGGCTTCGCCTTCGACACCGGGCCCGGCCTGCTCCACCTGCCCGCCGTCTACCGCGACCTGTTCGTGAAGACCGGCAAGCGGTCCCTGGAGGACTGCGTGGACCTGGTCCAGGTGGACCCGGCCGTCCGGCACGTCCTTCCCCACCACGGCGTCGACGTCACCCTGCCGGGCGCCTCCCGCGGCGGAGTCGCCGCCGCCCTCGACGCCGCCTTCGGCCCGGGTTCGGGCGAGCGCTGGAACGCCGTGCTGGGCCGCGCCCGGGACGCCTGGGACGCCACCCGCCGCCCGCTGCTGGAGGAGCCGCTGCGTGCGGGCGAGGCCCGGCGGGTGCTGGGCGCCGACCCCTACCCCGCCCTGCGCAAGAGCGGACTGCTGCGCCGCCGGACCCCGACCCTCGCCGAGATCGCCGGGCGGGAGCTGGGCGGCGGCGGGCTCGGGGAGCTGCTGACCGGCCTGGTGCGCTCGTACGGGATCGACCCCGCGACCGCGCCCGGCTCCGCGGCCGTGCTCCCGTACATGGAGCAGACCTTCGGCAGCTGGTACGTGCGCGGCGGGATGCGGGCCCTGGCCACCGCCGTGTACGAGCGGTGCCTGGAGCGGAAGGTCGCCTTCGTCTTCGGCGCCGAGGTACGGGAGGTAATGGCGCCCGCCGGCCGGGCGTCCGGGCTGCTGCTGGCCGACGGCACCGAGGTGGAGGCCGACTCCGTCGTCTGCGGGATCGACCCGCGGCGGCTGCCGGCCCGGTCCCTGCCGTGGCCCCCGGAGTCGCTCCCGGCCCGCGGGGAGGGCGTACCGAGCCGGGTCACCCTCCTGCTGGCGCTGCGCGGGGCCCGCCCGGCCGACGCCGTCCACCGCACGCTGGTCCACGCCGGGGGTGCCGGCGTCACCGTGATGCGTCCCGACGACCCCGCCACCCGGCCGGACGCGGACCACGAGGCGGTCACCGTGAGCGCCGTGTGCGGGGCGGAGGCACCCGGGGCCGGGGAGCTGCTGGAGCTCGCCGGGAAGGCCGTCCCCGGGCTGCGGGAGCGGCTGTTGTGGCACGAGGTGCGCACCCCGGCCGACGTCGAGGCCGCCACGGGCGCGGTGGGCGGCGCGGTGCCCCCGCCCGCCCTCGCGGGGACCGGGGGTCGGCTGCTCTACCCGGCCAACGCCACGGCCGTGCCCGGCCTGTACCTGGCGGGCGGCTGGGCGCACCCCGGCGGCGGGCTTCCGCACGCCGGGATGACCGGGGCGCTGGTGGCCGGACTGATCGTGGAGGGCGCGGAGTTCCGCGGCTCCCAGTAGCCCGCCCGCGCCGCCGCAGCGGCCCGAGCGGCCCCGGCGGGCCCGGCGGCCCTCAGTAGCGGTACTGCTCGTACTCGCCGGTGCCCTGGGAGGGATACGGGTAGCCCTGCTGCTGGTCCTCCGCCGGGTACGGCTGTCCGTACTCGTCGGTGGTCCGCTGCTGGGGGACCCACACCCCGCCGGGCGGGGTGTCCATGGCGTACTGCTGCTGCCCGTGGTCGGCGTACGGGGCGTAGCCCCCGTAGGGATCGCCGTTCGGCGGTACGACCGCGCCGCCGGTGCCGATGTACGGGTCCGAGTAGGCGGCGTAGACCTGCTGCTGCTCGCCCGTCGGGTAGCCGTTGGAGTAGTCGTAGCCGCCCTGGCCGCCCTGGGACTGCGAGGGGTCGTAGTACGCGGCGTACTGGTGGGCGTCCTGCTCGGGCGTGCCGAACGGCGAGGCGAAGGCCGCCGTCTGCGTGGGGTCGGGGCCGGGCTGCGCGGGGACGAAGCTCTGGATCCCGTAGGACCCGGTGTCCTCGGGCACGGGCTCCGTGCTGTAGACCTCCCGGTCCCCGTCCCGGTCCCGGCCCTGGCTCTGACCGTGGCCGCTCTGGCCCTCGTACTCCAGGTCGGTGACCTGGAGCGACGGGTCCTGGTGCGCCGGACCCCCGGAGCGGCGGCGCCGGGACTGCCGTACGGGTTCCCCGCCGCGGCGCAGCGCCCAGCCGGCCACGAAGCCCTTGCGGAAGGAGAGCGTCACGAGCGTCTGACCCAGGGCGAACATGGCCGCGCCGGCTCCGATGACCAGCACCGACGGCAGCATCACCCCGGCGACCACGCCGAGGAAGCCGGCGAAGGCGAGCAGGCGCCAGCGGAGCCGGGCCTTGTACTGCATCAGGACCTCGGCGAGCAACCACAGCGCGACGATGCCGAACGCGATGTAGAGGACCGTCATTCCCATGCGTGGCACCTCTCGGTACGGCCGCCCATGGCGTACGGCCGGTCAGGCCCGCTGGTGCAGGCCCAGGTTCTCGTAGATTTCGAGAGTCGCCGTGGAGTTGTTCAGCGTGATGAAGTGCAGCCCCGGCACACCCTCGGACAGCAGCCGCGCGCAGAACTCCGTGGCGAACTCGATGCCAATGGAGCGTACAGCGGCCGGGTCGTCCTTGACCGCGAGCATGCGCTCTTTCACGTCCGCGGGGAAGACCGCGTTGCTGAGTTGGGGCAGTCGGTCGAGCTGCTTGATGGCCACAACAGGCATGACCTCGGGGATGATCGGCGTTTCGCAGCCCGCCTTCGCGACGCCGTCGCGCAGCCTCAGATAATTCTCCGGATCGAAGAACATCTGGGTGATGGCGTAGTCGGCGCCGGCGCGGCACTTGTCCACGAAGTGCCGGATGTCCGTGTCCCAGTCCGACGACCGGGGGTGCATCTCGGGGAAGGCCGCGACGCCGACGCAGAAGTCCCCGGACTCCTTGACGAGGCGGACCAGGTCGGCCGCGTAGTGCACGCCCTCGGGGTGCGGCACCCAGTCGCCCATGGGGTTGCCCGGCGGGTCTCCGCGCACGACGAGCATGTTGCGGATGCCGGCGTCCGCGAACTGCCCGATGACGTTGCGCAGCTCGGCGACCGAGTGGTCGACCGCGGTCAGGTGCGCGACCGGGGTCAGGGTGGTGTCCGAGGCGATCTGCTCGGTGGCCTTGACGGTGCCGCCGCGGGTGGAGCCGCCGGCTCCGTAGGTCACGGAGACGAAGCTCGGGGATACCGCCTCGATCCGGCGCAGCGCGTTCCAGAGGTTGCGTTCGCCCTTCTCGGTCTTCGGAGCCCAGAACTCGAAGGAGTAGGAGCGCCCGGACACGAGGAGGTCGCGGACCGTGTGTGCACGGTCCGACCAGGTGGAAGCGGTACCAGAGGCCATACGGGCAGGTTAGACGCGGTGCGGCGCAGCTCGAAGCGGTGTCCGTCCATTGGACACCTTTTTGGACACCTGCCGGCTCCTAGCCGAGGCGGGCCCGAACCCTCTTCGCCAGATCGGCGGCGGCCGCGCCCGGGTCGGAGGCCTCGGTGAGCGCGCGGACGACCACCACGCGGGTGGCTCCGGCGTCGAGCACTTCGTCCAGGTTCGTGGCGTCGATGCCGCCGATGGCGAACCAGGGACGGTCCTGCTGCAGGGAGGCCGCGTACCGGACGAGCCCGAGGCCGGGGGCGTAACGGCCGGGCTTGGTGGGGGTGGGCCAGCAGGGGCCGGTGCAGAAGTAGTCCACTCCGGGCTCGGCGACGGCCGCGTCGACCTCGGCCTCGCCGTGGCAGGAGCGGCCGATGAGCACGCCCCCGCCGAGGATGGCGCGGGCGGCGGGGACGGGGATGTCCCCCTGGCCGAGGTGCAGGACGTCGGAGCCGATGGCGTGGGCGACGTCGGCGCGGTCGTTCACGGCGAGCAGCTTGCCGTGCCGGCGGGCGGCCTCGGCGAACACCTGGAGGTGCTCGAGCTCCTCCCCGGCTTCCATGCCCTTGTCCCGGAGCTGGACGATGTCCACGCCGCCGGCCAGCACGGCGTCCAGGAAGTCGGGGAGGTCACCCTGCTTCTTGCGGGCGTCCGTGCACAGGTAGAGCCGGGCGTCGGACAGCTGCTGCATGGGTGTACCCCCCGTGATGGAGGCGGTGTACGGGCCCACGCGGCCCGTACACCGCGGTGGAGCGGAATGCGGATCAGGTCGATCAGCCGATCAGCTGATCAGGTCAGAGGGCGAGCGCCTGAGCGCGGCGCTTCACCTCCGTGCCGCGATTCTCGCTCAGCGCCTGCGCGGGGGTGCCGGGCAGGGTGGGGTCCGGGGTGAACATCCACTCCAGGATCTCCTCGTCGGAGAAGCCGTCGTCGCGGAGCACGGTCAGCAGGCCGACCAGGCCCTTGACGACCTTGTCTCCGTCGAGGAAGGGCGCGGGCACCTGGAGGGAGCGGTTCTCGCCGCGGCGCACGGCGAGCAGCTGACCCTCCTTGACCATCTGGCGGACCCGGGTCACCTCGATGTCGAGCATCTCCGCGATGTCGGGGAGGTACAGCCATGAGGGGACAAGGGCATCGATCTTTGCGTCAATCTGGGTCACAGCCCCAAGCCTGCCATCTCGGCTCCGCCGCCGGTACCTGAGCCGCCCCGTCCGGGTCGCGCCCCCCTCCTGGGGCTCCGCCTCAGCCCCCGCGCCTCAAACGCCGGCGGGGCTGGAATTGCCCGGCTCAGCCAGGCGGACGGCAGCAGCCAAATCCAGCCCGTCCGGCGTTTGAGGACCGGGTCCGGGCAGAGCCCGGCTGGGGGTCCCCCCGGACGGAGTCTGGGGGATGGTGGAAGGGCGGGTAGGGGACAGGCTCCGCGCAGCGGCCCCCGACCCCGCCCCACACGCTCCGGCGCCGCTAGGCCACGGCCGACTTCAGCGGAACCGCCGGGTCGGAGACCTTGGCGGGATCAACCGCCACCCCCGTCTCGATCAGCTTCCGCCCCTGCGCCAGATCCCGCGGCCGGCCAACGGCCAGCACGGCAACCAGCGCACCGCCCCGCACCCAGCACACCGACCAGGCCGCCCCGCCCGGATCGCCCCGCCACAGCAGCTCGTCCGCCCCGCCGTGATGCCCGGCGTACTGGACGAACCGCCCGAACTGCTCGGACCAGAAGTACGGGACGGGGTCGTAGACCTGCTCGGGCTCCCCCGCCAGGATGTTCGCCGCGACCGCCCGCGGCCCCTGCAGCGCGTTGTCCCAGTGGTGCACCAGCAGCCGCGTCCCGTACCTCCCCGAGGGGAAGCTCGCGCAGTCCCCGACCGCATACACCCCCCGCACGGACGTACGCAGGTACGCGTCAGCCGTGACCGACCCGTCCGGCCCGAGCTCCACTCCGGTCCCGGCCAGCCACCCCGTGGCGGGCCGGGCCCCGATGCCCACCACCACCGCGCCGGCCGGGAACGCGCGGCCGTCCGCCAGCAGCACCCGGCCCTCCTCGACCCCCGCGACCTTCGCGCCGGTGATCAGCTCCGCCCCGGCCTCCGCGTACCAGCGCCCCATCGGCGCGGCCACCTCCTCCGGCAGCGCCCCCGCCAGCACCCGGTCGGCGGCCTCGACCACGGTCACCGCGCAGCCCGCCTCCCGGGCCGCGGTGGCGAACTCGGCGCCGATCCAGCCCGCCCCGACGACCACGACCGAGGGGGCCGCCGCCAGGACCGGCCGCAGCCGGGCCGCGTCGTCGAGGGTGCGCAGCAGGTGCACGCCCGGGACGCCCTCGGTCCCCGGCAGGGTCAGCGGTTCGGCTCCGGTGGCCAGCACGAGGGTCTCGTACGGGACCGGGCCCGCCTCGGTGTCCAGCTCGTGCTCGGCGGCCCGCAGCCCGGTGACCTCGGTGCCGAGCCTGAGCTCGATGCCGAGCCCCTCGAAGTCGACGTCGAAGGCGGAGTCCTCGGCCTTGCCGAGCAGGACCGCCTTGGACAGCGGGGGTCGGTCGTAGGGCTGGTGCGGTTCGGCGCCCAGCAGGGTCACGGGGCCGGTGAAGCCCTGCTCCCGGAGGGCGACCGCGGTCTGCACGCCGGCCATTCCGGCGCCGACGATCACGACGCCGCTCTGATTCTTATCCGTCTGCTCGCTCACCCGGCCACCCTAATCATCTGACGGTCCGTCAGGAATAGGTGCCGCCTTACCGGCCGTCGACGGCCGGGTTAGTCTGGCCACCGTACCTATCGCGGGAGTCCGGCGCACCGGGCTGAGAGGGAGGCTGGACGGCCTCCGACCGTACGAACCTGATCCGGGTCATGCCGGCGAAGGGAGGGGCTGGACGCCCATGCACTCATCTCGAACGGGACCCGAATCGGGATCCGACGTCCTCGTCATCGGGGGTGGGATCATCGGCCTGGTCACCGCCTGGCGGGCCGCCGCACTCGGCCTGCGCACCGCGCTGGCCGACCCGGCTCCCGGCGGCGGCGCCGCCCAGGTCGCGGCCGGCATGCTCGCCCCCGTCACCGAGCTCCACTACGGCGAAGAGGCCCTGCTCGGCCTCGGCCTCGCCTCCGCGGAGCGCTATCCGGAGTTCGCCGCCGAGCTCGCCGAAGCCAGCGGCGGCATGGACATCGGCTACCGCGCCTGCGGCACCCTCGCCGTCGCCCTCGACTCCGACGACCGGCTCCACCTGCGCGAACTCCACGCCCTGCAGCGCCGCTGCGGCCTGGAGTCCGAGTGGCTGACCGGCCGCGAGTGCCGCCGTCTGGAGCCGATGCTGGCACCCGGCGTCCGCGGCGGCCTGCGCGTGGAGGGCGACCACCAGGTCGACCCGCGCCGGCTCGCGGCCGCCCTGCTGGCCGCCTGCGAGCGGGCGGGGGTGATCATCCACCGGGCGAACGCGGAACGGCTCCTGGTCACCGCCGACCGCGCGGCCGGCGCCGTACTCGACGACGGTACGGAGCTGCGCGCGCGCCAGGTGGTCCTGGCCGCGGGCTCGCTGAGCGGCAGGCTGCCCGGCGTACCGCCCGAGGCGGCGGTACCGGTCCGCCCCGTGAAGGGGCAGGTCCTGCGGCTGTCGGTGCCGCCGGCGTACGCACCGTTCCTCTCCCGGACCGTACGGGCGGTCGTCCGCGGCAGCCACGTCTACCTGGTGCCGCGCGAGAACGGCGAGCTCGTCCTCGGCGCCACCAGCGAGGAGCTCGGCTGGGACACCACCGTCACCGCCGGCGGGGTCTACGAACTCCTGCGCGACGCCCACGAGCTGGTGCCCGGCATCACCGAACTCCCCCTGGTGGAAACCCGGGCGGGCCTGCGCCCCGGCTCCCCGGACAACGCCCCGCTGCTCGGCCCGACCGAGCTGCCGGGCCTCCACCTGGCCACCGGCCACTACCGCAACGGGGTTCTCCTCACCCCCCTCACCGGCGATGTGATGGCGGAGCTGCTGACGACCGGCGAACTACCGCCGGTCGCGCGCCCCTTCACCCCCCGCCGGTTCTCCGCCGCACGTCAGGAGTCCTACGCATGACCATCTCCGTCAACGGCGAGCCGCGCGAGGTCGCGGCCGGCACCACCCTCGACGCGGTGGTCGCGACCCTGACCGCCGCCCCCTCCGGAGTCGCCGCCGCGCTCAACGAGACCGTGGTCCCGCGCGGACAGTGGCCGGTCACCTCCCTCGGCGACGGCGACCGGGTCGAGATCCTCACCGCGGTCCAGGGAGGCTGAACGACATGGCAGACGACCTCTTCACCCTCGGCGGCCGCACCTTCTCCTCCCGCCTGATCATGGGCACGGGCGGCGCCCCGAGCCTGGACGTCCTGGAGCGCGCCCTGGTCGCGTCGGGCACCGAGCTCACCACCGTCGCGATGCGCCGCCTGGACCCGACGGTCCAGGGCTCCGTCCTCTCGGTCCTCACGAAACTCGGCATCTCCGTCCTCCCCAACACCGCGGGCTGCTTCACCGCCGGCGAGGCCGTCCTGACGGCGCGCCTCGCCCGGGAGGCCCTGGGCACGGACTGGATCAAACTGGAGGTCGTAGCGGACGAGCGCACCCTCCTCCCCGACGGCATCGAACTCCTCGACGCAGCCGAGACCCTCGTCGACGAGGGCTTCACCGTCCTCCCCTACACCAACGACGACCCGGTGCTGGCGCGCAAGCTGGAGGACGTGGGCTGCGCGGCGATCATGCCGCTCGGCTCTCCCATCGGCTCGGGCATGGGCATCCGCAACCCGCACAACTTCGAGCTGATCACGGAACGCGCGGGCGTCCCCGTCATCCTCGACGCGGGCGCAGGCACGGCGTCGGACGTGGCCCTGGCCATGGAACTCGGCTGCGCGGCGGTCATGCTCGCCTCGGCGGTCACCCGCGCCCAGTCCCCCGCCCTCATGGCGGCGGCCATGCGCGACGCCGTCTCGGCGGGCCGCCTGGCCCACCGCGCGGGCCGCATCCCCCAACGCCGCTTCGCGGAAGCCTCGTCCCCCACGGAGGGGCGGGCTGCGCTGGACCCGGAGCGGCCGGCGTTCTGAGGGGGCGGCGGTACGGGTCCACGCGCGCGGGACTTCTCCCCCCTCGGGCCCCGCTCCGAGCCGGCGTTTGCCCACCCGCCCCCTCGGGGGTGGGGCCGGGCAGTCCCGTCCTGTGCGGCGGAATCGAGGGACGGCAGGGTCCGAGCCGACCGGAATCAGAGAAGGCTTGGGGGGTTTCCCGTCAGTCCCATCGTCCTTCCGTGTCGTGACGGCCTGTCAAGGGCGCTCCTCCTTCGTCGTCGCGTCGCTGCGCGATGGCCTTCGGCCACCCTTGACAGACCGTCCCGCCACGGAAAAACGAAGACTGCCGGGAAACCCCCAAAAGAACGGGCCGGGGGACAAAGGAAAGGGGCGGGGCGGTCGGGGATGTCCGGCCCTGCTTCGGCAGGGGGCAGGCCCCAGCCCGGGCCCGCCCCCTCGGGCTCCGGGCCGGGCAGTCGGCCAGCCCTCGCCAAACAGCGACCACAAGCACCCCAGCCCCCGACAGGCGCCACCAATCGCTACGCGCTCCTCGACGACGGCGTCCGCCGCCCGTCTTGGGCTGGTACCCGCACCAAACAGCGACCAGGAGCACATCAGCACCCGACAGGCGCGACAGATCGCTACGCGCTCCTCACATCTCGGCGCCCGACGGCCGTCTGGGGCTGATCGGTTCTCGCAGCCGCGCTGGACGGCGCGGAGGATCACGTCGTCCAGCTGACCGCTTCGACGTTGTGGATCGCGGTGGTGAATTCATGGGCACACCGGTCATCCAGATCGTCCGCACCGCGTGCGCCGAGGGCGGGCGGGCCGTCGAGGTCAACGAGATGACCCTGGACTCTGCTTCCTACGTGCTGGAGTACGACTTCGACGCCTGACCCGAAGCGCTCCGGCGGACCCTCGGTCACCTAGCATTCCCGGTCATGGCGATGTTCGTGCACTTGACGTCGGCCGCGAACGCGCCGCGCATCCGACGGTCAGGGATCCGCGCGGCCGGCGGGCAGGGCGGTGCCCGCGGGGTGTACTGCTTCCCGGTGCTGCCGTCGCACACCCTCACTCACCAATGGCTGCGTGAGCTGGCCCGTTTCGGCAGTCGGGGAGGGCTTGTCGCCGTCCACGTGCGACTGGACGACGCCCAGCAGGTGCTGGTCGGGCGCTACACCGACCGGGCGCGGGGCTCCCAGGCCGCCGTTCCCGCGGCCGAGGCGGTGCGGCGGATCGCGGCGCTGGACGACCCACGCGGGTGGGAGGTGTTCGTACCTCGGGCGATCCGGCCGCGCGAGGTCCACCGGATCCGTACCGCGCCACAGGTGGTGGGCTGGCGCTACCAGCCGGACGCGCACGGCTCACCTCCCTGCACCTGCTTCGGGTGCCGGGTGCGCGGCGGCTACGGGGCGCGACGCCTGCGCGAGCGGTTGCCGCATCCGCTGGACGGACCGCCGCCCCCAGCCAGGGTCCTCCTCGCCCGGGTCACAGCGGCCGGGGCCCCCGGCGACCCGGTCGCGCTGCGGGAGACATTGCACTGGTTCGGCATGCGCCGACGGGGCCCGCTCGCCCAGCTGACCCACCTCGCCGCCCACCCCGACCCCGGGGTGCGGGAGGAGCTGGTGTGGGCGGTCGCCCGCTGGTCCACCCCTGGAGTCGCCGAGCTCCTGGACTCTCTCGCCGAGGACCCGCACTCCGACGTCCGGGAGGCGGTGGAGGCGGTCCGTGCGGAGGAGTGATGGCCCTCTCGGAGAGTGGGGTTTAGGGCATCAGCCCCAGGCGGCCGCAGAACGCCGAGATCCGCCCGCCGCACTGTCTGGCCGCAGGTTGCCTCCACTGACCATGCGGCCGCCAACCGGCCTTCGACCGTCGAAGGCGCTCGTGCACCGGCCCCCGTTCGCACGGACCCGCGACACCTTCATGGCGCGGCTCGGCGGGCTCGCCGGGCGCTGCACGGCTGCGACGTCGCTTGCCGGTCGGAGTGGGTGACCTGATCAGGGGTGCGTTGTCGGCCAGGCAGTCAGTGCCAGTTCGGCTGCTGCGGCCAGTTGGTGGGCGGTTGCACCATCTTGGGCTCGCTGCGAGAGTCCCTGGAGGACTGTCGCGAAGTAGTCGGCCAGGGCCCGGGGGCTGGCCTCGGCGGGCAGCTCTCCGGCCTGCTGCGCCTCCCGTAGCCGGGCCTCGAAGCCGTCCACGTTCTTGTTGCGCAGATCACGGAGGAATACGCGTACCCCCGCATCCTGCGGAGTGACGTTGGTGGCGGCGCTGATGGCCAGGCAGCCGGCCGGGTGTGCGGGGTCCGGGTAGATGACTGCGGCCTCCCGGAGGATGCGTGCGAACGCCCCGTACGCGGTGGACTCCTCGCGGAGCGCCACGCCCGCGAAGCTGCCGACAGGTGACTGGCCGTAGGCGTTGACCACTTCCTCGAACAAGGACTTCTTGTCCCGGAAGGCGGCGTACAGGCTGCCTGAGCGGATCCCCATCGCCTCGGTCAGCTCGCCGATGGAAACGCCTTCGTAGCCTCGCTCCCAGAACAGACGCGTGGCCACGGTCAGTGCTGCTGCGCGGTCGAAGGTGCGCGGGCGGCCGCGCTTGGGGGTGTCAGCCATGCGCCACATTTTAGAGTGCTCGACCAAGAAATCGTGCTAACTTCCTTCTTGGTCGATCACTCAACAAATGAAAGAGGGGCAACCAGCATGGGTTCGCGGCGACTTGAAGGAAAGATCGCGCTGGTCACCGGCGGCAGCAGGGGCATAGGGCGAGCTGTCGCGGAGCGGCTTGCCCAGGACGGCGCTGTTGTCGCACTGACCTACGCCCGCGATGAGAGCGCGGCACACGACGTCGTGGCGCGCATCCGCAAAGACGGCGGACGGGCCTTCGCCCTCCACGCGGAGCTGGGCCGGCGCGGCGACGCCGCAGCCTTGTGGTCGGCCTTCGACGCCCAGATTCCCCACCACGCGCCCGCGCAAGTCGTCGACATCATCGTCAACAACGCCGGTATGGGACGAAGCGCGGACCTGGCGTCACTTACCGAGGACGGCTTCGACGAGGTCTTCGCTGTGAATGTGCGAGCACCGTTCTTCATCGTGCAAGAGGGACTGAAGCGACTGCGCGACGCCGGCCGGATCATCAACATCTCCAGCGGCGCGGCCCACCTCGCCATGCCGGAGGCCATCGCCTACGGCGCGACGAAGAGCGCCCTGGACAACTTCACCCTCAACCTTGCCAAGGAGCTGGGAGCCCGGGGCATCACAGCGAACTCGGTCGCCCCAGGGATCATCGACACGGACGTCAATGCGGGCTGGCTGCGCGGCAACCCGCAGGCCGAAGCCCACGCGGCGTCCCT
This sequence comes from Streptomyces sp. NBC_01351, assembly GCF_036237315.1. Lineage (GTDB taxonomy): Bacteria > Actinomycetota > Actinomycetes > Streptomycetales > Streptomycetaceae > Streptomyces. Next base: position 6,113,944 of record NZ_CP108356.1, on the reverse strand, counting down.
GGCCGCGCTGGGCCGGGTCGGCCGGCCGGAAGACGTGGCCGACATCGTGGCCTTCCTCGCCTCGGACGACGCGCGCTGGGTCACCGGCAAGGTGATCGACGCGACCGGAGGCTCCGGGCTGTGAGTCTTCTCCCTTGGGCGGGAGCACCCGTCGGTGGCCTCCCGCCCGAGGGAACTCGCCGGCGGGAAGGAGGAACCTGCATGCCGACACCAGTACCAGTCCCCATCACATTCCGGCTGCCCGACGGCTGGCTCCCTGCCCGCCCGGAAACCGTCGGCCCAGGAATCGCGTTCGCCTCGGTGCATCCGCACCCGGACGCCGGATTCGCTGCCGACATCACGCTGGACGGAGACATTCCGCCCGAAGGGACGACGCTGGCCGAACTCGCCGCCGAGTCCACCCGGCGCATGGCCGCCCTTGCCGAATCGGTGACGGTCACCAGCCTCCACGAGTTCGGCAGCGCGGACGCTCCCACCCTCACCCAGCGGCTGACGTTCACGACGCTCGCAGGCGGAGTGCGGCGCGACCTGGTCCAGTCCCAGGTCTACCTCTCACTGGTCGATACTGAGGAACCGCGCAAGTGCGGGGTGATGCGGCCGGCCCTCACTGCCACCGCAACCCAGCACGCACACGTCGTAGGTGACTTCCGGCGACTCCTGCGAAGCGTACGGCCGACTACGGAGAAGGAGGCGTAGGCATGGGCTACCTGTGGGACAGATGGACGGGCACCCGGCACGCCGAGCCGGGAACCCGGGTCCTGCCGACGCAGCAACTGCGAGACGCGCTGCTCGCGCTGAACGACTCCGGGGTCCCCTTCCGCATTCGGGAGACCGGCGTCGGCGGTGCGGACCTCGTAGCGGAATGGCGTGTCCTCGAACCGGCCACGGGCATTGGACTGACACGCCGGCAGGTGGACCGGACGCTCAAGGTCTGGCTGTCCCTCAGGCCTCGGGAGCGCGAGGTGCGTGCCATCGACGAACAGTTCGAAGTAACCCGCGCGGGCGCACCACCCGGCCGGGTCGTGGCTCGGGCGCAGGGCCGCGGACCCATTCGCGGGATGCGGAAGCGGTGGGTCTACGAGAAGGGGCCCGACGGCCGCAGACACAAGGTCGTGACGTTCGAATTCGACTCGCGGCAGCTGAAGAACCCCCTGCGGACGACGGTCCTGCAAGCCGGCTGGACCTGGCGTGGTGTCTACAGGTTCTGACATCCCGTACGAACTCCGCTCGGTCGGCCGCATCCAGCAGCTTCCGTGTCACCACGAGGCGCCCGGTCAAGGTGGCGGTGTCGCTGCGAACCCGTTGTTGTTTCGATCTTGGGGCCTTGCGGTTCGAACAGGGTTCTGAGAAATGGGGAGCGCGTCGCGAAGGCTGGGGTGCTGCTGATCGCTGTTTGGCGGTGGCCGGCCGCCTGCCCGGTTCGGGGAGCGGCCTGGAGGCCCGGGCCAAGGCCCGCCCCTACACCCCCGACCCCGCCCCGCAGGGGTGGGGCCCCCGCGCGTGAGCCCCGTACGCCCCCGCCCACGTCACAGGTGGGCTGCAAGCCACCCCGCCCCGGCCGAGCGCAGCGGACCGGCTCGTAGAATCGGCGGGTGGATACGACCCTGGATGACCCCCTCGTCGGGCGCGTGCTCGACGGCCGCTACCGCGTGGACGCCCGCATCGCGGCCGGTGGCATGGCCACGGTCTACCGGGCCGTCGACACCCGGCTCGACCGCGTCCTCGCGCTCAAGGTGATGCACCCGGCGCTCGCCGCCGACGCCGCCTTCGTCGACCGGTTCATCCGGGAGGCGAGGTCCGTGGCCCGGCTGGCCCACCCCAACGTGGTCGCCGTCTTCGACCAGGGCACGGACGGGCCGTACGTCTTCCTCGCCATGGAGTACGTGTCCGGCTGCACCCTGCGCGACGTGCTCCGCGAGCGCGGCGCGCTCCGGCCGCGCGCCGCGCTCGACATCCTCGAACCGGTGCTCGCCGCCCTCGGCGCCGCCCACCGGGCCGGGTTCGTGCACCGGGACATGAAGCCCGAGAACGTCCTCATCGGCGACGACGGCCGGGTCAAGGTCGCCGACTTCGGTCTGGTCCGCTCCGTGGACTCCGTGACGAACACCACCGGCTCGGTCCTCGGCACGGTGTCCTACCTGGCCCCCGAGCAGATCGAGAGCGGGGTCGCCGACACCCGCGTGGACGTCTACGCCTGCGGTGTCGTCCTGTACGAGATGCTCACCGGCGCCAAGCCCCACACCGGCGGCACCCCCGCCCAGGTCCTGTACCAGCACCTCAACGAGGACGTGCCGCCCCCTTCGGCCGCCGTCCCCGGGCTGGCAGTCGGCCTCGACGAGCTCGTCGCGCAGGCCACCGCCCGCAACCCCGAGCTGCGCCCGTACGACGCCGCCGCCCTGCTCGGCCTCGTCCGCGAGGCCCGTGCGCTGCTCGGCGACGCCGAGCTGGACGCCGTACCGCCGCAGGCGCGGGCCGAGGAGCGGTCGTCTGCCGAGGACCGCACCGGGGTGATCCCGCGCCCGGTGGTCACGCACCCGCCCGCGCACCAGCCCGTGCACCACACGTCCCGCCTGGAGATGCCTCCGCCTCCTGCGCCGCCGACGCACCGGCCGGCCGCGGCCCGTCTGCCCCGCCGCGGTGTGCTCCTCGTCATCGCCGGGCTGCTGCTCACCCTCGGCCTCGGTACCGGTGTCTGGTACATCAGCTCCGGGCAGTTCACGAAGGTCCCCAACCTCCTCGGCAAGACGGAGTCCGAGGCCCGCGCCCAGCTGTCGGCGGCCGGTCTCGGGGTGAAGGGCGTCGACCGGAAGTTCAGCGACGCCTTCGACCGCGGGACCGTGATGAACACCGACCCGCCGGGCGGCAAGCGCATCCGCGGCAACGGCGCCGTGACGATCACCATCTCCCGCGGCCCCCAGGTCATGGCCGTGCCCAACCTGAAGGGCCGCCCGCTGGAAGAGGCGAAGCAGGAGCTGACGAAGGCCGGACTGGCTCCCGGCATCGTCACGCAGGCCTTCAGCCAGGACATCGCCCAGGGCTCGGTGATCAGCACCGACCCGGCGGGCGGCGAGAAGCGGGCGCCGGACACGGCGGTCGCGCTCGTGGTCAGCAAGGGCCGCCCGGTGCCGATGCCGAGCGTGCTGGGGCTGCCCGTCGAGCAGGCGAAGGCGAGTCTGGAGGGTCTGGGCTTCAAGGTCGACACGGCCCCCGAGCAGGTCAACTCCCCCGCCGCGGCCGGTACGGTCGCCAATCAGTCGGTCGGCGCCGGCACCCAGGCCGCGGCCGGCGACACGGTCACGCTGACCGTCTCCAAGGGCCCCCGCCAGCTCCCGGTCCCGGGCGTGACGGGCCAGGAGGTGGACGCGGCCCGCAAGGCGCTGGAGGCCGCGGGCTTCAAGGTGAAGGTGGACCGGCCCTTCCTCTCCTTCAGCAACACCGTGGAGTCCCAGTCGGTACCGGCCGGGCAGAACGCCCCCGAGGGCAGCACGATCACCATCAAGACCAAGGGACTGTAAGCGGCAGTGATACGAAATCCAGTGGGCGGGCACGTCCCCGTGGCGGGCGGCCTCGCCTCGGTCGGCCTGACCTACGCCCGCGAGATGGGCGCCGAGGCCGTCCAGGTCTTCGTCGCCAATCCGCGCGGCTGGGCCACCCCGGTCGGCAATCCGGCGCAGGACGAGCGGTTCCGGGCGGAGTGCGCGGCGGAGTCCATCCCGGCGTACGTGCACGCGCCGTACCTGATCAACTTCGGCTCCCACACCGAGGCGACCGTGGAGAAGTCGGTGGAGTCCCTGCGCCACTCGCTGCGCCGCGGCCGGGAGATCGGCGCGCTGGGGGTGGTCGTGCACACCGGCTCGGCGACCGGAGGCCGCCCGCGCGAGGCGGCGTACGCGCAGGTCAGGGAGCACATGCTGCCGCTGCTGGACGAGCTGACGCACGAGGACGACCCGTTCCTGCTGCTGGAGTCCACGGCCGGGCAGGGTTCGTCGCTGTGCTCGACGGCCGAGGAGTTCGGCCCGTACTTCGAGGCGCTCGACCGGCATCCGATGCTCGGGATCTGCCTGGACACCTGCCACATCTTCGCGGCCGGTCACGACCTGGCGGAGCCCGGCGGCACCAAGCGGACCCTCGACCTGCTCGTGGACACGGTCGGCGAGGGCCGGCTGAAGCTGGTCCATGCGAACGACTCCAAAGAGGGCGTCGGCGCCCACAAGGACCGGCACGCCAACATCGGGCAGGGCCACATCGGCCGCGAGGCCTTCGCCGAGCTGTTCACGCACCCGGCGATGGAGGGCGTACCGCTGATCACCGAGACGCCCGGCGGCAAGGAAGGACATGCGGCGGACGTGGCGCTGCTGAAGGAGCTGCGCGGCCCTCAGTGATCCACTTACCTGAGGAATACCCCAGGGGGGTATACGGTTCTGTCGGATCGACGGAACCGCTACCCGGCATTTCCCATGAGGGGGTCGTCATGGAGCAGGCGCACGCACACCACGAGCACGGCGAGCACCACCAGCACGGCGAACACGAGCAGCACGGCGAACGCGAGCAGCACACCGGGCACGAGGGCCACGGCAGCCACACTGGCCACGCCGCCCACGGCAAGGTCAGCTGGGCCATGGCCGCCAAGGCCACCCTCCACTGCCTCACCGGATGCGCCATCGGCGAGGTGCTCGGCATGGTCATCGGTACCGCGCTCGGATGGGGGAACGTGCCCACCATGGTCCTGGCGATCGTGCTGGCGTTCTTCTTCGGCTACGCGCTCACCCTGCGCGGGATCCTCTCCGCCGGCGTTGACCTGCGTACGGCCATTCGGGTGGCTTTGGCCGCCGACACCCTTTCGATCGCCGTCATGGAACTGATCGACAACGGGGTGATCGCGCTGTGGCCCGGCGCGATGGACGCGCACCTGTCGTCGCCGCTGTTCTGGACGGTGCTCGCGATCGCGCTCGTGGCAGCCTTCGTGATCACGGTCCCGGTCAACAAGTGGATGATCGGTCGCGGCAAGGGCCACGCCGTGGTCCACCAGTACCACCACTGAGCAGTACGGCAGCAGCACTGCCTACAGCTCGGGCCCGTCCCCCGGCTCCTCCTGGTACGAGTAACGCTGCTCGCGCCAGGGGTCGCCGATGTTGTGGTAACCCCGCTCCTCCCAGAAGCCCCGGCGGTCGGCGGTCATGTACTCGACGCCGCGAACCCACTTGGGGCCCTTCCAGGCGTACAGGTGCGGGACCACGAGCCGCAGCGGGAAACCGTGCTCGGCGGTGAGGAGTTCGCCGCCCTCATGGGTGGCGAAGACGGTCCGCTCGGAAGCGAAGTCGGCCAGCCGCATGTTGGAGCTGAAGCCGTACTCGGCCCACACCATCACGTGCGTGACCTGCGGCGCGGGCGGCGCCAGGGCGAGGACGGTACGGGCGAGCACACCGCCCCATTCGGCGCCCCGCATGCTGAACTTCGTCACGCAGTGGAGGTCCGCCACCACCGAGTCGAACGGCAGGGCCGTGAACTCCTCGTGGTTCCAGCAGTGCTTCTCGCCGTCGGCCGTCGCGCCGAAGACGCGGAACTCCCAGCGCTCGGGCTTGAACTTGGGTACAGGCCCGTAGTGGGTGACCGGCCAGCCCCGCTGGAGCCGTTGCCCCGGAGGGAGCTCCGGCTGCTCTGCTCCCGGAGATTCCCGGCTTTCCGGCTGACCCATGACTCCATGGTGACAGACTTGCCGGGGTGGTCATGACCAGGTCCGGGCCGGGTCCGGGCGAGGTCCGGGCCAATGTGGGAGTCGATCCGGGCAAGTCGCGGCAACTCCCACTAAGGAGGCACTTACTGGACGCCCCCCAGCGGCGGTGCAAGGATGCGCGCACTCCCCCAGCTACCGCTGGGCGGTACCCCCAGCCCCGTCACATAGCTGACATTGCCTGGAAGGAGCCTCTGCGATGCAGGGCGACCCCGAGGTCCTTGAGTTTCTGAACGAGCAGCTGACCGGCGAGCTGACCGCCATCAACCAGTACTGGCTGCACTACCGCATCCAGGACAACAAGGGCTGGACCAAGCTCGCCAAGTACACGCGTGAAGAGTCCATCGACGAGATGAAGCACGCGGACAAGATCACCGAGCGCATCCTGATGCTCGATGGTCTGCCGAACTACCAGCGCCTCTTCCACGTGCGCGTCGGCCAGACGATCACGGAGATGTTCCAGGCGGACCGCCAGGTCGAGGTCGAGGCGATCGACCGGCTCAAGCGCGGTATCGAGGTCATGCGCGGCAAGGGCGACGTCACCTCGGCCCGCCTCTTCGAGGAGATCCTGGCGGACGAGGAGCACCACATCGACTACCTCGACACCCAGCTGGAGCTCATCGAGTCCCTGGGTGAGCCGCTGTACATCGCGCAGCTGATCGAGCAGCCGAGCTAGCAGGCGGCCCCGCAACCGAGGCGACAGCCGTCAGGCAGCCTCCGCCAGCTCCGGCGCGGGCGCAAGCCCCGGGTCGGCGGCCAGGACGGCAGCCGTGTTGCCCTTCTCCAGCAGCTCCCGACGCGGGCAGGCGCCGCGGCCGAGGATGCCCTGGATGGTGCGCACGCAGGAGCCGCAGTCGGTGCCGGCCTTCGTCGCCGAGGCGATCTGGCGCGGAGTGCAGGCGCCGGCAGCCGCGTGGTCCTTGACCTGCTTGTCGGTGATCCCGAAACAAGAGCAGACGTACACGCGGTTCACCTCCCTGGGCGGAATGGTTCTGCGAGCCATCCCCGATTCGGTGAGGCTTACCTAACCGTACCCAAAGTTAGGGTCACCTAAAAGCCCTGGAAACGACGATGGGGCGCGGATCACATCGATCCGCGCCCCATTGCCGTAGGAAGCTACGTGCTGAAGATCCCGCTTACTGGTCGCGGTACATCTCGGCGACCAGGAACGCCAGGTCCAGGGACTGGCTGCGGTTGAGCCGCGGGTCGCAGGCCGTCTCGTAGCGCTGGTGCAGGTCGTCGACGAAGATCTCGTCGCCGCCGCCCACGCACTCGGTGACGTCGTCACCGGTGAGCTCGACGTGGATGCCGCCCGGGTGGGTGCCGAGGCCCTTGTGGACCTCGAAGAAGCCCTTGACCTCGTCGAGCACGTCGTCGAAACGGCGCGTCTTGTGGCCGGAGGCCGCCTCGAAGGTGTTGCCGTGCATCGGGTCGGTGACCCAGGTGACGGTCGCACCGGACGCCGTGACCTTCTCGACGAGCTCGGGGAGCTTGTCGCGGACCTTGTCGGCGCCCATGCGGACGACGAAGGTCAGCCGGCCCGGCTCGCGCTCGGGGTCCAGGCGGTCGATGTACGTCAGCGCCTCGTCCACCGTGGTGGTCGGGCCGAGCTTGATGCCGATCGGGTTGGCGATCTGCGAGCAGAACTCGATGTGCGCGTGGTCCAGCTGGCGGGTGCGCTCGCCGATCCAGACCATGTGGCCGGAGGTGTCGTACAGCTTCCCGGTGCGGGAGTCCGTACGGGTCAGCGCGCCCTCGTAGTCGAGCAGCAGCGCCTCGTGGGAGGCGTAGAACTCGACGGCCTTGAACTCGGCCGGGTCGGTGCCACAGGCCTTCATGAAGTTCAGCGCGTTGTCGATCTCCCGCGCGAGCTGCTCGTAGCGCTGCCCGGACGGGGAGTTCTTCACGAAGTCCTGGTTCCAGGCGTGCACCTGGCGCAGGTCGGCGTAACCACCGGTGGTGAAGGCGCGCACCAGGTTCAGCGTCGAGGCCGACGCGTGGTACATGCGCTTCAGCCGCTCGGGGTCCGGGATCCGGGCCTCTTCGGTGAAGGCGAAGCCGTTGACGGAGTCGCCGCGGTAGGTCGGCAGGGTGACGCCGTCGCGGGTCTCGGTGTCCTTGGAGCGCGGCTTGGAGTACTGGCCCGCGATGCGGCCGACCTTGACGACGGGCACGGAGGCCGCGTACGTCAGGACGGCGCTCATCTGGAGCAGCGTCTTCAGCTTGGCGCGGATGTGGTCGGCGGACACGGCGTCGAAGGCCTCGGCACAGTCGCCACCCTGCAGCAGGAACGCCTCGCCCTTGGCGACGGCTCCCAGACGGGCGCGCAGCTGGTCACACTCGCCCGCGAAGACGAGCGGCGGATACGACTCGAGGTCCGCGACGACAGCGCGCAGGGCCTCGGCATCGGGGTACGAAGGCTGCTGCGCCGCGGGAAGGTCTCGCCAGGTCGCCTTGGCGGCGGGGGCTTGGGTTTCAGCGTTCACGGTCACCTCGTAAACATTACGGCGTCATTCGCCCTGTCCAGCCTTGCGACCACGTAGTGAGACGCAAGTGGCTCGAAGGCAGACAGCACCCAAAAATTCGGAATCCATGGTTCATCCCGCGTCATGAGACACATACAGCGCCCGGAGGGCGTTCTGGGCTAAGGTGCCCACCATGTACGCGCACTCGAACCAGAACTGGTGGTGGCTCGCTCCCGGCGGCCCACTCCTCTCGCGTACGTAAACGACTTTACCGACGAGAAGGCCGCCCCGAGGGGCGGCCTTCCGCGTTTCCGCGTGGATGCCGGGCCGCTCCTCCCACCGGAAGGACGACCCGCCCATGTCCCTCGCACTCAGCCGACTGCTCGACGACTCCTGCCCGCCGTTCGCCCTGCTGCGCCGGCGGACCCCGGGCCGCGACCACGACACCGTCGAGGTGCTCCTCGGCCCGGTCCACGAGGCCGAGCGCCTCGCCGACCTCCCCGTCCGGGAGCTGCCCACCCTCGCCCTGGTCCCCTTCCGGCAGATCCGGGAGCGCGGGTTCGACGTACGCGACGACGGGACGCCGCTGAGCGTGCTCGTCGCCGAGGAGGCGTACGAGATCCCGCTCTCCGAAGCACTGGCCGCGCTGCCCGGGCACGCCGTACGCGTCGACGGGGGCGGCTTCGACGTGCCCGACGAGGAGTACGCGGCCACGGTCGAGCGGGTCATCGAGGACGAGATCGGCCGCGGGGAGGGCGCGAACTTCGTCATCCGGCGCACCTACGAGGGCCGGATCGACGGCTTCGGCCGGGCCGACGCCCTCGCCCTGTTCCGGCGGCTGCTGGAGGGCGAGCGGGGCGCGTACTGGACGTACGTGGTCCACACCGGGGAGCGCACACTGGTGGGCGCCAGCCCCGAGGTCCACGTACGGATGTCCGGCGGCACGGTCGTGATGAACCCGATCAGCGGCACGTACCGCTATCCGGCCGGCGGCCCCACCGTGGACTCCCTCCTCTCCTTCCTCGGCGACCGCAAGGAGACCGAGGAGCTGTCGATGGTGGTCGACGAGGAGCTCAAGATGATGTGCACGGTCGGCGACCGGGGCGGGGTCGTCGTGGGACCGCGCCTGAAGGAGATGTCGCACCTCGCGCACACCGAGTACGAGCTGCGCGGGCGCTCCTCCCTGGACGTGCGGGAGGTGCTGCGCGAGACGATGTTCGCGGCGACGGTGACGGGCTCGCCCGTGCAGAACGCCTGCCGGGTGATCGAGCGGTACGAGGCCGGGGGCCGCGGCTACTACGCGGGCGCGCTGGCCCTGCTGGGCGTCGACTCCGCGGGCGCGCAGACCCTCGACTCCCCCATCCTGATCCGCACCGCCGACATCGCCCCCGACGGCACCCTCCGGGTGCCGGTCGGCGCCACGCTCGTGCGGCACTCCGACCCGGCGGGCGAGGTCGCGGAGACCCACGCGAAGGCCGCCGGGGTGCTGGCGGCGCTCGGGGTCCGGCCGGCGGCGCCCCGCCCGGCCTTCGAGGGGGCCCGGCTGGCGGAGGACCCCCGGGTGCAGGCCGCGCTGTCCGCCCGGCGGGCGGATCTGGCCCCCTTCTGGCTGCGGATGCAGGAGCAGCCCGCCGCCCCGACCGGCCACGCGCTGGTGGTCGACGGCGAGGACACCTTCACGGCGATGCTGGCGCACGTGCTGAGGGTGGCGGGGCTGGAGGTGACCGTACGCCGCTACGACGATCCGGGCCTGCGGGCCGCGGCCCTGGCCTGGGAGGGCCCGATCGTGCTGGGCCCGGGCCCGGGGAACCCGGCGGACGCCGCCGACCCCAAGATGCGGATGCTGCGCGCGCTGGCCGCGGATCTGCTCGCCTCGCACCGGGGCGGGCTGCTCGGGGTCTGCCTGGGGCACGAGCTGCTGGCGGCGGAGCTCGGTCTGCCGCTGGTCCGCAAGGCAGCGCCGGCGCAGGGGGCGCAGACGCGGATCGATCTGTTCGGGGTGGAGGAGGTGGTCGGCTTCTACAACACGTACACCGCGTACTGCGCCGAAGGCGCCGAGCCGGCGGGGGTGGAGGTCTCGCGGGACCCGGTGACGGGTGAGGTCCACGCGCTTCGCTCCGCGGCGGGCGGGTTCGCGGGGGTCCAGTTCCACCCGGAGTCGGTGCTCACCCTCCGCGGCGCGGACCTGCTGCGCGAGCTGGTGGCCAGGGTCTCCGTGCGGGCCTGACCGCTGCGCGGGGCCTTTCCCCCACCCCGCCCCTTCCCGAAACTGGGGGCTCCGCCCCCAGACCCCCGCGCCTCAAACGCCGGCGAGGCTGGAGTTTCAGCCCGTCCGGCGTTTGAGGACCGGGGTCCGGGGCGGAGCCCCGGGGAACGGTGGAAGGGCGGGTAGGGCACGGCTCCGCGCAGCGGCACCCGCACCCGCGTCAGGAAGGAACCAGGGTGTTCTCGGAGCGGCGGCCCGCCAGATAGTCGGCCACGTTCCGGACCGTGGTGTCGATGATCTGCCCCACCGCGTCCGTCGTGTAGTACGCCTGGTGCGAGGTCACCACCACGTTCGGGAAGGTGACCAGCCGGGCCAGGGTGTCGTCCTCCACGACCACGAGGGACTTGTCCAGGAAGAACACCCCGGCCTCGGCCTCGTACACGTCCAGGCCGACCCCCTCGAAGCGGCCCGCGCGCAGTTCCGAGACCAGCGCGTCCGTGTCGACCAGGCCGCCCCGGCTGGAGTTCACCAGGATGGCGTCGTCCCGCATCAGCCCCAGCGCCGTCGCGTCGATGAGGTGGTGCGTGGACTCCAGCAGCGGCACGTGCAGGCTGATCAGGTCGGAGGAGGCGAACAGTTCCTCCTTGTCCACGTACTTCATGCCGAGCTCCACGCACGCCGGGTTCTGCGCCACGTCCCAGCCCAGCAGGTTCATGCCGAAGCCGTGCGCGATCCGGGTGAAGGCCTCGCCGATCTTGCCGGTGCCGAGCACGCCCACCGTGCGGCCGCGCATGTCCCGGCCCATGAGGCCGTTCAGGCGGAAGTCGAAGTCCCTGGTCCGGTTCGAGGCGCGGACGATCCGCCGGTTCACCGCCATCGCCAGGGCCCAGGCGAACTCGGCCACCGAGTAGGGCGAGTAGTAGGAGACCCGGCTGACCGTCATGCCCAGTTGCCGGGCCACGTCGAGGTCGATGTTGTTGAAGCCGGTGGACCGCTGGGCGATCATCTTCGTCCCGCCGGCCGCCAGGATCCGCAGCACCCGGCGGTTCAGGTCGGCGTTCACGCTGGACGACACGACCTCGTAGCCCGCGGCGATCGGCGCGGTGTCCTCGCTCAGGAAGACGTCGAGGCAGCGGACCTCGTGCTGCCCGGCGAAGGCCCGCTCCAGGAGCGGCTTCTCATCGGCGGTCACACCGAAGGCCAGGATCTCCACGCTTGCTCCCGTAGGTAGGGACCATGGGTCGTTTGTCACCATACGACCCATGGCTCCCGACCGCTCGGCTCAGCCGAAGAAGACGCCGACCTCCTGGTACAGCGCCGGGTCCACCGTCTTCAGCTTCGCCGTGGCCTCGGCGATCGGCACGCGGACGATGTCCGTCCCCTTGAGCGCGACCATCTTGCCGAAGTCCCGCTCGCGCACCGCGTCGATCGCGTGCAGCCCGAACCGGGTCGCCAGCCAGCGGTCGAAGGCGCTCGGCGTGCCGCCCCGCTGGATGTGGCCGAGAACCGTCGTCCGGGCCTCCTTGCCGGTCCGCGCCTCGATCTCCTTCGCCAGCCACTCGCCCACGCCCGAGAGACGGACGTGTCCGAAGGAGTCCTTGGTGGCGTCCTTGAGCACCATGTCCCCGTCCTTGGGCATGGCGCCCTCGGCGACGACCACGATCGGCGCGTAGCTCGCCTTGAACCGGGAGGTCACCCAGGCGCACACCTGGTCCATGTCGAAGCGCTGCTCCGGGATGAGGATGACGTTGGCGCCGCCCGCGAGGCCCGAGTGCAGGGCGATCCAGCCGGCGTGCCGGCCCATGACCTCGACGACCAGGACCCGCATGTGCGACTCGGCCGTGGTGTGCAGCCGGTCGATGGCCTCGGTCGCGATGCCGACGGCGGTGTCGAAGCCGAAGGTGTAGTCGGTCGCCGAGAGGTCGTTGTCGATGGTCTTCGGCACGCCTACGCAGGGGACGCCGTACTCCTCGTACAGCTTCGCGGCGACCCCGAGGGTGTCCTCGCCGCCGATCGCGATGAGCGCGTCGACCTCGTACTTGACGAGGTTCTCCTTGATCCGCCGCACCCCGTCCTCCACCTTGAACGGGTTGGTGCGCGAGGAGCCGAGGATGGTGCCGCCCCGGGGCAGGATGCCGCGGACCGCGGGAATGTCCAGGGGGACGGTGGCCCCTTCGACGGCGCCCCGCCAGCCGTCCTTGAATCCGATGAACCCGTACCCGTACTCCTGCTCGCCCTTGCGGACGACGCCCCGGATCACCGCGTTGAGCCCGGGGCAGTCGCCGCCACCGGTCAGCACTCCGACCTTCATTGCATCTCCCTTCGCCATGACGGCCACGCTAGTGGTGACGCAGGTCACAACAAGGGTGTCGGGGAGGTCAATTCCGGTGGAATCACGGGGCGTTGCGTACGCCCGTTCACTCGTACGAGGAAGTAAGTACGACGTTCGACCGGGCGGCGGTCCCGGCCGGCGCGCCTACGCGTCGTCGAGGCCGCGCTCTATGGCGTAGCGGACGAGCTCCACCCGGTTGTGCAACTGGAGCTTGCCCAGGGTGTTCTGGACGTGGTTCTGGACCGTGCGGTGGGAGATGACCAGCCGTTCCGCGATCTGCTTGTACGACAGTCCCTTGGCCACCAGCCGGAGCACCTCGGTCTCCCGGTCGGTCAGCTGCGGGGCCTTCGGCTCGTCGGAGGCGGTCGGCGCCGGGTCGGTGGCCAGGCGGCGGTACTCGCCGAGGACGAGGCCGGCCAGGCCGGGCGTGAAGACCGGGTCGCCCGCCGCGGTGCGGCGGACCGCGTCGATCAGCTCCTGGGCTCCGGCGGACTTCAGCAGGTATCCGGTCGCGCCGGACTTCACGGCTTCCAGGACGTCCGCGTGCTCGCCGCTCGCCGACAGGACGAGGACCCGCAGCGCCGGGTTGGCGCCGACGAGCTCCTTGCAGACCTGGACCCCGGGCATGCCGGGCAGGTTGAGGTCGAGGACCAGGACGTGCGGGGTGACGGCGCGGGCCCGGCGGACGGCCTCGGGGCCGTCGCCCGCGGTGGCCACCACGTCGAAGCCCGCGGCGGCCAGGTCGCGGGCGACCGCGTCCCGCCACATCGGGTGGTCGTCGACGACCATCACCTTGATCTCGTGCGGCTCGCTCATCGCTTGTCCGTCCTCCCCCTCGGTACTTTCAGTTCCACTTCGGTGCCCTGTCCGGGGACGGACACCAGCTCGGCGCTGCCGCCGAGGTCACGCAGCCTGCCGCGGATGGACAGGGCCACGCCCATCCGCCCCTCGCCCTCCGCCTGGTCGAGCCGGCCCGCCGGGATCCCCGGGCCGTCGTCACGGACGGTGACGATCACCTCGTCGCCCCAGTCCTCGACCAGGATCCAGGCCCTGGCCCCCTCCCCGGCGTGCTTGCGCACGTTGTCGAGGGCGGCGCCGACCGCCGCGGCCAGCTCCTTCGCGGCGGGCACCGGCAGCTCCACCGGGGTGCCCGGCTCGGCGAAGCTCACCCGGGAGCCGGCGTGCGGGGCGAGGAGGGTGCGGAGGTCCACGTCGCCGTCGTCGGCGCCCGGTTCCTCCACCTCGTACGAGTCCACCAGCGCGCCCAGCGACTCGTCGCGGGAGATCCGGGAGGGGTGCACGAGCCCGCTGGAGACCAGGGTGCGCAGCGCCACCTCCTGCTCGCCCGCCATCCGGCCGAGCTCGGCGGCCTCGCCGCCCAGTTCGGTGCCGCGCCGCTGGACCATGGCGAGGACCTGGAGGACCCCGTCGTGGATGTCCCGGGCGAGGCGCTCGCGTTCGCGGGTGGCGGCCTCGATCTCCAGGGCACGGGCCAGGGTGGCCTCGCTGGCCCGGGCGACCTCGACGACGTAGCCGATGGCGATGGAGGCGACCCAGACGAGCAGGACGTTGTGCAGGGTGTCGCGGGTGGGATCGCCGCCGTGGATCGCGATGTTGGCGACCGCCACGAAGGTGGAGGCGAAGCCGGCCCAGCGCCAGCCGCCCTTGAGGGCGAAGGCGAGGACCGCGCCGGCGGTCCAGATGGTGGGGAGGGTGGGACCTCCCCCGGCGATCCGCTGCTGGGTGTCGGCGACGGGAGTGAGCAGTATGCCGACGACCGCGACGGTGAGGTCGGCGCAGAGGAAGCGCTTGGTGCAACTGGCCGCGTTGGTCACCTTGGAGGAGGTGGCCAGGGTCCAGACGGCGAGGGCGGCGAGGTAGCCGATCGCGACGGCCGGCCGGTCGAACCGCTTGTACGCGGAGGCGAACAGCAGCACCGCGTAGACCATGGTCAGCAGTCGGTACGCCGTCAGGGCCCGCCAGAGCGGCTGCTCGACCGACATGCGCACGACACGTTCGCGTTTCGCCATTTCCCTACCCCGCCCCGCCCCGCCCCGCCACTGTCGTTGCCTTGCCGAGGGCGGTAACGCCGCCCGCCCTACTCCGCTTTGTCGCCCTTGTCGCCCTTGGCGGACTTCTCTGCCTTCTCGGCCTTCTCCGCGTCGGCGATCTGCCGTTTGGCCGCCGTCGCGTAGATGTCGACGTACTCCTGGCCGGAGAGCTTCATGATCTCGTACATGACCTCGTCGGTCACCGAGCGGAGGATGAAGCGGTCGCCGTCCATGCCGTGGTAGCGGCTGAAGTCCAGCGGCTTGCCGATCCGGATCCCCGGGCGCATCAGCTTGGGGACCACCTTGCCGGGCGGCTGGATCTTCTCCGTGTCGATCATGGCCACGGGGATGACGGGGGCGCCGGTGGCCAGCGCCACCCGGGCCAGCCCGCCGGGCTTGCCCCGGTAGAGCCGCCCGTCGGGTGAACGCGTCCCCTCGGGGTAAATACCGAACAGCTCTCCGCGCTCGATGACGTCGATGCCGCTCTTGATGGCGGCCTCGCCGGCCCCGCGGGCACCGGAGCGGTCCACCGGGAGCTGGCCGACGCCCTTGAAGAAGGCGGCCGTCAGCTTGCCCTTGACGCCCGGGGAGGTGAAGTACTCCGCCTTCGCGATGAAGGTGACCTTCCGGTCCAGCACGGCCGGCAGGAAGAAGGAGTCGGAGAAGGAAAGGTGGTTGCTCGCGAGGATCGCCGGCCCCTCGGCGGGAATGTTCTCGAGGCCCTCCACCCACGGCCTGAAGGCGAGCTTCAGGGATCCGCCGATGGAGAACTTCATTGCGCCGTAGATCAACTCGAAAGCCTTCCTGTGTCTGTCGAACAGACCTTATCCCGTGGGTCCCCCTGCAGCGGCCCGACGACCCTGGTCGGTGTCAGCCCGGTCGCGTACGGTGAAGTCACACAGAGCAACGCACCCACCTGATGTACATCATGATCAAGGAGACCCTGGTGCCCGTCCTCCCTGGAGCCGAGCCGTTCCGCCACGAGGGCGGAGAGGTCGGCGTCCTTCTCTGCCACGGTTTCACCGGTTCCCCGCAGTCGCTGCGCCCCTGGGCCGACTATCTGGCCGGGAAGGGGCTCACGGTGTCCCTGCCGCTGCTGCCCGGGCACGGGACGCGCTGGCAGGACATGCAGCTCACGGGCTGGCAGGACTGGTACGCGGAGGTGGACCGGGCGCTGCGCGAGCTGCTGGACCGGTGCGAGCAGGTGTTCGTCTTCGGACTGTCGATGGGCGGTGCCCTCACGCTGCGGCTGGCGGCCAAGCACGGGGTCGCGATCAGCGGCCTCGTCCTCGTCAACCCGGCCAACAAGGTGCACGACCCGCTGGCCTTCGCCCTTCCGGTGGCCAAGCACTTCATCCGGTCGACGCCGGGCATCGCCAGCGACATCGCGAAGCCGGGCTCGGACGAGGTGGGTTACGACCGGGTCCCGACCCGGGCCGCGGATTCGCTGCGGAAGTTCTTCAGGCTGGTGGACGTGGATCTGCCGCAGGTGACGCAGCCGGTGCTGCTGCTGCACAGCCCGCAGGACCATGTCGTACCGCCGGTCGACTCCGCGCGGATCCTGGCGCGGATCTCGTCGAGGGACGTCACCGAGACCCTGCTGGAACAGAGCTACCACGTCGCGACGTTGGACCATGACGCGGAGCGGATCTTCGCGGACAGTTTTGCGTTCGTCGGCCGGCTGGCGGAGAGCGTGGGCAGGGAGGGGGCGGAGGCGGGTGGCTGAGCACGAGGAGCAGTCGGGCGGAGTTCCGCCGCTGGACGAGGAAGCGGCGTGGGCCGCGATCGTCGCCGGGTACGGACAGGAGCCGCCGGACCCGCCGGGGGCGAGACCGTTCCGGCCGATCGAGAACCTGCTGCTGCCTGAGGAGGACGTGAAGCCGCTGCCGCCGCTGCCGCCGGAGGCGGACGCGGAGGCGAAGGCGAAGCCGGATCCCGAGCCGGGGGCGGAGCCGGAGCCGCCGGCTGCCGCGCTCGGCAGCTCGGTGGTCTTCGCCCCGGGCGTGGGTGTGGGCGTGGGCCCCGGCTCGGGCCCGCGGGACCACACACCGCCGGAGTCGAAGGAGGACGAGGGCCACTTCGTCCCGCCGGAGCCGGAGCTCCCCGAGGCGGACACCACGTCGAAGTTCGCGTGGCTGGCGGTGGTCGGCGGCCCGGTGCTGCTGCTCCTGGCGGTGCTGCTGCAGTGGGAGATGACGTGGTGGCTGACGACGCTGGGCGTCGGCGGCTTCCTGGGCGGCTTCGCGACGCTGGTCGCGCGGATGGCACAGGGCGACGAGGACGACGACGACCCGGGGCGCGGGGCCGTCGTCTAGGCGCGGCTCAAGGACCTGGGGCTCCGCCCCAGACCCTCCCCCAGACTTCGTCCGGGGGGACGGACCCCCACTCCTCAAACGCCGGCCAAATCCAGCCTCGCCGGCGTTTGAGGCGCGGGTCTGGGCGGAGCCCAGGGGCCGCGCAGCGGCACTTTCAGCCCCGCCGGCGATTGAGGCGGCGGGGCCTCGGCCGGGCTACCGCGCAGCGGGGAGGCGGAGGGCGGCCAGGACCGGGAGATGGTCCGTGGCCGAGACGAGGTCCCCGGAGGAGATCCCCGGCAGCCCCGCAGGGACACCGCAGGCCAGCACCTCCACCCCCCGCGAAGCGAACACCGCGTCGATGCGGCGGTCCGGCGCCGGCGCCGGAAAGGTCAGTTCCCCGCCCCAGGGGGACGTCTCCCAGCAGTCCTGGAAGGTCTCGGAGAGCCTGCTGAAGGCCGGGCCCCCCGGGGTTTCGTTCACGTCACCGGCCGCGATGGCGTACGGCACGTCCATCGAGGCGACCCGGTCCAGGAGGAGTTCCGCCTGCGCCCCGCGTTCGGCCTTGTCCAGCGACAGGTGGGTGCTGACGACCCCCACCCGGGCCCCCGCGAAGCGGACCACGGCCGTGGCGAGGCCCCGCCGGTGCAGGCCGGGCGTCAGCGGCAGCAGGACGTCCTCCGTGCGCTCCACGAAGGCCCGTAGCGAGCACAGCAGCAGCGGCCCGGCCGCGGTCGCGCCGCCGCTCAGCACCACGAGTTCGGATTTCGCGGCGAGCCGCGCCGCATGCTTGCGCCACCGGAAGAACAGCGGCGCCTCCTGGACGAAGACCAGGTCGGGCTCGCACGCCCGGATGACCCTGGCGAGGGCGTCCTCGTCGTCGCGCAGCGAGCGGATGTTGTAGCTGAGGACCCGGATCACGGCAGAACCGTCGGGCTCCGTACGGGACTTCGGCAGCGAGGGCAGCAACTGGTCCATGTCCGCAAGATATGCGGCCGCCCGCCGCTCCCCCAAGGGGCGCGGCGGGCGGTCCGGAAGGAAATGCGGGTGGCGTACGTCAGCCCTGGCGCGCCAGGTCCGCCGCGCCGACGAGCCCGGCCCTGCCGCCGAGCTGCGCGGCCAGCACCTGCGCGTGCGGACGCCAGGAGCCGCCGACCAGCCAGCGCTTGAAGGACTTGCGGATCGGGTCGAGGACGAGGTCGCCCTCGTCGGAGACCCCGCCGCCGACGATGAACGCCGACGGGTCGAAGAGGGAGGCCAGGTCGGCAAGCCCGGCTCCGGCCCAGCGGGCCAGCTCGTGGAAGGATTCGATCGCCACCAGGTCGCCCTGGCGGGCGGCCGCGCTGATGTGCTTGCCCTCGATGCCCTCGATGGTGCCGTCGCCGAGCGCGAGGAGGATCGTCGCGTTCTCGGGGGTGGCGTTGGCGCGCTGCTTCGCGTAGCGGACGAGCGCGCGCCCGGAGGCGTACTGCTCCCAGCAGCCCTGGCTGCCGCAGCCGCACAGCAGGCCGTCCGGGACGACCCGGATGTGCCCGAACTCGGCGGCGACGCCGAAGCGTCCGCGCCGCAGCTTGTTGCCGATGATGATGCCGCCGCCCAGGCCGGTGCCGAGCGTGATGCAGATGACGTCCTCGTGGCCCTGACCGGCGCCGAAGCGGTACTCGCCCCAGGCCGCGCAGTTCGCGTCGTTCTCGACGACCACGGGCAGACCGATGCGCTGCTCGACCTTGTCCTTGAGCGGCTCGTGGCGCCAGTTGATGTTCGGCGCGAAGAGCACGGTGGCCCGCTTGTCGTCCACGTATCCGGCGGCGCCGATGCCGACGGCGTCGATGGTGTGGTTGCTGCTGACCTCGGAGACGGCGGCGCAGATCGCTTCCGTCACTCCGTCCGCGGTCGGCGGGGTGGGCACCTTGTACGTCTCAAGGATGGTGCCCTCTTCGTCGACCACGCCGGCCGCGATCTTCGTGCCGCCGATGTCGACGCCGATGGTGAGTCCCATTAGTCCCTCGGTTTCCGGTCAAACCCCGCCACGGCCAACGGTACCCGAGGGTGGAGGGGGAGCCCGGCGGGTTCAGTCGAGATCGATCCGCTCGCCGGGGCCCGCGTCGGGGCCCTCGTCGCGGGGGTCGCGGTCCTGGGGTGCCGTGCGGGGGGCCGGGGGCTCGTCGCGCGTCCAGCGGCGCTCGTGGCCCTCGACGGCGGAGCGGTAGGCGGCGAGCAGCTCGGAGCCGGCGGCCGCGAGGTGGTCGAAGACCTCGGGGTTGCGCTCGATGACGGGCTTGGCCGCGGTCCTGGCCTGGTCGACGAACTGGCGTACCGCGCCCTGTGCCGCGGCGCCGAAGAGCGGGTTGTTCAGCGCGGAGACCTTGTCGGCGACGGCTTCGAAGAGCTTGAACAGCTCCTCGGCGGCGGTCCCGGTGGACCCGGCGCCCGCCTGTCCCTGTCCGCGCAGGCGCTCCTTCTCGGCGGCGAGGTCCTCGGCGCAGGCCTTGGCCCAGGCGTCGTCGTCGGTGGGGCGGTCGGTGGCCTCGCTCATGGCGGACTCTCCTGCGGCGGCTGCGGGACGGCTGTGCTGGCTACCTTCGACCGTACCCGAATGGCGGTACGAGGTTCAGTTCGTACGGGGCCACAGGCCCGGGTCCGGGGTGAAGCGGATGCGGAGCACGCCGTCGGCGAGGGCGGCGCCGGAGACGGAGCAGCGGCGCAGGACGGAGGGCAGCGGAACGATCCTGCGGTGGGGGCCGGCGGTGAGGAGCAGCTCGTCGCCGCGGCGGACCAGGTCGAGCTCGCTCTTGCGGGCGCCGGGCAGCGGCACCGCCCAGACGAGCACCCCGTCCTCGGCACGGCGGTCCTCGACGGCCCAGCCGGGGCGGGGTGCGGGCGGCTCGGGCAGGAGCCCGTCCGCTTCCGCGAGGAGGGCCAGGTCCTGCGGGCCGCGCGGGTCCCGGCCGAGGTGGGCGAGGGGGATCACGGGGAGCTCGGCGGCCCACTCGGCGGCGTACTTCTCCTGCTGGGCGGCGAGGCCGGCGAGCCAGGGGTCGGCAGAGCCCTGCGGGAGGAGGCGGTTGGCGACGACCGCGGAGACGGGCAGCTGCTGGAGGGCGAGCCCGAGCCGGCCGAGCCGTAGCGCGTCGTCGGCGGCCGGTCCCGGCTCGGCGACGAGCCGTATCTCGGTGGTGTCGGCCTCGACGACGGCCTGCACGGCGGCGAGCTCCTCGTCCCAGCGTGCGGCGGCCTCGTAGAGCCACTGCGCGGGCATGGGCACTCCGGCCAGCTGGGCCAGTACGGGACGCAGCGCGCGGGCGGCCTGGCGCTCGGAGGGGAGCAGCCGGGCGAGGTAGCGGCGCAGCTGGGCGGGGAGGGCGAGGGTGGCGACGGCCTGGTGGAGCGGGGGCAGGTCGACGACGACGAGGTCGGTGCCGGGCGCGGCGGCGGCCCTGCGGATGGCGCGGAGCAGGGCGAACTCCTCGGCGCCGGGCAGCTCGGTGAGCTCCTCGGCGGTGAGGGGCCGGGCCCCGACCATCCCGAGCAGCGCGGATCCGCGCGCCTGCAGTGCGACGAGCTCGTCCCGGAACTCCCGGCCGGAGTCGACCCGGGCCACGCGCAGCCGGTCGCCCTCCTGGGCGTGGGGGTCGTCGGTGAGCAGCAGCACCCGGCGGCCTTCGCGTGCCGCGGCGAGTGCGGTGGCCGCGGCCGCGGTGCTCCGCCCGGCGCCGCCGGGGCCGGTGATCAGCAGGGTGTGCATGTCGCTCCGACTCGGTGGTGTTCTGGCCGCTGCGCGCGGGGCTTCCCGGGCTCCGCCCGAACCCGCGCCTCAATCGCCGGCGCGGCTCAAAGATCCGGGGCTCCGCCCCAGGCCCCGCTCCTCAAACGCCGGAGGGGCTGGATTTCGCCGGCGTCGGCCTGTAAGTGCGTGCGGCGCACCCTTGCGCCCAGGCGGGCTGGATTGCCCGAAGGGCATTTCCAGCCCCGCCGGCGATTGAGGCGCAGGGTCTGGGGCGGCCGGCCTGGGGCGGAGCCTCGTCGCACCCGCAAGCGGTCCGGGCAGCCCCTACGGGGTCAGACGGCTTCGACGCGCTTCTTCAGCCCCGCCAGCGCCCGGTCGATGATGACCTTCTCCGCCTTGCGCTTGATCATGCCCAGCATCGGGATCTTGACGTCCACCGTCAGCTGGTAGGTGACCTCCGTGCGCTTGCCGCCGTCCACCGGCGCCAGCCGGTACGAGCCGTCCAGCTGCCGCAGCATCTGGGACTTGACGAGGGTCCAGCCGACTTCGTTCGCGCCGGACCAGGTGTAGCCGAGCACGTGGTCGTCCTTGATCGCGCCCGCGTCGAGCAGCAGCCGCACCTGCGTCGCGCGGCCCTCGGTGTCGGACGCCAGTACCTCGGCCTCCTTCACCTCGCCGGTCCACTCGGGGTAGCGGGCGAAGTCGGAGATCACGGCCATCACGTCGGCCGGGGAGGCGTCGATCGTGATGCTTGAGCTGGTGTGTTCCGCCATCGCGGTGGCTCCTCCGTGAGGGTGCCTCCCAGCGTTAGCTGGGGGAGAGTGTTCGAGGAAGTGTGCGGCCTCGGGCCGCCGCTCGAAGGCTACCGTGCGTGCGGTGGTCACCACTCCAGGGCCCATGGCCTTCCGGTGGCGGCGAAGTGCCCCACGTTCACGCACTCGGTGCTCCCGATCCGCATCCGCCGCGCCAGCGGCTGGTGCACGTGCCCGAAGAGGGCGTACCGGGGCCGGGTCCGCCGGATCGCGGCGAGCAGTGCCTCGCTGCCGCGTTCGAAGCGCCGTGCCACCGTGTCGTAGCAGAGCTCCGGCACCTCCGGCGGGATGTGCGAGCACAGTACGTCGACCTCGCCGAGCGCCTCCACCTTGGCCGCGTACTCCTCGACGTCCACCTCGTACGGGGTGCGCATCGGCGAGGGCAGTCCGCCGCCGACGAAGCCGAAGACACGGCCGCCGATCTCGGTCCGCTGCCCGTCGAGGACGGTGATGCCGGGGCGGTGGTCGGCGTACTCGGCCCACAGTGTCGGCACGTCGACATTGCCGTAGGTGGCGTACGTGGGGTTGGGGAAGGCCGCGAACATCTCCGCGTACTGGCGGCGCACCGCACCTTCGATCAGTCGTTCCCGGTCCAGCCCGGCCCACAGCCGGCGGCCGAGATCCTGCGCCTCGTCGAATCGCCGGGCGGTGCGCAGTTCGACGATCCGGTCGGCGTTCTCGACGCCGAAGAGGTCGGGGAAGATGCCGCGCGAGTGGTCGGCGTAGTCGAGGAAGAGAATGAGGTCGCCGAGGCAGATCAGGGCGTCGGCGCCCTCCCCGGCCCTGGCGAGGGCCTCGGCGTTGCCGTGGACGTCGCTGACGACGTGGATCCGTGTGCGGCTTTTCCTGCCACGCATGCTGCCACCCATGCGGCCACCCTAGGGGCGCGGGGTAACCGCGGGTAGAGGGGCGGGGGCAGCCCTCCGGACCTGCGGTTACTTCCGAGTCTCAAACGGAGTCGACTACTGTCGGCTCGTGAGGGCCGTGTCGTGTGACGCACGGAACATCTGGCCGGTTCCCTCTATCGGGAACCCACTACCGGTGGGTAACGTCCGGTCGGTCCACATGGTGGCGATGGCGCCCAGAGGAGCAGCAGTCTTGCGCGAGTTCAGCCTTCCGGCCCTGTACGAGGTCCCGTCGGACGGGAACCTGACGGATCTCATCCGCCGCAATGCCGCGCAGCATCCCGACACCGCCGTCATGAGCCGCAAGGTCGACGGCCGGTGGCAGGACGTGACCGCGGTCGAGTTCCTGGCCGAGGTCCGGGCCACCGCCAAGGGTCTGATCGCGGCGGGCATCCGCCCCGGCGACCGGGTGGCCCTCATCTCCCGCACCCGCTACGAGTGGGTGCTGATCGACTTCGCGATCTGGACCGCGGGCGGCGTCACCGTCCCCGTCTACGAGACCAGCTCCCCCGAGCAGGTCCAGTGGATCCTCGGCGACTCGGGCGCCGTGGCCGTGGTCGTGGAGAGCCCCGGGCACAGCGCGTCCGTGGCCTCGCTGCGGGACCGGCTGCCGGAGCTGCGCGAGGTCTGGGAGATCGAGCAGGGCGCCGTCGAGACGCTCAAGGCCGCGGGCGCCGCGATCACCGACGCCGAGGTCGAGGAGCGCAGCAACGTCGCGGTCGCCGACGACCCGGCCACCATCGTCTACACCTCGGGCACCACCGGCCGCCCCAAGGGCTGCGTGCTGACCCACCGCAGCTTCTTCGCCGAGTGCGGCAACGTGGTGGAGCGGCTCAGCCCGCTCTTCCGCACCGGCGAGTGCTCGGTGCTGCTCTTCCTGCCGGCCGCGCACGTCTTCGGGCGCCTGGTGGAGGTCGCGGCCGTGCTGGCGCCGATCCGGCTGGGCTGCGTACCGGACATCAAGAACCTGACCGACGAGCTGCAGTCCTTCAAGCCCACGCTGATCCTCGGCGTGCCGCGCGTCTTCGAGAAGGTCTACAACTCGGCGCGCGCCAAGGCCCAGGCCGACGGCAAGGGCAAGATCTTCGACGCGGCGGCCGAGACGGCGATCGCTTACAGCCGTGCGCTGGACGCCCCGGGCGGCCCGTCCTTCGGGCTGAAGCTCAAGCACAAGCTGTTCACGAAGCTGGTCTACAGCAAGCTGCACACGGTCCTCGGCGGGCGCGGCGAGTACGCGATCTCGGGCGGTGCCCCGCTGGGCGAGCGCCTCGGGCACTTCTTCCGCGGCATCGGCTTCACGGTGCTGGAGGGCTACGGCCTGACCGAGTCCTGCGCGGCCACGGCCTTCAACCCGTGGGACAAGACGAAGATCGGTACGGTCGGCCAGCCGCTCCCGGGCTCGGTCGTGCGCATCGCGGACGACGGAGAGGTGCTGCTGCACGGCGAGCACATCTTCAAGGAGTACTGGAAGAACGAGACGGCGACCGCCGAGGCGCTGACCGACGGCTGGTTCCACACCGGCGACGTCGGCACCCTCGACGAGGACGGCTACCTCGCGATCACCGGCCGCAAGAAGGAACTCATCGTCACGGCGGGCGGCAAGAACGTCGCGCCGGCCGTGATCGAGGACCGGATCCGGGCGCACGCGCTGGTCGCGGAGTGCATGGTGGTGGGCGACGCCCGGCCGTTCGTGGCCGCGCTGGTCACCATCGACGAGGAGTTCCTCGGCCGGTGGGCTGCGGAGAACGGCAAGCCGGCCGGGGTGACGGCGGCGGAGCTGCGCGAGGACGCGGAGCTGATCGCCGCCGTCCAGAAGGCCATCGACGACGGCAACGCGGCGGTATCCAAGGCGGAATCGGTGCGGAAATTCCGCATTCTGCCCTCCCAGTTCACGGAGGAGTCGGGTCACATCACGCCTTCGCTGAAGCTGAAGCGCAACGTGGTGGCGAAGGACTACGCGGACGAGATCGAGGCGCTGTACCGGGGCTAGCCCCGGGCCTTGTTACCTGGGCCCGCGGCCGGAGGCCGCTATCAGCGGGGGTCGGCGAGGATCCGGGCCATGTTCCGCTCGGCGAGAGCGGTGACGGTCACGAACGGGTTCACGCCGAGCGACCCGGGGATCAGGGAGCTGTCGACCACGTACAGCCCCTGGTAGCCCTTCGCCCGCCCGTACGCGTCGGTGGCCGCTCCGAGGACACAGCCGCCGAGCGGGTGGTAGGTGAAGTTGTCGGCGAAGGCCTTGTTGTCGCCGAAGAGGTCGTAGCGGTACATCGTGAAGTTCCTCAGGTTGATGCGGTCGAAGAGGCGCTTCGCCGCGTTGACCGAGGGCGTGCTCTGCTCCCGGCGCCAGTTGAGGCGGGCCGAGTCGGTGGCCGAGTCGTACGTGAAGTGGCCGCGCTCCGGGTTCTTGGTGATGGCCAGGTACATCGAGATCCAGTGCTCCAGCCCCATGGGGAGCGGGGCGATCTCGGCGAAGACCGGGTTCGAGGCGTTGTCCCAGTCGTCGATGCCCAGGGCGGGCATGGTGGCCTGGTTGGCGCCGACGGTGTCCCAGAGGTGGTTGGCGCGGGCCGTCATGACGTTGCCGTTGTGGCCCCAGCCGAGCCCGACCTTGTCGCTGAGCGCGGGCAGCGTGCCGGTTTCGCGGGCGCGCAGCAGGATCTCGGTGGTGCCGAGGCTGCCGGCCCCGAGGAAGAGCTGCTTGCAGCCGAGTTCGCGGACCTGGGTGACCCTGCCCGTGAGGTCGCTGGTCTGGACGGTCAGCACGTACCCCCCGGCGGCGTCCGGCCGTACGCCGACGACGCGCTGCAGGGTCTCGATGGTGACGTTGCCGGTGCCGAGGGCGGCGGCGAGGTAGGTCTTGTCGACGCTCTTCTTGCCGTGGTTGTTGCCGTAGATGACCTCTCCGGCCAGGGCCGACTTGGTGGCGGTGCCGGCCGCCTCGCGCTTCATGTACTCGAAGTCGTAGACGTTGGGGACGAAGACGGTCTTCAGGCCGGTGTTGTGGGCGTGCTTGCGGGAGATCCGTGCGAAGCGGTACCACTCCGTGGACTCGAACCACGCGGGGTCGATGTCGTTGACGCCGAGCATGGCGCGGGCGCGGGGGAAGTAGGTCCCGTACATCTCGTCGGCGTCGACCTGGGGCAGCACCTCGGAGAAGTACGCCCTCCTCGGAGTCGGCGCCATGCCCCCGTTGACGAGCGACCCGCCGCCCACGCCTCGGCCCACGTACACGGACATGTCGCCGTAGTTCACGCGGTCGAGGACGCCGGGGTACGGGCTGATGTTGCGGTTGACCACGTCGAGCCAGAGGAACTGGGCGAGCGGGGCCTCGGTGCGGTTGCGGAACCACATGGAGCGGTGGTCGGGCGCGGAGGTGGAGGGGAAGACCTTGCCGTCGGGTCCGGGGGTGTCCCAGAGCCGCCCCATTTCGAGGACGACGGTACGCACGCCGGCCTGGCCGAGGCGCAGCGCGGCGACCGCCGATCCGTAGCCGGAGCCGACGACGATGGCGGGCGCGTACTGAGCGGCGGCGGGCTCCGCGGCCGCGGCGGACTGCAGCCCGATCCGGGTGAAGCCGAGGGCGGCGGCGGTCTGGAGGGCGCCGATCCCCAGCAGGTGACGGCGCGTCAGGTATGGTGTCATGGCCGCATCATGGGCGGAATCCGGCCGTCCCCCCATAGGCGGTGCCGCCAGAGATCTGAGTAACAGTCAGATGTGGCGTCGGGGTCGGGGCGGTTACAGCGGGGCGTTGCTCATGGGCCACGCCTGCCCGTCGATGGCGGGCCGGGCCCTCCGCGCGGTGTGCGTATGCTGCTCGCTTCGGTCTCACCCGTCGTCGTCCGGTCGATCGGGCGAGTGGGCGAAGGGGTGCTGAATCATGGGGGCCAGGCGGTCGCTGGGGCGGCGGTTCAGGTGGCTCTGGGCGGCGTACGCGGTCAGCACGCTCGGCACGTGGCTCGCGTTCGACGCCTTCCCCTTGATCGCGATCCTCGTTCTGCACGCCGGGCCGACCGAGGTGTCGCTGCTGGCCGCCGCGGGGCTGGCGGTCGGCGCGGTGCTGGCGGTGCCGCTCGGCCCGTGGGTGGAGTTCAGCCGCAAGCGGCCGGTGATGATCGCGATGGACCTGGTCCGGTTCGCGGCGTTGATGAGCGTCCCCGCGGCGTTCGCGCTCGGCCTGCTCGGCTTCGCCCAGCTCCTGGTCGTGTCGGTCGTCGTCGGGGCGGCCGACATCGCCTTCGCGGCGGCCGCCGGCGCGTGCTTGAAGTCGCTGGTGAAACCGGCGGACCTGGTCGTCGCGAACGGCCGGTTCGAGTCCACGACCTGGACCGCCACCGTGCTCGGACCCCCGCTCGGCGGTGCCGCGATCGGGCTGTTCGGCCCGGTGATGACCGTGGTGGCGAACGCGGTGAGCTACCTGCTCTCGGCGCTGGGGATCCGCGCCATCGGCGGGCGGGAGCCGCGACCCCCGCACACCGGAGCACCGCCACGGCTGCGCGCCGGCGACCTGCTCGACGGGTGGCGGTACATCCTGGCCGACGCCGCGCTGCGGCCCCTGTTCTTCAACACGGTCCTGGTCAACGGCCTGATCATGGCGACCGCGCCGCTGCTCGCCGTCCTCATGCTCGGCCCCCTCGAGTTCGCACCGTGGCAGTACGGGCTGGCCTTCGCCGTGCCCTGCCTCGGCGGCCTGCTCGGCTCGCGCCTGGCCCCGCGGCTCGTCGACCGGTTCGGGCGGCACCGGGTCATGCGCACCGCCGGGGCGCTGCGGGCGTGCTGGCTCCTCGGACTGGCCTTCATCGGCCCCGGCACCGCCGGGCTCGTGCTCGTCATGGTCGTCGAATTCGGGATGATCACCTGCATGGGAGTGTTCAACCCGGTGTTCGCCGCCTACCGCCTCGACCGGACCCCGGCCGACCGGGTCGCGCGCACCCTGTGCGCGTGGTCGGTGACCAGCAAGGCCACCATCGCGGCGCTGACCGCCCTGTGGGGCCTGCTGGCCGGCGTCACCGGCCCCCGCACCGCGATCGCGATCGCCGGGCTCCTCGTCATGGCGACCCCGTTCCTGCTCCCCCGGCGCGACCGCACGCTCCGGCACGATCGGGAACCGGGCCGGAGCCACGCCTGACCCGCCCTCGAACTCCCGCGGCCGCAGGAGCCGGACGCGCCACAGGGCTACGGGACTACAGGGCTACAGCAGCTCGCGCAGGCGGTTCGCCAGGAGGTCCCAGCGCCACTTCTCCTCGACCCAGGCCCGCCCCGCCGCACCCATGCGGGCACGCAGGGCCGGGTCCTGGAGGAGGGTGACGATGCGGTCCGCCGCGTCCTCGGGGGATCCGCCGCGGACGACCCAGCCCGTCTCGCCGTCGAGCACCGCGTCCGGTGCCCCGCCGGAGTCTCCCGCGACCACCGGCAGGCCCGTCGCCGAGGCCTCCAGGTAGACGATGCCGAGCCCCTCCACGTCCAGCCCGCCCCGCCGGGTCCGGCACGGCATCGCGAAGACGTCGCCCGCCCCGTAGTGCGCGGGGAGTTCGGACCACGGGACCGCTCCCGTGAAGACCACGGACTCGGAGACGCCCGTGGAGACGGCAAGCGCCCGCAGGTCGGCCTCGTACGGCCCGCCGCCCACGATCAGCAGCACCGCGTCCGGCACCTGCGCCAGGATCTTCGGCATGGCCTCGATCAGCGTGTCCTGCCCCTTGCGCGGCACCAGCCGCGAGACGCAGACCACCACGGGCCGGTCGGTCAGGCCCAGCCGGGCCCGCACCTCGGGGCCGCCCGACTCCGGGTGGAAGGTCTTCTCGTCCACCCCCGGCGGGAGTTGCACCATCCGCGCCGCCGCCCGCTCCGTCACCGCCGAGGCGATCCGCGAGCGCGTGTACTCCCCGAGGTAGGTCAGCGTGTCCGTGCCCTCGCCGATCCGCCGCAGCAGCTGCCGCGCGGCCGGCAGCTGCGCCCAGCCCGCCTCGTGCCCGTGGGTGGTGGCGACCAGCCGCTTCGCGCCCGCGCGCCGCAGCGCCGGGCCCATCAGCCCGAGCGGGGCTGCCGCCCCGAACCACACGGACTCGCAGCCGTGTTCGCGCAGCAGGCCCACCGCCCGCCGCGTCACGCGCGGGGTCGGCAGGAGCATCGTCGTCCGGTCGCGCACGACCTGGAACGGCTGCTCCGCGTCGAAGGCGGCGGTGGCCTCGCGGCCCTCCGCGCTGTGCTTCCACGTGGAGGCGTAGACGACGACCCGGTCGGGATCCAGCCGTAGCGCCATGTTGTGGAGGAAGGCCTGGATGCCGCCCGGTCGCGGCGGGAAGTCGTTGGTCACGATCAGCGTCTTGTGCATCGCCTGCCGACAGTACCCGCTCAGCCCAGCTCCTCGCGCAGGGACTCCTGCCAGGCCCGCGTGAGCGCGTCGAAGTCCGTTCCCAGGGCCCCGGCCAGCGCGTTCGGCAGCGGTTCCCGGCCGGCCGCCTCGTACAGCCGCACCAGTGCGGCCTCCCCCCACTTCTCCGCGATCAGCCGGCAGGCCAGCCACGCGCCCTCGTACGCCCGCGCCGCCACCTCCGGGTCTCCGCCGAAGGCGAAGGCCTCCGTGGCGGGCAGCTCGCCCGGTGTCTCGCCCCGCCGTACGGCCCGCGCCAGCGCCGGGGCGCCCTGCGCGGGGGTGGTGGAGGCGTCCCGGTACGCCGCCCAGTCCGCGAAGCCCTCGGAGAGCCACAGCGGGGTGGTGGCGGTGGTCGCGGCGCGGGTGGCCACGTGCGTGACCTCGTGGGTCAGGACGATCCGCCGGCCCTGCTCGCTCAGCTCCTGGTACGCGCCCGGGTTGACCACCACCCGGTCCGCGGGGGCCGGGCCGCCGCCCACCTGCCCGGTGGTGACGGCCCCCAGCCCCCGGTAGGCGTCGGCCGGGCGGCCCAGCAGCTCGGCCATCCGCTCCAGGGATCCGGGTACGAGGACCACGACCCGCCCCGCCCACGGCCGCGGCCAAGCGGCGCTCGCGGCCGGCACCGCCCGGTCGGCTTCGGCGGCGATCCCGGCCAGGGCCTCGGGGGACCGTCCTTCGCCGCCCAGCACCAGGGAGTGCGCTCCCCGGGCCACCGTCACCGCGCCCTGGTCCCACAGCTGCGGCAGGGCTCCTGGGGCGGGCCGGTCGGCGGTGACCCGCCAGCGCCCGCCCTCCTCTGCCAGCGCGAGCTCCCGCGCCGAGCCTGCCGGAGCCGTGTCGTAGCCGGTGAGCCGGTAGCGCAGTTCGGCCCGGGCGGTGGCCGCCCGGTCGCCCTCCCGGCGGACCGAGCCGACCTCGTACGACCAGCCCTCCAGCGGGATCCCGGCGAGCCGCTCGGGCGGCGTCCGCGACCAGTCCGCGACGGCCTGCCGGACGTCCCGCTCGGCGGTGTCCCCGGGGCCGGCGGGCGCACCGCACCCGGCCGGCAGCACGCACAGCAGGAGCCCCAGGAGGACGCGCGGGGCGCGGGGGCGGACACGGGGGCGGGCGCGGGGCATCCGCCGATCGTACGTGCGGGCTCCCCGGGATCAGGGGCGGGTCACCGACGACACCGGCATCATCCCGACCGGGTCGTAGCGCACCCGCGCCCCCGGGTACGGGGCGTGCACCACCTGGCCGTTGCCGACGTACATGCCGACGTGGCTGGCGTCGGAGCGGTACGTCACCAGGTCCCCGGGGCGGGCCTGCGAGAGCGGCACCTGTCGGCCGGCGTGCCGCTGGGCCTGCGAGGTCCGCGGCAGCGCCACGCCCGCCTGCCGGTACGACCACACCATCAGGCCGGAGCAGTCGAAGCCGGTGGGGCCGGTGGAGCCCCATACGTAGGGGCGGCCGACCGCCGAGCGGGCGGCCATCACGGCGGCGGCTGCGCGGCCGGAGGAGGGCCCCAGGGCGGGCGGTTCGGGCAGCGCGTCCTGGCGGCCGCCGGAGCGCGAGGCCCGCTCGAAGTCGGCCCGCTCCTCCGTGGGCATGGCGTTGAGGAGCCGCCGGGCGGCGGCGAGCTTCGCGGTGACGGACCTCTTGTGGGTGGCCACGTCGGAGCGCAGGGCTTCGAGTTCGGCGAGCTTGCGGGAGGCCACTTGGCGCTCCTGGCCGAGCCGGCGCTGCTCCTCGCGGAGTTCGTCGAGGTGGCGGGCCTGGCGCCCGGTCAGCCGGTCCAGGGCGGCGGCCTGTTCGAGGTAGGCGTCGGGGTCCTCGGCGAGCATCAGCGCGAGGGAGGGGTCGATGCCTCCGGCCCGGTACTGGGCTCCGGCGAAGGTGCCGAGGACGCCGCGCATGGTGTTGACGCGTTCCTGGCCGCGGGCCACCGCGTCCTGGGCCCGGCTGATCTCGGCGCGCAGCCGGTCGGCCTTCTCGCCGGCCTCGTTGAAGCGTTCGGTGGCCTGCTCGGCCTCCTCGAAGAGCCTGTCGACCTGGGCGCGGGCGCCCGCGGCCGGGTCGTGCGGGAGACCGGGCGCCGCGCCCGCGGGTGCCCCCGTCATGACGACGGCGGCGCCGGCCGCTGCGGCGGTGAGGACGGTGACCTTCGTGTTCCGGTCAAGGGCGCTAGGCCCGGTCCGGCGATGGGACGCCACGTGAGACCGCTCCCTTCCGCTGCGCGGGGCCCGGGTCCGCCCTCCGTGGGCGGCCGTGTGCCGGGTTCCGCGCTGGCAGACAGTAGCCGCGCCACCGGGCACCGGCCAACGACCGCCGGAGGGCACGCACAGCGACGCCCCACCGGAGACGCAGGTCACCGGCGGGGCGTGTGGTCAGAGCGCGCGCTGGTAATTCCCCCGGATGGGCGGTGTACGGCGCGTCCTGTGACGGGAGAGGTTGCAGCGGTCCGAGGGGCCCCAGAGGCGCCAGGGACTCCGAAGGCTCAGCTGATGCGGACGCCGAACATGAACGGCATGTTGTCCACGGATTCGTACTTGACGCCGCCGCGCGGGTTGGAGGCGTGCAGCGTCATGTTGTTGCCCGCGTACAGGCCCACGTGGTGCAGGTCGTTGTAGAAGAAGACCAGGTCACCGGGCTGGAGCTGGCTGCGGCTGATGCGCGTGCCGTCGTTGGCCTGGGTGTAGGTGGTGCGGCTGATGTTGACGCCGGCCTGCTTGTACGCCCACTGGGTCAGACCCGAGCAGTCGAAGGCGCTGGGGCCCTCGGCGCCGGATATGTAGGCGCTGCCGAGCTTGGTCTTGGCGGCGTTGAGCGCGGCGCCGGCGCGGCCGGAGGCGCTGACGTTGCCGAGGTCGACGCGGCTGCTGTCGGCGCGGCTGGCGCGGGACTCCTCGTCCTTGAGCGCGGCGCGCTCCTGCGCGGTCAGGGTGTTGAGCAGGGCCTGGGCCTCGGCGAGCTTCTCCTGCGAGACCTTCTTCTTCTCGCCGAGCTCCTTGCGGGTGGCGTCCAGGTCGGCGAGCTTGGTCGCGGCCTCCTGGCGCTGCTGCGCGAGGGTGCGCTGCTTGGCCTGGATCCGCTGGACCGACTCGACCTGCTTGCCGCTCAGGTGCTCCAGGGAGGAGGCCTTGTCGAGGTAGCTGTCGGGGTCCTCGGAGAGGAGGAGGGCGAGGGAGGGGTCGATGCCGCCGCTGCGGTACTGGGCGCTGGCCATCGAACCGAGCGTGCTGCGCAGTTCGTTGACGTCGCCCTGGCCGCGCGCGACCTGGTCCTGGAGGTGCCCGATCTCCTTTTCGAGCTTCTCCTGGCGCTCCTTGGCCCCGTTGAACTTCTCGGTGGCCTGCTCCGCCTCTTCGTAGAGCTTGTCGACCTGGGACTTGACCTCGTCCTTGCTCGGCTTCGCCGGGGCGGCGGAGGCGCCCTGGGCGGAGAGCACCACGGCCGCGGCCGCTGTGGCGGTCAGTACGGTCACACGAGCGCGGGTCGGCTGCTTGGGTCGACGGTGGGACGCCACGAAGGCGAGCTCCTTCTTCCTAGAGCCGCCGAAGAACGAGGTACTCAGGCTCGGCAGCACCTCCGCCTGTCACTCCGAATGAGTGATCTACCGCACGAAGGTTTGAACAGACCTTAGTGACCTCGCTGTGATCAGTTCAAATCCCGTCGCGAAAAAACTTGGTCTCCGACCAGCTTCTTTACCTACAGCGCACGCTCCGTGCAGGGCACTTGACCGTACGTCCCCCACACCCCCTGCCAATTCCGGCATTCGGGCCAGGAGTTACGAAACGCGCGAAAGCCGCTTCAGCAGCAAGGCGGACGTCACCGGTCGCGCCCCGGCCTTGGCCACGCCGTCGGCGACCTCCCGGTCCGTGGAGACCACGACCACCGGACGGCCGGGCGGCTCCGCGCGCACCAGCTGGCGGATCAGCTCGTCCGCCGTCACCCCGGCCTTGGAGAACAGCACCCGCACCCCGCGCGGCGGCGCGAGCAGCACCGGGGCCGCCAGCTCCGCCCCGTCGAAGACGCACGTCATCTCGGCGCCCGTCTGCGCGGCGAGCATCGACAGCCCGCCCAGCAGCCGCAGCCGCTGCTTCTCCAGCGGCATCGTCGGATAGCCGGTCTTCGTCACGTTGTAGCCGTCGACCACCAGATGGGCCTGGGGCAGCGCCAACAGCTGGTCCAACAGCGCCGGATCGGTCTCCGACAGGGCGCGCGCCGCGATGTCCTTCGGTGTCATCCGGCCCGGCTCCACCGCGTCCACGGTGTCCGCCGGGCGGGTGTTGACCGGCGGCAGCGCCAGCTCGCGGCGCAGCCCCTGGGCCGCGTCCAGCACGGTGTCCAGCAGCAGCCGCAGCCGCATGTCCTCGATGCTGCGTCCCTCGCGGGTGGCCCGGCGCGAGGTCTCCAGCGCGGTTTCCACCTCCGCGAGGCGGGACTTGAGCCGCCGGCTCTCGCTCTCGGCGGTGGCCACACGGGCGGCCGCGTCCCCGCGGATCCCGTCGATCTCGGCGTTCACCTTGCGCAGGGCGGCCTCGCCGCGCTTGACGTCGCTGAGCGCGCTGCGCAGCTTGCGGTGAAGCGATTCGGCTTCCTTGCGGGCGGCCTCCAGCTCGGCCCGCACCTGCTCGCCCCCGGTGCGCTGCAGGTCCCGTACGTGGGCCAGCTCCTCGCGGAGCCGGTCCAGCTCGCGCCGGGTCTCCTCGCCCACCCGCTCGGCGTCGGCGCGCTGCGCCTCCTCGCCGGCGGCGGCGACCAGCTTGACCCAGCCGACCGGCCGCAGCACGTACGCGGCGGCCGCCACGTCCAGCGGATCCGCGGCGGCGGGCGGCGCGCCGGACTCCAGCGCCGCGGCCAGGTCGGCCTGCGCCTCGCGCAGCTTCTCGGCGACCCGGCTGCGGAACACGCCGTCGGTCTCGACGGCCGCGGCCATGGCGTTGCCGGCGAACTTGGCCCGCCGCGTCGGGGTGAAACGGGCGTACTGGCGCAGCTGCGCCGGCAGGTCCGCGACCGTCAGTCCGCCGAAGGCGTCCGAGACGAGCGCGACGACCCGGCGCCGCACGCCTTCCGGCAGCGGGCGGTCGAGCACCTCGGCGGCGTCGCCGGCCGCGTCGGCCGGCTCAGCGCCGCTTGCTGGCTCCACAATCCGTCACCCCTACCGTGATCTACCTGTGGGCGGGGCTCCGTCAGGAGTCCGCGCCCGGCCTGTCCACGAGCTCGATCTGGTCCACCGCGTTGCACCAGCGGCAGCGGACCGACTCGATGGTCTCATTGACCACCTCGCGCTCCTCGACCTTGGGCTCCCCGGCGAGGTCCAGGTGGACGTACTCCACGACCTTCGACGAACGGGTGACGTCGAAGCGCGTGAGGTTGCCGCACAGGGTGCAGCGCCACCGGGTCGTGTCGGTAGGCAGGGGAACCGTCATCAGGCCGCTCTCTCCTTCGTAGCTCATTCAATTAAAGCCGTCCGCGCTGGTCTCGTCGGACCGCAGCTCGTAACCCTACGGCCTGCCACCGCTCCAGGTGGGTCTGGTTGCGTCATGCTCTGTCACATGATCGTAAGGTGGCGGGCCGTTCGCGAGGCTGCCCGGGGACCGGTGGTCACCCATGGGCTGATCGCGGGATGCGCTCTGGTGTTCGTCCTCGGCCCGGCCTCCGGGCTGAACCCGGCCTACGGCACGGGCGACGAGCTCCTGACCGCGGGGACGGCGTACTTCCGGCGCTGGGGCGTGGTCCCGGACGAACTCTTCACGAACAGCCCGCGCGCCTGGCTGACGCCGCTGACCGCGCTCTTCGTCCACGGCAGCTGGCTGCACCTGCTCGGGAACATGCTCTTCCTCTACGTCTTCGGCGCGATGGCGGAGGAACGGATGGGCCGCCCGGCCTTCCTCGTCTTCTACCTCTGTACGGGCTACCTGGCGCTGGCGGCGTACGCGGCGGCCAACGCCTCCTCGGACCAGACCCTGGTCGGCGCGTCGGGCGCGATCTCGGCGGTCCTGGGCGCCTTCCTGTGCCTGCTGCCGAGCGCCCGGGTGACGAGCCTGTTCCCGTTCCTCTTCTTCCTGCCGCTGCGCTTCCCGGCGTGGATCGTCCTCCTCTTCTGGTTCGCCCTTCAGGGGGTGGCCGCGCACCGCGCGGACAGCGGGCCCGGAGTCGCGTACCTGGCCCACCTGGTGGGCTTCTCCCTCGGCTTCCTCTATGCGTGGGCCCGGTATCGGCGTACGACTAGAGTGGGTCGACCAGCGACGGCCACCGAGGGAGACAGCCAACCGTGATCACCGCGATCGTGCTCATCAAGACCAGCGTGGACCGCATCCCCGAGATCGCCGAGTCCATCGCCGCGCTGGACAGCGTCAGCGAGGTCTACTCCGTCACCGGTACGTACGACCTGATCGCACTGGTCCGCGTGGCCCGCCACGAGAACCTGGCGGACATCATCCCGGGCCGCATCAGCAAGATCCCGGGCGTCGAGGCCACGGACACGCACGTGGCGTTCCGCACGTACTCGCAGCACGACCTGGAAGCGGCCTTCGCCATCGGCCTGGACGCGTAACGCCTGACGCCTCCGGCGCGGTGGCCGGTCCGGCCGGGCTCCGCTCCCTGCCTCTCGTCCATGCGGCCCTGGCTTCGGTGCGCCTCAAACGCCGGCGGGGCTGGGTTTGCCCCCCGGGGCGGAGTTCTTGGCCGTCGGGCCGGTCCGCGGGGTCCCTCCGGGCCGTCTCCTCGTCCTCGCGCACCGAGGCACCTTTCAAAGTGGAGGGTGGTTGCGCGCTCGTCCTGCGGGGACGCCCCGGAGCGCCCCCGCTCCCCCGTCGGCCGAAACTCCGCCCCGCGGAACGGGAGCGCGCGGTGCTGCAGGGGTGCCCTTGTGCCCCCGCCCGCTGGGCCGGGAGCGTGCGTTGGGGTGGGGACACGGCGGAGTGTCCCCGCAGGACGAGCGCGCAACCACCCTCACCTCTCGCAGCGGTGCCTCAGTGCGCGAGGACGAGGAGACACTCCGGCGGGGCACCGCCCCAACAGGCCGACCCCGACCCAGCGGGCACCCTCAGCCCCGCCGGGTCAGAGGCTCGGCAGGGTCTCCCCCGGCCCGGCCGGGCGGCCCTCCGCGAGCCGGAAGACGTAACCGCGCAGGTACTCCGCCAGCAGGCCGTCGATGTGGGCGACGTACGCGCGGGCGCCGGCCGCCGCGTCCCGCCTGTCCTCCCGTTCGGAGAGCGACCACGTGCGGCCCAGGGCCGCGGCCCACTCCCGCACCCGGCCCCGCTCCCGCCACCAGTCGCGGACCAGCTCCGGGGTCCAGTGCAGGTCGCCATCACCGCCGTACCCGGCGAGGACCTCGCACTCCCCCGCGCAGATCAGGTCGTACACCTCGTACGGGTTGCGCGGCTGACGGAAGACGAACTCCTGTCCGTAGCCGTCGTCGTCGTACAGCACGTTGGCGGGCGCGCAGGTCCGCCCCGTCCAGCACGTGTCGGTCTCCGAGGCGTAGAACGGGCCCGGGACGCTTCGCCAGTCCCGATTCTCCCGCCCCCAGGGCGCCGGCCCCGACCAGTCGTGGCGCACGGCGGCCGCTCCGGGACCCCACTGGGGCAGCGGCTTGCCGACGGCGCCGCGCACGGTCGGAACCGGGTCCCAGTACGTCATGCGCCCAGCTCCGGCAGGGTCTCCCCCGGCCCGGCCGGGCGGCCCTCCGCGAGCCAGAAGGCGTACCCGCGCAGGTAGTCCGCCAAGCCGTGGTCGATGTGCGCGACGTAGTCACGGGCACCGGAGGCGGCCTCGCGCTCGTACTCCCTCTCCGACACCGACCACTTCCGGTCCAGGGTCACGGCCCACTCCCGCACCCGGACTCGGTCACGCCACCAGTCGCGGACCAGCTCCGGAGTCCAGTGGGCATCGCCGTCGCCTCCGTATGCCCTGAAAGGCTCGCAGTCGGCGGCACAGGTCAGGGCGTGGACCTCGGCGGCGGTCCGGGGCTGGCGGTAGACGAACTCACTGCAGTACTCGTCCTCGTACATGACGTGGTCGGGTGCGCACTGCCGGCCGGTGAGGCAGTTGTCCGTGTTCGCCGTGTAGAACGGCCCCGGCACGTTGCGCCAGTCCCGCTGCTCCCACCCGTCCGGCGCGGGGCGGGACCAGTCGCTCCCCACCCGGTCTCCACGCCACAGCGGATGGGGCTCGCCCACCATCGCCCGGACGGTAGGTATCGGATCCCAGTACGACGTCATGCGCGCAGCCTGTCAGACGGCCGGGACGCAGCGGCCCTCTTCCGTGCGGTACTGCCACTTCGCGCCGTCCGAGACGAGCTCCTTGACCGCGCCGACGAAGCGATCCACGTGCTCGTCGGGGGTGCCCGCGCCGAAGCTGACGCGGATGGCGTTGAGGGAGCGCTCCCCGGGGGCCGCCTCCGGGGCTCCGCATTCGCCCTGGGCCTGCGGCTCGCTGCCCAGCAGGGTGCGGACCAGCGGGTGGGCGCAGAAGAGGCCGTCGCGGACGCCGATGCCGTATTCCGCGGAGAGGGCGGCGGCGAAGTGGGAGCTGTTCCAGCCGTCTACGACGAAGGAGATGACGCCTACGCGGGGGGCCTCGTCGCCGAAGAGGGAGAGGACGCGGACCGCGGGGACCTCGGCCAGGCCGCTCCGGACCTTGGCGATGAGGTGGTTCTCGCGGGCTACGAGGTTCTCAAAGCTGGCTTCCCGAAGGGCGCGGCAGGCGGAGGCGATCGAGTAGACGCCGATGACGTTCGGGGAGCCGGCCTCGTGGCGGGCGGCCGTGGTGTGCCACTCGACGTCCACGCCGCCGTCCTCGCGCCGGGCCACCTTGCGGGAGGCGCCGCCGCCCGCCAGGTACGGGTCGGCCTCCTGGAGCCAGTCCGCGCGGCCGGCGAGCACGCCCGAGCCGAAGGGGGCGTACAGCTTGTGGCCGGAGAAGGCGACCCAGTCCACGTCCAACTCCCGTACGGAGACAGGGTGGTGGGGGGCCAGTTGGGCGGCGTCCAGGACGATCCGTGCGCCGTGGGCGTGCGCGGCGGCGGCGAGCTCCTTCACCGGCCACAGCTCACCGGTGACGTTCGACGCGCCGGTGACGCAGACCAGCGCCGGGCCGTACGGGTCACGGTCGGCGAGCGCGCGCTCCAGGGTGGCGACGGCCTCGTCCGGGGTGCGGGGGGCGTTGAGGTAGGTGACCCGTGCGTTCGTCCACGGCAGGAGCGAGGCGTGGTGCTCGGTCTCGAAGACGAAGACCTGGCAGTCGGCGGGGAGCACGGCGGCGAGCAGGTTCAGGGAGTCGGTGGTGGAGCGGGTGAAGACCACCTGGTCGGAGGGGCGGCAGTCGAGGAACTCGGCGACCGTGACCCGGCTCTGCTCGAAGAGGTCGGTGGAGAGCTGCGAGAGGTAGCCGGCCCCGCGGTGCACGCTGCCGTAGTAGGGGGCGTACGCGGCCACGTCGTCCCAGACCCGCTGGAGCGCGGGGGCGCTGGCCGCGTAGTCGAGGGCCGCGTAGGTGACCTCGCCGCCGGTGACGAGCGGGACGGTGACGTCCCGGCCGAGGACCGCGAGCGGCTCGGCACAGGCGGGGTCCACGGCGGTGGCGGTGGCAGCGGCGACAGTGTTCAGGGATGCGGACATGGCGGTATCTCCCGGCAGGCAGGGCGGAATGGCTTCGGTGTGCCCGTACGCGGCAGAGCTACGGCGGTCGATGCCGCCGAGCGGGGGTACGGGAAAGACCTCGGAGAGGAAGGAGGGGCGGGCACGACGCGGGTACGCGGAAGTGACCCTGATCCGAGGGTTGAAGAAGGGGCGGAGTCGCCCTATCGCATTCGCTTGCTCACGGAAAACGCTCCTCGAATAGACCAGGACCCCTGGTATCGAGGGATCCGCGCTTGCCGTAGGCCTTGCTGCCTACGACCTGGTCATCACCCGGGGCACCCCGCCACGGAAGGAGGGTTGCCGGACAGCAAGCCGGGGCCTAAACGCTGTCACTCGTGACCTGGTCAGCATCCTGCCACATGATCCTCATGGCGCAAGACCCCGGTCCGCATGCTGGACCGGGGTCTTGGCTCAAAACGATCAGGTGGAACCAGGCGGAATCAGGCGTTGCTGGCCGCCACCCACCGCTCCAGCGCGGCCTGCGCGGAACCCGAGTCGATCGACTCCGCCGCACGGGTGATGCCGGCCGCGAGCTGCTCCTCCAGCGTGCCCGTACCCGGGTCCAGGGCGACGAGGGCCGCCGCCGAGTTCAGCAGGACCGCGTCGCGGACCGGGCCCGTCTCCCCCGCCAGCAGGCGGCGGGCCACGTCCGCGTTGAACGAGGGGTCCCCGCCGGCCAGGGCGGACACGTCGACCAGCTGGATGCCCACGTCGCGCGGGTCGAAGCTCTGCTCAGAGACCTTCCCGTCGCGCACCCACCACACGCGGGAGGTGGCGGTCGTCGTCAGCTCGTCGAGGCCGTCGTCACCGCGGAAGACCAGCGCGGACGAGCCACGCTCGGCGAGCACGCCCGCCACGATCGGGGCCACCCGGGCATCGGCGACACCGGTGGCCTGGGCGCGTACCCGGGCCGGGTTGGTGAGCGGGCCGAGGAAGTTGAAGGTGGTCCGGATGCCCAGCTCCTTGCGGGCCGCCGCCACGTGCCGCAGCGCCGGGTGGAACTTCACCGCGAAGCAGAAGGTGATGCCGGCCTCCTCGGCGACCTCCACGACCCGCTCCGGGGTGAGGTTGAGGTTGACGCCGAGCTTCTCCAGCACGTCCGAGGAGCCGCTCGCCGAGGACGCGGCCCGGTTGCCGTGCTTGACCACCTTGGCGCCCGTACCGGCCACCACGAGCGCCGACATCGTGGAGATGTTCACCGTTTTGGCCCCGTCGCCGCCCGTGCCGACGATGTCCACCGTCCGCCCCGGTACCTCGATCAGGTTGGCGT
This sequence comes from Streptomyces sp. NBC_01351, assembly GCF_036237315.1. Classification (GTDB taxonomy): domain Bacteria; phylum Actinomycetota; class Actinomycetes; order Streptomycetales; family Streptomycetaceae; genus Streptomyces. The sequence continues at coordinate 6,074,146 of NZ_CP108356.1, read as the reverse complement.
GCCCGTACATCGCCCGTACGAGGCCGTTGATCTCCGCGACCGTCTCGCCCTTGGCCCGCAGCGCGACCGCGAAGCCGGCGATCTGGGCGTCGGTGGCCTCCCCCCGCATGATCCGGTCCATGGCCCAGGCGGTGTCGTCGGCACTCAGGTCACGGCCGGTCAGCAGGGCGTCGAGAACACCCGGCCAGGTGAGGGCCGCCACGCTGTCGCCGCCTGCCGGGGTCACAACGTTCATGGTCCGCTCCTGATGGTCCACGCGAATAGGAAGGGCTTCAGCCTATCCAGCCCGGGAGACGGCAAAGAGCCCCGTCCAGACACTGGACGGGGCTCTCGCCGTGGCGACACCAGGACTGACCGAAATCAATCCCTCATGCGGTCATGCGGTCGTGCGGTGAAGCCGGGGATCAGTGGTGGCCGTGGCCCGACTGGATCTCCTTGTACTCCTCGGCCGTGGGCTTCGGGAGCTGGTTGTTCTCCGCGTAGAAGCCCTTGCTGAGCTTCGCGCGCAGCTTCTCCATGGCCGTCACCTTGCGCTCGACACCGTTCTCGTCGACCGTCGGGCCGATCTCGATCGGCTTGTACTGCTCGTGCGAGGTGAGCGTGTGCAGCTTGCCCTGCGACAGCGGCTCGTGGACCTCGACGAACTCACCGTGCGGCAGACGCTTGATGATGCCGGTCTCGCGACCGTGCAGCACCTTGTCGTGGTCCCGGCGCTGGAGGCCGATGCAGATCCGCTTGGTGATGATGAAGGCGACGACCGGGGCGACGAAGAAGCCGATCCGGACGAACCAGGTGATCGAGTTGATCGACAGGTGGAAGTACTGGGCGAACATGTCGTTGCCGCCGCCGATGAGCAGTACGACGTACTCGGTGAGCCAGGCGACACCGAAGGCCGTACGGGTCGGGACGTTGCGCGGGCGGTCCAGGATGTGGTGCTCGCGCTTGTCCCCGGTGACCCAGGACTCGATGAACGGCCAGACAGCGATCGCGACCAGTACCAGCGGGAAGAGGATCAGCGGGATGAACACGCCCAGGACGAGCGTGTGGCCCCACAGGTTGATCTCCCAGCCCGGCATGGCTCGGATCAGGCCTTCCGGCATACCCATGTACCAGTCGGGCTGCGCACCGGTGGACACGTGGTCCGGGCGGTACGGGCCGAGCGCCCAGATCGGGTTGATCGAGGCGATCGCCGAGACGGCCGCGATGACACCGAAGACCAGGAAGAAGAAGCCTCCGGCCTTGGCCATGTAGACCGGCAGCAGCGGCATGCCGACGACGTTGTTGTTCGTCTTGCCGGGGCCCGCGAACTGGGTGTGCTTGTGGTAGAAGACCAGGATCAGGTGGGCCACCAGCAGGCCCATCATGATGCCGGGCAGCAGCAGGATGTGGATCGAGTAGAACCGTGCGACGAAGTCGCCGCCCGGGAACTCTCCGCCGAAGAGGAAGAACGACAGGTACGTGCCGATGACCGGCACGGACAGGATCGCGCCCTGCATGAAGCGGACACCGGTACCCGACAGCAGGTCGTCCGGCAGCGAGTAACCGGTGAAACCGGTGAACATGCCGAGGAGCAGCAGCAGGAAGCCGAAGATCCAGTTGATCTCACGGGGCTTGCGGAACGCGCCGGTGAAGAAGACGCGCATCATGTGCACGATCATCGCCGCGACGAAGATCAGCGCCGCCCAGTGGTGGATCTGACGGATGAGCAGACCACCGCGGACGTCGAAGCTGATGTCCAGAGTCGAGGCGAAGGCCTCGGACATCATGACGCCCTGCATCGGCACGTACGAGCCGTGGTACACGACCTCGTTCATGCTCGGGTGGAAGAACAGCGTCAGGTACACACCCGTGAGGATGATGATGATGAAGGTGTAGAGGCAGATCTCGCCCAGCATGAAGGACCAGTGGTCCGGGAAGATCTTCCGCATGTTGGACTTGGCCAGGCTGTAGATGCCCAGGCGGCCGTCCGCCCAGTCCGCTACGCGCTCGCCGGCAGGCGCTTTGCGCGCCTTCGTGTCAGTGGTCGCAGTGCTCATCCGCGCTCCCAGAATGAAGGACCGACGGGCTCTTCGAAGTCGCCGAGCGCCTCGAGGAAGCCTTCGTCATTCACACCGATCCGCAGCTGCGGAAGCGCGTGACCGGCCGGGCCGAAGATGACACGGGCGCCGTCGGAGAGGTCGAAGGTGGACTGGTGGCACGGGCAGAGCACGTGGTGGGTCTGCTGCTCGTACAGGCTGATCGGGCAGCCGACGTGGGTGCAGATCTTGGAGTAGGCCACGATCCCGTCGTGGGACCACTCCAGCTCCTGCTTGTCCTTGATGTCCTCCGGCTGGATCCGGACGATCATCAGGGCGGCCTTGGCGATCTGGGTCTGGAAGTCGTGCTGGTGCTCGTCCAGGCCTTCCGGCATGGCGAACGTCAGCGAACCGACCACGACGTCCTCGGGACGCAGCGGCTCCATCGTGTTCTGGTTGATGAGCAGCTTGCCCTTGGCCCACAGGGTCTTGCGGAGCTTGTCCTCGGGCATCGGGCCCGTGTCGCGCAGGATCATCACGGCGGAGAGCGGCAGCATCGCCAGCGCGCCCAGCATCGTGTTGCGGATCAGCGGACGGCGGCCGATGCCGGACTCGTTCGCACCGTCGGCGAAGTCCTGCAGGACCTTCGCCTTGACCTCCGGCGGAGCGGCGATCGGGTGACGCTCGTCGGCGACCTCGACGTCGGACATCAGGGTGCGGGCCCAGTGGACCGCGCCCGCGCCGATGCAGAAGAGCGCCGTGCCCAGGGTCATGCCGAGGGCGAAGTTGAGCGCGCTCACCTTCCCGAGGGGGAAGATGTACACGATCTTGTCGACCGGCAGGGTCACGTAGCTGACGATGAAGCCGACCGTGGCCAGCATCGACAGCGTGAACAGCATCGCGACGGTGCGCTCGGAGCGCTTCGCCGCCCGCTCGTCGATGTCCTGGATGCGCGGCTTGTGGACCGGGAGGCCCGGGTCCGCGAACGGGTCGTCCGCGACCGCTACGCCACCGTGGTGGGCGTCGCCCTGCTCGCTCGGCAGGTGCTTCTCTTCGGGAATGTCTTGGCTACTCATGACTTCTTGGCCTTAGCGGTGTGGGCCGCGACCCAGACGGCGACAGCGATCAGCGCACCCAGGGCGAAGATCCAACCGAAGAGACCCTCGGAGACGGGGCCGAGGCCACCGAGCTTCAGGCCACCGGGGTTGGTCGACTTCTCGCCGTTGACGTTCTCCAGGTACGCGATGATGTCCTTCTTCTGCTTCTCCGGCATGGTGCTGTCGGGGAAGGAGGGCATGTTCTGCGGGCCGGTGAGCATGGCCTCGTAGATGTGCTTCGGCGAGACGTCCTCAAGGTTGGGGGCGTACTTGCCGTTCGTCAGGGCGCCGCCCTCGCCGGTGAAGTTGTGGCACTGCGCGCAGTTGTTGCGGAACAGCTCACCACCCTTGGCGATGTCGGCACCCGCCGGGTCGTACTGCTTCTCGGTCGGCGTGATCGGACCGGCGCCGAGCGACGCGATGTACGCGGCCAGCTGGTCGATCTGCGCCTGGGTGTAGATCGCCGGCTTCTTCGGCACCTGGGCGCCGGGCTGCTGGGCGGGCATGCGGCCCGTGCTCACCTGGAAGTCGACGGCCGCGGAGCCGACGCCGACCAGGCTGGGGCCGTCAGTGGAACCCTGACCGCCGGTTCCGTGGCAGCTTGCGCAACCCACGGCGTAGAGCTTCTTGCCCTCCTCGATGGCGAGGGACTGGGCGGTTTCGTCGGCCTGCGCCTTGCCCGCGGGGGCGAAGGCGGCGTACAGCCCCCCAGTGGCCGCCAGCGCGAGGAGTAGAACGACGACCGCCGCCAGCGGATGGCGTCGTCGTGCGGAGAGCTTTTTCACGGATTACCCCGGTGTCAGGATCTTCTGCGTCGGTGTTTCTGGATGGAGTGCCGGGTCGGGCCCGGTGACGTTTTCGCTACTTGATCAGGTAGATCGTCGCGAAGAGGCCGATCCAGACGACATCGACGAAGTGCCAGTAGTAGGACACGACGATGGCCGACGTGGCCTGTTCGTGGGTGAACCTCTTGGCCGCGTACGTCCGGCCGAGGACCAGCAGGAAGGCGATGAGACCGCCTGTCACGTGCAGACCGTGGAAGCCGGTAGTCAGGTAGAACACCGAGCCGTACGGGTCTGACGAGAGGCTCAGGCCCTCGTGCTTGACCAGCTCGGTGTACTCGAACACCTGCCCGCCAATGAAGATCGCACCCATGACGAACGTGATGATGAACCACGTCCGGAGCTTCTTCACGTCACCGCGCTCGGCGGCGAACACGCCGAGCTGGCAGGTGAGCGAGGAGAGCACCAGGATCGTCGTGTTCGTCGCCGAGAAGGGCAGATTCAAGGCCGAGGCCTTCTCTGTCCAGAACTCGGCGCCCGTCACGGATCGCAGGGTGAAGTACATCGCGAAGAGGGCCGCGAAGAACATCAGCTCGGAACTCAACCAGATGATGGTTCCCACGCTGACGAGGTTCGGCCGGTTGACCGTCGGGTGCGCGTGCCCGGTATCTACTGTCGTTGCTGTCGCCACGACCGACATTATGTCGGTCGCTTATCCCGCCCTCACCCCGGGGGGTGCCGTTCGGAGTGTCAGGGGCGTGTGCAAGGCCCGAACGGCCCATCAGAAGCCCCTCCCGGGGCCTCACGTGCGACATCGCCGAACCGATGTTGACAGCGCAGCGGGAGGAGTAGCATCCCGCGCAACATCAACGTGATTCACGGGACACGTGGAGGAACGAAATGCGGGCGACTGCGCGGGTTCTGGTCTACAGCGACGACGCGGGCACCCGGGAGCAGGTGCGGCTGGCGGCCGGGCGTCGGCCGGCCGCGGACCTGCCGCCGGTGGAGTTCGTGGAGTGCGCGACGCTTCCGGCGGTCCTGTCGGAGCTGGACGCGGGCGGCATCGACGTGTGCGTGCTGGACGGCGAGGCGGTTCCGGCCGGGGGCATGGGTGTGTGCCGGCAGATCAAGGACGAGATCTTCCGGTGTCCGCCGGTGCTGTTGCTGATGGGGCGCCCTCAGGACGCCTGGCTGGCCACGTGGAGCCGTGCGGACGCGGCCGTGACCCTGCCGGTGGACCCGGTGGAGTTCCCGGACGTCCTGGCCGGCCTGCTGCGCTCCCGGCTGTCCCTGGACGCCTGACGGTCCGCCAGCGCGTCTCCGGGGCCCTGAGGGGCCCCGGAGGCCGTGGAGGTCGCGGGAGGCCGTGGAGGCGCTTGTGGCCTCAGACGGTGGGTCGCAGGCGCGCCTGGTCGACGGGGCTGCGGCCTTCCTGGGTGCCCTTCAGGAGGGCGCTGCCCTCGCGCCAGTCCTTCCAGTCCATGTTCCAGTCGCCGAAGCCGTTGCCGAAGATGTCCATGTCGTCGCCGATGCTGTTGATCACCTTGACGATGTCGCCTTCGTTGATGTTCTCGTAGAACCAGGCGGCGTTGCCCGTGCTCATGCCGGTGCAGCCGTGGCTGACGTTCGCGTAGCCGTGGGAGCCGACGGACCACGGCGCGGCGTGCACGTACTCACCGCTCCATGTCACCCGGGTGGCCCAGTAGACGGGGAGGTTGTAGTACTCGCTGCCGCCGATGCCGACCGTGTCGCCGCGCATCTGGACGTAGTACTGCTTGCCGAGCACCACCTTGACGCCGTTGCGGGTGGAGAAGCCGGGTTTCCCGGTGGTCACCGGAATGGTGTTGATCACTTCTCCGTTGCGCTTGAACGTGAGGTAGTGCGAGGAGGCGTCCGTGGTGACCTCGACGCGGTCGCCGATCTCCAGCTTCAACGGCTTGGCCGCGGCCCCGTAGAGGTGGTCCGAGACCCTGACCCCTTCCAGGTTGCTCCGTACGGAGACCGTGGTGTTGGCGGGCCAGTACTCCTTCGGGCGGTAGTGCAGCTTCTTGTCGTCGACCCAGTGCCAGGCGCCCTCGACGCCCGATGGGGTGTTGACGACCAGACCCCTTTCGACGACGGCGCGGGCTGCCTTGTCCTTGACGGGTTCGCTGAGTTCGGCCGTGACGGGCTGCCCGACGCCGTATTTGCCCGCGTCCGGGCCGAATTCGACCTTGAGGACTCCCCTGCCCGGGGTGGTCTCGAAGGCGACCGTGCGGCGCCCCTGGGCGCCCTTCCCGTCCTCCGTGCTGACGGTGACGGTGTAGCGGACGCCCGCGGCCATCGGGACGGTGTTGTGCCAGCGGTCCCCCTTGGCAGACAACTCGCCCGCCAGGCGGCGGCCGTGGGTGTCCACGACCGTCACGTCGGTGATGCGGGCCTCGTCCCCCTTCGTGGTGACTTCCAGGGGCTTGTCGGGGTCCACGGGGCGGCTGCCGACGGTCTGGTTGAAAACGACCTGATCGCCCGCGTCGTACGGGCGCGCCGACAGCGGATTGTCGTCGGACCCGCATGCGGTGGCGCCGGCCCCGAGGGACGCGACCAGCAGGGAGCAGCTGAGTACCGTCCAAAGACGCGGTGAGTGGTTCATGGGGCCAACGCTATGAAGGTATGACAACTCCGGCGCGCGGGATGACTGCAAACGAGGGGCCCGGACTCCTCCAATGGAGGTGTCCGGGCCCCTGGTGCCACGCGGCGCTGCCGCGCGGGTGCCGCTATGGGTGGTGCTACTGGTTCTGGTTCTCACCGCGGTAGTACTCGTACACCCAGCCCCACAGGCCGATCAGCAGGATCGGGGCGGAGAAGTACATGAGCCACCAGCCGAAGATGACGCCCATGAAGGCGAAGGCGCCACCGATCGCCAGCGCGAGCGGCTGCCAGCTGTGCGGGGCGAAGAACCCCAGCTCGCCCGCCTCGTCGGCGACGTCGGCCTCCAGGTTGTCCTGGGCCATCTCGTCGACGCGCTTGGCCGTGAAGGCCAGGTAGTAGCCGATCATGACGCTCAGGCCGAAGGCCAGGAAGAGCGCGGTGGTACCGACGGGCTCCTTCGACCACACGCCGTACACGATGGCCATGACCAGGATGAAGAAGGAGAGCCAGAGGAAGAGCTTGCCTTGGACCTTCACTTGCCGGCCTCCTTGCTGCCACCGGTGACGGCCTTGCTACCCGCGTGGTCCTCGAGGTGGTCGAGGGCCGCGATCTCCGGGTGGTGCAGGTCGAACGCCGGGGATTCGGAACGGATCCGCGGCAGGGTGAGGAAGTTGTGCCGCGGCGGCGGGCAGGACGTCGCCCACTCGAGCGAACGGCCGTAGCCCCACGGGTCGTCGACCTCGATCTTCTTGCCGTACTTGGCGGTCTTCCACACGTTGTACATGAAGGGAAGCATCGACAGGCCGAGCAGGAAGGAGCTGATCGTGGAGATCGTGTTCAGCAGGGTGAAGCCGTCGGCGGCGAGGTAGTCCGCGTAACGACGCGGCATGCCCTCGGCACCCAGCCAGTGCTGCACCAGGAACGTGCCGTGGAAGCCCACGAACAGGGTCCAGAAGGTGATCTTGCCGAGGCGCTCGTCCAGCATCTTGCCCGTGAACTTCGGCCACCAGAAGTGGAAGCCGGAGAACATCGCGAAGACCACGGTGCCGAAGATGACGTAGTGGAAGTGCGCGACGACGAAGTACGAGTCGGAGACGTGGAAGTCCAGCGGGGGCGAGGCCAGGATGACGCCGGTCAGGCCACCGAAGGTGAAGGTGACCAGGAAGCCGACGGCCCAGAGCATCGGGGTCTCGAAGGACAGCGAGCCCTTCCACATGGTGCCGATCCAGTTGAAGAACTTCACACCGGTCGGTACCGCGATAAGGAAGGTCATGAAGGAGAAGAACGGCAATAGCACGCCGCCGGTGACGTACATGTGGTGCGCCCACACGGTCACCGAGAGGCCGGCGATCGCGATCGTCGCCGCGATGAGACCGATGTAACCGAACATCGGCTTGCGCGAGAAGACCGGGATGACCTCGGAGATGATGCCGAAGAACGGCAGCGCGATGATGTACACCTCTGGGTGTCCGAAGAACCAGAAGAGGTGCTGCCACAGCAGCGCGCCGCCGTTGGCCGCGTCGAAGATGTGCGAGCCGAACTTGCGGTCGGCCTCCAGCGCGAAGAGCGCGGCGGCCAGAACCGGGAAGGCGAGCAGGACCAGGACACCGGTCAGCAGCACGTTCCAGGTGAAGATCGGCATGCGGAACATCGTCATGCCCGGAGCGCGCATGCAGATGATCGTGGTGATGAAGTTGACCGAGCCGAGGATCGTGCCGAAGCCGGAGAAGGCCAGACCCATGATCCACATGTCGCTGCCGATGCCCGGCGAGCGGACGGCGTCGGTCAGCGGCGAGTAGGCGAACCAGCCGAAGTCGGCCGCACCCTGCGGGGTGACGAAACCGGCCACCGCGATGATCGAGCCGAAGAGGTACAGCCAGTACGCGAACATGTTCAGCCGCGGGAACGCCACGTCGGGCGCGCCGATCTGCAGCGGCATGATCCAGTTCGCGAATCCGGCGAACAGCGGCGTCGCGAACATCAGCAGCATGATCGTGCCGTGCATCGTGAACGCCTGGTTGAACTGCTCGTTCGACATGATCTGCGTGCCCGGGCGGGCCAGCTCGGCGCGCATGAACAGAGCCATGACGCCGCCGATGATGAAGAACACGAACGACGTGAGCAGGTACATCGTGCCGATGGTCTTGTGGTCGGTGGTGGTGAGCCACTTCACGACCACGTTGCCCGGCTGCTTGCGCCGCACAGGCAGCTCGTTCTCATACGAGTCGGCTGCGGCGGCACCCTGGGATTCGTTGAGGATGCTCACAGTTGGTTCGTCTCCGCGTTCCGGGCCGGGTCGGTCTGCTTGATGCCGGCCGGGAGGAAGCCGGTCTGACCCTTCTCCGCCAGCTCCTTCAGGTGCGCCTTGTAGGCCTCCGGGGAGACCACCTTGACGTTGAAGAGCATGCGGGAGTGGTCGACGCCGCAGAGCTCGGCACACTTGCCCATGAAGGTGCCTTCTTCGGTCGGGGTGACCTCGAAGACGTTGGTGTGGCCCGGGATGACGTCCTGCTTGAACAGGAAGGGGACCACCCAGAAGGAGTGGATGACGTCATTGGACGACAGGATGAAGCGGACCTTCTCGCCCTTGGGGAGGACGAGGGTCGGGCCCGGGTTGCCCGTCTCCGGGTTCCGGTCGGCGGGGACACCCTTGGTGTAGACGCCCTCGGCACCGGCCGGGAACTGCTTGGTGAAGCGGTCCGGGATGGCGGAGAGCTCCTTGGGAACCTCGCCCGCCTTCGGGGTGGCCGCGTCTCCATCGACGTTCTCGATGTAGTTGAAGCCCCAGCTCCACTGGTAGCCGACCACGTTGATGGTGTGCGGCGGCTTGGGAGTGAGCGCCAGCAGCTTCGACTCGTCACGCGCGGTGAAGTAGAAGAACACCGAGACGATGATGAGCGGGACCACCGTGTACAGCGCCTCGATGGGCATGTTGTAACGGGTCTGCGGGGGGACCTCCACCTTCGTCCGGCTGCGCCGGTGGAAGATGACGGACCACATGATCAGGCCCCAGACCAGGATGCCCGTGATGAGGGCGGCCGCCCAGGACCCCTGCCACAGGGAGAGGATGCGCGGAGCCTCCTCGGTTACCGGAGTCGGCATTCCGAGGCGGGGAAAGTCTTTCCATGTAAGCGAGGTGCAACCTGTGGCGGTCACCAGGACCGCGCCCGCAGTCAGCGCCTGCAGCAGCTTCCGCCGCATCGGGCGCCGCGGCGAGCGGTCGGAGCCGTAGGGACTCACGTAGCGCCTTCCCGAGAGTCTCGGCCCGCGCGGCCGGCCGCGGCCGTGTTCGGGTCGGTCGCCGGCCCTGACGCAGGCAGGGGTTTGGATGTTTATGCGGACCAAACCCTACTGGACGCTATTTGAGGTCGCGCGGGGAGGGTGCCCAACGCGCCGCCAGGGCCCCCGAAGGGATGGATCCGCCGTACGGGGGACGGGTCGAGCACCGGCCGAACACCCCTGAATGGCGGCCTCCGGAAGCCATCTGACGGCCCCTGACCTCGGCGGCTGCCGGGCTCCGGTTAGCGTGCCCGTATGCCGTACTTCGACAGCGCGTCCGCCGCGCCCCTGCACCCCGTGGCACGCCAGGCCTTGCAGGCCTCCCTCGACGAGGGGTGGGCCGATCCGGCCCGGTTGTACCGGGAGGGAAGGAGAGCGCGGCTGCTGCTCGACGCGGCGCGAGAGGCCGCCGCGGAGGCGGTGGGATGCCGCGCGGACGAGCTCGTGTTCACTCCTTCGGGGACGCACGCGGTTCACGCGGGGGTCTCGGGGGTCCTCGCGGGGCGCCGGCGTGTCGGGGACGGTCTGGTCGTGTCCGCGGTCGAACACAGTTCTGTGCTCCATGCGGCCGAGGTGCACGCGGCGGGCGGCGGCGCGGTGACGGAGGTCCCCGTGGACCGGTTCGGCGCGGTGGCTCCCGCCGGGTACGCGGACGCGCTGGGCCCCTCGACCGCGCTGGCCTGCCTGCAGTCGGCCAACCACGAGGTGGGCACGGTCCAGCCGGTCGCGGAGGTCGCGGAGGTCTGCGGGGCGGCGGGGGTGCCGCTGCTCGTCGACGCGGCGCAGTCGCTGGGCTGGGGCCCGGTGGAGGGCGCCTGGTCGGTGCTCGCCGCGAGCGCGCACAAGTGGGGCGGCCCGCCGGGGGTGGGGCTGCTCGCGGTCCGCAAGGGGGTCCGCTTCTCGCCCCAAGGCCCGGCGGACGAAAGGGAGTCGGGCCGCTCCCCCGGCTTCGTCAACCTCCCCGCGATCGTGGCGGCGGCGGCCTCGCTGAGGGCCGTACGGGCGGAGGCGGAGGCGGAGGCGGCCCGGCTGCGGATCCTGGTGGACCGCATCCGGCGGCGGGTGGTCCGCCTCGTCCCGGACGTGGAGGTGGTGGGCCACCCCGACATCCGACTCCCCCACCTGGTCACCTTCTCCTGCCTGTACGTCGACGGGGAGACGCTGCTCCACGAGCTGGACCGGGCGGGCTTCTCGGTCAATTCGGGCTCGTCGTGCACCAGCTCCACGCTGACCCCGAGTCATGTGCTGCGGGCGATGGGGGTGCTGTCGGAGGGGAACGTACGGGTCTCGCTCCCGCTGGGGACGCCGGCGGAGGAGGTCAACGCGTTCCTGGAGGTCCTGCCGGGCGCGGTGGCGGACGTACGGAGGCAGTTGGGCGTATCGGAACCCGCTGCGGTGGCGCCGGTGGCGGACTCCGTCGAGCTCGACGCGCTGGGGCTCCGCTGCCCGCAGCCGGTGATCGAGCTGGCCCGCGCCATCGGCACCGTCCCGGTGGGCGGCACGGTGACGGTGGTCTCCGACGACGAGGTGGCCCGGCTGGACATCCCCGCGTGGTGCGGGATGCGGGGGCACGCGTACGTGGGCGAATCCCCGCGCGAAGTCGGGGTGGCCTACACGGTGCGCCGCCTGCGGTGACGTCGGCGGGGGCCGGCTGTCCGGCGCGGCTCAAAGACCGGGGCTCCGCCCCGGCAGCGGCGCCGCGCCCGCAATCGCGCCGGGCAGAGCCCCTGCCTGCGGCACCCCCGGGCAGGGGCGCCGCAGGGACCCGGCGGCCGGGCCGGAGGTCAGGCGGTGAGGTGGGCCTGGACTTCGGCGGCGGCCGCGTCGCCGTACGCCTTCGTGAAGCGCTCCATGAAGTGCGCCCGCGCCAGGGTGTACTCCTGCGTGCCCAGCGTCTCGATGACGAGGGTGGCCAGCATGCAGCCCACCTGCGCGGCGCGCTCGAGGCCGACGCCCCAGGCCAGCCCGGTCAGGAACCCGGCACGGAACGCGTCGCCGACACCCGTCGGGTCGACCTTCGCGTTCTCCTCGGGGCAGCCCACGACGATCGGCTCCTCCCCGACCCGCTCGATCCGCACGCCCTGCGAGCCCAGCGTCGTGACCCGGGTGCCGACCTTGGCCAGGATCTCCGCGTCGGTCCAGCCCGACTTCGACTCGATGAGGCCCTTCTCGTACTCGTTCGAGAAGAGGTACGTCGCGCCCTCCATCAGGGTGCGGATGTTCTCGCCGTCCATGCGGGCGATCTGCTGCGAGAAGTCGGCGGCGAAGGGGATCCCCCGCGTCCGGCACTCCTCCGTGTGGCGGAGCATCGCCTCGGGGTCGTCGGCGCCGATGAGGACCAGGTCCAGCCCGCCCACGCGGTCGGCGACGGCCTTCAGCTCGATCAGGCGGGCCTCGCTCATCGCGCCCGTGTAGAAGGAGCCGATCTGGTTGTGGTCCGCGTCCGTGGTGCACACGAAGCGCGCGGTGTGCAGCACCTCGGAGATGCGGACCGACTCGGTGTCGACGCCGTGCCGGTCCAGCCAGGCGCGGTACTCGTCGAAGTCGTAGCCGGCGGAGCCGACCAGGATCGGGCGGCTGCCGAGCTGCCCCATGCCGAAGCAGATGTTCGGTCCGACGCCGCCCCGCCGGACGTCGAGGTTGTCGACGAGGAAGGACAGGGAGACCGTGTGCAGCTGGTCCGCGACGAGCTGGTCGGCGAAACGGCCGGGGAAGGTCATGAGGTGGTCGGTGGCGATGGAGCCGGTGACTGCGATGCGCACGGCGTGGACGCTCCTGCGGAGGACGGCGAGGGGGACAGTCAAAACTACCCGGTCGACGGCGCCGGGCCGAACCCGCGAAACTACCCCGTAGTAGGTCTTTCTTCGCATGAGCGGCGGTGCCTACGGTGCCTGCATGACCTACACCGACGGTTTCGGCTATTCCGAGTACACCGCCGAGCGCCCCGGCGCGGAAGGCCCTCGGCAGCCCGGGTTCGCCGGCCTGCTGGGCGATTGCGCCCGGATGGCCCCGCATTGGGCGGTTCCCGCCGGCCCCCGGCCGGCTCGTGTGGCTCCCTCGCAGATCCACGGGATCCGCGTCCCGGCCGCCTCGGCGCGGCTGATCGCCTCCACCGCCGCGTACGGGGACCAGTAGGACGGGAGGACGGGAAGGGGAACCGGTTGCGCGTCTGTTCCGTCACACCCGCATCAGGCAGGCGGGACCGGTGAAGGAGCGATGCGGTGACCAGCGAACGACCCGATACAGCCGATGCGGCCGACACGGTCGGTACGGCCGAGGCAGCGGACACATCACGCGGCACGCGCCGTCGGCCCGTCTGGGCCGTCGGCTCGATCGCGGCCGCCGTGCTGCTGGTCGGCGGCGGGACCGCGTACTGGGGCGCCGCGGCCCACGACGACGGGGCTCGGAGCCAGGCGGACTCCGCGCCCCGTGACGCGGGGGGTCCGACGGGGCCGGGCATCGCGCCCGGGGAGCCCGATCCGGCCGGCGGGCCCGTGGTGTACCGGGCCGACGTCAAGCTCCCGGAGGGCCCTGCGACGGCGCCCGCCTTCTCCGCGTCCGGGGAGGTCACCTCGGCGGAGGTGGCCCGGCTCGCGGCGTCCCTCGGCATCCCCGGCACCCCGCGGCTCACCGGGGACGTCTGGCTGGCCGGGGAGCCGGCGGACGGCTCCGGGCCCCGGCTCACGGTGACCGCGAAGGCTCCGGGGACCTGGAACTTCGCCCGCCACAAGGCCTCGCCCGGCAACGGTGTGGGCGACGACTGCGTGCGCGGCAAGGACACCTGCGGCCCGGCCACCCTCCCGCAGGACATGGGCAACCCGGTCGCCCCGAGCACGGTCGCCCCGAGCGCGGGCAAGCCGGTGTCGGAGGAGGCCGCGAAGGCCGCCGCCCGGCCGGTGCTGGCCGCCGCGGGCCTGGAGGGCAGCCCGACCGATGCCCGGCTCGCGCAGGGTTCCGTGCGGGTGGTCACGGCGGACCCGGAGTTCGGCGGGCTGCCCACGCAGGGCTGGTCGACCAGGGTGAGCGTGGCCGGCGACGGCTCCGTGGTGGCGGGCAGCGGCGAGCTGAAGGCCCCGGTGGCCGCGGCGGAGCAGCCGGTGGTCGGGGCCGTGGAGGCGCTGGCCCGGCTGAACGCACGGTCGAGCGGCCAGGAGGGCACCGGCCCCGGGCCCAGTGGCTGCGCGACCTCCGTGCCGCTGGGTCCGGACACCCCGGTCGGGGCCACGGACACGCCCCCGTGCAACCCGGATCCCCGGCCGATGAAGCCGCCGCGCACGGAGACGGTCAAGGGAGCCACGCTCGGCCTGGTCCCGGGGACGGTGGACGGGGCGCGGGGCCTGGTCCCGGCCTGGCTCTTCCAGGTCGCGGGCCAGGGTGGCGCCCCTGGGCACTCGGTGGCCGAACCGGCCGCGGCGGAGGCTCCGCCGGAGACCTCTCCCGGCCAGAAGGGTGATCGCACCGTGCCCGGATTCTCGTACGCGGATGGCGACCGGAAGCTCACCGTGAACTTCTGGGGCAGCGTGTGCAGCACCTACGCGCTGGAGGCGCGCGAGTCCGCGGAGTCGGTGCTGGTGAAGATCACGGACACCCCGAACCAGCCCGGCCAGGCCTGCATCATGCTCGCGCAGGAGATGACCGTCACCGCCACGCTCCAGCAGCCGCTGGGCGCGCGGAAGGTGCTCGACGCGACCACGGGCAAGCCGCTGCCCCGGCAGTAGCAGCTACGGCAACAGCCCGGGTACGGCGGCATGCGGCGAGGGCCCGCCACCGGTCGGATGCGACCGGTGGCGGGCCCTCGTGCGTACGCGTTCGCCCGCGTCGTCCGGGTTTAGCTGAACGAGTCGCCGCAGGCGCAGGAGCCCGTGGCGTTCGGGTTGTCGATCGTGAAGCCCTGCTTCTCGATGGTGTCGACGAAGTCGATGGACGCGCCGTGGAGGTACGGGGAGCTCATCCGGTCCGTGACGACCTTCACGCCGTCGAAGTCCTTCACGACGTCGCCGTCGAGGGAGCGCTCGTCGAAGAAGAGCTGGTAGCGCAGGCCGGAGCAGCCACCGGGCTGGACGGCGACGCGGAGCGCCAGGTCCTCGCGGCCTTCCTGCTCCAGCAGGGTCCTGACCTTCTCGGCGGCGGCGTCGGACAGGAGGATGCCGTCGCTCACAGTGGTCTTTTCGTCCTGTACGGACATCTGCATTCACTCCCGAAGTGGGCGGCTCCCCGCCGCGGGCGGGGAAACGTCGGACTCTTGCCGTCGGTGGCAACGAGCGGGACCGCGGATTCATTCCGGGACCCGACGCTTGTTTCAGATATTCATGCTCGCACACCGCTCGGGGGGCAGAGCCGAACGGACGGGGTGGATCCGCGGGCTGATGCGTCACATTGACACTATCGGCATCGTCAAACTGACATGAAGCGGTTATGATAGATAGCGTCATATAGACGAGAAGCCGAAGCGATCTTCCAGAAGTTCCCTTGTCGCAGAACAGAAAGGGTGCGTGTCGTGACCACCGCCCAGCCTTTGGACACTCAGCCTTTGGACGTCCAGCCGACGCCCCTCGCCCTGCTGCTGCTCGGCCGCGAAGCCGACCCCAAGAGCGAGCGCGGGGTGGAGTGCCCCGGCGACCTGCCGTCGCCGTCGGACCCGAACCTCGTGGCGCGCGCCCGCGCGGCCAAGGAGAAGCTGGGTGACAAGGTCTTCATCCTCGGCCACCACTACCAGCGCGACGAGGTCATCGAGTTCGCCGACGTCACCGGCGACTCCTTCAAGCTGGCCAAGGACGCGGCCGCCAAGCCGGAGGCCGAGTACATCGTCTTCTGTGGCGTGCACTTCATGGCCGAGTCCGCGGACATCCTGACCTCGGACGACCAGAAGGTGGTCCTGCCGGACCTGGCCGCCGGCTGCTCGATGGCCGACATGGCCACCGCCGAGCAGGTCGCGGAGTGCTGGGACGTGCTGACCGAGGCCGGCGTCGCCGGTTCGACGGTCCCCGTCTCGTACATGAACTCCTCCGCCGACATCAAGGCCTTCACCGGCAAGCACGGCGGCACGATCTGTACCTCGTCCAACGCGAAGAAGGCCCTGGAGTGGGCCTTCGAGCAGGGCGAGAAGATCCTCTTCCTCCCGGACCAGCACCTGGGCCGCAACACCGCCGTCCGCGACATGGGCATGTCCCTCGACGACTGCGTGCTGTACAACCCGCACAAGCCGAACGGCGGCCTGACCGTCGAGCAGCTGCGGAACGCCAAGATGATCCTGTGGCGCGGCCACTGCTCGGTGCACGGCCGGTTCTCGGTGGACTCGGTCAACGACGTGCGCGCCCGGATCCCCGGCGTGAACGTCCTGGTCCACCCCGAGTGCAAGCACGAGGTCGTGGCGGCCGCGGACTACGTCGGCTCGACGGAGTACATCATCAAGGCGCTGGAGGCGGCCCCGGCCGGTTCGAAGTGGGCCATCGGCACCGAGCTGAACCTGGTCCGCCGCCTGGCGAATCGATTCGCCGCGGAGGACAAGGAGGTCGTCTTCCTCGACAAGACGGTCTGCTTCTGCTCGACGATGAACCGCATCGACCTCCCCCACCTGGTGTGGACCCTGGAATCCCTGGCCGAGGGAAACCTCGTGAACCAGATCCGGGTCGACAAGGAGACGGAGAGCTTCGCGAAGCTCGCGCTGGAGCGGATGCTGGCGCTTCCGTAGCCGGCGGTACCGATCGCCGAAAGGGGCACCCCGAGGGGTGCCCCTTTCGTTTAACCTCCCTGGTACCGAGGGGAGTTGATCGCCATGACGCGCTACATCGAGGTTCTGGCCGATGCGGGTCCGGATGCCGACGAACAGGAGCGGGCCGAGGCCCGAGCCGAGCTGGTGGCGGCGCTGGAGGAACTGGGCGTGGACGAGGTCCGCGTACGGGAACTGCCCGCGCCGACGGGGTCCAAGTCGGGCGGCCTGGGCACCGCCGAGATCCTGGTCGCCGTCGGGCCCCCGCTGTTCGCCGCGGTGGTCGCCGCCTTCGACTCCTGGGCGCAGTGGGCCGGGGTGCGGCGGGTCCGGGTCAAGATCGGGGAGGACGAGTTCGAAGCCTCCCGGCTGAGCCCGGAGCAGCGTCAGGCCCTGCTGGACCACTTCATCGCCCGCACCACGAGGGCGGAGGAGCCGCCCAGTGGCGGTGCGTGAGGCGCTGGTCGTCGCCACGTCCTCGTACGAGGACACCCGGCTCAACCAGTTGAACTCGCCGGGCCTGGACGCGACGGGCCTCTCCGAGGTGCTCAGCGACCCGGCCATCGGCGGCTACGCGGTCCGGTCGGTCATCGATCAGCCCGCGCACGTCGTGCGGCGCGAGATCGAACGGTTCTTCATCCGCCGCAAGCCCGACGACCAGCTCCTGCTGTACCTGTCCTGCCACGGCATCAAGGACTCCCGGCTCCAGCTGTACTTCGCCGCGACCGACACCGACCGGGACCTGTTGGAGTCCACCTCCGTCCCGGCCGTCTTCGTCAACGGACGGCTGATCGGGTGCAACTCGCGCAAAATCCTGGTGCTGCTGGACTGCTGCTACAGCGGGGCGTTCAAGCCGGGCGGCGCGAAGTCGGCGGACAGGGCCGTGCACCTGCTGGAGGAGTTCAAGGACACCGGGGTCGCGGTGATCACGGCCACGGACGCGCTCCAACAGGCCTGGGAGGGCGACGGCCCGGTCACCGAGACCGGGGAGGGGCAACTGTCCGTGTTCACCGCGGCGGCCGTCGGCGGGCTGCGGTCGGGGCGGGCGGACCGGGACGGCGACGGCTGGGTCTCGGTCGAGGACCTGTACGAGCACGTCCGCGAGGAGATGCTGGCCCGCGACGCCCGGCAGAGCCCGCTGCGCTGGATCCTGGGCGGCCAGGGCACGTTGAAGGTGGCGCGGCGGGCGCCTCTCGCGGTCGTGGCGGCGGTACCGGAGCCGGGCTCCGTCCCGGAGGGAGGGTCGGCCTCCGGACTGCGGGCCGGCATCGCGCCGGTGGCGGGGCTGCTGCGCCGGACGCTCGGCCCCCGGCCGAGGCCGGCCCTGCTCGCCCTGGAGGACGGCTCGCTGTCGCGGACCACCGACCCGGGGCGGATAGTCGAGCGGATCCCGCCGGGCACGGGGTATTCGGCGCTGGGCCATCAGCTGGCCGTGGACCTGTTCGGGCGGATGGAGCGGGAGGCCGGTGACGGCCGGGTCACCGCGGTCGTCGTCCTGGACGCGCTGACCGCCGGGATCCAGCCGCTGCTGGACGGCGGGGCGCACCCGGTGCAGGTGGACCGGGTGCTGGGCAGGCTGCTGGAGGGCGCCGAGCGGAAGGCCCGTCGGCTCGGCGCCCTGCCGTACGGGCACAAGGAGTACGAGGCGCTCTTCCGGACGGCGATGGGCGACCCGGTCATGCCCCGGGACTGGGCCGGCTCGATGACCGAGCCGGACATGCACATGGACGGCATCATGTCCCTCCGGCGGATCGATTCCCCGGAGGACGAGTACTCCCAGGAGGGCACGGGCTACTTCATCGAGGGCGGTCGCGTCCTGGACGACGGGAGCGTGCCGCCGGACCTGCCCGCCGAGGCGGTGGAGGATCCGGCGGTCCTGCTGTGCGCCGTCCCGATCCCGTCCCTGGAGCCGCTGCGGCCCCTCCTCAAGGAGGCGGCCGAGGCCGGGCGGCGGCTGGTCGTGGTGGCCCCCGAGGTGGGCGCTCCCGCCTTCGACGAACCCCCGCGCCCCGCGGAGTACTTCGGGATCCGGCCCCGGGGGACGCCTTCGGGGTTGGGGCTGCCGCCGGAGAAGGTGTTCCACGACCTCTCCGTGGTGACCGGGGGCACGGTGGTCCGCTCGGTGCAGGGGCTGACCGGGCTGCGGCTGGACGAACTGGGCCGGGCCGGCCTCGTCCTGGCCGACCGCCGGTCGGCCGTCTTCGTCCCCCCGCAGGAGTGCGCCGGGCAGGTCGCGCTGTGGGTGGCCGCTCTGCGTGCCGAGGCCGCGAAAGAGACGGACTACGTGGCGCGTGCGTACCGGGCGCGGCGAGCGGCCCGGTTCGGCGCGGAGGCCGTCATCGCCCAGGGTGTCGTGCCCCCGGCCGAGCGCGAGGTCTTCGACCGGGTCGTCAGCGCGATACGCGTGGCAGTTCAGACGGCGGACGACGGGGCGGTGCCGGGAACGGCCGCCGCCCTGACGGAGATCGGGCACAACCGGCTGCCGCAGGACTACGCGTGGCAGCCCTCCCTGGCACGTCCGCTGCGTGACGCCCTCGCCCTGGCCCTGGCCGCTCCGCTGGCCGCGATCGCCGAGAACAACGGCGAGGAGGATCCCGGGATGCTGGTGGACGAGGTGCGCCGGCACTGGCCGGCCCTCACCTACGACGCCCTCGGCGGCGGGCTGACCGACCCGGTCAGGGCCGCGGTGCTGGAGCCCGTCACAGTGGCCCTGGCCGTGCTGCGCGCGGTCCGGGAGACGACCTCCGAATACCTGTCCCTCCTGTGACGCGAAGGGGCGCCCCGCGGCTGCGGAGCGCCCCTCACCGTGCACGGGTCAGACGCGGGCCGGGGACTCCTCGTCCGAGGGCTGCGCCGGGGCCGGGACCACCGTCAGGCGGGCCGTCTTCTTCGCGCGGCGGCGCTCCTTGCGGAGTTCCACCATCGTGTAGAGGGTCGGCACCAGAAGCAGCGTCAGCAGCGTCGAGGTGATCAGGCCGCCGATCACCACGACCGCGAGCGGCTGCGAGATGAAGCCGCCCTCGCCGGTGACGCCCAGCGCCATCGGGAGCAGCGCGAAGATCGTCGCGAGGGCCGTCATCAGGATCGGGCGCAGTCGGTGCCGGCCGCCCTCGACGACGGCTTCGACGACGCCGAGGCCCTGTGCCCGGTACTGGTTGACCAGGTCGATCAGGACGATCGCGTTGGTCACGACGATGCCGATCAGCATCAGCATGCCGATCATCGCCGGGACGCCCATCGGGGTGCCGGTGACGAGGAGCAGGCCGATCGCGCCGGTCGCCGCGAACGGGATGGAGACGAGCAGGATCAGCGGCTGGACCAGCGAGCGGAAGGTCGCGACCAGCAGCATGAACACGATCGCGATGGCCGCGAACATGGCCAGGCCGAGCGAGGCGAAGGCCTCGTCCTGGTCCTCGGAGACACCGCCGATGGAGGCCGTGGCGCCGTCCGGAAGGTCCAGGGCCTTGATCTTCGTCTGGAGGACGGAGCTGACCGCACCGGTGTTGTCGCCGACCGGCCGCGCGGTGATGGTGGCGGCGCGGGCGCCGTCGATCCGGGTCATCGCGACCGGGCCGGGGACCTCCTTGACCTCGGCGATGTCACCGAGCTTGAGGGGGCCGACCGGGAGGGCCTGGAGCTCGGCCAGGGTGGTGGCCGGCGAGGCGGACTTGATGACGATGTCCCGCTCGGTGTCGTCCAGTACGGCCTTGCCCGCCGGGTTGCCCCGTACGACCTGGGCGACGATCCCGCCGAGCGCGGCCTGGTTCAGGCCCAGTTCGGCCGCCTTGGGGGTGGCGGTCACCGAGATCCGGGGCACGGACTGGGAGAGGTCGCTCTGCACGTCGGTGACGTTCTTCAGGGTCGCGACCTCGGCGCGGACCTGCTCGGCGGCCTTGGCGAGGACCGCGGCGTCGCCGGCCTTGACGACGACGCTGAGGTTCTGGCTGCCGAAGCCGTCGCCGGCGGAGATGCGGGTCTCGCCGATGCCGTCGAGGGCGGCCAGCTTGCCCTCGATCTGCTTCTTGACGCTCTCGGCCTTGCCGGAGTCCTTCAGGGAGACCTGGAACGAGGCCTGGTTGGAGCCCGTGCCGCCGCCGAAGGCGGCGAGGAAGCCGGAGGAGCCGACGGTGACCTGGTGGCTCTTGACGCCGTCGACCGAGGCCAGCACCTGCTCGATCTTGCGGCTCGCCTCGTCGGTGGCGGCCAGGGAGGTGCCGGGGGCCAGTTCCTGCTTGACCGTCAGGACGTCCTGCTCGCCCTGGTCGAAGAAGTTGGTCTTGAGCAGCGGGGTCATGCCGAAGGTGCCGACGAGGACGACGACCGCGATGCCCACGCTCGTCAGGCGGCGGCGGGTGGCGAAGCCCAGGACCCGCACGTAGAAGCCCTGGAGCTTGCTGCGCGCTTCCTTCTCCTCGGCTTCGCGGCGGGCCTTGGCCATGCTCTCGGCGTCCCCCGACGCCACGCCCTTGGGCGCGCGCAGGAACCAGTACGACAGCACCGGTACGACCGTCAGCGAGACGAGCAGCGAGGCCAGCAGGGCCGCGGTGACGGTGAGCGAGAAGGAGCCGAAGAGCTCGCCGATCATGCCGCCGACCAGGCCGATCGGCAGGAAGACGGCGACGGTGGTGAGCGTGGAGGAGGTGACCGCGCCGGCCACTTCCTTGACCGCGGTGATGATGGCGCTCTCGCGCTCCTCGCCGTAGCCGAGGTGGCGCTTGATGTTCTCCAGGACCACGATCGAGTCGTCGACGACGCGGCCGATGGCGATCGTGAGCGCGCCCAGCGTCAGCATGTTCAGCGACAGGTCGCGGGTCCACAGCACGATCAGCGCGAGGACGACGGACAGCGGGATGGAGACCGCGGTGACCAGCGTCGAGCGCAGCGAGGCCAGGAAGACCAGGATCACGATCACCGCGAAGACCAGGCCGAGCAGGCCCTCGGTGGTGAGGCTGGAGATGGACTTGGCGACGGCCGGGCCCTGGTCGCTGACGACGGTCAGCTCGGCGCCCCCGCCGAGGGTGGAGCGCAGCTCGGGCAGCTTGTCCTTGACGGCGTCGGAGATGGCGACGGCGCTGCCGTCCTTGTCCATGGTGAGGACGAGGGCGAGGCTGGGCTTGCCGTTGGTGCGGGTGATGGAGACGGCCTTGGCGGCCTCCTGCTTCACCGTGGCGACGTCGCCGAGGCGGACGGCCGGCTTGCCGGGGCCGGGGCTCAGGCGCAGGTCCTCGACCTGGGCGAGGGAGGTGTAGCCGGCGCCGACGCGGACGGTCCGGTTCTTGCCGGCCTCGTCGAAGGAGCCAGCGGGGACGGTCGCGCCGCCCGCCTGGAGGCCCTGGGCGAGGGCGGCTCCGTCGATTCCGGCGGCGGCGAGCCTGGCGTTGTCGGGGGTGACGGTGACCTGGAGGTCCTGGACGCCGTCGACGGTGACCTGGCCGACGCCCTCGATGTCCGACAGGACGGGGACGACGGAACGTTCCAGCTGGTCGGCGAGGGCCTGCTGGTCCTTGTCCGAGGTGACGGCGAGGATGACCGTCGGGATGTCGTCGGTGGAACCGGCGACCACCTGCGGGTCCACCTCGGCGGGCAGCCGGACCCGGGCCCGGTTGACGGCCTGCTGGACGTCGGCGACGAGCTGCTTCGTGCCGCTGTCGCCGTAGTCGAAGGTGGCCATGATGAGGGCGTTGCCCTCGCTGGCGGTGGACGTGATGCCGGTGATTCCGTCGACGCCCTTGAGCATGGCCTCGATCGGTTCGACGACCTGCTTCTCCACCACGTCGGGCGAGGCGCCCTGGTACGGCGCGAGCACGGACACCATCGGCAGTTCGATGGACGGCAGCAGCTGCTGCTTGAGCTGCGGGATGGCGATGGCGCCGAAGAGGAGCGCGACGAGCGACACGAGGCCGATCAACGCCCTTTGGGCAAGGCTGAAGCGGGACAGCCAGGACATGGGTGTGGGTCTCTCTGCAGTGGCGAACGCGAGGGCGTTCCCAGCCTGTCCCCCGGTGCGGGCGTGGTGCGTCGCTCCCAGGTCCCGTCCTTATGTGCGGCATACCGCGTCCGCAGTACGCCGCACTACTGCGCCGTGTACGCCGCTACTCCGCGCGGGGCCGGACAAGTCCCGATTCGTACGCGATGACCACCAATTGGGCCCGGTCGCGTGCGCCGAGCTTGGCCATGGCCCGGTTCACGTGGGTCTTGACGGTGAGCGGGCTGACCTCCAGCCGGCCGGCGATCCCGTCGTTGGACAGCCCGGCGGCCACATGGACGAGGACCTCGCGCTCCCGGACGGTCAGCGCGGCCAGCCGCTCGGCGTGCGAGCCGGCCGAGGCCCCGGCGGCGGCCGGGTCGGCGCCGCCGCCCTGGGCGAGGAAGGTGGCGATGAGCCCCTTGGTGGCGGTCGGGGAGAGCAGGGCCTCGCCGGCGGCGGCCACCCGGATCGCGTTGAGCAGCTCCTCGGGCTCGGCGCCCTTGCCGAGGAAGCCGGAGGCACCGGCGCGCAGGGCCTGGACCACGTACTCGTCGACCTCGAAGGTCGTGAGCATCACCACGCGCACGGCGGCGAGTTCCGGGTCCGCGCTGATCATCCGGGTGGCGGCGAGCCCGTCGGTGCCGGGCATCCGGATGTCCATGAGGACGACGTCGGCGCGGGTCTCCCGGGCGAGCGCGAAGGCCTGGGCCCCGTCGGAGGCCTCCCCGACGACCTGCATGTCGGGCTCGGAGTCGACGAGCACCTTGAAGGCGGATCGCAGCAGCGCCTGGTCGTCGGCGAGCAGCACCCTGATGGGCGTCGGGTCCGGAGTCGCGGTCTCTTCCACGCCCCGACCCTACGCCGTGCCCGCGCGGCGCGGATCAGCCGGCCTGAGCCGGGGCGGCGGCCGGGAGCGGGAGCCTGCGGGCCACCTCGATGCTGACGTTGTCGTAGCCCGCGGTGAAGAACACGGTCGCGGCCAGTTCGGTGCCCGAGGCGTGGTCCTGGTGGACCACGCGGGGCCGGCGCGCCGTCCGGTCGAGCCCGGGTGCCGCGTTGCGGCCGAGACGGGCCGGGCGCATCACGCCGTCGGTGCGGACGTTGAGGAAGAGGTCCCAGGTGCCGGGGAGGATCGGCCCGCCGCCGATGGACGCGAGGTCCACCTCCACCTCGAACTCGGGGAGGACCGGCCCGCCGTCGGGGTCCGCGACCACCTCGAAGGCGGCCGGGGCGACGACGGGGGCGGACCCGCGCGCGGTGACCGGGACCAGGTGCTCCACGCCGGTCTCGCGCTGCCGCAGCGCCAGTTCGGAGCCCATCCGTCCGGTTTCGAGGGAGGCGATGTACCCGAGGCCGGTGAGGCGCACCCGGCTGCCCTTCCACGACACCGAGTCGAGCCGGTGCACGACCTTGAACTCGTCCGTGATCTCGAAGAGGGCGTCCGGCAGCCCGACGGCGGGGTCGCGGAAGAACGGGAAGAGCCGGTACACGCGGCCGTTGTCGACGAACCGCCCCGGCGGGGCCTGCTCCGGGTCGTACGCGGCGAGCTGCTCGAAGGCCTCCGTCGCCCCGTGCATGAAGCAGTGGATCCTGATCCGGTCGATGTGCGACAGCTCCCGGTACATGTCGGGGGCCCAGTACGCGTCGCACATGGCCTTGGCACGCCAGTACACCTCGGCGGCGAAGTCGGGCCGGCTCGCACGCCCCAGCGCGGCCTTCGTGACCCTGCCGATCAGGGCCCGGAACTGGCGTCCCAGCATCCTGCGGCGTCCCACCGGATCCCGGACCGTGTCCGAGACCATGCGCATCACGCGGTCGAGGGACTCGACGGCCTCCCAGGCGGTCCTGGACCGCGAGGTGAGGTTGCCGCCGTCCGGGCGTTTACGCAAGAAGTAGCAGTCGTAGTCCCCGACCACCGATATCTTCCGGGCGGCGAGGTACGCGGCGGTCATGAAGACCTGGTCCTCGCCGTACCAGAGGTCTTCCGGGTAGCGGATCCGGTGGTACTCCAGGACCTGGCGCCGGATGAGCTTGAAGCTCCTCTGCGCCCGGTACACCTCTGACGTGTACAGATCCGCGTGTTCGGCGTGCCGGTACGCCTTGTCCGAAACGACCCGGCCGAGTCCGACCTGCTTGCCGAGGACGACGTCGCTGCCCTGGCCGTCGGCCATCCCCACCAGCCGCTCCAGCGCCTCCGGGCCGAGGTAGTCGTCCGCGTCGACCACGTAGACGTAACGGCCCCGGGCCAGGTCGAGGGCCCGGTTGCGGGGTGCGCTCGCGCCGCCCGAGTTCGGCTGGTGCACGACCCGGATCTGCGGGTGGCGGGCGGCGTAGCGGTCCAGCTCTACGCCGCTACCGTCCGTGGACCCGTCGTCGACGGCGATCACTTCGATCCGGTCGAGCCCGATGGTCTGGGTCACGACCGAGTCGAGGCACTCCCTGAGGTACGGCATCGCGTTGTAGACGGCGATGATCACGGATACGTCGGGGATGTACTCACGCTGCATGGTCAAGGACTGTAAACGAGCGGCCGGGACGATCATCCGGGAGGGTTTCAGCCCAGGGCCAGGACCACCAGGGCCGTCGTCGCCGAGACCTCGGCCAGGGCGCCGAAGACGTCGCCGGTGACCCCGTCGAAGCGGCGTACGCAGCGGCGCAGCAGCCGGTCCGCGACGAACAGGGCCGCCAGGACCGCCGCGGCGGCGCGGGCGGCCGCGGGGAGGCCCAGCGGGAGGGCGGCGGCCGCGGCGGCCACCGTGGTCAGGGCGGCCAGGGCCGCGGCCGTGGTGCGCGGGACCGCGCCGGCGACGGCGGCACCGAGGCCCTCCGGGCGGGCGGCCGGGACGCCGTCGCGGGAGGCCAGGGTCATGGCGAGGCGGGCGGTGACGGCGGCGGTGACGGCGGCGAGGGCGCCGCGCGCCCAGCTGTCGGCGTAGGCCTGGGACAGGGCGGCGACCTGCACCAGCAGGAGCATCACCAGGGCCACGACCCCGAAGGGGCCGATGTCGGACTGCTTCATGATGCGCAGCGCGTCGCCGGCCGGTTTGGCGCTGCCCAGGCCGTCCGCGGTATCGGCGAGTCCGTCCAGGTGCAGCCCCCGGGTCAGGCCGGCCGGCACGGCGACGGTGACGGCCGCCGCGAGCAGCGGGCCGCCGCCGAGCACCAGCAGGAGCACCCCGGGCACGGCGGCGAGCAGGCCCACGGCCAGCCCGGCGAGCGGGGCGCAGGCCATCCCGGTGCGGGCTGCGGGGCGGTCCCATCGGGTGATGCGGGCGGGCAGCACCGTGAGCGTGCCGAAGGCGAAACGGACGCCGTCGGCGAACGAGGCGCGGTCCGCGGGCGGCGCTTCGGGCTGGTCTTCGAACGAATCTGTCATCGGCGCGAACGCTACCCGCTCGCCACGGACGGTAAATTGCCCATTACCTACCAAATAGGGAGTCAGTGGGATGGGTCACTGGTGGTACCGGAACATCGTCGAACCGGGGAAGCTGCCCATGCTCCTCGCGCTGCTCGCCTTCGTGACGTCGTTCCTGGTCACCCGCGTGATCACCCGGATGATCCGGGCCGGCAAGGGGCCCTTCAGGAACGTCACCCCGGGCGGCATGCACATCCACCACGTGGTGCCCGGCGTGATCCTCGTGATCATCGGCGGTTTCGGCGCGGTCGGCAGCGCCCGGCACGGCTTCGGCGCGGGACTCTCGGCCGTGATCTTCGGGCTGGGCGCGGGGCTGGTCCTGGACGAGTTCGCGCTCATCCTGCACCTCGACGACGTGTACTGGAGCGAGGAGGGCCGCAAGAGCGTGGAGGTCGTGGTCCTCACGGCCGCACTGGTGGCCCTGGTCCTGGGCGGGTTCGTCCCCTTCGGGGTGAACGACCTGACCGCCGAGGAGAGACAGAGCCGCGGCCTGGTCGCCATGAACACGGCCACCAACTTCTTCCTCGCCCTGATCGCCCTGTGGAAGGGCAAGGCCCGCACCGCCATCTTCGGGGTGGTCATCCCCTTCGTCGCGCTCATCGGCGCGATCCGGCTGGCCCGGCCCGGATCCCCGTACGCGAAGAAGTTCTACGCGAACCGCCCGCGCGCCCGCGCCAAGGCCGGGCTGCGCGCCTTCCACCACGACCGGCGCTGGTCGGGGCCGCGGCGCAAGTTCGAGAACTTCATCGGGGGGACCCCGGATCCGGAGCAGGCCGTGGTCTCCCTGGAGAAACCGCCCCGGCACTGAAGGCGGTACGGCAATCGGATACCGCAGCGGGTACGCCGACGGGCCCGCCTCCGGAGTAAGTGGGGGCGGGCCCGTCAACTTGTGGTGGTGACCTGGTGCGCGCTCAGCCGGGGATCAGGCCGTCGTCGCTGAGCATCTCCCTGACCTCGTCCAGAGTCGCGCCCGGAGCGGGCAGGATCAGCTCGGACGGCTCCAGCGCGTCGTCCGGCAGCGGCTCGCCGAGCCGCCGTACGGCTTCGAGCAGCGCGCCCAGCGTGCGCCGGAAGCCCTCCCCGTCACCGCTCTCCATTTCCGCGAGCAGTTCGTCGTCCAGCTTGTTGAGCTCGGTGAAGTGGCTGTCGGCCAGCTTCACCTGACCTTCCCCCATGATGCGGACAATCATGACGGCCCCGTCCTACTGCTTGTCGAACCGGTGCTGGCCCTGCGGCTGCTGGGCGGTGCCCTGGGCGCCGCCCTCGATGGCCTGCTGCTGGGCGGACGGGCCGCCCGCCAGCTCCGCCTTCATCCGCTGGAGCTCCAGCTCGACGTCCGTACCGCCCGACAGGCGGTCCAGTTCGGCCTGGATGTCGTCCTTCGAGCCGAGCCCGCTCTGGTCGTCGAGCGCGCCGGAGGCCAGCAGCTCGTCGATCGCGCCGGCGCGGGCCTGGAGCTGGGCGGTCTTGTCCTCGGCCCGCTGGATGGCCAGACCGACGTCGCTCATCTCCTCGGAGATGCCGGAGAAGGACTCCGCGATCCGGGTCTGCGCCTGGGCCGCGGTGTAGGTGGCCTTGATGGTCTCCTTCTTTGTCCGGAAGGCGTCCACCTTGGCCTGAAGGCGCTGGGAGGCGAGGGTCAGCTTCTCCTCCTCGCCCTGCAGGGTCTGGTGCTGCACCTCCAGGTCGCTGACCTGCTGCTGGAGCGAGGCGCGACGGGACAGGGCCTCGCGGGCCAGGTCCTCGCGACCGAGGGCGAGGGCCTTGCGGCCCTGGTCCTCCAGCTTGGCGGACTGCGCCTGCAACTGGTTCAGCTGCAGTTCGAGCCGCTTGCGGGACGTCGCCACGTCGGCGACACCGCGACGCACCTTCTGAAGCAGCTCCAGCTGCTTCTGGTACGAGTAGTCGAGGGTCTCGCGCGGGTCCTCGGCCCGGTCAAGGGCCTTGTTCGCCTTCGCGCGGAAGATCATCCCCATACGCTTCATGACACCGCTCATGGGCTTCGCGCGCCCCCTTCTAGACGGACTGTGCTCCAGGTCACCAACAAGACCCACAGTACGGGGCCTGTCTCCATTACCGCACTGTTCGAGTACGGATGCGCTCCTCCTCCAGGACGACTCCGTCCCCGCCGTATCAGGCGTAAGGAGTAGGTGTGCCCCCGACGGGCCTCCGACGAGCCCCGTACTGGGGAAGACGCCCGCCGTTGCCGGATCGTTCCCCGCCGGGGTGGGGCCCATGCGCTCGACCACGTAGGGTTGGGTTTGTGTTTGGTAGCCGCTCCTCCAAGGAAGAGAAGGCCGCCGCCACCGACAAGGTGAGCGCCGACCTCTCGCAGCCCCGTGACCCGCAGGCCCCGAAGGGCCGCCCTACGCCGAAGCGTGCTGTGGCCCAGTCGCAGCGCAAGGCCGTGGTGGCCTCGACCGGCAACCGCAAGGAGGATGCCAAGCGAGCCCGTGAGCGCCGTCGCGTGGAAATGGCCAAGCAGCGCGAAGCGCTGGCCAGTGGCGACGAGCGTTACCTGCCCGCACGTGACAAGGGCCCCGTCCGCAGGTTCGTCCGCGACTACGTGGACTCCCGCTTCTCGGTCGCCGAGATGTTCCTGCCCCTGGCAGTGATCATCCTGGTGCTGAGCATGGTCCGTCAGCCTGCGATCCAGAACATCGCCCTGCTGCTGTGGCTCGGCGTGATCGCCCTGATCATCGTCGACTCCATCGGCCTGGTGTTCCGCCTGCGCAAGGTGCTGAACGAGCGCTTCGCGAACGAGCCGCGCCGCGGCGCCGTCGCGTACGGGCTCATGCGCACGCTCCAGATGCGCCGGCTCCGCCTGCCGAAGCCCCAGGTCAAGCGCGGGGAACGGCCCTGAGCGGATTTTCCGAGGGCGCCCGGCTCTGGCTGGAGGGCCTGGGCGGACTGCGCAATGCCGTCCGCCAGGAACTCGTGGGCCGGCAGGTCGACGAACAGATCGCGCAGCGCTTCCCGGTCGGGCAGCGGCTGCGCGTCCTCGACGTGGGCATGGGCCAGGGCACGCAGGCCCTGCGCCTCGCCCGCGCCGGACACAAGGTGACCGGCCTGGAGCAGGACCCCGGCATGCTCGCCGTCGCCCGCGAAGCACTCCGGCAGGAGCCCGCCGGAATCCAGGACCGGGTCCGGCTCATGGAGGGCGACGGCCGCGAGACCGGCGCGCACTTCCTGCCGGGCAGCTTCGACGTGGTGCTGTGCCACGGGGTGCTGATGTACGTGCCCGAGCCGGACGCCATGCTCGCCGGGCTGGCCCGCATGCTCGCCCCCGGAGGCCTCCTCTCCCTCCTCGTGCGCAACGGCGACGCGCTCGCCATGCGGCCGGGGCTGGACGGCGACTGGAAGGGCGCGCTGGCCGCCTTCGACAGCACCGACTACACGAACCGCCTCGGCCTGGACGTCCGCGCCGACCGCCTCGCCGGCCTGACGGCCACCCTCTCCGGCATCGGGGCGCCCCTCCACTCCTGGTACGGGGTACGCGTCTTCACCGACGGCACCGAGGCGGGCGAGAGCCTGCCGCCGGACGAAGAGCTTGAACGTCTCCTCTCCGCCGAGGACCGCGCGGGCCGCACCGACCCCTACCGGGGCGTGGCGGCCCTCCTCCACCTCTGCGGCGTCCGGGGATAGCTGCCCGCTCCGGCGGGGTCGGGTGTGTGTCGGGGGGTCCCCGCAGGGCGTCGAACGCAACCCCGCTCGGCCCACCGACCCCTGGAACCGTTCGACGCCCGAGGAGACGCCCCGGCGCGCGCACGGCCACGGCGGAACCCGCCAGGTGCCGGGCGGCGCGGGGCGGGGCCGCTGCGCGGAGCCTCCCCCCACCCCGCCCCTTCCCGAACCGGGGCTCCGCCCCGGACCCTCCCCCCAGCTACCGCTGGGAGGTGCCCCCACCAGACTCCGTCCGGGGGGAACCCCACTCCTCAAACGCCGGAGGGGCTGAGAGTGCTCGGGGTCAGACGCTACGCGTCAAGGGCTTCGCGCAGGCTCATCGTGTAGAGCTGCACGCCGTTGTCGTCCGACAGTTTCACCTGCTCGGCGCCGCCTTCCAGCAGCTCCTTCCAGACCTCACCGATCCAGGACTCCGCGTCCCCCTGCGTGGTGAACTCCTCCGGCACCACGGCCGGGGCCGTCTCCGTGCCGTCGGCCTTCTCGAACCGCCACGTCCACGCCATGTCCGCCTCCGTTGCTCGTCCGTCTGTCCTTGAGTGTGCCCGCAGAGTAACCGGGCGCGCACCAGTCTCGGCGACGCGGGAGGATCATCCTGTGGAACTCACTCTGCTCGGCACCGGCACACCCCAGGGCCTGCCCCGCCCCGGCTGCCCCTGCGCGACCTGCGCGGTATCCGTAGGCACCCGCTCCCGGGCCGCCACGGCCGTACTCGTCGACGGGGCGCTGCTGCTCGACCTGACCCCCGGGGCGGTGCTGGCCGGTGCCCGGGCCGGGCATTCGCTGGCCGGCGTACGGCAGGTCCTGCTGACCCACCCGCACGACGGGCCCGCCGTCGAGCTGCCGCCCGGGCTGCCCGCAGCGGGGCGGGTGCCGGACGGGCGGGAGCTGTCGGTGATCTCGGGGCACCGGGTGCGGGCGGTGCCGATGGACGCGCCGGGCACCGGGTACGAGGTGACGGGCCCGGACGGCGGCCGGCTGCTGTACCTGCCGCCCGGCGGGGCGCCCGCGGGGACGAACGGGAAGCGGGGCCAGCGGCCGTACGACATGGTGCTCGCCGACGTGCTGGGCCGGCCCGAGGCCCTGGCCCGGCTGCGGGCGAGCGGTGCGGTGGGCCCGGCCACGGACGTGATCGCCGTCCACCTGGACCACGACACCCCGCCGGGCCCGGAGCTGGAGCGCAGGTGCGCGGCCGCCGGGGCCCGGGCCGTGCGGGACGGGACCACCGTGATCGTCGGGGAGTACCACTCGGTGCCGGACCTGCCGCGCCGGACCCTGGTGCTGGGCGGGGCCCGCTCCGGCAAGTCCCTGGAGGCCGAGCGACGGCTGGAGTCCTTCCCCGAGGTGGTCTACGTGGCCACCGGCGGCACCCGGGACGGGGACGCGGAGTGGGCCCAGCGGGTCGGGCTGCACCGCGAGCGCCGGCCGGGCAGCTGGCGCACGCTGGAGACGTGCGAACTCGCGCCGCTGCTCGCGGAGCCCGGCGCTCCGCTGCTCGTCGACTGCCTGGCGCTCTGGCTCACCGACGCGATGGACCGGGCCGGTGCCTGGGACGACGCGGTCTGGGCCGCGACCGGGCAGAAGGACCTGCGCGAGCGGACCGCGGAGCTGGTGGCGGCGGTCCGCGCGACCCGTCGCCGGGTGGTGCTGGTCAGCAACGAGGTGGGTGGGGGCGTGGTCCCCGCGACCGCTTCGGGCCGCCGTTTCCGCGACGAGCTGGGCCGGCTGAACGCCACCGTCGCGGGCGAGTGCGAGCACGTACTGCTCGTCGTCGCCGGCCAGGCGATCGTGCTCAAGAACTAGCCGGAAAACGGGCGGGGTGATCCCGTGGACGCGTCGAGGACGACCGCCGAGCGGGCCGGGCTCGCAGCCTTCGCCGCGTGCTGTCTGTTCGGCGGCGGCAACGCGGTCGGGGTCCGGTTCAGCAACCGCGAGCTGGACCCGCTGTGGGGCGCCGCGGTGCGCTTCGGCGCGGCGGCCGTGGTGCTCCTCGCCGTGATGGCCGTGATGCGCCTGCCGATGCCCCGCGGGCGGGCGCTGGCCGGGGCGGTGCTCTACGGGGTGCTCAACTTCGGGGTGACCTTCGCGCTGGCCTACTACGCGCTCGTACGGGTCCAGGCCGGGCTGGGCCAGACCCTGCTGGCCCTGGTTCCGCTGGTCGCGCTGCTGCTGGTGGTGGCGCAGCGTCAGGAGCCCTTCCGCGGGCCCGCGCTGGCGGGCACCCTCGTGGCGGCCGCCGGGGTGGCGCTGGCCTCGCACGCGCCGCTGCAGGGCGGGGTGCCGGTGCTGTCGCTGCTGGCGATGCTGGGCGCCGTGCTGTCCTTCGCCGAGGCGACCGTGCTCGTGCACCGGCTGCCCCCGGTCCATCCGGTGACGATGAACGCGGTCGGCATGAGCACCGCGGCTGCGCTGCTGCTCGCCGGCTCGTTCGCCGCCGGGGACACCTGGCGGCTGCCGGAGCGGCCGGCGACCTGGTGGGCGCTGGGGTACCTGGTGGTGGCCGGGTCGGTGCTGACCTTCGTCCTCTATCTGGTGGTGGTGCGCCGCTGGGGCGCCTCGCGCGCGGCGTACGTGTTCGTCGTCATCCCGGTGGTGACGATCGTGCTCTCCGGCCTGCTGGACGACGAGGAGTTGACGGCGGGTCTGCTGCTGGGCGCCCCGCTGGTGCTGCTCGGGGTGCACCTCGGAGCGCTGCGGCCGGGAAGGCCGCAGCGGCCCCCGGACCGGACCCGGGACGGGACCTGAGGGAGAGCCTCACCGGCTGTACTCTCTGGCAGATGAGCACGCTGAATCTCGACGACTTCTCCGATCTGATCGAGCGCCCCGACGGGGGCGTCCGGCGTGATGCCGAGGAACGCCGTGAGCGCCTCGCCGTGCCGCCCGGCGCGCTGGGCCGGCTCGACGAGCTCGCCGAGTGGCTGGCCGCCGCGCAGGGGCAGGTGCCGGTCAAGCCGATCGAGCGCCCGCGCGTGGTGCTGTTTGCCGCCGACCATGGGATCGCCTCCGAGGGGGTCTCCGCCCGGGCCGCCGGCACCGCCCACGAGCTGGTGCGGGGCGTGCTCGACGGGACCAGCCCGATCGCCGTCCTGGCCGGCCGGCTCGGGGCCGGCGTCCGGATCGTCGACGCGGGGCTCGACTGCGACCCGGAGCTGCTGCCCGAGGACGTGGTCCGCCACCGGGTGCGGCGCGGCAGCGGCCGGATCGACGTGGAGGACGCGCTGACGGCCGAGGAGGCCGAGGCGGCGCTGCGTCTCGGGATGCGGATCGCCGACGAGGAGGCCGACTCCGGTACGGATCTGGTCGTGCTCGGGGACCTGAGCGTCGGCGGGACCACGGTCGCCGCCACCCTCGTCGCGGCGCTGTGCGGTACGGACGCCTCCGTGGTCACCGGTCGCGGCGGGCTGCCCATCGACGACCTGGCCTGGATGCGCAAGTGCGCGGCGATCCGCGACTCCCTGCGCCGGGCCCGCCCGGTCCTCGGCGACCAGGTCGCGCTGCTCGCGGCGGTCGGCGGCGCCGACCTAGCCGCCATCACCGGTTTCCTGCTCCAGTGCGCGGTCCGGCGTACGCCGGTCATCCTCGACGGAGTCGTCTCGGCGGCCTGCGGGCTGGTGGCCCAGCGGGCCGCGTTCCGGGCTCCCGACTGGTGGCTGGCCGGTCAGGCGAGCGGCGAGCCGGGCCAGGCGAAGGCCCTGGACCGGATGGCGCTCAACCCTCTGCTCGACCACGGCGTCACTGTGGGCGAAGGTACCGGGGCTTTGCTGGCTCTGCCCCTCGTCCAGGCCGCCGCCGCCCTCGCGGCGGAGCTCCCTGAGCGGGCGGCGCAGGAGCCGACGGAATGAGCCGCCGGGGTTCGCGGTCCTGACCAGGCCGCGACCCCGGAGCCGCCCACTTTTGGACGGTAACGCCCCATATGATCGGTTTTTATGGGAGAGGTCCGTTTGACCAGCGCAGAGACCGACCGCGGCGCCGTACCGGCGAACGGTCCGTCATCCGGCAGGAAAGAGACCGGCGGCGATCCCGCCGGCAGGGGAACCGACAGGGGATCCGACAAGGCAGGCGACAAGGGATCCGACAGGGGGAACACGCGCTCACGGCGCGGGGCGGCGTTCGCGATCTGGTACCTGCGGACGATCGCCTTCGTCAACTTCCTGAGCGCGGTGTGGGTTTCGCTCGGGCAGGACCTGCGCAACCACAACACCGACGACTTCTACACCCCGTACATGCTCACGGCGGGCTTCGCCTCCGGGCTCTTCACGCTGCTGCTCGCCGTCACCCTCGGCCGCCGCAAACGCGCCTCCTGGATCCTCAACCTCGGGCTCAGCGGCCTCCTGGCCCTGCTGCTCGCGCAGGCCTTGTACCAGTACGAGGAGATCCGCGAGCACGCCCAGAACTGGGTCTCCCTCACGGTGACCGCGCTCTTCGTCGGCGCCCTGCTGCTGGGCCGCCGCGAGTTCTACGCCAAGGGCGACCGCTCCAACCCGGCGCTCGCCAGTGCCGTCGCCGCCTTCGGGCTGCTGGCCACCTCGCTGGTCGCGGCCCTGCTCGTCGGGGCGACCAACACCGCCCCGCAGAGCGGCGAGGCCACCTTCTGGGACCGCTGGCAGTACGGCGTGATGCGGCTGATCACCCTGGAGCCGCAAGCCAAGATCACCCACATGATCAGCACCCCGGGCTGGGTCGACGTCTTCATCAACGTCATGTCCATGCTGCTGCTGGTCGCCGTGCTGTTCGCCGCGTTCCGCTCGCGCCGCGCCGTCGACCCGCTCACCGAGGAGGACGAGGAGCGGCTGCGCGCACTCCTCGCCCGGCAGGGCGACCGGGACTCCCTGGGGTACTTCGCGCTGCGCCGCGAGAAGTCCGTCACCTGGTCCCCCACCGGCAAGGCCGCGGTCACCTACCGTGTCGTCGGCGGGGTCTCCCTCGCCTCCGGCGACCCCATCGGCGACCCCGAGGCCTGGCCCGGCGCCATCGAACCCTGGCTGGCCGAGGCACGCGAACACGGCTGGGTGCCGGCCGTGATGGGAGCGAGCGAGGAAGCCGGGCAGATCTACGCCCGGCACGGCCTCGACGCCCTGGAGCTCGGCGACGAGGCCATCGTCGAAACGGGCGAGTTCACCCTGGAGGGCCGCGCCATGCGCACCGTCCGCCAGGCCTACAACCGGGTCAAGCGGGCCGGGTACACCGTCCGCATCCGCCGCCACGCCGACATCCCCGCCGACGAGATGGACGAGCTGCTGCGCCGCGCCGACGACTGGCGCGACGGCGCGACCGAGCGCGGCTTCTCCATGGCGCTGGGCCGACTGGGCGATCCCGCCGACGGCCAGTGCGTGATGCTGGAGTGCACCGACGGCAACGGCGATCTGCGGGCCGTGCTGTCCTTCGTGCCGTGGGGGCCCAAGGGCCTGTCGCTGGACCTGATGCGCCGCGACCGGGACTCCGAGAACGGCCTGATGGAGTTCATGGTCATCGAACTCCTGGAACGTTCCAAGGAGATCGGGGTCACCCAGGTCTCGCTGAACTTCGCCATGTTCCGCTCCGTCTTCGAGCGCGGCTCCCGCCTCGGCGCCGGTCCGGTGCTGCGGATGTGGCGCTCCCTGCTGAGCTTCTTCTCCCGCTGGTGGCAGATCGAGTCCCTCTACCGGGCCAACGCCAAATACCGGCCCATCTGGGAACCACGGTTCATGCTCTTCGAGAAGAGTTCGGACCTGCTGCGGATCGGCATCGCCGCAGGCCGGGCCGAGGGCTTCCTGGAGGCCCCAGGCCTTCCGAAGTGGCTGCACCGCAGACACCTGGAGACCCGCCGTTGACAGCGCTGAGCACCTCCTCGCTCCGGCAGTTCGCGAGCCGTGAGTGGGGGCCCCTGCTCGGGACCGTCCGGGACGCGCTCGTCCACGACAAGTGGCGGGCGATCCCGATGACGCTCGGCGCCGTCGCCCTGACCTCCGTCTTCCAGATCGCGCAGAACACCTCCTGGGGCTTCCAGCCCGTCCAGAACCTCGGCTCTGTGAAAGCCGTCGACCCGCTGTGGCCGGCCCTGCTGCGGACCCCGCTGTCGCTGTTCGTCCCGGCCCTGGACCTGCCGGTGTGGGGGGCGCTCGCGCAGATCCTGATCGTCTTCGGGATCTCGGAGATCTGCATCGGCTGGTGGCGCACGCTGGTGATCGGTTACGTGGCCACGCTCGCCGGGACCACGTACGCGCGGATCGGGCTCGCGCTCGGCCCCGACCACCCCTTCGGCCTGCCGGTGTCCGACCGGATCGTCAACGACACCGGGCCCTCGGCCGCGGTGGTGGGGCTCGCGATCTACGTCTGCTGGCGCTACCGGGCGTACGTGACCGCGGCCCTGGTGATCCTCGTGATGATCGGCGAGGTGCTGATCAAGAACAACCTGGCGGGCAAGGAGCACCTGGCGGCCATCGCCGCGGTCATGGCCCTGTGCGTGGTCCGCGCCACGTGGGGGCCGGCCCCCTCCCGCTCCCGCACGGCGCCGGCCCGGCGCCCGCCACCGTAGGGGTCCGGAGCTGCGCCGACGCCGGCGTAGGGGCCCGGGCGGCTCAGGACGTACCGTGTCCTACCGTGACGACAGACCTCGGGCCCCTCGCGGCCACCCGGCAGTGGATGCGGGCCCACCCGCTGGCCACCGATGCCGTGCTGGCCTTCGGGGCGTTCGTCGCCATGGTCGTCGGATCCTTCGCCGACCCGCACGGGCCGCACGGGCCCACTTTCGGGACCCGCACCCCCGAGCCGTTCTCGCTGGTGCTGATGCTGCTCGGCGCGGCCGCCCTGGTGTTCCGGCGCCGGCAGCCGCGCGCGGTGCTCGCCGTCACCTGCGGGCTCTCGCTGCTGGAACTCACCACCGGGGAGCCGCGGGCGCCCGTCGCGATGTGCACCGTCATCGCCCTGTACACGGTGGCGGCCCTCACCGACCGGCCCACGACCTGGCGGATCGGACTGCTGACGATGGCCGGGCTGACCGGCGTGGCCATGCTGGCCGGGCCGCTGCCCTGGTACGCGCAGGAGAACCTCGGCATCTTCGCCTGGACCGGGATGGCCGCGGCCGCCGGCGACGCGGTGCGCAGCCGGCGGGCCTTCGTCGACGCCATCCGGGAACGCGCCGAGCGCGCCGAGCGGACCCGCGAGGAGGAGGCCCGGCGGCGGGTCGCCGAGGAACGGCTGCGGATCGCGCGGGACCTGCACGACGTGGTGGCGCACCACATCGCGCTGGTCAACGTGCAGGCGGGGGTGGCGGCGCACGTCATGGACAAGCGGCCGGACCAGGCGAAGGAGGCCCTCGCGCACGTACGGGACGCCAGTCGCTCCGCGCTGAACGAGCTGCGGGCCACGGTGGGGCTGCTGAGGCAGTCCGGCGACCCGGAGGCACCGACGGAGCCGGCGCCCGGGCTGGCCGTCCTCGACGAACTCGCCGACACCTTCCGGCACGCCGGGCTGCCGGTACGGGTCATCATCGAGCTGGGGCGCGAGCCACTGGCGGCGGCCGTGGACCTGGCGGCGTACCGGGTGATCCAGGAGGCGCTGACGAACGTCCGCAAGCACGCGGGGCCGGGGGCGCGGGCGGAGGTCAGCGTGGTGCGGGTCGGGGCGTCGGTGGAGGTCACCGTCCTCGACGACGGCGGTACGGATGCCCCCGACGCGGAGCCCGGCGGTGGGCACGGGCTGCTCGGCATGCGGGAACGGGCCACGGCCCTGGGCGGCTCCTGCTTCGCCGGCCCCCGCTTCGGCGGCGGCTACCGCGTCCACGCCATCCTCCCGGCCTGACCGGCTGCGCCGACGCCCCTTCCCGCCGCTGCGCGGAGCCTGTCCCCTACCCGCCCTTCCACCGTTCCTCCCCCAGCTACCGCTGGGAGGTGCCCCCAGGGCTCTGCCCGGACCCGGTCCTCGAACGCCGGACGGGCTGAAATTGCCCTGCGGGCAATCCAGCCTCGCCGGCGTTTGAGGCGCGGGGGTTCGGGGGCAGCGCCCCCGACAGCGGCGGGGCGGCCGGGCATCAACAGGGGCGGCGCCACGCGTCCAGGTCGTAGCGCTTCTGCAGGGAGCTCAGCTTCAGCTCGCGCGAGGCCTTGCAGAAGCGGTTCGTCGGCAGCTCGTACTCCACGTGGAACACCGCCTTGCCCGCCTCCACGAAGGGAGTCAGCCGCTCGCACTCCGAGAACTCCGCGCACTGTTCGTTCACCGCGAAGTCGAAGTCACCCACCAGCTCCGGGATCTGGTCGAGGTCGTTCTTCAACCCCACCGCCAGCCCCCGGTCGTGCGCCAGCTTCGCGATCAGCCGGTTGTACCGCAGCTGGTCGTCCGCCGTGAGCGGGAAGCCCGAGGTGTTGCGGTAGGCGTCCATGTTGTCCGGCTCCACCGCGTCGAAGCCCTTCTCCCGGCACATGTCGAACCGCGCGGCGATCAGCGGTTCCAGCTCCGCCAGCCGACGGATGTCCAGCCAGCGTTCGCCCTCCCAGCCGTTGCTCCGGCCCCGCATCGACTCCGGGAAGCGGTCCGCGTCCGGCCGGAAGTCCTCCCAGGCTCCCGTGGAGAGGTAGCAGATGGTCTTGCGGCCGGCCTTCTTCAGCGCGGCGACCTGCTCCTTGGTGGTGGTGAACCCGTCCACGTCGTACACCGGCGCCTTCACCGAGGTGTCGAGCTTCCCGGTGAGCTGCCATTGCCAGCCGGTCCCCGGGCGGGGCTGCCACCGCTCCCCCGGGGCCTGGTCGGGCCAGGACGGGCCCGGCTCCTCCTCCTCGGGCGCCGACGTACAGCCCGCCAGCAGCAGGAGGGTGACCACCAGCAGGGTGCGGATACGGGGGCGTCTCATCCGGTCGGCTCCAGCGCGTACGGCAGGGTCCCCCACGGGTGCGAGCCCGATCCCGGGACCGCGCAGTGCACCCCGGCCCCGCGCTGCGCCGCGAGTTCGGCGGTGGGCGCCCCCGGCGGGACGGCGTAGACGAGGTGGCAGAACCGCTGGGCGGGGTGGTCCGCGGTCCACGCCGGGGCGGCGGCCGCGTCGCGGTAGGCGTCCCAGGGGCCCTCGAAGGTGACGAGGAGGTCGGCGAGTTCGGCGTAGCCGGGGTCCGGGTGGACTCCGTGGTTCAGGACGAGCGTGCGGGCTCCCGCCGCCCTGGCCGCGACGGCGAGCCGGCCGTAGTGCGGCAACCGCTCGGGGGCGGCGCAGGCCTGGTCGAGGAAGGCCCCGTCGGTGGCGTACCAGTCGCGGTGGCGCAGCAGGTCCCGCACCACGGCGGCGTGCGGGCGCCGCCCGTAGTCGGTGTCGACGTACCCGAGGACGGGCACCCCGGCCTCGCGCAGCCGCTCGGCGACGCGGGCGAACCGCTCGTCGGGGGCGGCGCCCGGTCCGCTGTCGGGGTTGAGCACCACGGAGTGCAGCCGGCCCGCGCAGCGGATGAGCCGCTCCCAGTCCTCGGGCCGGTCGGCGGGGTGCTCGTACAGGGGCACCAGCA
Organism: Streptomyces sp. NBC_01351; assembly: GCF_036237315.1. Lineage (GTDB taxonomy): Bacteria > Actinomycetota > Actinomycetes > Streptomycetales > Streptomycetaceae > Streptomyces. The sequence goes on along the minus strand of NZ_CP108356.1, from coordinate 6,035,105 downwards.
GCATGGAGTCCTTCTTCTCGTACGGGTCGTACGGGTCGTACGCGTCGCCCGGGTCATCCGTCATCGGCGCCGTCATCGGTGGGCCGTCGCCCGGCCGAGCAGCAGGCAGACCAAGGTCGCCAGTACGGCCGCCGCCGTGGCGGCCACCGCCAGTTGTACGAGCCGGGGCTGGCCCAGCCCGGTCAGCAGGGCCAGGCTCTGCGCGACGGCGGCCGAGGCGCAGACCACGGCGGCGGGCCGGACCGCGCCGAAGGACTGCAGGAGCAGCCCCGTCCACATCACGGCGCCGAGCAGCAGCAGGGTGCCGGCGCGGAGCCCGGTGAGTGCGGGGGCGCCGGGCCAGAGCAGGGTTCCGCCGAGCCCGAGGGCGAGGAGCACCGTCAGGTAGGTGGCGAGGCAGCCGGCCAGGGTGGTCAGCATCCGCTGCCGGAACGCCCCGGCCGAGCGGGCGGCCCGGAGCCCGGCCAGGCTGCCGCTGCGGAAGCGGTGGAGCAGCCATTCGGCGGGGCCCATGCTGAGGGTGAGGGCCACCGCCGAGGGGGCGGCCACCGCTTCGGCGGGCCCGCCGGCGAGCACCTCGCCGAGGGCGGCGTACAGCACGAGCAGGCCGGTGCCGAGGCCGAAGACCCCGTACGGGACGGAGTCCGCGAGCCGGGGCCCGCGCGGCCCGTACTCCTCCTCGGCGCCGCGCAGCATCTGCCAGCGCACGGGGCCCTCGCCGGGGCTTCGCCGCGCCCAGCCCCGGATCCGGCGGGCGCCCGCCCGTACGCCCTCGACCAGCGGCAGTTCCCGTACGGCCAGGGTGCAGGCGGCCAGCAGGGACACCACGAGCAGGGTCACGCGGACCGGCACGGGCAGGTCGACGAAGAGCGCGAGCAGCGCCCCCGCGGCCATCGGGCCGAGCGCGGCGAGCAGCACCCGCTCCCGGCCGAGGACGAGCAGGACGGTGGCGGCCCCGACGTAGACGGCCTGTCCGGCGGCGAAGGCGTACGAGAACGGCGGCCCGCCGGGCACGGCGAACGCGGCGGCCGTGCCGAGCAGGGACCCGGCGGGGGCGCCGACGAGCAGGGTCCGCCCGGCGGCGGCCCGGTCGCCGAGGCCGAGCCAGGAGTAGGCGCGGTGGGACAGGGTCTGGTCCCAGACCCAGCCGATGAGTGCCCCGGCGACCAGGGGCAGGGTCCCGGCGGGCAGGCCGAGTCGGTCCGGCGGGCCGTCGAGGAGGGGCGCGCCGAGGATGTAGGCGAGCCCGGGCAGGGCGAAGATCACCCCGCGGAGCAGGCAGGCCGTGAGGGAGACCGTCCAGGGGTCGGGGGTGCTCCGGGGCTCCGGGAAGGCGCGGGGCACCCGGGCGTAGAGCTCCTCGGCGAGGGCGAAGGAGTCGTGGCGGCCGTAGGTGAGGCGGATGTACTCGTCGGTCATGCCGTCGGATTCGAGGACGGCGGCGATCTCGTCGGGGTGCACGGCCGCCGCGACGAGGCCGTCCAGCCGGGAGGCGAGTTCGTCCAGGGGGTCGGCCGCCCACGGTCCTTCCCGGCGCGGCCGCGGGATGGCGGGCAGGGTGTCCGTGGCCCCCGGACGGCGGCCGGAGCCGGGGCCGCTCCCCTGCGGGCCGCCGCCGGACGCGGCGGAGCCCGCGCCCGCGGTGCCGCCGGGCCCGGCCGGGCCGGCGGAACCGCCGCCCGCCGGGCCACCACCCGACGCGGCGGAGCCCGCGCCCCCGGCTCCGCCGGAACCTGCGGAGCCGGGGGACGGCCGGGCCCCGTCGGGGAAGTCGTGGCCGCCGGTCGTGTGGGCCGCGCCCGGGCCCGCAGGGCGCTCGGGCCACGGGGGTTTCAGCCAGAGGGATCCGCTCACCACAGGCTCCCGTCGGCGGCGAGTTCGCGGTACCAGGGGTCGGCGAGCCGCTGGGTCCAGGTGTCGGTCGCGTCGACGGGTGCGACGGGCGGGCCGGCGAGTTCCCGGTAGATGTGCCGGAAGCCGTCCACGGACTGGTGGAGGGTGAACTTCTCCACCACCCGCTTGCGCGACATCCGGCCCAGCTCGGCGCGGCGTTCGTCGTCGCGGAGCAGGGCGAGGGTGGCGCGGGCCATGGTCTCGGGCTCGCGGGGCGGGACGACGAGCCCGGTGTCCCCGACGGCCTCGCGCACCCCGCCGACGTCGGTGGAGACGGTGGTGCGGCCGCAGGACATGGCCTCGATGATGCTGAAGGGGAAGCCCTCGCTGATGCTGGACAGCATGACGACGGAGCCGGCCGCGTAGGCCAGGGCGACCTGCTCGATGCGGCCCTCGAAGGTGATCCCGTCGCTGACGCCCAGTTCGGCGGCGAGTTTCTCCAGGCGGAGCCGGTACTCCTCGCAGCCCGCCGGGACCGGTCCGAAGAGGCGCAGCCGCAGGGCCGGCAGCTCCTCGCGCATGAACGCGTAGGCCCGGATCAGGGTTTCGAGGTCCTTGATCGGGTCGATGCGGCCGCACCAGCTGAGGGTGGGCACCTCGGGTTCGGGGCCGGCGTCGGGGAAGAGGTGCGGGTCGACGCCGTTGTAGACGGTGCGGATGCGCTCGGCGTCGGCGCCCCCGCGCTCCTCCCAGCGGCGGTTGTACTGGTTGCAGGGGGTGATCAGGTCGGCCTGCCGGTAGCCCTCGGTGTTGAGCTCGCGGTAGAAGCCGAGCATGAGGGACTTGACGGGCCAGCGCTGTTCGGCGGTGCGGTAGCCGAGGTAGCGCTCGCGCAGGTAGATGCCGTGCTCGGTGAGGAGGAAGGGGACCCCGTCGAGGCGTTTGGCGGCGAGCGCCGGGAGGGTGGCGAGGCCGCTGCTGACGGCGTGCGCGACGCTGTCGGGCGGGATCCGCACGGCGAGCGGGCGCAGCGCGTGCTCCAGCAGGTCGGTGGCGGTGAGCGCGTCGTGGATGGTGGGGGCGGCTTCGGCGGTGGCCATGGCCGGCCGGGTCCACAGGTCCATCAGGAGCCGCAGGACGGACTCGGAGCGCAGGGCGGGGGCGAGTTTGCCGGCCCGGGCGAGGAGGGCCAGTTCGCGCAGGGCCCCGGAGAAGCGGTCGTCGGCGGGGCCGGCCGCGGGTTCGAGCAGGGACAGCAGGAAGGTTTCGTACACCTCGGTGAAGCGGCGGTGGGCCTTGCCGCGCAGGGCCGAGCGGCGGCTGCGGGCGGGCGGCGGCCCCCAGAGCGGGAAGGCGGTGTGCCGGTAGACGTTGCGCGGCAGTTCCCAGGTGACCGGCTCTCGTCCGGAGCCGGTCAGGGCTATGACGTTGAAGTCGACCTCCGGCATCCCGCGTACCAGTTGGTCGCACCAGGTGCTGACGCCCCCGTGGACGTGCGGGTAGGTGCCTTCGGTGAGCATGGTGACATGACGCCCATGGCTCATGCGGTGTGTCCCCCCAGGACGGAAAAGGGGCCGGCGTCCGTGGTTCGCGGAGCGCCGGCCAGGGCTTGTCTTTCGGATCAGGTCGGATCAGCCCGTGGCGTCTGGCGCCGTGCATCGCAAGGCGGACGAAGGAGTCCATGCGGTGGGGGCGCCTCCCAGCGGTAGCTGGGGGACATCGACGACTGAGGACAACGCGGCGAGGCGCGGTGCCAGGCGCTGCGGGCCCGGCCTGATCCGAAAGACAGGCCCTGCGGTGGTACTCGTGACGGCTTACGACGTGCGTGCGGCTGCGGTCAGCTGGGCAGGCGCAGGGTGACGGCGTTCTGGAGCAGCTCCGGCCCGCTCCAGGTGGAGCGGGTGCCCGCGTAGGCGGTGCCGAAGTCGGTGGTGCCGAGCAGCAGTTGCTTTTTGGTGCCGGTGGGGGCGGTGACCGGGGCGAGGACCCCGGCGGGCGCCTTGACGGTGACGGTGGTGCCGATGCGGTAGGCGGTGACCTTTCCGGCGGCCAGGGCACTGTCCCAGGCGGCGCGGCGGCCGAGCTCGACCCCGGTGTCCTTCATGCTCTGGTTGACGATCGGCGCGCTGGGCGCGTAGAGCGTGCGGTAGGTGTCGAGGACCTGGTTGAGCACCGGGTAGAGGGTGCGGTCCTCGGCGAGGTTGGACTGGTGGACGTAGTGCGGGCGCGGGTCGTTCGCCAGCACGTGGCGCAGGGCGGTACGGGCCTCCTGGGGGACGATGTAGTCCAGGTAGCCGGTGTTGACGTCGAGGGCCGCCGGCAGGCAGGTGGAGGTCGCCGGGTTGTCCTCGCAGATGCCGCTGCCGCCGTCGGCGCGGCCGGCGTAGATCCAGTTGTACTCGTCGGCCATCTCCGCGTTGGTGCCCGTGTTGTAGTACACGTTCATGGGGTGGCGGGGCACGGTCAGTGCCGCGCCGACCGCCCGCTGCGCGGGTTCGCGGGAGTTGTCGCTGCCCGCCCACTTGACGCCGTTGTCGGCGAAGGCGCCGGCCAGGTTGGGGTTGTCCTGGGGCTGCTGCGGGTTGGTCCTGAGGCCCGAGTGCTCGCCGGTGACGATCTCGGTGCGGTCGATGGCGATGCCCTTGGAGGCGGCCCAGTTGTTGTTGTCGCGGATCTGCGCGGAGATCTCGGCGCGGCTCATGTACTTGACGGCGCCCGAGGCGTCCTTGACGCAGGACCAGGGCACGGTGCTGGTGTCCTGGACGCAGCCGAGGAAGGGGTGCGTGTAGGTGTGGTTCATCCAGCGGTACTTGGCCCGGTCCGCGACGAGTTGCGCGGTGAGGGCGTCGGTGCCGCCGTTCTCCGTCTTCCACTCCTCGCCGGCGCCGCCGTTGAAGAGCATGTCGAGCTTGAAGTTCTTCGACGTCTGCCACTGCGCCGCGTACACGGCGTCCGCGGCGGTCATCCGGATGGTGCTCTCCTTGCCCTCGCCGCCCGCGCAGGCGTAGTCGCCGGGCGTGCAGTTGAGCTCCTTGTTCCAGCGGGCGTCCGGGGCGAACACGTCGTCGACGTGGACCGCGAAGTAGTTGCGGCTCTGGCCGAGGTGGACCCCCTGGGTGAGCCATTCGACGATGCCGCGGGCGAGCAGCCGGAACTGCTGCTGGTGCTGGTTGTAGCCGAAGGTGACGACGAGTTCGCTGCGGCCGTCGTGGGCGTACTCGCCGACGAGCGAGGCCCGGCCGGAGCCGACGGGCGCGTCGAGGTAACTGGTGTAGCCGGCGCGCGGCTTGCCCATGAAGCCGTAGCTCTCCGGGACGAGCGCCGAGTTGTCCTCGAAGGTCACCTGACCGCCGAGGTACGCGAAGGGCCCCGCCTTGCCGGCGGCGGTGACCGCGGCCCGGGTGCCGTCGAGCTGGCCGCTGTAGCCGCCGTTGTCGGTGTACTCGAGGCCGACGCCGGGGTGGGCCCAGGTGTAGGCGTCGACCTGGCGGATCCCGTACGCCGTCTCGTACGCGCCGAGCGCCGCCATCTCCGCCGAGCCCTCGCCGAACGGGTTCTCGTTCGGCAGGACCACCCCCTGGTACTTGGCGCGCGGGCGGCCGTCGACCGTATCGCTGAGGAAGGCGGCGTTGATGACCGGCCGGCTCGCGCTCCCCAGTTCGATCCGGGTGTACGGAACTCCGGTGTCGCGGAGTTCCGCGGTGATCGCGCCGACCGAGCTGCCGCCGTCGTCGACGACCAGCACCTTCAGGTCGATGCGCGGAGCCGTGGCCGCCTGAGCGGTCGCGGCGGGCACTGCCACGGACACCAGCACCGCGGCCACCATCATGGCGGCGGCCCTGTTCATCCGATTCCTATTGACCATTTCGGCCTTTCCCCCCGCAGGCATCCCTCGACGGCGGCCCTTGGCGGATGGCCGGGCCGGGAAGGCGCTGTGGAAATCATGCAAAGGAACCCCACGTCCCCTTGCGAGAGTGGACCGAGTCTCTCGGACCTCGTTAGGTCTACGAGGCAAACCTGGAGCAGAGTCCACAGATGGGTGAACCTGATGACCCGTTGATCGAACAATCTGCCAAACCTTCGAGTGGCGTACGGACGAGTCCGTGCGCGTAGGCTCATTTCTGGTGGCCCTCGGGCCGGAATACGATCGCTGCGGATGGCCGTCCACCCACTCGGCCCACACACACAAACGGAAGCGAGACTTCACCACCGTGACTGCTCTGACTCTCAGCACTGCCGGCGCTGCGACGCTGCGCGCCGACGCCCTCGTGGTCGGCGTGGCGAAGGGCCCCAAGGGCCCGATCGTGGCCGCCGGAGCCGAGGCCGTGGACAAGGCGTACGACGGAAAGCTCGCCGACGTGCTCGACGCGCTCGGCGCCACGGGCGCCGAAGGCGAGACCACCAAGCTGCCGGCGCCCGCGGGCCTCAAGGTCCCGGTCGTGCTGGCGGTGGGGCTCGGCTCCGTCCCCGAGAAGGACGAATCGTTCGACGAGGAAGTTCTGCGCCGCGCCGCCGGTGCCGCCGCCCGCGCGCTGCACGGCAGCAAGAAGGCCGGCTTCGCCCTCCCCCTGGACGACGCCTCGGCCGTCACCGCCGTAGCCGAGGGCGCGCTGCTGGGCGCGTACGCGTTCACCGCGTACCAGGGCGGCGAGAAGAAGGGTGCCAAGAACGGCGGGCCGAAGCTGCCGCTGGCCGAGGTCGCCCTGCTGGGCGCCAAGCCGCGCGACAAGGACCACAAGGCCGCCGCCGAGCGCGCCACGGCCGTCGCGACCGAGGTCAACGTGGCCCGTGACCTGGTCAACACCCCGCCGAACGACCTCACCCCGGAGGCCTTCGCCGCCGTCGCGACCGCGACCGCGAAGGAGAACGGCATCAAGGTCCAGGTGCTGGACGAGAAGGCGCTGGTCAAGGGCGGCTACGGCGGCATCATGGGCGTCGGCAAGGGCTCCGAGAACCCGCCGCGCCTGGTGAAGCTCTCCTACACCCACCCGAAGGCGGAGAAGACCCTGGCCTTCGTCGGCAAGGGCATCACCTACGACTCGGGCGGCATCTCCCTGAAGCCGGCCGGCCACAACGAGACGATGAAGTGCGACATGGCCGGCGCCGCCGCCGTCTTCGCCTCCGTCGTCGCGGCCGCGAAGCTGGGCCTCCAGGTCAACGTCACCGGCTGGCTCGCGCTCGCCGAGAACATGCCGTCCGGCTCCGCCACCAAGCCCGGTGACGTGCTGCGCATGTACAGCGGCAAGACCGTCGAGGTCCTCAACACGGACGCCGAGGGCCGCCTGGTCCTCGGTGACGCGCTGACCCGGGCCTCCGAGGAGAACCCGGACGCGATCGTCGACGTCGCCACCCTGACCGGCGCCATGGTGCTGGCCCTGGGCAACCGCACCTTCGCGGTCATGGGCAACGACGACTCCTTCCGCACCTCGATCCACGAGATCGCCGAGGAGGTCGGCGAGGCCTCGTGGCCGATGCCGATGCCCCCGGAGCTGCGCAAGACCTTCGACTCCCCCACCGCCGACATCGCGAACATGGGCGAGCGCGCGGGCGGCGGCCTGCTGGCCGGCCTCTTCCTGCAGGAGTTCGTCGGCGAGGGCATCACCTGGGCCCACCTCGACATCGCGGGCCCGGCCTTCCACGAGGGCGCGCCGTACGGCTACACCCCCAAGGGCGGCACCGGCTCGGCCGTGCGCACCCTGGTGCGGCTGGCGGAGCGCACGGCCACCGGCGACCTGGGCTGACCCACTCGGTGTCGACCCTCTTCGTGTGACGCGTAGCACCCCGGGCCTTGATCGACTTTCGGTCAAGGCCCGGGGTGTGTTCACTCACAACGAAATCCGTAGGTTTCTACGCCGCGGTAACCCCTGGTTCGGACAGAACGACCTCCTACATCACGGGCCCGGCGTCCCGCGTTCCCGCGACAAATGCGAAGATGGGTTCTCGGCAGGACAGGGCCCCCACCACAGGGCCGAAGAAACAGCGGCCGTATACCAGCCGCCGCCCGGTCACAGAGGACCGGTGCCCGGCGCACATGCATGGAGGACGTGACGTGGCGAACGACGCCAGCACCGTTTTCGACCTAGTGATCCTCGGCGGTGGCAGTGGCGGTTACGCCGCGGCGCTGCGCGCATCCCAGCTGGGTCTGGACGTTGCCCTGATCGAGAAGAACAAGCTCGGCGGCACCTGCCTGCACAACGGCTGCATCCCCACGAAGGCTCTGCTGCACGCGGGCGAGATCGCGGACCAGGCGCGCGAAGCCGCCCAGTTCGGCGTGAAGACCACCTTCGAGGGCATCGACATCGCGGGTGTCCACAAGTACAAGGACGAGATCATCTCGGGCCTGTACAAGGGCCTGCAGGGTCTCGTGGCCTCGCGCAAGGTGACGTACATCGAGGGTGAGGGCCGCCTCTCCTCCCCGACTTCCGTCGACGTGGACGGCCGCCGCATCCAGGGCCGCCACGTCCTGCTGGCGACCGGCTCCGTGCCGAAGTCCCTGCCGGGCCTGGAGATCGACGGCAACCGCATCATCTCCTCGGACCACGCGCTGGTCCTGGACCGCGTTCCCGAGTCGGCGATCGTGCTGGGCGGCGGCGTCATCGGCGTCGAGTTCGCCTCGGCGTGGAAGTCCTTCGGTTCCGAGGTCACGGTCATCGAGGGCCTCAAGCACCTCGTGCCCGTCGAGGACGAGAACAGCTCGAAGCTGCTGGAGCGCGCGTTCCGCAAGCGCGGCATCAAGTTCAACCTCGGCACCTTCTTCGACAAGGCCGAGTACACCGAGAACGGCGTGCGCGTCACGCTGGCCGACGGCAAGACCTTCGAGGCCGAGGTGCTGCTGGTCGCCGTCGGCCGCGGTCCGGTCTCGCAGGGCCTGGGCTACGAGGAGCAGGGCGTCGCGATGGACCGCGGCTACGTCCTCGTCGACGAGTACATGCAGACCAACGTGCCCACCATCTCGGCGGTCGGTGACCTCGTCCCGACCCTCCAGCTCGCGCACGTCGGCTTCGCCGAGGGCATCCTGGTCGCGGAGCGTCTGGCCGGCCTGAAGGCCGTCCCGATCGACTACGACGGTGTCCCGCGCGTCACCTACTGCCACCCCGAGGTCGCTTCCGTCGGCATCACCGAGGCCAAGGCCAAGGAGATCTACGGCGCGGACAAGGTCGTGGCGCTGAAGTACAACCTTGCGGGCAACGGCAAGAGCAAGATCCTCAAGACCTCGGGCGAGATCAAGCTCGTCCAGGTCAAGGACGGTGCCGTGGTCGGCGTCCACATGGTCGGTGACCGGATGGGCGAGCAGGTCGGCGAAGCCCAGCTGATCTACAACTGGGAAGCTCTGCCGGCCGAGGTCGCGCAGCTCATCCACGCGCACCCGACCCAGAACGAGGCCATGGGCGAGGCCCACCTCGCGCTGGCCGGCAAGCCGCTGCACGCACACGACTAATCGTCACGGGCGCGACGACCACTTCCGCACTTTCGTTAGGAGCAACAGAAACCATGTCGGTTTCCGTAACCCTTCCGGCGCTCGGTGAGAGCGTCACTGAGGGCACTGTCACCCGTTGGCTGAAGGCCGAGGGCGAGCGCGTCGAGGCCGACGAGCCGCTGCTCGAGGTCTCGACCGACAAGGTCGACACCGAAATCCCGTCCCCCGTGTCCGGCATCCTGGCGTCCATCAAGGTCGCCGAGGACGAGACCGTCGAGGTCGGCGCCGAGCTGGCCGTCATCGACGACGGTTCCGGCGCCCCGGCCGCTGCTGCGGCTCCGGCCGCCGAGCCGGTCACCGCTGCTCCGGCTCCGGTCGTGGAGGCCCCCGCGGCCCCCGCGGCCCCCGCCCCGGTCGCCGAGGCTCCGGCCGCCGCCCCGGCAGCGTCCGGCACCGATGTCGTGCTCCCCGCCCTGGGCGAGTCCGTCACCGAGGGCACCGTCACCCGCTGGCTGAAGCAGGTCGGCGAGTCCGTCGAGGCCGACGAGCCGCTGCTCGAGGTCTCCACGGACAAGGTCGACACCGAGATCCCCGCGCCGGTCTCCGGCACGCTGCTGGAGATCCTGGTCGGCGAGGACGAGACCGCCGAGGTCGGTGCCCGTCTGGCCGTCATCGGCGTCGCGGGTGCGGCTCCGGCCGCCGCCCCGGCCGCCGCTGCTCCGGCTCCGGTCGCCGCCCCCGTGGCTGCCCCGGCTCCCGTTGCCGCTCCGGCTCCGGTCGCCCCGGCCCCGGTCGCCGCTCCGGCGCCCGTTGCCGCTCCGGTCGCCCAGGCCGCTCCGGTCACCCCGGTTGCCGCCCCGGCCGCTCCCTCCGCCCCGGTTTCCGCCGGTGACGAAGGCGCGTACGTGACCCCGCTGGTGCGCAAGCTCGCCTCGGAGTCCGGCGTCAACCTGTCCACGGTCGCGGGCACCGGTGTCGGTGGCCGTATCCGCAAGCAGGACGTCCTGGCCGCCGCCGAGGCCGCCAAGGCCGCTGCCGCCGCCCCGGCGCCGGCCGCTGCCGCTCCGGCCGCCAAGGCCCCGGCCGCCGCGGTCTCCGAGCTGCGCGGTCAGACGGTCAAGATGACCCGCATGCGCAAGGTCATCGGCGACAACATGATGAAGGCCCTGCACTCGCAGGCGCAGCTCAGCTCCGTGGTCGAGGTGGACATCACCAAGATCATGAAGCTGCGCGAGAAGGCCAAGGCCGGCTTCCTCGCCCGCGAGGGCGTCAAGCTGTCCCCGATGCCGTTCTTCGTCAAGGCCGCTGCCCAGGCGCTGAAGGCCCACGCGGTCGTCAACGCCCGGATCAACGAGGACGAGGGCACCATCACCTACTTCGACTCGGAGAACATCGGCATCGCCGTCGACTCCGAGAAGGGCCTGATGACCCCGGTCATCAAGGGTGCGGGCGACCTCAACCTGGCGGGCATCTCCAAGGCGACCGCCGACCTGGCCTCCAAGGTCCGCGGCAACAAGATCACGCCGGACGAGCTGTCGGGCGCGACCTTCACCATCAGCAACACCGGTTCGCGCGGTGCCCTGTTCGACACGGTCATCGTGCCGCCGAACCAGGTCGCCATCCTGGGCATCGGTGCCACGGTCAAGCGCCCGGTGGTCATCGAGACCGCCGAGGGCACGAACATCGGCATCCGTGACATGACGTACCTGACCCTGTCCTACGACCACCGCCTGGTGGACGGCGCGGACGCGGCCCGGTACCTCTCGGCCGTCAAGGCCATCCTGGAAGCCGGCGAGTTCGAGGTCGAGCTCGGCCTGTAAGGCCCCACGCGCAGCGCGAGCTGCCGTGTACGGCGCCCCCGCCCGGATCCGTCCGGGTGGGGGCGCCGTCGTTTGTAACGAGCCTCACCAAGGGTCACCCGGCGGGAACGCATCGCAGCAGGCCACGACGGCCGTATTGTCTACGCATCAGACCCCGCGCGTCCCTGCACACCCATCAGGAGATGAAGCCCAGATGATCACCCCACCCGTCGTGCACTCGCTGCGCGAGCAGATCCGCGAGCACATCGTGGAGGGGATCGTCAGCGGGCGTTGGAAGCCCGGCGAGCGGATCGTCGAGCGCCGGATCGCCGTGGAGCTGGAGGTCAGCCAGACTCCGGTGCGCGAGGCCCTGCGCGAGCTGGAGACGCTGCGGCTGATCGAGTCGGCGCCGAACAAGGGCGTGCGCGTACGGAACCTGTCGGCGGCGGACCTGGAGGAGATCTACCCGGTCCGGGCCGGCCTGGAGCAGATCGCCGCCGAGTTGGCGGCGCCCCGGCTGGCGGCCGACTGCTCGGCGCTGGAGCCGCACGTGGCGGCCCTGTGGGACGCCGACCGCAGCGAGGACGGTACGGCGCAGGTGCGGCACACGGTGGGCTTCCACCGGGAGATGGTGCGGGCTGCCGGGAACAGCGTGCTGCTGCACACCTGGGAGAGCCTGGGCATCGAGGTGTTCACGGCCCTGTCCATCCGTTGGCTGGGAACCGTCCAGAAGTCCTACGCCGAGGAGCACGAAGCCCTCGTCCAGGCGTTCCGCAATCAGGATCCGGAGATCGGTCTGCTCGTGAAGCGGCACGTCCTCGGGTGTGCCCCGCGCGCCTGACCGGCCGAGATGTCCCGATTTGCCCGGCACCGGGTGCCTATATCCATGGCACCCGGTGCCGACTTTCGTCGTATGGACGTTTCTTCGTCACTTTTATTTGATCGATCATCGATCAGGCATTTACAGTCATCGCGGACCTCAACCAGGTCCATCGACCCTGTCCTGCCCGTCAGGGATTTTTTCACCACCTCTCCTTTGTCCGGAAGGCGGCGCACACCGATGTCCGACCCCGTAGGAAAGCTTCCGAGCGAGCTCGACCAGCTCCCGGACCGCGACACCGAGGAGACCGCCGAATGGGCGGCCTCCCTCGACGCCGTCGCAAAGGCCGCCGGTACGCGCCGCGCCGAATACCTGCTCCGCCGCACGCTGCAGCACGCCGAGGCCGCCGGCCTCGCGCTGCCCAAGCTGCTGGAGACGGACTACGTCAACACCATCCCCACCGCCGCGGAGCCGGAGTTCCCCGGTGACGAGGCGATGGAGGCCCGCATCACCGCGTGGAACCGCTGGAACGCGGCCGCCATGGTGACCCGCGGCTCCAAGTACGGCGTCGGCGGCCACATCGCCACCTTCGCCTCCGCCGCATGGCTGTACGAGACCGGCTTCCAGCACTTCTTCCGCGGGAAGGAGGCCGACGGATCGGGCGACCAGCTCTACATCCAGGGCCACGCCTCCCCCGGCATCTACGCCCGCGCCTTCCTCGACGGCCGCGTGTCCGAGCAGCAGCTCGACAACTTCCGCCAGGAGTCCGGCGGCAACGGCCTGCCGTCCTACCCGCACCCGCGGCGCCTGCCGTGGCTGTGGGAGTTCCCCACGGTTTCCATGGGCCTCGGCCCGCTCTCCGCGATCTACCAGGCGCGCTTCAACCGCTACCTGCAGAACCGGAGCATCAAGGACACCGCCAACTCGCACGTCTGGGCCTTCCTGGGCGACGGCGAGATGGACGAGCCGGAGTCGACCGCCGCCCTGGCCCTCGCCTCCCGCGAGCAGCTCGACAACCTGACCTTCGTCATCAACTGCAACCTGCAGCGCCTCGACGGTCCGGTCCGCGCGAACTTCCGCGTGGTGCAGGAGCTGGAAGCCCAGTTCCGCGGCGCCGGCTGGAACGTCATCAAGTCGCTGTGGGGCTCCGCCTGGGACGAGCTGTTCCAGCTCGACACCACGGGCGCCCTGGTACGCCGCCTGCGCGAGGTACCCGACGCGCAGTTCCAGACGTACGCGACCCGCGACGTGGCCTACATCCGGAACCACTTCTTCGGCGCCAACCCCGAGCTGGTCCAGCTCGCCGGTGTGCTGTCCGACGCGAAGATCGCCGAGTGCTTCCACAGCTCCCGCGGCGGCCACGAGCCCCGCAAGGTGTACGCCGCGTACAAGGCCGCCCTGGAGCACAAGGGTGCGCCGACGGTCATCCTGGCGCAGACCGTCAAGGGCTACACGCTGGGTGCCGGGTTCGAGTCGAAGAACGCGAACCACCAGATGAAGAAGCTGACGATCGACGAGTTCAAGGACATGCGTGACCTCCTTGGCCTCCCGATCCCGGACAGCGCCTTCGCCGACGGCCAGGTCCCGTACGGCCACCCGGGTGCGAACAGCCCCGAGGTCCGGTACCTGAACGAGCGCCGCGCGGCCCTCGGCGGTCCGGCCCCGGCCCGCAAGGTCAAGCACGTGGCCCTGCCGGCCCCGGCGGACCGTTCCTTCGCCCCGCTGCTCAAGGGCTCCGGCAAGCAGGAGATGGCCACCACCATGGCCTTCGTCCGGCTCGTCAAGGACCTGATGCGGGACAAGGAGACCGGCAAGCGCTGGGTGCCGATCGTCCCCGACGAGGCCCGTACTTTCGGTATGGAGTCCCTCTTCCCGTCGGCCGGCATCTACTCGCCGCTGGGCCAGACGTACGAGCCGGTCGACCGCGACCAGCTCATGTACTACAAGGAAGCCAAGGACGGCCAGATCCTCAACGAGGGGATCACCGAGGCCGGCGCGATGGCGGACTTCATCGCCGCCTGTACGTCGTACGCGACGCACGGCGAGCCGATGATCCCCTTCTACATCTTCTACTCGATGTTCGGCTGGCAGCGCACCGCCGACCAGATGTGGCAGCTCGCCGACCAGCTCGGCAAGGGCTTCATCGTCGGCGCCACCGCCGGCCGCACCACGCTGACCGGTGAGGGCCTCCAGCACGCGGACGGCCACTCGCACCTGATCGCGTCCACGAACCCGGCGTCGCTGAACTACGACCCGGCCTTCGCGTACGAGATCGCGGTGATCGTCAAGGACGGTCTGCGCCGGATGTACGGCGAGAAGCCGGAAGACGTCTTCTACTACCTGACGGTCTACAACGAGCCGAAGGTGCAGCCCGCGATGCCCGAGGGCGTCGAGGAAGGCATCATCAAGGGCCTCTACCGCTTCAACACGGCGGCGGACCTGGACGGGGCGGCCCCGGCCGCCGACGCCCCGAAGATCCAGCTGATGGCCTCGGGTACGGCGATCCACTGGGTCCTGGAGGCGCAGCGTCTGCTCGCCGCCGAGTGGAACGTGTCCGCCGACGTCTGGTCCGCCACCTCCTGGGGCGAGCTGCGGCGCGACGCGCTGGAGTGCGACGAGGCGCTGCTGCGCGGCGAGGTGCGCACCCCGTACGTCACCCGCGCGCTGGAAGGCGCCCAGGGCCCGGTCCTGGCCGTCTCCGACTGGATGCGTCAGGTCCCGGACCAGATCAGCCAGTGGGTCGAGCAGGACTACACCTCGCTGGGCACGGACGGCTTCGGCCTCTCCGACACCCGCGAGGGCGCCCGCCGCCACTTCGGTGTCGACGCCCAGTCGATCGTGGTGGCCTCGCTGGCCCAGCTCGCCCGCCGCGGCGAGGTCCCGGCGTCCTCCGTCAAGGAGGCCCGGGAGCGCTACGGCCTCTGAGCCCCGCGTGTCCGACCGTGAGGCGGTCCACCCCTTCCGGGGCGGGCCGCCTCGCGGCGTTTCAGCCCGTCTGCTGGATCGACTCTCCGAGGAACTTCGCGATGCCGAAGTCCAGGACCTTGATCACGCCGCTCTCGACCCGAGTATGCGGCCGGTGGCCGGCGATCCGGTCTCCGGGGTACGGCCGAGAAGGTGGGACAACAGGCCTTTGGCCGTATGCGCGGTGGCGGCGCGGGGGTCGACCCGTGATGCTGGGACGGTGATGGACGAGACGGAGTTCTGGGAGATCGTCGACCGTACCCGCGAGGCCGCCGACGGCGACCCCGAGGAACACGCCGAGCTGCTCGTGGAGCGGCTCGCGCAGCTCGATCCGGACTCCGTCCTGGACTTCGCCCGGCACTTCGAGGTCCGGTACAACCGGGCGTACACCTGGGACCTGTGGGGCGCGGCCTGGGTGCTGCTCGACGGGGCGAGCGACGACGCGTTCGACTACTTCCGCTGCTGGCTCATCGGCCAGGGGCGGGAGGTCTTCGAGGGCGGGGTGCACGATCCGGACCAGCTGGCGGAGCTGCTGGGCGAGTTCGACGAGGAGATCGACGGGGACGCCGAGGAGCTGGGGTACGCCGCCGACGAGGCGTACGAGCAGCTGACCGGCTCGGTGGCGCCGGATCTGGGCGTCCCCCTGCAACCGGCAGAGCCGGAGGGCGCCCCGCTGGACTTCGAGAACGAAGCCGTGCTCGCGGAGCGCTTCCCCCGGCTCTGGGACCGCTTCAGGGGCTGATGCCCCGATGACTAGTAGTGCGTACCGCCGTCGATGCGGATCTCCGTACCGGTGATGAAGGCGCCGTCCTCGGAGCCCAGCATGGCGACGACGCCGGCCACGGTCTGCGGGCCGGCGAAGCCCTGGCCGAGGGCCGGGGCGAGCTTGGCGAAGAGCGACCAGTCGGTGTCCTCGGGCAGGCCGGGGCCGGTGCCGGTGGTCATGCCGCTCTCGATGGAGCCGGGCGCGACCGAAACGAAGCGCAGGCCCTGCTTGCTGTACTCGGCGGCCAGCGCGTGGGTCATGGACTGGATGCCGCCCTTGCTGGCCGCGTAGGCGGACATGTAGGGGTGCGCGAAGGACGCCGAGGTGGAGCTGAAGTTCACCACGACCGGCTGCTCGCCCGCGAGGAGCGCCGGGAGCGACTCGCGGATCATCAGGAAGGTGCCGGTCAGGTTGACCGCGATGACCTTGTTCCAGAGGTCGAGCGTGGTCTGGTGGGTGTGCGAGGAGCGCAGGATGCCCGCGGCGTTGACGAGTACGTCGATGCCGGTGAGGGCGTCGACGGCGGCGGCCACGCCCGTCTTGACCGAGGCCTCGTCGGATATGTCGAGGACGGCGGTGGTCAGCCGGTCCGCGTGGCCGTCGGCGGCCGCGCGCTCGGCGGTGACCTTGAGGCCGGCCTCGTTGACGTCCACGGTGTGGACGCGCCCGCCCTCGGCGAGGATGCGGTGGACGGTGGCCTGGCCGATGCCGGACCCGCCGCCGGTGATGAGGACGCGACGTCCTTCGTAACGGTTCATGGGGTGAGCGTACCGAAGGAATGACACGTTTTGCCAGGCTGTCAAAGCACGCAATCGGCGCGCCGGGCGGGAGGTAGTCTTCACCCGTGAGATCCCCTCGTCCGTACTCTCCCCAGGCCGGCCCCGGAGCCCAGTCGCTGACCGAGCGCCGCAAGGCAGCCACCCAGCTCGACATCGCCCGCGCGGCCTGCGAACTCTTCGCCGAACGCGGCCCCGACGCGACCACCGCCGAGGACATCGCCCATCACGCGGGGGTGGCGCTGCGCACCTTCTACCGCTACTTCCGCAACAAGCAGGAGGCGGTGGCCCCGCTGCTCGCGGGCGGCGGCGACGCCTGGCGCGCACTGCTCGCGGAGGAGGACCCCGGCACCCCCCTCGCCGAGGCGCTGGAGCGGGCGGTCACCCGGGCCCTGAGCGACCTGCAGGCCATAGAGGAGGGCCTGGAGGTGACCCGCGGCCTGCTGCGCGCGGCGGCGGACGACCAAGCCCTGCGGGCGGTCTGGTACCGCGTGAACCAGGACTCCGAGGAGCACCTGGTCCCGGTGATCGCCCGGCTGGCCGGCGACGGGGCCGACGCGATGGGCGTACGCCTGCTCGCCGCGGCGGCCACGGACGCGATCCGCATCGCACTGGAGCTGTGGTCGGCCACGGACGACCCGGTCCTGGGCCCCGGCTCCCCCGCCGAGCTCGCGGTCCGCTGCCTGCGCGAACTGACGGGCGCGATGCCCCTGCTCCGCGGAGACTGAGCAGGGGCATCGCGCCCGGGTCGGTGTGGTGCGGTCAGCGCCGCTCAGCGGCCTCCGCCCCAGTCACCGTTGCTCCACTCACCGTTGCCGCCACGGCCTCCACCCCAGTCGCCGTTGCCCCAGTCACCGTTGCCACCACGGCCGTCGTTCCAGTCGCCCCAGTCGCCGTTCCCGCCACGGCCGTCGTTCCAGTCTCCGTTGCCGCCGCGGCCGTCGTTCCAGTTGCCCCAGTCGCCGTTGCCGCCGCGGCCGTCGTTCCAGTTGCCGTCACGCCAGTCGTTCCAGTGGGAGTCGTGCCAGTTGCTCCAGTCGTGACGGCCGTTGCCCCCGTTGCCGCCCACTCCGCCGTCGTCCCAGCACCAGCTCGGGCGGTCCCGCCAGTCGCGGTTGCAGCACTCGTCCCAGCGCCAGTCGTTCCAGCGCTGCTCCTCGGAGCACCTCCACCGGCCGCCGTCTCCCGCCGAGGCGCTGGTGGCCGGCAGCAGGCCGAGGGTGGCCCCGGCAGCTCCGGCGATGACTGCGGCTACGAACCTGCGGCGCATATTCATGCACCTCCGAACATGTCTCGCTTATTCGGCCTTTAAGGGTCATTTCCACGGTCACCCGCGCTCGGGGGCCTGTCAACGCGGAAAGGCCCCCTGCCGCTCTCCGAACAGAGCGGCAGGGGGCCTTTCACCAGGCACTTTAGAGGTCGAAGTACAGCTCGAACTCGTGCGGGTGCGGACGCTGGGCGATCGGGGCGATCTCGTGCGTGCGCTTGTAGTCGATCCAGGTCTCGATCAGGTCCGGGGTGAAGACACCGCCGGCGAGGAGGTACTCGTGGTCCTCCTCCAGCGCCTTGAGGACGTCCTCGAGGCTGGTCGGGACCTGCGGGACGCTCGCGTGCTCGTCGGGCGAGAGCTCGTAGAGGTCCTTGTCGATCGGCTCCATCGGCTCGATCTTGTTCTTGACACCGTCGAGGCCCGCGAGCAGCAGCGCCGCGAAGGCGAGGTACGGGTTGGACGACGGGTCCGGGGCGCGGAACTCGACGCGCTTGGCCTTCGGGTTCGAGCCCGTGATCGGGATGCGCATGGCGGCGGAGCGGTTGCGCTGCGAGTACACCATGTTGACCGGCGCCTCGAAGCCCGGCACCAGGCGGTGGTAGGAGTTCACCGTCGGGTTGGTGAACGCCAGCAGCGACGGGGCGTGCTTGAGGATGCCGCCGATGTAGTAGCGCGCGGTGTCCGACAGGCCCGCGTAGCCGGCCTCGTCGTAGAACAGCGGGTCGCCGTTCGCCCACAGCGACTGGTGCACGTGCATGCCGGAGCCGTTGTCACCGAAGATCGGCTTCGGCATGAAGGTCGCGGTCTTGCCGTTGCGCCAGGCGACGTTCTTCACGATGTACTTGAAGAGCATCAGGTCGTCGGCCGCGGCGAGCAGCGTGTTGAACTTGTAGTTGATCTCGGCCTGGCCACCGGTGCCGACCTCGTGGTGCTGACGCTCGACCTGGAGGCCCTGGGCGTCGAGCTCCAGGGAGATCTCGGCGCGCAGGTCGGCGAAGTGGTCGACCGGGGCTACGGGGAAGTAACCACCCTTGTAGCGGACCTTGTAACCACGGTTGTTCTCCTCGGAGCCCGTGTTCCAGGCGCCGGCCTCGGAGTCGATGTGGTAGAAGCTCTCGTTCGCGGTGGTCGCGAAGCGCACGCTGTCGAACACGTAGAACTCGGCCTCGGGGCCGAAGTACGCGGTGTCGGCGATGCCGGTGGAGGCCAGGTACGCCTCCGCCTTCTTCGCGATGTTGCGCGGGTCACGGCTGTAGGCCTCGCCCGTGATCGGGTCGTGGATGAAGAAGTTGATGTTGAGCGTCTTGTCCTTGCGGAACGGGTCCAGACGCGCGGTGCTGATGTCGGCACGCAGCGCCATGTCGGACTCGTGGATCGCCTGGAAGCCGCGGATCGAGGAGCCGTCGAAGGCCAGCTCCTCGTTCGGGTCGAACGCGCGCCCCGGGATGGTGAAGTGCTGCATCACACCAGGCAGGTCGCAGAAGCGGACGTCGACGAACTTGACGTCGTTCTCCTCGATGTACTGCTTCACTTCGTCGGCGTTCTGGAACATCCAACTCCTCCTACTCCCGACCCCGGGGCAGGGGCGGGCTTTATAGCTCGTGGTGCGTCAGTGCGGTGCCGCACGCTGACCCGACCATAAGCAGACGGGATTTCCCAAGCATGACCCATTTGTTTCGCACAAGTTAACCAGGGTCCGCTCGGAGTGCCGTGGAGCCCCACCGGTACCGTGGTCGGGTGGACAACAGGCAAGCAATCGGATCCTGGCTCTCCGGCCCCCGCGCGGCCGCCGAGGAGATGGGCGTCGACTTCGGCTATCCGGGCGAACGCCTCGGGCTGCCGCAGCAGGGGCCCGGCTCCGTGGCGCGGTTCGGGCGCCGACTGGGCGCCGTGGCCCTCGACTGGATCGGCTGCCAGCTCATCGCCTACGGGCTGATCACGGGCGGCGACCTGGCCTCGGCGGGCAACTGGACCCTCGCGCTCTTCGTCGCCCTGCACATCCTGACGGTCGGCACCGTGGGCTTCACCCCCGGCAAGCGGATCCTGGGCCTCCGAGTGGTCTCGGAGGACGGCAGCCGCCTCGGCATCGTCCGGGTGGTCGTACGCACCCTGCTGCTGGCCCTGGTCATCCCGGCCCTGGTCTGGGACCGCGACGGCCGCGGCCTGCACGACCGGCTGGCCCGCGCGGTCCAGGTACGGATCTAGGAGCAGCGCGAACACACGCGAACGCAGGGGCGCCCCCCGAGCCGGCCGGCTCGGGGGGCGCCCCTGTCTCGTATACGAAAATCAGGTCAGCGGGTCAGCGCATCTTCCCGCCGCGGGGCATCTTCATGCCCTTGGGCATCGGACCCTTTGGCAGGGGCATGTTCGACATCAGGTCGCCCATGGCCCGCAGCTTGTCGTTGACCTGGGTGATCTGGGGGCCCGCCAGGACGCGCGGCAGCTTGAGCAGGGTGGTGCGCACCTTCTTGAGCGGCACCTCGCCCTCGCCCGTGCCCACGATGAAGTCGTGCACCGGCACGTCGGGCATGATCCGGGCCATCTTCTTCTTCTCGTTCGCGAGAAGGAGCTTCACCCGGTTCGGGTTGCCCTCGCCGATCAGCACGACGCCGGCCTTGCCGACGGCCCGGTGGACGATGTCCTGGCTCTTGTTCATCGCGATCGCCGGGGTGGTCGTCCAGCCCCGGCCCACGTTGTCCAGTACGGCCGCGGCCGCTCCCGGCTGACCTTCCATCTGCCCGAAGGCAGCCCGCTCGGCCCGTCGTCCGAAGACGATCGCCATCGCGAGGAACGCCACCAGGAAGCCCAGGATGCCCAGGTAGACCGGAGCGTCGATCAGGAAGCCGATCGCAAGAGCGACACCGAAGGTGACGATTCCCACGCCCGCGATAATCAGACCGACCTTCGGGTCGGCCTTGCGCGTCATCTTGTACGTCAGGGCGATCTGCTTCAGTCGCCCGGGGTTCGCAGCAGTCTCTGCGTTTGACTTCCTCGCCATACAGCGAAGTTTACGTGGCCTGCGGGGTCCGGGTCGCCGCGGCCTCAAGTACGTGTTCGGTTTCGACGCGGTCCTTGGCCCGGCGCCGGTCTTCGAGGACCGCCGTCCAGGCGTTGCGGCGGGCGCCGCTCATCAGCAGGGATTCGAAGCCCCGGAAGGCGTCTGACAGGGTCGGGATGGCGATGGCGCGTACGGGCGCGGCCTGCATGATGACGATCCCTTTCACGGTGCCGTTGTGTG
Organism: Streptomyces sp. NBC_01351; assembly: GCF_036237315.1. GTDB lineage: Bacteria > Actinomycetota > Actinomycetes > Streptomycetales > Streptomycetaceae > Streptomyces. Next base: position 6,014,222 of record NZ_CP108356.1, on the reverse strand, counting down.
CGGTGCGTGGATCCAGCGTCACTGACTGGTGTTACCAGCACGTGACCGGCTGGTCAATCGTGACGAAAGATTGACGCGGCCCCCAGTCTCTTCCTCACGAAAGAGCCTAGGGGCCGCGTCGATGCGGTGTTACCCGTTGGTAAGTATTTGTGCGCGAGTTCACACGCCAGCGGCGCGCTTCTCCATCGCCTGGGTGTAAAGACGACCGGCACGGTACGACGAACGGACCAGCGGACCGGACATCACACCGGAGAAGCCGATCTCCTCGGCCTCCTTCGCCAGCTCGACGAACTCGTGCGGCTTCACCCAGCGCTCGACGGGGTGGTGCCGCGGCGAGGGCCGCAGGTACTGGGTGATGGTGATGAGCTCGCAGCCGGCCTCGTGCAGGTCCTTCAGGGCCTGCGAGACCTCCTCGCGCTCCTCGCCCATGCCGAGGATCAGGTTCGACTTGGTGACCAGGCCGTAGGCGCGCGCCTTGGTGATCACGTCGAGGGAGCGCTCGTAGCGGAAGCCGGGGCGGATCCGCTTGAAGATCCGCGGGACCGTCTCGACGTTGTGCGCGAAGACCTCGGGGCGGGAGGCGAAGACCTCCTCCAGCAGCTCCGGGACCGCGTTGAAGTCGGGGGCCAGCAGCTCGACCTTGGTGTGGCCCGCCTCGCGGCCCGCCGTCTGCTGGTGGATCTGGCGCACGGTCTCCGCGTACAGCCAGGCGCCGCCGTCGGCCAGGTCGTCGCGCGCGACGCCCGTGATGGTGGCGTAGTTCAGGTCCATGGTGACCACGGACTCGCCGACGCGGCGCGGCTCGTCACGGTCCAGGGCCTCGGGCTTGCCCGTGTCGATCTGGCAGAAGTCACAGCGCCGGGTGCACTGGTCGCCACCGATGAGGAAGGTGGCCTCGCGGTCCTCCCAGCATTCGTAGATGTTCGGACAGCCGGCTTCCTGGCACACCGTGTGCAGTCCTTCGCCCTTCACCAGGGCCTGCATCTTGGTGTACTCGGGACCCATCTTCGCCCGGGTCTTGATCCACTCGGGCTTGCGCTCGATGGGGGTCTGGGCGTTACGGACCTCGAGGCGCAGCATCTTGCGTCCGTCGGGTGCGACTGCGGACACGACCGGCTCCCTGTGACTTCGATTCTTCGGCGCCCACCAGGGTACGCCCGTAATTCGTACGCTCTTACGTCCGGCCAACCTTCGGGGGGCCGGACCCATTCCCCGCGGCTAGCCGCCCACCGCCGGCTCTATCTCGCGGGGCTTCAGCTCCGCCTGCTCCAGCACGTCCTTCAGGTGGCGCTCGACGACCGGCAGCACCTCGGCAATGGTGAGCTCGCGGCCCAGTTCGTACGAGAGCGAGGTCACACCGGCGTCCCGGATCCCGCACGGGATGATCCGGTCGAACCAGACGTTGTCGGGGTTCACGTTGATCGCGAAGCCGTGCATCGTGACGCCCTTGGCGACGCGGATGCCGATCGCGGCGAGCTTGCGGTCCTCGCGGCGCTGGCCGGCATTGGACGGGGCGTACTCGGGGCCGTGGAGCCGGGCGTCGAACTCGTCGTCGCCGGTGCGCAGGTCTTGAACGGGCGCAGTCGGGGCGGGCGCGGCGAGGTCGAGGGTGAGTCCGCCGATCTTCGGGCGGTCCTCGATCGGGTCGCCCAGCACCCAGACCCCGGAGCGGCCCTCGACCCGGGTGGTCTCCACGCCGAATTCGGCGGCGGTGCGGATCAGGGCCTCTTCGAGGCGGCGCACGTGGGCGACGACGTCCACCGGGCGCGGCAGCTTCATGATCGGGTAGCCGACGAGCTGGCCCGGGCCGTGCCAGGTGATCTTGCCGCCGCGGTCCACGTCGACGACGGGGGTGCCGTCGAGCGGGCGCTCGCTGGGGTCGGTGCGCCGGCCGGCGGTGTAGACCGGCTCGTGCTCCAGCAGCAGGCAGGTGTCGCCGATCTCGTCCGCGAAGCGCGCCGCGTGCACACGGCGCTGCTCTTCCCAGGCCGCGGTGTACTCGACGGCCTCCGGTCCGAAGCCCAGATGGACAAACCCAAGCTCAGCCACCGCAGCGCCTCCTCGTTGAACCTGCTGTGTGCACGTATCGCACTCAGCAAGGGTACGGCGGCCCCGCGGGCGACTCGGTGGCGGTGGGCGGCGGGGGTTCCAGCGGGGGCCACGGCAGCTGCTTCGGCCTGCGGCGGCCCTTCTGCGGGCGGTCCGGGTCCTCGTCCGCGCGCGGCAGCCGGCGGTGGCCCTCGGAGTGGTCGTTCACCCAGCCGCACACCCCGCACGCGTACCGGCCGTCGAGCCCCGCGATGTAGGTGCCGCAGCGCCTGCACTCGGCCTCGGTCAACTCGGGCGGAGGCAGCGGGGCGGTGGATTCGGGCCGCTCCTCGGGGAGGTGCGCCCGGTGGGGCCGGCGGGTCATGGGCCGCAGCGTACGCGGACGGAGGGGGTCAGTCCGTAAAGAGCCCTACCCATTCTGCACACGATCGGATGAATGTGGGGCAGAGAGGGCGGTGTGAGCGGAGTTCGCCGCTACATTCACGCCGTTCACAGGGCCGGGACTCCGGTCCGTCACGTCAGGAAACCGTGGAGCCGATGACGGAACGACCTGCCCAGCGCGTCCCCAACCGGCAGCTCGCGGCGCTGATCGCGGAAGCCGGGTTCTCCAACGCCGGGCTAGCCCGCCGCGTCGATCAGCTCGGCCTGGAGCACGGTCTCGATCTGCGGTACGACAAGACCTCCGTGACCCGGTGGCTGCGCGGGCAGCAGCCGCGCGGAACCACCCCGGCGCTGATCGCGGAGGTCTTCACCCGGCGCCTCGGGCGGCGGCTGTCCGCGCAGGACCTGGGACTGGACGCCTGCGCGCCCGTGTACGCGGGGCTGGAGTTCGCGGCCACCCCCGAGGAGGCCGTGGACATCGCGAGCGGGCTGTGGCGCAAGGACTCCGGCTCGCACGCCGAACTCCGGAAGATCGCCTTCACCCCGGCCGGTCTGGTCGTGCCCAGCCGGGACTGGCTGATCGGCCGGGCCGACGAGCGGGTGGGCCGCGGCGTGGACACGGCTGCGGCCGCCGCCCGCGTGCCCGTGCAGGGCCGGGCCTCGGTGCCCCGGCAGCGGCAGATCGATCGGGGGCCCGGGCAGCGGGTGACGGGCGGGGACATCGCCGCGCTCAGATCGGTGAGCGAGCTGTTCCGCACCCTGGACCACGCCTACGGCGGCGGGCACGCCCGGCAGGCGCTGGTGCGCTACCTGGAGCACGAGGCGGAGCCGATGCTGCGCGGCACCTACGGGGAGACCACCGGCCGCCGGCTGTTCGCGGCCGCCGCCGACCTGACCCGGCTCGCGGGCTGGACCTCGTACGACATCGCCGCGCACGGGCTCGCCCAGCGCTACTTCGTGCAGGCGCTGCGGCTCGCGCAGGCCGCGGGCGACCGGCCGTACGGGGCGTACGTGCTGGTCACCATGAGCCGGCAGGCGGTCTACCTGGGCCACGGCCGGGAGGCCGTGCAGCTGGCCCGGGTCGCCCAGCAGGGCGTCGGCTCGGGCCCGCCGCCGGTGGTGCAGGCGCTGCTGCACTCGGCGGAGGCGCGGGGGCACGCGGTGCTCGGCGAGGTCCGCGCCGCGACGGCCTCGCTGGTGCGGGCCGAGCGGGCGCTGGGCGCGGCCCGGCCGGGGGACGACGTGCCGCACTGGGCGCGGTTCTACGACGAGGCCCAGCTCGCGGACGAGTTCGGCCACTGCCACCGGGACCTCCAGCAGTACCGGGCCTCGGCGCAGCACGCGGAGCGGTCGCTGCAGTTGCGGGCGCCGGGGTACGCACGGTCCCGGCTGTTCTGCCGGGTGGTGCTGGCCACGGCCCGGCTGGGGCTGGGCGAGCTGGACCAGGCGTGCGCGCTGGGCGCGGAGGCGGCGCAGCAGGCGATGGAGATGCGGTCGGTGCGGGCGGTGGAGTACGTACGGGACTTCGAGCGGCGGCTGGAGCCGTACCGGGACGCGTCGGCGGTGCGGAGCTATCGCGATCGGGTGGCTGCGTTGTCGTGACACCGTGCGGGCCCGGCCCCCGGTAGGGGGCCGGGCCCGGGCCGGATGGTTCTCAGGCCGCCACCGGAAGGGCGGGCTCCGGGGTGGCCGGGAGCGGGATGCCGAAGTCGCGCAGGACGGCGGCGGTGGCGCGGCGGGCCGAACGCAGGGCGCCCTGGACGGTGTTGGTGTCGCGGTGGTCACCGCACACGTACAGCCCGGCCAGTACCCGTACCGGGCGCCGCGGATCGCGCGGAGGGGGCATGGCGGGGACGGCCTCCGGGGTGTGGTGGACGGCCAGCAGCTCCCAGTCGCGGGTGGCGCACTCGTAGAGCCGGGCGAGGCGCGAGACGACCGTACGCAGGGGTGGCGGCGGGCCGAGCACGGTGGTGGTGACCAGGCTCCGGCCGGCCGGGGCCCGCGTCGGGTCGACCGTGCTCATCACGGCGGTGTGGGAGACGGGCCACTTGGGGTCCCCGTCCAGGAGCAGCGAACCGTCCCAGGGCAGGGGTGTGGCGGTGGCGTGGTGCAGGACGGTGACCTCGTGGAACTCGGGCACGCGCAGGCCGGGCAGGAGCCCGGCGGCGGCGCGGGCACCGGTGGCCAGGAGGACGGAGCGGCAGCTGAAGTCCCCGTGTTCCTCGGTGGTGACCAGGTTGGTGGCGACCGAGCGGACCCGGACCCCGGTACGCACGGTGCCGGGCGGCAGCGCGTCGGCGAGCAGGTCGGGCAGGGCCGCCGCCCCGCCCTCGGGCACGGCGAGGCGGCCGCGGGCGAAGGTGCGCAGGGCGAGGTCGGCGACCCGGCTGGAGGTGGTGAGTTCCGGGTCCCGGAGCAGGGTGGCGAGCAGGGGCCGGAGCACTCCGTTGACGGTGCGCGGGGGCAGGCCGCGGGAGCGCAGGGCGGCGTGCGCGGTGCGTTCGGGCCGGGCGAGCAGCTTCTCCTCGGGCAGGGCGGCGAGCCGGCCGAGGGCGGCGCTGAGCCGGGCCTGGTCGAGGGAGCCGCTGGCGAGGGCGCGGGCGGGGGTGAGGGCCCCGGCGCGCAGTTGTTTCCCGTCGGTGTGGACCAGGACCCCGGGCGCGAAGGGCCGCAGGGTCAGGGCCTCCAGGCCGGGGGTGCGTTCGAGCTCCGTGTACGAGGTGTTGAGCAACTGGCCGATCCGGTCCAGCCGGAAGCCGTCGGCCGAGACGGTGGCCATCCGGCCGCCGGGGTCGCCCGCGGCCTCCAGGACGGTGACGGTGACCCCCGCTGCGATCAGGTGGTGCGCGGCCGCGAGTCCTGAGACTCCGGCTCCTACGATGACTACGTCTGCGCGGTTCGAGCTGTTGAGCACGTGCCCCTCCCCGAGGTCGGCGCGGCTGTGTGGGGATCCTCCTTCCCCCAACCGGCTCCAGGGGAACCCCAGTTGGCTGTGCTATTCCGGTCCGTTCCGGTCGCACGACGGTCGCATCCGGGTCACGAACGGTCGCACGCGGTCGCACGGAGTCGCGCGGAGTCGCGTGCTCTGCGGAACACATGCTGCGGAACGCGGAGCTCAGAGGGCGGAGCGAATGGCGTCCTCGATGCCCGGGTCCCGGAAGACGAAGCCGGACTCCAACAGCCGGGAGGGGAGGGCCCGCTGACTGCCGAGTACGTCCGAGGAGAACTCCCCCAGCACGATGCGCAACGCCAGGGCCGGTACGGGCAGCAGCGCGGGCCGGTGCAGCACCCGGGCCATGGCGGCGGTGACCTCGCGGTTGGTCAGCGGCTCGGGGGCGGTGAGGTTGACGGGGCCTTCGATGGAGGGGGTGTCGATGATGTGGCGCAGGGCCGCGATCTCGTCGCGGAGGGAGATGTAGGGCCAGTACTGGCGGCCGTTGCCGAGCCGGCCGCCGATGCCGGCCCGGAAGAGGGGGAACATCCGCCCCCAGGCCCCGCCCTCGCGCGCCACGACCAGGCCGGTACGGGCGAAGGCGGTCCGGATCCCGGCCTCCCGGGCGGGGGCCGCGGCGGCCTCCCACTCCACGCAGACCGAGGGCAGGAACCCCGTTCCGCCGGGGGCGTCCTCGTCGACGGCACGGTCGCCGGTGTCGCCGTAGTACCCGACGGCGGACCCGACGACGAACACCCCCGGCGGCTCGTCGAGCGCGGCCATCGCCCGCGCGAGGGCGGCGGTGCCGAGGACCCGGCTGTCGCGGATCTCCTTCTTGTACGCGGGGGTCCACCGGTGCTCGCCCACCCCGGCCCCGGCCAGCCCGACGACGGCCCCGCAGCCGACCAGGCCTTCCGGGTCCACGTAGCCGCGCGCCGGATCCCAGCTCGCCTCGTCGCCCGCGGCGGGCTCGCGGCGTACGAAGCGGACCACCTCGTGCCCGTCCTCCCGGAGGGACCGCACGAGGGCGCTGCCGATGAGGCCGGTCGAACCGGTGACTGCGATGCGCATGCCCTTATCCTCCCGGATCGGGGTGCGGCTCGGCGGCCCGGCTCCGCCGGGACCTGGGGCTCCGCCCCAGACCCCACTCCTCAAACGCCGGAGGGGCTGAATTTCCGCCCGGCGGCGCTGGATTGCCGCCTGGGGTGGCTGGATTACCACCCGGCGGGGCTTGCCCAGCGGGCGACCCGACCGCGCCTGGCCGGCGGCGTCAGCCGAAATCCAGCCTCCCCGGCGTTTGAGGCGCGGGGTACGGGGCGGAGCCCCGGGGCCGGGCGGTAGTCCGGTTCAGGCGGTCGTGCCCAGCCAGGTGCCCACCGCGTAGGTGACGGCCATCGCCAGCGCGCCGCCGGCCACGTTCCGCAGCACCGCGCGGAGCGCAGGCGCTCCGCCCAGCCGTGCGCTGAGCACCCCGCAGAGGGTGAGCGCCGCCAGCACCGCGACCACCGTCACCGGGACACGGGAGGACGGACCCGGCACGAGGATGGCCAGCAGCGGCAACAGCGCCCCCACCGTGAAGGCGATGAAGCTGGCGAAGGCCGCGTGCCAGGGGTTGGCCAGTTCGTCGGGGTTGATCCCGAGCTCCACCCGCGCGTGCGCCCGCAGCGCGTCCCGTTCCGTCAGCTGCTCGGCCGCCTCCCGGGCCACGGACCGGCTCAGGCCCCGAGCGGCCAGCAGGTCGGTGAGTTCGTCGAGCTCCGCCTCCGGCTCCTCCGCCAGCTCCCGCCGTTCCAGTTCGAGCGCGGCCCGTTCGGAGTCGCGCTGGGAGCTGACGGAGACGTACTCCCCCGCCGCCATCGACAGCGAGCCCGCCAGCAGTCCGGCGACGCCCGCCGCGAGGATCGCCGAGCGCGAGGTGGTGGCCCCGGCCACGCCGACCACCAGGCCGGCGGTGGAGATGATGCCGTCGTTGGCGCCGAGCACCCCCGCGCGCAGCCAGTTCAGCCGGGTGCTGATCTCCCCGCTCTGCGAGCCCCCGCCCGTGCCGTGCGCCTCGATGTGCGCCCGCGTCGGGCCCTTCGCCGGGCTCCGGGAGCCTTCGTTTGCCGTCACGCCACCACTGTCCCGGCAGGCGCCCCGCCGGGCCACCCGGCGGGGCGGTCCGGGGTGCGCGGGCCCGGCCCCCGTACCAGGGTGGAGGGGTGAGACGCGGACGCGAGGATCCGGGCTGGCTGCGCGGGGAACCGCCGCCGCGCTGGGCCCTGCTCGCGCCCGCGGTGGCCCTGGTGGTGCTGGTGCTCGCCCAGCGGCTCACCCCGGGCGACGTGGAGATCGGCTTCTTCCTGGCCGGTCTGCCTCCGGTGGCCGCCTTCGCGTACGGCGCCGCCGGGACGGCCTTCTTCGCGGGCCTCGTGCTCCTGCTGCTCGGCGTGCCCGGTCTGGGCATCGCGCACGCCAAGGGCACGGACCTGGCCACGGTGGCCGCCGTCGGGGTGCTCAGCGTGGTGATCGCCTGGGTGCGGCGGCGCCGGGACGCGCAGCTGGTCAGTGTCCGGACGGTGGCGGAGGCCGCCCAGTTGGCGGTACTCCCGCCGGTGCCTCAGCGGGTGGGCGGGGTGGGCTGCTCCGGCCTCTACCGGGCGGCGCAGCGCGGCACCCTGGTGGGCGGCGACCTGTACGACGTACGGGCCGGGCCGTTCGGGGTGCGTGCGCTGGTCGGGGACGTACAGGGCCACGGTCTGGAGGCGGTCGGCACGGTGGCGGCGCTGCTCGGGGCTTTCCGGGAGGCGGTGCTGGACGACGCGGAGCTGTCGGCGGTGGCGGCCCGGCTGGACCGGCGGCTGCTGGCGGACTCGGCGTCCGCGTCCGTGGACCATCCGGAGCTGTTCGCGACGGCCCTCCTGGTGGAGTTCGCGCCGGGGCTGGACCTCGTACGGATCGTGTCGTGCGGGCATCCGCCCGCCCTGCGGTTGCGCGGGGCGGCGGTGGAGGAGCTGGTGGTGGAGCCGGGTCCGCCGCTGGGGCTGGGTCTCGCGGGGCCGGCCCCGCAGGCGGTGACGGAGCTGCCGGTGCGGCCCGGGGACCGGCTGCTGCTGCACACGGACGGCGTGACGGAGGCCCGCGACACGGCGGGGCACTTCTACCCGCTGGCCGCGCGGGTCCCCGTACTGGCGCGGGACCCGGACGGTCTGGTCGCGGCGGTATGGCGCGATCTGGCGACCTTCACGGCCGGGGGTCCCCCCGACGACGTGGCCCTGCTGCTGCTGTCTCTGGACGGCGGCCCCGCACGGTGATGACCGCGATTCCCAAGGGAGACACCATGTCCATGCTGCTCATCCGAGGTACGTTCCGGGTGCCGAAGGACGCCAAACCGGACGGCGACACCGTCCCCTTCGTCCCGGACGACGTGGCCGAGTGGAAACTCGTGCCCGGGCACAAACCGATCCAGCCCAAGGCGGACGGCCGCGTCAGCATCCGGATGGAGGCCATCGACGCGCTGGAGACGCACTTCGAGGGCCACTACGGGCCGGAGCAGCACCAGCCGCTGGACCTCGCGCACCGGGCCTCGGACGAGCTGCTGACGTGGCTCGGTTTCGCGAGCGTCCAGCGTCACGAGGACGAGACGGTCACCACCATCCCCGACAGCGTGCCCGGCTTCATCCTCACCCAGGGCGCGGACGTCCACGGCCGCTGCGTGGCCCTGGTCGGCCGGGGCACTCCACCCGCATGCACCGGCTATGAGATCAAGGTCGACGAGAAGCTCCTGCAGAAGACGGCCAACTTCCATCTGATCTCGTCCGGCATGGCCTACCCGACCTTCTACTCGGGCTTCCCCAGAGAGCTGCGCGAGGCCCTCACCGCCGAGACCCTGAAAGCGAGGAAGGCCAAGAAGGGGGTGTGGGGCGACGGTGTCGACGTGACCACGACGGGGGCGAGGATCACCGAGATGTCCTCCCTCACGGCCGCGAACGGGGCGGTCATCCTGCCCAAGCTGTTCCGCCGCCTGAAGGAGTACCTGGACCTCCAGCCGGCGCACCCGCCGGTCGTGTCACTCGCCTGCCTCCCCACCTACCTGGCCGGGGCCGCGGACACCTTCCGCCTCACGTCGGGCGGCGCCCCGATCACCGGCCTGCACCGCATCATCCAGATGCCGGACGCGAACACCGTGAGGATGACGTGCCTGCCCGAAGAGATCGTCTTCGACGAGAAGTGAGCGGCGGCGCGGCGGCAGTCGCCGCAGCGACCACCGCGACCGGCTCACCGGGGCTCCCGCCCCGGCGAGCCGGCTCCGGCTCGCCCCTTACGACCGCTTACGGTCGCCTCACGCCTCCTTGATGAACGCGCGCACCATCTTGCAGGTGACGTTGGACGGCCGGTGGATCCCCGTCCGGACGGCCATCGTCCGGATCTTCCGGTTGGTGGCGCGACGGGCGTCGTACGTCCCCGAGTCGAGCAGGGATATCGCCAGCCGCATCGCCTTCAGGCGGCGGTTGTGGCTCTCGTACCACTCGCGGGGCAGCCCCGCCGGCAGCGGCTTCTTCTTGACGTGCTGAATCGTCATGGCAGTGGCCATCTACAGCCTCCCAAACGGTAGTTGGCTTCCTGTCGTTCTCCCTCGATTTTACTGGGCACCACTGACAAAAGCCCTGGCCGGGCAGGCCCTGGATAGGCTGGGAGCCATGGAGATCTGGATCAACCCCGCCTGTTCCAAATGCCGCAGCGCGCTGACCCTGCTGGACGCGGAGGGCGCCGACTACACGGTGCGCCGCTACCTGGAGGACGTGCCCTCCGAGGACGAGATCCGCGAGGTGCTCGGCCGCCTCGGGCTGGAGCCGTGGGACATCACGCGCACCTCGGACCCCCTGGCCAAGGAGACCGGCGTACGAGAACTGCCGCGCGAGGAGACCGAAGCGGCGCGGGCCCGCTGGATCGCGCACCTGGCCGCGCACCCGAAGCTGATCCAGCGTCCGATCATCACCGCCGAGGACGGCACGGCCGTGGTGGCCCGCTCCGAGGAAGCGGTCCGCGAGGCACTGTCGCGCAAGGCCTAGTGCGCGACGGCAGAGGCGATGGCTCCGGCCGCCGCGTGGGGCAGCGCGTGGTGCGAGAGGCCGGGCAGTACGTCGACCCGCGCGCCCGGCAGCACCGCCTGCGCGGCCCGGGCCGCGAGGGCTGCGTCGTGGCAGCGGGCGCGCCCGGCGAACACGATCCGCACCGGAACCCCGAGCCCGCCCAGGTCCGGGCGCGGCCCCGTGACCGGCCGGGCGGTGGGGAAGCCGGCGGTCTCGTCCTGGAGCCGCAGCCACGCCGGGTCGAGCGCCGCCCCGCCGGTCTCCCAGTCGAGGAAGGACCGGATCCGCCGAGGGGTGGGCCGCAGCAGCATGGGCAGCGCGCGCAGCACGTAGCCGGGGCGGTACCCCGCGAAGACCTGCGTCGGGTCGAGCAGCACGAGGCGGCCGAGCCGGGCGGGCCGGGCGGCCGCGTAGTGCGCGGCGATCCAGGCACCGTAGGAATGCCCGCCGAGGACGAACGGGCGGGCCGGGCCTACCGGGTCACCCAGGCCGGACGGCTGAGCCAGCCCGCCAGGCCCGCCCGGCCCGAGCCCGTCGAGCACCCCGTCGAGCCACCCGACCAGGTCCGCCACCGACCGCGGCGCCCGACCCGCCGCGGGGACGCTGAGCCCCGGGTCCCCCAGCAGGTCCACGGCGTGCACCCGGTGGGTGCGGGCCAGCCCCGCGGCCGCGCAGGCACCCCACACCGCGGAGGTGGCCCCGCCCCCGGGGAGCAGCACCACCGGCGGGGCGTCGGCGGGACCGCAGCTGTTGACGCGGGTGACCCCGTACGGGGTGGGCAGTTCGGCAGTCTCGACGGTGCCGGGCCACCGGGCGAAGGCCTCGTCGTAAGCGCGGCGGAAAGAGCTGCTGCCGGAAGACTTCCGGGACATGACCGACCCCAATCCCTCGCTGGGCAATAATCTCGCTCAACGAGAGACTAAACGGAGGCGACATGGCTGACAACCGACAGCCCGAACCCGAGAACCTTCAACTGGTGCACCTCCTCAGGGCAGTGACCGTCGAGTTCGGCATGCGCCAGGCCGAGTTCGCCGCCCGCAACGGCATGCACCCCACCGACGTACGGGCCCTGATCTGCCTGCTGGACGCGGCCCGCGCGGGCGAGCCGGCCACCGCGGGCCTCCTCGGCGCCCGGCTCGGCCTCAACTCGGCGGGCACCACCGCCGTGATCGACCGCCTGGAGCGGCTGGGCCACGTGGCGCGGGTCCGCGACGCCCTCGACCGCCGCCGGGTGCTGCTGCGCGTGGAGCCGCAGGCGATCCTCCTGGGCCGGGAGTTCTTCGGCCCCCTCATCGACGGGGTGCTCGTGGTGCTGGACTCCTTCGAACCGGCCGAACGGGACGCCGTGCGCCGCTTCCTGACCGCCGCCCACACCGTCTTCACCACGCAGGAGCCGGGCGCATGACCGCGCCCGACCCGGGCGCCGGCGCCGACCTGCACCTGGAACTCCCCGCCGAAGGCTCCCGCCGGACGGCCCTCGCCCAAGCCCTCCGCGACGCCGTGCGCAGCGGACGGCTCGCGGGCGGGACGCGGCTGCCGCCGTACCGGACCCTGGCCGCGGACCTCGGGCTGGCCCGCAACACCGTGGCCGACGCCTACGCCGAACTGGTCGCCGAGGGCTGGTTCACCGCCCGCCAGGGCTCCGGGACCCGGGTCGCCGAGCACCCCGCGCCCCGCGCCACCAGGGCCGCCGCCTCGGCACCCACCCCCTCGGCCCCCGTCCACGACCTGCTCCAGGGCAAGCCCGACCCCGCCTCCTTCCCCCGGAGCGCCTGGGCCGCCAGCGCCCGGCGGGCCCTCGCCGCCGCACCCACCGAGGCCTTCGGACCCGGCGACCCTCGGGGCCGCCCCGAGCTGCGGCGGGCGCTGGCCGACTACCTGTCCCGGGCGCGCGGCGTGCGTACCACCCCGGCGAACATCGTCGTCTGCTCCGGCTTCGCCAACGGCCTGCGCCTCCTCGCGTCCGTCCGCCCCCGGGACTGGGCCGTCGAGGCGTACGGACTCCCCTTCCACCACTCCATCCTCGAAGCCGCCGGGGTCCGCGCGCATCCCCTGCCCGTGGACGAGGACGGCGCCGTCACCGACCGACTCCCGACCCGGCCCCGTACCTTGCTCCTCACCCCCGCGCACCAGTTCCCGACGGGCGGCCGCCTCCTCCCCGCCCGCAGGGCGGCCGCCGTGGAGTGGGCCCGCGGCACCGGGGGCGTCATCGTCGAGGACGACTACGACGGGGAGTTCCGCTACGACCGCAAGCCGGTCGGCGCCGTCCAGGGCCTGGCCCCCGAGCACGTGGTCTACGCGGGCTCACTCAGCAAGAGCCTCTCCCCCGCGATCCGCCTGGGCTGGCTGGTCCTGCCGGACCACCTGATCGACCAGGTCCTGGCGGCGAAGGGCCTGCGCGAATCCTGGGCGAGCGCGCTGGACCAGCTGGCGCTGGCCGACTTCATCGCATGCGGTGCGTACGACCGCCACGTCCGCCGCATGCGCAAGCGCTACCGGCAGCGCCGCGACCAACTCCTCGCCGTACTCGCCGCCTCGGCCCCGCACCTCCGGGCGACGGGCATCTCGGCCGGCATGCACGCGGCCCTCACCCTCCCTCCGGGCCAGGAGGTCCCGACCCTCACGGCGGCCCGCGCGGCCGGCCTCGCCCTGGACGGCCTGTCGGCCTACCACCACCCCACCGCCCCGCCCCCGGCCCAGGAGGGCCTGGTCATCGGCTACGCAGCCCTCCCGGACGCGGCGTTCACCCGGGCCCTGGACGCCCTGTCGGAGGTGATCCGGCGGGTGGAGGAGTAGCCGGGAGGCGGCGGAGTAGCCGGGAGGAGGCGCGTGGGACGCGCCCGTGCAAGCGCCTTGCACGCGCCATATTGGTTTGCCGTCGGCGAACCCGGTCGGATAGGAAGCCTGCATGCTTAGAGGCGGCAAGGTCGGGCTCAGGGCCCGGCACGAGGACGACATCCCGATCCTGCGGGCCGAGCTCTACGACGACGTGGTCAATTCCTCGCGGGCCGAAAGCAGGCCGTGGCGGCCGCTCGCGCCCGGCTCGAAGGATCCGCGCCTGGTGGTGGACGACCAGGAGCAGGGGCACGTCCCGTTCTCCGTGGTGGAGTTGGACGGCGGCACGCTGGTCGGCACCGCGACGCTGTGGGGCATCGACAACCACAACCGGTCCGCGCACATCGGCCTCGGGCTGCTGCCGTCCGCTCGCGGCAAGGGCTACGGCACCGACGTGGTCGCGGTGCTGTGCCACTACGGTTTCATCGTGCGCGGCCTGCAGAGGCTGCAGATCGAAACGCTGTCGGACAACCCCGCGATGCTGCGCTCAGCCGAGCGCAACGGCTTCGTCCGCGAGGGCGTACTGCGCTCGTCGGCCTGGGTGATGGGCGAGTTCCTGGACGAGGTACTGCTCGGGCTCCTCGCCGCGGACTGGAAGCCGGGCGTGTAGGGCTCGCAGGGGTAGGGCCTGCTCGCCGGCCGGCCGAGGGCGGGGTCCGAGCTGATCGGAATCGGAGAAGGCTTGGGGATTTCCCGGCAGTCTCATCGTCCTTCCGCGTCGGGCCGCCCTGTCAAGGGCGCTCCTCCTTCGTCGTCGCGTCGCTTCGCGACGGCCTTCGGCCACCCTTGACAGACCGTCCCGCCCCGCAGACCTGCCCCGCCCAGCGATCGAGCGCAGGCCCGGCCCTACTGCGCGGCTCCGCCCGGGATCATGTCGTACGTGACCCACATGGTCCGCGTGGCCACCTGGTCGTACTTCGCGCGTGCCCGGTGGTTGTCGTCTGCGGTGATCCACCGCACCACGCTCCAGCCCCGCTCGGCGGCCAGCTCGCGCAGGGCGCCGAGCAGCAGGTCGGCGGCGCCCGAGCCGCGGTGCTCCGGGGCCACGAACAGGTCGTCGAGGAAGCAGCCGACCGTCGCCGACAGCGGACGGGCGAAGGGGCGGTAGTGGGCCAGGCCGAGGAGCCGGCCCTCGGTGTCCTCGGCGACCAGGGCGCCGACCTCGTGTCCGGGGTCGTTCACCCACGACCACACGGTCTCGGCGGCCTCCTCCGTCTGCTCCACCCGGTAGAAGTCGGCGTAGCCGCGGTACAGGACGCGCCACTGGGCGAAATCCTCGGGCCGGGCGGCGCGGACCAGGATGTCGGACATGCGGGAACCCCCGTACTCGGTGACGATGCCACCGATCATGCTTCAACCCGCAGCGTCCGCCTTGCTCCACGGCGTCGAAACGCCGACGTCCGGGGCGCCACCGCGGACAGGTACGCCGACCTCGGCCGCGCGCGGCTTCAGGACACCCGGCGGCCGTCGAGGAACTCCGACAGCAGCCCGTTCAGCACGTCAGGACGCTCAAGGTGTACGTCGTGCCCCGCGCCGGGGACGCTCACCGCCAGCGTGTCCGGACGCCGCCGCAGCATCTCGTCCACCTCCGACGCGGCGATGAAGCCCTTCTGGCCGACGACCACGAGGGTCGGGCAGGCGACCCGCTCCCACTCGTCCCAGAAGGACCGCCCGGCATTCTCCTCCAGCGATCCGACCATGACGTCGCGCTCGAAGCGCGGCCACCATCCGCCGTCACGCTCCTCCAGTCCGGCCGCCCACCCCTCGCCGACCGGGCCGCCTCCCAGGAAATCGACGGCGGCCTCCCGTGTGGGGAACGGCTTCGGCCAGGAGTCGAACCATCCGCCGATCTCCGCGACGACCTCCGGGTCGCCCCCGCCCGGCCCGGCTTCGACGAGCACGAGGGCACCTAGGCGTGCGGGGTGCTCGGCAGCGGCGAGCATGGCCGTGTGGCCGCCCAGCGACTGGCCGATCAGGACGAACCGGCCGAGCTCCAGCCGGTCGGCCACGGCGAGGACATCGGCGACGTACGCGGCGCGGGAGACGTCCCCGGGGCGGCGTTCGCTGGCGCCGTGGCCCCTCTGGTCGACGGCCACGACCCGGTACCGCGGGCTCAAATGCCGTGCCACCGCGTCCCATTCGCCCACGTGCCCGGCCAGCCCGTGCAGCAGGACGACGGCCTGGCCGTCCCCTCCCCAGTCCCGGCAGACGAGCCGCACCCCGTCGCGCACCACGGTCCGCTCGGCCCACTCCGCGAGGCGGCCGTTCGCATGGGTTTCCATGATCCCCTCCTCTCCCGGAAGGGTACCGAGCGCCCACTTTCCGTACCGCGACCCGGAGGCTCGTAGGGTGGCCGGATAACGAATAGGGACGTAACACGCCAAAGGACCCACCGTGACCGAGCCCACCCCCACAACCCCAAAGCCGCAACCGCAACCCCAACCCCAGCCCCAACCCCCCACCCCCTTCCCCCCGCCCCGTCGCGGGGCGGACTGGATGTTCGGCGGGGTGTACGGGACCGTGCTGGCCAGCGGGCTGCTCGCCGCGCTGGACCAGAAGGGCGGGGACTACACCCCCTTCTACGACGCCAGCTGGGTCCTCGTGACGGCGGCCACCGCCGGGCTCGCGCACGGCTACTCCCACCACATGACCACCCACCAGCGCGGCTCCGCCGCCCACCGGTGGCACCTGCTCGTCCGGGCACTGTGGAACGAGTGGCCGATGATCGCGGCAACCTGCCCACCGTGCTCCTGCTGGTCATCGCCGGGCTGTCGGACTGGGACTCCCCCGGGGTGACCGCCGTCGGACTCGGCCTGAACACCGCGCTGCTGTTCGCCTGGGGGTCCTTCGTCGCGCTCCGGGTCGGCTACCGGATCAGCTCCGCACTGCTCATCGGCCTGGCCGACGCGACGATCGGCCTCGCCATCATCGTCGCCAACGCGATCATCAAATAGGGAGCTGCCCCTCCCCCTCCGCCAGGATCTCCGTCAGCCGCGCCCCGAACTCGGCACCGCGCGGATCCGGCACCCCCGTCCGGGCCGCCGTGAGCAGCGCGTCCAGGGCCCGGCCGTACGCGCCCGGTACGTCGCTCCAGCCGGGCAGTTCGTGCACGCCCTCCGTGCCGCGCAGTTCCAGCCCCACCCCGGCGGCCGCGCGCGGGGCGCCCAGGCTGAGGACGGCGGTGCTGGCCGCGCCGGAGGCGTGCCGCAGGGCGAGTTGGACCACGTCCGACGGGCCCCGGGTGGCGCTGACGGCGGTGACCTCGCCGAGGATCGGGATCAGTACGGACAGCGCGTGCGGGCCGACGTCCCAGAGCCCGCCCTTCTCCTTGCGCCACGGCGAGTCGGCGTACGCGCTGGGCGTTCCGTCGGGCGGGAAGACGGCGCCGAGCCAGTGGGCCGCGGCAGTGAACCAGCCGTCCCGCCCGGCCTGCTCCTCGACCCACCCGGCGGTGGGCTCCGCGAAACGCAGGGTGAGGAAGACCACGGAGGCGACCTCGTGCCGGGCCACCGCGTCGGCCACGGCCCGGGCGTCCTCCACGGTCGTCGCGACGGGCTTGTCCAGCAGCACGTGGCAGCCGGCGGCCGCCGCGCGCACGGCGAGCGGGGCCTGGACGTCGGGCGGCAGGGCGAACGCCACGACGTCACAGTCGGCGAACAGCGCGTCGGGGTCTTCGTACACCTTCACGCCGTACTCGCGTGCCAGCTCGGCCGCGGCTTCGGGCCGGCGGCCCCACACACCGGCGAACTCGGACCCGGCGTGCGCGGCGAGGGCGGGGGCGTGGGTGCGGTGGGCCCAGGGGCCGGTACCCAGCAGTCCAACCCTGGGGCGGGGGTTTGCGACAGGGCTCAAATCAGACGAAATGCTCACGCGCCCAGTCTGCCCCACCCGGACGGACGCTCCGCCGCCAACCCGCGCCCGGTCCGCACAGCCCACCCGACCTGCGGCGTAAACCTCGGTAACACGGGGTTCACACACGGGCAACGGAAGGGAAATCGCGGCGGGGCACGCTGCGGTCATCACCGCAGCGCCGCGGAGACGATGAAGCAGCGACCAGCAGCACCCGCAGAGTCTGAGGATGGGGCCCGTGAGCTACAAGGCTGAGTACATCTGGATCGACGGCACCGAGCCGACGGCGAAGCTTCGCTCCAAGACGAAGATCCTGGCCGACGGAGCCGAGCTGCCGATCTGGGGCTTCGACGGTTCGAGCACCAACCAGGCCGAGGGCCACGCCTCCGACCGCGTGCTCAACCCGGTGTTCTCCTGCCCGGACCCGATCCGCGGCGGCGACAACCTCCTCGTCCTGTGCGAGGTCCTGAACATCGACATGACCCCGCACGAGTCGAACACCCGCGCGCTGCTGCGTCCGATCGCCGAGAAGTTCGCCGGGCAGGAGCCCATCTTCGGCATCGAGCAGGAGTACACCTTCTTCGACGGCACCCGCCCGCTCGGCTTCCCGGTGAACGGCTTCCCGGCCGCTCAGGGCGGTTACTACTGCGGTGTCGGCGCGGACGAGATCTTCGGCCGCGACATCGTCGAGAAGCACCTGGACCACTGCCTCGCCGCGGGCCTGGAGATCTCCGGCATCAACGCCGAGGTCATGCCCGGCCAGTGGGAGTTCCAGGTCGGCCCGGTCGGCCCGCTGGAGGTCTCCGACCAGCTGTGGATCGCCCGCTGGCTGCTCTACCGCACCGCCGAGGACTTCAACGTCTCCGCGACGCTGAACCCGAAGCCGGTGAAGGGCGACTGGAACGGCGCGGGTGCGCACACCAACTTCTCCACGAAGGCGATGCGCGAGGACTACCGCGCGATCATCTCCGCGTGCGAGGCGCTGGGCGAGGGCAGCAAGCCGCTGGACCACGTGAAGAACTACGGCGCCGGCATCGACGAGCGCCTGACGGGCCTCCACGAGACCGCCCCGTGGAACGAGTTCAGCTACGGCGTCTCGGACCGCGGCGCCTCGGTCCGCATCCCGTGGCAGGTGGAGAAGGACGGCAAGGGCTACATCGAGGACCGCCGCCCGAACGCGAACGTGGACCCGTACGTGGTGACCCGCCTCATCGTGGACACCTGCTGCACGGGCCTGGAGAAGGACGACCTGGTCTGAGCACCGGCCCGCTGACCCCCGCCTTCTGACGCCGTCTTCTGACGCCCGTCTTCTGGCACCCATCGCCTGACGACAACGCCCGCCGAGCCCCCGTGGCCCGGCGGGCGCTGTTGTCAGTGGCGTGTGGGACGGTGTGCCCATGTTGGCGATCAGGATCCAGACGGAACGCGGCGAGTCCTACGAACGGCCCGCGCTCGGCACGTTGTCCGAGCTGGTGGAGCGCATCGGGGCGGACGGGGACCGCTTCGTCGTCGTCGAGCGGCTCCTCGAGGAGCCGGACCGGTACATACAGGTCTGGCACGACGAGGACCACAAGGGCGACAAGGCGTACCAGCTGGAGCACCGGGACGGATCGGCGGACCGCCACTTCCAGGCGTACCTGCCCACGGCCGCCGAGGTGGTGGCGGTGATGGCGCGCTGGGCCCGGCAGGAGAAGGGCTGGGACGTCGGACCGGTCTGGGAGCCGCTGCGGCTGGGCTGAACGGGGGGGATTTTGTCCGGGGTTGGGGGGGTGCCTGTGTCGGAATTTGAGATTCCGATCCACGAGGTGAGACAGGGCCTGCCCTCGGGCTCGGACGTCTGCTTGAATGGGGCCATGGCCAGCCACCCGCACACCTCGTCAGGTCGCAGCGACCTCGAGCCGTTCTGGCCGTCCCGTCAGGACCACGATTTCGACCGGGTGTGTTGCCGCGCGAAGAACGCGCCGGCCCTCTAAAGCCTCCGGGATCTCGTCTCCTATCTGAGCTGCCCCCAGGCCTTCGGTCTGCGCGGAACGACATCGATGACGTACATACGCACGTCTCCCTGCCGACTCCTCCGCGTGAAAGAGCTGACCACTCATGGCGAACACCCGCTCCCTCACCTCCGCTGCGACCGCTTCCCTGACCTATCCGCCCAGTCCGCGCCACCGACTGCGTTCCGTGGACCGAGACGAAGTGGCCCGAGTAGTGGACCTGCTCCCGCCCGGGGCCACCTGGCTGCCCGCGCCCCAGCACACCCTGCCGACCCTGCCCGGCCAGCCCCCGATGGTCGGCTACCTGGTCCTCGTGCCGGCCGACCAGCAGCCGCCGATCACGTTCGCCCCGCACGCCGTGGCGGGACCGGCGCCCTTCTCCGCCACCTCCACCGCCACCGCCACCGGCACCGGCACCGGCACCGGCACCGGCACCGGCGACGACACCCTGGTCCGCATCGACCCGGCGCAGCGCACGGCCGAGGTCGACGGGCAGGTGCTGGATCTGACGTACCTGGAATTCGAGCTGCTGGCGCACCTGGTGAAGCACCCGCACCGGGTGCACAGCCGGGACCAGCTGGTGACCACGGTCTGGGGCTACGGGCACGTCGGCGACGGCCGGACGGTGGACGTCCACATCGCCCGCCTGCGCCGCAAGCTGGGCTCGGCCCACCGTGGCGCGATCCAGACGGTCCGCCGGGTGGGCTACAAGTACGCGCCGTGAGCACCGGGTTGAGCGCACACGGGTGGGCCCGCACTCCCCTCGGGAGTGCGGGCCCACCCGTTCTTGCACGGCGTTACGAGGCTTCGGCCGGCTCCGGCTCCGCCGCCGCGTTCCGACGGCCCGCGACGAAGCCCAGCACCAGGTCGATCACGAGGAACGCGACCAGGCTGATCCCGAGCAGCGGGACGAACCAGCCGACCACGGCGGTCACCGCGGCCAGCGGCAGCAGCAGGGTGACCGGCAGCTTCCGCCAGGCGCCGCGCGGCTGGGCGCGGCCGACGGACAGCGTGCGGTCCTTCGTCGGGCGGCGCAGCCACCACATCCGGTAGCCCCAGAAGACCAGGAACATCACGGCGACGGCGAGCGCGGCCAGCGCGATCTGGTTGGCGAGCCCGAAGGTCTTGCCCATGTGGAGGTCGATGCCGAAGCGGGTCATCTTCGCGAGCACCGGGTAGTCGGCGAAGCGCAGTTCGTCGATGACCTTGCCGTCGGCCGGGTCGACGGCGACGGCGTCCAGGTGCACCGGCACCTGCTTGTCCTGCTCCTTGATCACGTACCCCTTGCCCTTGGCGGGCAGGGTGATGCGGAGTTCCTCGGTGACCCCGGCGGCGCGGGCCGCGTCCACAGCCTTGTCGAGGCCGATGTCGGCGGTGGGCGCCGCGGCCGGCATCTGCTCGCCGGGGGCCATGGTGTGGCCGGCGTGCTCGTCGCCCCCGTCGGCCGCGCCGCCCGGCTTCAGCTTGGCGGAGACGGCGGGGGTGGCGCCGCCGAGGCCGTCCTGGAGCTGCCCGATGTTCTCACCGGCGTACTTCGACCAGGTCAGGCCGGTGGCGGAGAGGACGACCAGCCCGGCGACGGACCAGAGTCCGACGGCCCCGTGCCAGGACAGGGTGCGGCGGCGGCCGGTGAGCTTCCGGTCCGGGAGGACCATCCCCCAGCTACCGCTGGGAGGTGCCCCCACCGCCCGGCGCTTGCGGCGGCGGCCGATCCACAGGGCGAGCCCGCCGAGGGCGACGACCCACATCCAGCTCGCGGCCATCTCGCTGTAGTTCCGGCCGTACTCCCCCAGGTGGAGGCCGGCGTGGAACTCGCTCAGCCAGGTCCGCAGCGGGAGGGAGTCACCGGAGGTGGCGAGCTGCCCGCGCACCTCGGCCGTATACGGGTCGACGAACACGGTGAGGGTCTCGCCCTCGGGGAGACCCGGCTTCTCCATGATCACCCGGGTCGTGGCCTCCGCGTCGGGGCCGGGCCACACGGAGACGACCTCACCCTCGGGCGCGGCGTCCTTGGCCGCCTCGACCTGGGCGCTCAGCGGCAGGGCGCTTTCGCCGACGCGGGAGACGGTGAGCTCGTCGGAGTAGAGGATCTTCTCGGCCTGCCAGGAACCGGCGTACAGCAGCCCGGTGGTGGCGGCGAGGAACAGCAGCGGGGCGATCAGCAGGCCCGCGTAGAAGTGCATGCGCAGCAGCAGCGGCCGCAGCGCGGCCCAGCCGCCGCGGCCCTTGGATATGGCGTTGGCTGGGGCGTCGGCTTCGGAGTCCGGGGTGCGGACGTCCTGAACCTCGTCAAGGGACATGTCGAGTCCTAGGGGTTGGCGAAGACATGGGGGAAGCGACCCCGGGTCTCGCCTCCTCCTCGCCGAGGAGTGCGCCGGTCAGGCGCGGGCAGGGCGGCCGGGGGCCGTGGTGCTGAACGCTCGGTACGCGGGCGGCCCCCGGCGCACCACGGCATGCGCGTGCAGGGCTCCCCGCAGCCGGCGCGGCCGGTCGGACCGGGGCCGGAAGGCGGGCGGGGCCGGCAGGGCGGCGACCCGGGCCCGTACGAGGGCGAACGCGCGGGCGAGCGGCCGGGCCGCGTGCAGTGCGGCGGCGCCCAGGGTGCGGGCCAGCCGGAAGACGGCGGCCTCGCCCCGGGCCAGCCAGGCGGCGCAGAGCAGCCCGGCGAGCACGTGCGCGGCGATCATCCCGACGCCCCCGTGCCCGGCCATGCCGGCCATGCCGGCCATGCCGCTCGCGTCGGCCATGCCGGGGACTCCGGAGCCCATCGCCCCCATCGCCCCCGCGGCCCCCATGTCCACGCCCATGTCCATGTCCGGCATGTGATGGTGCACGGGAGCCGGAGCCGGAGCGGGGGTGAGAACAGGAACGGTCTGCGCAGCCTGACTCCCGGAGAAGACCAGGTGAAGGGTCCCCTGTACGGCTAGCAGCCCCGCGGTGATCCCCACGGGCCCGCGACGCCGCCCGGCGGCCAGCCAGGCCAGCCCGCCGGTCACCGCGAAAGCACCCAGAAGCCCCGGGAGGGGGATGTCCGTACCGGACATGTACGAATGCCCCACCGCACCCAAAGCGACGCACATCGCCGCGAATATCGCGGCCCGCGTGGCGCGCATCGGCGCGGAGTTCAGAGGCATGGCCGGGACATGTTCGCACGGGGCCCGGTGGTGCCCGCCAGAGGGCCGTATCCGATCATGGAGGCGTGAATCCGATTCCACTGGGAGTGGTGTATTCGGGCGGCGTCCAGCTCGGGGCACTCGCCTTGGACCGACTCGAGCCGGCGGAGCGGGAGCGGCTGCTCCGGGCCTGCTCGACGAATGTCGACAATCTCGCCGCCGGACGCTGGGAAACACTGCTGACCAGCGCTTTCGTCGTCGAGGAGCCGATGCCCCTGCCGTACGCACTGCTGCTCGTCGCGGTGCTCGGATACGCGGAGTACGCGTACGGCGCCTGGTGGACGGCGGCGGTGTTCCTGTTCGGGCACGCCGCGGCGACCCTCCTCGTGTACGGCGCCCTGCGCAGGACAACCGATCCGCGGACCCGGTGCGCGCTGGACGTGGGGACGAGCTACGGGTTCAACGCCGTACTCGGCGCGCTGACCTCGGCACTACCGCGCGGAGCGGTGCGCACCACCGCTCGGGCCGGACTGCTGGCGCTCGCCGCCGCGCCCGTGGTCAAGCGCGGGCGGACCTTCACGGACGCCGGGCATCTGGCGGCGCTGGGGATCGGCGTCGGGATCTCACTGGCCCTCGATTGTCTTTCCGACGCGAAACATCGGAAAATTACACGAATCGCTCAATGCATCACGTGAACCACACGAATCACCCGCACATCTCTACCGCTACCGCCGGAGCCGCCACGATGACCGCCACGCCCTCCACCACCGTCGCCAACCTCCGCGACCTCGGTGGCACCCCGCTGACCGGCGGCCGCACCGTACGCCCCGGCCTGGTGCTGCGCTCCGGCCAGCTCGACCGGCTCGACCTCGACGCCGACCCGGCGGTGGCCGCACTGGGCCTGACCACCGTCATCGACTTCCGCAGCGACGCCGAGCGCGCCTCGTACCCCGACCGGGTGCCGGCCGGGGCGCGGATGCTGGTCGGCGACGTCCTGGCGGACAAGATGAACTCCGGCAAGATGCCGGCGGCCGCGCAGCTCAAGGACCTGCTGTCCGACCCCGTGGTCGCCGAGGAGCGGCTGGGCGGCGGCAAGGCGCAGGCCCTGTTCGGCGACGTCTACCGGTCCTTCGTGAGCTCCGGCTCCGCGCAGTCCTCGTACCGGATGCTGCTCACCGAGGTCGCCGACCCGCAGGCGGGCCCGCTGCTCTTCCACTGCACGGCCGGCAAGGACCGTACGGGCTGGGGCGCCACGATCATCCTGTCGCTGCTCGGCGCGGACGACGAGACGCTGATGGCCGAGTACCTCTCGGTCAACCCGGCGGTCAAGCAGGCCTTCGCCCCGATGATCGAGGGCTTCACCGCGGCCGGCGGCGACCCCGACATAGCGCTCGCCCTGATAGGCGTCTTCCCCTCGTACCTGGAGGCCGCGCTCGACGAGGTCGAGACGCGCTACGGCTCCATGGAGAAGTACGTGCGCGAGGGTCTCGGCATCTCCGACGAGACCGTCGAGGCGCTGCGTGCCCGCCTGATCGCCTGACGGCCCGAAGGCCCGCGGTCCACCCGATCGGGGGTGCCGGAGGCGGGTGACCATCCGACGATTCGCTCGTTCTGCTGAACGTGACTGCGCCGGATACCGCCACCCGCCCCCCGTCTCCCGTGCCGCCCGACGTCGAGCAGGCCGAGGCCGCCATCGTCGAGCACTATCCACGGCTGGTGCGGCTCGCCTACCTGGTGCTGCCTCCCTCACTCGGCCGCAACCGCCGGGTACTCACCGCCCACTCGCTGGCCCAGCGCGCGCTGCCGCGCGGGCGGCGGGACGCGGTGGCGGCCGCAGCGGCGGTGCAGGGCGGGATCCCGGGCGGGGGCCAGGGCGCGGCCGCGGGCGGGGTCCCCGGTCAGCGCGGCGGTGGTGCGGGCGGCGCGGGCGAAGTGGTCGACGCCGGGTACGCGTACGTCCGGCTGCGCGTCCTGCGCAGCGCTCTCGAAGCCGGGATTCCGCTCACCTTCCGCGCCCTGCCGCGTCGCGCGCAGCTCCCGCCGCTGCTCCCCCAGGTGTGGGGGCTGCGGCTGTTCCCCCGCTCGGGCGGGGCCGAGGAGCTCGCCCTCGACCAGTGGCTGGCCACCCTGAACGGGCCCGGACGGGCCGCCTGCGTCCTGCGGGCGCTGGAGCGGCTGCCCGAGCCGGAGGTGCTGCGGGTGCTCGCGGAGGCCGGGGTCGCGGACCCGGACGCCGCCGTCGCACAGCTCTCGTCGTCAGGGGCGGGAGATCCCGCGAACGACGCCCTCTTCGCCTCCCCCGAGTTCGACCCGTGCGTGCTCCAGGCCCGGCCCACCGACCTGCTGCGCCGCCGCCGGCTGGCGCGGGCCGCGCTCGCCGCCGGGGCCGCGCTCGCCGTGTGCGGGACGCTGCTCGCACTGCCCGGCGGGGGCTGGGGCTCGGACGGCGCGGCCGCACCCCTGTACTCCCGCAACGCCGCGGCCGAGCAGGCCCTGGACCCCGCGCAGCTGGTGCGCGCCGAGGCAGCGCTCTGGCGCGCGTCCTCCCGTACGGACTTCTCCACCTGGCCCGCCCGCGGCGACCGGCTCGCCGACACCGCACTGCTGCGGCGGGCGCTGGCCGTCTGGGCCCGGCCCGGCGCCTCCGTCGTCGTCTCGGCCACCCCGGGCACGCCCTCCGGTCCGCCGATGGGGCCGGCGCAGCTGCTGTTCGCGGGCGTCGTCGACCAGGCCGTCGTGGTCCTGCTGTACGACGGCCTGCGCGTGGTCCGTTACGCCGAACCGCGTACGGGGTCCGCCGGCGCCGCCCTCGACTTCGCCCGGACCGACGGCGCCTCGGCGGACACCGCGACCGCGCTGGTGCTGAGCCGGGTCGACGGCAACGTCCGCTACCTGACCGCCCCCTGGGTCACGGGCGCGGCCCTGCGGGACCTGCTCAAGCCGGGCGAGGCCCCGGTGGTGCTGAAGCCGAGCCCGGACGGGGTCACCCAGCCGGTGCAGAGCCCCGCCCCGGCGGGCAGCTGTACGAGCTGGAACGCGCTGGCCCTGACCGGCGACGGCGCCACCCGGCTGATCACCGACCTCGGCGAACTGACCCCGGCCCGGCTGACCTCGGGCGCGCCGGGTGCGGAGCGCAACGTGTCGGAGGCCGCGGAGCTGGCCGACTGGTCGCGGATCGCGTGCCTGCTGCCCTCGGTCCGCTCGCACGGGGTCCGCACGGTCAACGCCTGGACGTACGCGAAGCAGCCGCTGCCGGAGGGGGACGGCACGGCGACCTGGCTGTGCACGCGGGCCGAGACCTGGGCGGGCGCGGCGGACCGGGTGCAGGCGCAGTTCCTGGCCCCGGGCGCCCCGCTCGCCGCGCAGGCGGCCCGTTCGGAGGGATCGCCGGCGTGCGGTTCGCGGGAACCGCGGGTGCTGGCGGGCGTGCTGTGGAAGTCCCGCGCGGGCCAGTGGTACGTACTGGCGGCGGGCAGCGCGCAGTTCACGTCGCTGTCGGTGTCCGGCAGCGGGGTGAACGGTTCCGCGAACGGCAACCGGCTGGCGGTGAAGGCTCCGGCGGGCGCGCAGGTCGACCTGTCGGGCAAGCTGACGGACGGCTCGAAGGCGGGGACGCTGCGCTAGCCGTGATCACGAGGAGGGCTCTGCTCCGGCGACCACCGGAGCAGAGCCCTTTGACGACGGTGCGCCGTGACGAGGGCGCGGCGGCGCGGGCGCGGCGGTCAGGACGCGAGTACTTTTCGGCCCGTCTCGTTGACGCTGTCGGTGACGTTCGCGAGGTCGGGCACGGACTCCTGGGACTCCGCGGTGCCCCAGACGGTTTCGCCGCCGCCGGCGCCCTGGGTCAGGTCGTTGGCGACCGGGGAGTTGTTCAGGACCTCGATGTTCCAGCGGTCCGCGATGTGGTTGAAGTCGAGGTTGTCGTGCGCCGCGCCGAACGCACCCGCCGTCGCGGTCGCCGCCCCGATGTTCTCGTCGCCCACGGGCGCGCCCGAGTCGGCGGAGGCCACGGGGGCCATGGCGCCGAGGGCGGCAGCGGTCGCGAGGCCGGTCACCGGCATATTCTTGATCTTCATGCCGTGACCGACGAAGTACCGGGCGCCGCGTCACGCCCCGGCGGGGCGGCGCGGCGCGCAGGCCCCCGCCCGCAGGAAATGGATACAGAGGGCTTTTCCTCCCTCCTACCCATCAGTACATTGACGCCATGTCTAATACGCCGCTCGCGCCCGCCCCCGTGGCGTCGGAACACATAGACCTGAACCCCCGCAACGTGTCCTTCCGCTGGGAGGACACCCCGCTCCACTGGCTGCCCAACGACCCCTTCGCCGGGCACATGATCAATGTGCTGCACCTGTTGCTGCCGGCCGGCGAGCGGTGGTTCGTGCACGTCTACAAGCAGGTGCTCCCCTACATCGAGGACGAGCAGCTGCGCGCGGACGTCGTCGGCTTCATCGGCCAGGAGGCCATGCACGCCGCCGCGCACGACGACGTGCTCCCCCACCTGAAGCGGCTCGACCTGGACCCGACCCCGTACACGGCGCAGGTGGACTGGCTGTTCGAGAAGCTGCTGGGCGACCGGACCCTGCCGCCCGGCAAGGCGCGCCGCTGGTGGCTGATGGAGCGGGTCGCGATGATCGCGGCGATCGAGCACTACACGGCGTTCCTCGGCGACTGGGTGCTCAACGCGAAGGAGCTCGACCGGCGGGGCGCCGACCCGATGATGCTCGACCTGCTGCGCTGGCACGGGGCGGAGGAGGTCGAGCACCGCTCGGTGGCCTTCGACCTGTTCATGCACCTCGACGGCAACTACCGCCGCCGGGCCCGCACGTGGGCCACCGCCTTCTCGGCGCTGGTGTTCCTGTGGCAGCGCGGGGTGCGCTTCTTCATGGAGAACGACCCCCACCTGGTGGACGGCAAGGCCTCCTTCGGGCAGTTCTTCCGGGCCGGGCAGCAGGGCGTACTGCCCTCCACGGGCGCGATGCTGAAGTCCATCCCGAAGTACCTCTCCCGTACGTACCACCCCTCGCAGGAGGGCTCGACGGCGCAGGCGGTGGCCTACCTCGCCTCCTCCCCCGGAGCCAACGGCGGGCAGGGCGGGCAGGGCCGGCACGGCGGGGTGCAGGCATGAGGCGCGCCCTCACCGTCACCGCCGCCGTCGGGGCGGCCTGGGTCGCGAAGCGCGCGCTGAGCCGCCGGATCGGGAAGTCCCCGCTCTGGCCGCTGCCCGCCCTGGAGACCCCGGTCTCCGGCTACTCCCCGCGCCGCACGCTGCGCGCGCTGATCGTCTCCCGTACGGAGCCCGCGGCGGGCGTGCTGCAGCTGACCGTGGAGGCGGCCGACCTCCCGGCGTGGGCCCCGGGCGCGCACGTGGACATCACCCTGCCCTCGGGGCTGGTCCGCCAGTACTCCCTGTGCGGGGACCCGGCGGACTCCGGCCGGTACACGATCGCGATCCGGCTGATCGAGGACGGCCGGGGCGGATCCCGCGAGGCCCACGCCCAGCTGGTGGAGGGCGCGGAGCTGGAATTGCGGCCGCCGCGCAACCGGTTCGAGCTGGTCCCGGCGCCCTCGTACGCATTCGTCGCGGGCGGCATCGGGATCACCCCGATCCTCCCTATGCTCCGGGCCGCCACGGCGGCGGGCGCCGACTGGACCCTGCTCTACGGGGGCCGCTCTCGCGCCTCGATGCCGTTCCTCGCCGAACTGGCGGCGTACCGGGACCGGGTCACGCTCGCCCCGGAGGACGAGACGGGCCTGCCCGACCTCTCCGCCCTCGCCGGCATCCCACCCGGCACGCCGGTCTACTGCTGCGGCCCCGACCCCCTGATGGCGGCCGTCACGGCGGCGGCCCCGGACCCGGCGGCGGTCCACCTGGAGCGCTTCAGCCCCGTGTCGGCCCCCGGCCCCGCGCAGCCCTTCACGGTCGAACTCCACCGCTCGGGGCGCGAGATCGAGGTCGCCCCGGACGAGACCACCCTGGCGGCGGTCCGCCGGGAGCTGCCCGCCACGCCCTACTCCTGCGAGCAGGGCTTCTGCGGCACCTGCCAACACCGGGTCCTGGCGGGCGAGGTGGACCACCGCGACAATCTCCTCACGGACGGCGAGCGCGAGGACTCGATGCTGCTGTGCGTCTCGCGCGCGAAGGGGAACCGCCTCGTCCTGGACCTCTGACCTGTCCGAAGTAGGGTGTCCCGCATGACAACCGGCGTGCGGCGCAGGATGGGTGTCGAGGAGCGGCGGCAGCAGCTGATCGGGGTTGCCCTGGAGCTGTTCAGCCACCGCTCGCCCGACGACGTGTCCATAGACGAGATCGCGGCGGCCGCGGGGATATCCCGGCCGCTGGTCTACCACTACTTCCCCGGCAAGCTGAGCCTGTACGAGGCCGCGCTGCGCCGGGCGGCCGACGAGCTGGCGGCGCGGTTCGACGAGCCCCGGGAAGGGCCGCTCGGGGCGCGTCTGCTGCGCGTCATGGGGCGGTTCTTCGCCTTCGTCGACGAGCACGGGCCGGGCTTCTCGGCGCTGATGCGGGGCGGTCCGGCGGCCGGGAGCAGCCGGACCAACGCCATGATCGACGAGGTCCGGCAGGCGGCGTACGAGCAGATCCTCACCCACCTGGGCATCGGCGTGGAGGATCCGCCGGCCCGTCTGGAACTCGTGGTGCGGTCCTGGGTGTCGCTGGCCGAGTCCACCGCGCTGATCTGGCTGGACGGCCGCCGGATCCCGCGGGCCGAGCTGGAGCTGCAGCTGGTGCACGACTTCGCCGCGCTGGCCGCGGTGAGCGCCGCGTACGACGCGGAGATGGCGGGGATCCTCGTACGGATCCTGGTCGACGAGCCTGCCGACGGGCCGTTCGGGGAGCTGGTCGGGCGACTGGCCGCGCTGGTTCCGGCCGGGGTGCCCGGTCCGCGGTGATCTTGCTTGTGGCAATAATGTCCGCGTGATCATTGACGACGGGATCTTGTTCCGGCAGGCGGAGGAGAAGGACGCCGGCACGCTGGTCGCCCTGTACGACCAGGCGGCCGAGTGGATGCGGGCCAACGGGATCGACCAGTGGAAGCCCGGTGACAAGGACGGCGACCACTTCCGCGCGCGGATGCGCGACGGGGAGGTGTGGCTCGCCGGGGACGCCGACGGGCGGGTGGTCGGGGCGTACGAGCTGTGGTGGTCCGACGAAGAGGCCTGGGGCGTGCAGCCGCCCGTGGCGGGATACGTGCACCGGCTGATGGTGGAACGCGAGGCCGCGCCCGCCGGATCCGGGCGCCGCATGCTCGAACACGCCGAGCGGCGGATCGCGGGGACCGGGCGGGAGCGGGCACGGCTGGACTGCGTCTCCACCAACCCCCGGCTGCTCGCGTACTACCAGGGCGCGGGCTACCGGGTGGCCGGGGAGCTCCCCAACAAGGTGGGGAAGGACGGCAGGGTCTACGGGGTGATCCTGCTGGAGAAGCGGCTGGACCGGCTCACGGTCGTGTGAAGACGGCGACCGTGCGGGCGGGGACGGTGAACTCTCCTGTCTGCGCGTCGTAGGCGGACTGCTTGACCGTGGCGTCGGCGCCCGCCGCCTGGACCGGGTGCAGGGTGTGGGCGGTGCCCGCGAGGGCGGGGACGCGCTGGGGCTGGGCGGTGGGCGTGGCGTTGAAGACCACCACCAGGTTCCCCAGGGTCATGGTGATCACGCCGGGGGTCTCGTCCTTTCCGGAGAGCGGGAAGGCCAGCCCGGCCTGGACGGCCTCCGCCGTGGTGAGGGCGAAGGCGGGTTCCGTCGTACGGATCCTCAGCAGATCGCGGTAGGCCGCCGAGGTGGCGGTGATCTCCGGGCAGCCCGGGGCGGGCGCCGTCAGGAGCGGCTTCGCGTGGACCCACTTCGAGGCGTTGTCGGCGGCCGGGGGCAGGCCGCGGCCGAAGCCGTTGCCGTCGCGGCAGTCCCAGAGGAGGGCGTTGAACCAGTCGCCGCTGTCGTAGGAGTTGCGGTCCAGGGACTTGGAGCGGAGCAGGTCCGTGCCCGCCTGGGAGAGCGCCGGGCCCTGGGAGAGGGCGGCCGTCGCCATGGCCAGGACCTGCATGCGCGCCCGGTCGGCGGTGCTCGTACCGGTGGGCAGCTTGTAGGCGAGGGCGTCGTACAGGGTCTCGTTGTCGTGGGCGTCGGCGTAGGCGAGGGCGTCGCCGGGGGCGGCCGCGTAGCCGGCCGGGGCCCCGTTGTAGTCCACCTCGGAGCCCTTGACGGGGCGGCCGGTGGTGTCGGTGAAGGCGTACGAGGCGAGGTTCCCGGACAGCCCGACCTTGATCAGGTCCTGGGCGTGCAGGAGGCGGGCCTTCTGCTCGGCCGGGGTGCCGTTGGCGGGGGACGCGTTCGGAGCCGTGAACAGGCCCGAGGCGAAGCCCTGGACGCGCGGGTCCTCGTCGAAGGGGCCGCCGCCGCGGACGGCGTCGCGCGCCCGGTCGGAGAAGGTGGCGATGCCGGTGCCGGCCATGTTCTTCTGCGTGGCCTGCACGAAGCGGGCGTCGTCGGCGATCTCGCCGAAGTTCCAGCCCTCCCCGTAGAGGACGATCTTCTTCCCGTCGACCCCGTCCTTGGCGGGGGTGAGCTCGTCGAGGGCCTTGCGGACGGCCAGGATGTTGGCCTTCGGGTGGTGGCCCATCAGGTCGAAGCGGAAGCCGTCGACCTTGTACTCCTTCGCCCACGTGACGACGGAGTCCACGACGAGGCGGCCCATCATGGCGTTCTCGGGGGCGGTGTTGGCGCAGCAGGTGGAGTTGGCGACGCTGCCGTCGGCGAGGAGGCGCTGGTAGTAGCCGGGGACGACGCGGTCGAGTACGGACTTGTCGCTCTGCCCGGCGGCGACGGTGTGGTTGTAGACCACGTCCATCACGGTGCGCAGCCCGGCCCCGTTGAGGGACTGGACCATGCGGCGGAACTCCACGGTGCGGGCGGTGCCGTTGGGGTCGCTCGCGTAGGAGCCCTCGGGGACGGTGTAGTGCAGCGGGTCGTAGCCCCAGTTGTATGCGTCCTTCGCGGCCGCGGCGGCCACGCAGGCCTGCTGCTGGTCGGAGTCGGGCGCGTACACCTTGAGGTCGCAGGCCGGTTCGGTGCGGTCGGCGGCCTTCTCGGGGATGGTGCCGATGTCGAAGGCCGGGAGGAGGTGCACGTACGAGGTCCCGGCGCCGGCCAGGTCGCGCAGGTGCCGCATGCCCGCCGAGTCGGTGTCGGTGAAGGCCAGGTACTGGCCGGGGTGGGTGCTGGTGCGGTCCGAGGCGGAGAAGTCGCGGACGTGCAGCTCCTGGATCTGCGCGGAGGTGAAGGGGACGGGGGCGGGCTTGCGCAGCTCCCTCCAGCCGGGGGGCGCCAGCCTGGGGTCGGCGAGGTCGACGGCCAGGCTGTGGGTGGAGTCGGCGGTGAGCGCGGTGGAGTAGGGGTCGGTGACCAGGTTGCGGACCACCTGCCCGGTGCTGGGGGCCCATACGGTGACGGCGTAGCGGTAGCGCTTTCCGGCCCAGTCGCGGTCGCCGCGCACCGACCAGACGCCGGTGGAGTCGTCGCGGCGCATGGGGACGGTCTTGGTCCCGCCGTCGCCGCCGCCGTCGAGTTCGAGGGAGACCTGCTGGGCGGTCGGTGCCCACACGGACAGGGTCGGGCGGCCGTCCTTGAAGACCGGCCCGAGGGCGGCCGTGTTGGCGTACAGGTCGTCCAGCACCCCGGCGAGCTGCACGCCGGTGGCGGCCAGGACGGCCCCGTTCGCGGCGCGGGCGCTCGCGACGAGCTGCCCGCGCAGGGCGTCGCGTACGCGGTCCCGGTCGCGGGGGTCGACGGAGAAGGCGGCGTACGAGGCCAGGTGCGGGAACTTCTGCTTCTGGGCGGCGGTGAGCTCGGAGCGGGCCCCGAGCCGCAGCCACTGGGCGCCGCCCTCGTGCAGGGTGCCGTTCGCGGCCTTGACGGCGCCTTCGCGGGAGGCGAGGAGCTGTACGGAGGCGGCGGTGGCGGGGGCGTTCCAGGCGAGGGTGTCGCGGTCGATCCACACGGCCTGGGCCTTGGTGAGGTCCAGGGCGGCGGAGGAGCCGGCGGGCTGCGGGAGGAGGTACTTCTCCTTGCCGCCCAGCATCCAGACCTCGTGGCCGGTGGCCTTCAGGTCGAGGGACTGGTCGGAGGGGAGGTCCTTCTCGTCGCCCTTGTGGAGGATGTAGCTCAGGGAGGTCGCACCGGCCCCGAGCGGAACCTCGTACACCGCGCCGTAGGAGTCGGTGCGTACGGGCATCAGCGGCTTCGACCAGTCGGTCGGGTTCGCCGCTCCCGTCCAGACGTGCAGCCCCCAGCCGTCGTAGGCCCCGTCGGGCCGCTGGTAGTGCAGGACGGCCTTGGTGGTGTCCTGCGGCGGGTGGGCGGGCCGCTCGGTGCGGGCGGGCTCCTTGCCCTGCTCCAGCCAGATCTCGCCGGTCTTCGTCACGTCGATGACGCGGTCGGCGGCGACGTCCTTGTTGCCGTCCTTGTCGATGACGAGGTAACCCACGGAGGAGGCACCGGGCTTGAGCTTGACGTACGCGAAGGCCCCGTAGGCGTCGCGGCCGGTGAAGTCGTGCCCGGCGGGCCAGGGGGTGGCCTCGCCGTCGGCGATGTCGCCCCAGGCGTAGAGCCGCCAGTCGGTGTAGTCGCCGTCGGGCCGGTTGTAGTGGACGACGGCGTAGTCGCGCTGGGTGGCGGTGGGCACCTCGGCGGGCGGGACCTGACCGGCGACGGACTCGGCGAGCGCGCTCGCGGTGCGGCCCGCGGAGTCGACGACGACGGCCTTGTAGCGCAGGGCGGTACCGGCGGGGGCGTCGACGAACTGGGTGACCTTGTAGGGCGCGTGGTCGGCGGACCCGAGGACCTGCCACTTGCCGTTCCCGGTCTGGGCGGCGAAGACGACCCGGTTCAGGCCGCCGCCGGACACGTCGGCGCCGAGCTCGACGGTGCCGGTGGCGCCGGGGGCCGGGGCCTTGAGGGTCAGGGCGGGCTTGGCGGCCGGGGCGGCGAGGGGGGCGGCGCCCTGGAGCACGACCGACCCGAAGGCGGGCACGGTGACGGCGAGCTTGCCGGCGGCGGAGGCGCGGATCAGCGTCGTGGCGCCGCCACCGCCGCCGTACAGGGTGCGGTACTCGGCGCCGGCCGGGGCGTCGATCTCCACGCTCCTGGCCTCGGCCCCGTTGTTGGCGGCGACGAGGTACTCGGTCCGGCTCCGCGCGTCCGTCCGCGCGAAGGCGTACACGGACCCGTCGGAGAGCCGCTCGCTCTGGACACCGTCACGCAGGGCGGGGTGGTCCTTGACCAGCTTCGCGAGAGCACTGATCTGCTTGTAGAGCGGGTGCCCCGGATCGTAAGCATCGCTCGCGTGCGTGCGCACCGTTCCGAGCTGATCGTCATCCAGGTAGTCGGCTACCCGGGACCCGAACAGCGTCTGCCGCGCGTCCTTGTCCCCACCGGCGCCCGTGAATCCCTGCTCGTCCCCGGAGTAGATCACCGGGTTGCCCCGGGAGAAGAACATCAGCTCGTTGGCGAGCCGGTACCGGTCGAGCAGCTCCTGCTCCCCCGCCCCCGGCCGGTCCTGCTTCAGGAAGGTCCCGAAGCGGCCCATGTCGTGGTTGCCGAGGAAGGTGACCTGCTCGTAGGCGTTGGCCTTGTCCGTCGTGTACCGGTAGTCGTCCCCGAGGACGGCGGCCAACCGCCCGGCGCCCGCGCCCTGGGAGGCGTACGCGCGGATCGCGTCCTGGAGCGGGAAGTCGAGGGTGGCGTCGAGCCGCCCGCGCGTCACGTACGGGGAGGTGACGGCCGTATCGGCGGAGTAGACCTCGCCGAACATGAAGAAGTCGTCCCGGCCGCGCTTCGCCGCGTACTTGTCGAGCGCGGTGGCCCACTGCCCCCAGAACTCGCTGTTGACGTGCTTGACGGTATCGATCCGGAAGCCGTCGATGTCGAAGTCCTCGACCCACTTCTCGTAGATCTTCTCCATCCCGCTGACGACCTCGGGACGTTCGGTCCACAGGTCGTCGAGACCGAAGAAGTCGCCCTGCTCGGAGGACTCGCCGGCGAAGGTGGAGTCGCCCCGGTTGTGGTACATCGTCGGGTCGTTGAGCCACGCGGGCACCTTGACGTTCTTCTTCGCCTCCGGCACGAAGGGGTTCCGGGGGAAGGAGTCCCCGTCGACCTTCGGGAACTTCTTCCCCTTGCCCCCGCCCGCGGCCGCTTTTGAATCAAATACAGTCTTGTCGTCGAACGGCACGCCGTCCTTCGTCAGGTACGGGAACGCCCCCTTCGACAGGTAGGAGTAAGACCCCTCCCGGTAGTCGACGACATCGGCGGTGTGGTTCGTGATGACGTCGAAGAAGACCTTCATCCCCTTCCCGTGGGCCTTCTCGATCAGCCGCTCCAGGTCGGCGTTGGTGCCGAAGTGCGGGTCGACCTGGGTGAAGTCGGTGATCCAGTAGCCGTGGTAGCCGGCGGAGACGTCCGTCCCCTTGCCCTGCACCGGCTGGTTCTTGAAGATCGGCGCCATCCAGATGGCGGTCGTCCCCAACCCCTTGATGTAGTCGAGCCGGTCGGTGAGCCCCTTGAGGTCGCCGCCCTGGTAGAAGCCCTTGTCCGTGGGGTCCAGCCCGGTCTCCAGCCGGCTTCCGGTCAGCCCGCCCCGGTCGTTGCCCGGGTCGCCGTTCGCGAACCGGTCCGGGAGGACGAAGTAGAACTGCTCCCGGGTCAGGTCGTGACGGGCCGGCTCGGCGGCGAGTTTCGCGTCCGAGGGTGGGGCGGGGGGCCCCGCGGCGGCGGCCGGTAGCCCTGGCAGGAGGGTCACGGCCAGGGCGGAGGCGAGAAGGCCTACGGCAGGGCGTCTCAAGGCGAATCTCCTTGTTCACGGTTCGCATGAATGAGGGCCGCCCGGCGGTGGCTGGGGGCACCTCCCAGCGGTAGCTGGGGGAGGAAGGTGGTGCCGGGCGGCCCTGGTCTGTGGGGCGGGCGGTTCAGCTGCGCCAGGTGTCGGTCAGCGTGACCTTGCCGCTCGCGGGAACGGTGGCCGTGCGGTTGGCGCCGCTCTCCCAGGTGACGTTGCCGGAGGCGTCCTTGCGGATGTACTTGTACGCGAAGGACGTGCCGGCCGGGAGCGTGACGTCGAGCTTCCAGACGGGGTAGGCGGCCGGGTCGAGCTTCGGCGCGCTACCGGTGTTCCAGGCGCCGAGCTCGGCGCGGTCGCCGACGACGTGGACGTTCTGGCCGAGGACGGTGGTGGCGTTGACGGCGAAGGACGCGCCGGAGGTGGTCGCGGGCGGCGGGGTCGTACCGCCGGAGCAGCTACGGGCGTTCACGTGGAGGGCGACGGCGGTCCCGGCGGCGAGCGTGGCGGTGAACTGGCCGCCGGCGTTCACGGTGACGGTGCGCCCGCTCTGCACGTCGCAGTAGTCGCCGGCGGCGAGGGAGGTCTGGAAGGTCCGGGTCAGGGCGCTCGCCTCGTGGTTGATCGCCACGTACGCCTTGGAGCCGCGCCCGAAGGCGATCTGGTCGCCGCCGTTGTCCCACCAGCCGGTGACGGCCTGCCCGCGGGCCGCATTGCGGAATCCGACCATGGAGGAGATCTCCCGCCAGGCGTGCTGGCACTTCCATCCGTCGGCGTAGCAGGCACTCACCGAGCCGCCGTTCGGCGGGCCGGCGTCGTGCTCGCTGAACTCGTAGCCGGAGTGCACGTCCGGGGAACCGTAGGGCCAGGCCAGCATGAAGACGCTCGCCAAGGTGTACGCGGACCCGTTCTTGTAGTTGAGGGTGTCACCGCCGCGCTCGGTGTCGTGGTTGTCGACGAAGACGGCGGACTGCCCGCTCGCCATGTGCCCCCATGCCTCGCCGAAGTTCTTCAGATAGGCCAGGTTCTCGTTCTGGAAGACCCGCTTCAGGTCCCGCGCGTACCGGAACTCCTGCACGTCACCACTACCGAGGTACTCGGCGGGCGACACGGCCTCCCCCGCCCCGTATATCGCCTCCTGCTTCCAGTACACCCCCGGATTGGTCAGCCGGGACTTGATGTTGGCGAGGTCGGCGGCGGGCATGTGCTTGGCGGCGTCGATCCGGAAGCCGTCGACGCCCAGCGACAGCAGGTCGTTCAGGTATCCGGCGATCCGGCCCCGGACGTAGTCCTCACCGGTGTCCAGATCCGCGAGCTGCACGAGCTCGCAGTTCTGCACGTTGGCCTTGTCCTGGTAGTTCGAGATCGTCGCCCGACAGTCGTCCATGTCGGAACCGGAGTAGATCCCGGGGTAGTTGTACTTCGTGTACGAAGACCCGCCCGTTCCGACCCCGTCCCCCGCCGCCATGTGATTGATGACGGAGTCGGCGACGACCTTCACCCCGGCGGCGTGACAGGTGTCGACCATGACCTTGAACGCGGTCCGGTCACCGAGCCGCCCGGCGATCTTGTAACTCACGGGCTGGTACGAGGTCCACCACTGCGCACCCTGAATGTGCTCCTGCGGAGGCGAGACCTGCACGTAGCCGTACCCGGCGGGCCCGAGGGAATCGGTACAGGCCTTGGCCACGGAGTCGAACCGCCACTCGAACAGCACGGCGGTGACGTCCCTGTCGCCGGGGGGCGCGGCCTGAGCCTGCGGCACGACGGCGGTGAGGGCGCCGGCCGTGAGCACGGTTGCTGCCAGCAAGGCTCTGCCGGTTGTTGCGGTTCCTGCTGTGGGGGGCATGTGGGGCCTCCTGGCGGAGAGGGGGGATTGCTGGCGACCGTAAGTGCCCGTCACCCGCCCTGCAATACCTTGCGCAAGAAATTGCAGAATTGTTTCTTCCACGTGTCCTGGCGGGGCTCCCCCACCGGAGCCGACTCGGACCACCGAGGAAGCCGCATGAGAGGCGTGGCGTACCATGACGCCGATAATTGAACCTGTTCAACCGGGGGCGACATGGGCAGACCATCACAGAGACTGCTCGGCATGGCGCTGTGGTCGGCATTCAGCGCTCAGGCGGTGGGGCTGACGGTGGGGTTCGTACTCGCCGAGCCCACGACCCTGAGGCCCGACTACTCCAACGGCGCTGTCGTACTGGGCATGTTGCTCGTGGCCGGGTTCTGTGCGGTGGTGAGCTTCGCGATCGCGCTGGCACGCCGGAAGTCCGATGCGGCCTGGTGGGCGGGGGCATCGGCGACAGCTCTCCTTGCCGTCATGGTGACCCTGGTGTGGGCGGGGACGGGTGGCTGGTTCCCCTGGTGCGCGACTTCCCTGTACGCGTCTCTGGTCGCCGCCTTCGTCAGCCTCCTGCTCAAGCGGCCCGAGCCGGCAGCCGATGGCGGCGGGATCCCCGCCCGCCGGGCCGGCAAGGCCGCGGCCACCGTGGCCGCGGTCGCGCTGGTGGTCGCGCTGTTCTCGGGTGGGGGGATGGAGGACGTGGACTACACCGGAACCTGGACCGCTCGCGAGCACGACCTCACCCTCAAGCTGACCGACGGGGACTACGGAGAGGGGAGCCGGGGCCACTACACCCTGCACCGGCAGGCATGTTCGGAGAACGCCGACTGGAACCTCGACCACCCGCAGATGACGACCTCGGTCCAGGTCTGGCTGATCCGGGACAGGATCACCACGCCGTGCCTGCCCGGCACCGGCGACATCATGCTCCGCGTTGCGGGCGGCACCGTCGCCTCCCCCGTCCTGAGTTTCACCGGCCCGGACGGCACCGCATGGTTCCTCACCCGGCGGTGACACGGGGCGCGTTGCGCCGACGAAGTCAGGTGACCGGCCACGCTCCCCGAAGTCACTCGCGGCTGAGACGCTGCCCGCATGAAGCACCTGGACGGCAGGGCGAGGCGAGGTCCGGGGGGTGGCGGGGGCCGAGCTGATCAGAATCAGAGAGGGTTGGGGGTTTCCCGTCAGTCTCATCGTCCTTCCGCGTCGGGCCGCCCTGTCAAGGGCGCTCCTTCGTCGCGTCGCTTCGCGATTTCGCTGCGCTCAACCCTTGACAGACCGTCCCGCCACGGAAAAACGAAGACTGCCGGGAAACCCCCAATAGAACGGGCCGGGAGGAGAAAGGAAAAGGGCGGGGTGGTCGGGGATGCCCGACCCTGCTCCGGTAGGGGGCAGGCCCGAGCCCGGGCCCCCACCTCGGTCTCCGGGCCGGGCAGGCGGCCGGCCATCACCAAACAGCGACCACAAGCACCCCAGCCCCCGACAGGCGCATCAGATCGCTACGCGCTCCTCATTTCTCAGCGTCCGACCGCCGTCTTGGGCTGATCCCCCACGCAACAGCGGCCAGAAGCACATCCGGAGCCGACAGGCGCGTCAGATCGCTACGCGCTCCCCATATCTCGGCGTCTGCGACACGTCCGGCGGACAAGGCGTGGAGCATGGGAGTGGGAGCTGCCCACCTCGCCAACCCGAAGGGGAACCGAGTTGAAGACACGCCAGAAGGATCGCGGGGTGCCCGATCCTCAGGCCCCCTGGAACGAGGTCACGGCAGGGCTGTGGATGGGCGGTCACCACTGGACCGATGACCTGGGCTACAGGCATGCAGTGGTCGCCAGTGGGGAGTTCGACCTGGTCATCAGCTTGTACACCCGCCCCGGCCACGGACCCGACGCGGGCATCGACCACCTGGTCGCCGAGATTCCCGACGGCCCGCTCACGGCCGAGCAGATCCACACCGCCCAGGAGCTCGCCCGCACCGCCGCCCAAGGCGTCCGGGACGGGCGTACGGTCCTGGTCCGCTGTCACTCCGGCTACAACCGCTCCGGCCTGGTCGTGGCGCAGGCTCTCATCGAGATGGGCTGGGAAACGACGACAGCCATCGAGACCATCCGGCAGAGGCGGTCCCCCTCGGCCCTCAACAACCGGCTCT
Organism: Streptomyces sp. NBC_01351; assembly: GCF_036237315.1. GTDB lineage: Bacteria > Actinomycetota > Actinomycetes > Streptomycetales > Streptomycetaceae > Streptomyces. The sequence continues at coordinate 5,975,160 of NZ_CP108356.1, read as the reverse complement.
TCGAGGAGTACCTCACCACCGGACTCGCCGTTTCCCGCCTCCTCGCCGATCTCGACACGCTCACCTGACGGGTCACGCTCGTGCGGGGGCCTTCTCCAAGCCGCCACCCTGCCCTCAATCCAGGCAGAATTCGTATCCCAGCGAGCCCAGAACTCCGCCTGCGCGCCCGGATCGGCGCAGTCGTAAGTCACCTGGAATTCCTTGGCCATGCCGCCTCCGACCGCTGGAAACCTGCCCGCGCCCTCGCGCCGGTCGTCTCCCGGAACACACCGCCATCCTCGCACCGCCTGCTGGCTCGGTGTCAGTCGTCGGTGTCCTGGTAGAGCGGGTGACGTCCATCGCCGTCGACGACGTTCAGTCAGCCGAATAGCAGCCTCAGACGGGCCGCAGACGCCGAGACGTGAGAAGCGCGTAGCGATCTGACGCGCCCAGCCTCCCCCGAGGGGCTTGTGGTCGAGTTTGGCGGAGGCCGGCCGCCTCCCCGGCCCGGAGGGCGGCCTGGGAGGGTTCGGGCAGGGCCCGCCTCCCTGCAAGCGGGGTCGGACATCCGTGACATGGCCGCCCCTGGGATCTCTGTCCCGGCCCGTTCTTTTGGGGGTTTCCCGGCAGTCTTCGTTTTTCCGTGGCGGGGCGGTCTGTCAAGGGTGGCCGAAGGCCATCGCGCAGCGACGCGACGACGAAGGAGGAGCGCCCTTGACAGGCCGTCACGACACGGAAGGACGATGAGACTGACGGGAAACCCCCAAGACATCCCTGATTCCGCCCCGCTGGGACCCCGCCAACCCGAAGCCCCCGCCGCACAGCACGGCCCACTCGCTCCCCGACGCGGAGGGGGCGGGTGGGCAAACACCGGCCAGGGGCGGGGGGCTTGGGGGGTGGAGGCCCCGCACGCGCGTGAACCCGTAGACGCCCCGCCCCCTAAGGCGCCATGGCCGTAGACCCCCGCACGACCAGCTCCGGCTGGAAGATGTACTCCGTGCGCTGCACCGGCGTGCCCGACACCGCCTCCAGCAGCGCGCCCACCGCGGCCGTGGCCATGGCGCGGACCGGCTGGCGGACGGTCGTCAGTGGGGGGTCCGTGAAGGCGATCAGCGGGGAGTCGTCGAAGCCGACCACCGAGACGTCCTCCGGGACCCGCAGCCCCCGTTCGCGGGCCGCGCGGATGACGCCGAGGGCCATCGGGTCGCTGCCGCACACGATGCCCGTGCAGCCCCGCTCCAGCAGGGCCATGCCCGCCGCGTGGCCGCCTTCCACCGTGAACAGGGTGCGCTGGATCAGCCCGTCGGCCTCGGCCCCGGGCAGTGCGGCGAGGAAGCCGGCCTCCTTGCGCGCCGACGGCACGTAGCGGGTGGGCCCTATCGCGAGGCCGATCCGGCGGTGGCCCAGGTCCTCCAGGTGCCGCACCGCCATATCGGCCGCCGCCCGGTCGTCCGGGGAGATGAAGGGGGCGTTGACGGCCTCGTTGAAGCCGTTGATCAGGACGAACGGGACCCCGCGGGCGGCCAGCCCCTGGTAGCGCGACGGGTCGGCGGTCGAGTCCGCGTGGAGGCCCGACAGGAACACGATGCCCGTGACCCCGCGCTCCTCCAGCTGCTCGACCAGCTCGTCCTCGGTGGCCCCGCCCGGGGTCTGCGTGCACAGCACCGGGGTGTACCCGTGCCCGGCCAGCGCCTGCTCGATGACCTGCGCGAACGCCGGGAAGATGGGATTCGTCAGCTCCGGGATCAGCAGCCCGACCAGCCCGTTGCTGCGCCGTTTCAGCCGTACGGGACGCTCGTAGCCCAGCAGGTCGAGCGCGGCCAGCACCTTGTGCCGGGTGCCGGCCGCGACGCCCGGCTTGCCGTTGAGCACCCGGCTGACGGTCGCCTCGCTGACCTGGGCCTGCGAGGCGATGTCCGTCAGCCGTAGTGGGGAGCCCGACGGGGAGGTCACACCTCCCACCACACCGTGCTGTCGGCCGGGAGGACGCCGGAATCCACGTCGGCGATGTCGGCGATGTCCGTGCTGGACAGCAGCACCCGGCCGCCCGGCGCCGGCATCCGCACGTCAGCCCCCGTCGTATTGGCCGTGCACACGAAGTCGCCCCGGCGGAAGGCCAGTACGCCCTCGGGGGCATCCAGCCACTCCACGCCGTCGCCCGCGCCCAGCTCCGGCCGCTCCCGGCGCAGGCGCAGCGCCGCGCGGTACAGCTCCAGGGTGGAGGCCGGGTCCCCGGTCTGCGCCTCCACGCTCAGCCCGGCCCAGTCGGCCGGCTGCGGCAGCCAGCTGCCCCCGGTCCCGAAGCCGTACGGGGCTTCCTCCCCCGACCACGGCAGCGGTACGCGGCAGCCGTCGCGCAGGCCGTCCTGGCCGTTGGCCTTGAAGAAGGAGGGGTCCTGGCGCACCTCGTCCGGGAGGTCGGTGACCTCGGGGAGGCCGAGCTCCTCGCCCTGGTAGACGTACGCCGATCCGGGCAGGGCCAGCATCAGCAGGGCGGCGGCACGGGCGCGCGCCAGGCTGCCGAAGCGGGTGCGGTGCCGGACCACGTCGTGGTTGGACAGCACCCACGTGGTCGGGGCGCCGACCGGCCGCATCGCGTCGAGCGAGTCGTCGATGGAGGCGCGCAGCGCTTCGGCGTCCCAACCGGTGTTCAGGTAGTGGAAGTTGAAGGCCTGGTGCAGCTCGTCGGGGCGCAGGTACATCGCGGTGCGTTCCGCGCTGGGCGTCCATGCCTCGGCGACGCCGATGCGGTCGCCCGCGTACTCGTCGAGGACGAGGCGCCAGGAGCGGTAGATCTCGTGGACGCCGTCCTGGTCGAAGAAGGGCAGCACCTGGTTGCCGAGCAGCTTGAGCTGTTCGTCGCGGCCGAGGTCGGGCAGGCCGGGGGCCTTGACCAGGCCGTGGGCGACGTCGATCCGGAAGCCGTCCACGCCCAGGTCCAGCCAGAAGCGGAGCACGGAGCGGAACTCGTCCTGGACTGCGGGGTGTTCCCAGTTGAAGTCGGGCTGCTCGGGGGCGAAGAGGTGCAGGTACCACTCACCGTCGGCGACCCGGGTCCAGGCGGGGCCGCCGAAGATGGACTCCCAGTCGTTCGGGGGCTCCGAGCCGTCCGCTCCCCGCCCCGCGCGGAAGTGGAAGCGCTCGCGCAGCGGGGTTCCGGGGCCCTCCCGCAGTGCCTGCTTGAACCATTCGTGCTGGTCGGAGCAGTGGTTGGGGACGAGGTCCACGATGATGCGCAGGCCCAGCTCGTGGGCCTCGCGGATCACGGCGTCGGCGTCGTGGAGGGTGCCGAACATCGGGTCGATGGCCCGGTAGTCGGCGACGTCGTAGCCCGCGTCCGCCTGCGGGGAGGCGTAGAAGGGGCTCAGCCAGACGGCGTCGACGCCGAGCTCCTTGAGGTAGGGCAGTCGGCTGCGGATGCCTTCGAGGTCCCCCATGCCGTCCCCGTTGGAGTCGGCGAAGCTGCGCGGATAGACCTGGTAGATCACCGCTTCTCTCCACCAGCCGGGCTGGGTGCCGGTGGAGGTGGGAAGTGCGTCGGCGAGGTGCTGGGTCATGGTGTCCTTGTGGAGATCGGGCCGCGGAGGGAAGGGGACGGCGGGCAGGGTGGTCAGCCCTTGGTGGCGCCTGCCGTCATTCCGGCGACGAGATGACGCTGGGCGAAGACGAAGAAGATCGCTGCGGGGATCGCGATGAGCACGGACGCCGCGCTCATGGCGCCCCAGTTGGAGGTGTACTGCGTGACGAAGGTCTGCAGTCCGCCGGCCAGGGTGAGGTTCTCCTCCCCGACCATGAAGGCGGAGGCGTACGCGACCTCGCCCCAGGCGGTGATGAAGGAGTAGAAGCCGGTGACGGCGAGGCCGGGCTTGGCGAGCGGCAGGATGAGCCGCCAGAAGGTGCCGAAGGGGTTGAGCCCGTCGACGCGGCCGGATTCGTCGATCTCCACCGGGATGGTGTCGAAGAAGCCCTTCATCATCCAGGCGCAGAACGGCACGGCGATGGTGAGGTACGTGATGATCAGGCCGAGGGGCTGGTTGAGCAGCCCGAGGTCGCCCATCAGGTTGTAGAGCGGGACGATGAGGATCGCCATCGGGAACATCTGCGTGATGAGCAGGGTCCACATCAGGGGCCTCATGCCGGGGAACTTGAAGCGGCTGACCGCGTATCCGGTGGTGGCGGCGATGAACACACCGAGGACGGTGGTGACGCCGGCGACCAGGACGGAGTTCGCGAACCAGCTGAGGAAGTGGCTCGACTCCAGCAGGTACTGGTAGTTGGAGAGCGTGGGTTCCTTGACGAAGTCCGTGGTGATGGCGTCTTCGGCCGGCTTGAGCGAGGTCAGCAGGATCCACAGCACCGGGAAGACGGCGATGACGGCGGCGACGACGAGGGTGGCGTGCAGGCCGACGGAGGCGAGCGGGGAGCGGCTCCCGCGCGTACGAACGTTGGTCACGGTCACCACACCTCTCCCTGCTTGCGCAGCGAGCGCCGGTAGACCAGCGCGAAGATCATGAGCAGCAGGAGGATCAGCACGCCCCAGGTCGCGGATCCGGCGAAGTCGCGCGGACTGCTGACGAAGGCCTCGCGGAAGGCCTGGGTCACGAGGATCTCCGTGGAGTCGCCCGGGCCGCCCCGGGTGAGCAGGAAGATCACCGGGAACATGTTGAAGGTCCAGATGGTGGAGAGCAGGATCACCGTCATGCTCACCGCGCGCAGCCCGGGCAGGGTGATGTGGCGGAAGCGCTGCCAGGGGGTGGCGCCGTCCATCTCGGCGGCCTCGTAGAGCTCGCCGGGGATGGACTGCAGTCCGCCGAGCAGGGCGACCATCATGAAGGGGACGCCGAGCCAGACGTTGACGGCGATGACCGAGAACTTGGCCCAGGTCGGGTCGTCGAGCCACGGGATCGCGGCGATGCCGCCGCCGTCGAGGATCTTGTTGAGGATGCCGTTGTCGCGGTTGAAGAGGAACCGCCAGGCGAAGACGGAGACGAAGCCGGGCACGGCCCAGGGCAGGATCAGCGCCATCCGGTAGGCGGCGCGGCCGCGGAAGTCCCGGTTGAGCATGTTGGCCAGCACCAGGCCGAGCGTGAAGGTGATCGACACGCAGCCGACGGTCCACAGGACCGTCCACACCAGTCGCTGCAGGAACACCGGGTCGCTGAGCACGGCCGCGTAGTTGTCGAGTCCGACGAACTCGTACGTGGCCTCGATGTGGCGGACGCCGATGGTGCGGGAGACGTTGCGCTCGTTGGCGTCGGTCAGCGACAGGTAGATGCCCCGGACCAGCGGCCATCCGATGATCACGCCGAGGACGAGCACCACCGGGGCGATCATGGCCCAGGCGTACCAGTGGGTGGCGAGGGCGCGCTTGAACCCGCCGCGCCCCGGTCCGCCCGTGTTCCTGCTGTCGTTCCTGCTGTCAGTCCTGCGGCTCCGGCCGCGGGCGACGTCGGTGTTCCCGACTCCGTCGCCCGCGGCCTTCGCCACCGACTGGCTGGTGTGAGCAGCCATCTGTATCTACTACTTCCAACCCTTGAGGATCTTGCGGAACTCGACTCCGGCCGCCTTGGCCGCGTCCTCCGGGCTCGAAGCCCCGGTGATCGCCTTGGTGTATTCGACCTTCAGCGGCTCGAAGAGGGAGCCGTTCTCCGGGATCCAGGCGCGCTCGACGGCCTTGTCCACGGCCGGCTTGAAGAACTGCACCATCTCGTTGCCCTTGACGTCGGGCTGCTCGTAGGCGGCGGTGCGGGTCGGGAGCACGCTGAGGTCCTTGGCCGACTGCACCTGCACCTCCTGCGAGGTCATGTACTCGACGAAGGCGTGCGCGGCGTCGCGGTTCTTCGACCCGGCGAAGACGGCCAGGTCGTGGCCGCCCTGCGGGGCGCCGGCCTTGACCGAGCCGGCCGGGACGGCGGCGACGCCGAGGTTGGCCTTGTCCTTGAACTGGTCGCCCGCGTAGGTGTCGGCGACGGCCCACGGGCCGTTGATCATCATCGCCACCTCCCCGGTCTTGAAGGCGGTCTGCATGTTCACCCAGCCGTCGGTGGCATTGGTGAGCGCCGCCCCCGAGCTGACCAGGTCGCGCGCGGTCTTGAAGGCCTTGACGCCCGCCGCGTTGTCGACCGTGACGGTCTTGTTCTTCGCGTCGACCAGGTCGCCGCCCTCGCCGTAGATCAGCGGGAGGAACCAGTAGGAGTCGTCGCCGCGGAGGTAGAGGCCGGCCTTGCCGGTCTTGCTCTTGATCGCGGCGGCGGCGGTCTTCAGCTCCTCCAGGGTGGTGGGGGGCTGGACACCGGCGTCGGCGAGCATCTTCTTGTTGTAGAAGAGGCCGAGGGTGTCGATGACCTGCGGCACCGCGTAGGTCTTGCCCTCGAACTTGCCGCTGGCCGCGGCCTGCTTGAGGAACTCCGCGTCGACCTTCTTGGCCGTCTCGGCCGGGACCTCGTCGAGGTAGCCGAGCGAGGCGAAGTCGGCGACCCAGCCGACGTCGGCGCGGATCACGTCGGGGGCGTCGGAGCCGCTGCTGAAGGCGTTCTTGACCTTGTTCTGCGCGTCGCCGTACGGCACGTTGACGTACTTGACGGTGACCTTCGGGTGCTTCGCGGTGAACGCCTCGGCGATCTTCTGGAAGCTGGCCTTCTCGGCGTCGTTCGAGGTGTCCCACCACGTGACCGTGCCGGAAAGCTCGCCGCCGGACTTGGTCTCTCCACCGTCGCCCTTGGTGTCACCGCCGCAAGCCGTCGCCGCGAGTGCCAGGGTCGCGACCAGCGCGGTGGCCGCTATGCCACGCCGCATATGAACTCCTTCGATGATCCCGGCCGCGCCCTCGCGGTCCCGAGTTGCAGGGAACGTAACAAGCCTGCAAGCCGACCGAAAGACCTTGCGGCAATTTTCTGCAAGACGAGCTGATCGTTACATCCGTGTGTCCGTACGGTTGCCGCAGCTTGCTGTTAGTTCGAGTCACCTTCGACTGCCCGGGCCCGCAACCAGGGGGCGTGTACACGCGTTGACCCCGATATGACCCATGAGCTGACCGCCTCCCGGCTTGCAAGCGCTTCCAGCAACGCGTCTTCCGGCAGCGTGACCGCGAGCGGCGGCTGGTGGCGCGATGCCGTCATCTATCAGGTCTACGTACGGTCCTTCGCCGACAGCGACGGCGACGGCGTCGGGGACCTGCGCGGGGTGCGCGAGCACCTCCCGCACCTGGCCCGCCTCGGGGTCGACGCGGTGTGGCTGACCCCCTTCTACGTCTCCCCGCAGGCGGACGGCGGCTACGACGTCGCCGACTACCGGGCCGTCGACCCCCTCTTCGGGGACCTCTCCGACGCCGACGCGCTCGTCGCGGCCGCGCACGCGCTCGGGCTGCGGGTCATCGTGGACGTCGTCCCGAACCACACCTCCGCCGAGCATCCCTGGTTCCGGGAGGCCCTGCGCGATCCGGCCGCACGGGCCCGCTACCACTTCCACCCGGGCCGGGGCGCCGGCGGCGAGCTCCCGCCCAACGACTGGGAGTCCGTCTTCGGCGGCCCCGCCTGGACCCGCACCCCGGACGGCGACTGGTACCTGCATCTCTTCGCCCCCGAGCAGCCCGACCTGAACTGGGAGAACCCCGAGGTCGCGGAGGAGTTCGCCTCCGTCCTGCGCTTCTGGCTCGACCTCGGCATCGACGGCTTCCGCGTCGACGTCGCCCACGGCATGGTCAAGGCCCCCGGCCTGCCCGACATCGGCCGCGGCGCCCAGGCCACCCTCATCGGCACCGAGCCGCTCCCCTTCTTCGACCAGGACGGGGTCCACGAGATCCACCGCTCCTGGCGCCGCCTCCTCGACTCCTACGAGGGGACGCGCATCGGGGTCGCCGAGGCCTGGGCCCCGACCTCCGAGCGGCTCGCCCTGTACGTCCGCCCGGACGAGCTGCACCAGGCCTTCAACTTCCGCTTCCTGAACTGCCCGTGGGACCCGGCCGCGATGCGCACCGTCATCGACGGGTCCCTGGCCGCCACCGCCTCCGTCGGCGCCCCGACCACCTGGGTGCTGTCCAACCACGACGTGGTCCGCCACCGCACCCGCTTCGGCAGCCTGGACCGCGCCCGTGCCGCCGCCCTGCTGATGCTGGCCCTGCCCGGATCGGCGTACGTCTACCAGGGCGAGGAGCTCGGCCTCCCCGAGGTCACCGACCTCCCGGACGAAGCCCGCCAGGACCCGGCCTTCCTCCGCACCGCCGGCCAGGAGGGTCTGCGCGACGGCTGCCGGGTGCCGCTGCCCTGGGCCGGCGCCGAGCCGCCGTACGGTTTCGGGCCGGGCGGGACCTGGCTGCCGCAGCCCGCCGGGTGGGGCGAGCTCAGCGTGGCCGCCCAGACCGGCGACCCGCACTCCACCCTGGAGCTCTACCGCGCGGCCCTGGAACTGCGCCGCGCCATGCCGGGCCTGGGCGCACCGGAGGCGGGCCCGCTGACCTGGCAGTCCGCGCCCGAGGACGTACTCCTCTTCACCCGCCCCGGCTTCGCCTGCACCCTCAACACCCGGCCGACCCCCGTCGGACTCCCCGCACCCGGCCGTCCCGTACTCTCCAGCGCCCCGGTGGAGACGGACGGGCGCACCGTCCGGCTTCCGGCGGATTCGTGCACGTGGTGGGCAATTTAAACGTGCGACCGGTACAGTCCAATCCCGTGACCGCACGGCTAGCCGACATCGCAGCCCAGGCGGGGGTCAGCGAAGCCACAGTCAGCCGCGTGCTCAACGGCAAGCCCGGTGTGGCCGCAGGCACCCGTGAGTCCGTGCTGGCCGCGCTCGACGTGCTCGGCTACGAGCGGCCCGTGAAGCTGCGCCAGCGCAGCGCGGGGCTCGTCGGGCTGATAACCCCCGAGCTGGACAACCCCATCTTTCCGGCGCTCGCCCAGGTCATCGGCCAGGCCCTGACCCGGCAGGGGTACACCCCCGTGCTGGCCACGCAGACCCCCGGCGGGTCCACCGAGGACGAGCTGACCGAGATGCTGGTCGACCGCGGGGTCTCCGGGATCATCTTCGTCTCCGGTCTGCACGCCGACACCACCGCCGACATGGGCCGCTACGACCAACTCCGCGGGCAGGGCGTCCCGTACGTCCTCATCAACGGCTTCTCCGACAAGGTCCAGGCCCCCTTCGTCTCCCCCGACGACCGGGCCGCGATGCAGCTCGCCGTCACCCACCTCACCGCGCTCGGCCACACCCGGATCGGGCTGGCGGTCGGGCCGAAGCGGTTCGTGCCGGTGCTCCGCAAGATCGAGGGCTTCCGGCTCGGGATGAAGGAGCGGCTCGGGCTCGACGAGGCCGAGGTCGAGGAGCTCATCCAGCACTCCCTGTACACGCTGGAGGGCGGCCAGGCCGCGGCCTCCGCGCTGATCTCCCGGGGCTGCACGGCGGTGGTGTGCGCGAGCGACATGATGGCGCTCGGCGCGATCCGGGCCGCCCGCCAGCAGGGCCTGCGCGTCCCGCAGGACGTCTCGGTGGTCGGCTTCGACGACTCCCCGCTCATAGCGTTCACCGATCCGCCGCTGACCACCATCCGGCAGCCCGTGCAGGCCATGGGCCAGGCCGCGGTCCGGACGCTGCTGGAGGAGATCGGCGGGACGCCGGCCCCGCACAGCGAGTTCGTCTTCCTGCCGGAACTGGTCGTACGGGGCTCCACCGCCTCCGGCCCCGGGCAGGGTCGGGGCCGGAGTCGTCCCTAGGACGGAGAGACTGCGCCCAAGACCGTCCCGAGGGATGATCGAAGGCGAGTACGTATCTGGCAGACTCTCTCCCCATGGGTGAATCGAGCGTGAAGACACTGGAAACCCGGACGGACGTCTCGTCACCCATCGTGACCGAGGAAGAGACCCGCCCGGGGTCCGACCGCACCCTGATCGCCAGGCTGCGCTCACCGCGCCGGCCGCGGATCTGGTTCGAGGTCCTCCTCATCGCGGTCAGCTACTGGACGTACTCGCTGATCCGCAACGCGGTGCCCGAACAGAAGGCGGCCGCCCTCGCGAACGCCGACTGGATCTGGCGCATCGAGCACGATCTCGGGATCGCCGTGGAGAAGTCCGTCAACCACGCCGTCGATTCGGTGACGTGGCTGATCGTGGGCATGAACTACTACTACGCCACGCTCCACTTCATCGTGACCATCGGCGTGCTGGTGTGGATCTACCGCTTCCATCCCGGGCGTTACGCGGCCACGCGCCTGGTCCTCTTCGCCACCACGGGCGTGGCCCTCGTCGGCTACTACTTCTACCCGCTCGCGCCGCCCCGGCTGATGAACGGGCAGGACTTCATCGACACCGTGCTGGTGCACCACACCTGGGGCTCCATGGCCTCCGGCAACCTCAAGCACATGTCGAACCAGTACGCGGCGATGCCGTCCATGCACATAGGGTGGTCGCTCTGGTGCGGGCTGACGATCTTCGCGGTCGCCTCCGCCCCGTGGGCCCGGATCCTGGGCCTGCTCTACCCGGCGGCGACGCTCGTCGTCATCGTGGCCACCGCCAACCACTTCTGGCTCGACGCGGTGGGCGGCCTGCTCTGCCTGGCCTTCGGTTACCTCGTCTCGCGGGCCTGGTTCGGCTCGCTCCCGCACCGGCTGCCGCGCCACCCCGAGCACGCGGGTCCGCACCCGGCGGCGGCGCTGCTGGCGAACCGCTTCCGCACCCGCACCTGACGACGCGGGTCAACGGGGCCCTGCCGCCCCTTGCCGCAGCCCTCGCCACCTCCGCAGCAGTCCGCGCCTGACAGCAGGCACGGGCAGCACCGGCTCCGGTTCGGACGGCCTCTTGCACCGGCATGGCCGGCTGTCCCGTCCAGGCCGGGTCCACGGCCGCCGGCAGCACCGGCACGGCCGGATCCGAGTCTCCGGTGATCCGCCGGTACGCGTGCGCTGCGGCGACCCTGGTCCAGGCGCCGGGCGACTCCATCAGGCCGCGCACGGTGTCCGTGTGCGCTGCGGCCAGGGGGCCGAGGTCGGCGAGGAAGGGCAGGCCATGGCTGCCGCTCCCGGACGCCACGGCCGAGCCGCACACGTCGAGGGCGAGGGTGGGGTCCCCGGGGCGATCGGACGGGAGCCGGCTGTCCTTCGCGAGGCGCCGCAGGGCGGGCAGGGCCCGGACGTCGCCCATCCCGGCGAGGGCGAGGGCGTGCACCTCGATGGAGTGACCGGAGGCGCGGACGATGAGCCTGAGACGCTTGTCGAGGGACTCGGCGATCCGATCGGCATGCGCGGCGACGGCCCGGCCGGCCTGGGTCATCGCGGCGTCGACGTCCCGGTTCGCCTCTCTGTCGCAGGCGGCCGTGACGACGGCCTCCCAGCACCACGGCTCCGGCCGCCGCCGCCGGTAGCGGAACACCGCCTCGACGGCGACGTTCAAACGTCTCACGCGGCGTCCCCTCCACCGGGCACAGGAATACGTGACCGCGGATTTCGCAATCGGTCTCCGCAACTCAGGCCGGGCCGGCGGCCATCGCCGAGCCGGTCGCGAATCCAGCTCGGCTTCTTCCCCCTTCTTCACGGGACACACCGCCAGGAAGTTCCAGGCCCAGTGAGTGACATGCATCACAGCACGCCTGTCGACGCGGGGCGCTCACAGGGGATTTCGCTCCCTCGACATTTCGATATTTGTCCGTTTTGGAATCGACATTCCCCTCAACTGCGGGAACGGAATCCGCGATACCGGCAGGCCCGTCGCCGACCCGCCTGGTCACGGCCCTTTCTGAGAATCCCTCAGACGGTTGCGGCAGTGATCAGATCGTGACCATGCACGATCACCGGCCCGTTTCAAGCCGGGATT